>JAGWMG010000004.1 GCA_028871795.1 Alphaproteobacteria bacterium | reverse complement strand
AGCCTCAGACACGTATGAGGCACGCCGATGGGCAAGCGATTGCCCATGCGTGGAGAGCCGGATGCTTGGAAATTTGCAAGTCCGGTTCGGAGAGAGGGGTGGAGAAACTTGTCTCCGTAAGGGGATGTAGCGCTTCATCTCTACTCTACAAAGGGCCGGTCCCGGCCGGGTTGAACGCCCAATTCGGCCAGGACTTTCAGCACGTCCCCCTTCTGGGCCTCTGTTTCGGTGTGAGCGGCGTCGCGCACATGCGCGACGATGTCGGCCTCCAGCACCTCCTCCAAAGTGGCGCGGAAGGCGGCGACCAGTTCGTGCGGCAAATCGGCGATGAAGCCCACGGTGTCCGACAGCACGGCTTTGGTGCCGCCCGGCAGCCGCAGCCCGCGCATGGTCGGATCGAGGGTCGCGAAAAGGACGTCCTTGGCGAGTACGTCCGCCTTGGTCAAGGCGTTGAACAGCGTGGACTTGCCGGCGTTTGTGTAGCCAACCAGCGCGATCACCGGGAACGGGACACGCTTGCGCGCCTTGCGTTGAAGACCGCGCGTCCGCTTCACGCCCTCAAGCTCGCGCCGGATTTTCGCCAGCCGGTCGCCGATCAAGCGGCGGTCGGTTTCGATCTGGGTTTCGCCGGGTCCCCCCAAGAACCCGAAGCCGCCGCGCTGGCGCTCCAAGTGGGTCCACGACCGCACCAGGCGGCTGCGCTGCCAGGTCAGATGGGCCAGTTCCACCTGAAGCCGGCCTTCGCGCGTGCGCGCCCGCTCTCCGAAGATTTCGAGAATCAGCGCCGTGCGGTCGAGCACCTTGGATCTCCAGGCCCGTTCCAGATTGCGTTGCTGGACCGGCGAAAGCTGGGCGTTGACGATGATGATTTCCGGTTCGAGCGCGCTCGCTGCCGACGTGATTTCGCCGACCTTGCCGCTGCCGATCAGCGTCGCCGGCACGGCCCGCGCCAAGGGCACGATCATTTCCGCGACGACATCGAGGCCGATGGCTCTGGTCAATCCCACCGCTTCGGCCAGACGTGCGTCTGCGTCCCGGTCGAGGTTGTCGGACGGCTTGCGGGATTTCGGTTCGACGTGGATGACAAACGCCGTGCGGCGGCGTGCGGCGCTCCCGTTCGCCGCTTTCGATGCTAAGCGGTTTCGACGAGCACTTCCTGCTCTTGCAACTGGATCGGCCCCATCGGCATGACCGTCGAGATCGCGTGCTTGTAGACGAGCTGGGCTTGCCCGTCGCGACGCAGAAGAACACAAAAATTGTCGAACCAAGTGATGTTTCCCTGGAGCTTTACGCCGTTGACGAGAAAGATCGTCACCGACGACTTGCTCTTCCTGACAGCATTAAGAAATGTGTCCTGCAGGTTTTGTTGTTTTTCGCTCATTGCTTATACCCGTCTGCTTATCGGCCTAGCCTGTCCCGCGAGGCCGTAGCGTCAGCATAGGGCGGATTATTGCATTTGCGAAAGCCCTACAAGCCAGTATGGGGTCCTGTAACGTCATTTTCTTTTGCGAATCGCTCTTGAGAGCGTTTGGCATAGAGCGCCATGACGCGCCGCGTCACAGGTCCCGGTCTTCCATCTCCAACCGTGCAGCGATCGATCTCGATGACGGGGACGGCTCCCCCTGCCGCCGATGACAGAAACGCCTCGCGAGCCGAAGCGGCCTCCTCGGACGTAAAGCGGCGCTCGACGACCGGCAGCCGGGCCTCAGCGGCGGCTTCTAGAATGACGCGGCGCGTGACACCGGGAAGGATGGCATGACCGAGGTCGCGCGTTACCACCATGCCGGCGCGATCGACGATCCAGGCCGTGGTCGAGGCGCCCTCGGTGACGAAGCCCTCCCGGTCGACGAGCCACGCCTCCAAGGCCCCTGCCCGGCGCGCCGCGGTCTTGGCGAGCAGGTTCGCCAGAAGCTGCGTCGATTTGATGTCGCATCGCCCCCAGCGTTCGTCGGCACAGGTGACGACGGCGACGCCTTCGTCGTGCCGCCTGGCCACGGCGGCGGTATCGAGGGGATGCACGGTGAGGATCAGCGTCGGCTTCGCCGCCGCCGGCGGGATCGGATGGTCGCGCTTGAACGCGCCGCGCGTGACTTGGAGATAGAGCAAGGCATCACGGGCGCCGTTGCGCCGGACGGTCTCGGCCATCACGGACTTGAGCGCGCCGCGGCCGGTGGGCATCGCCATCTCGATTTCGCCCAAGGAGCGTTGGAGGCGGTCGAGATGTTCCTCTTCGTCGCGGAGATGTCCGTTCTCAATGCGGAAGACTTCGTAGACGGAATCGCCGAGCTGCAGGCCGCGGTCCTCGACATGCACGCCCGCCGCGCCGTGACGGACATAGCGGCCGTTCACATAGGCGACGCGGCCGGCGGGACGGCGGCCGTTCCAGTGATCGTTCAAGCGTTGAAACCTTCGCGGCCGTTTGTGTTCGATCCGACGCCGAGCGATTTGAGCTTCCTGTGCAAGGCGGATCGTTCCATGCCGATGAACGCGGCGGTGCGCGAAATATTCCCGCCGAAGCGGTTGATCTGCGCCACCAGGTAATCGCGCTCGAAGATCTCACGGGCCTCGCGCAGCGGCAGCGAAATGACGAGATCGCTACGCCCTGCGCCTCCCCATTGCGCGTTGGCGCCCAGATCCGAAGGCAGCAGCTCGGCCGAAATCGCCTGCGCGGTGTCGTCGGTGGCCAGGATCAACAGCCGCTCCACGACATTGCGAAGCTGGCGCACATTGCCGGGCCAGCTATGCGCCTGCAGGACCGCCATGGCGTCGTCGCCGATCTCGCGGATCGCCAGTCCCGACGCCGCCGACAGCCGTTTCATAAAATGCGATACCAGCATCGGAATGTCGTCGCGACGTTCGGACAGCGACGGCACCCGCACCGGCACGACGTTGAGGCGGTGGTAAAGGTCCTCGCGGAAACGACCGCCTGCGATCTCGGTGCGCAGGTCGCGCGACGAGGAGCTGATAACGCGCGCATCGACCTGCACGCGCGAGGTGCCGCCGACGCGGATGAAGGTCTGATCGACCAGCACGCGCAGGACCTTGCCCTGCGTCTCCAGCGGCATGTCTTCCACTTCGTCGAGGTACAGCGTGCCGTTGTGCGCCAGCTCGAGCAATCCGATCTTGCGCGGCCCGTCGCTGCTTTCGACACCGAACAGCTCCGCTTCGATGCGGTCGGGTTCCATCGTCGCGCAATTGACGGCGACGAAGGCGTTGCCGGCGCGCCGGGAGCGCGCGTGAACCAGCCGCGCCAGCAATTCCTTGCCGGTGCCCGGCGGGCCGGAGATGAACACGCGGCTGTTGGTCGGCGCGATCTTTTCGACCGCCTGGCGGATCTGCGAGACGGCCGACGAGGAGCCCACCAGCTCGGTCTCGTCGCCGGCCTTGAGCTTGAGTTCCTGCACTTCGCGCCTCAGCCGCGCCGCTTCGAGGGCGCGGCCGACGACGTGGATCAGCCTGTCCGCCTTGAACGGCTTTTCGATGAAATCGTAGGCGCCCTTCTTGATCGAGGCGACCGCGGTCTCGATCGTGCCGTGGCCAGAAATCATCACCACCGGCAAATCGGGCTGTTCGCGCTTGAGGGTGTCGAGCACCTGAATGCCGTCGCATTTGCTGCCCTGCAGCCAGATGTCGAGGACGACCAGCTGCGGCCGCCTCTGCCTCACCGCGGCAAGCGCACCGTCGCTGTCGCCGGCGACGCGGGTCTCGTAGCCTTCGTCGCGCAGTATTCCCGCAATCAGGTCGCGAATATCCTCTTCGTCGTCGACAACGAGGATTTCAGACGCGAGTGGCAATGCGTGTTTGCTCATCGGTCACACCCTTCTCACGCGTATTCCTCTTCAGGGGAAACGACAGAACGACCTGCGCTCCTTTGCCCTCTTCCGCGGCGTCTTCCAGGAGTATTTCGCCGCCGTGGTCTTCCATGATCTTGCGCACGATGGCCAGCCCCAGCCCCGTCCCCTTTGCGCGCGTCGTGACGTAGGGTTCGGTCAGGCGGTGGCGATGCTCGGGCGGCAGGCCGATGCCGTTGTCGGAAACCTTTATCAGGATCTGCGTATCCGAAGGCTCGATCGCCACCGCGATGCGCCCCGGCGTATCGTCGCCCGCGGCGGTCCGCGCCGCGATGCTCTCCGTCGCGTTCTTGAGCACGTTGGTCAGCGCCTGGCTGACGAGCCGTCCGTCGCATTCGAACCAGATCAGCTCCCTCGGTATGCGGGTTTCGAAAGCGGTCTGCGGATGGGCCACGCGCTGCAGGAACACCGCCTGCTGCAACAGCTCCTGCGCGCATTCGCGGCGCATCACCGGAGCCGGCATGCGCGCAAACGACGAGAACTCGTCCACCATGCGCCCGATGTCCCCGACCTGGCGGATGATCGTATCGGTGCATTGCTCGAAGACTTCGCGGTCGTCGCCGACCCGTCCGCCGTATTTCCGCTTGAGCCGTTCGGCCGAGAGCTGGATGGGCGTCAACGGGTTCTTGATCTCGTGGGCGATGCGCCGCGCAACGTCCGCCCAGGCGGCGGTGCGTTGAGCGGAAACGAGATCGGTGATGTCGTCGAAGGTTGCGACGTAACCGCTGCCGAAATGGCCGTGCTCGCTGGTCACCTGCACGCTCAGCGAACGCGTCGCGCCGGCGCGCTTGAGCGTCACTTCGCCGCCGGCGCGCGCGGCCGGTTCCTGGATCGCACGGCGGATGAGAGCGGCAAGCTCGGGAACGGCTTCGGCGTAATGCTGGCCCTCCAGTTCCTCTGAAGCCGCATTCAGCAGGCGGGCGGCGGCGCGGTTGACGATGGTGATCCGGCCGTCGGCGTCCAGTCCGATGACGCCCGCGCTGACGCCGCCCAGCACGGTCTCCGTGAAGCGCCGGCGTTCGTCGATCTGACGGTTGGCCGCGATCAGCGCGCCGCGCTGGGAGTCGAGCTGCTGCATCATGCGGTTGAAGGCCAGGCCGAGGATTCCGATCTCGTCGTTGTCGCGCTCGACTTCGACTTGCGCCTTGAGGTCGCCCTCCGACACCCGCTCGGCGGCGCCGATCAGCCGCGAAATCGGCCGCACCAGACTGTTGGCGGCCCAGAGACCCAATAGAACCGCAAACAGCAGGATGACGAGGGACATCAGACCGTAAATCGCCGCAAAGACGAGTTGGACCCGCGAGCGGCTTTGCTCAAGGCGGCGGTATTCGCTGACCACGTCCTGCGTGTGCTGGTAGTAGCCGAACACTTTGGGATCGACTTTCCGCACCACGAGCAGATAGGCGTCATTCGTCCAGCGCATCTGCACCAAAGCGTGCACCAGGCCCCTGTCGGGATCGCCCGCCAGCACGATGTTTCCCGCCCGCGCGGCGGCGAAGGCCTCGGGCGTGGGCACCAGCGCCGCGGAATATTTGAGCTTGGCGCCGCCGCCGAGCAGATTGCCATGGCTGTCGATGACGTACGACCCTTGCAGGCCGTGAGCGGTCGTCATGTCGCCCAGCTTGGCGAACATGGAGCCGACATCGACCGTCTTTTCCTTCAAATTGAAGATGCGCGGATCGTTTTGCAGCCCCGCCGCGATCTCGCTGGCATCGAGATAGAGGCCGCGTTCCTGTTCGGTCTGGTAGTTCTGGGCGACGTTCAGCGCATTTTCCAACGCCGACTTGACGCGAGACGAGAACCAGGATTCGACACCGAGATTGAGCGTCACCGCCGCGAAGACCGCGACGAAGATCGCCGGCACGACCGCGATGGCGCTGAAGATCGCGACCAGCCGAACGTGCAAGCGCGCGCCGGCCCTGCCCGAGCGCCGCTCGCTCCAGAGCTGCACCAGCCGCCAGGCGATGAGGGCACCAAGCGACAGGCCCAGCGTCAAATTGACCAGAAGCAGGGCGACGAGGACCGTCGGGGTCAGGTTGTAAGGCGTCAACCCCTTCAGGACGGCGTAAGTGAACAAACTCGAAAGCCCGGCGAGCAAAGCCGCGCCGAGCGCAAGCCGGGACGGCCGCGAGGCCGCGCGCAATATCCGGATCATGCCCTTATTCGGCTTTTCGACTGCCGTCCGTGTGGCCATTCTCGATTTTCGTTGGTGGGTGAAGCCCGCTACCCCGCGGGCGTCGCTTTGCGGCCACGTAGTGTAGCGAACTGGCAACCTGTTGCAAGAATGCTGCGATGCAAATCGACAACACGGTTAAGTTCAAGCCCTAATCCGCTTTCAGTCCGCGGATGACCTCCAGGCCCAAGTCCCGAATCTTCTTCCGCAGAGTGTTGCGATTGAGTCCCAGGAGATGTGCGGCGCGGATCTGGTTGCCGCGCGTTGCTGCCAGGCAGATCGACAAAAGCGGGCGTTCGATGTCCTGCACGATGCGGTCGTAAAGCCCAGGCGGCGGCAGGCGATCTCCATGTTCGGCGAAATATGCTGCCAGATGACGTTCAACGGCCGCGCTCAACGATACCGGCCCGTCGCCATCTTCGAAGCTGCTCGCCTTCGCGGGTTCCTTCAGTTCGGCGGTGAGGGCCGCGGCGGGAATCGTGTCGCCCGAATGCAGGACAGCCAGCCGGCGGATCAGGTTCTCCAGTTCGCGGACATTGCCGGGCCAGCGGTGGTGCCGCAGGATGTCGAGCGCGTCCGTGTCCAGATGCTTCGCCGGCAAGCCTTCCTCCTCGGCTTTGCGCAGGAAATGGCGCACAAGATCGGCAATATCCTCGGCCCGCTCGCGCAGCGGCGGCAGGCGCAGCGGCACGACATTGAGGCGGTAGTAAAGATCTTCGCGAAACAAACCCTGTTGGATCAACTGGCGCAGGTCGCGGTTGGTCGCCGCGATGATGCGCACGTCCGTCCTGATCGGCGTGCGTCCGCCGACCGTGGTGTATTCGCCCTGCTGCAGAACGCGCAACAGCCGCGTCTGTGCCTCCAGCGGCATGTCGCCGATCTCGTCGAGAAACAACGTGCCGCCCTCGGCTTGTTCGAAGCGGCCGATGCCGCGGTTTGTAGCGCCAGTGAACGCTCCACGCTCGTGGCCGAACAATTCGCTCTCGACCAGTTCCTTGGGAATGGCGGCCATGTTGACGGCGACGAAGGTGCCGTGCCGGCGCTTGCCGTAATCGTGCAGGGCACGCGCGACAAGCTCCTTGCCCGTGCCGCTCTCGCCCATAATCATCACGGTCAGATCGGTCTGGGTGAGGCGCGCGATGACCCGGTAGATTTCCTGCATTGCCGGGGAGCGGCCGATTAGCGGCAGGCCGTCGGTGCCCTCCTCGTCCGCCGGCGTCTCGGGCTTCGCCCGGGGGCTGGCGAGCGCGCGCTGGACGACGGCGGTCAGTTCCTTGAGATCGAACGGCTTGGGCAGATAATCGAAGGCGCCGCGCTCCGCCGCCGTGATCGCCGTCAGAATGGTGTTCTGCGCGCTCATCACGACTACCGGCAGATCCGGCCTCAGCCGCTTGATGCGCGGGATGAGATCGAAGCCGTTCTCGTCGGGCAGGATGACGTCGGTGATGACGAGATTGCCGTCGCCCGCCGACACCCAGCGCCACAAGCCCGCCGCCGTTCCGGTCGTGCGCACGTCGTAGCCGGCGCGTCCCAGGGCCTGGTTCAGAACGGTGCGGATCGCCGAGTCGTCGTCGGCGATCAGGATCGTGCCCTCAGGCATCGCGGATTCCTTCGCTGTCGTTTGCCGCTTTCGGCAGCAGGATGCGGAACACGGTGCGGCGCGGAACGGAATCGCACTCGATGACGCCGCCATGGTCGCCGACGATCTTGGCGACCAGGGCCAGGCCCAAGCCCGAGCCGCCGTGTTTGGTGGTCACGAAGGGATCAAAGATGTAGGGCATCAGATCGGAGGGAACCCCCGCGCCGTTGTCTTTTACCGTCACCTGGAGCGGCAGGCTCAGGCGTTCGCCCGCCACCGCCGCGCCGAAGCGCACGCCGGGGCGGTATCCGGTGGTGAGCGTGATCTCGCCGCCGGCCTCGGGCACCGCGTCGGCGGCATTGCGCACCAGATTCATGAACACTTGGATGAGCTGGTCGCGGTCGCCCAACACATGCGGCAACGAAGGATCGAACGTCTCGACGAAGCCGACGTGCCTGGCGAAGCTGGTTTCGGCGACGCGGCGGACGCGATCCAGCACTTCGTGGATGTTGACCGGCGCACGCGGAAAGGCGCGTGTGTCGCCGAAGGATTCCATCCGGTCGACCAGGGCGCGGATGCGGTCGGCCTCGTCGCAGATGAGCCGGGTCAGATCGCGCTCGTTCGGCGGCAGATGTTCCTCGATCAATTGCGCCGCGCCGCGAATGCCGGCCAGCGGATTCTTGATTTCGTGCGCCAGCACCGCCGCCATGCCGTGCATCGAACGCACCGCGCCGCGATGGAGCAATTGACGGTCGATGCGCTGCGCCAGGCTGCGTTCCTGCAGCATCACGATGGCCGCGCCGTCAGGTCCCGGCAGCGGCGTGACGATGAGATCGGCGATCCGCTCGCCATGCCGCGGCGTCGACAGATCGACGTCGCGTTCTCCGACGGAGGCGCGCCGCTCCACCGCTTGGCCGATCAATTGGAGCAGCGGACTGCCGAACGGGATCAGGTCGGTGAGCTTCTGTTTGAGGAGCAGGCCGGCGCCCATGTCGAAGAACTGCTCGGCGGCCGGGTTCACGAAAACGATCTGTTGCTGGGGGCCGACCACGATCACGGGCATCGGCAACGCATTGGCGATGACGCTTGCCGCAGGGCTTTCGACAGGTTGCTTGAGGTCCGCGATCACGATGGTATCATGCCCATTTCGTAGGCATCATAGTGCCGTGCTGATAATATGTGCAACTGCGAACTTCAGAAGGCGCGGAACGGCGCACCCGTGCTACCAAGAAAAGAACGATTCCGGAGCCTTCATGCCGACAACCGCCATTCTGATCGTCGCCGCCGGCAAAGGCGAACGCGCCGGAGGACAAGCGCCCAAGCAGTATGTCCCCCTGCTCGGGTTGCCGATGCTACGCCGCTCCGTGGAAGCGTTTTGCCACCGGCCGGGCGCGCTCGTCCAAGTGATGATCGGCCCGGGACAGGAGGCGCGCTATCAGACGGCGGTGTCGGGACTGAAACTGCTCCCGCCCGCCATCGGAGGCGCCACGCGCCAGGACTCCGTTCGCCGCGGACTCGAAGCTTTGGCCGAAGCCGCTCCGGATTTCGTGCTGATCCACGACGCGGCCCGCCCGCTTGTCTCGTCCCGCCTGATCGACGGCGTGATCGCCGCGCTGCAAGCCGGCGCCGACGCCGCCATACCGCTGCTGACGGTCGCCGACACCTTGCGCAGGCTGGACAACGGCAAATGGATCACTGTGCCGCGCGACGGCTTGCTGCGGGCGCAGACGCCGCAAGGGTTCCGCTTCGGGAAGATCCTGAAGGCGCATCGCGACCATGCCGCGCACGACGTGACGGACGACATGGCGTTGGCGGAATTGGCCGGTTTGAAAATCGTCGCCGTGCCGGGCGAAGAAACCAATATGAAAGTAACGACGGCGGAGGATTTTGCGGTAGCCGAAGGTTTGCTTTCCGCGCGCCTGGGCGAGGTGCGCACCGGATCGGGCTATGACGTGCACCGCTTCGTGCCCGGAGACCACGTCTGGCTGTGCGGCGTGAAAATCCCCCACGACCATGCCCTGGAAGGCCACTCCGACGCGGATGCCGGCCTTCACGCCCTGACCGACGCCATCCTCGGGGCCGTCGCGGCAGGCGACATCGGGCAACATTTTCCGCCTACGGACGAACGCTGGCGCGGCGCGCCATCCCGGAAATTCCTGGACCATGCCGCCGGCCTGGTGCGCGACAAGGGCGGAGCTATCGTGCATTGCGACGTCACCATCATCTGCGAACGGCCGAAGGTCTCGCCGCATCGCGAGGCGATGCGCGCGAAGATCGCGGAAATTCTCGGCCTCGACGTTTCGCGCGTCAGCGTCAAGGCGACCACCACCGAGGGTCTTGGCTTCACCGGACGGCGCGAAGGACTTGCGGCGCAGGCGTTGGCGACCGTAAGGTTGCCATGAGTTGGACCAAACAAACTGCGACGCTGTTCGGTATCGGCCGCGTGCCGGTCGCGCCGGGCACGGCGGCAAGTCTGGCGGCGGCGCTGACCGCCTGGCCGATCGCGGTGGCCGCTGGCCACTGGGTGCTGCTGGGACTCGGCGTGGCGGTGGGATTGGCGGCAATTCCACTTTCGGGCAACTACGCCCGCGAATGCGGCCGCGGCGATCCCTCCGAATGCGTGATCGACGAGGTGGCGGGGCAATGGGTTGCCTGCACCTTTGCGCCGCTGACATTGTGGGGCTTTGCACTTGCGTTCCTGGCATTCCGCCTGTTCGACATGACCAAGCTCTGGCCGGTATCGGCGGCAGAGAAACTGGCGGGCGGCGTTGGCATCGTTGCCGACGACATCGTGGCGGGTGCGATGGCGGGTGTTATCGTATTTCTGCTCGCGCATTTCGGACTGGCGTGATGTTCTCCCCTGCTCTTCTCCCCCTCGCAAAGACCGTGCTCGACGCGGCGCGGGCGAAAGGCCTGCGTCTGGTCACGGCGGAGAGCTGCACCGGCGGCTTGATCGCCGGATTGCTGACGGAAATTCCCGGCTCGTCGGATGTACTGGAGCGTGGGCTCGTGACCTATTCCAACGCCTCTAAGGAAGAATTGCTGGGCGTGCCGCACGCCCTGATCGTGAAGTACGGTGCGGTATCAGAAGCCGTCGCGCGCGCCATGGCCGAAGGAGCGGCGGCGAAATCCGGCGCGCATCTGTCGCTTGCCGTCACTGGGATCGCCGGACCCGGGGGCGGCACCAAGGCGAAGCCGGTGGGACTCGTTCACATGGCCGCCTGTCTCAAAGGCGGCCCGACTCTCCACGAGGAACGCCGCTTCGGAGACATCGGCCGCACACAAGTGCGCTTGAAGACGGTGGAAGCGGCGCTGACGCTGCTGCAAGAGCTGCTTTAGCCGCAATGCCACAAGAAAGCTGCGGTTACTTTCCGGTTTGCGGTCGAAACATTCGGCGATAGCATCGCCCTGCAACAACAGACGGGGTTCCCCATGAGCGGCTTTGCGACACATCGCGCCGGTGCGTTCGTTCTCGGGCTGGCATTCGCGGCAGGTCTGCTGGTGCAGAATGCGCATGCGGCAGCCAACGCCTATATGCAGATCCCCGGCATCCTGGGAAAATCCACGGACAGCAAGCATTCCGGCTGGATCGAGGTGTCGAGCTTCCAATGGGGCGTCGGCAGAGCAGCGACGGTAGGGTCGGCGACAAGCGGCGCGGGTGCCGGCAGGGCCAGCATGGGTGACATCAAAATCACAAAAACGGTCGACAGCGCTTCGCCGAAGCTGACATTGGCGTGCGCCAATGGACAGCACTTCAAGAGCGTCGTTATCGAGGAGGTCGTTTCCGGCGGCCGCATCGAAGTGATCACGCTTCAAGATGTCCTCATCAGTTCGGTGAATAACGCGGGCGCAGGCGGATATATGCCGACCGAAACGATCACGCTCAACTTCGCAAAATCTATGATAGCGTACCGGTCCGACACGACGCCGCGCATGAACGCCATGCCCATGATGCAGCACCCGATGGCCGCGCCCGCGACGCAGCCGACGAGGTATTAGCCGCTCCTGCCCGACAGCGCCTTCGCCCGCGCCTCGAAAGCGTCCGTCATCTTCAGCAGCGCATGTTCGAAGGCGCTGCCGGCCACGGCGTTGAGCAAGGCGTTTTTGAATTCGAAGGCGATGGAGAAGTCCACGCGGCAGCCCTCGCCGTCCGGCGCGATGCGCCAGTGGCTTTCCAGTTGCCGGAACGGGCCGTCGGTCTGCGTCACGTCGACGGTGCGCTCCACGGCGTCGAGCGCGACGCGACTGGTGTAGCGTTCGCGCAGCGCCCCGAAGCCGACCAGCATTTCCGCCAGCAGACGATCGCGCCCGCCGATGCGTTCGCGGGACAACACGCGTAAGCCGGCACACCAGGGCAAGAACTCCGGATACCGCTCGACGTCCGCCACAATCGCGTACATCAGGGTGGCCGGATACTGCACAAGGCGAGATTCGGAATGAGACGGCATTGCTCGCTCGTTCGCTGGCCGGACGGGCACGTCTAGCGTGAAGCCCGACGTGCCGATACCTCCCAAGCGACGCGGCGGCCCCTAGTGGAGCCGCCGCTTCAGGTCATTCCGCCCCCGCTTAAATCAGCACTGCACGCTGACGACGTCAATATCGCCGCCGTTTGGGATTTCGATGTCGAAGGCCCACATGTGGTTGCGTCCGGTCAGGCACGCGCCGGCGGGAATCGCGACCGTGTAAAGACTCCCCGGCATCAGCCCATCGCCCCTGGTCAGAGTGAGCGGCTGCTGGAACAACGCCGGACCGTAAGGCAGGTTCACATTGGCGAACAACATTTGCCCAATGGGACCGCGCTTGAAGATCGCCGCCGTCGGCCGCATTTTCAGGCCGGCACGGCTGACGTAGAGCGTCAGGGTTGTCCCGGGCGGACCCGAGCACACCGGCTTGGCCAGCTCAAGGTAGGTGGCCGAATTGGCGTGGCAGGGGTTGGGCAGCGGGAGCGTTGCCGGCGACGGCGGTGGCGGCATCGGGTTCGGCAGCGTTCTGGGCGTCGGCGACGGCTGCGGCAGGATCAGCCTGCGCACGGGCGTCGGCGTTGGAGCACTGTAGGTGTACTTGCCGCCGAAAGTGTAGTTGCCGCTGACAATCGCGAAGCCATACCCGCCGGAGGTGCTGTTCCAAGACCAGGTTGAAGGGTCGGAATCGATCACCTGATAGAGTCCTGCCGGCACGGAGATGTTCACATTCGCCGTCCAGTTGACGTTGGCCTTGCCGCCCTGGCCCGACGAACCGCTGGCGGGGAACGGTCCCCACTGGTTCCCGGTGTTCGGGCTGAACAGCAGGATCGTCCCCGGCCTCGCGCCCATGCCATTGTTCCAATGGTAGGTGACGAGCTGGGTGATGTGCGCCGGTTGGCCGAGATTGCACGGGGTACGGTGGCTGGACGGATTGTTGAGCACACCGCCCGTGTTGGTGTTGTTGCAGAGGTCCGCGGCGTGCGCCGAGGCAACGAACAGAGCAGCGCAAGCCGCCAAACCCACCGCAACGGCGGCGCGGCCAGCCATCCGGGCGGCAAGTCCCCTTTTGAATTTCAAGGCGTACCCCGATCCCGAGACAAGCCCGTCACCTGACGATTTCATGGTGCTCTCCCATTTATGCGTACGGACGCGATGTCCGTAACCCGAAAAGTTGTCTTGAATCATCCGATTTGCGGCAGCTCAAATCTTCCGCAATTCCACCCTTCGGTTCTTTGCCTTGTTTTCCGCGTTCGTATTCGGCGCGACGGGTTTGCTGTCGCCGTAGCCCTTCGCAATCAGCCGCTTGGCGTCGATGCCGTATTTCGCGACCAGCGTCTGCACCACCGCCTGCGCGCGACCCAGCGACAGTTTGAGGTTGTGATCCCTCTTGCCGCTGTTGTCGGTATGGCCCGAGATTTCCAGCCTGAGCGAACGGTCGATCTTGAGCAGGGTCGCCACTTCATCGAGCGTCGCAGCGCTTTCTGGCTTCACCGCGGTCTTGTCGGTATCGAAATAGACGCCATAGAGATCGATGAAACCTTTGTTCGCCAGCGCGTCGGCGATGTCGATGGCCTTGACCACCACCATCTTGTTTTCCATGGCCTTGGTGGCGACCACGTCGACCATGACGAGGATCTCGCCTTGCGCAAACTTCAGCGGCGTTTGCGCCATCAGCATTCTGTCGTCCTGGTTCGGGGCCTTTTCCTCCACCACGCCGACCGTCAGGCCGATGTCCTGGCCGCCGGCCGCGCCTTTGGCGGTGAAGAAACAGAAAGAACCGAGCGGAGCCGCAAACACGTAGGAACCCGTCCTCGTCACGAACGGATTTGCCGTTATTCCCGTGCCCTGCACCAAATTGTAGATCCGGTCGGCCGGCTCTCGCGGCTGATCCTCTTTGCACGGCATTTGTTCGTAGGCGATTGCGAGCCCTGCTTCCTTCGTAGCTTGCTCGTAATTGCGCAAGAGTTCGAGGGCGGTATGGCCCGCGGGCACGCGATAGAACAGCCGCGTGACGGCGCCTTCGCGCTTGTCCGACGTCCAATTGCCGGGATGGGCGGGATCGGGAACGACCAGCGCATAATCGTCGAAGCTGCGTGCGGCGGAGAATACGATTTGCGACCCTTGATACCGCTTGAGGAAGGCGGGGTCCTTTGCTCCGGCGACGTCCGCGGCCTGCGCGGCCGATGCGATGCTCAACGCCGCCGCCGCGGCGACACCGCAACGGGCCAGACGTTCTGGATGCAAGAATGCCGTGAACGAAATGCCCATGTGCTGCCCCCGATGGTTATCCCGACAGAATGGCGCACCTTAAAAAACGGCCAACACCACATAATGATTTTAAGTCGCTTATAACACGGTTTAACCGCGGGCGTCGAGTGGTTAACGCGCTTACGATTCCTATCGAAGAAGCAAAGAGATATGCGAAGAACCTTCCGCCGCAATTCTATGAGATCGTCCGCGCCGCCTTGAGTTCCGCGAAGTCGGAATCGGCGTGATAGGACGAGCGGGTCAGCGGGCTGGCCGACACCATCAGGAAGCCCTTGGCGCGCGCAATCGATTCTAGCGCCTTGAACTCGGCTGGCGACCAGAAGCGGTCGAGCGGTGCGTGCTTCTTCGTCGGCTGGAGATATTGGCCGATGGTAAGGAAGTCCACGCCGGCGGCGCGCAGATCGTCCATCACCTGCATGATCTCTTCGCGGGTTTCGCCCAGGCCGACCATCAAGCCGGATTTGGTGAAGCCGTGGGGCGCCAGGTCCTTGGCACGCTCGAGCAGGCGCAGGCTGACAAAGTAGCGCGCACCAGGGCGCACGGTCAGGTACAGCCGCGGCACGGTTTCGAGATTGTGGTTGAGGACATCGGGGCGCCCCCCCATCACCGTTTCGATGGCGCCCGGCTTGCGCAGGAAATCCGGCGTCAGTACTTCCACGGTGGTGCCGGGGCTTGCCTTGCGGATCGCTTCGATGGTTTGCGCAAAATGGTTTGCTCCGCCGTCCGGCAGATCGTCGCGGTCTACCGAGGTGACGACGACATGCTTGAGGCCGAGCCTGGCGACGGCCTCGCCGACGCGTCCCGGCTCGCCGGAATCCAGCGGCCCCGGCAGGCCGGTCTTGACGTTGCAGAAGGCGCAGGCGCGCGTGCAGGTGTCCCCCAAGATCATCATGGTGGCGTGGCGATGGGTCCAGCACTCGCCGATGTTGGGGCAGCCGGCCTCTTCGCAGACGGTGTGCAGCCCGTGCTCGCGGACGATGGCCTCCGTTTGCGAGTATTCCCGCCCCATGGGTGCCTTGACGCGGATCCATTCCGGCTTGCGCAGGACCGGGCTGTCGGGCCGGTTGGCCTTTTCCGGGTGGCGCAGGGCGCGCTTGTCCTTCCCGGTCTGGTCGAAAACGGTGGTCATGGTTCTTACATATAGCTTGCCCTGCGGAAAATCACGGGGTTAGGTTGCCCCCAAAGCCGAGAGCGGGACATGCCCGCTTTCCCGGGGAGGAGCCATTGGCCGTCGCAACCGTCGCCGCCGCGTCGGGTGAGGATATTTTCCCGCTCGACATGGTCCGTACCCGGAAGACGATCTTCCAGGCGCTGATCGACGCCCGTGCGCGCTACGGCGGCAAGCGCCAGGCGATCGTCGACGGGGACGAGCGGGTCCTGACCTACGACGAGATCGTGCGCGCGGCGCTGGCGATGGGCAACGCCTTGAAGAAAGGAACTTCGCGCCGCGAATGCGTGGGCATCATGCTGCCGACCAGCATCGGCGCCGTCATCGCCTATTTCGCGGTCTCCGCCTTCGGCCGGATTCCCGCGATGCTGAACTTCACCAGCGGCGCCAGCGGCCTGATGAGCGCGCTGCGCACGGCCAAGATCAAGCGCATCGTCACGGCACGGCGCTTCATCGAACTCGCCAAGCTGGACGCGCTGGCCGCCGAACTCTCCGCGGTTGCGGAGTTGATCTATCTGGAGGACGTCCGCGAGAAACTCTCGGTCTTCGACAAGGCGGCGGCGGGCGTCGGACAATTCCTGCCGGGTCTGGTTGCCTCGCGGCCGCCGCACGAATCGACGGCGGTCGTGCTTTTCACCTCGGGCACCGAGGGGGCGCCGAAGGGCGTGGCGCTGTCGCACGGCAACCTGCTGGTCAACGTGGAGCAGGTGCGCGCGCACATCGCATTGTATCCGACGGACATCCTGTTCAACCCGTTGCCGACCTTCCACTGTTTCGGGCTGACGGTCGGCGTGCTGATGCCGCTGTTCCTGGGCATCAAGATCGTGCTTCACCCCACGCCCCTGCAGCCGCACGAGATCGTGCGCCGCGTCAAGCGGACGGGAGCCACGATCCTGCTCTCCACCGATACCTTCATGTCGCAATATGCGCGCGCCGGCGAACAGGGCGATCTCAACTCGCTGCGCATCGCGGTGTGCGGCGCGGAACGGGTGCGCGACGAAACGCGGCAGCTGTTGCGCAAGAAATACGCCATCGACCTGATCGAAGGATACGGGGTGACCGAGACCGCGCCCGTCGCCGCCGCCAACCAGCCCGGCGCCAACCGTCCGGGAACGTGCGGCCGGCTGGTGGCCGGAATGCAGGCGCGCCTCGAGCCGGTCGAGGGCATCCCCAACGCCGGGCGGCTGTTCCTGAAAGGGCCGAACGTCATGCTCGGCTACATCAAGCCGGAAGACCCCGGCGTCATCGTTCCGCTCGAAGGCGGATGGCACGACACGGGCGACGTCGTGGCCATCGACGAGGAGGGCTTCATCTCCATCAAGGGCAGGCTCAAGCGCTTCGCCAAGGTGGGCGGCGAAACCGTGTCGCTGGCGGTGGTAGAGAATTGCGCATCCTCCTTGTGGCCGGATCACAGCCACGCCGCCATCGCCGTTCCGGACGGGCGCAAGGGCGAGCAGATCGTGCTGCTGACGACATATCCCGAGGCCCAGCGCGTCGATCTGGTCGGTTGGGCGCAGAACCACGGCGTGGCGGAAATCGCGGTTCCGCGGCGGATTATCCACGCCGACAATATTCCCGTGCTTGGCACCGGAAAAACTGATTATGTAAAGGTCGAGAAGATCATACTCGCCGGGACGTGAGCATGGTTGGGGGCAAGATTCACCAGGGGATGCAGCCGCACGGCTTCTGGGGCGGCGTATTCGGCTGGTTCATGGACCGCGCCAATTCCCGCGTCCACAAGTTCGCGCTAAAGCGACTCGACGTGCAGCAGACCGACGCGATCCTGGAGGTCGGGTTCGGCACCGGCCGGCTGCTGAAGCGGCTGGCAAAAAGGGCACGCGGCGGATTTGTCGGCGGCGTTGATCCGTCCGAGCTGATGCTGCGCACCGCGGAAAAGCGCACGAAAAGATTTCGCAAGAAGGGCAGAGTGGAACTGAAGCTGGGAGAAGTCTCCGCCCTGCCCTGGCCAGACGCGCGTTTCGACAAAGCGGCGGTGCTGCATTGTTTCCAGTTCTGGGGCGATCCGGCGCACGACATCGCCGAAGTCCGGCGCGTGCTCAAGCCGGGCGGTCTGCTGCTGTTGATCCTGCGCGTGCACAGGAAAGCCGGACCGGAATGGCTCCCCAATCCGATCAGCCGCTCCGGCCAGGAAATCGCCGGCGCCTTCGAGCTGCTGGCGAACAACGGCTTCAGCGAAACGCGGATCGAAGGCAAAGTCGGCTCATCGGCCGTCATCACGGCGCGAAAGTCAGCTTGAAACCGGCCGCTGTGCCATCAGCGCTTCGTGCCGGGCGCAGATTTTCGGCCACAGCGCGGCGGCTTCGGGGAGCGGAAGGGCGAACACCTCGTCCAACACCGAGACATATTCGCCGGCGCCGGCGATCAGGCGGTCGGTATGTCCGAGCGGCGTCAACGTGCGCAGCACCCGCCCGCGCAGGATCGCCAAGCCGTCGGCGGTGTAGCGCTGGCAGACGGCGTTCTGCACGAAAACCGACTCTTCGTTCGATTGGAGCCAATCACATTTCCGCGCCAGCAGCGCTTCGTCGGCGGGCGCCAGGTTGAAATCGAACGATGCGGCGCCGCCGCCTTTGTGGTTGTGCAGCCGCCACCAGCCGCCGCTCTCCCGCGACAGCGCGAAGCCAAAGCCGCGCGACGAAAAGCGCCCGGACTCGATGCGGATGGGATCGATGGGTCCGTCGCCGAAACCGACGTCGGCGAGATAAAGCCCCTCCTCCAGTTCGACCTTCAGCACCAGATGATTGCCGATGGACGCATCGCCGGAGACTTCGCGCATCACGGCGCCGGCGCTGCGCGTCACGCGGAAACCCAACTCGGCCAGCGCCCAGCCGAACAGCCCGTTCATCTCGTAGCACCAGCCGCCGCGGCGGCGCGCGACCATTTTGTCGAAGATCGGCGCGCGCTCGATAGTGACCGGGCGGCCGAGCTGGACGTCGAGGTTTTCATAAGGGATGGCTTGCAGGTGCGCGTGATGCAGCGCCGTCAGCGTCGCGAGATCGGGGCGCACAGGGCCGGCGAAGGCGATGCGTTCGAGATAGGCGTCGATGTGCATGGTTAGTCCGGGACCCATTGGCGACGAATTTCGCGAAGCGTTTCCTTATCAACTTCACGCTTTCTCAAATCCAGTGACCATAGCGGAAACTGCCAGCGGTTCCTGATCGTGCTGAGTATGTCATTATTATCGGTTTTGAGTAACCCAACTTCATTAAGGGCTTCCAATGTGCTCCAATTTAATTCCTCTAGGCAATGCGAAGTCATCTCTGGCGCTATTTCAACAGAACGCCAAAGTCTCGCAACGATCTTTAATCCGCCACATGTCGTTATGCCTGCAGCATAAAGCGCAGACGCAATGTCAATTGCGGCAGATGTAACAAACGGCCATGGAACTTCGGTGGGAGTATACCAACTGCAATCACGAACAGCGTGTGAATCGCTGTCATCACCTACATAATCAACATAAAGTTTGTCTTCGCGCGAACGTTCGATTTGATTTGGAAATATCCAATCGCTACCTGTCGGACCATCAAGATAATGTCCTGCACGAAGGTCTTCTATGCCGCGCTGAACCTCGGAGAAATTTATCGGTCGCCAATTGCAAATTTCTGCATAAATGCCTTTTGCGAGATGACTGTAAAAGTATTCAAGCGTTCGGTTACGTTCCATTTGAAATCGCACGGGACAACGTACGGCATCCACCAAAATTAGAACTTTTGCGATTTCCTCTTCCGCAAGGTTCTTGAGAATTTCTGCAGCTAAATGATCTCCGTTCGTCGTCAATTTTTCCGCGGCACCAAATAATCGGCGGCCATGGTTATGAATGCGGGTAATCCCATCTGCGGTCGCGGCGAGCATTCCCTCTGAGCTCAGTGATCCAAGCGATTGAATGGCTCGCTGCAAGTTTTCCTCCCACTTCTTTCATAAGCCTGATGTAGGCATGCCCGTGCGCAAGGAACGACGGCGTCTGAACAGATTGGCCATCTTGGGCCAAGACGCCTCTATGCCTGTTCAGCTGTCAGGCTGCGGCAAACTGTTCCGTTAACCATTTCTCAAGCCGAATCAAAATAGTTGCAACTTCCCTAGAGGGGGGTCTTGCATATTACGAAGTTCATGCTAGATAGGACTTCGTAATAGTAGGAGGGCGGAAGAAAGGCGTGTTCAGTCAGTGACCGACGAATCCCAATACACGCGCAAATTCCGTAAGGAACTGATGGCCGGGCTCTCATCGCTCGTCCTCCTGGCCGTGCTCGCTCGCGCGGGCCGGGAGATGTACGGATACGAAATCGCCAAAGCCGTGAAGGCCGAGGGCGAAGGCGGTCTGATCTTCAAACAGGGCGCAATCTACCCGGTCCTGCGTTCGCTGAACGCGCTGGGTCTCCTGGCGAGCCGGGTGGAAGCATCCGCCTTCGGTCCGCCGCGGCGCTACTACAACATCACCGACGAAGGAAAGCGGGCGCTGGCCGAATGGCAGTTCGCCTGGCGCGACATGCGCGAGTTCGTCGACGACGCACTCAAAGCCGGCACCGGAGGAATGGCCCATGAATTCAGACCGACCGCCTGAAACGGTCCGCGCCTATCTGGATCAACTGCGCCGCGCGCTGAAAGGTGCGGCGCCCGGCCTGATCTCGGACGCGCTGGCGGATTGCGAAGAGCACCTCAACAACGAGATCGCCCAGCATCCGGGCGAACCCGAAGCCAACGTCATGGCGTCCGTGGTGGAAACCTACGGCTCGCCGCAAGAAATCGCAGAGGAGTACCGCGACATGGAAGCAGCAATTTCCACACCTTTCCCGAAGTCGGAGCCGTCCGCACAACGCCGCTACGGCTTCTTCAACGTCATTTCCGATCCGCGCACCTATGGCGCGCTGCTCTACATGCTGCTGTCGCTGGTGACCGGCATTTTCTATTTCGTGTGGACGATTACCGGAATATCGCTGACGGCCGGATTTGCCATCCTGATCCTCGGCATTCCCTTCGCATTGCTCTTCGTCGGCTCCATTCGCATGCTCAGTCACGTCGAAGGGCGCATCGTCGAAGGTTTGCTAGGCGTGCGTATGCCGCGCCGCATGGCGCCGACGACACCGCCCGACGAATCCATCTGGTCGCGCATCAAGGAAGCGCTGCTCGACATGCGGACCTGGACCTCGATGTTCTATCTGCTGCTGATGCTGCCGCTCGGAATTATCTACTTCGTGACGGCCGTGGTCGGACTTTCGGTGTCGCTCGGCGTCGCTGGCGGCGCGATCTATTCGCTCATCACCGACCACAGCCACGTCCAAGTGCCCGACGTTCCCTGGCTCGACCATCTGTTCCACACGGCTCCCGGCCTGATGCTTTTGGCGCTGGCCGGCATCCTCATGTTCTTCGTGGTCCTGCATATCGCCAGAGGCATCGGCTGGCTGCATGGGCGGATCGCGGAGGGACTTCTCGTCCGACTTTAGAATCGTCCCAAGATCGGAGATTGCGGCTCATCGGCGCATCGCCCGTGAGCCGCGATTATTCAGGCGCGAATCTTGCTGTTGCGATCGCGAGAATCGCGCATTGGCACAACTCTTCATCCATAGGTGAATGACCTTAGCCTTAACAGCTCCGTAATGGTTGACGGCCGAGTATGGCGTCGGGCTATATGCCGAAGTCACCGTTCGCGGCGCGCTAAAAATTTGGGGCCGGGGATTTCATGCAACCGCGTGACCGATAACGCAGGAGCCGCCGTGGACTCTCAATCCGAGCCGACGCAGATATTCTTTGCATCCGACTGGCGCCTGTCCGCGCGGAAAGCCGCCACTGCCCTTGCCACAGCAGACGGCCGCTGGGCCCTCGTTTCCACCTCGCTCACCGCCGTGATTGTCGGATCCATCGGTCTGCTGGCAGCGGGCACGATGGCGCCCGCCAACTCCCGCGGTTTCGAGAATGCGAACTTTTTTCCTTACCGCGTGTTCCAGCAGCTGACATCGGTTGGCGACGCGTTGAATACGATGTGGGGCGCGGCCGCGCCTGCCGAGGTCCAGCAGACCGCAACCGGCCAGATGGACAATGCGTTGGCAGCCGAACAAGCGGGCACCACCAACGCCAATCCGGGCGTCGAGACGCACACGATGACGCTTGAGCGCGGCGACACGCTGGCGGGCGCCCTGGAAGACGCGGGCATTTCCGCCGACGACGCCAACGGCGCGGTCGCTGCTCTGGCAAAGGTTTTCAATCCGCGCAATCTGCGCTCGGGCCAATCCTTCGATCTCAGCTTCGCCACCGGACAGCAAACGGATCAGTCAGCGGTCTCGAACTTCGACAATCCCGTTTCCAACGACGATACCAACGGCGATCCGGCAAACGCTCAACCGGCGGCGGCGGAACCGATCGCACGGCTGTTGTCCATCACCTTCTCGCCGTCGATCGAGCACAACATCACGGTGGTACGCGGCCCGGACGGCAGTTTCACCGCCAACGACGCCGTGACGCAGCTTGTCGCGCATGTCCACCGCGCCGGGGCGACGATCAATTCCAGCCTTTATCTTTCCGCGATGCAGGCCGGCGTTCCGGCGGACGTCGTCGTGCAGATGATCAAGATGTTTTCGTACAAGGTGGACTTCCAGCGCGACCTTCACCCCGGCGATTCGTTCGAGGTTTTCTACGACTACTACTACACGCCGCAGGGCCAGCCCGCGAAGCAAGGCAACATCTCCTACGCGATGATGAAGCTCGGCGGCCGGGAGATCGCGCTCTACCGCTACCAGCCGGATCCCAACGAGCCTGCGGATTATTTCGATTCCCGCGGCCAAAGCGCCAAAGGCATGTTGATGAAAACGCCGGTCGACGGCGCGCGCATCACCTCCGGTTTCGGCATGCGCTTCCATCCCATTCTGGGCTACTCGCGAATGCACAAAGGCGTTGACTTCGGGGTGCCGATCGGAACGCCGGTGATGGCCGCCGGTTCGGGCGTAATCAAATACATGGGATGGGAGAACGGCTACGGCAAATTCGTGCTGATCGACCACGGCAACGGTTATTCGACCGCTTACGGGCATCTGTCGCGTTTTGCGCCGGGCCTGCACAAGGGTTCGCGCGTGCGCCAGGCCCAAGTGTTCGCCTATAGCGGCATGACCGGCATGGCGACCGGCCCGCATCTGCATTACGAAATCCGCGTCAACAATGTGCAGGTCAATCCGACCAAGGTGAAGGTGGCGCAAGGGCGCAAGCTAGCCGGCAAGGACCTGCGCGCGTTCCAGTCGGAACGGCTGCATATCGATAACGAGCTGGTCTCGACGAAACTGGAAACCAAAGTCGCGGATATTTCCACGGATCTCAGAGCGGCAACGAAATAGCGCGGCCGGTCCCTAATGTAGCGCCTTGCTCGAAGCCTGTTCGAATTCGGCGTCGTCCGGCGAAGCCGAAAACTCCTTGCCGTTGATGGTGAGACCGGATTTCCCGGCGCCCACCTTCACCTTGGCCCCGTCGGCGATCTTGCCCTCGAGAAGCAGCTGCGCCAGCGGGTCCTGCAACCGGCGCTGGATGACGCGCTTCAGCGGCCGCGCGCCGTACACCGTGTCGTAGCCGGCATTCGCCAGCCATTCGCGCGCTTTGGCGTCGAGTGCGATTTCGATCTTGCGGTCCGCGACCAATTCCTGCATGCGCTCGATCTGGATGTCGACGATCTTGTCCATGTTGGCGCGAGACAGCCGGTGGAACACGATGATCTCGTCCAGCCGGTTCAGGAACTCCGGACGGAAATGGGCGCGCACGGCGGCCATCGCTTGGGCGCGGGCGGCGCGGGTATCGTCGCCGGCGAGGAATTCCGTGCCGAGGTTCGAGGTCAGGATGATTACGGTATTCTTGAAGTCCACCGTGCGGCCCTGCCCGTCCGTGAGGCGTCCGTCGTCCAAAACCTGCAGCAGCACGTTGAAGACGTCGGCGTGCGCCTTTTCGACCTCGTCGAACAGGATTACCTGATAAGGTCGCTGCCGCACCGCTTCGGTGAGGGCGCCGCCTTCCTCGTAGCCGACATAGCCGGGCGGCGCGCCGATCAAGCGCGCCACCGCATGTTTCTCCATGTATTCGCTCATGTCGATGCGGACCATGGCGTTGTCGTCGTCGAACAGGAAGGCGGCCAGCGCCTTGGTGAGCTCCGTCTTGCCGACGCCGGTCGGGCCGAGGAAGAGAAACGAACCGATGGGGCGGTTGGGGTCCTGCAACCCGGCGCGGGCGCGGCGAACGGCATTCGAGATCGCGCGGACCGCTTCGCCTTGGCCGACGACGCGCGCCTCGAGCGATTGCTCCATGTGCAGCAGCTTGTCGCGTTCGCCTTGCAGCATCTTGTCGACGGGAATGCCGGTCCAGCGCGAGACCACGCCGGCGATGTGCTCGGGGGTCACGGCCTCGTTCACCAACGCGGTGCTCTGCCGTTCTTCTATCGCCTTCAACCTGCGTTCCAGGTCGGGTATGACTCCGTAGGTCAATTCGCCTGCGCGCGCGAAGTCGCCGCGGCGCTGGGCAATTTCGGCATCCTGGCGCGCCTTGTCGAGTTTCTCCTTCAGGCTCTGTGCGTGCTGGACCGACTTCTTTTCCTCGTGCCATTTCGCCGCCAGCGATGCGGTCTTCTGCTCGAGGTCAGCGAGTTCGCTTTCGAGCGCCGCCAGACGGTCCTTCGACGCCTTGTCGGTCTCCTTTTTCAGGGCTTCGCGTTCGATCTTGAGCTGGACGACGCGGCGGTCGAGTTCATCCAACTCCTCCGGTTTGGAATCCACCTGCATCCGCAAGCGGCTGGCTGCCTCGTCCATCAGGTCGATGGCCTTGTCGGGGAGGAAACGGTCGGTGATGTAGCGGTTGGACAGCTGTGCGGCGGCGACGATCGCCGAGTCCGTAATACGCACGCCGTGGTGAACTTCGTATTTCTCCTTCAGGCCGCGCAGGATGGAAATCGTGTCCTCCACCGTGGGCTCCGACACGAACACAGGCTGGAAACGCCGTGCCAGCGCCGCATCCTTCTCGATGTGCTTGCGGAATTCGTCGAGCGTGGTGGCGCCGACGCAATGCAGCTCGCCGCGCGCCAGCGACGGCTTGAGCAGGTTGGAGGCATCCATCGCCCCTTCGGCCTTGCCGGCGCCGACCAGGGTATGCATCTCGTCGATGAAGAGGATGACGCTGCCTTGCGCGGCGGTGATCTCGCTCAGCACCGCTTTCAACCGCTCTTCGAATTCACCGCGGTATTTCGCGCCCGCGATCAACGCGCCCATGTCGAGCGCCATCAGCCGCTTGTCGCGCAGGCTTTCCGGCACGTCGCCGTTGACGATGCGCAGCGCCAAGCCTTCCGCGATCGCGGTCTTGCCGACGCCCGGCTCGCCGATCAGGACCGGATTGTTCTTCGTCCGGCGGGACAGAACCTGGATCGTGCGGCGAATCTCCTCGTCGCGGCCGATGACCGGATCGAGCTTTCCGGTGCGGGCCAGTTCGGTGAGGTCGCGCGCGTACTTCTTCAACGCGTCATACTGGTTCTCGGCTGTCGCACTGTCGGCCGTGCGCCCCTTGCGCAGATCGGCAATCGCCTTGTTGAGGTTCTGGGGCGTGACGCCGGCGTCCTTGAGGATCCTTGCCGATTCCGTCCCTGCGGCCATGGCCAGCGCCAACAGCAGATATTCCGCGGTCACGAAGCTGTCGCCGGCCTTCTTGGCCGACTGCTCCGCCGTTTCGAACAGGCGCGCGGTTTCGGGGGCGAGGTAAACTTGGCCCGAACCGGAACCCTCGACTTTGGCCAGTTTCGTCAGCGCCCGTGCGACGCCGTCGCAAACCTGTTCCGGCTTGCCGCCGGCCGCCGCGATCAGCCGCGCCGCCAAGCCTTCCTCATCGTCGATGAGGACCTTCAGCAGATGTTCGGGCGTGAAGAACTGGTGATTGGAGCGCAGCGCCAACCCTTGGGCGGATTGCATGAACCCGCGCGCCCGCTCGGTGAATTTCTCGATGTCCATCTCTGCCTCTCAAGCCCAGGTCCCGGCTCCTGGTCAGCAGCCTAGGACGAGTCTCATCCATTTGGACTACGGCCCCGTTAAGGGCGCCGCTCCACGAGACCTATTTGGGAATTGAAGGGCGAAAGCACAACCCCGCCGGCCGGGGAACCAGCCTATTCCTGGGCCTCGGCCTCGCCGGATTCTTCCTCTTCTTCATCGCCCTGGCCTTCGGTCAGGGAGAAAGAAGGCGTGCTGGCCTGGGTGTCGGACTGCTGAACGAATGGCTGATCGCCGGCGCCGTTGGGCGAACGGTACTGGTTGTTGGGGTTAGCGCCGCCCTGGCCCTGGCCGCCGCTGCTTTGCTGCTGGTATTGCTGAACCTGCGCCTGCGCCGCCGCCATGATGCGGTAATAGTGCTCGGCGTGCTGGAGATAACTCTCCGCCATGATCCGGTCGCCGGAGGCGTTGGCGTCGCGGGCGAGCTGCAGATACTTCTCGTACACATGCGACGCCGAACCGCGGATTTTTATCTCCGGGCCGTTGGAGTCGAACGTGCGGTTGGGGTTGTGCCCGCCGCCGCCGTTGTTCCCGCCGTTGTGTCCGTTGTGACCGGGTTGCGGCCTGCGGCCGCCTCTTCTCGAGCGTTTCACTGTAGCCCCTTTGGATTCGGACGGCTTCGATCCGTCCCGCTGTTCTTCATCGTCATCGCCCGCCGCGCCCAGATACGCGCGAGCCGCTTTGCACCAGAAACATGCAGAGTTCGTCTTTCGCTTTGTCCAAGGCCGGACGCGCCGAACGCGCCCTGTCGCCGCCTCGACCGACAAATCGTCAGGTCAGCCGGCGGGATACCTTTTCCCCAGAGCCGGAAGCTAGCGGGTCGGCACCGTATTTCCAACACCTTTTTCGCCGCAACGGAGAGCGTTAACCTCTGTGCGCCGCGACCAAAACCCGCGGAATTCCGGCCAAATCCGGGGCCGTACGGACGACGCCGAGGCCTGACAGCGCCAAAACGGCGGCGACATCGCCCTCTTGTCCAGCCCCTATCTCAAGAAGGGCGCGCCCGCCCGGTCTCAGCAACACGGCCAAAACAGGCACTACGGCGCGATAAGCAGACAGCCCATCCGCACCGCCATCCAGGGCAAGGACCGGCTCGTACGCCCCCTCCGGTTCGAGGCCGGCCAAGTCGCCGGTTTCGATATAGGGAGGGTTTGCGAGAATTACATCGTAGCTGCCGGCGACGCTCCAATCGCCGCCATCAATCGCGCCCCGCGCCGCAAGGCCGTGCCGGACCACATTGCGATGAGCGATGGCGCGCGCTTTTTGAGATACATCAATGCCTAAGCCGCAAGCATTGGGAAATTCCTTTAGGAATGCGACCAGCAGGCAGCCGGTCCCGGTGCCGAGGTCCAGAACGTCCAGTGGAGCGGCCCGATCCGGAAATGCGGCCAGCGCTTGCTCGATGACGGTCTCGCTTTCGGGGCGTGGAATCAGGACGTCGGGACCGACTTCGAAATCGAGGCTCCAGAACTCCTTACGGCCGGTGATGTAAGCCAGCGGCTCGCGCGCGGCGCGGCGGCAGACGAGGGCTTCGAAGAGGGCGTTGTCGCCGTGTGCGTGCTCCAGCAGCAGCCGCGCATCCAGGCGGGGATTCTCGATGCCCGCGGCGGCCAGGCGGCGCACCGCATCGCGCAGCAGCGTTTCGCTCACGCGTCCGCTTCCAGCTCGGCGAGGCGGCTGGCCTGATCCTCCGTCACCAGCGCGTCGATGATCTCGCCCAGATCGTCGCCGGAAATGATGTGGTCGAGCTTGTAGAGCGTCAGGTTGATGCGGTGGTCGGTAACGCGGCCTTGCGGGAAATTGTAGGTGCGGATGCGTTCGGAGCGGTCGCCGGAGCCGACCATGCTCTTGCGGTCGGCGGCGCGAGCGCTGTCGAGGCGGCGGCGCTCCATATCGTAAAGCTTCGTCTTCAGCATCTTCATCGCCTGGGCCTTGTTCTTGTGCTGGGATTTTTCCGTCTGCTGCGCTATGGCGATGCCCGTGGGCAGGTGGGTGATGCGCACCGCGCTTTCGGTCTTGTTGACGTGCTGGCCTCCGGCCCCCTGCGCGCGATAGACGTCGATACGCAAATCCTTGTCGTTGATGACGATGTCGACATCTTCCGGCTCGGGCAGGACGGCGACGGTGGCGGCCGAGGTGTGGATGCGCCCGCTCGCCTCGGTGACGGGCACACGCTGCACGCGATGCACGCCGCTTTCGAATTTCAGCTTGGCATAGACGCCGGCGCCGACCACGTCGAGCGTCGCATCCTTGATGCCGCCGAGATCGCTTTCGCTCATGGACATCAGCTCGGTCTTCCAGCCCTGGAGCTGGCAGTAGCGCTGATACATGCCGAGCAGATCGGCGGCGAACAGCGCCGCCTCGTCGCCGCCGGTGCCGGCGCGGATCTCGACGATGGCGGAAGAGTCGTCGTCGGCGTCTTTGGGCAACAACTTGAGTTTCAATTCATGCTCTAGCTTTTCGAGCTGCGTCTTAAGGTCCGCGCGCTCCTGCTCGGCCAGCGCGCGCATTTCGGGGTCGGTGGACGGATCGCCGACCAGCGCGTCCGCTTCGACGAATTGCTTTTCCGCGACGCGATAGGCTTCGACGGCCGCGATCACCGGCGCCAGTTCGGCGTGCTCCTTCGACAGCTTGACGTAGGTGCCGCCCGCGACGCCCGAGGTAAGCTCCGCCTCCACCGCATGAAAGCGGTCGAGCAAGCGTTCGAGTTTGGAAGTGGGAATCATGTCTTATTCTCTGTCATCCCGGCCAGCGAGCGAAGCGAGCGTGAGCCGGGACCCACTGCGACCGCATCTCGGTGGGCCCCGGGTCTGCGCGGCTGCGCCGCTAGCCCGGGAGGACAGCTCATAGTGTCGCTA
Source organism: Alphaproteobacteria bacterium (assembly GCA_028871795.1). Taxonomy (GTDB): domain Bacteria; phylum Pseudomonadota; class Alphaproteobacteria; order Micropepsales; family Micropepsaceae; genus Rhizomicrobium. The sequence continues at coordinate 290,807 of JAGWMG010000004.1, read as the reverse complement.
CTGAGCTGCTTCGAGCTTGCCGCGCGACGCCTCGATCTCGGCGGCCTTTTTCTCGCAAAGCTCGACGATGTGGTCGACGATGTTCTCGTTGTCGAGACGGTAGGCCATCTCGCCGTTGAGGTAGATCTGGCCGTGGCCCTTGCCGGCGCCGCCGCCGGTGAAGCCCAGGTCTGTCTCGCGCGCCTCGCCCGGCCCATTCACCACGCAGCCGATGATCGACAGCGACATCGGCGTGGTGATGTGTTTAAGGCGGTCCTCCAGCACCTTCACGGTCTCGATCACGTTAAAGCCCTGGCGCGCGCAGGACGGGCACGAAATGATGTTCACGCCGCGATGGCGCAGATTCAGCGACTTCAGGATGTCGAAGCCGACGCGCACCTCTTCCACCGGATCGGCGGACAGCGAAACGCGGATGGTGTCGCCGATGCCGCTCCACAACAACATGCCCATGCCGATCGAGGATTTCACCGTACCGGAGATCATGCCGCCGGCCTCGGTGATGCCCAGATGCAGCGGGCAATCGACGGCTCCCGCCAGCGCCTGATAAGCCGCCACCGCGAGGAAGGGGTCCGAGGCCTTCACCGAGATCTTGTATTCGCGGAAATCGTTGTCGTCGAGAATCTTGGCGTGGCTGAGCGCGCTTTCGACCATCGCTTCCGGGCACGGCTCGCCGTAACGTTCCAGCAGATCCTTTTCGAGCGAGCCGGCGTTGACGCCGATGCGCATGGAGCAGCCGTGGTCCTTGGCCGCCTTGATGACGTCCTTCACGCGCTGGGCGCTGCCAATATTACCCGGATTGATGCGCAGGCAGGCCGCGCCGGCCTCAGCCGCCTCGATGGCGCGCTTGTAGTGGAAGTGAATGTCGGCCACGACGGGAATCTTCGAGGCCTTGCAGATCGCCTTCATCGCGGCGGTCGATTCTTCGTCGGGACACGAGACGCGCACGATGTCGGCGCCCGCCTCCTCGATATGCCGGATCTGGTCGATGGTGCCGCGCGCGTCGGACGTCACGGTGTTGGTCATCGTCTGCACGCTGATCGGGGCGTCGCCGCCGATCGCGACGGGACCGACGTGAATCTGCCGGGATTTGCGCCGGTAAATGTCGCGGTACGCACGAACGCTCATGGCAACCTTCCGCCTGCGGCTTTCATCTGCGGCCACCGTTGTAGCGGTCCGTGATCGCCTGCGGATCCAGCGACAGCGCTTCGGTGGTTTCGTTGGTCTTGCCGACAAAGCCCATGGCAAGCCCGTCAAGGTCGAGTTCGATCGCTCCGGCGTTCGACGTGGTCAAGGTCATGCCGACGAAGTTGGGGACATGATACGTATCGCCCGGTTTCAGAGTGCGGTTGATGAAGACATTGCCGTCAGGCCCTTGGACGAGAATCCTGGCGGTTTGATGCATCCGCAGGAACACCCGCGCATTTCTGTTTTGCTCGCCGTAAGATTGGCCAGGCGGAAGCGGCGTTGCAACGCCGGAAGGCTGCAAGGCACCGGGTGCAGCCGCCATGCTCTCCGGCGACGCTTGATCCGGAACGGCCGTCGTCGGTGCGGACGGCGCCGCCGCGGGCGGTGTCTGCGGCGGCGGCTGCACGACGGCCGGTAAGGCGGGCGCGGGCTGGCGGTGTGCCACAACCGCAGGCTTCGGCAACATCTGCTGCGGCGGCGGCGCCGTCTGGGGCTCCCGAAGCATACGGTCTGCCGATTCGGCAAGTTGATAGGCGCCATAAAGCACCAGCACGAGCACCACGCCGGCGATGATCTTCCAGCCTTGCGGCAGGCGGCGATGTTCGTCTTCGTCGATGACAGTGATCGGCGGAGGCGATTCGTCGGAACGGCCAGCGATCTCCGCCTTGAAGCGCTCCACGCACTGGACCGCGTCCAGGCCGAGGTAATCGGCATACGAACGGACGAATCCCACCGCGTAGGTGCGCCCCGGCAGGGCCTCGAAGCGATCCTCTTCCAGCGCTTCGAGGTGGTCCTTGCGGATTTTCAGCACCCGCGAAACGGTTGCCAGATCGTCGCCGCGCCTGAGCCGGGCCTCGCGCAAGTCCTGGCCGACGGTTTCCAGCGGCGTATCGAGGTCGCCCGAAATTTCGCGCAGATGGATGTGCCGGCGATCAAGCCCGCCTTCGTCGTCCAATGTCAGCCGCGTGACTTTTGTCATCAAATTCCCGAAATGGCCGCTACGGCAGCCAAGCGCCCATTATATGAGTTCGCTTACTAACTTAAAGCGCGCCGTCAAACCACCGGGGGCAAACAAAATTCACGTGCAGCCCGTCCAATTTCACTTGCCGGGGCCCGTGGGCTGGTTGGCGCCGTTCTGCAATTTGCTAAGCACGTCTTGCGTGTCCTTCTCCAACGCCAGCCATTGCTTCTTTGTCTGGCACTCGGTCCTGCCGCCCAGCCGGCTACCTACTAGTGGCGGCAGCCTCTTGCAGACAACCTGGTCGAGATCGGCTGTCTGCTCGCTTGACGCGGCCGCCGCGGGAACGGTCGGCTTAATATCTTCCCCGTAGGCAGCCAACGACAACACGGCCGCAGCGGCAAGCAATGTGAGCGATCCACGCATCGGCAACTCCCGATTTAAAAAGCTAATTTACCGTATTCGTTATAGGATACGATGGCAATAATCTTGCGTAGGTCATTTCAGCGCAATTCCGCGTTCCGCCGCAAAAGCGGCCAGCCGGCCGCGCAGGGAATGGTCCGTACGCGCGCACTGCCTGTCCACAAACTGCGACACCTCCCCCAAACTCATACTGCGGATCATCATCTTCACCGGACCAATGTTGCCGGGCGACATGGACAAAGTGCGAAGGCCAAGCCCGATCAACGCCATGGCGTCCAGCGGCTGGCCGGCCATCTCGCCGCACAGGGACACTTCGCCTCCGGCTTCCGCGGCGCTGCGGACAATCTGGCGAATTAAGGTTAGCGCCGCCGGGTTGAGCGGATCGTAGCGCCGCGCGACGCGCGGGTTGGTGCGATCCACCGCGAAAGCCAGCGCCAGAAGATCATTGGATCCGATCGAGACAAAATCGGCGCTGCGCATGATCTGGGGCAGCATGAAGGCCAAAGCGGGGACCTCCAGCATGGCGCCGACCAGCACCTGCCGCGGCTGGCGCATCTTCAGCAGGCGCGCCCTCTCCATTTCGCGGTCGATGAGCGCCCGGGCCGCGTTGAATTCGGATACTTCGCTGACCATCGGCAGCAAGATGCGCAGGACTTTTCCGGCGGCCGCCGTCAGAAGGGCGCGCGCCTGGTAACGCAACAGCGCCGGGGTGTCGAGCGCGATGCGAATTGCCCTCCACCCGAGTGCCGGATTCTCCTCCCGCTCCCAACGCGCGTAAGGCAGCACCTTGTCGCCGCCCAGGTCCAGTGTGCGAAAGACGACAGACTTGTCGCCGGCCACATCCAAGACTTCCTTGTAAAAGGCGACCTGATCCGCCAGACGCGGCATGGTCTCGCCGATCATAAATTGCAGCTCGGTGCGGAACAGACCGATGCCGTCCGCACCGGATTCGCCCAGGTGCGGCATGTCGAGCAACAAGCCGGCATTCATCATCAGCTTGATGTGAACACCGTCCCTAGTGACCGCGGGCTGATCGCGAATAGAAGCAAATTGAGCGACGCGATGGGCGCGCAAGGTGCGCCTGGCCTCGAAGGCGGCGACAATCTCGCCGGCCGGGCGCAGATGCACTTCGCCGGTTTCGCCGTCCACGACGATTGCGTCCCCTCCGCGGGCGGCATCGGTGATGCCTTCGGCGGATCCGACCAGCGGCAAGCCCATGGCGCGCGCCACGATGGCGACATGGGCGGTGGTCGCTCCTTCCTCCAGCACCAGAGCGAGCAGGCGGTCGCGGCGATAATCGAGCAGCTCCGCCGGCCCCATTCCGCGCGCCAGCAAGACGGCGTCGCGCGGCATGTCCTTTGTCGAGGGATGGCCGTCGCCCGAAAGATGGCGCAACAGTCGGCGCGCCAGATCGTCGAGATCGTGCGCGCGCTCGCGCAGGATGGCATCGCCGAACCGCGTCACGCGCAGACGCATTTCGTCCTGCACGCGCTCGACGGCCGCTTCGGCGGTGAGGCCGGTGCGCACGGCGTCGCGCATGCGTTGGCGCCAACCCTGGTCGTGGGCGAACTGACGATAGGCTTCGATCACCTCGCGGCTTTCGCCGGTGAGGTCGAGTTCGCTCGAATCCAACATCTTGTCGACGGCATCGCGCAGGCTGCCTATGGCTTCCTCCAGGCGGACAAGTTCCTCCTGGGGATTGTCGGCGATCATGCGTTCGACCTTCACGCGCGGCTGGTGCAGGAAGACCCGGCCGACGGCGACGCCTTCCGACAGACCTTCGCCGCGGAACGTGCGCGGCTTGTCGGCGCTCAGTTCGGGCTCGTCGAGCTCGGCGACGTTGAACAGACCGCCCTGCGCCACGACCTCCGCAAGCACCATGGCCACGGTCTGCAGCGCTTCGACTTCTTCCTCGGCATATTGGCGCGTGGCGCGGTTCTGCACCGTGAGTACGCCGAATACCTGCCCGCCGCGCACGATCGGCACACCGAGAAACGAGTGGTATGGGTCCTCGCCGGTTTCCGGACGATACGAGAAGTGCGGATGGCTGGGCGCGTCGCTCAGATTGACGGACTCGCCTGTCCCGGCGACGAGCCCGACCAGGCCTTCGCCTTCGTTCATCCGCGTGCGGTGGACGGCGGCCGGATTGAGGCCTTCGGTGGCAAACAGTTCCAGCGCCTTGCCGGCGCGGCGCAAGTAGATCGAACAGACCTCCGCCACCATGTTCGCGGCGATGACGCTGACGAGCTTGTCGAGGCGCGTTTGCGCACTCGTCTGCTCGGCCATGATCTCGCGCAAACGGCGCAGAAGAAGGCGCGGGCCGCCGGCGGCGACCGGAGGCATCAGGAATCTCCCAGCGCGTGGTGCGTTTCGCTCATGCTATGCCGCGTCCAGTTCGTAGGCCGAATGCAGCGCGCGGACGGCCAGTTCCACATATTCCTCGGAGATGAGCACGCTGACCTTGATCTCGGAGGTGGAGATCACCTTGATGTTGATGCCCTTTTCCGAAAGCGTGCGGAACATGGTCTGGGCCACGCCCGGATGGGCGCGCATGCCGATGCCGATGATCGAGACCTTCGCCACGTTCGCGTCCGATGTGATCTCGCGGTAACCGATGGCCGGCCCCGCCTTTTCCAGAGCGTCGAGCGCGCGGGCCAGTTCACTGCGGGTACAGGTGAAGGTCAGATCAGTCCTGCGGCCGTCTTCGGACACGTTCTGCACGATCATGTCGACGTTGACGCCCGCGTCCGCGAGCGGTCCGAAGATCGCCGCCGCGATGCCGGGACGGTCCGGAATCTTCATCAGCGAGATCTTCGCTTCGTCGCGCGAATAGGCGATGCCGGTGACGGGTTTCTTTTCCACGATGTCTTCCTCGTCGCACAGAAGCGTACCGCCGGCGTCGGGGTCGAAGGTCGACAGGACGCGTACCGGCACGCGGTATAGCATGGCAATCTCGACGGAGCGCGTCTGCAGGACCTTGGCCCCCAGCGACGCCATTTCGAGCATTTCTTCGAACGCGACCTTCTCCAGCCGGCGCGCCTTGGGCACGATGCGCGGATCGGTGGTGTAGACGCCGTCGACGTCGGTGTAGATGTCGCAGCGGTCCGCCTCGATCGCGGCCGCCACGGCCACCGCGCTGGTATCCGAGCCGCCGCGGCCGAGCGTCGAGATGCGGTGGTCCGGTGCGATGCCCTGGAAGCCGGCGATGACCGCGACCTGGCCCTGGCCAAGCCGCTCGTTCAATAGCGCGGCATCGATGCCCTCGATACGCGCGGAACCGTGCATGGCCGAAGTGCGGATGGGAATCTGCCAGCCCAGCCACGAGCGCGCCGAAACCCCGATGGCGCCCAGCGCCACCGCCAGCAGTCCGGCGGTGATCTGCTCGCCCGCCGCCACCACGACATCGTATTCGCGGGCGTCGTGCAGGGGCGAGATTTCGCGGGTCCAGCCCACCAGCTTGTTGGTTTCCCCCGCCATGGCGGAAACCACCACCGCGACCTGGTGGCCGCGGGAGACCTCCTTGGCGACCAAGCCGGCCACGTGGCGGATGCGGTCCAGGTCGCCGACCGACGTCCCGCCGAATTTCATCGCAATCTTCGCCATCGCCCGTTCCGTTTGCACGCCCGCCGTCCGCGAGCCATACATAGACGGCACATGCGCAACGCTCAACGCCGAAACGCAGACATGACCGACGCACCCTCCATCGACCCCGCCGAAGTGGCGAAGTTTTCGGCCATGGCCGCCGAGTGGTGGGACCCGGCGGGCAAATTCGCCCCCCTGCACAAGTTCAACCCCGTCCGGCTGGGGTTCATCCGAGACACGGCCTGCGGCCGCTTCGGCCGGCAAGGCCTCAAGCCGTTCCAAGGATTGAGCCTGCTGGACATCGGCTGCGGCGGCGGACTGCTCAGCGAACCGATGGCCCGGCTGGGGTTCGAGGTGCTGGGAGCCGACGCCTCGGAGAAGAATGTGATGACGGCCGCCGCTCACGCCGCGACGTCCGGCGTCGAGATCGACTACCGGGTAGCGACCGCCGAATCACTGGCGGAGGAAGGCTGTGCCTTCGACATCGTTCTCAACATGGAGGTGATCGAGCACGTCGCCGACCTGCCAGGCTATCTCGGCGCCTGCGCGGCGCTGGTGAAGCCCGGCGGGCTGATGTTCGTGGCGACGCTGAACAAGACGCTGAAGTCGCTGGCCCTGGCCAAGGTCGCAGCCGAGTACGTGCTGCGCTGGCTGCCCCCCGGCACCCACGACTGGAGCCGCTTCGTCGAACCCGCGCGGCTTCATGCGATGCTTGAGGAGGCAGGGCTCAAGGTGCTGACGACGCAAGGCGTTGCGTTCGATCCACTGGTGTGGAATTGGCGGTTGTCGGGCGACACCGACGTTAATTACATGATGGTGGCGGGGAAATAATTGGATCCCCTTCCTCGCCGCACGCGTGGCTCGCCGGGGATGACATTGCGGCAGCAACGTCAATTCGCCTCCTCGTCCAAATCCGGCGGCAGGGGCGCGACGTCGACGCCCTCCTCGATCAGCTCCCTGGCTTCCTTGAGCGTCGCTTCGCCGTAGATGTGGCGCTCCTCGGTCTCGCCGTAATGGATCTTGCGGGCCTCTTCCGGGAATTTCGGGCCGACATAGTCCGCGTTCTCCTTCACGTACTTTCGCATGCCCGATACGAACTGGCGCATCTTCTTCAACTCGTCTTTCGCGGAGACGGATTTCTTGGTGCCGGCGACGGCGGGCGCCATGATCGCCTTCTCGACATGGCGGGAATCACACATCGGACACAAGAGCTTGCCTTCGGCAGCCTGTGCGTCGAAGGCGGCGCCGTCCTTGAACCAGCCTTCGAACTCGTGGCCGCTGTCGCAACGAAGATTGTAAACGATCACGCCCTGCCGCCTTCCGCTGACGCCACTCTACAGCATATTCCTGCGGCTCTCGACCTCGAAGGTCATGGCGCTTCGAACGGGCGATCATGCTCGAGGTTCGGGACGCGGGCCCGCGCATCGGCGGCAAGCGCGGGGTCGATGTCGGCGACGATCACGCCCGGTTCGCTCCCGGCTTCGGCCAGCACCTCGCCCCACGGCGCCACGATCAGCGAATGGCCGTAGGTCTTGCGTCCATTGGTGTGCGTGCCGCCCTGGGCGGGCGCGATCACGAAGGCGCCGTTCTCGATGGCGCGGGCCCGCAGCAGCACATGCCAATGCGCCTTGCCGGTGGTTTCGGTGAACGCGGACGGCACGCTGAGCATGAAGGCGCCAGCCTGCGCCAGCGTCCGGTAAAGCTGCGGAAAGCGCAGGTCGTAGCAGACGGTGAGCCCAACCTTGCCCCAAGGCAGATCGGCGACGACGGCGCGTCTGCCGCCCGCCACCGTGGCGGACTCGCGATAAGTCTCGCCCGACGGCAGATCGACGTCGAACAGATGGATTTTGTCGTAACGCGCGGCGACTGCGCCCTTCGGATCGATCAGGTACGAGCGGTTTGCCGTCTTCGTGTCGCTCACCTTGATTGCCAGCGAGCCGATCAGCAGCCACGCATTCAACTCCGCCGCCAGGGCACGGAAGACCGGCAACGCCGGATCGGACCGTTCGGGAAAGGCGCGTTCGAGCTTGGCTCCGCCGTCGGTCGCCATCAGCGTGGTGTTCTCGGGCGTGGCGATGAAGCCGGCGCCTTGCGCCTTGGCCTCGCGGATCAGCGCGCAGGCGACGCGGATGTTGTCCGCGACGTCATCGGAAGAACGAAGCTGCACGCAGGCGGCGCGAAAGCTCGTCATTTGCCCAGCAATGGATCGAGTTCGCCGGCCCGGTCCAGCGCATAAAGTTCGTCGCAGCCGCCGATGTGGCGGTCGCCGATGAAGATCTGCGGCACGGTGCGCGCACCGTTCGTTTTCGCCTGCATGTCCTTGCGGGCATCGGCGTCCGTGAAGATGTCGATTTCTTCGACCGCGACGCCTTTTCGGGCGAAAAGAGATTTTGCCCGCACGCAGTAAGGGCAGATGGGCGTGGTGTAGATACGAACCTTGGACATAGCCGACGCAACGTTGGTGACGGTTCCTTATATAGTGTCCGCCAGCGGTCGGACAACGCGCGCCAGCGCCAGAACGAACACCTTTTCCGCCCCGGCCCGCTTGAGGGCCTTGGCGCAGGCGTTGGCGGTCGCTCCGGTGGTCAGCACGTCGTCGACCAGCAGAATGGCCTTGCCGTCCACGGCCGACCGGCGTTTTTCCGGCACGGCGAAGGCGCCGCGGACGTTGCGGCGCCGGGCGCTGGCCGACGGCATTTTCCCTTGGCTGGGTGTGGACCGTATCCGGCGTAGCGCAAATGGATCGATCGGCAGCGAGCCGAGCCGCGATAGCGCGCGGGCCAATTCGGCCGACTGGTTGTAGCGCCGCTTCCACAGCCGGAATCGATGCAACGGCACCGGCACGATCAGATCGGACTGAGCCAACAGCTCGCGCCCCGCCCGGTCCAGCCACCGCCCGAAGGCCGGCACCAGATCCAACCGGTCCGAATGTTTGAGCGCCAGGATCGGCTTGCGGCTGGCGTCGTCATAGCGCAGGACCGCAAGGGCCTTGTCGAAGGACGGCGGATGCGTATGGCAGCCGGCGCACATGGTCTCTCCGCCTGGATCGATCTCGAACGGCAGGCCGCACGCGGCGCATACCGGCCCGTCCAGGAAATGCAGCGTCCGCCAGCATTCGGGGCACAGGTTGCCCGTTTCCGATACGTAATCGCGGCAGGCAATGCACACCGGCGGATACAGGAAATTCAGAATGCCGCGCCCGTACCCCTTCCAGCCGCTCTCGATAAGGATGCTCATTTTGGTACTCTAGCGCCATGACAAACGGACCGCCTCGGATTTTCGACAGTCATGCACAGGCGCTGTATCGCGCCCGCGCGGCGCGGCGGACAGCCGACCGCTTCCTGCTGCGCGAGGCGGCGGAAGGCGTGGCGGCGAGGCTTGCGCCCGTGAACCGGATCTTCGCGGCCGCGCTAGCCGTGGACGGACGCGCAACGGAGCATCTGCAAGACCTCGCGGCGACGTGGCGCACTGGCTCATTCGACCCCGACGAGCGGCTGGAGACCGGCGACGGCGGTTTCGATCTTGCGGTCAGCCTTCTGTCGCTTCACGGGATGAATGATTTGCCGGGAGCGCTCGCACAGATTCGCCGGGTGCTGAAGCCGGACGGATTGTTCGTCGGGGCGCTGTTCGGCGGCGCTACGCTGTTCGAATTGCACGACGCATTCGCCTCTGGCGAGATCGAGACCCTCGGCGGCATCACGCCGCGCGTGGCGCCGTTCGCCGACGTGCGCGAGCTGGGCGCCCTGTTGCAGCGGGCCGGTTTCGCGCTGCCGGTCGCAGATGTGGAACGCACGACCGTCCGCTATCGCGATTTCGCGACGCTGGCGAACGATCTCAGGGCAATGGGCGAGACGAACGCGCTGGTCGAAAGGCAGCGGCTATCGCGCACTACGCTTCGCAGCGCACTGGCCTATTACGCGGCGAAGCACAGCGAGCCCGACGGACGGCTGCGCGCAACCTTCGACATCGTCTACTTGACCGGTTGGGCGCCGCACGAGAGCCAGCAGCAGCCGCTCAAGCCCGGCAGCGCGAAAATGCGGTTGGCACAGGCATTGGGGACCGTCGAACATCGGGCTAGCGACAAGGCGAAGCCGTAGCGCTACGCGCCCTTCAGGAATGCCGCGACCTTGGGATCGGATTCCAGCGCCTTGCGTTCTACATCCGTCGGCAAAGACGCCTTGTCGCGTTCGGCATTGACCATGCAAAGGAAGCCGAGCGGCGCATCGGGACCGGCGCGGAATTGATGCCAGGTCCAATGCTCGATGGTGACAAGGTCGTTGGTGTCGACCGCCCGCACCTGACCGCCGACCAGGCATTCGCCGCGCCCGCGCAGGATCAGCACCGCATGCATGTGTTCGTGCCGTTCGAGCGTCGAATAACCGCCGGGCGAGACCTCGAAATAGCGCAACTCGCATTTGAGGTCCGGATCGCGGAACAGCGTCTGGCGCGTGATCGCCTTGAAGGGCGCGCTGCCTTCCTCCTTGTAGGCGAGCACCTCGGTTTCCTCCCAGCGGAAGGATTTGAAACGGCGGATCGGGCTCTTCTTGTCCAATGAGTTCACCTCGGCCGAAAGGCGCGCGCCGCTTCGACGTAGCGCGCGGTTTCCTCCGTGATCTGCTCGCGCATCGAAAGCAGGCTGCCGCCGATCAGCAGCATGACATCCTTGCCGAAGAAATCCAGCATCTCCGGGATGCGTTCAAGCAGCATTCCGCCCGCTGGAACCGGCACACAAGGTTTGACCCCTGGCCAATCCTGAAGCGCGAAACCGGCAAGGCGTCGGCATTCCTCCGGCGTGTAGCCGAAACGGCCGCCGTAATTGGCGAAGACCGTCGCATCCGAACCGAGCAGCCGCAACAGCTTGCCCAGCAGGAACGACGGCATGACCCGCGCCGCGCCCGACATCGTGGGATGGGTCATAAAAGCGATGTCGGGGTTTTCCCGCACCAGCGTTTGGAATTGGGCCAGACCGGCGATCAATGGCGCGATCAGCACCATGTCGAGTCCGCAGAAGCGGCACAGCGCGATCTGCTTGCGCAGCGAGTCCAGATTGCCGTTGAGGCTCGGCAGATAGCGCGTCGGGATGCCGGTGCGCGCGGCGGCGGCGGCCACCGCGTCGGCGCACGCCGGCACACGTTCGGCGAACGGACTGTAGAATTGGTCGGCCAGGCCGTGATCGTCCTTCAGGTAATCGATGCCGCCGGCTGCGATCCGGCCCGCGAGCTTGGCCAGAACGGCGGTCGGCGATCCTTGCGGCTTCAACGCCGAGCAGGTGAGCGGGCCGCTTGCCTTCACCCGCGCCCGCAGGCCGGCAAGGCCGTGGTTCGGCCCGTGGAACGCGACGACGAACTCCTCGGGAAAACTCGCGTCGACCAGCGTCACGTCGTCCTGCATGGACGTGTTGCCGATGATCATGTTGAGGAGCTGACCCGCCTCGAAGCCGGTGGTGATGGACGCCAGCCCGATGCGCACGTCGAACAGGCCATTGCCGATGTCTGCGATGTCCTCGACGCGGCCCAGGATCTCGTCGAGCACGAAGGGATCGTCGATGGGTTCGACGGGCATCTCCACGCTCTGCTCGACGGCAATGCCTTTGGCACGGGAAGCAATCGACTTGGCGTCGCTGCGGACGCGATACAGGACTTCAATTCTGCTGCTCATGCCGCCGACCATAACAGCGCCGGCACGCAAGGGGAATCCGACGGGCCTAGAAAACGATGCTGGCGAACATGGCTTTCACCTGGCTGCCGACCGTCGTGAAGGCGGCAATGAGGCCGACCGAGATGATGGCGGCGATGAGCGCGTATTCGATGGCCGTCGTGCCGCGCGCATCCCGTGCCAAGCACTCTACAGCAGATCGCGCAGCATCGGAATCAGCGGGATGTCCGCCGGCGGCATCGGATAATTCACCATGTCCTTGGGCCGCACCCATTTGATCGCCGGATGCTCCAGCGGCCGGGGTGTGCCTTCCCAGCGCCGGCAGACGTAAAGCGGCATGAGCAAATGAAAGCCCTCGTAACTGTGCGAGGCGAACGCGAACGGCGCCAGGCACGGCTCCTTCACTTCGATCCCGAGCTCCTCGCGAAGCTCCCGGATCAGCGTCTCCTCCGGGCGCTCGCCCGGCTCCAACTTCCCACCCGGAAATTCCCATAGGCCACCCAAGCTCTTGCCGGCGGGTCTTTGCGCGATCAGCACGCGCCCGTCGGGATCGACAAGGGCGCAGGCGGCCACCAGAACCAGCTTCACCTGTGTCATGCGATCAGTTCCATGGTGCGGGCGGCGGCGTTAAGGCCTGATTAAGAGATTCTCCCGCTAGAACTTACGGTTAATCCGGTGCCGAGCGCCAGAAATCTCGACGCGGCACGCAAGTTCTTGCGGCGGCGGCGAAGACGGCCACAGGGAATTGTTTTCGACTCATTCGCGGGCGGATAGGCCATATTGCGCGGCAAGAGTTTCGCCGCACCGGGACCTCAGGACGGAGCCATGGGTTTCTATCGAGATGCGATCGTGCCTCGGCTCTGCGACCTGTCGATGCGGAACAAACTTCTGCGGCCTTATCGGGAACGGGTTACGGGCGGCGCGGAAGGCCGCGTCCTCGAAATCGGTGCGGGCGGCGGCATGAACCTTCCTCTCTATGGGGCCCGCGTGACCGAAATCCTGGCGCTGGAACCCGATCATCATCTGACGACGAAGGCCGGCCGAAGGGCAATGGACGCGCGGTGTCCCGTCACCTTTCTGGAGGCGCCGGCCGAGGAGATTCCGTTGGACGACGGCAGCATCGATACCGTGGTCACGACCTGGACGCTCTGCTCGATCAAGGATGCGGCTGGCGCGCTTGGGGAAATGCGCCGCGTGCTGCGGCCGAATGGGCAGTTGTTGTTCGTGGAGCACGGCCTGGCGCCCGATACCTCCGTGCGCAGATGGCAGAACCGGATCGATTCCGTTTGGACGAGAGTCAGCGGGGGGTGTCATCTCAATCGCCCGATCGTGGCGATGATCGAGACGAGCGGATTTAAGATCGACCGTCTCGATACGGGTTACGCCCCAGGCCCCAAGCCTATGACCTTCTTTTACGAAGGCCGCGCCCAGCCGCGCTAGCTCCGGTAACTCCCGTTGATGTCGATATACCCGTGCGTCAGGTCGCAGGTCCACACGCGCGCCGCGCCTTTGCCGAGCGCCAGATCGACGGCGATGTCCACTTCGCGGCCCGATACCGCCTTGGTCGCCGCGGCTTCGTCGTAGTTCGCCGCGCGGCCGCCCTTTTCGGCCACGAGCTGGCTGCCGAAGCGGATCGTCAGCCGGTCGCGTTCGGCCTTCTCGCCCGCCTTGCCGACGGCCATCACCACGCGGCCCCAATTGGCGTCGGAACCGGCGATGGCGGTCTTCATCAGCGGCGAATTGGCGATCGACAGAGCGATGCGCTTGGCGGCGGTATCGTTCTCGGCGCCGGTCACGTCGATGCGGATGAGTTTCCGCGCGCCTTCGCCGTCGCGCACCACCTGCAACGCCAGATCGAGGAGGACGCCGTCGAGCCTGGTGCGGAAATTGGCGAGCCGCTTGTCGGCCGCCTTGGCGATGGCCGGATGCGCCCCGCCCTTCCCCGTCGCGAACAGCAGCAGCGTGTCGCTGGTGGAGGTGTCGCTGTCCACGGTGATGGCATTGAACGACCCTTTCACGCCGTCCGCGAGCAGTTCCTGCAACACGGCGGCCGGCAGGTTCGCATCGGTGACGACGAACGCCAGCATCGTCGCCATGTCGGGCGCGATCATGCCCGAGCCCTTGGCGATGCCGTTGATGGTGACCTTCCCGCCGTCGATGGAGGCGCTGGCTGTCGCCAGCTTCGGGAAGGTGTCGGTGGTCATAATCGCTTCGGCGGCGGCGCGCCAACCCGAGGACGACATATCCTGCGCCAGCGTGCCCAAGACTTTTGTGATCTTCTCCGCCGGCAGCGGCTCGCCGATGACGCCGGTGGAAGCGAGGAACACTTCCGACGCCCGGCAGCCGACGCTCCCGGCGGCGGATTGGGCGACGGCGCGCGCGCCCTCCAGCCCCGCCTTGCCGGTGAAAGCGTTGGCGTTGCCGCTGTTCATCACCAGGGCGCGCGCCGAGCCGTCCTTCAGGTTCGCCTTGCACCAATCGACCGGCGCGGAGGCGGTCTTGGATTTGGTGAAGACGCCGGCGACCTGTGTTCCCGGTGCGAACACCGCCAACACCACATCCGTGCGGTTCTTGTAGCGGATGCCGGCCTCGCCCGAAGCCAGTCGCACGCCCGCCAGCGGCGGAAGGTGCGCAAAGCTTTTTGGGGCCAGGGGAGAAACCGTCGAGAAAGCGGCTGGCCGCGCCTTCGTTGTCGCCTTGTTACGGACCTGCGTCATTCTGGTCTCTTCAGAAACCGGCGGCGGGGTTTGGCCGGAATCGTGTGATTTGACAAGGGGGTGTGCCGTTCTTATCTCTCCGGCGCGGCGAAATCCGGAAATTCGTCCCGGCGGCGCATTTCGGGTTCCCGAACAGAGGTCTTTATGCAGGGTTTCGGCGCGATCGCGCAGCGATTCTTCGGCTCTTCCAACGAACGGAAGCTAAAGCGGTTTTGGTCGAAAGTCGCCGAAATCAATGCCTTGGAAGACGGCTTTATCGCCAAATCCGACAGCGAGCTGCGCGACATGACGGCCGTCTTCAAGGAGCGGCTGGCCAAGGGCGAGACCCTGGAAGATATCCTCACGGAAGCGTTTGCGGTAGTCCGCGAGGCTGCCAAACGCACCCTCGGCCAGCGCCATTTCGACGTCCAGCTCGTCGGCGGCATGGTCCTGCACCACGGCAACATCGCCGAGATGAAGACCGGCGAAGGCAAGACGCTGGTCGCTACGCTCCCCGTCTATCTGAACGCGCTGGCGGGCGAAGGCGTCCACGTCGTGACCGTCAACGACTATCTGGCCAAGCGCGACGCCGAATGGATGGGCCAGATCTACCAGTTCTTGGGGCTGAAGGTGGGCTGCATCGTGCACGGCCTGAGCGACGAAGAACGCCGCGAGAATTATGCCGCCGACGTGACCTACGGCACCAACAACGAATTCGGCTTCGATTATCTGCGCGACAACATGAAGTACTCCATCGCCACGATGACCCAGCGCGGCCATTCCTACGCCATCGTCGACGAAGTGGACTCCATCCTGGTCGACGAGGCGCGCACGCCGCTGATCATCTCGGGTCCCACCGAGGACCTGACGGAGTTGTACCGCAAGGTCGACGCGTTAATCCCCAGCCTCGTCCCCGGCAAAATCGAAAGCAAGGGCGGCCTGGGCATGCCCAAGGTGGTGACCGGCGACTACGAACTCGACGAAAAGCAGCGTCAGGTCACGCTGACCGACGCCGGCAACGAACACATGGTCGAACTGCTGCGCCAGGCTGGGCTGCTGCAGACCGGGGACCTCTACGACATCGAGAACATCTCCATCGTCCATCACGTCAATCAGGCGCTGAAGGCGCACACCTTGTTCCAGAAGGACAAGGACTACATCGTCAAGAACGACCAGGTCATCATCATCGACGAGTTCACAGGCCGCATGATGGAAGGCCGCCGCTTCTCCGAAGGCCTGCATCAGGCCCTCGAGGCAAAGGAAGGCGTCACGGTTCAGCCCGAAAACGTCACGCTCGCGTCGATCACCTTCCAGAATTATTTTCGGCTCTACGACAAGCTGGCCGGCATGACCGGCACGGCCATGACCGAAGCCGCCGAGTTCATGGACATCTACCAGCTCGATGTGATGGACATCCCGACCAACCTGCCGGTCATGCGCGCCGATTACGACGACGAGGTCTATCGCACCTACGACGAAAAGAACGAGGCCATCATCAAACTCGTCGAAGATTGCCATGAACGCGGCCAGCCGGTGCTGGTGGGCACGACCTCCATCGAGAAGTCCGAGCAGCTTTCCGACCTGCTGAAGAAGCGCAAGTTCAAGCACAACGTGCTGAACGCGCGCTATCACGAACAGGAAGCGACGATCGTGGCGCAGGCCGGCGTTTCCGGCACGGTCACCATCGCCACCAACATGGCCGGCCGCGGCACCGACATCCAGCTCGGCGGCAACGCCGACATGCGCATCAAGACCGAACTGGGCGGCATCATCGACCAGGACGAACTCGCCAAGCGGGCGGCGCAGATCCGCGCCGAAGTCGCCACCGACAAGGAAAAGGTCATCGCCGCGGGCGGACTCTACATCGTCGGCACCGAGCGCCACGAAAGCCGACGCATCGACAACCAGTTACGCGGGCGTTCCGGCCGCCAGGGCGATCCCGGCGCCTCGAAATTCTTTCTCAGCCTGCAGGACGATCTGATGCGCATCTTCGGGTCGGAACGCATGGATTCGATCCTGACGCGGCTCGGCCTGGAAAAGGGCGAAGCGATCACGCATCCCTGGGTCAACAAGGCCCTCGAAAAGGCGCAGCAGAAGGTCGAGGCGCGCAACTTCGAAATTCGTAAGAACATCCTGAAATACGACAACGTTCTCAACGACCAGCGCAAGGTGATCTTCGAGCAGCGCAAGGTCATCATGTCCGCCGACGACGTCAGCGACGAGATCGCCGATTACCGTGTCGAAGTCGTCGACGAACTGGTCGCGCGCCACATCCCGCCGAAGGCCTATGCCGAACAGTGGGACGCGAAGGGCCTCCGCGAGGAGGTGGAAAAAATCTTCGGCATCGACCTGCCGATCGTCGATTGGACGCACGAGGAAGGCATCGCCGACGAGGAAGTCCGCGAACGCATCGGCAAGGCGGTGGAAACCCGCGCCGCCGAGCGTGTGGCGAACTTCGGCCCGGAGATCATGCGCTACGCGGAAAAGGCGATCCTGCTGCAGACGCTGGACCACAATTGGCGCGAGCACATCGTCAACCTCGACCATCTGCGCCAATATGTCGGGCTGCGAGGCTACGGCCAGCGCGACCCGCTGAACGAGTACAAGGGCGAAGCCTTCGAACTGTTCGAGGCTCTGCTCAGCAAATTACGGATCGACGTCATTCGCCAGCTTATGCATATCACGATCAACGTCGAGCAGCCGCCGCCCGAACTGCCGTCGCAGGCGCCTTTGCAAATGCGCGAAACCAAGATCGATCCGCTCACCGGCGAAGACGAAATGGCGCCGGGAACCGAGCAGCGCCCGGGCCAGCCGCGTCTCAACCGGCCACGCGACCTGCCCGTCAATCCGAACGATCCGGCCACCTGGGGCAAGGTGCAGCGCAACGCGCCCTGCCCCTGCGGCTCGGGCCGCAAGTTCAAGCACTGCCACGGCGCGCTGGTTTAGCGGCGACTATTTCTCGACGATACTGCCGCCGCTCTTGTAGACGACGCCGCCCTTCATCACGAACTGCACGTGCTCGAGGATCGTGATGTCCGCGAGCGGGTCGCCGTCCACCGCGATCAGGTCGGCATAGCGGCCCGGCCGTACGCTGCCGATGTCATTCGTGTCGCCGATCAGATCGGCAGCGGAGCCGGTGGCGGCGATGATAGCGTCCATCGGCGTCATGCCGGCCTTCACCATCAGCGCGAATTCGCGCGCGTTCTGTCCGTGCGGCACCAGCCCCTCGTCCGTGCCGAAGGCGATCTTCACGCCGGCGCGGTAGGCATCGTGCAGATTCTGGATCATGCGAGGTACCGTCTCGATGGCCTTCTGGGCCGAGGACGGGTTGAGCTGTTCGGGATGCGTCTTGGCGATGTCGTAGACTGCCTGACCGATCAGGAGCGTCGGCACCAGATAGGTGCCGTGCTCCTTCATCAGCTTATAGCTTTTCGCGTCGGCGTAGGTGCCGTGCTCGATGGAGTCGACGCCGAGGCGCACCGCGGCGTTGATCGCCCCCTCGCCGTGGTCGTGGGCGGCGACTTTCAAGCCGAGGCTGTGCGCCGTCTTCACGACCTCCGCGATCTCGTCATCGGTCATTAGCTGACGTTTCGGATCGTCGCCGATGGAAAGCACGCCGCCGCTCGGCATGATCTTGATAAGGTCGACGCCCTTCCTGTGCAACGTCCGCACGATGCGCCGCGCATCTTCCGGACTGTTGACAATGTTGTCGGTCCAGGTCGGATCGGACAGCTCGGGATCGAGACCGTTCGCGGAATCGCTGTGACCACCGGTCGGACCCAGTGGCGGCCCCGCCACCCACATGCGCGGTCCCTCGACGATTCCTTTCGCGATCGCCTTCTTCAGCGCGATCACCACATCGGCGTTGGCGCCGACGTCACGCACGCTGGTGAAGCCGGCCAGCAGCGTGTTCCTGGCGTAGGCCGTGGATCTCACGGCATGGTCGAAGCGCGTGTCGGTAACCGATTCGGCCACCGGATTGCCGCCGTCGAACTGGTTGGTGATATGGACGTGGCAATCGATAAGTCCGGGCAGCACGGTCGAATGGCTGAGGTCGATCACCTCGGCGCCCGCTGGCGACACGAAGCCGTCCCGCACGGCCGCGATGCGCCCGTCGTGGATCAGAATCGAGACGTTGCCGCGCGCCGTTTTGGAGACCCCGTCGATCAGCCGTCCGGCATGGACCACGACGTCTTGCGCCGCCGCAGAGACGATACCTGTCGCAATGGCGGCCGCTACTGCCGCCGCCCGAAAAACGCTGCTCATCCTGACATCCTCTCCAGCCGTCGCCCCGCGACGCTATTTCGCGGACTATACCGTTCGATTTGCAGCGCACAAATCTTGCGGTGCAGTGGTTCCCTGGAAGCCCCTGCGGAAGCGAATGTTCCTACCTCAAATTATCGCCATAGGATTCGCCGGTTCCCCTGCGCCGCCAGCCGACCGCGTATTTGAGATGGCGCACTTTTAAGGTAAACTGATCCGCGGCTTCGGCTGCGAGGGCCGGCATCGGTTCGGCGCAACAGGGGAATCACGGGAGAAGTAGAGATGACGATTTCTGGAACGCTGCGCCTGGGCGCCGCGCTCGCGCTCGCAGGCGCAATAGTCGTACCGGCAATGGCCGAATCGATCCACGGCAAGACGGAGAAGGCGGAAGCTCAGATTCCGGTCTGCTCGCACAGGATCGGGTCGGCCGCGATCTACGAACCGCAAAACAACTGGTGGGCGGGGCTTGGGCTGGAATCGCCCGAGGCGCTGATCAAGGTTTTCGTCATGCGCTCGGGCTGTTTCACGCTGCTCGATCGCGGCAAGGGTTTCTCGGTCGCTCAGCAGGAGCGTGAACTTGCCAGCTCAGGCGAGCTTCGCCAAGGCTCCAACATCGGCAAGGGACAGGTCAAAGCGGCCGACTACGTGATCGTCCCCGACATCGTTTCCAAGAATTCGGACGCCGGAGGCACCAATATCGGCGGGCTTCTCGGTGGCTTCATCGGCGGCGGCGCGGGCGCGATCGTCAGCGGCATCAGCATCCACAGCAGCACGGCGGATGTGGTGCTGACGGTCACCGACGTGCGCTCGTCCGAACAGGTGGCGATGGAAGAAGGTCACGGCTCCAAGAGCGATGTGGGCTTCGGGGTCGGCGGCGGCGGTTGGTGGGGCGGCGGCGTGGCTGGATTGGGCGTCGACAATTACCAACATACCGAGATCGGCCAGGTGGTGACGCTTGCTTACATCGAAGCCTACACCAAGCTGGTCACGGACCTCCACGGCATTTCCGACAATGCCTCGGCGGATAACGCGCAGCAGTCGGTGACGATGGCCAAGCCCGGCCACATGTACACGCAGCCCGGCGGCCACGGAAAAGTCGTGCGCAAGCTCGACGCCGGCATGATGCTCTATCCCACCGGCAACAAGGACGGCGTGTGGTGGGAAGTCACCGACGAACTCGGCAACAAGGGCTGGGCGTCGTCCCTGCTGTTCGAGCTCGCAAAATAGGCCGAGCTTATTTCATTCTGCGCTAAAGGGGGCCGTGCGGCCCCCTTTTCATTTGCCAATCGGCCGAGAGATAAAGCGCCGCCGCAATCGCCGAAAGATCGAGCGCCACCAGGTAGCGGTAGTCGCAGGCGATCGAGATCACAAAGAAGCTGAGCGTGAACAGCAGCGTGGCGACAAGAAGCCCGGCCATCGCCAGGTCTGCCGGCCGGCGCCGTTGCAGCAGCGCCGCCAGCGCCAACAGCGCCGCCAGCGCGAAGGCCGGATGGGCCAAAGCTGGCGTGCCGACAAAGGCCCGTGCATACCGTTCGAGCATGGCGTCGCGGCGGTCGTATCGGGGCCGCATGCCGAGTGCGCGCATATCGGCCGGGTCTCCGAATTCACCGACAAAATACGGATGGCATTGCCAGGGATCGGGGGCCGCAAACACCCAGCGGAAGAGTTCGGCGCGCAAAACCAAGTAAGTGCCGGGATGGCGGCGCATCAGTTTGAACCACTGTCTGACCAGAATCGGTGCCGGCGTGTTGTCAAGCGCTGTCCGCAAAGGGGCAGATCGTGCCAGCGTATCGTTTCGTTCCGGGGTGAACAGGCGAACGCCGTCGCGGCGGATCGCCTTCGCAAGTGCAGGCGCTTGACTGTCCAGAATGCCAAGCGACAGATCGGGGCGCGCCTTTTTCATGCCGACCGTGTCGTAAAGCGGCAGAATTTTAAACAGTGCGACCGCGCTGTCGGAGCCGTCGCTGCGCAACTGCAGCGCCGCATTGACCGCGATGGCGGCCATGGCGCAGGTAGACAGGAACGCCACGCCATAAACGATGCCGATGCGCCGGCGCATTTCGGTCTGCGCGGCGATGGCGCCCAGCGTGGCGGCCGCGCACGTCAGAACGATCGCTCCGTTTTGCCGCGCAAGTGCGGCAAGTACGACCAATACCGCCGCACCGGCGATTGCCGCAAAGCGGCGCCTCTTGTCGTTCCAGCGAGCTGCCGCGTACCCCAGGCAGACGAACCCGGCCAGGCACGCGTCCGCGAACAGAACATCCTTCCAGACGATCCCCTGAAAGAGAAAGAGCTGCGGCAGACAGACGGCAACCGCCGCGAACCCGACGGCGGTCCATGACACGCGCCGCGGCAGCCACAGCAGGCAGACGAGTGCGCCAAACACCAACGCGGTATCGAAGAGGACGAAATAAGCCGCGCCTGGGCGCAACGCATCGGCAATACCGAGCATCCACGACATGATGGCCGGATGCCAGTTGCCATAACTCGCTGTCCGTCCTTCGAGCAACTGGACATAGGAGTCGTACGAGAGTGCGCCCGGGAAATTCACCGCATACGACGCCAACCCGCCCAGCGCCAGGATCGCGGCGGCGGCGGCGCGTGGATTTGCGACAGAAGAAAGCGGTGGCGGGACAAAACGCATGGGCCGGTATT
This sequence comes from Alphaproteobacteria bacterium, assembly GCA_028871795.1. Taxonomy (GTDB): domain Bacteria; phylum Pseudomonadota; class Alphaproteobacteria; order Micropepsales; family Micropepsaceae; genus Rhizomicrobium. The sequence continues at coordinate 269,390 of JAGWMG010000004.1, read as the reverse complement.
CTAACCCAATGGTGCGGGCCCTTCCTATTTCGCCAGATCGCGGCCCATAGCGAGATATTTCTCACGGCGCTGACGGCGCAGTTCGTCGGGCGAAAGCGAGGACAACTCGCTCAGTGCGCGGGCGATCTGCTCGCCGACATTGGACATCGTCTCGTCGACTCCGCGATGGGCTCCGCCCACCGGTTCCGGCACGATGGCATCGATCACACCCAGGCCCAAGAGGTCTTGTGCGGTCAGGCGCATGGCGGCAGCGGCGTCCTGGTTCTTCTCGGGCTTGCGCCAGAGGATCGAGGCGCAGCCTTCCGGCGAGATCACCGAATAGACTGCGTTCTCCAGCATATACACACGACTGGCCGTGGCGATGGCCAGCGCTCCGCCCGATCCACCCTCGCCGATGATCGTGGCGACGAATGGCACGCGCAAATCCAGGCACGCCTGCGTCGTCCGCGCGATGGCTTCGGCCTGGCCGCGCTCCTCGGCGGCGACACCGGCATAGGCGCCCGAGGTGTCCACCAGGGAAATCACCGGCAAGCCGAAGCGATCCGCCAGCGCGAACAGCCGCTGCGCCTTGCGATAGCCTTCCGGCATCGCCATTCCAAAATTGTGCTTGAGGCGCGACTTGGTATCGTTGCCCTTCTCGTGGCCGATGACCGCCACGGCGCGGCCGCGGAAACGCGCCAGTGCGGCGACGATGGCGGCATCCTCCGAAAAAGCGCGGTCGCCAGCCAGCGGCGTGAACTCGTCGAAGAGATGGGCGGTGTAATCCGAGAAATGCGGCCGGCCCGGGTGGCGCGCCACCTGCACTCTCTGCCACGGCGTCAGCCGGGCATAGGTGTCTTTCACCAACTGGTCGGCCTTGGACTGCAGGCGCGAGACGTCCGCGTCGATCTGCATATTCGGGTCCTGCGCCGCGAGTTGGCGAAGCTCGACGATCTTGCCTTCTAGCTCGGCGATGGGACGTTCGAAATCGAGGTAGGCGTGCATGGCGTCTCGGGGACGGGAAAGGGCCGGGAAAGTGGCAATGTCGCTGAAGCCTGTCAATCTGAGGTAAATGACGCAGCAAATATGGGGATCAAGGGTGGGTCATACTGCATATTGATCGCCAGCGCTCGGTTTCGGGTTGACCTTTGAGCGGTTGGAATTATCTCCTTCGCCGAAACCGCATTGAATGGAACCCCCATGACCATTCTTCGCCGCTGGACAAGCCGGATACGCACCGCCGACCGGGCTGCCTACACGGCTTACATCGCGCAAACGGGAGGCACCGATTACTGGTCGACACCCGGTAATCTGGGATACCAGACGCTTATGCGCGATCTCGGCGACGGCACGACCGAAGTTACGACTTTGAGCTGGTGGCTGACCCTGGACGCCATTAGGGCATTTGCCGGAGAGCCGGTGGATCAGGCTCGGTATTATCCGGAAGATGATCGCTATCTGCTCGATAAGCCCGAAAACGTCGAGCATCACGTCATCGCCGCAGGCGATCGCGCGCCTCGCGCTCCCAAATAAACTTTCGAGCTGTGCCTCGATCACTCAGCCGGCCGATTTGACCGCCTTGCATTTCGCCAGCGGATGGGCGGAGACGACCGTCGCGGCCAGGCGATCCCCCGCGACGTGCGTGTAGATTTGCGTCGTGGCGATGTCGGCGTGACCGAGCATCGACTGCACACTGCGCAAATCTGCGCCACCCTCCACCAGATGGGTGGCGAAAGCGTGGCGCAACACGTGCGGCGAAACCTTCCCGGGATCGAGGCCGGCGTCCAGCGCCAAGGCCTTCAACATCTGATGCAGGCGGCGGCGCGTGAGATGACACTCCGCCGCGCGCGAGGGGAAAAGAAATCGCTCCGCAAGGCGTCGGCGCTCGCCGCGCGGCAAGAATGTCTCCCGGACGGCGAGGTATTCGGCGATCGTCTGCTGCGCTCGCGGATTCAGCGGCGCGAGGCGTTCCTTTCCGCCCTTGCCTTTCACCAGCAGTACGCCCTCTCGCTTGCGCACGGCGGCCAGCGGCAAGGTCGCCAGCTCAGATACGCGCAAACCCGAGCCGTAAAGCATTTCCACGATGCACAGCAGCCGCACCCCTTCTTCGTTTTTCGCGGCGTGCTCCGCCGCCGCTGCGATCAAGCGCTCCACGTCCTCGCACGAAAGGACTTTCGGCAGCACGCGGCCGCGCTTCGGCGCAGCGACGGCCGTGGTGGGATCGTCGGCGCGGATGCCTTCCGCATAGAGGAATCCGAAGAACTGGCGCAGCGCGGAAAGCCTGCGCGCCTGGGACGAGCCCGCGATACCCGAAGCCGAAAGGCCGGCGAGGTGGCGTTTGACGTCGTCGCGCGCCGCGCGCTTGGCGTCGGTTCCGCGGGCGGCGAGAAAGCCGTGGAAATCCAGCAGATCGTGGCGATAGGCGGCGAGCGTGTTGACGCTGGCCCCGCGCTCCGCACTCATCATGTCGAGGAACGCTTCGAGGAGACGCGCGTCGTTTCCGCTGCGGGTCATCGTGCGGCGGCCGCCGGCACAGGGGCAGGCAGCGGCGGTGCGACGTAGAGCGCCAAGGCCTCCAAACCGAGGTCGCGCGCCGCGTCCGGCAGCCCCATTCCCGCGAGCAAACGGACAAACTCGATGGTCGCGTCGGGCGCCATGTCGCGCAGGCCGACGGAATAAACCGTTTCAAGGATCAACAGCAGCGCCTCGCCCCGGCGGCCGGGATGCAAGGATGCGGCTTCGATGCGCCGCATGGTGTCCGGGTCGGGCCGCTTACCGTCCCATCTCGTCGCCTCTATTCCCTGCGATTGAGCCTTCGCATCGGGCGGCAGCGGCCGGCCCAGAACGTCGGCGACACCCAGAACCAGCGCTTTGGCGGGTTTCTCGGGGTCCGCATCGGGCGGATTCTTGACCAGCGCCGTAGCGAAAGCGCTGTACGCCGCTTGCGCCTGGGCATCGCGCGAGGGATCAGGCGCGGCCAGATCCACAACCGTCCGCAGCACGTCGCTGGAATTCGTCCAGCGCGCGGCGACGTCCGGCCGTCCGGCAAGCAACAGTGCGCGCGCAAACAGATCGGCCACGGCACGGTTCGCCGCTGTGGGTTTGATCGAGGCGACGATGTCGCTTTGCAGTCCCGCCGCCAGCGGCAGCAGCCCGGCCCTGTCACCGAGAGACAGCGCTTCCGCGACAAGCTGCACCTTGGCGTCTGGGCGCGGTTCGATCTGCGCCGCGCGGTGAAGCAGGACCTGGCCGGCGAAGAACGGCGCGCTCTGTGCTTCCGTCAGGGCGTTGGCGACGTGGGTCAGCGGAATATCCTGCGCATCGGAGAGTTTTCTCAACTCGACGGCGGAAACGGCGCCCGTCCGCACGATGCGTTCGGCAGCGGCAAAGCGCGTCTGGGCCGTATCGCGCGCGTCTCGCACGGCCAGGACGTTTGCGGCGGTGCCCATCGCCGCCGCGACGTCGCCCGGTATGGGCAATCCCGCCTGCTGGAACAGAAAAAGATGCATCGCGGTAGGATGGGCAATCGGACCCGGCGGTGTGTTCTTGTGGGTCAGCGCGTCGTCGGCGAGCGTGTCGAACGCCTTGTCGGAATTGCCTTGCGCCTCGAGCACCTCATGGGTGAGTTCGGCCGTCGCTTCGTCGCCCCCTGCGGCCGCACAATAGGTGCGCAATTGCAGCCAGAACAGCTCGCCCGCAGTCAGCCGCGTGGCGGTCAAATTCCCGCAGACGTCGGCGGCGCGGTTGGCGGTGAGCAGCGCATCGGCCTGGACCCGCATGAAATCCGCATCATCAGGCACCGAGGCCTGAGCCGCGAGCGCGCCGGCCTCGTCGATCAGCCCGGCGTCCAGCAGCTTCTCGATACGGAGTGTCACCAAGGCCCGCTTGGACTGACCGAACGGCGCGGCGGCCTTGGTCAGGACGATGCGTTTGGCGAGGGCGCGGATTGCCGGATCGGGAGTTGCCAGCGGAATACGCGACAGCAAATCCACGACGGCCGCCCGCTTGGAGCCGGACCACAGACTTTCGCCGAGGCCGCCGTTGGGCGAATCGAGAAGACCCGCGGGCGGTCCCTCGGTCGTCCCCAGCGTGCCGACTTCGACGCTCTGCGGCGCCGGCGGCACGGCATCCGGATTGTCCGTCGAGCCGGACAAGACCTGAGGGGCCGCCGTCGCCGCCCGAGGGGGCGACGGCGCGTCTCCATCGTCCGCAACCGGCGGATAGTCGTCTTCGGTCAAGACCGGAGGAACGTCCTTTTCCGGCGGAGGTGCGGCGGTTTGCCCCCACGCAGCCGGAACCAGCAACGCCAGAAGAAATGGAATTAATCTAAGTCGGGAACCTGTCATTCGACAGAACCTGCCTGATCTCGTGCACCTTGGGATGCACCGTGCCGCCGTAAATCGCCAGGCCGGCGGCCCCGATCAACGTCAGGGCCCCCAGGGCGATCGCGACCCAGCCGCCCCAACCCATCCCTTCCGATCTTGCCATACGCATATATACACCTCGTTATCAGCCAATTCTCCAACACCGCCACAAGTCCTGCTGGTGACGTGCCGTCGAGCCGTGCTAGCGGGAAGATATGGCAGAGTTGAGGCGCACGATAGCACTTGTTGGGATGATGGGAGCCGGCAAAAGTTCGATCGGCCGCAGGCTTGCGACTCGGTTAAAGGTTACGTTCCGTGATGCCGACAGCGAGATCGAGTTCGCCGCCGGCTGTCCGATCTCCGAGATTTTCGAGCGCTACGGCGAACGCGCCTTCCGCGACGGCGAACGCAAGGTGATCGAACGGCTGCTCGCCGAGCCGCCGCATGTCCTGGCAACCGGCGGCGGGGCTTTCGTCGATCCGGAAACGCGCGCCCGGATGCGGTATTGCGCCGTGTCGATCTGGATCAAGGCGCCGGTGGATGTCCTGCTGGCGCGGGTGCATCGCAAGGACGACCGGCCGCTGCTCAAGACCGGCGATCCGCGGGAAATTCTCGAGCGGTTGCTAAGGGAGCGAGAGCCGGTCTATGCCCAGGCAGATCTGACGATCGAAAGCGAAAATGGCCCGCATGCCGATATGGTGGAGCGCATCGTGGCGGTGCTGAAGGAGCGAGGCGTCTGCGAAGAATGAGCGAGCGCATCACGGTCAACCTCGGACAACGAAGCTACGTCATACGGGCCGGCGCGGGATTGCTGGCGCACGCCGGGACCTTGCTGGCGCCGCTGGCGCGCGGACCTCTGCCGGTCGTCACCGACGCCAACGTCGCGAAGCTGCACCTGCCGGCGCTGTTGGAGGCGCTGAAGCAAGCCGGTCTCGACGCGCGGCCGATTATCCTGGAGCCGGGCGAAGGCACCAAGAACTTCCGCGGACTGGAGAACCTTTGCAGCGAATTGCTGGCGACGGGCATCGACCGCGGTGGCTTGATCGTGGCGTTCGGCGGCGGCGTGATCGGCGATCTCGCGGGCTTCGCGGCAGGCGTGCTCAAACGCGGCATAGACTTCGCGCAGATTCCCACGACGCTGCTGGCGCAGGTGGATTCCTCCGTCGGCGGGAAAACCGCGATCAACACGGCACAAGGCAAGAACCTCGTCGGTATTTTCCACCAGCCGAAGATCGTGCTCGCGGATACGAGCGTGCTTTCGACCCTGCCGCGGCGTCAGTTGCTGGCGGGCTATGCCGAGGTCGTCAAATACGGCGCGCTGGGCGATGCGGGCTTCTTCGAATGGCTGGAGGCCAACGCCGCCTTGGCGCTGGCGGGCGATGGGGCCGCCACCGTGCATGCGGTGGCGCATTCGTGCCGCATGAAGGCTGACGTCGTGGCGCGCGACGAGCGCGAATCAGGCGAACGCGCGCTGCTCAATCTCGGACACACCTTCGGGCACGCGCTGGAAGCGGCTACGGGATTTTCCGACCGGCTGCTGCACGGCGAAGGCGTGGCGCTGGGGATGGCGCTGGCGTTCCGGCTGTCCGTGAAGCTGGGGTTGTGCCCCAGCCAGGATGCCGAGCGCTTCACCCGGCATTTGAAGACCGTCGGTTTACCTATTGAAATTGCTAACATTCCAGGTCCACATCCTGGCGTCGACGCATTGCTGCAACACATGGCCCACGACAAGAAGGTGAAGAACGGCAAACTTATTTTCGTGCTGCTGCACGGCATCGGCCAAGGCTTCGTCACGACTGACATCCCGAGCGAGGCGGTAAGAAACGTGCTGGCGGGATAGCGAAGCTGTCATCCGGACGGCGCGGTGCTGCGCGCCGCTTGGCCGGAATGACAATAGGGGGTGGGTTCCCGCGCTATACTCCCGCCCGCTTTCGAGGTTTCCGCCATGGATACGTTGCTTGTCGTCACCGTGCCCGCAATCGTCGTCCTGCTGATGGCGTCGGCGTTCTTCGCCGGGTCCGAAACCGCCCTGACCGCCGTTTCGCACGGCAAGATGCATCAACTCGAAAAGGACGGTTCGCGCGCGGCGGCCATCGTCAACCGGCTGGTCGAACATCGCCAACGGCTGATCGGCGCCCTGCTGCTGGGCAACACCTTCGTCAATATCCTGGCTTCCTCGCTGGCGACGTCGGTGCTGGAGGATCGCCTCCGGCATCACGCGGTGCTGGTCGTCACCATTCTGATGACGCTCTTGATCCTGGTGTTCGCCGAAGTGCTGCCCAAGACGCTGGCCATCGCGCGCACGGACCGCGTCGCCCTGGCGGTGGCCGGCGCGGTCCGAATTGTCGTGGGCGTGCTGGGGCCCGTCGTGGGAACGGTGCAGTATTTCGTTTGGCGGCTGCTGGGACTGCTCGGGGCCGAGGAAGAGGACGCGGCCGGGTCGTTCGCGCACGACGAAATCCGCGGCACCGTTTCCCTGCGCCACCAGGAAGGGACGGTGGAGCGCGAAAGCCGCGACATGATAACCGGCGTGCTCGATTTGCGCGAACTCACGGCCGGCGACGTGATGATCCATCGCAAGAACATGATGACTGTTTCGGTCGACCAGGGCGTGGAGCACATCGTGCGGGCGCTGTTGTCGACGCATCACGCGCGCGTGCCGGTGTGGCGCGAGCAACCGGAGAACATCGTCGGCGTCCTGCATACCAGGGACATCGTGCGCGCCGTGCTCGCCAGCCGCGGGGCGTTGAAAGCGATCGACATCGCCGCGCTGGTCACACCGCCCTGGTTCGTGCCGGAAACGATGGCGCTCGAGGAACTGCTGGACGCCTTCCGCGAAAAGCACTCGCATTTCGCGCTGGTGGTGGACGAATACGGTGTCATCCTGGGACTGGTGACGCGCGAGGACATCCTCGACGAGGTCTTCGGGCGCATCCCCGACGAACATGGAGAGATGGCGCAGGCCGGCATCCGCCCGCAACCCGACGGTTCGTACTATATCGACGGCGTGACGACGATCCGCGACGTCAACCGCGCGCTCGACTGGAACCTGCCGGACGAAGCGGCCACGACGCTGGCGGGGCTGGTGATCCACGAAGCGCGCACCATTCCCGACGTCGGCCAGCGCTTCGCGTTCTACGGCTTCAAGTTCGAGATCCTGCGCCGGCAGCGCAACCAGATCACGGCGCTGCGCGTCATCCCGCCGGAAAAGATGGCAAAGAAGGGGCAGAACGCAGAAGCAAGATGACAGATGGTTATTTCTCCCCCGCTGCCAGCGTCACAAGTGCCAGGGCGTGGATTTGGGATGTCATCTCCTCCGCGAGCACGGCGTAGACGCGGCGCTGCCGCTCCACGCGCGAAAGTCCGGCGAATGCCGGCGACACGATACGCACGCTGAAATGGGTTTCGCCGCCGGGACGATGTCCGGCGTGGCCCTCATGGCGCGCGCTGTCGTCTTTCACGTCCAACGCGGTGGGGGAGAACGCGGCGGTCAATTTTTGCCGGATTGTGTCGGTCATCGCCATGAAGAAGCCGTCGCGCGCCGCTTTCGATCTGTCAAGTACTACGTTTTCTTGTTTTTTCACGGTTCGATCCCATAATCCGTTCATGGCCAAGGCGCGTTACAGCCCGCGGTTCGGGCACGACATCAGGATCAAGCCGGAGACGACGAAGCCGGCGGCGAAGGTGCGTTGCTGCGCCATGGACGGTTGCAGCGAAGAAGGCGCCTACCGCGTTCCCAAAAGCCGCGATGCGATTTCCAACTACCTGTGGTTCTGCCTGGTGCACGCCCGCGAACACAACGAAAAATGGGATTATTTCGCCGGAATGAGCGAAGCCGAGATCGAGCACTTCCGGGACGAGGCCGTGGTTGGTCACCGCCCGACCTGGCCGCTCGGCAAGCGCGTGGCGGGAGTCCACAACGGACATGGCGTCTACCGGGTCGAGGACGGCTATGCGGTTTTTGCAGAGGCGGGAGACCCGGTCGGGCCGCGCCGCCCGGAGCGGGTCCTAACGCGGCTGCAGCGGCAGGCGTTCGACGTGCTGAACCTCGAAAGTTCGGCCACCTTGAACGAAATCAAGGCGCGGTATAAGGAACTTGTGAAGCGGTTTCATCCCGACGCGAATGGCGGCGATCGGGGCGCCGAGGAGCGTCTGAAGCAGGTTATCAAAGCCTACGGCGTATTGCGCGCCTCCGGGCTAACCTAGGAGGGCTCTGGCGCCCTCCTCCTCCATCGCGGCGGAACGGCCGCGGGAGTCTGAGCCGGATTTTATCCATGACCACTGAGCAGCAGGGCCTCGATGCCACACTGACGCCCGACACGAAAATCGACGTGAAGGCCACTTTCGGCATCGACGCCAAGATGAAGGTGCCCGCGTTCTCCAAGTCGAACGAATACGTGCCGGACCTCGACAACGCCTACCGTTTCGACCGCGACACCACGCTGGCGATCCTGGCGGGCTTCGCCTTCAACCGCCGCGTGATGATCCAGGGCTATCACGGCACCGGAAAATCGACCCACATCGAACAGGTCGCCGCGCGCCTCAACTGGCCGTGCGTGCGCATCAACCTCGACAGCCACATCAGCCGCATCGATCTCGTCGGCAAGGACGCCATCGTGCTGAAGGACGGCCAGCAGGTCACGGAATTCCGCGAGGGCCTGCTGCCTTGGGCGCTGCAGCATCCGGTGGCGCTGGCGTTCGACGAGTACGATGCCGGCCGGCCTGACGTGATGTTCGTCATCCAGCGCGTGCTGGAAGTGCAGGGCAAGCTGACGCTGCTCGACCAGAACCGCGTCATCCGCCCGCATCCGGCGTTCCGCCTGTTCTCCACCACGAACACCATCGGGCTCGGCGACACGACGGGCCTCTATCACGGCACACAGCAGATCAACCAGGGCCAGATGGACCGCTGGAGCATCGTCGCCACGCTGAATTATCTCGCCCACGACAGCGAAGTGGAGATCGTGGTTGCGAAGGTGCCGACCTACGCCTCGCCCGAGAAGAAGAAGCAGGTCGCGGCGATGGTGCGCGTCGCCGACATGACACGCAACGCCTTCATCAATGGAGATATTTCCACGGTGATGAGCCCGCGCACGGTCATCACCTGGGCGGAGAACGCCGACATCTTCGGCGACGTCGGCTTCGCTTTCCGGCTGACGTTTCTCAACAAATGCGACGAACTCGAACGCGCCAGCGTGGCAGAGTTCTATCAGCGCGCCTTCGGAGAGGAACTGCCGGAGAGCGCGGCGAAGGTGCTCGTCGCCTAAAGAAAATGAAACCCGAGAACCCCACGGAACCTTTCAAGCGCGCCGTCGGTACGGCGGTGCGGGCGCTGGCGGGGGAGCCGGAACTCGAGGTCGTCTACAGCGCCGAACCGCCGCAACTCGTCGGACAAAAGGCGCGCCTGCCGCTGCCGTCGCGCAACCTGCCGCCGCATGAAGTCGCCGTGGTCCGCGGCGCCGGCGATGCCTACGCGCTGAAGCTCGCTTATCACGAAGCCAAGATCCACGCGCAATTCCGTCCCGCTTCGACCGAAGCGGCCGCGCTGTTCGAAGCGGCGGAACAAGCGCGCGTGGAAGCCATCGGCACGCTGGCGATGAAAGGCGTCGCGGAAAACCTCGCAGCGAACCTGGAAGCGAGGTGCGGCACGCGCGGGCTGGCGCGGGCGCGCGACAAGACGGAAGCGCCGCTTGCCGACGTGCTTGGCCTGATCGTACGCGAGAAGCTGACGGGCGAGTTGCCGCCCGAGACGGCGCGCGGTGCCGTCGCGCTGTGGCGCGATTTCATCGAACAGCGTGCCGGCAAGGACCTGGACAAGCTTGCAGGCGCATTGCGCGACCAAAAGGCGTTCGCCAAACTTACGCGGACGGTTTTGAAGGATCTGAATTTCGGAGAAGACGCCGATCACGAATCCGAGAGCGGGGAAGGCGGCGAGAAAGACGACAGCACGTCCGAGCAGCAAAGCAGCGAAGACCAGGAGTCGACCGGCGACTCTGCCTCGGCCGATGCGGAATTGGAGCAGACCGAAGGCGAGCATAGCGACGAAAACGCCGCAGAAATGCGGGCCCAGGACAGCGACGAACCTTCCGATGCGCTCGATCCGGACGAAGGCGTCAAGCCGTGGCGGCCCGATCTGCCCTTCTCCAATCAGGACGCGTGGGGCTACAAGATCTACACCGCTGAATTCGACGAGGTGGTCGATGCCCAGATTTTGTGCGATGCCGAGGAATTGGCGCGGCTGCGCAATTTTCTCGATCAGCAACTTCAGGCGATGCAGGGCGTGGTGTCGCGGCTGGCCAACAAGCTGCAACGGCTGCTGCAGGCGCAACAGAACCGCAGCTGGGATTTCGACCTGGAGGAAGGCCTCCTCGACAGCGCACGGCTGACGCGGGTCGTCGTCGACCCGATGCATCCGCTTTCCTTCAAACAGGAAAAGGAGATGAATTTCCGCGATACCGTGGTGACGCTGCTGCTCGATAATTCCGGATCGATGCGAGGCAGGCCGATCATGGTGGCGGCGATGTGCGCCGACATCCTGGCGCGGACACTGGAACGCTGCGCGGTGAAGGTGGAAATCCTCGGCTTCACGACGCGCGCCTGGAAAGGCGGACAGAGCCGCGAGAAATGGGTCGCCGACGGCAAGCCGCCGCATCCCGGACGGCTGAACGACCTGCGCCACGTCGTCTACAAGAGTGCGGACGAGCCGTGGCGCCGCGCGCGGCGCAATCTCGGGCTAATGATGCGCGAGGGCCTGCTCAAGGAAAACATCGACGGTGAGGCCTTGATGTGGGCGTACAACCGCCTGGTCCTGCGCCCGGAGCAACGCAAGATTATGATGGTGATTTCCGACGGTGCGCCGGTCGACGATTCAACGCTGTCGGTGAACGCGGGAAATTATCTGGAACGGCACTTCCGCAGGGTGATCGAGGACATCGAGAACAAGTCGAGCGTCGAGCTGACCGCTATCGGTATCGGCCACGACGTCACGCGTCATTACGGCAAGGCGGTCACGATCGTGGACGCCGAGCAGCTCGGCGGCGCGATGACCGACCAGCTGATCGGACTGTTCGCTGTAGAACAGCAACAGCGGCAGAGACGCCGCGGTCGCCGTGCCGGTGGCCGGCGCGCGACGATGCGGTGAAAGCTCAATATCCCCCGAACCCGGAGAGCGGCGGAATCATGCCGCGCAGCAGCCAGTACGGGATCAGCAGCACGATGCCCTCGCCCGCCATCAGGCCCATGAATTTCATGCCGTGCGCGAACCATAGTTCACTGCTGCCCGCGTAGGCGGCCGGGAAGAAAATCAGCGCGAAGAAGATCGCCGCGGTGAAAAAGCCGAACAGCGGCGCCGTCCACCAATGCCTGCCACGCGCGCCGTCAAACACCGTAATGGAGATGAAGCTGGCGATGAAGAACGCCGTGCCGAAACTGATCGCTTCGCGCATCGTCGGCAGGGTGTCTTGCGGCAGGAACGAGCCGATCCGCGCGCCGTCGACGACCACCAAGGCGGTAACCAACGCCGAGGCAATGACGACCTGCGCGAATGCATAAGCAGGTCCATAGCGCCGATTGGTGAGGTGGATGCAGAAAAACCCGACGGGCAGCAAAAGATGCCCGGCCGTCAGCCATGAGGTTGTGCCGTCCAGGAACAGCGGCAACGGCGTGTCACGATAAAGGTACAAGCCGACGAAACTGGCGAGCAGCGCCGAAACCGGCACCACCATGCGCAAGACCGCACTGACCGCCCCGGTGATCTTTTGCCAGACGGTCTCCTGCTGTCCGTAGGTGACACTCCCGGCCCAGGACGCTTCACTCGCACTACGCAACCGATAGGGACCGTCTTCCACCGCCCCCGAAGTGGCCATCCGCGAGACCAAGCTGACGCGCCCGCCCGCAACAACCCGATGATCCAAGCCCCGCACCACACACCCCCAACTCGCATCGGTCACTCGACGGCGACCTGACACGTTTCGATACATTACGGGAATAATGATGCAGATGCCATGCCGAAATACCGGCAAAGCAGAGTAAATACGGCTTTAACCCTGCCGGTCAGGCTGCCGGGGCGGCGGCCTTCTTCACCACCAAGCGCTTCAGGCGCAGGGCGCGCGGCGACAGAACGGCGTCCTTGGCATTCAACAGAAAGGTGTCCAGCCCGCCTGTGCGGTCGACGGTGCGCAGGGCGCTCATGCTGATCTTCAGCTTGTAGGTATGACCCAATGCTTCGCTGGCCAGGGATATAACTTGTAGGTTCGGACGGAAAACCCGCTTGGTCTTGTTGTTGGCGTGGCTGACATTGTGGCCGACCAGCAGGCCTTTTCCGGTCAATTCGCAGCGGCGGGACATGGCGGTTTCCTTGGGCGGAGCACGAAAGTGGCGCTCTCTTAAGGGCGGGGGACGCTCCGGTCAAGCCATGCTGCGACATTCCGGCCGGCGCGGCCAACTCTCGAAGCGGATTAACTTTTTGGTAAGGCTGCCGTTCCGGCTTGCTATCCCAAGCGTCATAATCGAACCATAGATTGCCGTAAGCCTGCAGGACACACCCGGAGAATTTCCGCAATGAAACGAAGGTATCTTGCTCTCGGTCTCGCTCTCTGTGTCCTGCCCTTCGCCCAGGCGAGCTATGCCGCTGGGGGTGCGGGCGCCGAACAGAGCGGGCTGCCGTCCTCCGGTTTGTCGATGGCCATGACGATCTATGCCGGCGGCATTACCATCGGCAAAGTCGACATGGACGCCAAGATCGTGGGCGACAATTACCACGTGGTCTCGAACCTGGAAACCAGCGGTATGGTCAACGCCTTCTGGCAATCGCAAATCCAGGCCAGTTCCAGCGGCAAGATCGACGGCCGCACGTTGCAGCCGGCGCTCTACGATTCTTTCTACACGGGGCACACCGAAAAGCATCAGGAAGTGTCGCTGAGCTACGAGAATGGGACGCCGGTGCGCCTCTATGCCAATCCGCCGTACAGCACGACGGGATACGAGGTGAAAGCGGACGACAAGAAATCGACCTTCGATCCGCTGAGCGCGGTCGTCTACATCGCTTCGGGCCTCGGCGCCAAGGCCGACAATCCTTGCAGCGTGCTGGCCCCCGTCTATGACGGACGCCGCCGCTACAACATCGAGTTGACCAAGGTCGGAGAAGAAAACAAGACCATGGACAACGGCCTCTACAAAGGGCCGGTGCTGGTGTGCTCGATCAAGTACAAGCAGCTCGCCGGCTTCAAGCCAAGGGTGCTGAAGGAAACCAACTTCCCCGCGATCGAAGCCTGGGTGGCGACCTTCCCGAGCAAAATCCCGGGGCGCAGCTACGCGGTGCCGCTGCGCGTGTGGGCCAAGTCGCAATACGGCGTGATCGCCGTGGTCGCGACCTCGGTCAAGGTCGACGGCATGGAGCCAAAAGCGTTGGGCGGTTGAGGCGGTTTGTCCCGCCCCTGGCGGCGAATATCGGGAATTAAGGCGACAGCGCCGCCAACAGCGGCACCAACGCGGCGCTGACGGGCGTAGGGATACCGTGGAGAGCACCCTTGCGCATGATCACGGCGTTGCGCGCCTCCCATTCCAGTTCGCGCCCCGCCATGCGGTCGGCGTACATCGAGTTGCCCTCGTCCGGCCCCTGCCGCATAAACGCCTCCATCTGCCTGTCGATCAGGCCGTCGTCCAGCTTGGCGCCTTCGGCGCGGCCGACGGCGACGCATTCCCGCAGGATTGCTCGCGCCACATCGGGGATACCCGGTTTGCGGAAGACGCGCATTGGCTGGCCGGTCAGCGCCAGGATCGCGCCGCCCGGCGCATTGAGGCAAAGCTTCTTCCAGGCGACGGTGACGAGATCGTCCGTCGCCGAAGCCGTGACGAACGAGTTGGTGAAAAGTTCGCAGAATTCCTTTCCTGCGAGGTCGCCGCCAACGGTCAGCAACGCAATCCTATGCCAGACGACTTCGCCCGGCGCCGTGCGTTTGACCGGAAGCTCGACGACGACGGGTACGATGACCGTGTTTTCGGGCACGAACGGTTCGACGCGCTCGCGGTGCTCTACGCCGTTCTGCAGCACGGCGAGCTTGGTGCGCGGATCGATTGCCGCGCGCAGCCAAGCCGCCGCCGACGGCACCTGATGCGCCTTGACGCAGAGCAATGCCCAATCTGCCGGCGCGATGTCTCTTTCGGATGTAACGACCCGCGTCGGGAACGTCTTTGCAATCTCGCCCGCCTTGTGCACGCAGACGCGCGCGAAAGGCTGCCGCCCGCAGAAGATCACATCGTGGCCGGCTTCGATCAGAGCCGCGCCGACCGCGCAACCGATAGCCCCGGGACCGATCACAAGTATCTGCGGCATGTCGCACTTCCTTTGAGGTCCTCGATCTCGCGCATAAGGTTTCGAGAACTCAAGGGTAAAAATACCACCTATGCGCGATCCTGCTGATGGCTTAGATTGGCCTACCGTTATAAGGGGAATGGGGGAAAAGTATCATGGTGTGCAGTCGTCGTGCGGCGTTGGCGATGGCCTTCGCTAGTTGCTTTGTGTTGTCCGGTGCTCAGGCGCAGGTGCAGTCTCGTCCGCCGGTGGAGGCGTTCGGCGATTTGCCCTTCCTGTCGGCGCCGGAGTTGTCGCCGGACGGAAAGCACATCGCCATGCTCCAGCCGGTCAACGGGCGGATGGTCGCCGTCGTCTTCCAGTCGCACCCGGAGCCCGGCGCCAAGCCGGCCTTCATCGCGGGCGGAGACACGGTCATCGACCGGATTGTCTGGGCGAAGAACGACCGGCTGATCCTGATCGCCAGCCAGAACATGACCGCCGCCTACGATACCCGCCTCAGGACCTGGGCCCGCGCCGTCGCCATCGACATCGACGGAAAGAACCCAGCGTTGCTGCTGAGGAACATGCCATCGGTGGGCAACAACACCAACTCCACCAACATCGTCGATGTCGACCTCGACGATCCCGACCACATCACCATGGAACTGTTCGATCTCATCCCCACGATGCAGGAAGACTTCAACACGCGCCTGGGAAAAAGGTCAGACCGGGATTTCTTCCGGATGGATTTCATCAAGGTCGACGTGCGCAACGGCGACGGGGAACTGTTCCAGAGCGGAAACGCCAACACGACGGACTGGTTCTCCGACGGCCACGGCAATCCGGTGGCCCGCATCGACCAATCGCAGAAGCCGTTGCAGGATCATCTGATCGTCGCCAACGGCGGCGGCTGGAAGGAAATCGGCGTGTTCGACGCCAATGCCGACAACTCGGCCGGCGTCGCCGGGTTGACCGAGGACGGAAGCGCGCTGGTCAGGATGCGCCGAAACGGCGAATCCTTCATGGGGCTGGTCGGACACAACCTCTCGACCAACGGCGATGCGCCCTTGTTTTTCGTGCCGAACTACGACGTCGACTCTGCGATCGTCGACGAATGGACCGGCCGCGTGATCGGCGCCACCTATTTCGACGACAAGGAGGAAGACCATTATTTCGATCCCGCGCGGCAAGCGCTGCAGGCAGGACTCGAACAGGCTTTTCCCGGCCTCGCCGTGCATATCGTTTCGTGGGACGTGGCCAAGGACAGCGTGATATTCCGCGTGAACGGTCCGCGCCTGCCGTCCACCTATTATCTGCTCGACCGCAAGACGCACGAGACGCAGACCGTCGCGTCGACCTATCCCAAGCTGCAGGACGGCGATCTGGGCGAGATGAAGTCCTATGACTACGCGGCCCGCGACGGGCTGGAGATTCCCGCCTATCTCACCCTGCCGCCGGGAAAGGCGCCGAAAGGTCTGCCGGTGGTGGTGATGCCGCATGGCGGTCCCGACGCGCGCGATTACATGAGGTTCGACTGGCTGGCACAGTTTCTCGCCAATCGTGGCTATGCCGTGTTGCAGCCGAACTATCGCGGCTCGGCAGGCTACGGCCATAAATTCACCGAGGCCGGGCTGCTGCAATGGGGCCTCAAGATGCAGGACGACATCAGCGACGGCGTGAAGAAACTGATCGCCGACGGCATCGCCGATCCAAAACGCGTCTGCATCGTCGGCGCGAGCTACGGCGGCTATGCCGCGTTGGCAGGGGCGGTGTTCACCCCCGATCTTTATGCCTGCGCCGCCAGCTGGGCCGGCGTCTCGGATTTGCCGGTGGCGATCCACGCCGAGGTCAGCGACTTCGGCACACAGTCCCAAATGGTGTCTTTCTGGGGATCGCGCATCGGCATCGACGACATGCCGAAGCTTCTCGCGACGTCGCCCGACCAGCGCGCGGGCCACGTCAAATGCCCGGTGCTGTTGATGCACGGCGAAGGCGACACCACCGTGCGCATCGAGCAGAGCGAGTTGATGAACGATGCCCTCATAAAAGCTCACAAGAAGGTGGAGTTCATCCGCTTCCCCGGCGAGGACCATTACATGAACGCCGCTGACACGCGCATCCGAATGCTGAAAGAACTGGAGAAGTTCCTGGCGGCAAATATCGGAAACTGACGTTCAGGCCGTCCCCTTCGCTTTGCCGTGCACCAACTGCAGCACGTTGCGCGCGGCTTCGGGGATGTTGGTGCCTGGGCCGAACACGGCGGCGACGCCCGCTTCCTTCAGGAATGCGTAGTCCTTGGCCGGGATGACACCGCCGACCACGACGAGAACGTCCGCATTCTCTTTCTTCAGCGCGGCGATCAGTTCGGGCACGAGGGTTTTGTGCCCAGCGGCGAGGCTGGAAACGCCCACGACATGCACACCGGCCGCGACTGCTTCGCGCGCCACTTCCTGCGGCGTCTGGAACAATTCGCCGATGTCCACCGCAAAACCGATGTCGGCGAAAGCGCCGGCGATAACCTTTGAACCGCGATCATGACCGTCCTGGCCCATTTTCGCGACCAGGATGCGCGGGGGCTTGCCGGCGAACTTCGCGAAGGCTTCGACTTCGCCTTTCAGCGCCGCGAACTCGTTATCGCCCGCAAACGCGCCGCCATAGATGCCGGAGACCCTGCGCGTCGTTGCGCGATGGCGCGGATGGACCTTCTCGATGGCGTCCGAGATTTCGCCGACGGTGGCCCGCGCGCGCACCGCATCCACGGCGAGGGCGAGCAGATTGGCATTGCCCGGCGCGCCCTTGCGCAAGGCTTCCAATGCGGCGGCGATCTTCGCCGGATCGCGCTTGGCTTTCACATCCTTCAGCCGCGCGAGCTGCGCGTTGAGAACCGCCGCATTGTCGATGTCGCGGAATTCCACGGTCTCTGTCTTCTCAGGCTCGTAACGGTTCACTCCGACGATGACATCTTCGCCTTTGTCGATGCGGGCCTGGCGCCGCGCGGCGGATTCCTCGATCGCAAGCTTGGCGTCGTCCACGCAATTCGTCATGCCGCCCCTTGCTTCCACGTTCGCGATAATCTTCCTGGCATGGACGGCGAGCGCATGGGTTAGCGCTTCAACGTAGTAGGACCCGCCCAGCGGATCGACCACCTTCGTCACCATCGTTTCGTTTTGCAGGATAAGCTGCGTGTTGCGGGCGATGCGCGCGGAGAACTCCGTCGGCAGCGCGATGGCCTCGTCGAAGGAATTGGTGTGCAGCGATTGCGTGCCGCCCAGAACCGCCGCCAGCGCTTCATAGGCGGTACGCACGATGTTGTTGGTGGGGTCCTGTTCCATAAGCGACACGCCGGAGGTCTGGCAATGCGTGCGCAGCATCAGGCTTTCGGGCTTCTTGGCGCCGAAGCCGGCCATGATCCGGGCCCACAACAGACGCGCGGCGCGCAGCTTGGCGACCTCCATGAAGAAGTTCATACCGATGCCGAAGAAGAACGACAGCCGCGGCCCAAAGGCGTCGACGTCCAGCCCCCTGGCCCGCGCGGCGCGCACGTATTCGATGCCGTCGGCCAGTGTGTAGGCCAGTTCCTGCACGGCGGTGGCACCCGCTTCGTGCATGTGGTAGCCGCTGATCGAGATCGAGTTGAATTTCGGCATGTTCTTCGCCGCGTATTCGATGACGTCGGCGACGATACGCATGCTCGGCGCGGGCGGGTAGATGTAGGTGTTCCGCACCATGAATTCCTTGAGGATGTCGTTCTGGATCGTCCCCGCGAGTTTTTCCGGCGAAACGCCCTGTTCTTCCGCCGCCACGATGTAATTCGCCATGATCGGGATCACCGCGCCATTCATGGTCATCGACACCGTCATCTTGTCGAGCGGGATGCCGGCGAAGAGGATTTTCATGTCCTCAACGGAATCGATGGCGACGCCCGCCTTGCCGACATCGCCCGCGACGCGCGGATGATCGCTGTCATAGCCGCGATGAGTGGGCAGATCGAAGGCGACTGATATACCCGTTTGCCCGCCCGCCAGGTTCTTGCGGTAGAAGGCGTTGGATTCTTCCGCCGTGGAAAAGCCGGCATATTGACGAATGGTCCAGGGCCGCCCGGCGTACATGGTGGCGCGCACCCCGCGCAGGAACGGCGCGAAGCCCGGCAGCGAATCCATCGCCTCCATGCCATCGAGGTCGGCGGCGGTAAAGAGCGGCTTGACCGCAAAGCCTTCGGGCGCGGCCCAGGTCAGCTCTTCCAGGGAGCGGTTCTTCAGCTCCTTGGCGGCCAGTCCGGCCCAGGCTTTCGGTGTTTTGTCCGTCATGGAGTCCTCGGCCTGTGGCGGCTTGCGATAATGAGCTGGTTTTTCGTTCATGCCGAGCCGGTTACGGCCTGTGGTCATCAGCTTGCGGGGGAGTATCGCACCGCGGAAAAGCGGTCAAATCTCAGTCTTCTAACTGTCAAGAAATCGCCACAATGTTCCGCATACGGAGTGTTACGTGGATAAGTCGGCGGGACTCCATGCCTCGTCCTATCCACAAGATATTGCGCCATTATAAGATTGACAAACGCCTAATAGTATGAGAACAAAGCCCGATATTGATTCGGTTAGCGATTCGGACGTGATTCGTTCAAATCTTGTTCCCTGTGTTAACGGACGGCAACGTTACACTTGACACACCCACCACAATCTGTATGATAGCAGGGCTAGGAGACGCCCGATGGCCCTGTCGATTTTGAACGCCCCGCACTTCCAAAATGAAGCCCAAGCATTCGCCTACGTCGAAGCCAGATTGTGGCCCAACGGCCCGGTTTGCCCATTCTGCGGCGAAACCAAGCGCGTAGGCCGTCTGAGCGGTAAGACCACCCGCCCCGGCCTGTGCAAGTGCTATGCGTGCCGTAAGCCCTTCACCGTGCGGATCGGGACCATCTTCGAGTCAAGTCACCTTGCCTTGCACCTGTGGCTTCAAGTCATCCATCTCATGTGCGCCAGCAAGAAGGGCATTTCGACCCGCCAAGTGCAGCGGATGCTTCAATGCTCCATGAAAACCGCTTGGTTCCTCGGGCATCGCATCCGCGAGGCCATGAAGGACGGCAGCATTGGCCCGTTGGGCGGCGCAGGCATGACTATCGAGGCCGACGAGACTTTCGTGGGAGCCGAGGCCGGGAAGAAGCTGGGCCGTCCGCCCGTCGAAAAGCGCGTCGTCTTCTCGCTGGTCGAACGTGATGGTCGCGTCCGCTCCATGCACATTCCGAACGTGCGGGCCTCCACCTTGCGCGCCGCTGTCGCTGAGAACGCTTCCCGCGCATCGCGCTTTATGACCGATGAACGCCGCGCCTATACCTTTATCGGCTGGAACTTCGCGTCGCACGATGCCGTCAACCACAAGCGGTCGGAATACGTCAGAGGCGACGCGCACACCAATTCCGTCGAAGGCTTTTTCAGCATTCTTAAGCGTGGGCTGTACGGCACTTATCAGCACGTCAGCGACACGCACCTGAGCCGCTACCTGAGCGAATTCGACTTCCGCTATTCCAATCGTGAGAAACTCGGCATTGACGACGTGAGCCGTGCCGACATGGCCCTGCAAGGTATGAAGGGTAAGCGGCTCACCTATCGAACGACTAGTAGAGGGTGGGCCTAAGTTTCGGGAGTTTCCCGAACTTCCGCCCGACTGGATCGTGAAACCTAGGAAGCGGTAGCCCATTTGTGCTATACGCTTCCCATGGTTCGCAAATCACCCGTCGCGGAAAAACCTAAACTCACCGACGCAGAGCGCCATGCGCGCTTTGTCGATATGGCGCGCAAGGTCGAAGCGTCGGAAGACCCGCAGGATTTTGACAAGGCGTTTAAGAAGGTTGTTCCGCTAAAAAGACACCCCCGCGAAAGCGCCTAGCCCCCTACAAGGCAGACGTTCCAATCGCCAACTTCCAACACATCAATCGAAACTTCGACTACCAACTGCACATTAGTTGCCTTAGGTGTCTGGGGTGTCAGGAGGCGGTCTGTTTCCACATCAAAACGAGTCACGAGTGTGTCGCTCTCCATGAGGCAATACAGCGGATCGTGCGCGGAAGGGTATTTGGCGTCATCGGCAGGCGACGGCATTTTCAGGGCGTCTAGCAGCGTCTTTAGCCGCCCGTCCAAGTCGCCAGCCTTGAAAAATAGCGCGCCAGGGTCTTCCTCCCGCAGAAAAAGCACAGTCAACCTACATGCCAAACTGAGAGACTTTCTCACCAACGGGATTACCGTGCGCTCACCAACTTTTATCGGTTCGCATAAATCGACAAAGCCTTGCGGGGCCTGGGTCGCCCATTTTGGTGGTTCCCGATCTGGTATTCGATGAAGGGGAGCCCAACTCGTGACGGTGCCGCGTGACCCGCCGCGTTCAAT
This sequence comes from Alphaproteobacteria bacterium, assembly GCA_028871795.1. Lineage (GTDB taxonomy): Bacteria > Pseudomonadota > Alphaproteobacteria > Micropepsales > Micropepsaceae > Rhizomicrobium. Next base: position 248,376 of record JAGWMG010000004.1, on the reverse strand, counting down.
TTGAGAGGTAAATTTCAGGCGCTTTAGTGCAATGTGTGTCTGCCAGAGTTGTTCAATTTGGGGATGTATTTCGTCACGTATGGCTCTCACATCTTCCGGCTTTGAGGTGTTGCCGGATGATCGAAGAGACCCAGACCAAACAAGCCGAAACCGCATGAATTCCACAATCGGGCACGAGAGATTGCGCATCAAGTAGCGCGAATCGGGAGTACTCACGTTATTCTACCCCTTGTATCCGGGTACGGGAAGTGTAACATCGCCTAACGGACGCGTTGCACAGCGCCCGATGCGCCGTTGCTTGTACCGCAAATCGAAAACACCCATCTTCCTGCCTGATGATCCCACAGCGCGCGCGTACGGCGCAGGTCGGCAGCCGAGTCACCGCCGTCCTGGGGCCCACGAACACCGGCAAGACCCATTTCGCCATCGAGCGGATGCTGGCCCACAAATCCGGCATGATCGGCCTGCCGCTGCGCCTGCTGGCGCGCGAAGTCCATGACAAGGTTGCGAGGATCAAAGGCGCCAGCCTTGCCGCCCTCATCACCGGCGAGGAAAAAATCGTGCCGCCGGGCGCCAAATACTTCGTATGCACCGTGGAGGCGATGCCGGTGGACCTCGGTACGGCATTCCTGGCGGTGGACGAGATTCAGCTTTGCGCCGACGGCGAACGCGGCCACGTCTTCACCGACCGGTTGCTGCATGCGCGCGGCGAAGAGGAAACCGTGTTCCTCGGCGCCGACACCATGCGAGGAGCGATCCAGCACTTCGTGCCGCGGACCTTTTTCATGTCGCGACCGCGGTTTTCAGACCTCGCCTACACCGGCTCGAAGAAGCTGACACGATTGCCGCGGCGCTCCGCCGTCGTCGGCTTCTCCGCGGAAGACGTTTACGGCATCGCCGAACTGATCCGCAGCCAGCGCGGCGGCGCGGCCGTCGTCTTGGGCGCCTTGTCGCCGCGGACGCGAAACGCCCAGGTGGCGCTCTATCAGTCGGGCGACGTGGATTTCCTGGTGGCGACCGACGCCATCGGCATGGGCCTCAACATGGACGTCGACCATGTCGCCTTCTCCGCACTGGAGAAATTCGACGGACTAGGAACGCGTACACTGAAACCGGAAGAGATCGGCCAGATTGCGGGGCGCGCCGGCCGGCATATGAACGACGGCACCTTCGGCATCACTGGCGACACGGAAGCACCCGACGAGGAAACCGTGGCGCGGGTGGAAAGCCACCGCTACGAACCGGTGCGCGTGCTGCAATGGCGCAACTCGGCGCTGTCGTTCCATTCGCTGGAGGCGCTGATCCGGGCACTCGACGAGCCGCCGCCGACGCGCGGTCTGGCGAAGGCGCGTCCCGCCAGCGACGTCATCGCGCTGCGGTCTCTGAGCGAACAAGACGACGTGCGGGAGCGGACGCGCGCGCCGGCCCCGGTGCGCCTGTTATGGGACGCTTGCCAATTGCCGGATTTCCACAAACTCAGCAGCGAGGAACACGTGCGTCTGGTGCGCACGATCTTCTTCCATCTGACGAGCGACGAAGGCGTGCTGCCGGAGGATTGGCTGGCGCGGCAGATCGCGCGTCTCAATGTCGTCGAAGGCGACGTGGCGACGCTCTCCGGAAGGCTGGCGCAAGTGCGTACCTGGACTTATGCGGCGCATCGGCCCGGCTGGGTGAGAGACGGCGCCCACTGGCAGGAACTGACGCGCGCGGTGGAGGACCGTCTCTCGGACGCCCTGCACGAACGGCTGACGCAGCGCTTCATCGACCGGCGGACCTCGGTGCTGATGCGCCAGCTGGCGCTCGATGACGTGGACTTGGCGCTGGACGATTCTGGCGGCGTGGCGATCGGCGGCGAGATCGTCGGCAAGCTGGACGGATTCCGTTTCACGCAGGCCGACAGCGCGGCCGGGATCCACGAACGCGCCCTGCGCGCTGCGGCGATGAAGGGCCTTGAAGGCGAATTCTTCGCCCGTGCGCGAAGACTGGCGTTTGCGGCGGACGCGGAGATCACGCTCAGCGAACACGGCCGGCTGTGGTGGGACGGCGCCATCGTCGCGCGGCTGGCGTTGGGCCCATCGCCATTGGCGCCGACCGTGACGCTGCTGGCCGACGAGATCCTGAAGGGCAGCCCGCGAGAGGCCATACAACGCCGGCTGGAGGAATGGCTGGTGGCGCGCATCGCCGCGAAGCTCGAACCGTTGCTCCGGCTCCAGGCGGGCGTCGACGCAAAAGCGGGAACCGCCGTCGCCATGCCGGCGGCGGCGCGCGGCATCGCCCATCAGCTCTGCGAGAATTTCGGTTCGCTCGAGGCCGCGCACGTGACGGTGCCGGCGGATCGGCGCGCGCTGATACGGGCGTTGCACTCCTATGGCGTATGGTTCGGACGGCGTTCGATCTATCTGACCAAATTGCTGCGCCCCGATGCGGCCGCGCTGCTGGCGCTGTTGTGGAGCGTATGGGCGAAACTCGAGCAAGTACCAGCACTGCCGCGCCCGGGACTGACATCGTTCGTCCATGACGCACCCGAGGGATTTCTAGCGGCGGCTGGATTTCGCATCGTGTCGGGGCGCGCCATCCGTCTCGACATCCTGGAACGGCTGGAAGACGTGCTGGACAAAGGCGTCATCGACGGCACCGCCGCCGATGCGTTGATGCCCAAGCTCGTCTCGCTGCTCGGCTGCGGCAACGACGACCTGCGCGACATTATGGCGGGGCTGGGCTGGCATAATATCGACGTTGCCGGTGGGAATACGGTCTGGCGCAGGACAGGCAAGCGCGAATCCTTGCGTCGCGACGGGGCGGTGCGGAAGGATTCTCCCTTCGCAGGACTAGCCGCCCTGATCGGGGGCAAATGAGCGACCGCCTCGACAAATGGCTGTGGTGCGCCCGCTTCTACCGCTCGCGCGAGCTGGCGCGGCGGGCATGCGAATCCGGCCTGTTGCGGCTGAACGGGCAGCGTGTGGAAAAGGCCGGGCGGGCGGTCAAACCGGGTGACGTCTTAACCGTACCGCAGGCACGGGAAATCGTCTTGGTGCGGATTCTGGCCTGCGCCGCAAAGCGCGGCCCCGCGCGCGAAGCACAGCTACTTTACGAAATCGTCGCAGAGCCGCCCAGGGACAACGCAGCGCTTGATCCTGCGACGCGCGCACCTTAATGGACAAACAAAGATACCTCCGGAGTACGCAATGACCTACGTCGTCACCGACGCCTGCATCAAATGCAAATACATGGACTGTGTGGAGGTCTGCCCCGTGGATTGCTTCTACGAGGGCGAAAACATGCTCGTCATCCATCCCGACGAGTGCATCGATTGCGGCGTCTGCGAGCCGGAATGCCCGCCCGAAGCCATCAAGGCCGATACCGAAACCGGCCTGGAGAGATGGCTGACCTTGAATGCCGAATACGCCAAGGTCTGGCCGAACATCACCCAGAAGGGGATCCCGCCAGCCGACGCGGACGCCTACAAGGACGAAAAGGGCAAGTACGAAAAGTATTTCACCGAAAAACCCGGTTCCGGAGAGTAAAATTAACGATTTAGCACTTGCGAAAGGGCGGCTCCAAGCTCGCGTGATCCCACTCGAAAGCTGTGTTTTTGCTGACAATCTCTCATTGGATTTGAAATAAATTCCGAAAATTCAAAGGTTTGATGATTCTGTCCTTCCCTATTCTACAGGTTTGTGATACATTGTACCTGTTCTGAAATAGCTCGAAAGGCGCTGCCCCACCCGGATTAACGAAAGGTCCGGAGGCGCCGTATTCTGTTGCAGTGCAAGGTAATGCGATGCCTCCGCACGGACGGCGCGATTTTGAGTGCGCGAACGGAAATGGAAATATATGACGACGACGAAGACGCCTATTGCTCCTGTGGCCGCCAAGAAGGTCCCGGCGAATTCCAATAGGAAATCCGAATTCAAGGCCAACGACCACGTCGTGTACCCCACCCACGGCGTCGGCAGGATCATGCGCATCGAAGAGCAGGAAGTGGCGGGCACGAAACTCGAATTGTTCGTCATCACCTTCGACAAGGATAAGATGACCCTGCGCGTCCCGACTTTGAAGGCCAAGTCCGTGGGAATGCGCAAACTTTCCTCTCCGGATACGGTCGCGACGGCGTTGAACACGCTGAAGGGCCGCGCCCGGATCAAGCGCACGATGTGGTCCCGGCGCGCCCAGGAATACGAAGCGAAGATCAACTCGGGCGACCTGGTTTCGATCGCGGAGGTCGTGCGCGACCTGCATCGCGCCAGCGGACAGCCGGAGCAGTCCTACTCCGAGCGGCAGCTTTACGAAGCGGCGCTCGCCCGCATGGCCCGCGAAGTCGCGGCGGTGGAACGTATCGACGAGCAGGCCGCGGTCAAGCGCGTCGAAGGCGTACTGTTGAAGAAAGCGGCCTGACGGCGGCTTTCGGAAATTGGAAGGCCCGGAGGATTTCCGGGCCTTTTCATTATTGCAGCAGCTCGATCTGCTTGGGATTGCCGATCTCGATCTCGGGGCCGTTCAGGAACTGCACGATACCGCGCACCCGCACCAGCCTGTCCTTGTAGCCCAGCGGGTCGACGCCCATCCGGCGGAAGGTCTTCATGTCGTCGGGCGAAATCGTGACGGTGAAATCGGTCTTCCAGTCTGTTCCGAAATTCAGATAGGCGCGACCGTCCCTGAGGTCCGTGTTCAGCACCTTGCCGAAAACGACCTGAAACGTGCCTGTGTCGTCCTTCAGCGTATCGGGCGTGCGGATCGCGTAAGCCGGCGAGGACCAGATGCCGGCGTGGGCAGCGCGCGCCACGGCTTCGGCGTCGTAAAGCTCGCGATAGCATTCGCCGCGGTCGGGCGCGATGTCGACGCGCGCCAGACCCCGGCGCAGCAGTTCGGCCTGCAGCCAAGTTCCGTCCTCTGTGAACACTTGCGCCCGGACGCGGTCGTAGCGGTCTTCCTTGGGCCACATGGCGCGTGCCACGACATCCTGGTCCTTTGCCAGGGCGTTCAACGTGTTGAAGGATTGATCGTCCAGCGCCTGTGGCGCGCGATCCTGGGCGGCGCGGGGCACGCGGATGCCTTCGAGATGCAAGGCGCGTCCATCCCTCAGGATCAGTACGTCATTGTGCTCGACGCGGACGATGGGAGCATCGCTGATTTCCACATCGCCGGCGCAGGGAGGTGCAGCCGCTTGAGCCACTCCACCGCACGCCAACGCCGCCGCCAGAAATACCGAAATGCGCCAATCCATGAACGCTTACTCCCCCGCCCCAGTTCATTCTGCACAAATCCCGCGATTGTGCACGGGTCTGCGCGCCACAGGCTAACCGGCCATTATGACAACGCCTCCAGGCTGACGCCCTTTGGCGGGACGGCCCCGTCCGGTACGAAGAAATCGGGCATCAAGTTTTTGCCCGGGTCCACGCGGTAGCGGTCGAAATCCGTGACTCCGTTTTCGGCCAGGAAACTATCGTCGATCAGGAAATTGCCGGAGAAGCTCTTGGCGGGTTTGTTGAAAACCAGATAGGCCGCGTCCGCTAGGATGTCCGGCGTGCGGCAATGCTTCAGGCCCTCCTCTCCCGCCAGCGCGTGCCTGATGGCCGCGGTGGCGATGCCCGTGCGCGGCCACAGGGCGTTGAAAGCAATGCCGTCGCCGGCGAATTCAGCCGCCATGCCCAGCACGCACATGCTCATACCGAACTTCGCCATCGTATAGGCGGTGTGGCCCCGGAACCATTTGGGCGCCATGTCCAACGGCGGCGACAACATCAACACATGCGGGTTCGCCGCCCGCTTCAGATGCGGAATGCATGCCTTGGACACCAGCCAGGTACCGCGTGCATTGACCTGATGCATCAGGTCGAAGCGCTTGGTTTCAGTGGAGAGCGTTCCGGTCAGCGAAATGGCGCTGGCATTGTTCACGCAGATGTCGATGCCGCCGAAGCGCTCGACGCATTGCCCGACGGCAGCCGCCACCTGATCCTCGGAGCGAATATCGCAGACGATCGGCAATCCTTTGCCGCCCGCTCTCACGATTTCGTCCGCAGCGGTGTGAATGGTGCCGGGAAGCTTCGGATGGGGCCTGTCCGTCTTTGCCGCAACGACAACATTGGCGCCGTCCCGCGCCGCGCGCAAAGCGATAGCCAAGCCGATGCCGCGGCTGGCGCCGGTGATGAACAGGGTCTTGCCGGAAAGCGACATTGATTATCCCCAACGCAAATGACAGCCAGAAGACTATGGAAAGGCGTCGCAAAAGACGTCAAGGTTGGCGGTCACGACCTTTTGAGCAATATAATCGGGATGGTGCAATAGAATCGCGACGTCCCCTGGGTAAACCTCCCTTTTCGGAGCGGAAAATATGCGTTCGTTCTTCATCGCTGTGTTCGCGCTCGCGTGCACCGCGGTAGCGGCAAGCGCCCAAAGCGCCGATCCCAAGCAGGCGCCGACAGGCCGCTACAAGATGGACCCGCGACACAGCCAGATCCTGTTTGCCATCGCCCATCAAGGGGTCACCGATTATTACGGACGCTTCGACAAGGTGTCCGGCACGCTGGCGTTCGACCACGCCGAGCCCGAGAAGAGCGCGGTCTCCGTGACGATCGACACGGGCAGCGTCGACACGCCGAGTCCGGAGTTGAACGGCACGCTGGCCGGCAAGACGGTTTTCGACGCGCAGGATTTCCCTGCCGCCATCTTCAAATCGACGGCGATCACGCGCACCGGCCCCACCACAGGCAAGATCACCGGCGACCTGACGATCAGGAATGTCACCAAGCCCGTCACCTTGGCCGCAACGTTCACCGGCGGCCGTCCCGACCAGATGAGCGGTGACTATGTCGTCGGTTTCAGAGCGACGGCCGCCATCAAGCGCACAGATTTCGGGATCACCGGCATGATATGGGAGCCTTTCGTCGGCGACGATGTGAAGCTCATCATCGAGGCCGCATTTCAGCAGCAGAAGGAATAGGACATGCGGACCGCTAACACGACACTGCGCTATGGAACCGTGGCGATGACGCTGCATTGGCTCATCGCGGCGGCCGTGATCACGAATCTCAGCATCGGCTTGTACATGGCCGATCTGCCGAACAAAGATCCGGGCAAATTCGAACTGATCTCGCTGCACAAGTCGATCGGGCTGTCGGTTCTGGCGTTAAGCGTTCTTCGTGTCGTGTGGCGGCTGATCAATCCGGTACCGCCGCCGCCGCCGGGGCTTGCTCCCTGGATCAGGTTTTCCGGCCAAGCCATGCACTTCATCTTCTATTTCCTGATCGTGGCGGTTCCATTGGCAGGCTGGCTGATGGTGTCCGTGGCGTCGCAAGGACATCCGACCTCGGTGTTCGGTTTGTTCGACTGGCCCAGTGTCCCCGTGCTTTCGGATATGACGCGCCACGCCGGGCATCCCTATCACGAGACGTTCGAGACGATTCATGTCTGGTTGGCTTGGGCGTTTATCGGGCTGGTCCCGCTCCACGTGATTGCCGCGTTTTACCATCAGTTCATCCGGCACGATGGGGTCCTGGCGCGGATGCTGCCCAGAATTCGCGTTCGGGGTAAGGCTTGAGGCGCATCCTCGCCGCAACCGCACTGCTGGGGTTGGCGGCGGTGCCGGCGTGCGCCGCGCATTGGAACGTCGAACTTGCCAAGAGCAAACTCGGCTTCAGCGCAAACTGGGGCGCCGAACCCTTCGTGGGCGTGTTCCAGTCCTGGAAGGCGGACATCGACTTCGACGCCGCCGACCTCGCCCATTCGCATGTTGTGGCCGTTATTGATCTCAGCAGCGAAAAATCGGACGCGCCGGACAGCGACGACGGGCTGAAAGGCGCGCTTGGCTTTGCCGTCGACAAATTTCCAACCGCCCGTTTCGAAGCAAGCAGATTCAAGCGCCTTGCCGACGGTTCCTATGTGGCGGACGCCAAGTTGACGATCCGCGGCGTGACGCAGCCTCTGCGCCTGCCGTTCAAGCTCGCTTTCGGCGCCAACCGGGCCCATATGACCGGCAAGGTCGTTTTGGACCGCACCGCGTTCGGCGTCGGCCAAGGCGAATGGGCCGCCCCGAAACCGGTGGCGCATGAGGTCGCGGTGACTGTGGACCTGACCGCGACTAAAAGCTGACCCGGTCGTCGCAGTGCGGTAAGTTGAGGCATGACCGACGCCGATGTTGCTATCATTCGCGCAGCGGATTTCGCGGCGATTTCCGCCGCTGCGGCGAGCCTCCGCGCGGGGCGGCTGGTCGCGTTTCCGACGGAAACTGTCTATGGGCTGGGGGCCGACGCAACCAACGGGCGCGCGGTTGCAGCAATCTTCGCCGCCAAGGGCCGGCCGCACTTCAATCCGCTTATAGTTCATGTGAAAGACGTCGTACAGGCATCTGTATTTGCAATGTTTTCACCGCTAACACAGCAGTTGGCGCAGGCCTTCTGGCCAGGCCCGCTGACATTGGTCCTGCCGCGCCGTGACGATTGCCGCCTGACACATCTAGTAAGTGCCGGATTGGACACTGTGGCCGTGCGCATGCCTTCGCACCCGGTTGCCGCGCGGCTGATCGCCGAGGCCGGCGTCCCGCTGGCCGCGCCGAGCGCCAATCCTTCGGGCCGTGTCAGCGCTACTTGTGCTGCGCATGTCGAGGAAGGTCTTGGCGGCAAGGTGGACATGATCTTGGATGGGGGACCAACCCCACTCGGCATCGAGTCGACTGTGATCGGTTTCGAGCATGACCGGCCGGTGCTGCTGCGCCCCGGCGCGGTGCTGCGTGAAGCCCTTGAAACCATCACGGGACCGTTGGCCTCTCCAGCCCAGGGAGCCATGAGTTCGCCCGGCCGTCTCGCCAGCCATTATGCGCCTCGCGCCAGCTTGAGATTGAACGTGCAGGAGGCGGCTGCGGACGAATCCCTGCTCGCTTTCGGACCGAACGTCCCCTGTGCGCGCCGGATGCTCAATCTCAGCCCAAGCGGCGATCTTCGCGAGGCGGCGGCAAATCTGTTCGCGATGCTGCGCGCGCTCGATACGGAAGGCGATGCCATCGCCGTCATGCCGATCCCTGCGGACGGCCTCGGCGAGGCCATCAACGACCGTCTCATGCGCGCCGCCGCGTCGCGCGGAGACACGCCATGAACAGCGAGGCCGCCGCCAGACTGAAAGCCGCCGTCGGCCCGAAGGGATTCACGGAGGATCAGGCCGAAATTGCTCCACACCTGGAGGAGTGGCGCAGCAAGTACAAAGGCCGCGCGGCGCTTCTTCTCAAGCCGGCAACGACGGCGGAAGTGTCCGCCATCCTGTCGATCTGCAACGAGACGACCACGCCGGTCGTCCCGCAAGCCGGCAACACCGGGCTGGTCGGCGGCCAAATCCCGTTCGACAACGAAATCCTGCTCAGTTTATCGCGCCTGAACCGCATCCGCCGCCTCGATGCCGTGGATGCGAGCATGATCGCTGAGGCCGGCGTGATCCTGGCCGCGGCGCAACGTGCGGCGGACGACAGTGGGCTGATGCTGCCGCTCAGCCTCGCGGCGGAGGGAAGCTGCACCATCGGCGGGACGCTTTCCACCAACGCTGGTGGGCTCAACGTGTTGCGCTACGGCATGGCGCGCGAACAGGTGCTCGGCATCGAGGCGGTGCTGGCTGACGGGCGCGTGCTGAACCTGCTGCGCACGCTGCGCAAGGACAATACCGGTTACGACCTGAAGCAGCTTTTCATCGGCGCCGAGGGCACCCTTGGGATCGTGACAGCCGCGGCCCTGAAACTGTTTCCCAAACCGGCGATGCGTTGCACCGCCTTCGTAGCCGTGCCGAGCATCGACGCAGCCGTCGGGCTGTTGGCACGCCTGCAAGCGGCGACCGGCGGGCTGGTCAACGCCTTCGAGATATTGCCCCGGAGCGGATTGGAGCTTGTGCTCGCGTATATCCCTGGGACGAGCGATCCGTTCGCAGCATCGTCGCCGTGGTACGCGCTCGCCGAAGTGTCGGGCGCGGCTGCACTCAAGGATGTGTTCGAAGGCGCGCTGGAAGGGGCATTGTCGAACGGCTTGACGGGCGACGCCGTGATCGCGGCCAGCGAAGCGCAGCGCGCGGCGCTGTGGATGCTGCGAGAATCCATGTCGGAGGCACAGAAGAAGGAAGGCCCGTCGCTCAAGCACGACGTCTCGGTGCCGGTCGCGGCGGTGGCGGATTTCGTCGCCAAGGCGACGGCGGCGGTCTCTGCCGCCCTGCCCGGCGCGCGGCCGGTCCCTTTCGGCCATCTCGGCGACGGCAATATCCATTTCAATATCCAGGCCGCGAGGGGTGCGGACATGGCGTCGTTCCTCGCCCGCTGGGACGAAATCGCCCGCGTCGTCCACGATGTGGTGCGCGATTTTGGCGGCTCGTTCAGCGCCGAGCATGGCATCGGCGTAATGAAACGCGCCGACCTCAAGCGCTACAAGAGCGAGGTGGAAATCGACCTCATGCGCGCGCTCAAGCGCACGCTCGATCCGAAAAATATCTTGAACCCGGGAAAACTGGTGCCGGAGTAGCTGCCTATGCCGCTTTCGCCAGCGTGGTCTTTGTCTCGGCTGGCATGTCCGGCGCTTGGCGGTCCTTGGCGTTGGAGCGCGCGCTCAGCGCCGCGGTGACAATCGTGGCGGCATACGGCAGGCACTGCACTGTCAGCATCACCATCCAAAGCCGCGCGGCGGGATCGTCGAGCCGCCCGGTGGCCAGCACGGAAGCGATTGCAAAGGCGCATAGTACGAACAGCGCCGTCTCCTGCCACACCCCGCGCAGAGCTTGGCTGAGCAGCGCCTGATCGGCGCATTTTGGTGTCCGCAGGAACGGCTTTCCGCTGGTCAACAAACCCGCCCACGTCGCCTTGCCGACCGTATGGGTGAGCGCCAAGCCGGCGACCGACGCCATCACCGCTCCTTTCAAGCCGGAGCGAACCTTCTGGGGGTAGAGCAACATCGTCTTCATAATCTTCGCGAGGAACAGCGCCAGCGCCGCCGCCGACAGCAACGGCATCGGCACATAAACGTAACGCGGCGCCGCCCACATCATAAAAGTCCAGACCAGCGCGATCAGTGTGACGACGATGCTCAGGCCGTCCGAAATCCACGGCAGCCAGCCGCTCAGGAATTGGTAACGCTGGGCCAAGGAGAGCCGCGCCCGCCCCAGGAAGATCGCGCCGGCATGACGCTTCAGGATCTGCATGGCGCCGTAGACCCAGCGGTAGCGCTGACTCTGAAATGCCTTCAGCGTATCGGGGATCAGTCCCTGCCCCATGCTCTGCGGAATATAGGCGGCGCCGTATCCGGCTTCGAAGAGTCTCAGCCCCAGCTCGGTATCCTCGGTGATGCACCAGGTGCTCCAGCCGCCGACCTCCGCGAGCGCATTCTTGCGCACGATCATCATGGTGCCGTGCTGGATGATGGCATCGTGCTCGTTGCGCTCCACCATGCCGATGTGGAAGAAACCGCGATATTCCTCGTAGGCCATCGCCTTGAACACGCTCTCGGACGCATCGCTGTAATCCTGCGGACCCTGCACAAGCGCAATGCCGGGCTGGGCGAAGTAAGGCAACGTCAGCCGCAGCCAATTGGGCTCGACGCGGTAATCGCTGTCGATGACGGCGATGTACTTCACTTCGGGACCGGTCAGCTCGAGCGCCAGATTGAGCGCGCCAGCCTTGAAGCCCTGCACCCGATCGAAATGATAGAAGCGGAAGCGCGGGCCCAGCATCGAGCAATGCGCTTCCACCGGTTTCCAGGTCGCCGGATCGGGCGTGTTGTTGTCCAGGACGATGACTTCGAAATTCTCGTAGTCCAGCCGCGCCAGCGCATTGAGGGTTTCGATCACCATCGCCGACGGCTCGTTGTAGCAGGGCACGTGCACGCAAACGCGTTCGCTTGCCTCCGGAATAGCGGCGCGCACCGTGCGGCGCTCCACCCGCCACAGGCTGGCTGCCAGCTCGATGCCTTCGGTCAGGATCACGGTCGACGCCAGGAATACCAGAGGCGACATCGCCAGGATCATGGCGATGTCGGCCGGATCGATGTAATCGAGCGTGGTGGCGTCGACCACCAGCATCAGGCCGGTCGTGACGCCCGCTACCAGTCCGCCCATAACGATGTAGCCCGTCTGCCGCACGCGCGGCATGCTTCTTAGGATCAACAACCCGAGCAGCAGTGTGAGGATGGCCGCCCCGAGCATGAACTCGCGCCATTCGGGGAAGGAACGCAGCAAGCCGGTGAATGCGAACTTGGGACGGCCGCCTGCGTCATATAGGCCCCAATAGGCGCCTACCACGCCTTCGTTGGTGACCTTCCAAGGCTGATCGTAGGCTTCGATGATGTAGTAGTCGTAGCCTTTGTCCAACGCGAGTTGGACAAAGCTGCGGATGAAATAGGCCTCGTTGGCGAGCGACGGCTCGGCAGCGCTCCTGGTACGCCCCTCCGACGGCCAGCCGATTTCACCGATGACGATCGGCTTGTCGGGAAATTCCTCCTGCACGTCGCCGAATGCCTGCTGCAGGAAGGTCAGCGAGGTTCTTACGTCCCTTCCCTCCCAATAGGGCAACAGATGCACGAATATGACGTCAACGTGCTCGCCGATCTCGGGATGCATCAGCCAGGTTGCCCAGGTTTCGGCGGTCGTGACCTTGATGCGGCCCGGCACGGCCTCGCGCACGCGGTCGATATAGGCGTTCAACTGGTCCGCGCTGACATCGCCGCGCTGGATCGACTCGTTGCCGACGATGATACGGTCTATCACCCGGCGGTTGGCGAGAATCGCCTTGAGCGCGGTGTCGATTTCACGCTCATTCTTGTTCAGGTCGGCGCCGATCCAGATGCCGAGGGAAATGGTCAAGCCGTAGCGGCGCGCGATCTCCGGCACCTTGTCGAGCCCGCCGGACACCGTATAGGTGCGGATGTGCCCGGTGATGCGGGACAGTTGCGCCATGTCGGCGGCGATGCGGTCCGGCGAAATCTGCTTCGACTGGCGTTGCGAGAAGATATGGCTCGGATTGTAGGTGACGCCGCGGACCAGCCCGTCCCAGTCGGGCGCTACCACCGTGTAGTCGCGGCTCGCCCAGAACAGCGCACTGGCGCCCACGACCAGAGTAAGCGCCACCGCGATTCGCAGCGTCCCGCCGCTCAAGCGCGATCGCAACCGTCCGACGAGGGATGCAAACACTGCCGTCGCCACTCCGACCCGTTACTGCCCGCTGTCGTCGGGTCCCAAATCTTCGTTGTCGTTGATCTTGTCAGGATCTTCGTCCGGCGCGTGCGGCCGCAGCTTCGGCGGCACCGTCTTGACCAGTTCGATTTCGAACACAAGCGTCTGATTGGGCGGTACTGAGCCATCCGGTGTGCCTCTTTCGCCGTACCCCAGCGAGGACGGGATGACGACCTCCCAACGATCGCCCACGCGCATCAACGAAAGTGCCTCAAACCATCCTGGGATCAACTTGTTGGCCTTGAAGCGCACCGGTTGTTCCGGCTCTGTGCCGTCAAAGACCGTGCCGTTGATCAGCTTTCCGGTGTAGTAGACCGTCACATAGTCCTGGGGGTTAGGACGCGAGCCGTAGCCATTGTGCAGGATGCGATATAGCAGACCGTCCGGCTTTTGAACGACACTTGGTTTCTTGGCATAGGCTGCGAGATATGCCGCGTTCGCCGCCGGGCTCAGCGCGCTGTCGGCTGCCGCCGCCGAGAACGGTGCGGCCGCGACCAGTGCGGCCAGAACAAACCCTAAACGCCTCATTGCCGTAGCTCCATCCACTTCCACTTTTGGACGATAGTTCATCCCGGACGCGAGCGCCGCAAGTTTAATCCCGCGCTTGGCGCGGATCGTCACCGTCCGAACAGCCGCCCAAGCCAGGAACGCCGCCGGACGGGCTTGCCGATCACCAAGCCGATCGGGCCCGAATTGGCGGCGGCTTCCACGGGTGCGGCGAATTTGGCGAATACCGGCGGCTCCACTGCAGGATCGAAACAAACCGGCCCGATACATTGCGTCATATACTTCCTGGACCAGGCGTCTTCCGGGCTCAACTCGAAGGCTTCGGTGACGGGAGGTCTCGGGCCGGTACTGGTGCGGCCGAGCTGGTTGTCCTTGACGATGCGGGCCAGGCGATCGAATCGCTCGGCACCGTCGAGTAATGCCCCACCCGCTTTGCGTGTCTCGGCCATCGTCAGCCTCCGCCCTGCTTCGTCCACCACTTAAAGCCGTCCTCGCGGCTGATGATGGCGACGTCAATAGCGCCGCCGACCGTCTGGTGCTGCGCCATTATACGCTTTTTGAGGATGTTGAGAGCCACAAGATCGCGTGCGGTTTCCGCCAACTCGGGGCGGGCGGCGATTTCCAGGACCCTGAGCACCGGGTTGATATAGGTCTGCTGCTGGTAGTCCTCCATCATGGCGTGAAAAGTGTTGAGATACTGAGGCAGGATATGCCCCTGGAACTGCTTCCTGACGCCTTCGCGCTGGCCTTGGTCGGCATTCGGGAAGGCGCTGACCACATGATCGACAAGGCCCTGCATCATCAACTGCAGGGTGCCGTAGAAGCGCCGTTCCAGCCCGTAATCGATGCCGCGGATGAAAGCGTTGGTGACTTCACTGTCGGCGAAGATGCGGATCTTGGAACGCAGTTCGCCGTCGATGGCGTCAGCGCTGGCTTCGGCGCGCTTGACGATCCCGCCGACGATGGCGGAAAGGAAATAGGTGACGACGACGGGATAGCGCTCGTCCGTGCCGTATCCCGCAAACACCAGTCCGGTCACGTCCTCCAGGAACAAATCCTTGACCACGCAATACACCGCGATGTCGCGCAAGCGCAGCACCGCAGTCTGGCTCAGGTTGAAGTTCGAAAAGCCATAGGCGATCAACTCGTCCACCGTGCCGGAATAATCGCGCGCCACAACCGCGGCGAAGCCCTGCGGAAAACACGCGAGATCCGGGCGTGAACTGCCGTCCTCGCGTTGCTGATAGACCCGCCAGATGTGTTCGATGGATTCTTCGAGAATCTCCGCGTCGGAAACGCGGGCGCGTTCGGCCCCGCCCGTCTCGCGTATGTACTGCGCCAGGTGGAAGACATAGCGAAACACCGAGGCCAGCAGCCGCTTGTAGTCGTCCTTCTGCCGCTCGCGCGGAAAGAACTCCTCGAGATTGTCGAGCATACCGGTGAATTTCGCCGCGTAGTCGCGGACGTGCGGCAGCGGTCCGGGCCTTGCCTTCTTCTGGAAGTGCTCGATCAAGTGCTCCCAGGGATGGCCCATCATGTCGGCCACGCCGAAGAACATCACGCCGAGCGGGAGGCCGTTCGCGAGATTGAACAGCTTGCGCTGATCGTTGCGCACGACCACGACGCCGCCGTCGATCAGGGTCACGGCGGAATCGGCCGCAAGCGCGACACCGCGTTGGTTCATTACCGCAATTTCGGAGGTCATACGCGGAACCTTACCCCACCCTTTCGAAAAGGATGTCACAACCGGCTGGAAATTGGGAGGCGCGCCGTCGGAGTTGGTTAGGGTTGCAGTACCACCACCACACGTTGTGCGCGATGTACTGCTTGGCACACGCACTGGTAGATCGAGGGGCGTCTACCGCCCCAGAAGATGCAGTGCAAGGTGACCGAGGACCGCCACCCCGAAGAGCGCGATCATGGCGCCGGATATTTCGTTGATGAGCCGTATGGTGCGGTCGTTGATGCGTGCATGCAAAAGACCGACACCTGTGGTCAGCGTCAGCCACCAAAGCGTCGAACCGCCGAACACGCCCAGAACGATCATGGCGACGGCAAAGAAACTCGGTTTATCGCCGGCGAGTGCGCCCAGGTATCCGGCGAACAACCCTGTAAAGCCGAACAGAGTCAGCGGATTGGAAATCGTGAGTACGAAAGTGGAGACCATGGCGCGTATGTGAGTAGAGGTGCCGTTCTCGTTCGCCGCCGTCAGTCTTTCGTCGAAACGCGGCGGCGGCGGCGTGTAGAAGGTACGAATGCCGAAGGACAACAGCATCAAACCGCCGATGAGCTGCAACGGGATTGAAAAGCCGACGATCAGCTGCCCTATTGCCGTGAAACCGAACCCGGTAACGGCAGCGAACAGACCGTCGCCGAGCGCGGCGCCCAATCCGGATACGAAACCGTACCCGGAGCCGCGCTGCAGCGTGCGGCGTATGCAAATCAAATTGACCGCTCCGATCGGCAACGCGGCGAAAAAACCGATCAGCACGCCCGCAACGATGAGAACAATGTAATTCATCCGGCAGCGGTCTCGAAGACGGCTGCATACGAACTTCCTAAGCGGTTCTTCATCCTGGCACTTCCCTCTTCTTAATGCTGCTTGGAGCTAGGCGGACGTTAAGGCACCCGAATCCGCATCATCTTGCAAAACCGAACTCGACACGCAACCCCGCCTGAGTGCAAGCTTTCGCTAACAAGACCCGCGCTAGGATAGAAAGGTTCGAAGGCGGGGAAAGTGGGGTGTCATGCGACATTTTGAATTGGCGTTGCGGGGCTACCGCCTGACCACGGCGGAAATTCTTTACCACATGCCGGACCATCCGGCTGTCCTGCAGAGCTTCATCTGGCAGGAGTTCGATCTTGCCCCGAAATTCCCGGTGCTGAACGGATTCCTCCGCTTCTGGGAGACACACATCGAAGGCAGGCTGCATTCGGTCCGCGTCGCCGCGCGAGGGCTGATTTCCGATGTCGAACTGAAGCTGGCCGCAGGAGAGTTCACACTCAATTGAAGCGGCGAATAACGAGGAGAGAATAGGGAAGCGCTTCTATTCGCCATTTGCTATTCGCCCTTGAACGTTTCCACAAACTTGATCGGTTCCCCTTGCCCTTGGGCCACAAGCGCCCGATCGCGCATGACGATCCGCCCGCGGATGATCGTGGCGAGCGCCCAGCCTGTGGTTTGCATTCCGTCGAACGGAGTCCAGCCGCATTTGGACGCGATCCAGGAATTTTCAATCTTTTTTCTTGCCTTCAGGTCCACGACCGTGAAATCCGCATCGTAGCCGCGCGCGATACGGCCCTTCCCCGCGATGCCGAAGATACGCGCCGCGCCGGCGCTGGTGAGATCGACGAAACGCTCCAGCGACAGCCGCCCCGCATTCACGTGATCGAGCAGGAGCGTCACCAAAGTTTGCACGCCCGGCATCCCGGACGGCGTGTCGGGGTACGTCCTGTCCTTTTCCGGGCGGGTGTGCGGAGCATGATCGGAGCCGATAACATCGATCAGGCCGTCGCGCACCGCCGCCCACAACGCCTCGCGGTGATGCACCTCGCGGATTGGCGGATTCATCTGGGCGCAGGTCCCCAGCCGCTCATAGCATTCGGGGGCCGCCAGCGTCAGATGCTGCGGCGTGGTCTCGACTGTGGCGAGGTCGCGGGCCGCGGCGAGCAGTGGCAACTCGTCGGCCGTCGTCACGTGCAACACATGCAGGCGTCGGCCCGCCTCGCGCGCCAAGCGCAGGACTCGTTCCGTGGAGGCTCGCGCCGTTTCCGCATCGCGCCAAATCGGATGCGACCGTACGTCGCCTTTGGCCGCCAGACGCTTGCGCTCCCTGAGCCGCGATTCGTCTTCGGAATGCACGGCCATGCGCCGCGTGCCGCCCTTGAGCGCCGCCAGGACCGCTTCCTCGCGATCGAGCAGAAGAGTGCCGGTGGAAGAACCGAGAAACGCCTTCACCCCGCAGACGCCGGGCATACGCTCCAGCGCCGCCAGAGCACCGACGTTTGCCGGCGTGGCGCCGACGTAGAAGGCGTAGTCGCAATGCATCCGTCCCGAGGCGCGCGCGAGCTTGTCTGTAAGTGTGGCGCGCGTCGTGGTCGGCGGATCGGTGTTGGGCATCTCGAAGACGCCGGTGACGCCGCCCAGCACGGCCGCGCGGCTGCCGCTCTCCAGGTCTTCCTTGTGTTCGTTGCCGGGTTCGCGGAAATGAACCTGTGTATCCATAACACCGGGAAGGACATGAAGCCCGTTGGCGTCAAAAAACTCCGCCGCTTTCGCCAAACCCAGAGCGCCGACAGCCGCGATCCTGCCGCCTCTTACCCCGATGTCGGCGGGCGCGATGCCGTTCGGGGTCACGCACACCCCGCCCCGGATCAAGAGATCAAAGGATTCCGTCATGCGACAAGGAGTAGGCCGCACCGTCCGCCTTGGCAACGGCGTAAAGGAAGATTACTTCCTCACTCATGGTGCTCGCATTGACCGACCGCGCCGTGATCGCCGTTTCCGGACCGGAAGCGCGCGCATTCCTTCAGGGGCTCATCACCAATGACGTGGAAAAAGTGGCGCCTGGCCGAGCGCTCTATGCGGCGCTGCTGACTCCCCAGGGCAAGATCCTGTTCGACTTCCTGGTAAGCGAAAGCGACGGGACACTGCTGCTCGACTGTCGGCGCGAGGCACGCGAGGCTTTGATGACGCGCCTGTCGCTGTACAAGCTGCGGGCCAAGGTCGAAATCAAGGCGCGGGACGATCTTGGCGTGTTTGCGGCGCTCGACGGCGAGAGCCTGCCGGACGGGTTTGCCGATCCGCGTTTGCCGGCGTTGGGTATGCGCGCCATCGCTACCGAAGATACCGTCGCGGCGCAAAGCGGTGCCGAGACCTACCAGGCCTTCAGGCTCGGAATCGGCGTGCCCGAAGGCTGCGATTTCGGTTCCGACAAGATGTTCGCCCTGGACGCGGGGCTCGACGAATTGCACGGCGTGTCGTTCGACAAAGGTTGTTATGTCGGACAGGAGCTTACCGCCCGCATGAAACATCGCGGCACCGCGCGCAAACGATTGCTTCCTTTGACCACAAGTGACGCAACCCCCCTCGCTCCGGGCAAGCCGGTGACAGCAGACGCTCAAGAAATCGGGACGGTCGCCTCGGTTTATGGTTCGCGCGGCTTTGCAACGATCAGGCTGGACCGCTTGGCGAAGGCGCCGTTCGAGGTCGAGGGCCGCGAGGTGAAAGTTTCGAAACCGTCGTGGCATTCCCCTTGACGGCGGTCGCGCACGGTTCAAAGTCTCGGATGGCATCGGGAGGAGTGAAGATATGTTGCATCATGTGTCCGTAGGGGTGCGCGATGTCGAGCGCGCCGCGAAATTCTACGACGCCGTGCTGGCCGCGCTCGGCTACAAGCGCGTCATGGAGTTTTTGCCCTATGCCATCGGCTACGGCGACCAGCATCCTTCGTTCTGGGTGCAGTTGCCGCACAACCAACAGCCGGCAGCCACCGGCAACGGCGTCCACATCAGCTTCATCGCCCGCAGCAAGGACGCGGTGCACCGCTTCCATGCCGAAGCGATCGCGAATGGCGGCGCGGACGGCGGCGAACCCGGCCCGCGCCCGCTCTACAGCGCGGACTATTACGGCGCGTTCGTCCTCGATCTCGACGGCAACAAGCTGGAAGCCACGCTGATGACGACGTCGCGGGCAAAGGCCAAGAAAAAAATGAAGCCCAAAGTCAAGCGCGCGAAGAAAACCGTCAGGAAAACTGCGCCGAGGGCGAAGAAGAGGCACAAGGCAAAGAGGTGAGCGACAAGCTTCGCTGTCCCTGGCCGGGCGAAGACCCGCTTTACGTGGCTTACCACGATCTCGAATGGGGCGTTCCGGAATATGACGACCGGGCGCTTTATGAAAAGCTCGTGCTCGACGGCTTCCAGGCGGGCCTTTCGTGGATCACCATCCTGCGCAAGCGGGAGAATTTCCGCCGCGCCTTCAACGGCTTCAACCCCGAAAAAATCGCGCGTTACGGCAAGCGCGACTTCGCAAGACTGATGAAGAATGAAGGCATCATCCGCTCGAACGGGAAGATCAAGGCGGCGATCAAGGGCGCGCAGCTTTGGCTGGACATTCAGGAAAAGGACCCGGGCGGATTTTCGCATCTGATCTGGAAGCATGTGGACGGGCGGCCGCGCATCAATCGCTACAAGACGACCAAGCAAGTTCCGGCGGAAACGCCGATGAGTGAAGCGCTGGCGAAGGAGCTGAAACAGCACGGCTTCACTTTCTGCGGGCCGGTGATCGTCTACGCCTTCGCGCAGGCTGTCGGCATGGTCAACGATCATGTTGTGGCTTGTCATCGGCATGCGGAATGCGAGAAGTTGGCGGCTCACCCCCGCCCGCGATAGGGCTCGACCTCAATGTCGGGTAGCCAGACGCCGGCGGGCAGTTTTCCGATCTGCCAAAACACATCGATCGGTATGCCGCCGCGCGGATACCAGTAGCCGGCGACGCGCAGGTATTTCGGTTTGATCGCAGCCACGATGCGCTTGGCGATGAGAAGCGTCGTATCCTCGTGAAAAGCGGTGTGATTGCGGAAGCTCGACAGGAACAACTTCAGCGATTTGGATTCGACGAGGGACTTCGCCGGGCAATAGTCAATGACGAAATGCGCGAAATCCGGCTGGCCCGTTACCGGGCAGAGACAAGTAAACTCGGGCGCCGTGAAGCGCACGACATAGTCGCTATCCCCATGTGGATTGGTGACCGCTTCCAGTTTGGCGGCATCCGGCGACTTTGGAAGTGCGGCGCGGCGACCGAGTTGCGTGAGTTTCTTCGCCATAACTCCTCCGCTTCCCCTGGCTCACGGCCGGGGAGGAACGTCATATGGCGTTTTAAGCTCCGCGGGGTTCCGGTCAAGCGCGCCAGCTCAGGGGTGCGCTGCTTTCCACTTCTTGACCGCGGCCATCGTCAGATCCACGTGCTTGTATGGGTCCATGTCCGTGTAGGTGAACAGCACAGTATGATCCGGCGCGATGACATATGACGTGCGGTCGGCATAGGCGGGATTCTTCGCCAGTACCGTATCGTACGACTTGATTACCGTGCCGTTCGGGTCGGCGGCCACCGCGAATTTGCTGCGGCATTCGCTGACCGAAAATTTGTCGAGTGTGGCGATGTCGTCGTGGCTGACGCCGATCACCGTGGCACCGAGCGCGGCGAACTTGTCGGTGGCATCGGCGAATTCGTGCGCTTCGATCGTGCAGCCCTTGGTGAATGCCGCAGGGTAGAAATAGAGCACGACCGGGCCCTTCTTGAGGGCATCAGCAAGTGAAAAGTCAAACTCCTTGCCGCCGAGCGAGGCTTTGGTGGAGAAGTCGGGCGCGGCTGCGCCGACCGCTAGCGCCGCATACGCAGGCATCGTGGCAAAGCCGCAAAGCAGAGCAAGTCCGGCAATAAGGGTTTTCATGGGCACCTCCTAGGCGGTCGATTATGTAACGCAATGGACATGCTGTTGTCTTCCCCGAGTGGCCGTGTTCGTGCGAAGACTTGAAATCCGGACGAAAAACCACGAAATCCATATGGAAAAGAAAAGGGACCAATTTATGAATTCCAATCCGGCCGACTGGCGGGCGCGGGCGCGCGATCTCGCCCAAAAGACGGTTGCGCCATTCGCGGTCTTTTTCGCCCACAAGAAGGTGCGTGCCACGGTCGATTGGCTGAAAGAGCCGGTCCTGGCCATCGTCATCGTGCTCTCCCTAACGACTGTGATCGCCCAGCCATTCTATGTGCCGTCGGGGTCGATGCAGCCCACTCTTGCCATCGGGGATCTGACCCTGGCGACGAAATTCAATTATGGCTATAGCCGCTATTCCATCCCTTACGTGAACGGGCCGACACCATCCGGCCGCTTCCTCGGCCGGATGCCCAAAGTCGGCGATGTCATCGTGTTCCGCCTGCCGAGCGATACCAGCGTGACCTACGTCAAACGCGTTGTCGGTCTTCCGGGCGACCGCCTGCAAATGCGTGAAGGACGGCTGTGGATCAACGGAAAGGAACTGGCGCTGCGCGCGGCGGGAAACGGTCCCGATGAAAACGGTCCCCACGAAGAGGCCGCCGGCGAGTATGATACGGTGCCGAAATATATCGAGACGCTGCCCAACGGCATTGAGCACCCGGTCTACAAGAAGAGCTGGGACGGCTGGCTCAACAACACGCCCGTCTACGTCGTGCCGAACGGCTACGTTTTTATGATGGGCGATAACCGCGACGATTCTGCGGACAGCCGCGTGCCGCCTTCCCTGGGCGGCGTCGGTTACGTGCCGATGGGAAACTTGGTGGGCCGTGTCTTCGTCGTGCTCGCGTCGGTCGACTTCACCAACGCGGACGAAATCTGGGAGTGGATCACGGAATTCCGGGTCTCGCGGATGCTGAACGGCGTGCATTAGGACGACGCCAAAACGCAGGCGCCGTTGCGCCCGCGACACCTGGCCTGACGCCGAAATGTTGCGCCCTCTCCCTTGGCCATGCTAAGGCCAGCGCGCGCGCGGATCGGGATTCGCGCGTATCGGTGTATTTCATCGCTGAATCAAATAGTTATGCTGGGTCTGCCGGACGCTTTGCGGCAGTCTCCAGCAAACGGGGCACGCTTGGCAGACGAAGCTCACATGTCCGGGATTGCGGGGCGATACGCACTGGCGGTTTTCGAGCTGGCGCTTGAAGAGAGAGCCCTCGATTCGGTGGAGCGCGATTTCAACGCCCTCAAAGCGATGATCGCGCAGACATCCGACCTTGCCCGCTTCGTGCGCGCTCCGGTGTTCAGCCGGAGCGAACAGGCCAAAGGCATGGCCGCGATCCTCGACAAGATGGGCGCAGCGCCGCTGACCACGCGTTTCGTGCTGTTGCTTGCTGCCAAACGCCGGTTGTATCTGCTACTCGACGCCATCCGCGACTTCGAAGCCCTGCTCGCCCGCCAACGCGGCGAGATCGATGCCGAAATCGCCTCTGCGCGCCCGCTGCGTCTCGACGAAACGGCGGAACTCAAGCGTGTTCTGAGAGCCAAGTTCGGCCGCGATCCGCAGATTGCGGCGCGTGTCGATCCCACGCTTCTCGGCGGTCTAGTCGTGAAAGTTGGCTCTCGCATGATCGATTCCTCGCTGCGGGCCAAGCTGAATGGCATCCGCGCCGTTATGCGCGGCGCATGATGCCGGAAATCGGAAATCTGAAGGACGAGACATGAACATCCAACCGGGCGAAATCTCCGCAATCCTCAAGCGCGAAATCCAGAATTTCGGCGTCGAAGCGGAAGTGAGCGAAGTCGGCCAAGTGCTGAGCGTCGGCGACGGGATCGCGCGCGTCTATGGTCTCGACAATGTTCAGGCCGGCGAGATGGTCGAGTTCCCCGGCGGCATCAAGGGCATGGCGCTGAATCTGGAGAACGACAATGTCGGCGTCGTCATCTTCGGCTCCGACACCACCATTAAGGAAGGTGAAACGGTCAAACGCACGGGTGCCATCGTCGACGTTCCTGTCGGCAAGGGGCTGCTCGGCCGCGTCGTCGATCCGCTCGGCGTGCCGATCGACGGTAAGGGCCCGATCGTCAACGTCGCCGAACGCCGCCGCGTGGACGTCAAGGCGCCCGGCATCATTCCGCGGCGCTCGGTGAACGAGCCGATGCAGACCGGCATCAAGGCCATCGACGCCCTGATCCCCATCGGTCGCGGCCAGCGCGAACTGATCATCGGCGACCGGCAGACCGGCAAGACGGCGATCATCGTCGACACGATCATCAATCAGAAAAACATCAACGCCGGCGGCGACGAGAAGAAGCTCTATTGCATCTACGTTTCCATCGGCCAGAAGCGCTCCACCGTGGCGCGGATCGTCAAGACGCTCGAAGACGCCGGCGCGATGGAATACACGACGGTCGTCGCCGCCACCGCCTCCGAACCGGCGCCGTTGCAGTTTCTGGCGCCGTTCGGCGGTTGCGCCATGGGCGAATGGTTCCGCGACAACGGTATGCATGCGCTGATCATCTACGACGATTTGTCGAAACAGGCTGTAGCTTATCGCCAGATGTCGCTGCTGCTGCGCCGCCCGCCGGGACGCGAAGCCTATCCGGGCGACGTGTTCTATCTGCATTCTCGGCTGTTGGAGCGCGCCGCGAAGCTGAACGCAGATTTCGGCAGCGGTTCGTTGACGGCCCTGCCTGTCATCGAAACTCAGGCCAACGACGTCTCCGCCTACATTCCGACCAACGTGATCTCGATCACCGACGGCCAGATATTCCTGGAGACCGATCTGTTCTATCAGGGTATCCGCCCGGCGGTGAACGTCGGCATTTCCGTCAGCCGCGTCGGATCGAGCGCTCAGGTCAAGGCGATGAAGCAGGTCGCCGGTTCGATCAAGCTCGATCTGGCGCAATATCGCGAGATGGCCGCCTTCGCGCAGTTCGGGTCCGACCTCGATGCCTCGACGCAGCGCCTGCTCAATCGCGGTGCGCGTCTCACCGAGCTGCTCAAGCAGCCGCAGTTCTCTCCGATGCCCGTCGAGGAACAAGTGTGTTCGCTATTCGCCGGTATGCGAGGCTACCTCGACAAACTCACGGTCGCCGACGTCGGCCGCTTCGAGGCCGACCTCCTGCGACTGATGCGCGGCAAATACACGGACGTACTCGATGCCATCCGCACGGGTGGGACGCTGACGCCCGAAATCGAAGCCAAGCTGAAGTCGATCCTGGACGAATTCGCGAAAGCCTTCGCCTGATGGCTAGCCTGAAGGCCCTCCGTAATCGCATCGCCTCGGTCAAAGGGATCCGCAAGATCACCAAGGCCCAGCAGATGGTGGCGGCCTCGAAGTTCCGCCGCGCGCTGGATGCCGCCATTGCCGCGCGTCCCTACGCCGAGAAAATGGGCGAAGCGATCGCCAATCTGGCGGGCGGCATGAAGGACAATCCGGGCGCGCCGAAGCTTCTTACCGGCACCGGCAAGGACGACACGCATCTGCTGATCGTGGCGACGTCGGATCGCGGCCTGTGCGGCGGCTTCAACACCAACATCGTGCGGCTGGCAAAGCAGAAGATCGAGGCGCTAAGGCGGGACGGCAAGAAGGTTCTGATCCTGTGCGTCGGCCGCAAAGGCCGCGACCAGCTCCGGCGCGTGCACGGACCGTTGATCGTCGATACGGTCGAATTCACCGGCGTCAAGCGCATCGGTTTCGCCAATGCGCAGGCCGTCGGCAAGCGCGTGCTGGCGATGTTCGACGAAGGCGTCTTCGACAAGGCGACCGTCGTCTATGCGCGATTCAAATCGGTGATGAGCCAGATACCCACGGCAACGCAGCTCATCCCCGCGCCGGTCGAGGAAACCAAGACGGGCGGAGCTTTCTACGAGTACGAGCCCGACGAACGGGAAATCCTGGCGGACCTGCTGCCGCGCAACGTCAGCGTGCAGATTTTCCATGCGCTGCTTGAGAATGTCGCTGGGGAATTCGGCGCCAAGATGACCGCCATGGACGGCGCCACGCGCAACGCCGACGAGGTGATCGACAAGGTCACCCTGCTCTACAACCGCACGCGGCAGGCGCAGATCACCAAGGAACTGATCGAAATCATCTCCGGCGCAGAAGCTTTATAGCAATGTATACAAGTTGCAGGATTCGCGTTGTGCGTGTATCAGATGGTTCTCGCAACAGAGATTGTGGGGGGATGAATGGAGGACTTTGTTCAACATATTTCCCGACTTCTTGGTTGGCAGAACAATGCCGCTATAGCAACCACATTAGGCGCGTATCTTGGAATCTCGGTTTCGTATTGGTACTTCATTCTGGTTCGACGGAGTCCAGCTTTCCGTCGGCTATTAGGTTTGCCACCGAGAGAGAAGAAAGGCATTTCGTCTCTCGAAGATCGCATTTCGGAAGCGCTGAGAGCCGTCGGTCAAGCGACCACGCTGTTGAAACAGCTGGAGCAGGAAATACAAGACAGAACATCAACAGCAAACAAATTGAAGGCGGAGGTCGAAAAATACAAAGAAATAAAATCCCTTACGAAGGAACAGTTGGACGCCGTCACGGCAGCTTTAGAAGGACAGTTTTCGAGACATGGCCGGCGCGCCTTCATAACAAATGTCGCACTGACGCTCGGATCATTAATCGCCGGCGGTTTGATCGCACACTTCACGCCATTACTTTTTCGTTAGCTGCGCCGTCCGCCGGGAATGGCCGTCTGCTGACACTGACTATAATGACTCCCGACGCCGAGGCGTTCTAGAGAAAGGAACCGGACGATGGCGAGCTACACCACGAAGGCGGCAAGCAAGGGCGGGCGCGAAGGCCGCGCCCACCTCGATGGCGGCGCGCTGGCGTTGTCGATGGCGTTTCCGAAGGAACTCGGCGGCGCCGGCGACGGGCACAATCCGGAGCAGCTTTTTGCGCTGGGCTATTCGGCCTGCTTCAACCAAGCGGTGATCGCGCTGGGCCGCAAGCACGGCATCGATCCCGCAAAGGCGGCCGTCGGCGTGCAGGTCACGCTCGACAAGGACGAGATCAGCTTCGCGTTAAAGGTGGACATCACGCTCCACGTGCCGGGCGCGGACAAGACAGCCGTGCAGGCGCTGCTCGAAGACGCCCACAAGATCTGCCCTTATTCCAGAGCGACGCGCGGCAACGTGCCGGTCGCGCTGACCGTCGTCTGATTCAGTTTCGAAGGAAGCGAAGCGATGAACGTTATGATGAGCAACAAGTTGGGCCGCGTTACCCAGGTCACCGGCGCCGTGGTGGACGTCCAGTTCGATGGGCATCTGCCGCAAATCCTGAACGCGCTTGAGACCGACAATCACGGCCGCCGGCTCGTGCTCGAAGTGGCGCAGCATCTGGGCGAGTCCACCGTGCGCACCATCGCGATGGATTCCACCGACGGTCTGGTCCGCGGCCAGCAGGTCACGGACACCGGCCTGGCCATCGCCGTTCCGGTCGGCGAAGGCACGCTCGGGCGCATTATGAACGTCATCGGCGAGCCGGTGGACGAAGCCGGCCCCATCAAGGGCGTCGAAACGCGCCCGATCCATGCCGAGGCTCCCTCCTTCGTGGACCAGTCCACGGAATCGCAGGTGCTGGTGACCGGCATCAAGGTCATCGACCTGCTGGCGCCTTACGCGCGCGGCGGCAAGATCGGCCTGTTCGGCGGCGCCGGCGTCGGCAAGACCGTGATCATCCAGGAACTCATCAACAACATCGCCAAGAAGCACGGCGGCTATTCGGTATTCGCCGGCGTCGGCGAGCGCACGCGCGAAGGCAACGATCTCTATCACGAGATGATCGAGTCCGGCGTGAACAAAGATCCGCGCAAAGGCTCCACCGAGGGCTCGAAATGCTCGCTGGTGTTCGGCCAGATGAACGAACCGCCGGGAGCCCGCGCGCGCGTCGGTCTCACCGGCCTGACCGTCGCAGAGTATTTCCGCGATCAGGGCCAGGACGTGCTGTTCTTCGTGGATAACATCTTCCGCTTCACCCAGGCCGGTTCGGAAGTCTCGGCACTTCTAGGCCGCATTCCGTCCGCCGTGGGCTATCAGCCGACGCTGGCCACGGACATGGGCGAGCTGCAGGAACGCATCACCACCACGAACAAAGGCTCGATCACCTCGGTGCAGGCAATCTATGTGCCGGCCGACGACCTCACCGATCCGGCGCCCGCCACGTCCTTCGCGCACTTGGATGCGACCACCGTGCTTTCGCGCCAGATCGCGGAAAAGGGCATCTATCCGGCCGTGGACCCGCTGGACTCCACCTCGCGCATCCTCGATGCGCGCGTCGTCGGTCAGGAGCATTACGACACCGCGCGCCAGGTTCAGCAAACTCTGCAACGCTACAAGAGCCTGCAGGACATCATTGCCATCCTGGGCATGGACGAGTTGTCCGAAGAGGACAAGGTCACCGTGGCGCGCGCCCGCAAACTCGAGCGCTTCCTGTCGCAGCCGTTCCATGTCGCCGAGGTGTTCACGGGTTTCCCGGGCCTTTTCGTGGACCTGAAGGACACGATCAGGAGCTTCAAGGCGGTGGTGAACGGCGAATACGATCATCTGCCCGAAGCGGCGTTCTACATGGTCGGGACCATCGAGGACGCGGTGGCGAAGGCGCAAAAAATGGCAGCGGAAGCGGCGTAGCCGATGACCGACAAGATCGCCTTCGACCTCGTCTCTCCTGAACGGCTGCTGCTCTCAACGGAGGCCGAAATGGTCACCATTCCGGGCTCGGAGGGCGACATGGGCGTGATGGCGGGTCATATGCCATTGATCTCCACCCTGCGCCCCGGCGTCATCGCAGTGTCGGGCGGGACCGAGGGCGATCAACGCTTCTATGTCATCGGAGGCTTTGCCGAAGTGAACCCGGGCAAGCTGACCGTGCTCGCGGACGAGGCCGTCCCGGTGGCGGAGCTGGATGCCGCGACGCTCGACCAGCGGATCAAGAACGCCGAGGAAGACCTCGCGTTGGCGAAGACCGACAGCGAGCGAGCCAAGGCCCAGGAAACGCTGGATCATCTCAAGGGCATGCGCGCTACGCTTTAGTGAGCGGCTCCGCGGCCGCCTACGACCGCGGAGCCACGCCGAATCAAACGGCTATTTCAGCGGAGTCTTTCCAGCTGGTAGGCAGACTTCGGTAGCGGGTGACAGTGTCAGCCGCAGCGGTCCGAATTGGTCGTTGGTGATCACCGGCGGCAGCGGACCTGTCTGATAACGAATCTGATAGCAGGTCATGTGCAGCCGCGGGTTGACCATCTCGTAGACCCTGCCATCGGCCCTCTTGAGAGCCGGTGTGCAAAGCCGTGTGATGCTAAGCACATACACGTTCCAGGTTCCGAACTGGTCATGGAAAACGGCGGTATGCGGTTTGAATTGCGTCAGCGCCTTCACTGGATAGCAGACGTAATGATTTCCGACTGGAATCGGCGGTAAATTTGTAGGCACCGTCCCAGCCGGAACGATAGGCACCGTCGTCCCTGTCGGAACAAGCGGATTGTTGGGCGACGGAGCGCCGGTCACGCCCTGTGCGGACGCCACCGCGACCGACAAGACAAGCGCCGATGCAGCGAATGCGATCTTCTTGTGTGTTTTCATTCAGGCTTCTCCCACTTCAACAGCCCCTCCGGCCATTGGCAGCACCCTTTTTTTATTTACGCAAGGCGGGCGAATTCCACCACACGAGCAAGCAAATGCCTGCCCGAACAAGCGCCAATGAACACGAACATAGCAGGAAAAATAACCTTATCCCATTTCGCTCTAGGGTTAAGTTGCTGAAAAGCTGTTCCGTAAAGGCGAGCGGTTTTGCTATAAAGAACATTGTTGCACTGCGAAGACTTGGGCGGACGCGACGATGTTGGACGGCAAGGTGTACGCGAAAGGCTGGAGCCCGAACGACGTTTTGTGGGCGAACTTCGATGCCTCGAAAATCAAGCCGTGGATGCTGAACGCCATCAAGACGGCTGCCCTCGTCGAATACAACGCGCCGGACTACGTCACCTACCTCAAACGCATCTTCAAAGATTCCGGCTCCGATACGTTGGCCGCCATCGACGAATGGGGCCGCGAGGAAAGCCAGCACGGCAAGACGCTCGGCCGTTGGGCGGAAATGGCCGACCCCAGCTTCAAATTCGACGAGACGTTCGCGCGTTTTCACAAGGGCTACCGGCCCGCGCATTTCGCCAACCCGCACGACGTGTCGGTGCGCGGCTCGCGCCGTGCCGAGATGATCGCCCGCTGCGTGGTGGAGAGCGGTACATCGTCCTATTACTCCGCTATCAAGGACGCGACCGACGAACCTGTCCTGAAAGAGATCGCCGGGCGGATCGCCGCCGACGAATTCAGGCATTATAGGCTGTTCTACGAGACTCTTCATAAGCAGGATGAACCGGACCTGCCCTTCTGGAAGAAGTTGCAGGTCGCCGTCGCCCGCGTGAATGAATCTGACGACGACGAACTCAGCTATGCCTATTACTGCGCCGTCGTCCCGGCGGATCAGGTCGCAACCGTGCCCTATGTCCGCGCGGTCTACGCCAAGGCCGGCTACAATACCACTCTGCGCATCTATCGCCGCCGCCACATCGCGAAGCTGACTCAGATGGTGGCGAAAGCCGTGGGTGCCGACCCGCATGGGCGTCTAACGAAGTTGGCCGAGGCGCTTCTGTGGCGCATGCTCAGACTCCGCGCCGGACTTTCAGGCGCTCCGAAGCAGGCAGCGGCGTAGCGCGTTCGTCTTTCTCTTCGCGTTTCGCACGGCGCTGCCGCCAGATTATGACCGGAAGTACCACGACGCTGTTGAAGACGATGACACCGGCTACGAAAAGCGGAGAGAAAAAGCCACGCCAAAAGCCAGCCGTACCAACTAGCCAATCGATCAACGAAAACGCCGCCGCAAAGAGCAAAGCCGTCCCGACGCCAGCCAATAGCGCAGCATTCATTCGCGTCATGCGCGAAGCATAACTCACACGCTGCGCTTGACCAACATCTGCTTGATCTCGCCGATAGCCTTGGCGGGATTGAGACCCTTCGGGCAGGCGCTGGTGCAGTTCATAATCGTATGGCAGCGATAGAGCCGGAACGGGTCTTCCAGATTGTCCAGGCGCTCCCCGGTCATATCGTCGCGGCTGTCGGCCAGCCAGCGATAGGACTGCAGCAGTGCCGCCGGCCCCAGGTAGCGGTCGGAATTCCACCAATAGCTCGGGCAGGAGGTCGAGCAGCAGGCGCACAGGATGCACTCGTAAAGCCCGTCCAGCTTGGCGCGATCTTCGGGTGATTGCATCCACTCGGTCTCGGGCGGCGGCGTCTTGGTCTGGAGAAACGGCCCGATGGAAGCGTATTGGGCGTAGAATAGCGCCATGTCCGGCACGAGGTCCTTCACCACCGGCATGTGCGGCAAAGGATAGACGGCGACCGGGCCAGACACGTCGGCGATCGCCTTGGTGCAGGCCAGAGTGTTGCTGCCGGCGATGTTCATGGCGCAGGAACCGCACACGCCTTCGCGGCAAGACCGGCGGAAGGTTAGCGTTGGGTCGATCTCGTTCTTGATCTTGACCAGAGCGTCCAAGACCATCGGCCCGCAACTCGTCAGGTCGACCCTATAGGTATCGATGCGCGGGTTACCGCCTGCCACGGGATCGTAGCGATAGACGCGGAACTCCTTGGTCCGCTTCGGTTTCTTGCCGTTGGCGGTCTTGGGCGCTTTCCACCTTTTGCCCCTCTTCGGCTTGCTGCCTCTGGGCAAAGTGAACTGGACCATGCGAATCCCCGGATGAATGGTGTGCTTACAAGTGCTTAGCAAAGCGCGCCCTGCGCCGCAACGCACAGTTCAAATGACTCCGAGCTTCTTTCCGACCTTCTCGAACGTCGCCAGCGCGAAATCGATCTGCGCATCGCTGAGCGCGGCGCAGGCTTGGATGCGCAGACGCGCCGTGCCCTCCGGCACCACGGGATAGCCGAAGCCGGTGATGAAGATGCCCTCCGACAGCAGCTCCTTGCTCATGCGGATGGCGAACGCCGTGTCGCCGACGATGATCGGCACGATGGCCGACTCGCCTTCCAACGGCTTGAATCCACGGGCTTTCAACCCGTCGCGCAGCTTCCGGGTGATCGCGTGCAGCCGTTCGACGCGCCCGGGCTCGCGTTCCAGGATTTCCACCGCCTTCATGGCGCTGGCGGCAATGGTCGCCGGCAGGGCGTTGGAGAACAGTTGCGGGCGCGAGACCTGCTGCAAGTAATCCACCAGCATTTTCGACCCTGCGACATAGCCGCCCGCCGCGCCGCCAAGCGCCTTGCCCAGCGTACCGGTGACGATGTCGATCTGGCCTTCGACGCCGAAATGCTCCGCCGTGCCGCGTCCGTGCTTGCCCATGACGCCGGTGCCGTGGGAATCGTCGAGGATCACGGACACGTCGTACTTCCGCGCCAGTGCGACGATGTCCGGCAGGCGCGCGATGTCGCCTTCCATGCTGAACACGCCGTCGGTGACGATGAAGACGCGCCGCGCCCCTTTCACGTCGGCGAGCTTAGCTTCGAGGTCCGCCATGTCGGAGTGCTTGTAGACAAACCGCTTGGCCTTGGCCCCGCGGCAGCCGTCGATCAGGGAAGCGTGGTTGAGCGCATCGGAAATCAGCGCATCCTCTTCGCCCGCGACGGCAGGGATCAGCCCGGTGTTGGCCGCCCAGCAGGAAACATAGGTGAGCGCGCTTTCCGTATGCGACAGTTGCGCCAGCGCTGTTTCGATCTGGCCGTGAACGGAGAACGTGCCGCAGATGAAGCGCACCGAGGCTGTGCCCGCGCCATATTCGTCCAAGGCCTTCTTGCCGGCAGCGACGACCTCCGGATGATCTGCAAGGCCGAGATAATTGTTGGAGGAAAGGACCAGCACGCGCCCGCCCATCTCTGCCATCGTGACTTCGGTGTCCATCGGGCCGGTAATGTGGCGGAAGGTTTTCAGCGTGCCGGCCTTCGCCATCGCCGCGAGGTCGGTGTGCAGGGATTCGTCGAGAGCGGCCCTCACAATTCACTCCAATCGAGAATGACCTTCCCCGAGTTGCCCGAGCGCATGACGTCGAACCCCTTTTGGAAATCCTTGTAGGAAAAGCGGTGCGTGATGACCGGCGCGATGTCCATTCCGCTCTGGATCATGGACGTGAGCTTGTACCAGGTCTCGCCGAACATGCGTCCGTAGATGCCGCGGATGGTGAGCCCCTTGAACACCACGGCGTTCCAGTCGATGCCCGTTGCCTCCGGCTGAATACCGAGCATGGCGATCTTGCCGCCGTGCGCCATGGCCTCGATCATCTGGCGGAAGCCGTCAGGATTGCCCGACATTTCCAGGCCCACATCGAAACCCTCGGTCATGCCGAGGTTCTTCATCACCTCCCTGAGGGTTTCTTTCTTTACGTTCACCGCCGCCGTGGCCCCCATCTTGTCCGCGAGGCCGAGGCGGTAATCGTTGACGTCGGTGACGACCACATGGCGCGCGCCGGCTTTCACCGCCATCGGCACCGCCGACACACCGATGGGTCCAGCCCCGGCGATGAGCACGTCCTCGCCGACGAGATCAAACGACAGCGCCGTATGGGCGGCGTTGCCCAGCGGATCGTAGATTGCATAAATCTCGAGCGGAACCTTGGCGTCGCAGTGCCAGATGTTCATCGCGGGCACCGCGACGAATTCGGCGAAGGCGCCGTTTCGATTAACGCCCACGCCCAGCGTGTTGGCGCAAAGATGACGGCGCCCAGCGAGGCAATTGCGGCAATAGCCGCAGACGATGTGGCCTTCCGCGCTGACCAGGTCGCCGATCTTGTGGCTCTGTACGCTGCTACCGACTGCGACGATCCGTCCCACGAACTCGTGGCCCGTCACCGTGCCGAGTTTGATGGTCTTCTGTGCCCAGCCATCCCAGTTGTAGATGTGGACGTCGGTGCCGCAGATGCCGGTTTTCAACACTTTGATCAGGACGTCGTCGATGCCATAGACCGGCTCCGGCACGTTCTCGAGCCAGATACCTTCCGCCGCCTTGGATTTCACGAGAGCTTTCATGGGATGCCTTCGACAAAAGAGGACCTGACCGCACGTGTGCTTCGAAATAGTCTCCCCTTCGATACTTGGCAAGAATCGTCGCGCACCGTGATCCGCCGCGCTGTCGCCGGCGCACGATTTTTTCGCAAAACCGCTTCCATGCTTTGCGGATCGTGTGTCAGATGGCCCCGATCTGCTCGAAAAACCAGTCGATCTCGACCGGGGCATCCCTGACAGTCCCGGCCACGACCAGCTGCTCCGAACGCCGAACCGTGTCGCCTCCCAGATAGACGCTTTCCTCGACCGCCACCGGCACGCCGGCCCGAAAGCGCCAGCCTTCGCCGTTCGGCAGCTTCAGGACGATGTCGCCGCTCTGGGCGCGAGACGTACGCACGTCGGGATGGATGTGAAAACGCGCGGCGTAGGGAACATCGGCGCCATGCCGCTGTTGTGGCAGCAGCCGATCCGTGCCGGTCAGCGCCAACCCCTGCGGCGACAGGGTGACCTCGCGCTCGTGGCGGACGCCGAACGCACGGACATAGCCGTCTTGGCCCGCTTCGATCGTCCAGCCCTTCGAGGTTTCGACCCGTCGCGTCTCGATTTCATTCATGCGGCCGATCAGGCGCCGTCCCACCAGGTTGCTGAGCCACCCCTCGCCCAGGATCGCGGCCGTGGAGGTATCGGCGAGCGCAACCGTCGAATGCGCTGCCGTGGCTCTTAGCGGGTTTTCCCATTTGCGGTGAGCCGCGCCTGTCACCGCACCGCAATTGACGACGATGCGCTGCGCATTGGCGCTCAGTTCGAAGGCGAGGCATCCGGCGTGGGCGTCCACGGAGAAGGCGCCGGGCGGCGGCTGGCCGCAATCCAGCAGCAGCAGCGTGCGTCCCGCGCTCAAACGGTGATAACCGGAGTGCCGGGCATATGCGAACGGCTGGCCGCGCACTTCGTCGCGCGCCAGCAATCCGGCGATCATGCGCGCATCGCTTTCGGAACCGCCGTTGAACAAGGCCAAAGCGCCGTCGCCGTGTCGGAAGAAACGGATCATAGGGGCCATGCGGTCGTGGGCGCTGCGCAGCGCGTGGGACACTTCGTGACCGGTGGCTGCGAGTGCGTCCATCACCATCACGAGATGACGATAGGCGTGTACCAGCGCCTCCGGCGAGCGGCTAATGTGACCGCCGTCGGGCAGAATCTGGCGCGCGATTTCTGCCTCCAACCGCATCAGCCCGGATTCCAACCGGCGCGGACTGTCGGAAAGGCAGGCACCCGACAAGGCCACCGCCGCCGCAGTCTCCAGGCGCGGCAATCCGTCGGGCGCTTCGCCGGCAATGCGCGCGAGCATGCGCGACTGTTCGCGCAGCGATACGAACACTTTGGACCGCCACAGCATTTCGGAATTCGCCAGAACGAATCGTCCATGACCGAAAATGTTGATCAGACGCTGCGCCGTGACATGCGGCAGCCAAGCCGGTTCGGAATAGCGCGCGTTGCGCTTCAGCCATTGGCTGAGAAGATTGGTGGCAAGCGTGCGGGCGGCGTCTCCGCCTGCCGCGGCCAGCGGAGGCAGCCAAGCGAAGCCATGCAGCGCCTCGGCCCATGCGCGCGACGGTGCGGGTTGATCGAAAATCGACCGGTCTTTCGGTTCGACGACATCGCCGTTGAAACGGAAACGCGCGCGCAACAGCGCATCGGCGTCTTCAAGCCGGCGCGGCAGCGCGTCATATGGCTGAAACGCGATACGGTCCGCCAGCGGCCCTTTCAGCAGGCGGCGATAGAACCACCCGCGGCGCCACCGGCGCCGCAGTCCTCCGCACATCCTCCAGAATGCGACTCCGGCAGCTTCGGGAAGAAGCGCCAGAGGCGGCCGTGGGCGCTGTGCCGAAGCCACTCTTCTACCCTCGCAACGCAGCGATGTTGGCGGCGTAGCTGCCCGCTCCGCCCTTGAACACCGCAGTACCGGCCACCAGGACGTTGGCTCCCGCGGAAATCGCCTGCTTTGCGGTCCGGGGCGTGATGCCGCCATCGACTTCGAGCGCGATGTCGCGGCCCGTCTTGGCGATGCGGTTGGCGGCGGCCTCGATTTTCTTGAGTTGACTGGTAAGGAATGCTTGGCCGCCAAATCCGGGATTGACTGTCATAATCAGGACCAGATCGACAAGATCGAGCACGCAATCGATGTGATCGACCGGCGTACCGGGATTCAACGCGATGCCGGGCCTCTTCCCCAGACTGCGGATGAACTGCAACGTGCGATGAATATGCGGACCGGCCTCTGGATGCACCGTGATTCCGTCGGCGCCGGCCTCCGCGAAGGCTTCCACGAAGGGGTCGGCGGGAGAAATCATCAGATGCACGTCGAGGGGCTTTTTCGCATGCGGTTTCAAGGCCTTCACGATCGGTGGACCGATGGTGATGTTCGGCACGAAATGACCGTCCATGACGTCGACATGGATGAGGTCGGCGCCCGCTTTTGAAATCGCTTCGACCTCGGCGCCGAGCCGGGCGAAATCAGCCGACAGGATCGAAGGAGCGATGCGGACGGAGGCAGCCATCAGGCGGCATTAAGTGCCGGATTCGACTGGCCTCCGCAAGGCGTGACGCAGACGCGGCCGCTCCGTCAACAGCAAAACCAGCGCCGGCACCCAGATCAGCCGTGACTGGTAGCGGTCGTGCGGGCCGGAGAACAGGCCGCAGACCAGCGCATTGCCGGTCAGTGCAAGGAAGACGAATGCCGGCAGCGCTGCCCTCTTCCACCGTTTGTTCTTGACGTCGCGCCTTAGAACGACGCCGAGCCAGATCAGGGACAACAACGCCACCGGATAGTGGACGACGTTGACGTCGGTGAACCGCAAGAAGCCTCGCTGCTGCCGGGCCTCCAGATAATGTTCGAATTGCCGCGGCAGGAAATTCTTGAATTCCGGATCAAGAACGTATTGCTCCGGAGCGAATCCGTCGCCCGTGCGGAACATCCAGAATTGCCGCAACGCCTGGAACAAGCCTGTGGCGAGACTCGCGAACGGATAGCGGCGGAGACTTTCGGCAGCAACGATGTTGGATTCGTTTTCCGTACCGTTGAACCGACCGAGAGCGTTGAACGGGCTCTTGGCGTGCCACAGCCATGCATCTGCGGTCGGCGGCAGGCGGTCTTTGTAAGTGCAGAGCTTGAGGCGCCGTGTGGGACAAATGTCGTCGAGCGTGCGTTTGACGATGCCGTCGCCCATCAGCCTCGCCGTGAGAAAAACTGCACCGGAACGATTGACGAACAGTTTGTGCGTCAGAGAGTAGTTCGCCGTCAGCACTAGGCCGAGACCAAGTGCGAACGTCAGCACCGCCGGCAGTAAATTGGCTCGCGGCAAGCCGGGCCAAACTAGACGTGCGAGCTTGGCCGCCGCAATGCCGCCTGCCAATCCCGCCGACAAACCCAAATTCGACGGATGCGCGCCGGTGGCGAAGGCCGCGATGCACACCAGAAGCACACCTCGTACCCAGCCCACCCGTCGTGTGCGGAAAGCGAGCGGATAAAGCGCCAGCACCAGCATCGGAGTCGTGCAATCCGGTTCGATCTGGCCTGCACACCATGCGATGCTGGTGAAAAGTGCCAGCGTCAGAGCGATGGCGAGCAGTTTCCACAGGCTGGTTTGCGGACGCACCGCACGAGCAAACTCGGTTATTGCGAACGCCGTGACAAGACACTGCACAAAAGCCACGTACCACAGGCTGGCCCGCGCGCCCGCGTAGAACAGGAACAGCGAGTAGACCGCCGAGCGCTCCGGCACGAAGAAATGCGCCAAGCCCTCGCGCACATAGGCGCCGGTGTCGAAGAATACGAAAGGAAAGCCGTTCCACAGCGCGGCATACAGAAAAACCGGACAGAGTAGCGCGACGGCAGCGACTTCGGCGACGGGATTGGACAACGTCAGCGCCGCAAGGCGCAGCGGCGTGACGGCGGGCTTCGACGCCAACCGGCCTGGGATCGTCGCCCGAATTTGCGAATCGCTCGTCGCCGCCAAAAATGCACCCACCCTTGCCGCCAGAATGTCGCACGGCCCGTCAAACCGCAAATCAGCGGACGCTTACCACATCGGTTGACTTAGGGGCCGGCAAACCTACACTCCGGCCCGTTTTTGGCCCCACCTTCCTTGAGGACCTTTCATGGCGGAACATCCGCAGAAAGTACGTCCGCTTTCGCCCCACCTGACCATTTACCGCTGGCCGGTCACCATGGCGACCTCGATCACCCATCGGATGACCGGCGTGGCGCTCGCGGGCGGTATGCTGCTCGTCGCCTGGTGGCTGATCGCGGTGTCGTACGGCCCGGAGACCTTCAATTTCTTCAACAGCATGCTCGCCACACCAATCGGTCAAGTCGTGCTGTTCGGATTTGCGTGGGCGCTCGCTTATCACCTGGTGAACGGCATCAGGCATCTGGCCTGGGACTTCGGCTACGGCTTCGCCCTTCCGACGGCCAACAAGACCGGCGTCCTGGTATTCGTGCTGTCGCTGCTGCTGGCGGGAGGCTTCTTCGCCCTCGCCTATCTCGGCAAGGGAGGATACTACCAATGAGTCTCGAGACGCCCCTTCACAAGGTCGGGGGCCTGGGCTCGGCGCATTCCGGCGTTGGTCATTTCATGCGTCAACGCATCACGGCGATCGCGCTCATCCCGCTGACCGTATGGTTCGCGGTGTCGGCGCTCGGTCTGATCGGTGCTAAGGAAGTTTCCGAACTGATCTTCCTGTCCAATCCCCTGAATGCCGTGCTGCTGGGAACCTTCATCCTGATCTCGCTGTATCATCTGGCGATGGGCCTGCGGGAAGTCGTTGTCGATTATGTGCCCCATGAAGGCTTCAAGCTGTTCCTCATGCTGTTGAACTACGGCTTTGCGATAGCCGTCGCCGCCGCTTGTCTCTTCGCCCTGGCGAGAATTTCCATCGTCTGATTTTGGAACCCGAAATGACCGCATATCCTATCACCGACCATTCTTTCGATGTCGTTGTCGTCGGCGCCGGCGGCGCCGGTCTCAGGGCCACACTGGAATGCGCCCGCGCCGGCCTTCGAACCGCTTGTGTCACCAAGGTCTTTCCTACCCGCAGCCATACGGTTGCGGCGCAGGGCGGAGTGGCGGCCGCGCTCGGCAACATGGGCGAAGACGATTGGCGCTGGCACATGTACGACACAGTGAAGGGATCGGACTGGCTGGGAGATCAGGACGCCATTGAGTATCTCTGCAAGAACGCGCCGGAAGCGGTTTACGAACTGGAACATTTCGGCGTGCCCTTCTCGCGCACCGAGGACGGGAAAATCTATCAGCGAGCCTTCGGCGGCATGACCAGTCATTACGGCAAGGGTACTGCCCAGCGAACCGCCGCCGCCGCCGACCGCACCGGCCACGCCATGCTGCACACCCTTTACGGCCAGTGCGTGAAGCACGAGGTAAACTTCTTCATCGAGTATTTTGCGCTCGATCTTATCGTGGAAGACGGTGCGGTGCGCGGACTGATGGCGTGGTGCCTCGACGACGGCACGATCCATCGCTTCCGCACACACAAGGTGATCCTGGCCACGGGTGGCTACGGGCGCATCTATTTTTCCTGCACCGGCGCCCACACCCAGACGGGGGACGGCAACGGCATGGTGCTACGCGCCGGTCTGCCACTGCAGGACATGGAATTCATCCAGTTCCATCCGACCGGGATCTACGGCGTCGGCACGCTGATCACCGAAGGCGTGCGCGGCGAAGGCGGGTTCCTCACCAATTCCGAAGGCGAGCGCTTCATGGAGCGTTATGCGCCCCACGCGAAGGACCTCGCCTCGCGCGACGTGGTCAGCCGCGCCATCACGCTGGAGATCCGCGCCGGCCGCGGGGTCGGCCCCTTGAAGGACCATGTCAACCTACACCTGTCGCATCTCGACCCCAAGATTATCCACGAGCGGCTGCCCGGCATCACCGAAAGCGCGCGCATCTTCGCCGGCGTGGACGTGACCAAGGAACCGATCCCGGTGCTGCCGACCGTCCACTACAACATGGGCGGCATCCCGACGAACTATATGGGCGAAGCGCTGACGCTGAAGGACGGCAATCCCGATACGGTGGTGCCCGGCCTCATGGCCGTGGGCGAAGGGGCATGCGTCTCGGTGCATGGCGCTAACCGGCTGGGCTCCAATTCGCTGATCGATCTGGTGGTGTTCGGTAAGGCGGCCGGCGAGCAGGCGGCAAAATCGCTTCAGGGCCACACTGACGGGCAGACCACGCTGCCCAAGGGTGCCGGCGACGAGGCGTTGGCGCGGCTCGACCGCTTCCGTAACGCCAAGGGCAAGACCTCGACCGCCCAGATGCGGCTCGCCATGCAGAAGGCGATGCAGGAGGATGCCGCCGTGTTCCGTACCGGCGAGACGCTGGCGAAAGGCAAGACACGCATCCGCGAGATCTGCAACCGCATCGGCGACATCGGCGTCACCGACCGTTCGATGGTGTGGAACACCGATCTGGTGGAAACGCTCGAATACGACAATCTGATTGCCCAGGCGTCGGTCGCCCTCGCCAGCATGCTCAACCGCACCGAAAGCCGCGGGGCGCACGCGCGCGAAGATTATCCCGAGCGCGACGACAAGAACTGGATGAAGCACACCCTGTCCTGGTTCGACCCGAAGACCGGCGAAGTGCGCCTCGGCGACCGTCCGGTGCACAGCTACACGCTGACCGACGAGGTCGAATACGTCCAGCCGAAGGCGCGCGTGTACTAGGGCGCCGGGCCTACTGCAAATCGTCGCCCGAAAGGGTTAAGCTGCTGCCGTCGTATTCCCGCCTTATTCCGTTCAGGAACCGTTCAGTGTGCGGGAGCGAGGTTAGACGCACGGCCTGTTTGCCCCAAATTCAGAGGAGTGCAGCGTAATGAGGAATATCTTTTTGACGGCCACGGCGCTTGCGCTGGTGTTCGGCGCGACGGTGGCTTCGGCACAGCCCTATGACGGCCCGAACAACAGCCCCGGGCCCGATCCCTACGGCTATTACAGCCAGTACGACCAAAACGGATATTTCGACCGCAGCGGCCACTATATCCGCATGAACGACCAGAGCGGGTACGACCAAGGAGGCAACTACGATAACGGCCCGCCGCAGCAGGGCTACTATCAGCAGGGCGTCTATGAAGACAATTGCCGCCGGAACAGTAACATCGCCGGAACGCTTTTCGGCGCGCTAGCCGGCGGTCTGATCGGCAACGCGGCCGGACACGGCAACGGCGGCGCCGTCGTCGGCGGCGTGATCCTCGGCGGAATGCTGGGCAACGCCATGACCCGCGACATGCCCTGCGAAGACCACCCCTATGCGATGCGCGTTTACGCGGAAGGCTTGGACGGAGACATGGGCCGCCGCTATTCGTGGCGCCACGGGAACGACTACGGCTACTTCGTGCCGCAGCGCGAGTTCCACCGCGACGGTAATGTCTGCCGCACGTTCAGCGAAACCACCTATGCCCGTTGGCACAGTTACACACGGTCGGGCACGGCTTGCCGCCAGGGCGACGGCAACTGGCGCTTCGACTGAACTTCGCCAGGCCAACGACGCAACAGCCCCAGTCGGGAGACCGGCCGGGGCTGTTTTGCTTTACCGCTGCGATTGAAGCGCAGCGGCAATTTCCGGGTCCTTCGCCGCTTTGAAGGCGATGCAGCCTTCGATTCTCTCTTCCACGAGCGCGAGCGGTCGGGCCGAGCCTTCCAGCACGTCTGTTTTCGGCCGGAAGAAAGTTTCCACGGCGTCACGCGAGCCCTTGTCGCAAGCGTTCGACAGGATGCTCACCCCGCGCGACAGTCCGCGCGTCCCGCTGCGCGCCACCATTGCGCCGTAATTCGCCTTGAACCAGTTCCACAACACCGTGCGGGCGGTCGGCTCCGCAGCCATGAATTGGTACAGATACCGCAACTCGCCGCCGCGCATGCGCGGCGCCATTGCCAACAGCTTTCCGATCACGGCGGGATCGCCGCTGCCGCTGAAAGCGTAGATCACCGACCGACGGAAGTATTCGTCGTCGGAAGCCTCATAGGCACGTGTCAGCGCGTCGGCGAAAGGCGGATCGGCGACCAGTCCCGCGCGCAACGCATCGCCCAAGAGATCGGGAGCGAGGGCTTCAGCCTTTTGCCCGGCTGCCGCGACATAGCTGTGCGCCGCCGCCGATAGCTCGGCAGTCAGCACCGGATCTGCACCTTCGGCCAGCGCCAGATGCACCAACTTCTCGCGCTCCAGAGTCGTCGCCGGCTTTTCTTTCGGCTTCATCGCCAGGCCGACCGCCTTCAGACGATAACCAAAATTCATGCGCACGAACGCGCGATAATCCGCGAGGTCCCCGCCAGTGGTTTCGCGCAGGCGATGCAGGATAACGGAAATCCTGTCGATGACGTCCCAGCGCGCGGCCGGCGCCAGCGCGCGGATGATCCCGATGAGATAGCCTGCGCTCGCATCGTCTGCACGCACTCCTGCCATGACGTTCTCCAGCAATGTGATCTGGTCGGCGGGGGACAATTTCGCCGCCGCGATCACATCGGGCCAGCCCTTTTCATCGAAAGCAAACCGGTAATAGCCCTTGCCGTTGGCGTTAGGCATTAGTGGCCAGGCACAACGCTGCGTCAGCGGAATCACCGCAGATTGGCCGCCCATCAGCCAGCAGGATTTTGTGTTGTGGGTGTCTTCCAGGCACACGGGAACATCCCAAAGGCGCGCCGTCGCCCGTTGCCCGATCGGCGTGTAAGGCGCTTGCGCGACGTCCAGATGCGAATTGCCCTGGCCACATTGGGCCGCGACATGCAGCAGCGGAATGCCGGTCTGGTTCAGGTACGTATCGAAAGCCCTGGCGATGTTGTCCGCAGACGATTGATTAATGGATTCGACCATTCGCTGTTTCAATTCGGATTGGTTCGCGAGCTTCTCGCCGTTCCAAAATATGTTCTCGTTCTTGTCGACGGTGATCGTGAGATTTCTCGGTTTGGACTGCGCGGCATGCGCGATCGTGTCGACGAAGTCCTTCGCCTTCGCCGTGCCGAAGGCGTACTTGGTCAAATAGGTGTGGATACCGGCGCGCCACACATCCGGTCCGAGATAATTCTCGAACATCGCAAGCACCGACGCACCTTTGTCGTAGGTGATGCCGTCGAACGCATCGGAGATGTCGTCCTGTGTGCGGACCGGTTGATGGATCTGCCGTGTCGAAGCCAGTTCGTCGG
This sequence comes from Alphaproteobacteria bacterium, assembly GCA_028871795.1. Lineage (GTDB taxonomy): Bacteria > Pseudomonadota > Alphaproteobacteria > Micropepsales > Micropepsaceae > Rhizomicrobium. The sequence goes on along the minus strand of JAGWMG010000004.1, from coordinate 205,958 downwards.
TTGCCATCACGTCGAAGCCGCTGCGCAGCGTTTCCGTGTCGAATTGCCAATCCGGCATGACCGACGCCGCGGCCTTGACTTCCATCCAGTTCGCGAACGACTCATTGAGCCAGATGTCGTCCCACCACTGGGGCGTCACCAGATCGCCGAACCATTGGTGTGTCAGCTCGTGGGCCTGCGTCAGCAGACTGCTGCGCTTCTGTTCGAGGGGAGCCTTGGCATCGAACAACAGCAGCCGTTCGCGAAACGTGATGGCGCCAGCATTCTCCATGGCGCCGGCGGCGAAGTCGGGCACCGCCAGCATGTCGAGCTTGGAATATGGGTAGGCGACGCCGAAATAGCTTTCCAGGGCCCGAACGATTTTCGGTGTCCATGACAGGGCCAGCCGGATGCGGTCACCCTCGCCCTTCGCCGTGATGCCGCGCAGGCGAACCGCTCGGCTGCGCACTTGATCGGGTGCGATAACGCCACCGTCGACAATGTCGAACGGTCCCACCGCCACCGCCACAAGATACGTTGGCAACGGCTTCGTGGCCGCAAAAACAATTCGCTTCATGCCGCCGAGTACCGGCGTAACGGATGTTTCTTCGCTGTTGGTGATGACGCTGTCGCCGGCCGGTGCCGTGACCGTGACCTCGAACGGAGTCTTGAAACCGGGTTCATCGAAGGAGGGAAAGGCGCGCCGCGCATCGGCCGCTTCGAACTGGGTGAAGGCATAGGACACCCCGCGATCTACGACCTTGTAAAGGCCGGACAGCGATCGGTCGAACTTTGCATCGTAATCAAAAATCAGGGTAGCGGGGCCGCGCGGTACCTCGTCCACGAACACCAGTCTCGCGATACCGGAACGGTCCACCTGGTCGTAATGCGCGGTGATGATTCTACCAGAGGCCAGTCTGACTTCGACCCCAGAGACTGTCAGTCTTCGTCCGTGGAGGAACAAGGTCCGGCGCGGCTTGGCGAAGGTCACATCGATTTCGTCATGGCCGGTGAAGCCATTTTTCCTGGGATCGATGGTGAAAGACAATCGGTAGCGGCTGGGAACAGCCACCTGGGGCAATCGGCCTAGCGGCAGATTCTCGGAAATCCACGCGGGACGCGCCTCCTTCCCGGATTTGCCGCAGCCGGCCAGAACGGCGGTCAGTGCAAGAAAGACGACGGGCAAGACGCGTTTCATATGGCGAAGCCTCCCGGTTTACCGCCCTAGATTACGCAAAGCGGCGCCACCGCATACCCCCTTGCGCCATTAAGGCGCGTCGAAACCCTTGGGTAACCATTCAATCCTAGGCTTCGGCAAAGTAGACGGGACTAAGAGCCCAGATGTCGTATAGCTGGACTATCAGCGTCAACGGTCACACCTACGGCCCCTACACTGCTGAGCAAATGCGCTCTTTTGCGGGGGAAGGAAGACTCGCGGCTCATTCCCTGGTGGCCCGCGATGGCGAAGAACTATTCCACCCCGCGGCGGCCGACAGCGAACTTGCGGCGTTGTTCCAGCTGGCGACGCCGACGCCGGCAAAACCGGTGTTCTTCACCGCCAGCGCCGACTCGGGGCAGCAGAATTTCGGCCGCAACGAGGATGAGAGTTCGGGCGAACGCGCGCATTACGTCATCGTCGCCGACATGAAATCGCGGTCCATCTCAGGACTGGAAGAGGAAATCTTCAATTTCGGCTCGGCGTATCCGATCATGCCCCAGGCCTGGATCCTGTCCAGCGAGGCGTCGATCAACACCATCCGCACGGCGCTGGTCAAAAGGCTCGGAAAGATCGACACGCTGTTCGTCGCAGATGCTACGCACGACAAGGCGGCCTGGTTCAATTTCGGGCCGGAAGCAGAATCTCGCATCCGCCGCATCTGGCAAAAAACACTGGCCCTCGCCGCCCGCGCGACAGGTTGATCAATCCAGCCATCTCAGTGCGTTGACAAAACGTCGATAGTTCGCGACATAGATGTCCGCCGACGCCTTCACCAGCATCAGTTCTGCGTCGGTCAACGGACGCATCGCGCGCGCCGGAGTGCCGACGATCAACATCCCATCGGGAAACTCCTTCCCTTCGGTGACGAGCGCATTCGCGCCGACGATGCAATTCTTCCCGATCCGCGAACGGTTGAGCAAAGTGGCACCCATGCCGATTATGGAATTGTCCCCGATGGCGGTCGAATGCAGGATCGCGCTGTGGCCGACCGTCGCGTTCGCACCCACCGTCACAGGTTGTCCCAGATCGGTGTGAATCAGGACATTATCCTGAATGTTGCTGTTCTCGCCGATGGAAATCAAATCGTTGTCGCCGCGTAGAACGGCTCCGAACCAGATGCTCGCATTCGTCATCAGTTGCACGCGGCCGATGACCACCGCCGTCGGCGCAATCCAGTATCGGCCGTCTGCCGGAAACTCCGGCGCAATCTCTTCCAAGGAATAGATCGGCATCTGCAAGTCTCGTCTGTGTAGCTGTTGCATTTGACATTGTGACGACGATTTGACGGCTAAGCTAGACACGCGAAAAAAAATCGATTCCGGTTTTCGGAGTTCTGTTACTCTGAATGCGTTGGCGTGATTCTTTGGCGACGGGGGCAGGATTACGGTGCGTCGCTGCACTTTGCAGATTCCAAACGTCCGGGGCGCGGTGCGCCGCCCTTGCGCATATGCCTCGTTAAACCTTCCGATAAGCGTTCGTTTTTTGACCAGGGAGCATCCATGGCCAAGCGTTCCGCGCGTTACAAGTCCCGTGAAGCCAACTTTACAGACGACGAAAACATCCATCCTTTGTTTCCAGTCCGCTGCGGCTGGAATCCACACGATGGAGATCCGCGCAGCCGTAAATACGTAAAAAACGTTCGGGCTATGAGCCCCGTTCAGCAACGCCTCATGGACGCCATCGACGAACGCTCCGTGGCCGTGGCGCTCGGGCCCGCCGGCACCGGCAAGACATACCTCGCCATCGCCAAGGCCGTGGAGGCACTGGAGTCCGGACGCGTCGGCCGCGTCGTGCTCTCCCGTCCCGCAGTGGAAGCCGGCGAGAGTCTAGGCTTTCTGCCCGGCGATCTGCAGGACAAACTGGCACCGTATCTGCGGCCGCTCTATGACGCGTTGACCGAACGCCTTGGAAGCAAACGGCTCAAAGCGTTGCTGGCCGAAGGCGTCATCGAGATCGCTCCGGTCGCCTACATGCGCGGGCGCACGCTGAACGACTGTTTCATCGTCATCGACGAGGCGCAGAACTGCACCTATGGCCAGCTCAAGATGCTGCTGACGCGGCTGGGCTGGCGCTCGACGATGGTTCTGACAGGGGACCCCGATCAGACGGACCTGCTGAGCGGCTTGTCGGGGTTGCGCGAGGTGGCGGATCGGCTCGAAAAAGTACCTGAGATCACGGTCATCAGGTTGGGCGAAAGCGACATCGTGCGCCACCCGCTGGTTGCGGGAATGTTGACTGTTCTCTGAGAGTTACAGAGCTAAGCTGACAGTCAGGACGAAGAGTCCGATAGCGAAACTCCAGTAGCCGGCGACCGCGGCCGCCAGGAACAAAGCGTTGCGGGAGCATCCCTTCGCCCGGAAGCTCTTGGCCGCCTTGTCTACGAGCACGCTCGGACCGGCGACAACCATGACCGCGACATAGACCGTCTTGCCGAAATTGCTTTCGGGCTTTTTCGCCAGCAGTCGGTACAGATTTGCCACAATCCCCGAGGCCGTGAAGCCGGCGGCAACCGCGAACAAGACAACGACGATTTCGCGCAACTTGCCCCTCCCGAGCGCTTTGCATAGCCGTTGCAGCCGTCGTGCCCGCTCCGGCGGCGCGATTTGTGCCGTTGCGGGACGCTTTTCGGGTGGTTCGCGGCAGGCTGTGAGCGCATGTTGTCCCGAATTGTTGCGTCCAAGCCGCGGTGCGAGACGTTAATTCGTTTATGCTAGATGGATCGATTGCCGACTCGGCACGGGACCGGGAATGAGCCGAACGACTGACGACGACGAAACAATCCGGAAGCGCTCCGGGTGGCTGATCCCGCTCGTGGTGCTCCTGGTCACGGTTGCGATGTCGCTGTTGTTCCTGGCGCTCTACCTCACCCCCAGCGCCTCCAATCTCTTCGAGGAGCAGGTCTCTCCGACCTCGCGCAGCGATGTCGTGACCCTGAGAATCAGCGGCCACGTCTTCCACATCCCGGCCAACTATCTGGAGTACGAAAGCGCACGCCAGGGCGGCGACCGGCGCGAGATCGCACTGTTCGCGATTTTTCCGGAGATGGAAGGCTGGTCGAATTGGGAAGCGCAGACCTTTACCGACAACAGCGCGCATTCGCCGATCATCGAAATGCGTATCCGGCAGGACGACCTCAACCTGAGCGAATCGGACCGCCTCGATCGGGTCTACATGGGCTACGTGGTCGACCCGCGCGGCACGGAGGGACCGTATGGGCTCAGGCAATACGCCTTCCGCCAGGATTCGGGTTATCACAACGAAGACCTGTTCGTTGGCGAAATGTCCAGGGGCCTTCTCGTGATGCGCTGCACACGACTTGGACCCGATGTCGCCAGCCCGAATTGCGTGCGCGATACGCCCTTGGCGCGTGGCATCTCAATGTTCTACCGCTACAAGCGCACGCATTTGTCGAGATGGCGCGAAATCGACGATGGCGTGCATAATCTCATCGCCTCGTTCGAGACGGCGCGGTTGGAGCGCCGACCTTGATTTGTGCTGCGTGGGCAGCTCATTTCGGCAGTGCAACCGGCGGCGCGACGTCAGTCCCGCCCGTATAGCTCTTCGACGGAACGCCGCCGGGGAAGCAACGCCGCGCAAGCCGTCGCCAGGGCGGGTGCAAAACCGACAGCACCTGCGCCAGCAAACGCCAGGGCCACCGGATAAGCCGCGTAGGCGTGATGCACCACGACGGACGGCAGCACGGCAGCGATCCCGCCAAGGACGGCAATCAGTTGCGGTCCGCCGAGATCTTCCACGGCGCGCAACCTTGCGACCGAGGGATCGTCGCCGAGGCGTCGATACTTCGCCGCGCGTCTGGCACTGCAGAAGGCCAGGAAGAACGTCAGCGACATGATCTCCATGACGCCGACTCTCGATGCCTGAGCGACGTTGCGAATTTCTGCAAAAGCCCACAACGCCATCAGGCCGGCCAGTCCTGCGGCGACCGTGACGCCAAGCCCTTCGCGCCAGCCGCCGCAAACCACCACGGAAAACGCGAAGGCCAGACCCAGCGACGCCGCGAATACGCTCCCGAAATGCTTGGAGAAAAGCGCCGGTTCGGCCCCGAACCCCGCCAAGGCGATGAAGATCAAAGCGATGCCGGCGATGCTCATGCCCCAGCGCGGCATAGTGACCACGCCAATCTTTTCGAACAGCCGCTGACGGCGTTCGCGCGCGCGGTTGGCTACGGCGACGAACACCTCGTCGAATTGCAGGAACGCCGCGCCGATCGGCATGACAATCAACGTCGAAACGACGGCCAGTACGGCATCCAGCACGGCCTGATACGCCGCCGCTCCTGCGGGGGTGCGCCAGAACCACGACAGCGCCATGGCGGACATCAGCGCGACGGCTGCCCCAGCCGGTTTGAAGGGATGCTCGACCACGCCACTGTCCAGCGTGCGGACCAGAACGTTGTGCGCCAGCACGACCGCCACGGCATAGGCGAAGACGTAAGCCAGTAAAGGGACGGCGCCGAACGCGTCGCCGGCACCCGTTGGCGCGGCCCAGGTCAGACCCGGCAGCGGAGCCGCAGCGGTCAATAACGCCAACGCCCAATGCCGGGTATAAAAGAGAAGAGAAACCGCAGCCAGGGCGGCGCCCGCGAGGATGAGCGCTGCCTCGAGAAGTGGTGCGCCACCAAGGGCGGCTCTTGCAGCGTCCCCGACTGTCCAGACGCACAGGGCGGATAATGCCGCCGAACTCAGCAGGACGCGATGGCGGAGCGCGAAACGCATGGCCGCGCCGGCGACATTGCCGTCCCCGGTCACCTGCATGACAACTTATCCTGCGCGGCTGGCCGGCGGCTCGGGCAAATCCATTTCCAGAATGGCCATGTTGAAGGCATAGGAGGTTTCGCCATCCTCCTCGTCCTTGAAGATCACGCCGATGAATTCGCCATTGACGTGAACTTCGACAGAGTCCGCCTGCTTGGGCCGCTCGATCACAGAAATCGTATCGAGACGAAACAGGTTCCGTAGGTACTTCTCGATGCGCCAGATTTCGCTGCGGGTCACAGGCGTCTCCCTAACGGTACGGCTTGAACTCGCATAGCCGCGATTGCCGGTCAAGCGCCTTAACGGCACGGTGCGCGGCAGCGGAATTACTTGCCGTCCGCTTCGTCGATGAACTGATCCATTTCCTGCGACGGTCGATCGCAGCCGGAGCAGTTGACCAGCTTCGCGGGCACGCCGACGGCCGTGCAGTGCGCCGGAACGGATTTGAGCACCACGGAGCCGGCGCCGATGCGCGAATACTCGCCGATCTCGATGTTGCCCAGCACCTTGACGCCAACCGACAGCAGCACACCGCGGCGGATCTTGGGATGGCGGTCACCCTGCTCCTTGCCGGTGCCGCCCAGCGACACGCCGTGCAGCATCGAGACGTCGTCCTCCACCACCGCGGTCTCACCGATGACGACGCCGGTGGCGTGGTCGATCATAATCCCGCGGCCGAGCTTGGCGGCGGGGTGGATGTCGACGGCGAACAATTCCGAAATCCGGCTCTGGAAGAACAGCGCCATGCCGTCGCGCTTCTGCGCCCACAGCCAATGGCCGATGCGATAGGCCTCCAGCGCATGAAAGCCTTTGTAGAACAGGAACGCCTCCGCGTGGGAATGACAGGCGGGATCGCGGTCGAACACCGCCGAGAGATCGGCGCGCACAGCGTCGGCGATGGCCGGATCGGCGTTGATGGCTTCCTCGAAAATCTCGCGCAGGAGCATCGGGCTCATTTCCTCGCCGCCGATCTTCTTGGCGAGGTGATAGCTGAGCGCATCCTCCAGCCGGCTATGATTGAGGATGGTGGCGTGCACCAAGCTGGCCAGCGCCGGCTCGCGCGTCGCCAATTGCTGTGCCTGCTCGCGCAAGGCGCTCCAGATCGGGTCAAGACTGGCGACCTTTTCGCCTCTGACGGCCATATCGTTCTCCCTGAAGGCGCACTTTACCGTAGGGCGGGCACATTGCCAAAGTGCCACCCCGATCTAGATAGGAAGCCCCGGCCAAGCTACAACCCGGGAAACTGACATAGGTTCATCATGAATCCAGGACCCCCGGTATTGAACCGGCCAGCGCCACAGACCATCGACTTGCTGCTTTCCCGGCGGTCCGGCTCGGCCAAGGCCATGACCGGCCCCGGCCCCAACGCCGAAGAGCTTCGGATCATCCTGCGGGCGGCGGCCCGTGTCCCCGATCACGGCAAGCTGTTTCCCTGGCGGTTCATCGTCTTCGAGGGCGAGGCGCGGGCGCGCTTTGGCGAGATGCTTGTCGAATGCCTGAAGATCACAGAAGCGGTCACGGCCGAACGCGAGGCGCTGGAAGCCGGGCGGTTCCTGCGCGCGCCGGTGGTCGTCGGCGTGGTCAGCTGCGTACGCCAAGCCATTCCGATCCCGGAATGGGAGCAGCAGCTTTCCGCAGGCGCCGTCTGCCAGACCATGCTGATTGCCGCCCATGCGCTGGGCTTCGTCGCCAACTGGATCACCGAATGGTGCGCTTATCATCCGCTGGTCTTGGAACGATTGGGTCTAAGGCCGGGCGAACGGATCGCCGGGTTCATCTACATCGGCAAGAGCACGGTGCCGCTGGAGGAACGCCCACGGCCCGACATGGAAAAGATCGTCACCAGATTCTGAGAAATTAGCGAATCCCGATCAGCTTGTGGGTTTGCAGGCTGAGGCGCCATTGCGGATGGGCCAGGCAGTAGTCCGTGGCGGCACGCGTATGAGCCTCGCGCTCCGGCCCGTCCATCGGCTGCAAGAAAAAATGGTCGAAGATGAGAGCCGCATAACGCTCCGGCGGCACGCCCTCCTGCGGATAGACGAGCTTCAATTCCTGGCCGCTTGTTAGCACCAGCTCCGCGTTCACCTTGGGGCTGACGCAAATCCACTCAATGCCTGCCGGGGCGCGCAGAGTACCGTTGGTTTCGATGCCGATTTCGAAGCCTCGCGCGTGCAGCGCGGCGATCAACGCATCGTCGAGCTGCAACAGCGGCTCTCCGCCAGTGCAGATCACATAAGGCTGCGCCACACCGTTACTCGGCCAACGCTCGGCTACCGCCCGTGCCACAGTTTCGGCGTCGGAAAATTTCCCGCCGCCGATGCCGTCCGTCCCCACGAAATCCGTATCGCAGAAGCGGCAGACGGCGCTCGCGCGGTCGCGTTCCAACCCGCTCCAAAGATTGCAGCCGGCAAAACGTAGGAACACGGACGCCCGCCCGCTGCGGGCGCCCTCGCCTTGCAGGGTGTAGTAGATTTCCTTCACCTGGTACGTCATCGAGCCCTGTATTTCGCATAGCCTTTGGCGCGCAGAACGCAGGCTGGGCAGGCACCGCACCCGGTGCCCCAATCGTGGCGATGGCTGCGGTCGCCTTCATAGCAGGTGACGGTCTCCTCACGGATAAGATCGACGAGTGCCACGCCGCCGAGTTCCTCCGCCAGCGACCAAGTCGCCGCTTTGTCGATCCACATCAGGGGCGTGTGGATCGTCACGCGGCGGGCGAGTGCCAGGGTCAATGCCGCGGCTGTCGCTTCGATCGTCTTGTCGCGGCAATCGGGATAGCCGGAAAAATCCGTCTCGCACATGCCGCCGACCAGATCGGCGATGCCGCGCCGATAGCCCAGCGCCGCCGCGGCGGTGAGGAACATCACATTGCGGCCAGGCACGAAGGTCGTGGGCAGCCCGTCGGCGCCCATTTCAATCGTCATCGCGTTTGTCAGCGCCGTTCCGCCGATCTGTTTCAGCACGTCGAGCGAAAGCGTGTGATCCTCCCCCAGCCGTCCCGCCCAATCGGGAAAGCGTGTATGGATGGCCGCCAGCACGCGTACGCGCGCGTCCATTTCCGCGCGATGTCTTTGACCGTAATCGAAGCCGACGGTCTCCACGCGGCTGAAGCGCGCCAGCGTCCACGCCAGGCAGGTGGTCGAATCCTGCCCACCGGAAAAGAGCACCAGTGCGTTGTCCGTTGTCATAACGGATTGTTTAGCGCCAAGCGGCGCCCTAGGCCACCGCCGGAATGCGAACATATCCTAAACGCCAAATTGACGCGCTTGCCTTCCGTTTGTGCATCGGTCACGGTGGACCCCAAAACCAAGGGGATACAAGCGTGGCGGGATTGGCTCTTTCGGGGACGGGGCTTTACACGCCGGCGCAATCGATCTCCAACGAAGAACTCGTGGCCTCCTTCAACGAATATGTCCGCCGCTTCAACGCGACCCATGCGGATGCGATTGCCGCGGGCTCGATGGAGGCCCTGCAGGATTCCTCGGTCGACTTCATCGTCAAGGCTTCGGGCATCAAAAGCCGCTACGCAATCGACAAGACCGGCGTACTCGATCCGAAAATCATGTGCCCGCGCATTCCGGAACGGCCGAACGAGCAGCTTTCCTTGTCCGCGGAAATCGCCGTGGCGGCCGCGCGCGAAGCGCTCGCCAATTCGCGCCGCGAGGCACGGGACATCGACGCCGTCATCGTCAGTTGCGCAAATCTGGAACGGCCCTATCCGGCCATCGCCGTGGAGGTTCAGGATGCGCTCGGCATCGAGGGTTTCGCCTTCGACATGAATGTCGGTTGCGCTTCGGCCATATTCGCTATGGCCGTCGCTTTCGACATGATCGCGCAGGGACAGGCGCGCGCCATCCTGGTCTGCAACCCGGAGATATTGACCGGCCACTTGAACTTCCGAGATCGCGACAGCCATTTCATTTTCGGCGATGCGGCGTCCGCCTTCGTCGTCGAGCGGGCGGATGCGGTGCGAGGACGCAATCCCTGGGAAATCCTCTCGATCAAGTTGAAGACCAGGTTCTCCAACAATATCCGCAACAATTTCGGTTTCCTGAACCGCGCGGACCCGAATGGCATCGGCGCCCGTGACAAACTCTTCGTGCAGGCAGGCCGCAAGGTCTTCAGGGACATCGTGCCCCTGGTATCGGATTTCATTCTCGCGCATCTCGCCGAGAACGCGCTTGAGCCCTCGTCGCTCAAACGGCTCTGGCTTCATCAGGCCAATATCAACATGAGCGAGTTGATCGTGCGTCGCGTCGCAGGCTACGATGTAAAACCGGGGTTCGCACCGGATATCCTCCATGAATACGGCAATACGAGTTCTGCCGGCGCGATCATCGCTTTCCACAAATACAGCGCCGATCTCGTACCCGGCGATCACGGCCAGTTCTGTGCCTTCGGTGCCGGCTATTCGGCTGGTAGCGCTATCCTGCGGAAGATGGCGGTCTGACGCGGCTGAAACCGGCAGTTGTCCGGTTCCCTCCGTTATGGAAATGTTGCGTTTCTCTTCCATGTGATTTCTCGGCCGTCGCAAGCATGAAAGTCGGAACGTGGTATTTTTTCATGCCGTCAATTGGGGCTTTGTGGCATCGGGCTTCATCGTCGGAGCGCTTGTCGGACTGACGGGCACGGGCGGCGGTTCCCTGATGACGCCGATCCTCATCCTGCTGTTCGGAATCCAGCCGGTGACGGCGGTCGGCACCGACCTGCTTTACGCGTCCGCGACCAAGACCGGCGGATCGCTGATGCACGGCCTCAATCACACCATCGAGTGGCGGGTGGTCCGGCGATTGGCAGCCGGCAGCGTGCCGGCGGCGATTCTCACGCTGCTCGCACTGCATTTCATCGGCGTTTCCAACCACGCGGCAAACGCTTTCTTGTCCAAAATTCTGGGTGCGACGCTCCTGGTGACCTGCTGTGCTCTCGTCTTTCGGCGTCAACTCGTGGTGTTCTACCGAGCGCGCGTCGGTTCGCTCGGCGACTCAAGAACGCATCGCTTCACGATCCTGACCGGCGCGATCCTGGGCGCGCTGGTGGCATCGACGTCGATCGGTGCCGGGGCACTCGGCGTGACGGCCCTGATCCTGCTCTATCCCGAACTTCCGATGGCGCGGCTGGTAGGGTCCGACATCGCCCATGCGGTGCCGTTGACCCTCGCCGCAGGCGTGGGGCACTGGCTCCTCGGGAACATTGACGCTTCCCTGCTCGGCACGCTTCTGCTGGGTTCCTTGCCCGGCATTTTCGTGGGCAGCGCGCTGGCGGCGCGCATGCCCGATCAGATGCTGCGCCATATCCTGGCCGGCGTGCTATTTTTTGTCGCCTTGAAGCTGTTGTTTTAAGGAGAGCCGTCTTGGCCGAACCGCCGTCCCGCGCCTGGCAGCGAATGTTGAGCGGCCGCAGGCTCGACCTGCTCGATCCTTCGCCGCTGGACGTGGAAATCGAGGACATCGCGCATGGCCTGGCCCGCGTCGCCCGGTGGAACGGCCAGACCAAGGGCGAGCACGCCTTTTCGGTCGCGCAGCATTGTGTCCTGGTCGAGCGGCTGGCCGCCGAGCTTAATCCGCGCCTCGGCCGGGAGGCACGGCTGATGGCACTTCTACATGACGCGCCCGAGTATGTTGTCGGTGACCTCATAAGCCCATTCAAAGCCGCAGTCGGTATTGATTACAAGGACTTCGAGCTAAGACTTCTTGCAGCAATTCACCTGCGATTTGGGCTGCCGCCCAAGGCGCCGACGCCTTTGCCGGCCGTGTTCAGGAAGGCCGACGTCCTGGCGGCCTATTACGAGGCCACACAGCTTGCCGGGTTCGAGCAAGCCGAAGCCAAGCGCTATTTCGGGACCCCGCCCAAGGCCCTCAAGACGCCCCGTTTGGTGCCTCTGGCAACCCAAGAAGCCCAAGCCCAGTTCCTGGAGCGCTTCCGCCGGCTGTCCTAGGCCCCGCTCCGCATCGCGACTTTTGTGCGCCATAATACTGGGCTAGCAGAATGCGGCCATGTCGATGATTCTCGTCACTCCACTCTCCGCCGTTCTCGATACCATCCGTGCGTCCCGGCCCTCGCATCTGGTGACGCTCTTGTCGCCCGAATTTATGATCGGGACACCGGAAGGCATCGCCGCCGAACGCCACCTCCGTCTCGGCCTGAACGACATCGCCGACCCCGGCATGGGCAATGCGCCGCCCGCGGCACGGCACGTTGCGCAGCTGATCGCCTTCGCCCGCGGATGGGACGGCACCCATCCCATTCTAATGCATTGCTGGGCGGGCGTTAGTCGTTCCATGGCGGCGGCCTTCACGGTGCTATGCGACCACTACGGTCCGGGCAGCGAAAACGACCTTGCGCAGGAGATGCGATCGCGCGCTCCGCATGCGGCGCCCAACCGCCTCCTCGTGCACCTGGCCGACAATGCACTGAATCGCGAAGGGCGGATGATCCGGGCGGTGGAAGGCATGGGCCCGTGCCACATGGTCGAGGAAGGCATACCGGTGGAGTTTCCTTTGACGATCCTGACTCCATGAGCGCCGCTCAGAAGCATGTCGTTGCGATCGGCCTTTCGGCGGCCATCGTCTCCGTTGCCGAAGAGCGTCCCTGTGTCCTCATCGTCAAGCATCGCAAGGACCACGGCGACGCCCTGCCCTTCGGCCCGTTCGATCCCCTGCAGCATCGCACACTGGAGGGCGGCCTGCGGACCTGGGTGGGCGAACAGACCCATCTCGATCTCGGCTACGCGGAGCAGCTTTACACTTTCGGCGATCGAGGCCGCCACGAGTTGAAGCCCGGCGAGGGCCCGCGCATCGTTTCGGTCGGTTACCTCGCGTTGACGCGCCAGTCCGGCGAGGCACCCGACACGCTGTGGCGCGATTGGTATCGCTATTTTCCCTGGGAGGATTGGCGCGGCGAGAAACCTGCCATCATCGCCGAAGTGATCGCGCCCGCGCTGGCAGCATTTGCGAAATCGGCGCCGCATGCCGGGCTCTCAGAAACGCGGCGCGACCGCGCGCGGCTGTGCTTCGGGCTCGAGGGCTTGGCGTGGGACGAAGAGAAGGTTCTCGAGCGCTACGAGTTGCTTTACGAAGCAGGCTTGGTGCAGGAAAGCGTGCGCGACGGGCGTGACGGCGCGGACAAGCCGCTGCCACTGGGCGCCGGCATGGTTTTCGACCACCGCAGGATCCTCGCCACCGCCATTGCGCGGCTGCGCGGCAAGATGAAATACCGCCCCGTCGTTTTTGAATTGATGCCGGCGTCGTTCACGCTCCTGGACCTGCAGCGCACGGTGGAAGCAATCTCCGGCATTCGCCTGCACAAGCAGAATTTTCGCCGGCTGGTGGAAGGCCTAGGGTTGGTGGAAGGCACCGGCAAAGTCTCCGCCCTGACGCGCGGCCGCCCGGCCGAGCTGTTCCGTTTCCGGCGCGAAGTGCTGCGCGAACGTCCCTCGCCGGGCGTTCGGCTTGGCACACGGCGCGCGGGCTCGTAAGCTGAGCGGGCAAGAGCAGCCATGCTTTGCCGAAATAATGTTCTCTTAGGAACCAATAGGTTGTCCGAGGAATCGGGGCAATTTGCACCCGGCTCTTGACGTTGTTGTACTCATATGTAGCATAAACAAATCACCGGTCTTGAAGGCCGGTCTTTTCGCCCTATATATATACTCATAACGAGTATTAATTGGCAAAAGAAAAAGGGACGAACATGCAGAATAGCGAACCCCGTCTCGACTTCACACCCGAGATCGCGCGCGCCGCACGCGGCTATTATGAAAAGGTCGCGCACGTCGTTCCGCAAATCGAATGGCCGGTGCACGCGCCCACCATCCTGGCGATCAATGCCCTCAAGCGCGAAAGGAACGCCGTCATACTCGCCCACAATTATATGACGCCGGAGATATTCCATTGCGTCGCCGACTTCGTCGGCGATTCGCTGCAACTCGCGCGCGAGGCTGCCAAGACCGACGCGAAGATCATCGTGCAGGCGGGTGTGCATTTCATGGCGGAGACTGCGAAGGTTCTTTCGCCGGAAAAAACCGTCCTGATCCCCGACCCCGACGCTGGCTGTTCGCTGGCGGCGTCCATTACGGGCGCCGATGTGCGGCTGCTGAAGCAGAAATATCCCGGCTTGCCGGTCGTCACCTATGTGAACACGTCGGCCGAGGTGAAGGCCGAAAGCGACGTGTGCTGCACGTCATCGAACGCCGCTGCGGTGGTGGAAGACATCGCGCGCGAATGGGGGGCCGACACGGTCGTTATGATCCCCGATGAATTTCTCGCCAAGAATGTCGCCAAGCAAACGGCGGTGAAGATCATTGCCTGGAAAGGCCGTTGCGAAGTACACGAGCGCTTCACGCCTGCCGACATCCGCGCCTATCGCGAAGCCAGCCCGGGAGTAGTCGTCCTCGCCCATCCCGAATGCCCGCCTGAGGTGATCGCCGAAGCCGATTTCGCGGGCTCGACCTCCGGGATGATCTCCTATGTGGGAAAGCACCGGCCGCGTCGCGTCGTGCTGGTCACCGAATGCTCGATGAGCGACAACGTCTCCGTTGAATATCCCGACGTCGAGTTCGTGCGGCCGTGCAATCTCTGTCCGCACATGAAGCGCATCACCTTGCCGAAGATCCTGCGGTCGCTCGAAACCATGAGCGTGGAAGTGACGGTCGATCCGGCCGTCGCGGCGCGGGCGCGCGCCTCGGTCGAACGCATGCTCGCGGTGGGCGCTCCCCGCCGCGCCGCCGCGTGAATACCATGAGCATGCACGCCGACAACATCATCGAGACCAAAGGCGCGTTGATCCTGGGCGCCGGCGTCGCCGGTTTGTTTACGGCGCTGAAGCTGTCCCCCTTCCCCGCTTTGGTGCTGGCCGACGCCCATCCCGGCGTTTCGGGATCGAGCGCCAGGGCCCAAGGCGGGATCGCCGCCTCGGTGGCCAAAGGCGACAGCTGGCAAGCGCATGCCGCCGATACGGTTGCGGCCGGCGCCGGCCTTTGCGATCCCACGATCGCGGCCCTGGTGACGCGCGAAGCGCCCGCACGCATCGAAGATCTGGTCGCATTCGGCGCGCCGTTTGACCGCCGCAAGGACGGTTCGCTGGCGGTGGGCCGCGAGGCCGCGCATTCGGCTGCGCGTATCGTTCACGTCAACGGCGACCGCGCCGGTGCGGCGGTGATGCGGGCACTGACCGAACGCGCCTTCGCTGCGCCGTCTGTCACCTTGCTGGAGGGTTTTCACGCCATCGAACTGGCGATGGAGGACGGGCGTGTGGCGGGCCTGTTCGCGCGTTACGGCGCTGGCGAGTCCGCGCGGCTGGTTCTTTTCCGCGCGCAGGAGGTGATCCTGGCGACGGGGGGAATAGGTGCGCTCTATGCCGTCACCACCAACCCGACGGAAACCCGCGGCGAAGGCCTGGGCATGGCGGCCCGCGCCGGAGCGGTCATCGCCGATCCGGAATTCGTGCAGTTCCATCCGACGGCGATTGCCGTCGGACGCTCTCCGGTGCCGTTGGCCACCGAAGCGTTGCGCGGCCAAGGCGCCACTCTGATCGACGAGAAGGGCCGCCGCTTCATGCCGGCGATCCATGTCGACGCGGAACTTGGTCCGCGCGACATCGTCGCCCGCGCCATCCATCGCCAGATCGCCGCCGGCCACAAAGTGTTCCTTGACTGCCGCGAAGCCGTGGGTTCGAAGTTCGCGCAAGCGTTTCCTACCGTCTACGAAGCCTGCCGCGAAGAAGGCATCGATCCGGCGACCCAGCCGATCCCGGTCGTGCCGGCCGCGCATTACCACATGGGCGGCATCGCCACCGATACGCGCGGACGAACCTCACTGAAGGGACTGCGGGCGGTGGGCGAGTGCGCGGCGACGGGCCTGCACGGCGCCAATCGGCTGGCCTCCAATTCGCTGCTCGAAGCTTTGGTGTTCGGTGCCCGCGTGGCAGAGGATTTGCGCGAACACGGCCTCCTGCGCGCCGGCCGCGGCACGCTGCCGACTCCGGGAAGCTTCCGCGTGCCGCCGCCGCCGCAGGCGTTGCGCGACGCGATGGCCCGCCTCGTCGGCCTCGAACGCTGCGCCGAAGGATTGACGCAAGCCTCGCGCATCGTCAGCCAAATCGAACGCGCCGGCGCCCACGAACCAGCCCTGCTCAACATGACTGCCGGAGCGAAACTCGTGATCGCGGGTGCGCTGGCGAGGCGCGAGAGCCGCGGCAGCCATTTCCGCACGGATCATCCGCAAACCGATCCGCACGGCGAGCGCACATTCCTGACGCTGGCACAGGCCGAACGCACGATCGCGGAGCCGGGCGCAACCGTGCCGGCGAGGAGCCTGGCGTGACCCAGGCTCTGCCGTGTCCCCCGCACCGGCTGCTTCTCGAACCGATCGTGCGCCGCGCGCTGGAGGAGGATTTGGGCCGCGCCGGCGACGTCACCAGCGAACTTGTGGTGCCCGCCGAGCGCCGTGTCGAAGCACTGCTGCGAACGCGGGAGCCGGGGCGCATTGCGGGACTGATTTGCGCCGAAGCCGTGTTTCGCCTGCTCGATACCTCGCTCGAATTCCGCTTCGACGTGCAGGACGGCAGCGACGCGAATGCCGGCAGCGGCCTGGCGACAGTGTCGGGATTGGCCCGCAGCATCCTGGCGGGCGAGCGCGTGGCTTTGAACTTCGTCGGCCGCCTTTCGGGCGTCGCGACCCAGACGCGCGCGCTGGCCAATGCCGTCGCGGGCACCAAGGCGCGCATCGTCTGCACCCGCAAGACCACGCCGGGCCTGCGCCTCTTGGAGAAATACGCCGTGCGCTGCGGTGGTGGTTTCAATCACCGCTTCGGATTGGACGACGCCGTCCTCATCAAGGACAATCATATCGTCGCGGCAGGCGGACTGGCCCGTGCCCTTGAGCGCGCTCGCGCCGGCGCGGGTCATATGATGAGGATCGAGGTCGAAGTCGAATCCCTCGATCAACTCGAGGAAGCCTTGCGGCTCGGCGCCGACACCATTCTCCTCGATAACATGAGCGTCGACGACCTGAAACGCGCCGTCGAAATGACGAAGGGCCGCGCGGTGCTTGAGGCTTCCGGCAACGTCACGCTGGCAACCGTTCGCACCATCGCCGAAACCGGCGTGGATTACATCTCGTCGGGCGCGATCACCCATTCGGCGCCAAGTTTGGATGTGGCGCTGGATTTCTAGAGTCATTCCGTTCAACCAAGCTGGGAGAAGCTCTATCGCTCGGGATAGGGCGTGCCATCTTTGTGCACAAACCGGCCGTCGGCGTTGGAACTCATCATATCGACGTCGGAGCAGATGGTGATGTCCGCGGGCGAGCGTGAACCGACTTCGAGATAAACCGCCATCGCGCCCGACTTGTTGATCATGTGATGGCCGTTGCCGGAGCCTTTCGGAAAAGCCGCACAATCACCGGCGCGCAGCACCGTCTCGCCGCCATTTTCGATCAGCGTCAGCTCGCCTTCGAGCACATAGACGAATTCGTCTTCGTGCGAATGCCAGTGCCGCTGGCTCGACCAATTGCCTGGCGGCAGGCGCATGAGATTGACCCCGAAATCAATCAGTCCACCGGCATTGCCCAGCCGCTGCCGCACGCGTTCGGCACAGGGTGCATTGAATTGCTGCGGGTAGCCCGTGCCTTTGCGTTCCGATACGGCGGCGATGTCGATCTTGGGCATGACAATCTACTCCCCGATCAGCGGCTGAGCTTGTCCTCCGGTCGCGCTGCGCGCGGGCCGCCTCCCGATAAGATGGCCGGAAAACCGCTTCGCATTTTTCCGATCACGTTTAGCGGCTACATCGACCGCGCGTGCGACGGGCCCTTATAAAAGACATGATTACCGATCTGAACCGTGCGCTGCAATTCGCTGGCCCAGTCGGGCAGGACCGAGACGGCATGGAAGTTGGTGGCGCCTCCGGTAATGTCGTTCAGACCCTCTTCGCCCGTCAGGATGCGTGCGGCCAGGATTTGGGCTCGCAGCCACGCCTGAGGCGACTTGGCCTGCCTCAACTCGCCATCGCAGGTGAAGGAGAACTGGCAGCCGGGCCTGTCCGCGCCCTCATAGACGACGGCGCAGATCGAGTGGCCATAATTTCCGGTCCGCATGCGGTGGAAAACAACCTCGGCGATCGCCTTCTGGCCTTTGGTGCCCTCGCCGCGCGCTTCGTAGTACAGCACCTCGGACAGGCAGCGATGCTCCACCTTGAGTTTGTTCATAATGAGCTCTTCGACCAGCGATCTGTCCGCCGGCCGCACCGCCACGGGCGACGCTTGGACCGCCGCAGCAGGCATCGCCGGCCCGGCTATCATCACCGCGGTTTTGACCTGATCCGTATGCGGACGATATGCAGCGGCGGCACCAACGGCGGCGCTCACTGCTGCAAGCACAATCGCCAGCGCTCCGACCAGAATGCGGTCAGACCGCAACAGTGCATCTCTGGATTTCTGGTTCATCGGGATTGACTCTCTTCGGATTTCGTTTCGAACAAGCACGGCGTTAATACCGAAAGATCCCCATCAGTCCCCCTATCGAACGTCGCGCCTTGTGGCGAAGAAAATCCGAATCGTCAAATACAAAATTCATAGAACGTGACACTCCGTCACGCTTGCGTTCAAAAAAATAGGGAATCCCTGGATATTTTCCAAAGATTCCCGTTTTTATCAGTATACGGACGAACCGTCTCACACGTCGCGTTCGGTTGTTTGCTTGAGTGCGGCCTGTGCAGCGGCAAGCCGCGCCACAGGCACGCGGAACGGCGAACAAGACACATAATCGAGTCCCGCTTCATGGCAGAGCTGGATCGAATCCGGGTCGCCGCCGTGCTCGCCGCAGATACCGAGCTTGAGCTTCACACGCGTCGAACGCCCGCGCTTGGCCGCGATCTTGATCAATTCACCGACGCCATCGCGATCGATCGAAACGAACGGATCGACCTTGAGCACGCCTTTTGTCAGATACTCCGGCAGGAACATGCCGGCGTCGTCGCGGCTCAGACCCAAGGTCGTCTGGGTCAGGTCGTTGGTGCCGAAGGAGAAGAATTCCGCCGTCTCGGCGATCTCCGCCGCCCGCAATGCCGCGCGGGGCAGTTCGATCATGGTGCCGATCATGTAGGACGGCACCCTGCCGCGCTCCTTCTTGATGCCTGCAGCCACGGCATCGATGCGATCCTTCATCATGTCCAATTCGGTCTTGAAGGCGACCAGGGGTATCATAATTTCGAGATGCACCTTGGTGCCGGCCGCTTCCACATTCAGCGCCGCTTCGAGGATCGCACGCGCCTGCATTTCGTAGATTTCCGGGAAGGTCACGCCCAGCCTGCAGCCGCGATGCCCCAGCATCGGGTTGGATTCGTGAAGCGCGTTGGCTTTCGAGCGCAGCTTAGCGACCGTTGCGCCGCAAGCCCTCGCCACATCGGCGAATTCCTCTTCCTTGTGGGGCAGGAATTCGTGCAGCGGCGGATCGAGCAGACGGATGGTGACGGGCAGACCCGACATCGTTTTGAAGATCGCTTCGAAATCGCTGCGTTGCATCGGCAACAACTTCGCCAAGGCGGCTTCGCGCGCCGGCTTGTCGTCCGCCAGGATCATCTCCCGCACCGCGATGATGCGGTCGTCGTTGAAGAACATGTGCTCAGTGCGGCACAGTCCGATACCTTCGGCACCGAAGCGGACGGCGGTCACCGCATCCGCCGGAGTGTCGGCATTGGTGCGGACCTTGAGGACGCGCACTTCGTCGGCCCAGGCCATCAGCTTGTTGAAATCGCCGGTCAGTTCGGGCTGGCGCATCGGTACGCGGCCCTTGAAGATCTTGCCCGAAGTCCCGTCCAGAGTGATGACTTCGCCGCGCCTGATCGTCACGGAACCTGCCGTCATAACGCCCGCATCCGCATCGATACGCAGCGCGCCGGCGCCGGCTACGCACGGACGGCCCATGCCGCGCGCAACCACCGCCGCGTGGCTGGTCATGCCGCCGCGCGCCGTCAGAATGCCCTTGGCGGCATGCATGCCGTGGATGTCTTCCGGACTCGTTTCGGTGCGGACCAGGATGACGTCACGGCCTTCGCCGGCGCGCTTTTCGGCTTCGTCGGCCGTAAAAGCGACCTCGCCGACCGCAGCGCCCGGAGAGGCCGCCAGACCGGCGGCGATCTCCACCTTGGCGGCGCTCGGATCGAGCATCGGATGCAGCATTTGATCGAGAGCCGCCGGATCAACGCGGTTGATCGCGGTCTTCTTGTCGATCAGGCCTTCGCTCACCAAGTCGATGGCAATCTTGAGTGCGGCTTTCGCAGTGCGCTTTCCGGTGCGGCACTGGAGCATGTACAATTTGCCTTCCTGGATGGTGAATTCCACGTCCTGCATCTCGCGGAAGTGGTCTTCCAGCGCGCCGCAGATGCGCAGGAGTTCCATGTACATCGCCGGCAAGGCTTCTTGCATCGACGGTTTCTTGCCGCCCTGGCGCTCGCGTACGATCTTGGTGATCGGCTGCGGCGTGCGGATGCCGGCCACCACGTCTTCGCCTTGCGCATTGATCAGGAACTCGCCATAGAGCAGTTTCTCGCCGGTGCCCGGATCGCGCGTGAAGGCGACCCCGGTCGCGCTGGTATCGCCGCGATTGCCGAAGACCATCGTCTGCACGTTGACCGCCGTACCCCAGTCTTCCGGAATCTTGTTCAGGCGGCGATAGGTCTTCGCGCGCGGAACCTGCCACGAGCCGAACACCGCGCCGATGGCTCCCCACAGCTGATCTTTCACGTTGTCGGGGAACGGCTTGCCGAGTTTCTTCTTGACCACTTCCTTGAACTCGGCCGCGATCTTTTTGAGGTCGTCGGCGTTCAGCTCGGTGTCCAGCTCGACACCTTTGCTTTCCTTGGCGCTTTCGATGATTTCTTCGAAATCGGCATGATCGAGCCCGAGCACGACGTTCGAGTACATCTGCACGAAGCGGCGATAGGAGTCGTATGCGAAACGCGGGTTGCCCGTGAGTTTGACCAGACCTTCAACCGTTTCGGGGTTGAGACCGAGGTTTAGGACCGTGTCCATCATGCCCGGCATCGAAACGCGCGCACCGGAACGCACCGACACGAGCATCGGACGTTCGGGATTGCCCAGCCTAGTGTCCGTCAGCTTGCTGATCCTGTCGATCGCCAGGTTGACTTCCTTCTCCAGATCGGAGGGATAGGTCTCGCCGTTAGTGTAATAATATGTGCAGACCGCAGTGGTGATGGTGAACCCGGGGGGGACGGGAAGTCCGAGATTGCTCATTTCGGCGAGGTTCGCACCCTTGCCGCCGAGCAGATTCTTCATTTTGGCTTCGCCATCGGCTTTGCCGTTTCCGAACGAATAAACCCACTTTGCCATTGCTGCCCTGCCCTAGCTTACGTTCTCGCCATCATCGTCATAGCCAGCGAATGCGGGCCATTTGGTTGGAAACGAACTCGCTTTTACAAAAGTAGTTTCCCGCGATGCCTTGCCGCCGGAATAGTTTATCAGGCGGTCGGTATTCGTGGACCATGACATTCCCAAGACGCGAGAGACTCTCAACAATTTGATTTTCGGGAACTCCCTAAGGGGATGCAATGTGACAAGCAGGCGCGAAATAGATCGGCTATTTTTTGCTTAAAATCAAATCCTTGTCTTAGGGCCGACATCGAACGAATGGGTGTCCAGCGGGTTCCGGGGAGCGCTGCCATCTTAATAGCTTCTAAAATACGTCATTCCGCCCGCCCATAGTATGGTCGCCGCACGATTGGCTCCGATTTCCGGAGTTACGACCGAACGAGGGCATCATGCCGCAGAGTGAAATATTCTTACCAATAGGCGTGCTGGCGTTTTGGACGTTCTTCGTCCTGTTTCTCATTCCGTTGCGCCGCTTCCGTGCCGCTTTTGCAGGCAAGGTCGGACCCAACGACTTCAAGTACGGCGAGTCGGCGCGAGTACCCGGCGAGGTATCGATCCCCAACAGGAACTACATGAACCTGCTCGAAATGCCGGTGCTGTTCTACGTCGTGGGCCTGATGTTCTATGTCAGTGGTCGGGTCGACACACTCGTCTTGTTGCTTGCCTGGGCTTACGTGGTCCTGCGCCTCGTGCACAGCCTGATCCACCTCACCTACAATAATGTCCGCCATCGGTTGGCATTTTTCGGGCTCAGCAACGTCCCCGTGATCGCCTTGTGGGTGGCATTCTTCGTGCGGCCTTAGCCCTCGATCTTCGAAAAGTCCGCCGCCAGATGCAGCGCCGTGCGCAAGCGGGACAGCAGCAGCAGGCGATTCTGGCGCCGGCTCGGGTCTTTGTCGTTGACCGTCACTTTGTCGAAGAAGGCGTCGACCGGCTTGCGCAGCCGCGACATCACACCCATCGCCTCGACAAAGCGCTCGCGCGCGATCTCGGCGCGGACCAACTCGCCCGCAGTCGCCAGTTCGACATAAAGCGCCTTCTCTTCCGGCAGGGTGAAGGCGCCCGGATCGGGCGCACCGTCATAAACAGTCTTGTCCCTCTTCTCTTCCGCCTTCAGAATGTTTGCCGCCCGGCGGTAAGCAACCAGCAGATTGGCGCCGTCGTCCGAAGCGAGGAACCTTTGCAGGGCCTCCACGCGCGCGACCAAACGTACCAAGTCGTCCTCGTGGCCCAGACTGAACACCGCATCGATCAGATCGTGGCGGGTTCCCTTTTCGCGCAGCGCCACCTTCAGACGGTCGGCGAGGAACTCGAGGACCTCGGAGATGGCTTTTTCGTCGGCCTTGGAGAAGCCCTCCAACGAACCGCTGCTCGCGATCGTTTCAACGTCCCGGCGACGGCGCGCCGCCGTCAGAAGGTCGTCTGTAAGATGCGCAAGCAGCACGTTGCTCGTGAACACTTCGCGCAGACGCTTTTCCCAAGCTCGCTCCTCGCGCGGCTTTGCGGCCCCGATAGCCGTAAAGATCGGAATAAGTAGTTCGACCCTTAGCTTGTTCTCCAAGATGATGCGGATGATCCCCAGTGCCGCGCGGCGCAACGCGAACGGGTCTTTCGATCCCGTAGGCTTTTCGCCCGCTCGCCATAGTGTCACTAGATTGTCGATCTTGTCGGCCAGCGCTAAGGTCATCGAGACGGGCGAGGTGGGAACCTTGTCATTTGGACCGAGCGGCCGATAGTGATCGCGGATGGCGTCCGCGACTTGGCGCGGTTCATGGTCATGCAATGCATAATAGCGGCCCATCACGCCCTGAAGCTCGGGGAATTCGCCGACCACGCCCGTCGTCAGGTCCGCTTTCGCCAATAATGCGGCACGCTTCGTATTTTCGAAATCCGTGCCAAGCAGTTTGGTCAGGACCATGGCTACGAAGGTGATGCGGTCCACGCGATCCTGCATCGTGCCGGCTTTGGCGTGGAAGACGACATCCTTCAACGCCGCGACGCGATCCGCCAGTTTCGTCCTGCGATCCTGGTCCCAGAAGAATTTCGCGTCCGACAGACGCGCGCGCAGCACGCGCTCGTTGCCGGCAACGATTTCCTTGCCGCCCGTGACCATGTTGGAGACGACGGCAAAGCGGTTCGCGAGCCGGCCTGTCTTGGCATCGCGCAGCGAAAAATACTTCTGGTGCGTGCGCATGGAGGTCTGCAGGATTTCCGGCGGCAGGTCCATGAACCGGTCTTCGATGGTGCCGATCAGCACCACCGGCCATTCCGCCAGCCCCGCCACCTCTTCCAGCAGCCCCTCGTCCTCGACCAGTTCGAGGCCGAGCGCGAAGGCTTTTTGTTTGGCCTCGTGCAGGATGATTGCCTCGCGCTCGGCCCCGTCCAGCACCACATGCGCGTCCCACAGCGCCTTCACGTAGTCGTCGAAGCGGCGCACTTCGATCCCGCCTTGCGACAGGAAGCGATGGCCAAAAGTGGTGTTTCCACTCTTCAAACTCGTAAATGTGAATGGCACGATCTCGCCGTTGAAGGTGCAAACAATAGAACGCAAAGGCCGTATCCATCGCGCCGATTGTTCGACCTCAAGGGGCTTACCTTCCTCTACGAAGATAACATCTCCCCCTTTCTCCGTTAACATAGGTTCTCGCCACGTGCTTTCCGGCCAGCGCATCGATTTCGGCCAAGGTAGCTTGGCGATCGTTTCGGGTAGGATCTCCGCCAGCACCTCGGCGGTCGCGCGGCCCGCCCGCGCGATCACTGCGACGTAGAACTCGCCTTTGCCGTCGTCGCGTTTCTCGCATTGTTCAAGCTTCAACCCGGCCGAGCGCAGGAACCCTTCGACCGCCTTTTCGGGAGCGCCGACGCGCGGACCCTTCTTTTCCTCGCTGACGTCGGGCTGTTTGGCGGGGAGTCCGGCGACCGCCAGCGTCAGCCGTCGCGGCCCCGCGAACGCTTTGGCGCCGTCGAACAGCAAACCGCGATCCGACAACGCCCCGACGACGAGACGCTCCAAATCCTTCGCAGCTTGGCCCTGCATCCGCGCGGGAATTTCCTCGGAGAAGAGTTCGAGCAGAAGATCGGGCATATCAGCCAACCCTCGGCTTGTAGTCGCCCATCGGGCTCGCCAGCCAGCCTTCGCAGCAGGCCTTGGCCAGCGCCCGCACCCGGCCGATATAGGCGGCGCGTTCGGTCACCGAAATCACGCCGCGCGCATCGAGCAGATTGAAGCAGTGGCTGGCCTTAATGCACTGGTCGTAGGCGGGCAGCGCCAGTTTGGCCTCCGCCAGCGCCCGGCATTCCTTTTCCGCATCCTCGAAATGGCGGAACAGCAGCGCCGTATCCGCGGCCTCGAAATTGAAAACGGAGAATTCGCGCTCGCTTTGGTGAAAGACTTCGCCGTAGCGCACTATTTGCTTTCCGCCCTCCGGGCGGGGGCGCTCGTTGAAGGCGAGGTCATAGACGAACTCCACGCCTTGCACGTACATCGCCAGCCGCTCAAGGCCGTAGGTGATCTCGGCCGACACCGGATCGCAGTCGATGCCACCGACCTGCTGGAAATAGGTGAACTGGGTGATCTCCATCCCGTCGCACCAGACTTCCCAGCCCAGCCCCCAGGCGCCCAGCGTGGGGCTTTCCCAGTCGTCTTCCACGAAGCGGATGTCGTGCTTCGCGAGGTCGAGGCCGATCGCCCGGATGGACCCGAGGTACAGCTCCTGCACGTCGTCGGGCGCCGGCTTCAGGATCACCTGATACTGATAATAGTGCTGGAGGCGGTTGGGGTTCTCGCCATAGCGCCCGTCCTTGGGCCGGCGAGAGGGCTGCACGTAGGCGGCACGCCAAGGCCGCGGGCCGAGCGCCCGCAGGGTCGTCGCCGGATGGAAGGTGCCCGCGCCCATCTCCACGTCATAGGGCTGCAGGATCAGGCATCCCTGCCCGGCCCAGTAATTCTGAAGCGTCAGGATCAGGTCCTGGAAAGTCTTGGCCACGATTCGACTTTCTTCGAAACGACGCGGAACCTATAGGCTGCGCGAATCCAGGGCAAGCGAAGCACCGTCGCGCAGAACGGCGTCGGCCTCGGGCGTGTAGTGGCCCTCCGGCGCGTGCAATGCCAGCCCCGCAAGAAGCCGGAGCGGCATACGCGACCCGTTGCGCACCTGGATGATGACCCGCTTTGCCGGTTCCCCAACACGCTTCCACAGCGGGAATATCGCGACCCCGCGCTGCGGCAGCGCGGCCAGCGCCTCACCCAGCCGATCGCTTCGCAGAATCGCCGTGAAGGTTCCTCCCGGCGCGGTCCGTTTCAGACCCGCGGCAAGCCAATCGGCCAACCGCCCGCCGTCTTGCAATGCGCGGGCGCGGTTCGGGTCGGGCGACACCTCGCCCTCGTCGCCGTGGAACGGCGGATTGCAGAAGACATGATCGAAGGGGCGGCGCAGCGCCGCGGGCGGGTCGAGCGCGTCGCCGGCAATGAACAGGACACGCCCGTCCATGTCATTCGCGGCGGCGTTGCTGTTGGCGATATTGGCCAGGCGTTCATCGATCTCCAATCCGGCGTTGGTCAGGTTCTCGACTCTTTGTGCCAAGCACAGACTGGCCGTGCCGGCCCCGGCGCCCAACTCCAACGCCGCCTCGCCGGAACGCGCTGGGACGGCCGCGGCTAGCATCACCGCGTCGAGACCGGCGCGAAACCCGTCGTCCGGCTGACGTATCAGCACGCGTCCGCCAAGGAATTTGTCTTCGCTGATGTCGTTCACCCTGCTCTCAAGGCCGCCTGTACCCTTCGATCCCGTCATGCAGTAACCCTACGGCGCGGGCAAAATCTTCATCGGAAACCATCAGCCGGCGCGGCAGAATACCGACACTGCCGTCCATGATGCTCATCTCGCCGTCGAACACGACCGACTGCACCCCGGCATCTGCCAGCAAGACCTCCGCGAAATTCAACACTACCGGATTTGTTGTTTTCAGGATCGCGCGCATGGGTACTCGATGTCACAGGACGGTGATAGCTTAGCACTGCCCGCTTGACCGCGCTGGCGCGGCCTTCCAATGTCGCAGGGTCCGGGTGTGTCCGGCAAGGTCGTTTCGAGGACGGTCCGCCATGCTCGCGCCAGAGCTCCGCAGGTCGAATGCAACGCAGGATGCGGGCGTTTCGCCCGTCGAGCGTCTGCTGACCCTCGTCTGCGCAGACATGCAGGCCACCGACGCGCTCATCCACGACCGGCTGGGTAGCGCCGTGCTCCTCATCCCCGACGTGGCGCGTCATCTGATCGATTCGGGCGGCAAACGCCTGCGTCCGCTGTTGACCCTGGCCGCCGCCCGGATGGGGGGATACGGCGGCTCCGACCATGTCAAGCTCGCCGCCGCCGTCGAGTTCATCCACACCGCGACCCTGCTGCACGACGATGTCGTGGACGAAAGTTCGCTTCGTCGGGGCAAGGTCTCCGCCAACATCGTCTGGGGGAATAAACCGAGCGTGCTGGTCGGCGATTACCTTTTCAGCCGCGCTTTCCAGTTGATGGTGGAGACCGGCGAGTTTGCGGTCCTAAACATCCTGGCCGGGGCGTCGGCGGTCATCGCCGAAGGCGAAGTGATGCAGCTCAAGTCGGCGAACAACCTTGCGGCCACGCAACAGCACTATCTGAGCGTCGTCAGCGCCAAGACGGCGGCGCTGTTTGCCGCCGCCGCAGAAGCCGGGGCGGTGCTGGCGAAACGCTCCGCCGATTATGTCGCGGCGCTGCGCTGCTATGGCGACAATCTCGGCATCGCCTTTCAGCTTGTTGACGACGCCCTCGACTATTCCGGCCGCCAGGCACTGATGGGAAAATCCGTCGGCGACGATTTCCGCGAGTGCAAGGTGACGCTGCCCGTGATCCTGGCTGTTGCCCGTGCCGACGACAGCGCGCGCCGCTTCTGGAAGCGTGCGATCGAAACCGGCCCGCAGAGCGAAAGCGATCTCGACCGTGCCGTCACCTTGGTGGAGGAAACCGGTGCGATTTCCGAGACCATGGCGCGGGCCCGCGCCTACGCCGACCGGGCGCGCCAAGCCCTGGCCGCGGTGGCGCCGTGCGAGACCCGCGACGTGCTGGCGGACATCGCCGATTTCTGCGTCGAGCGGGCGTATTAGGCGGTCGTCGTCGCGACGACCCACCAGCCGGAATTGAGCGAACCTATTTCCATTGCGGTGTTCTCGGCTGCCTCCGTTTCGCCGAACAGTGCGAAACACGTTGCGCCGCTGCCCGACATGCGCGCGAGCAGTGCTCCGGGTTGCGATCCGAGCGCATCAAGCACATCGTCGATGACCGGCGCGATTTCGCGCGCGGGCGCTTCCAGATCGTTGGCTGTGGTTTTCAAATAGGCGACGAGACCGGTGCCGTTCCTCATGGCAGGCGGAAGCGGCAACCCCACGCCACGGCGCTCTTTCAACGCGGCGAAGACTTTTCCCGTCGGCACGCCCACGCCCGGATTGACGAGCACCATCGCCACCCCCGGAATGCCCCCAAGCGCCGTCACCTTCTCGCCGCGGCCTTCCATCCAGGCGGGCGTGCTGTCGATGCAAACAGGAACGTCCGAACCGAGCGTCGCGCCGATCCCGCGGAGCCGTTCCTGCGTGATGTTCAAGTTCCACAAGCGCGCCAACCCGCGCAGCGCCGCCGCCGCATCGGCTGAACCGCCGCCGATGCCCGAGGCGACAGGAAGGTTTTTGGTTAGGACGATGCGCGCACCTTTGCGGACACCCGCTTGTTCGGCCAATGCGCGCGCGGCCTTGAGCACCAGATTGTCCGCATCGGGCTTCAGGGCATTCGCGAATGGACCGTCTATTGCGAGCGAAAGCCCCCCGGCGGCCTCTAAAGCGAGTTTGTCACTCGCGCCCGCGAAAACGACCAGGCTCTCCAGCGCGTGAAAACCGTCGGCGCGCCGTTGCCCGATATGCAGGAACAAATTGATCTTGGCGGGAGCGGAAACAAAAACTGGTTCAGGAACGGTTGTCACCGGTCAACCCGACCTCCAGCTTCTTCATAATCTTCGTTTTTTCCCCGTTCTCCGCACCGAAGGCAAGGGCGTGGTTCCACTGGAAGCGCGCGTCGACTTTGCGGCCCACCTTCCAATAGGCGTCACCCAGATGATCGTTGATGGTCGGATCGCCAGGCACGAGCTGGATGGCCTTTTCGAGCGTCTTGGCAGCGTCGCCGTAGCGGCCGAGCCGGTAGTAAGCCCAGCCGACGCTGTCGATGATGTAACCGTCCTCCGGCGCTAGCGCCGTCGCCTTCTCGAGCATGGCCAGGGCTTGGGGAATGTTGCGGTGCTGATCGACCCAGCTGTACCCAAGATAGTTCAGCACCTGCGGTTCGTCCGGGCTGAGCTTGAGCGCCTGCTGGAGATCGGTCTCCGCAGCCTTCCAATTGTTCGATTCCTGTTCGGTGATGGCGCGGGCGTAATAGAGCGGCCAGTCTTTTTTCGACGGCGCACCCGTCGACTGGATTGCCCGGTCATAGGCCTTGGCGGCGTCGGAGTATTTCTGCGATTCGCGATAGGCGTCACCAAGCGCGGTCCAGGTTTCGACGTCGGCAGGATAAGCCGCAGTCAATGCATTCAGGCTCGCGATGGCCTCCTTCACCTTGTCGGAGCGTGCTTGGTCCACTGCGCTTTGAACCGCGGCGACACGGTAGTACGGACTTTCCCTGCCGATGCTGTTAAAGACCTCGATGGCGTTGTCGTATTTCTCAAGGGCTTCGAAACGGTCCGCCAGCAACAGCTTGGCCAGATCGAGGTTGGGCTGCAGATAGAGCGCCAAGCGAAGATACAGGACGGAAATGTCCCGGCTGGCTTCGTCATTGAGCGAAGCAGCGATGCCAAACAGGGCTTCGGCCGCGCCCTCTTCCGGATTCTGGATCAGCGGATCGGGAATCTTTCCCGCGGCGATGCGCGCCAGACCCGCCTGGGTGATTGGGCTATAGGCATTGTCCGCTGCCAGCTTCGCGTACAGCGCTTCGGCGTCTCTTGCGCGCCCGTTCCGCTCCAGGAACCGGCCGTACGCATCGACGACGCGCGGGGATGGTCCGGCGGATTTCAGTTCTGTAGTATATAGCGCGTCCGCCTGGTCCCTCTGGCCGATGAATTCCGCGAGCAGCGCTTCGTTGAAATATGTCAACGCATCCGCGCCGGCTTGGGCGTGCAGGCTCTTCAACTCCGTTTGGGCCGCTGCGTCGTCGCCCGTCCCAGCCGCCGCCCAGGCATCGATCAGCGCGACGGTGAACAAGGTGAACGGTCCGTTGGCGGATTTCGCGATCTGCGTGCGCGCTGCCTTGTAGTCGCGATGCTTCAATGCCGCGACCGAGAGAGTCAGGCGAGCGGCGCGGTCGCCCGGTGTGATAGCCGCGAGACGATTGGCATAGTCGGCCGCCTGATCGACCTGGCCGGCGCTGGCGGCGTAAAAAAACGCAAATGTGAGAAGCTGCGGATTCTGGGGGTCGCGATCCAGACTGGCGCGGAAGTATTTTGCCGCCTCGGCAAGATCGTGATGGTCGGCTGCAAAACGCGCGGAAAGATAATCGCCGTAACCCTCCGAAAGTTCCCCGGCGGCCGGCGTGGTGGTGCCGCCGAACGACAAGGCCGCGAGGAGCCTGCCTTCCGCCTCGGTGCAGCCTGCGACGAAGGTTGACAGGCTCAATATGGCGACGAGCGGTAGAATACGCACCTTGCTCTCCTTACATATTCGAATAATTCGGGCCGCCGCCACCTTCCGGCGTCACCCATGTAATGTTTTGCGACGGGTCCTTTATGTCGCAAGTTTTGCAGTGCACGCAATTCTGGGCGTTGATCTGGAAACGCATGTCGCCGCCTTCACCCACAATCTCATACACACCTGCCGGACAGTAGCGCTGAGCCGGCTCTGCATATTCGGGCAGATTGACCCGAAGCGGAAGTGTCGGATCGGTCAACTTCAAATGAATAGGCTGATCTTCCTCATGGTTAGTATTCGAAAGAAACACGCTCGAAAGTTTGTCGAAACTGATCGCGCCGTCCGGCTTCGCGTAAGCAATCCGGTCTTTGTTCCGTGCCTTCCTTAAGGTCGCATAGTCGGGCTTGCCGTGCCCCAGCGTGCCAAGAAAACTGAGGCCGAACAGTTGGTTGGTCCACATGTCGAAGGCGCCCAGCGGCACGCCCAGAGCGGTGCCCAGCATGGACCACAACGGCTTGACGTTACGTACCTTTTTCAAGTCCGCGTAGATATGGCTCCGGCGATAGGCCCGTTCGTAGGACTCGAGCGCGTCGCCCTCCCTGCCTTGGGACAGCGCCGCGAAGGCGGCTTCCGCAGCCAGCATTCCCGACTTCATGGCATTGTGGCTGCCTTTGATGCGCGGCACGTTCATAAACCCGGCCGCACAACCGATGAGTGCACCGCCCAGGAAGCTCAGCTTGGGCACCGACTGAAAGCCTCCCTCGGTCAAGGCGCGGGCGCCGTAGCCGATGCGCTTGCCGCCTTCCAGGAATGAGCGGATGCGGGGGTGCTCCTTCAGGCGCTGGAACTCGTCAAACGGCGAAAGATACGGGTTCTTGTAGTTGAGGTGGACCACGAAGCCGATGGAGCAGAAGCGCTCGCCCCAATGGTACATGAACGAGCCGCCTCCGGTTTCGTTCGAGAGCGGCCAGCCCATCGTATGCATCGCCAAGCCGCGTCGATGCTTTTCCGGGGCGAGTTCCCAGAGATCTTTCAGTCCGATGCCGAACTTCTGCACGTCGCGGCCGTGGTGCAGCGCGTAGCGCTCGCAAAGCCGCTTCGACAGCGAACCGCGCGCGCCTTCCGCGAACAGCGTGTACTTCCCGTGCAATTCCATGCCCGGCGTGAACGTATCCTTGTGATGGCCGTCACGCGCCACGCCGAGATCGCCGGTGACGACTCCCTTCACTTCGCCCCGCTCGCCATAGACCAGATCGGCCGCCGGAAATCCCGGATAGATTTCGACACCCAGCGCTTCCGCCACAGTCGCCAACCAGCGGCACAGGTTTCCAAGGCTGACAATGTAAGCACCGCGATTGCTCATCAGCGGCGGCATCATAAAATTGGGCAGGCGGATCCCCGATTTCTCGGTGAGGAAATAAAAACGGTCCTCGACGACCGGCGTATCGACCGGCGCGCCTTGTTGTTTCCAGTCGGGGATCAGTTCGTTGAGCGCAATCGGATCGATCACCGCTCCCGACAAAATATGCGCGCCGATCTCGGAGCCTTTTTCGAGAATGCAAACGCTGACCTCGCCCCCGTCCGTGGCCGCAAGCTGTTTCAGCCGGATCGCGGCGGACAGGCCTGCCGGCCCGCCGCCCACGATAACCACGTCGTACGCCATGCTTTCGCGCTGGACGGCCATGTCGCGACCCGAGATTCAATTCCCCACAGGTTATGCGGCTGGCCAAGCGGCGCGGTCAACCGAATGTGTCGCGCCAGAAGTGGCTCTGCCGTATGGTGCCGTCATGGCCGATCCGGACCCCCTCGCCGCTCTTGCCTGGCTCGTCGAAGCCGGAGCGGACGACGCCACCGGCGACGAGCCCGTGGACAGGTTTGCAAAGAAGGCACCGCTCGCCTCCCCCTTTGAGGGGGAGGCAGATTCATTCCGAGCGCAGCGAAGGAATGAATCGGTGGGGGGTATTGCCCAAACTTCTCCATCACCCCCCACCCGTTCATCGCCGGCAATGCCACCGATGAACAGCCTCCCCCTCATGGGGGGAGGGAAGGAAGAAGACTCCATCGGCACGGCGCAGTCCCTCGCTGCTACTGCGACCTCGCTCGCGGAGTTGAAGGCCGCGCTGGAACGTTTTGACGGTTGCGCCTTGAAACGCTCCGCCATGAACACCGTTTTCGCCGACGGCAATCCGGCTTCGCGCATCATGTTCATCGGCGAGGCGCCCGGCCGCGACGAAGACCGCATGGGCCTGCCGTTCGTCGGCCGCGCGGGAAAACTCCTCGACAAGATGCTGGCCGCGATCCATCTGGATCGTTCGAGCGCCTACATCACGAATGTCTTGAACTGGCGGCCACCGGAAAACCGCGACCCTTCGCCCGAGGAAGCGGCCATGTGCCTGCCGTTCCTGCGCCGGCATATCGAACTGGTCGATCCGGGGATTATCATCCTGCTCGGCGCCGTGGCGGCGCGCCATGTGATGGGCTTTTCCGAGGGTATTATGAAATTACGCGGGCGCTGGCTGGAATATCGCGTCGGCGACCACATGGTGGCAGTGATGCCGACGCTGCATCCGGCCTATCTCCTGCGCCAGCCCGCCCACAAGAAACTGGTTTGGCGAGATCTTCAGGCTGCTGAACAAAAATTCATTTCGCTGGGGTTGCTTGAGCGCAAGGCCCTGGTCCGCTAACACTCTGCCAACCCGAGGGGCCGAGATGCGCCGTTTCGCGATCGTGTTGATGTTTTTTGTTGTCGGAGCCGTTGCGGCGCGAGCCGACGAAGCCCAGCCGCAATTCGCTCCCAGTGTGCTGTCGCAGGACGATGTCAGGCATTACCGCGACATCATCGCGGCCGAACGCGCCGGCAAATTCGGCAAGGCACAGGCGCTTTACGAGAAGCTCGACGACACTTCGCTGAAGGGCTACGTGCTGGCCGAGCATATGCTGTCGCCGCATTCGGGACGCGTGCCGATCTCCGAGATGAAGACCTGGCTGCGCGGTTACGGCGATCTGCCGATCGCCTATCGCGTGTACAAGCTCGCGATCAGGCGCGCTACCAAGAAGATTCACAAGCGCCATCATCGTGTCGTCACTGTGATGACCACCACGGTTCCGGCGCCGACCGCGGCGCATCCTCGCGGCGGCGGTTACGAGGATTCCGATCCGCCGGACCCGCCGATCGTTTCGGATGCTGCACGCGCGGTGCTGGAGCAGGTTCTCGCCGACATCCACGACGACAGTCCCGACCAAGCCTACGCCACACTGCAGACCTTGATCGCCGCCAACACGGCTCCAGCCTCCGATATTTCGCGCCTGTCTCAGCGAGTCTGCTATTCCTATCTCGCCGAGGGGATGGACGACAAAGCCTACGCGCTTGGCGACGGCGCCGCCGATGCCGGACGCAGGGATGCGCCTCTGCTGGATTGGTGCGCGGGGCTTGCGGCCTTCCGGCTGCAGAAATACCAGGATGCGGCGAGGCATTTCGAGATTCTGGCGCAGGTCGGCTCGATGCCGAACTGGACTCGCGGTGCCGCCGCCTTCTGGGCGGCGCGAGCCTATATGCGCGCGGGCGATCCGAGCCGCGTCGTCACCCTTCTCACCTTCGCGGCGCGCAACAAGCCGACGTTCTACAGCCTGCTGGCGGAGCGCCTGTTGGGGGAGGATACGGAAACCGGTTTTGCCGATCCGGTCCTGCTGCCGGGAGACTTCGACCGCATCATGCAACTCTTGCCGGCCCATCGCGCGGTGGCGCTGTGGCAGATCGAAGAGAAGGGTTACGACAATTTCGTCAATGCGGAACTGAACCGCGCCTTCGGCGAGTCCGCCAGCTTGAAGCTGGACGCCGCATTCGCCGCGCTGGCCCGCGCGCTCGACGTGCCCAACCTCGAACTGCGCGCCAGCGAAACCAGCGCTTCGCGCGGGCTGCTGTTGACCGGTCTGTTTCCCATTCCCCAATACAAGCCGCTCGGCGGGTACACCATCGATCCCTCGCTGGTGCTGGCGTTCGTGCGCATCGAAACGCGCTTTCAGGCGCAGGCCGTCTCGCCCGCCGGCGCCAAGGGCCTGATGCAGCTGATGCCGTCCACGGCGGCGCATATCGGCGGCGCGGGAGCGTCGAGCCGGCTGTTCGATCCCAGCTACAACATGTCGCTCGGACAGCGCTTCATCGCCCAGTTGCTCGACCGCTACAATGGCAGTCTGGTGCAGCTGGCAGCGGCCTACAACGCCGGTCCGGGCAAGGTCAGCGAGTGGACCGCCGCGCGCGACGGCAAGGAAGACGACGCGCTGATGTTCATCGAGAGTATGCGCGCACCGGAGACCCGCGCCTATGTCAAGCGGCTCCTGACCTATTATTGGATGTACCACAGACGCAGCGACGACGCCGCGCCGAGCCTCGACGAAGTGGCGCACGGCGCCTGGCCGATCTACCGTCCGCCGCAGCAGTCCGCGCCGCCGCCGCCGCCGGCCGAACCCGACGAGGACGACAACGACGATTCTTCCAATGGCCCATCAACTTGACGAAACGGTTGCCTTCGTTCCGGTCCGCATCGCGGTGATGACCGTTTCGGACACGCGCGACGCGTCCAACGACACCTCCGGCGATACGCTGGTGGCGCGCATCGCGGATGCCGGGCACGTTCTCGCCGCACGGACGATCCTGCCGGACGACCGGACGCGCATCGCCGCGCAGCTTCGCGCCTGGATCGACGATCCCGCGATCGACGCGGTGATTTCCACCGGCGGCACCGGCCTGACCGGGCGCGACGTGACGGTGGAAGCGTTCCGCTCCGTGTTCGAGAAGGAGATCGACGGATTCTCCGTGCTCTTCCACCGGATCTCGTTCGAGAAAATCGGCACCTCCACGATCCAGTCGCGCGCCTGCGCCGGCGTGGCCAACGGCACCTACCTGTTCGCCCTGCCCGGTTCGCCCGGCGCGGTGAAGGACGGCTGGGACGGAATCCTGAAATGGCAGCTCGATCGTCGCCACAAGCCCTGCAACTTCGTCGAGATCATGCCGAGGTTGAAGGAAAAATAATCGCTCCTACAGGGGCCGAGGAATCACCCCGGCCGCGCCGGTACGCCCACCTTGCTCACCGCTCGCGCGTTACGCAAATAAATTTCCTGTCCTGGGATTGCAGAGGCGGTTTATTGCGCGGCGCATGATTGTTGACCACTATTTGTACTTTATATGTTCTTGTAATACCCCTATATTCCTCCCACGATGACAACGGTCCTAGACAGAACCGCCGATCCGCGGCTTTTGCGCGGAAGAGGCGCGGTTTCCAATGCCGCCGGGCGCTACGAGCGCCACGGGCGCGTGCTGATCGACGACGGCTGGGACGATGGATGGCGCGAGGGCGACGACGCGCCCCCGCCCCTGCGCACCGAGGTCATCGCCGATGCCACGCGAACGATCATCGCCCGCAACCAGTCGCCGGACATTTCCTTCGACCGTTCGATCAACCCCTATCGCGGCTGCGAGCACGGCTGCATCTATTGCTACGCGCGGCCCACCCACGCCTGGCTCGGCATGTCGCCCGGCGCGGATTTCGAATCCCGCCTGTTCGCCAAACCGAACGCGGCACAGCTTTTGGCCAAGGAATTGTCCGCGCCCGGGTACGTGGCGAACACCATCGCCATGGGCACCAACACCGACCCCTATCAGCCCATCGAGAAGAAGCTGCGGATCACGCACGCGATCCTGGAGGTGCTGCGCGATTTCCGCCATCCGGTCGGCATCGTCACCAAATCGCCGCTGGTTCTGCGCGACGCCGACATCTTGGGCGAGATGGCCGAGATGGGGCTGGCGCGGGTGGCGCTGTCGATCACCACGCTTAACCGCAAGCTGGCGCGCGCCATGGAGCCTCGCGCCGGAACGCCCGCGCGCCGTCTGGAAACCGTCAAAGCGCTGAGCGGCGTTGGTATTCCCGCCGCCGTGATGTTTGCGCCGGTGATTCCGGCGCTGAACGACGAGGAGTTGGAAAGCGTGCTCGCCGCGGCGAAGGATGCCGGCGCGCGCTCCGCCGGCTATGTGCTTCTGCGCCTGCCGTTGGAGATCAAGGACCTGTTCCGCGAATGGCTGGAGGCAAACCGGCCGGACAGCGCGCGCCATGTGATGTCGCTGATCCGTCAGATGCGCGGCGGCAAGGATTACGACGCCCAGTGGCACATCCGCATGCGCGGCACCGGGCCTTACGCCGAGATGATCGCGCGGCGCTTCGCCATGGCGGTCAAGCGGCTGGGCCTGAACAAGGAATTGAGGACATTGCGCACCGATCTGTTCAGGCCGCCGCGCGCGAGCGGCCAGCTGGCTTTATTCTAGCCCGCCTGCATCCAAACCCGCTGCTGCGTGCATCTTAGTGGGTGAAGGCAACATTGAGAGGGTTCAAAATGTTCTTTGGCGATCATTGGATTTCGTCGTCGGTGGTGTTCTGGGGAGCGATCGTCCTCATTTGCATCGTGACCAGCATTTCCGGGTACTTCTCGCGCGCAGCCAGATACAAGATGATCGAAAAATTGGCGGAGAAGGGACAAACCATTTCCCCGGAGCTGCTTCACAGCGTCAGTATTGGCATCGGCAATGGCCGAGGATTAGGCCATCGCAGCCCCATCCAGTCCGGGATATTCCTGATGTGCATCGGCATCGCGCTGGCCGTGTTCTTCTGGGCGGTGAATGGCGGCGGCGGAATGTTCGGAACCCCAAACGGCCCCTACTGGCTGCCGGTAATCGGGATTTTTCCCTTCATGCTTGGCTTGGCGCGGCTGCTCGGCGGCTTGACAGACAGGCGTCCGCCCAAGTGAGGCGCTATGATCGGTCCGCATGAACGAGAGCGAACTGTTGGCGCGCGCAGCGGCGGCGGGAGACGCCGCGGCCTTCGGTGTGCTGGTGCGGCGGCACCAGTCGAAGCTACGCGGTTTCCTGCTGCGCATGACACGCGGCAATCACGCGCTGGCCGACGATCTGGCGCAGGAGACGTTCCTCGAAGCCTTCCGCAAGATAGGGCAATTCGGCGCCGGATCGTTCTTCGGCTGGCTCTGCGCCATCGCCTATTCGCGCTACCTGATGGAGGCGCGCAAGCGCAAGCTGGAAAACCTGGACGAAGCGGACGAGATCGCGGACGGCGCGCCCGAGCCGGAAACCGCAAGCCTCGCCAGGCTGGATCTCGAAAAGACGATGGCGCGGCTTGTTCCCGCCCAGCGCGCGGCGTTGACGCTGTGTTTCGCGCTCGGCCTTTCGCATGAGGAGGCGGCGGCGACGCTGAACATGCCGCTGGGTACGCTGAAATCCCATGTTAACCGCGGGCGCGAAAAACTTGCAGCCATGCTGGATGCGTGGCGTAATAAGGCCGTGCCATGAACCCCGACGATCTTCTGAAACAGCCGCTGACCTCCGTCGCCGATGACGGCTTCTCCGAACGCGTCATGGCCCGCCTTGGCGCGATGGAACGCCGCCGGATGCTCGTCGCTGCCGCGGTCATCGCCGCCGGCGTCGTGTCGGCGTTCCTGCTGCTGCCCATGCAGAGCATTGGGGCGCAGCTGGACATCGCAATTGGCCAGACCGCGAGTTCGACGGCGGTGAGTCTTGCCGCCGGCGCCATCGTTCTCACGCTGTTTCTGGAAAAACAGTTCTCGCGGCTGTAACCTCCGCGCTATAACTGCGCGGTGCCGAATTTCGCCCACGAGACGCGTGTCCTGGCCCGCATCGCGGGCCACGTCGCCGGCGTGGACGAAGCCGGGCGCGGTCCGCTGGCCGGTCCGGTCGTCGCCGCCGCGGTTATTTTCCAAAAAAGGCGCATCCCAAAAGGCCTCGACGATTCCAAGAAACTCTCCGCCGCAGTGCGCGAGGACCTTTACGCGCGCATCATGGACAAGGCGATTGCGGTGGGCGTCGGTGAAGCCGGCGTCGACGAAATCGACCTTGTCAACATCCGCCGGGCGACGCATCTGGCGATGGCGCGGGCCGTGCGTGCGCTGGTGCCGGCGCCGGCGTTCGCGCTCATCGACGGCAACGACGCGCCGGCGTTGCCCTGCCCGTGCGACACCATCGTCGGCGGCGACGCGTTTTCGCTCTCCATCGCCGCCGCCTCCATCATCGCCAAGGTGACGCGCGACCGGACGATGGCGGTGCTGCACGAATTGCACCCGCTTTACGGCTGGGCGTCCAACAAGGGCTACGGCACGCCGGAGCACCTTTTGGCGCTGGAACGGCACGGACCCACCCCGCATCACCGCCGCAGCTTTGCGCCTGTCCTCCATGTTCTGCAGGGCATGGCTATTAAGGACTCGAACGCCGGTCTTTGGTAAACCAGCGCTGCGGACGGCGGCTTCGCGATTTTGTGTCGCAAATGCATGTTGGGCCGGACATCGCGCGCCCGAAGGCCCCGGTGCTACTTTAGCAACGCAATATCGCTATAATCCCGCACGAACCAGGGAGGGTTCGACATGATCGATCGGGGGATTCTGTTCCGCGTTTGCTTCGGTGTGCTCCTGTTCGTCGCTTGCCTGAGCCTGTGCCCGCAATCGGCTGCATTGGCCGATATAAGCCCGGACGATCTGGATTCGGCGCCGATCGCCTACCAGCCCAAAATGCTGGCGTCCCTGGACGACATCGCCAAGGCCCTGCAAACCACCCGCGGCAGTTTCGCCTATTGGGGCTTTGAAGACCCGTCGACAAACACGGTCAGTCGTTACAATCTTCTCGCCGGCGGCCGGGTGGCGAAAATGAATCTCTCACGCACCCATCTCGAATTCTGGGGCGTATCCGACACCAATAATACGCCGCGCATTGAAATGTCGCTCGACACGGCGGATATCACCGCGGTCGAGATCTATGTGGACCCCGAATTGAAAGGCGAGCCCTTCCCCGTAGCCGTCAAGATCGTTCACAAGATCGGCAACTTCCCGGCAAAGTTTCAGTGGTTGCGCGCGCTGAACCTCAATACCGCGGAAACAATTACCGACGCGTTCGCAACCCTGGCCGCGGTAGGTGCAGGTAAACTCACAATCGTTGATCGCAGCACACCGGTGCCGTTCGGAATATCGGCGCGCGATCTGAATGCGGACGAGAAGGCCGCAGCCACCGTCGATGCCGGACTCTATGTCGGGGCCGTCGATGCGGATTCACCTGCTGCGAAATTGGGCGTTGTGGAAGGCGACTACCTCTTGGAGATCAACGGCACCAAGATCACCGATCTGGAAGCGGCGAAGACCCTTTTGTCAAAGACAGCCGTGACCTCCGTGACGGTGTGGCGGAAGGGCAAAGCCCTCGCCCTCGACACGTTGACCAAGATGTAGCGGTGCGAACGAACAACCTCTGCCCGGCTCAACTCAACGGCCTTCACGCTTCAGCGGACGGCCGAATGTCCGCTTCCTGGCCGCCTTGGCGGGAAGATCCTGCCCGCACCACCGCCGCAGCTTTGCGCCTGTCCACAACATGTTGTGTGTATCAAATCCTGTGGACTCAATCTGAATCCCATATAACATATTGATTCATAAGACTCTTGACGTGTGGACTCACACGAATCACTGTCGTCGTCCTCTGTGGATAAAGCGGGCGGCAAATGACGGATCTCAAACTGGAAGACGCGCTCGATCGGGTGATCGAAGGCGATTGCGTGGAAAAGATGCGGGCGCTGCCGGAGGGCTGTGTCGATCTGATCTTCGCCGACCCGCCATATAACCTCCAGCTGAAAGGCGAACTGCGCCGCCCGGACAATTCCAAGGTCGATGCGGTAGACGATCGCTGGGACCAGTTCGGAAGCTTCGCCGAATACGACTGCTTCACGCGCGAATGGCTGAGCGAGGCGCGCCGCGTGCTGAAGGACACCGGCGCGCTGTGGGTAATCGGTTCGTATCACAACATTTTTCGCGTCGGCGCGATCCTGCAGGACCTCGGTTTCTGGGTACTCAACGACGTCATCTGGCGCAAGAGCAATCCGATGCCGAATTTTCGCGGCCGGCGCTTCACCAACGCGCACGAAACCCTGATCTGGGCGGCCAAGAGCGCCAACCAGAAGAGCTACACCTTCAACTACGAAGCCATGAAGGCGCTCAACGACGAACTTCAGATGCGCTCCGACTGGACGCTGCCGATCTGCTCTGGCGGCGAGCGGCTGAAGGACGAGGACGGGCAGAAGGCGCACTCCACGCAGAAGCCGGAGAGCCTTCTGCATCGCGTGATCGTGTCTTCGACAAGATCGGACGACGTGGTGCTCGATCCCTTCTTCGGCTCCGGCACGACGGGCGCCGTGGCGCGCCGGCTGGGGCGGCATTTCATCGGCATCGAGCGCGACAGGGATTACGCCAAGCTGGCCCGCTCGCGCATCGCCGGCGTCGAGCCCGCCGATCGCGAAGCCGTCGAGACGACCAAGTCCAAGCGCGCGGAGCCGCGCATCCCGTTCGGCTGGGTGGTCGAACGGGGCATGCTGCCGCCCGGCACGGTCCTGCAGGGTCATCAGAAGAACCATCGCGCCAAGGTTCGCGCCGACGGCACGCTGGTGTGCGCCGACGCCACCGGCTCAATCCATCGCATCGGCGCGCACGTGCAGGGGCTCGACGCCTGCAACGGCTGGACCTTCTGGCAATTCGAATTGAACGGAAAACTGGTGCCGATCGACGTCCTGCGTCAGCGCCTGCGGGCGGACTTGGCCTGACGGAACAGCGGCCCGCGATACTCTACCGCGTGCGCGATGATTTTTCGCATGACAGTGGGAAGTGCGGCGTTTGAAAGATCGTCGAGCCATACGCCGTCGATTGTTGGTCGCGTCGCCACCTTTGTCGCCCACACCACGATCTCCAATTCGAAATGCGTGAAGCCGTGGTAGA
The DNA here is from genome assembly GCA_028871795.1 of Alphaproteobacteria bacterium. GTDB lineage: Bacteria > Pseudomonadota > Alphaproteobacteria > Micropepsales > Micropepsaceae > Rhizomicrobium. The sequence goes on along the minus strand of JAGWMG010000004.1, from coordinate 165,104 downwards.
CGAGGCCGGGGAGCTTTTTCCACGCCGCCCGGAAGGGAGCTTGCGCCAGCGCAGCCTTCGCTGACGGGAATTTCTCGCCCCATGGCCCCAGCGGCGGCTGCAACATGCCGCCGAGCAAGCCCTTTTCCGGCCGCTTGACCAGCAACACCGCGCCTTTGCCGTCGCGCGCCACGAAAGCCGCACCGCGTCTGAGCGGCCGCGCCACCTTGGGACTCTTCACCGGAAGCGTTTCGGCGATGCCGCGCTTGCGCGCCTCACAACCATCCGTCCACGGACAGTCTTCGCAGGCCGGCCGCTTCACCGTGCAGATGCCGGCCCCCAGATCCATCAGCGCTTGCGCAAAATCCCCTGCCCGCTTTTCCGGCACCAAGGATCTACCCAACGACAGCAGCTTCGCCTTAGCGCCCGGCAATGGCTCGTCCACCGCGAACAGCCGCGCGATCACGCGCTCGGCGTTGACGTCCATCGCCGCTTCGGGCGCGTCGAAGGCGATGGCGGCGATGGCACCCGACGTGTAAGCGCCGATGCCCGGCAGCGCCCGCAACGCTTCGGCTGTCGAGGGAAACCGCCCGCCCATCTCGCCCGCCACCATCTTCGCCGCCTTATGCAGATTGCGGGCGCGCGCGTAGTAACCGAGTCCCGCCCAGGCCGCGAGCACGTCGTCCGGCGCCGCCTCGGCAAGTGCGCGCACGGTCGGCCAGCGCCCGACGAATTTCCGGTAATAGCCGGCGACGGCCTGCACCGTCGTCTGCTGCAGCATGATCTCTGACAGCCACACGCGATAGGGATCGGCCGCGGCCCCCGGTTTGGCCCGCCAGGGCAGATCGCGGCGATGGACGTCGTACCAGGCGAGCAAACGCTGTGTGCGATTCGCCGATGGGCTTTGCTTGGTGGTCTGGGTGCCGTGCATAATCCCCACCATGACCCGATCTTCGGATGACGGACAACAGCCGAAACGGCGCAATTGGGTATCGCCACTGGCTCCGGATGCCTCAACCGCAGCCCGAACCGCCTTCACCCGTGCGGGTTTCAGCGACCCGACCCTGGTGCTGCGGTGGGACGAAATCGCCGGCCCGGAGACGGCACGGCTGGCCCGGCCCGTCCGCTTGTCGGAAGGACCGAACGGTGGCGTCCTGACCCTCAAGGCCGAACCCGGCGCAGCCCTGTTCCTGCAGCACGAGACCCGCCCGCTATGCGAGCGTATCAACGCCTATCTGGGCCGGCCCGCCGTCTCGCGCCTGCGGTTCGTGCAGGGTCCCCTTATCCCTCGTCATGCTCCGTCCATGCACAGAACGCTTCCGGGGACCATCCCCCCTGCCGATCCGGTGGAAAAATATCACGGCCCTGAAGGCTTGCGTGAGGCGTTGAGGAACCTTGCCCGCATCCGCCGGAGTCGGACTAATATGGGTAGCTGACACCCTGCCCGACTCACTTCTTGGATGTGGAGACTAGGATGGCCCTCAGGGACCTGCTCAAGGATGCCTTGAATTCGACGCCCGCCGACAACGCGCGCCGCCTTGCGACGTTGCGCGAGATTTTGGAGGCAGTCGAGGCGCACCAAGGCGCTACCGACGCCGACGTCCACGTCATCATCGCCAAAGCCATTGCGGAGCGTGAGCAGAAGGCTGCCTCGTTTAGCGCGGCGGGGCAGACCGACCTGGCAAAGGCCGAACGCTTCGAGATCGATGCCCTGCGTGCCTTCCTGCGCGCGCCCGGGGTTTCCCAGCCGGCCGGCCCGGCGAAGAAGACACCAAAAGCGGCCGACAAGCCGCTAACCGGCGCGCCCGCCCCTCTCTTCTCGCGGATCCAAATGATCATCGCGGCGGCCGCGGTGGGGAGCCTGATCGTCGTGGGAATTCTCTATTTCTTTGTCTTCAATCCGGGGTCCGACAACTCGATGATGGTCGCCGGCGGGCAGAATACGCAGATCCAGGTGTACAAAGACGATCGCACGCTCGGCTCGCCCAATGCTCCAATCAAGATGCTGGAATACGCGGCGCCAACCTGCCCGGTCTGCGCCCGTTTCGACATGACCGTTTTTCCGCTGATCAGGCAGAATTACATCGACACGGGCAAGGTTTTTTACATTTTCCGCGTCTTCCCGCTTGAGGGCAACGGTCCAGCCGACGGCGCGGCCGAGGCGGTCGCCCGTTGTTTGCCTGCGGATAAGTATTTCTGGTTCATTGACCTTCTGTTCCGGAATCAGAAATCATGGGATCCGGAATACGGCATAATGGACATTCGCGGCGCTCTCATCCGGCAGGCGAAAGTCGCCGGGATGACGGTTGAGAAGTTTGATCAATGCCTTGCGGACAAGAACCAGATTGACCGAATCAATCAAGTCGCCCAGGACGGCGAGCAGAAATATAACATCCAGGGCACCCCGACCATCGTGATCGATGGCGAGGTCGTGGAAAACGTGACGTGGCCGGGGTTACAGGCAAAGTTCGATTCCTTGCTGTCCAAGCATAAATGACGGACAGCGCAGCAGCGTAGGACGGCGCGTATTCGTTGAAATTCGACAGACTCAGGCTTTCCGGTTTCAAGTCGTTCGTGGAGCCGACCGAGCTCATCATCGAACCCGGGTTGACCGCGATCGTCGGCCCGAACGGCTGCGGCAAGTCCAATCTGTTCGACGCTCTGCGTTGGGTGATGGGCGAGGCGCGGCCGACTTCGGTGCGTGGCACCGAAATGGACGACGTCATCTTCGCGGGTTCCGCCGCGCGGCCGGCGCGTAATGTGGCAGAGGTGACGCTCGCGATCGACAATTCCGACCGTACCGCCAATCCGCCTTACGACCATTTCGACACCATCGAGGTGTCGCGGCGCATCGAACGCGAAGCGGGTTCGGTTTACCGCATGAACGGGCGCGATGTGCGCCAGCGGGACGTGCAGATCTTCTTCGCCGACGCCTCTTCGGGCGCTTCGTCCACCGCCTTCGTCCGCCAGGGACTGATCAGCCAGTTGATTGGCCAGAAGCCGCTCGCACGCCGCGCCATTCTGGAAGAAGCGGCGGGCATTACCGGCCTGCACCAGCGTCGCCACGAAGCCGAGCTTCGGCTGCGCGCCGCCGAGGCCAATCTGTCCCGTCTCGATGACGTCATCCGCGAAGTCGAAGGGCAGTTGCAGAGCCTGAAGCGGCAAGCGCGGCAAGCATCGCGCTACCGCAATCTCTCCGGCCACATCCGACGCGCTGAGGCGCTGGCGCATTATCTGCGTTGGACGGCCGCGCAAGTTCGCGCCAAGGCCGCGGCCGAGGCATTGGCCGCTGCAGCCGCCGTGGTTGCCGCCTGCACAGAGAAAGCCGCACAAGCCTCGACCGTGCAGGCCGATACGGCTGCCGCCTTGCCGCCCCTGCGCCAGACCGAGGCTGAGAAATCCGCCGCGCTGCATCGTTTGGTGCTGGAACGTGAAGCGCTGGACGCCGAAGAATCGCGCGCGCGCGAACTCGCCCAGTCGCTGCGCCAGCGCATCACCCAAACAGCCCAGGACATCGAACGCGAACGCACACTGCACGGCGACGCCGAAACCGCGTTGGCGGCTCTCGCGACCGAGGCGAATGAACTCGAATCCGCCCAGGAACGCGCCGACCAAGACATCGTCGAGGCGCAGACGCGCGCATTCGAATTGAACGAAGCGCTGGCGCAAGCGGAGCGCCTGCTTGAGCGTCTGACCGCCGAACTGGCCGAGCGCAATGCCCGCCAGTCGAGCCTGGAACGCTCGCGCATGGTTGCCGCGGAATTGGCCGACGCGAGTGCTCTGCAACTCGGCGAGGCCGAAGCACGGCTGGCCGTCGCCATAGAAGGCGTGGCACAGATGCCCGACGAGCGCGGCGCCGAGAGCGCTGCGGCGGATGCCCGCGTGCAGGCGCTGACCGCCGCAGCCGCCGCCGCCGAAGCGCGCGCCAAGCTGACCGAGGCGGAGCTGGCCGAACAGCAGGCGCGCGGCCCTCTTGAGGAGCGCGAGCGCGACGTGCAGCGTCTGTCGGCCGAAGCCAAAGCCCTGGGCGAGTTGCTGCGCCCCGAAGGGCAGAGCACGTGGCCGCCGCTGGTCGATGCCATTACCGTTCAGCCGGGCTACGAGGCCGCGCTCGCCGCCGCGCTAGGCGACGATCTGCAGGCTCCGCTCGACGAAACCGCGCCGCACCATTGGCGCGATCTGGGTGCGTTCGACGAAACGGCACCCCTGCCGCTGGGCGCCAAACCGCTCGCCGATTTCGTCACGGCGCCCGCGGCGCTGTCCCGGCGGCTGACGATGACCGGCGTCGTGTTTCCCGATCAAGGCGTGGTCCTGCAAAAGGATTTGAGAGCCGGTCAGCGCCTGGTATCGCCGCGCGGCGATCTGTGGCGCTGGGATGGCTATCGTGCCTCGGCCGACGCCCCCTCCGCCGCAGCCGTGCGGCTGTCGCAGAAAAACCGGCTGGCGGCGCTGGAAGAACGGATCGACGACGCCATAAAATCCCGGGCCGCGGCGGCTGGCGAACACTCGGCAGCCAATGCGGCCGTCGAAACGGCCCGCGACGCCGCGCGCCATGCCGAACAGGAAGAACGCCGCCACGAGCGCGCCATCATCGACGCCCAGGAAATATCGACCAAAGCCGTGCGCGCGGCGGCCGAACGCACATCCCGTCTAGCCTCTCTCGAAGCCGAAATCCGCCGCCTGGCGCAGTCTCGCGACACGGCGCGCGAAGCCGAGCGGCAAGCCGCCCAGGCGCTGGCGGAACTCGGCGACGGCACGGCCCTCGCCCAAAGCGTGGCCAACGCGCGCGAACGGATGAGCGAAGCCCGCGCGACGAGTTCCAATGCCCGTGCCGCGCTCGACGGTCTGAAGCGCGACGGCGAGGCTCGCCTCCGGCGGCTGTCGGCGATCGGCGAAGATCGGTCGCGGTGGGACGTCCGCCGCACCGCTGCCGCCGATCATATCGCCGAGCTGGACGGCCGTTCGGTCGAGCTTGGCGGTGAATTGGATGCCGCGGAAGCGCTGCCGCAGGCCATCGCCCAAAAGCGCGGCGCGCTGCTGGACGCGATCGGAGTCGCACAGAAGGCGCGCGACATGGCGGCCGACGCGCGCGCCGAAGCGGAAACCCGCCTCGCCGATGCGGACAAGATCGCCAAGGCGGCGGACCAAGCGCTGTCGGTCGCCCGCGAGGAACGCGCCCGCGAAGAAGCCTTGCTGGAAGGCGCCGAGGCCCGCATCGGCGAATTGCGCGACCGCATCCGCGACGAGCTGGAGATCGCGCCCGACGAATTGGCCGAACGCGCGGAGATCGAGGACGACGAAGAGCTGCCGCCGCTCGAACAGGCCGAAAAGCGCGTCGAAAAACTCAAGCAGGAGCGCGAGCAGCTGGGCGGCGTCAATCTGCGCGCCGAAGAAGAAGCCAACGAACACGAACAGCGCCTTGCTTCGCTGACCGGGGACCGCGACGATCTCACCGGCGCCATCGAACGCTTGCGCCGCGGCATCCAGAGCCTGAACCGCGAAGGCCGCGAGCGTCTGCTGGCATCCTTCGAGAAGGTGAATGCGAACTTCCATACCCTGTTCGCCAAGCTGTTTGGCGGCGGCGAGGCCAAACTCACCTTCACCGAATCCGAGGATCCGCTGGAAGCGGGGCTGGAGATTTTCGCGCGTCCGCCGGGCAAGCGGCTGCAATCCCTTTCGCTGTTGTCCGGCGGCGAACAGGCGCTGACGGCGCTGGCCCTGATCTTTGCCGTGTTCCTGGTGAATCCGGCGCCGGTTTGCGTCCTGGACGAAGTGGACGCGCCGCTGGACGACGCCAATGTCGAGCGCTTCTGCAACCTGCTCGACGAGATGGTCCGCATCACCGACACGCGTTTCCTGGTCATCACCCACCACGCGCTGACCATGTCACGGATGCACCGGCTGTTCGGCGTCACGATGGCCGAACGCGGCGTCAGTCAACTGGTGTCGGTCACGCTGGCGGAAGCGGAACGCGTGGCGGCGGAGTGAGAGCCTGTTTGCATTGAATTCCTTCCGCCCAGAGAGAGCGCTACGCTCCGCGATCCGCTTTGTCGCTTTCGCGAACATCGCCTATTTCGGCATCGAGTTCGCCGTCGCGCTGACCATCGGATCGGTCTCGCTATTCGCCGACAGCATCGATTTCCTGGAAGACGCGTCCGTCAATATCCTGATCCTGCTGGCGCTGAGCTGGCCGGCAAGGGCGCGCGCCCGCGTCGCCATGGGCCTCGCGGCGGTGCTGCTCGTTCCAGGCCTCGCGACTCTTTGGACCGCCTGGGAGAAATTCAGCGTCCCGGTGGTGCCCCAGCCGTTGCCGTTGTCGTTGACAGGTCTCGGGGCGCTCGCCGTCAATCTGACCTGCGCGCTCCTGCTGGTTCGTTTCCGCCACCACAGCGGAAGTTTGACCAAGGCTGCATTCCTGTCAGCCCGTAACGACGTGCTGGCGAATATGGCCATCATCGCCGCCGGCCTGGCGACCGCACTCACGAGGTCGATATGGCCCGATCTGGCCGTCGGCATCGGCATTGCCGCCATCAATGCCGGCGCTGCACGCGAAATCTGGATGGCCGCAAAAGAGGAACACGATGCGCCCGAAGCGTGACTGGCGATTATGCGCCGACCAAGCGCGTCCATTTCGCCGCGGGAGTGATTCGGTCAATTTTTCCAAGGCGTTGCGGCAATTCGCGCACGCTTGACGCGTTTTTGTCCTGCCCCTATGGTCCGCCCGTTTTCGAAACAAGCCGCCCGACGGCGAAGCGGGGAGCCGTTCACATGCCTCCTCCTCAACCCGACGATCTTAGGCGTCTGGGCGAACGGATCGACGAGGCCGAGCAGCAGCGTTCGCAGTCGGTCAAGGCTGCGCCGCCGACGCCGCTGGGGATCGCCTTCCGTTTCGGTGGGGAAATGGTCGCGGCGGTCGCAGTGGGCGCCGGTTTGGGATGGAGTGTCGATTGGGCATTCGACCATTGGTCGCCGTTCCATACGCGACCGTGGGGAATGGTTGTACTGTTTGTGCTGGGCGCTACGGCGGGCATCCGCAACGTGATGCGCGCGGCGCAGGAATTGAACGCCGGGATGGCGGAAAAAGACGTGGAGAAATAGCACCGTGGCCATGAACCCCATGGAGCAATTCGAGGTGAGACCTATCGTGCCGCTGCACATCGGGCCTTACGACGTCTCCTTCACCAACCAGTCGTTGTTCATGTGCATCGTCGTGGCGGCGGTGACGCTATTCCTCACCTTCGCCATGTCTGGCCGCCGCCTGGTGCCGTCGCGCACGCAATCCATGGCCGAGCTGTCCTACGAATTCGTCGCCGGCATGATCCGCTCGACCGCAGGCGACAAAGGGCTCGTGTTCTTCCCCTTTGTCTTCGCCATTTTCATGTTCGTGCTGTTCAGCAATTTCCTGGGCTTGATCCCCGGTGCCTTCACGGTGACCAGCCAAATCATCGTGACCTTCGCCCTCACCGCGCTGGTGATGCTCACGGTGGTGGTGGTCGGCTTCGCCAAGCACGGTTTCAAATTCCTGATGCTGTTCGTGCCCAAGGCGCCGTGGTACCTCCTGCCACTGCTGGTGCCGATCGAGGTCATCTCGTTCCTGACGCGGCTGGTCAGCCTCTCCGTCCGTCTGTTCGCCAACATGCTGGCGGGACACACAATGCTGGCGGTGTTCGCCAGCTTCGTGGTAGCGCTGGGCGCCGCAGGGGGAATTCTATCGGCACTATCCATCACGCCGATGTTTATGATTATCTTCATCGTTACACTCGAACTGCTGGTTGCGTTCCTGCAGGCCTATGTCTTCTCAGTTCTCACCTGCATCTATCTGAACGAAGCCTTGCACCTCCACGAACATCACTGAAAAACCAAGGAGCTTCTCCAAATGGATCTTCATGCGGCAAAAATGATCGGCGCGGGCCTTGCCTGTATTGCGCTCGCCGGCGCCGGTAACGGCATCGGCATCGTGTTCGGCAGCTATCTGCAAGGCGCGCTGCGCAATCCGGCCGCGGCCCCGGCGCAGTTCACCAACGTGCTGCTCGGCTTCGCGCTGTGCGAAGCGACAGGTCTCTACGGCCTGGTGATCGCTCTCATCATTCTGTTCACCTGATGCCCGCCCAGCCCGCCACCACGGGAACTGCGGTGCCGCAAGGCGCCGAATTCCCTCCCTTCAAGACGGACACTTTCCCGAGCCAGCTTTTCTGGCTCGCGATCACGTTCACCGTCCTGTTCGTGGTGATGTGGCGCATCGTTGGACCGCGCATCGGCACGGTCATCGGCGAACGCAAAGGGCGGATCGACGGCGATCTGGCAACCGCCGACAAACACCGCCAGGATGCCGAAAGGGCGCTTGCCGGGTATCGATCGGCCCTTGCCGAGGCCCACGCGCGTGGCCAGAAAGTCGCCGAAGAGCTGCGCAAGTTCGTGACCGACGAGATCGAAAAAGCCAAGGCGGCTGCGGACGCCGAGGCCAAGGAAGCTGCCGCCAAGGCTGAAGCCGGGATTGCGGCCATGCGCCGGGAGGCTGCAGGACATGTCACAATTGCGGCGCAAGATGCCGCCGCGGCTATCGTCGCGCGGCTGACCGGCGATAAGGTTTCGCCGCAGGAGGCCGAGGCGGCCGTCAGGGCGTTGGGTGCCTGACGGTGGGAAAGGGAGCGTCATGTCGACTTTTCGTCTCGCGACTTCTGCGCTCGCGGTCGGGTTGGTGGTCTTCCTGCTTGTCATCCATCGCGCCGAGGTTCCGGGTATCACGATGACGCTTTTCCAAAATCCCGAGTTCTGGGTGGCTGTCGGCTTTGCCATCGTGTTGGCGATCTTCCTGCGCCTGCGGGTGCCGGGGATGCTGGCCAAGATGCTCGACGCGCGCGCCGCCGCCATCGCCGACGAACTGAACGAAGCCAAGCGCCTGCGCGAGGAAGCCGCCGCTCTGCTCGCCGGCTATGTGCAGAAGACCGCGAATGCCGACAACGAAGCGGCCGCGATCGTCGCCGAGGCCAGGGCCGAGGCCGAACGCTTTGCCAAGGAAACCCGCACGCAGCTTCGCGCCCAGATCGACCGGCGCGCCCAGATGGCGAAGGAAAAGATCGAACAGGCCGAAACTGCCGCGCTGAACGAAATCCGCGCTCTTGCCGCCGATGCGGCCGTCGCCGCCGCCGAGAAGCTCATCGCGGCGCGGCTGGACGAAAAGCGCTCCGCTGCGCTTGTCGAAGAGAGCATCAAGGAATTGCCGGACAATCTGAACTGATTGTCATTTCGTTTCCGGCAACACCACGCGGATGTGCAGCTCGCGAAGTTGCTTGAGCGAGGCTTCGCTCGGCGCGTTCATCATCAGGTCCTGGGCCTGCTGGTTCATCGGGAACATGGTGACCTCGCGCAGATTCTCCACGCCCGCGATCAGCATGACGATGCGGTCGATGCCCGGCGCGGTGCCGCCGTGCGGCGGAGCCCCGTAGCGGAAGGCGTTGAGCATCCCGGCGAATTTCCGCTCGGTCTCCTCGCGCGCGTAGCCGGCGATCTCGAAGGCCTTGAGCATCACGTCGGGATCGTGGTTGCGGATGGCGCCGCTCGACAACTCGATGCCGTTGCAGACGATGTCGTACTGGTAGGCCTTCATCCCGAGGATCGCGTCGCGGTCCTTCGCGTCCAGCGCCAGGAACTTCTCGCGGTCGTACTGCGGCATGGAGAACGGGTTGTGCGAGAATTCGATCTTCTTCTCGTCCTCGTTCCATTCGTACATCGGGAAATCGACGATCCAGCAGAACTTGAACTGGCCTTCGGGGATCAGCCCAAGCTCGCGGCCGAGGCGGGTGCGCGCCGCGCCCGCCAGTAACGCGGCGCGGTTCTTCTTGGCATCGGCCGAAAAGAACAGCGCATCGCCGGCCTTCACGTTCGCTAACCGAGCTAATTCTTGAATCGCTTCTTCAGTAAGAAACTTCGCAATGGGCCCCTTACCCCTTAAAAAGCGAAGGTGTTTCAATTCACTTTTTTTGGCGACACCATGTGTCTCCATCGCATTTGCGATGGCTGCGGGGATAGAATCGGGCGTATTCACCGCCTCCTCCTCAAACACGATGTAGCCCAGCCCCGGCGCGCCCATGTCGGATCGCGCCCAGCCGTCCATCTTGTCGAACCAGGAGCGCGGCTGCGCGGCAGCGCCCGGCGCGGGAATCGCCCGCACCGTCTTTTCCTTGAACGCCTTGAAGGCCACGTCGGCCCGCGCGAAGACGTCCGTCACGTCGGCGATGACGATGGGGTTTCGCAGATCCGGCTTGTCGACGCCGTATTTGAGCATCGCCTCGTCGTAGGCGATGCGCGGGAACGGCGCGGGCGAGACGCTGCGCCCCTCCGCGAACTCCTCGAACACGCCGTGCAGCACCGGCTCGACGGCGGCGAACACGTCGTCCTGCGTGACGAAGCTCATCTCCAGGTCGAGCTGGTAGAATTCGCCCGGCGAGCGGTCGGCGCGGGCATCCTCGTCGCGGAAGCAGGGCGCGATCTGGAAATAGCGGTCAAAGCCCGCCACCATGATGAGCTGCTTGAACTGCTGCGGCGCCTGGGGCAGCGCGTAGAACTTGCCCGGATGCAGCCGCGAGGGCACCAAGAAATCGCGTGCGCCCTCGGGCGAAGAGGCGGTCAGGATCGGTGTCTGGAATTCGGTGAAGCCCTGCTCGATCATCCGGCGGCGGATCGACGAAATCACTTTCGAGCGCAGCGCGACGTTTTCGTGCAGGCGCTCGCGGCGCAGATCGAGGAAGCGGTATTTCAGCCGCGTGTCCTCGGGATAATCGAGGTCGCCGAACACCGGGATCGGAAGCTCTTGCGCCACCGACTGGACCACGGCCTCCTTGATGCGCAGTTCGACCTCGCCGGTCGGCATATCGGAATTGATGGTGTCGTCTGAGCGCGCCATCACCTTGCCGGTCAGCGTCAGGACCCATTCCGAGCGCGCCTTGTCGGCCTCGGCAAAGGCGGCGGCGTCCGGTTCGATCACGCACTGGGTGATGCCGTAATGGTCGCGCAGGTCGATGAACAGCAATCCGCCATGATCGCGCCGCCGGTTGACCCAGCCGGACAGCCGGACATGGCTGCCCACGTCCCTCTTGCGCAATTCGCCGCAGGTGTGGGTGCGATAGGCGTGCATGGCAAATCCTTCGAAAAACGCGGTATGTGGCGGACTGGCGGGGGCCGGGTCAAGAGCCGAATCGGACGGCCGATTATGCTTTAACTGTCGCAAAGAATGCTTAGGCTTGCCCGCGCTTTTCAAGGGGATTCCAGGCCTATGACCATTCCGCGGTTCGCCGTCGCCCTTGCCCTATGCCTGGTTGCCGCGGCCACGCCCGCTTCAGCCGCCCGGAACATCGTGATCTTCGTCGCCGACGGCCTGCGCTATTCGAGCGTGACGCCCGAAACGGCGCCCACCATGACCAAGCTCCGCCGCTCTGGCGTCGACTTCGTCAACAGCCATGCGGTGTATCCGACGCTGACCACCGCCAACGCCTCGGCCATCGCCACCGGCCATTTCCTCGGCGATACGGGCGATTATGCCAACACGCTGTACACCGGCTTCCCGGTCCCCTGCCGGCTGGGCGCGAACGTCGTGTTTCTGGAAGACGATTGCATCCTGCGCGATCTCAAGCAGCATTTCGGCGACGGCTACTTGGGCCAGACCACGCTGATGCAGGCGGCACGTGCGACGGGTTTCAATACGGTCGTCGTCGGCAAGAAAGGCCCGTCCGCCATTCAGTTCCTGGGAGCGCTGGACAGCAGCGACGAAAGCGTCGGCGGACCATTGGGCATTTTTATCGACGAGGCGACCAACCACGCCACGAACCACGACGGCACGCCCACCAAGAGCACGATGCTGCACGGCCTGCTGGCCTCGGACGTCTTCCGCGCCACCGGCGCGGACTCCCCTGCGTTCACCAGCGCCCCCAATCTGGTCCAGCAGGACTATCTGCTGTCGGCGACCACCCAAGTGCTGATTCCCAACCTTCAGAAATCCGGAAGACCTTTCGCGATGATGTTCTGGTCGCGCGATCCCGACACCACCCAGCACGCGGCAACCGACAGCGACGGCAAGCTCGTTCCCGGCATCAACAGCACCAGCGGGCGCGCCGCCATCCGCAACGCCGACAATGACCTGAGAGGCATCCTGGACGCGCTCAGCCAATGGGGTTTGGCCACCAACACCGACGTGTTCGTGATCGCCGATCACGGCTTCTCGACCATCGCCGCCGGCATTCCCACGCCCGACGGCAGATTGGAACGCTCCACTCTCCCCGGCGGTTTCCTGGCGGTGGACGTGGCCGGCTGGCTCGACGGCCAGAAAATCTTCGATCCCGACCGTTCGAACGCGGAGCTCGATTTGTCGAGCGGCGAGCATCCGCAGAACGGCAACGCCCTAATCGGTCCCACGCCCGAAGCCCCGATGGCGGTCGTGGCCGCGAACGGCGGCTCGGATTTCATCTACGTTGCGGACGGGCCTGATGCGCGGGCCACAGCCAAACGCATCTTTGCCAAGCTGGTCGGCGCCCCCTATGTCGGCGCGCTGTTCGTCAACGACGCTCTGCTGAAGGGTGGAAATCCCAAGGACTTTGCCGGCGCCCTGCCGATGAGCGCGGTCAACCTGATCGGCTCCTCGAATGTGCCGCGGCCGACCTTCGTCATCGGCTTCCGCTCGTTCGTCGTAAAAGGCTGCAAACTCGGCGAACAGATGTGTACGGCCGAAATCGCCGACTCCACCCTGCATACCGGCCAGGGCATGCACGGCAGTTTCAGCCGCACGGACACGCGAAACTTCATGGCCGCCATCGGCCCGGACTTCAAAACCAAATTCGTCGACAAAACGCCGGTCGGCAACACCGACGTCGCGCCGACGCTGGCGCGTATCCTGGGCGTGAATCTGTCCGGGCCGGGCAGACTCAGGGGCCGTGTAATTGCCGAAGCCCTCAAGGGCGGCAAGACGCCCAAAGTGGCCCGTCGGACGATCGCGTCGGCCAAGGCCGCGAACGGGGTCCGGACGATCCTCGACCTGCAAGAGGTTGGTTCCACGCGCTATTTCGACGCGGCAGGCGTGCCGGGGCGGGTCGTAGGGCTTTTACGCCACTGAATTTTGCGCGAACCGCGTCCGAATCCGTTATCAACATGCCATGCGGATCGTGGAAACTACTGCGGATTTGAAGGCGTTGACGGACGAGCTTAAGGGCACGCCTTATCTCGCCCTCGACACCGAGTTCATGCGCGACTCGAGCTATTGGCCGAAGCTCTGCCTGTTGCAGATCGCGGCACCCGGTGTTGCGGCCATCGTCGATCCGCTGGCGGACGGCATCGAGATGTCGGCGTTCTTCCCGCTGCTCAAGGACCCGCGCATCGTCAAGGTGCTGCACGCCGGGCGGCAGGACATCGAGATCTTCTGGCACCAGGGGCGCGTCATACCTGATCCCCTTTTCGACACCCAGATCGTGGCAATGGTTTGCGGCTTCGGCGAAGCGGCGTCGTACGAAACCCTGGCGCGCAAGATCGCCCATACCCAGATCGACAAATCGGCACGCTTCACGGATTGGGCGCGCCGTCCGCTGACAAAGCGCCAGCTCGATTATGCACTCGCCGACGTGACCCATCTGTGCACGATTTACGAGGCGCTCTCGGCCCAACTCGCGAAGAGTCATCGCGAAAGCTGGGTCGCCGAGGAAATCGCCGCGCTCAAATGCGAGGAATTGTATGCGCTCGATCCCGTCCACGCTTGGAAACGCCTGAAGCCGCGCACCAACAACAAGCGGTTCCTCGCCACTCTGGCGGCCGTTGCCGCCTGGCGCGAACGCGAAGCGCAGAGTCGCGATATTCCGCGCAACCGCGTCGTCAAGGACGAAGTTCTGCTGGAAATCGCCGCCCAGCCGCCCGACGGCGCCGAGGCCCTGGAACGTATCCGCGCCGTGCCCAGAGGCTTCGCCGCTTCGCGCATGGGCAAGAGTCTGCTGGAGGCTGTGGCGGACGGCCTGAAAACGCCGCCGCCCGACGTTCCCGACCAGCCGGAACGCAAACGGCTCAGACAGGAGCCTTCGCCTGCGACAGTCGATCTGCTGAAGACGTTGCTCAAGCTCAGAGCCGAAGAAGCCGGCGTGGCGCCGCGGCTGATCGCCAACAGCGACGACATCGAACGCTTGGCCGCCGGCGGCGACGACGGCGTCGCGGCTCTGCACGGTTGGCGCAACGAGGTGTTCGGCAAGGACGCTGTTGCGTTGCGCAAGGGCACGCTCGCCATCGCACTGGAAAACGGCGAAGCGGTAGTGGTGGAGCTGGAAGATTAAATAGCGAGCAGCGAATAGAGAGACCTCCATTCGCCATTCCCTATTCGCTCAGGGCGGCGGAGGAGCCGGCATCGGCTTCTCGTAAGGCGTGAACGCACCCAAGAAGCACGGCGTCCAGCGGTGGAGCACGTAGACGATCTGCATGTTCGAACAGATCTCTCCGCCGCGGATTTCGTAGGCGATGCCCTGCTCGAATTTCAGGCCCGGGCATTCGTGCGGCAGGTCGTTGCGCCAGACGCGCACCTTGCCGGAATTCATATAGAACAAGACGGTGCGGTCGTCCGGATACGAGGTGTGGTCGATAGACCCGGCGCTCAAGCACACGCTGTTGTGCATCGGCGGCGGGGGTGGATCGGCATAGGCCGCTTGGCCGAACGCCAAGCCGATCAGGGACGCCATTCCGCTCAGAACGATCTTCATCGTCTGCTCCTTCGTTCGGGACGACGCCAGCGCGCAGCCCCATGCCCCTGCGAGAGCATTCTTGCTCATCCAGTGCCGTCGCTCAATGTTGCGCGGGCGTTATTCGTCAGCGTTGGCGGGAGCAAATGGGTCGTTGCTTCCGGTGGCCAGATCGCCCGGCTCTTCGCCCTCGAACGGGTCCTCGTCCGGGCCAAGCCGGTCGCTGGGCGACGGGACGTCGAATCCGGACGGCGGCATGGCTTCCAGGAAGCCGGCGGCCTTCAGCTCGTCGAGCCCCGGCAGATCGCCGATGTTCTCCAGCCCAAATTGGACCAGGAACGCCTCCGTGGTGCCGTAAGTGACCGGCCGGCCCGGCGTACGCTTGCGGCCCCGGATCTTGACCCAACCGACTTCCATCAGGGTATCGACGGTGCCTTTGGACAGCATGACGCCGCGGATGTCCTCGATCTCGGCGCGGGTGACCGGCTGGTGATAGGCGATGATGGACAAGGTCTCGATCGCCGCGCGTGACAAGCGCTTTTGCTCGGGCTTTTCCCGGCGTAGCAGGAAGGACAGATCGGGCGCAGTTCGGAATTGCCATTTTTCCGCGACACAGACAAGGGTTACGCCTCGTCCCTCATACATGCGTTGAAGTTCGCCAAGGAGGCTGCCGACGTCCGCTCCTTCCGGCAGCGAACTCGCCAGGGCATCGATGCTCAAGGGTTCCGAGGCGGCAAACAGCAACGCTTCGGCCATCCGCAAATGCTCGATGTTGACGCCGGACACCGCCTGTTCGCTTCCTTCCGCCACGGACCCGATCTCGCCCTCGGCGATTGCTTCGGCCAGGGCTTCCCTCAACTGCAGAACGCGGTTCATGTTACAGCCTCGCTGGCGCGGTCCTTGACATAAATCTCGTCGAACGGCGCAAGCTGACGAATCTCTACGCGTCCGTCCCTGGCCAGTTCTAGGCATGCCAGCAACGTGCTCGCAAGCGCCGAACGCCGCCTCGCACCCCCCGACCACTCGAATGGCAGCAGCATCGTGAGACTTCTCCAATCGGGGATGCGGCCCAACATGCGCCCCAGCCGCTCGCGAGCCTCCTCGATCAGGAGAACGGGCGACGACAGCGGCGTATAGCTTTTGCCGCGCAGTTTCCTGACCCGCTCGGTGGCATACGCCGTGAGCAGATCGTATAGCGAATCCGTATAGGTCCTCAGCTTCACCACGTTCACCGGTTCGGGTGCGCCGCGGGCGAAGATTTCGCGCCCCAGCCGATCGCGCGCCATCAGCCTGCCGGCGGCCTCGCGCATCGCCTCCAGCCGCTGCAGGCGCCAACGCAGGCGTGAGGCCATTTCGTCGGCGGTCGGCTCGCCGTCGGCGCCTTCGGGCTGCGGCAGGATCAGGCGCGATTTCAAGTAAGCGAGCCAGGCAGCCATCACCAGATAATCCGCCGCCACCTCCAGGTTCATCCGCGTGGCGGATTCGATGAACTCCAGATACTGGTCCGCCAGCTTGAGGATCGAGATTTTCGCGATATCGACCTTCTGGTTGCGCGCCAGGTTCAGCAGCAGGTCCAGCGGCCCTTCGAACCCGTCGACGGTCACCACCAGCGCCTCGTCCGGCGAAATGCCGGATGCATCGAAGTCTTCGAGCGGCTCGCTCACGCGGACGTCCCCATAAGCTCCGTCAGGCGAACCTCCGCATCGGCGGGATCGAACGGATCGGACGGGCTCAAAAGCCCGAGCGCGTGCTCGGCGCGCTTGAGCGCCGGACCTTCGAGCGGCTTGGCTTCATCCGCCACGTCTTTCATCTCTTCCATCTTGCCGTTGCAGTGAAGCACGACATCGCAGCCGGCGAACAGTGCCGCCTTGGTGCGCACGGAAATCGGCCCTTCCAGCGCCCCCATCGACACATCGTCCGACATCAGAAGGCCGTCGAAACCGATCTCGCCGCGAATCACGTCGCGAATCACCTTCGGACTTGTCGTCGCCGGGCGCTGCGGATCGATGGCTTCGTAAACGACATGGGCCGTCATCGCCATCGGGCACTGGTTCAGGCCGCGGAAGGTCACGAAGTCCGTGGCGCTCAATTCTTCCGCGGAGGTGGCCACGCGCGGCAGCGCCAGATGGGAATCCGCTGTTGCACGCCCGTGACCGGGGATGTGCTTCATCACCGGCAAGACGCCGCCTTCGAGAAGCCCTTCGATGACGGCACGTCCCAAAGCGATCACCGCGGCGGGATCGCGCGCGAAAGCGCGGTCTCCGATGACGGCGTCGGCGCCGTCCACCGGCACGTCCAGCACCGGCAGGCAATCGACATTGACGCCGATCTCGGTGAGATCGGCGGCGATCAACCGCGCATTGAGATAGGCGGCCTCCGCCGCCACGTCGTTCGAGTTCGCGTAGAGCTGTCCGAAACGGGCGGCGGGCGGACGCTCGCGCCAGTTGGGCGGCCTCAGCCGCGCCACGCGTCCGCCTTCCTGGTCGATCAGCACGGGCGCGCGCGCATCGCAGACGGCCTCGCGCAAGGAGTCGACCAGCAGGCGCAGCTGTCCGCGATCCGCAATGTTCCGGGCGAAGAGAATGAACCCCCACGGCTGGCTGTCGCGGAAGAATGCGCGCTCCTCCGCTCCCAGCTCACGGCCGGAGCATCCGAAAATGACGCGTGTGCGCATGACCCCTGCTATCCGTTCTGGGCGCTTACTTCGCCAGGAAGCACGCGCCGCCTTCCGCTTTCAGCCGGTCGCACAATCCGGCGGCGGCGCTTTTGTCGGCGAACGACCCCACGCGCAGGCGGTACCATGTGCCCTTGTCGCCGAGATCGGCTTTCTGGACGCTCTCCCCGAAGCCGGAAAGCAGCGCCGCATGTTTGGCTTGGTAGGTCTTCCAGGCGTCGTCGGCGTCGCTTTGCGACTTGTAGGCGCCGATTTGCAGCACGAAAGCGCCCGTTACGACCTTTGGCGCCACTGCGATCACCGCGGCAGGCGGCGCCAGTGCCGCTTGCGCCACTGCGGAAGATTTCGGCGCAGCGACGGAGACTGCGTGCGCAGGCGGAGCCTGGACCGCGGGCGCCGGTTTGGTGTCCATCGGCTGCGAGCGCAACGCGGGCGGGGGCTTGACTAACTGGGCCGGCGGAGCGGTAGCGGCCATCCGGGTCGGCGCGGGCGTGGCGATCACCGGCTCGACGTTCTCATCAGCACTCGCCGGCTGTTGATAAATCTTGATCTGCTTGGTGGGAATCGCGCCGCTGCCCGGCGCCACCGCCTGCTGCTCGCCGGCAGCATTCCGCGCTGCTGTGGCAGAAGGAACATCGGCACGGCCGCGCGCGACGCCGTTGTTGTAGGCAAGCCAGACCACGCCGCCGAAGGCCGCCAGCACCAGCAGCGAAATGACGATCACCACCGGAAGATGCGAACCACCCTCGTCTTCGTCATCGTGGCCGCCGTCAAAGACGCGCACGTCGTCCGGCTCGACCGATCCGCGTTCGTAGTTGGCCATGCGCCTCACTCCAGCCTGTTTCGAATCTCAAGGCCTCAACCTAGCACCGGCTCCCGGCCGAATCACGGCGGGTATTAGCTATTAAAGGGCAATCTCCTTGTGGAATATGCGACGATATTCCTGTAGCGCAAAGCGGTCCGTCATGCCGGCGATGTAATCGCGCACGATACCAGCCGTAGCGGTGTCGCCCGGCTGGCCGCAGCCCGCCGCCCAATCTGTGGGCAGCAGCGACGGGTCGCGCGACAAGGCCCGGAACAACTCTTCCACAACGGTCTTTGCCTTGTCCATGGAGGACATGACACGCGCATGACGATACATCCGCGCGAACAGGAATTGCCTGAGCGCGGCAACCTCGGCGGCCATTTTCGGCGAGAATCCCGCTGTCGGCTGACGCGCCGCCCGCACTTCGGCGGCACAGGCTGGCCGCGACCGGGACAGGCTCCCGCCCGTCGCGGCCAGCAGATCGTCGGCCATGGCCCCGATCAGTGTACGGACGAGTTCGCCGATGAAGCGGCTCGTCTCGAGCGTGCCGTAGCGCGCGTTGATCGCTTGCACGGTGGGACCGGCCAGCGGCGCCTCCGCCAGATCGGCGATGGAGAACAGGCCGGCGCGCAGACCGTCGTCGATGTCGTGGGTGAGATAGGCGATGTCGTCGGCCAGCGCGGCGATCTGCGCCTCCAGCCCGGGCCAGGTCGAGAGTTCGAGCGGCCAGCGGGCGTCGAAGCCGGCGATCGGCGTCGGCACGGGCGGCGGGATCGGGCCGTTGTGTTTTACCAGCCCCTCCAGCGTTTCCCAGGTCAGGTTCAACCCGTCGAAAGCGGCGTAGCGATGCTCCAGCTTGGTCACCAGCCGCAGCGCGTGCGCGTTATGATCGAAGCCGCCGATGGAACTCGTAGCCGCCGCCAGAGCCTCTTCGCCCGCGTGCCCGAACGGCGTGTGGCCCATATCGTGCGCCAGCGACACCGCCTCGGCGAGGTCCTCGTCCAGCGCCAGCACGCGCGCGACCGAGCGCGCGATTTGCGCCACCTCCAGGGAGTGCGTCATCCGCGTGCGGTAATAGTCGCCTTCGTGCTGCACGAAGACCTGGGTCTTGTGCTTTAGCCTGCGGAAGGCCGTGGAATGCAGGATGCGGTCGCGGTCGCGCTGATAGCAGGTGCGCGTGGCGCTTTCGGGTTCCCGGTAAAGACGCCCGCGGCTCGCGGCGGGCATGGTCGCGAACGGCGCGCGCTCGGTGGGGGGCGCATAGATATGGCCCAAGAGCCGCCCGGCGGGCGGTTTCTCTGTCATTGCGGCCTTTGCGCTTGCCATTCGCATACCACCATAGGACTCGCTATGATTATGGCACGCAAAGGATGTCCATGAGCACGCAAACAGCCCTACCCGTCACGGTTTCTCCGCGCGCCGCCAAGCGGATCGCGCAGATTATCGCCGCCGAAGGCAAGCCGATGATGCTGCGCCTGGCGGTGACCGGGGGCGGCTGCTCGGGCTTCCAGTACAATTTCGCGCTGGACGATGCCGCGGCCTGCGACGACCTGGTCGTCGAGGAAGGCGGCGTGACCGTGTTGATCGATTCCACCTCGCTGGAATTCCTCAAGGGCGCTGAGATCGATTTTGCCGACGATCTGATCGGCGCCTCGTTCAAGGTCAACAATCCGAACGCCACATCGTCCTGCGGCTGCGGCACGAGCTTTTCGGTGTAGCGTCGCCTCGCCCCATGAAATAACCTTAAGGCAGCACGAGCTTCGCGTGCTGTCCCACTTCTGCGTGAGTTGCTAGGCTACGGCGTCGCTTCGAGGCCGCGTGATGCCGACCGTCAGGAGTTTGCGCGACCGGCTTCCCGCGGCGTTGGCAGCCGTCCTTTGTCAAATCGCGATCGTTGCCGTCTTCTTGAACGCCATTCCGAAATTCTTCCCGCGCACGGACCGGGAGCGCGAAACGATCATTCCGCTGACGCCGGAACCGAAGCTCCCGCCGCGCGCCGCGCGCCGGGCCACGCCTGGACCGGCCGGCGTTTCCCGCACCTTCTATCACTTCGAACACCCCTTGCCGCCGGTCGAAGCGCCCGCACTCGAGGGGCTGAACCTCGCCTTGTCGTCCTGCGCGCCGGAGAAGCTGGAGATGGAGTCCAACGAGGTTCGCGCCGCCTGCCGCCGCATCGGCTTCGCCGTCGCCGCCAATCCGGGAGCGGTAGGACTGACGCCCGACTACAAGAACGGAAAGCGTTGGGAACGGGAGCTGCTGATCAAGCAGACGCCGCTCTTGCTGCCCTGCGCGTCGCCGACGGGCAATCCCTTCGAGACTCTGTTCTGTATCGCCGACGTGCTTCAGAACGGCTACGACCCCGACAAGATGCCGCATTATTCCAAATAACCCCGCGACTCCGTCTAGAATGACTCCGAAAAACACGGACCCGCCATGAAGATCGCCACCTGGAACGTGAACTCGGTGAAGGCGCGCCTCGAAGCCGCCACGGCCTGGCTGAAGGAAGCCGTGCCCGACGTCGTCTGCCTGCAGGAGATCAAATGCACGGACGACACCTTCCCGGCCGCCGCCTTCGAGGAGCTAGGTTATAATTGCGCCGTACACGGACAAAAGACCTACAACGGCGTGGCGATCCTGTCGAAGCGTCCGCTGGAGGACGTCACGCCCCGCCTGCCCGGCGGCGAAGCCGACGAGCACGCCCGCTACCTCGAGGCGCTGGTGCCCGGCGACAAGAGCGTGCTGCGGGTGGCGTCCGTCTATGCGCCGAACGGCAACCCCGTCGGCACGGAGAAGTTCGCGTACAAACTCGCGTGGCTGGAGCGCCTGCGCCGGCGCGCGGCGGCGCTGCTGGCGTTCGAGGAACCGGCGGCGCTGATGGGCGACTACAACGTCATCCCGACGCCCGAGGATTGCCACGATCCCGTCGCCTGGGCCCAGGACGCGCTGTTCCAGCCGGAATCGCGCGCGGCGCTGCGGCGCGTCGAAAACCTCGGCTATCAGGATGCGTTCCGCGCCTGCAACGCGCAGCCTTACCAGTACACCTTCTGGGACTATCAGGCGGGCGCCTGGCAGAAGGACCACGGCATCCGCATCGACCACATCCTGCTGTCGCCGCAGGCGTTGGACCGGCTGACGGCGTGCGCCATCGACAAGCGGGTGCGCGGCCGCGACAAACCCTCCGACCACGTGCCGGTGTGGTGCGAAGTGTCCGTATGACCTGCCGCATCCTTCGCCGCGATCCGCCCGGACGGCATGAACCGGGGCCCCAAAACCGAAGGCGGGTTTCGCGAGCGGCCGATCTTTCGGCCCGCGGCGAACCCGCCTTCGGCGTGAAGAAATAATGGCTGCCGCGATCGGTATAGAGGCTGCAAGGCAATCCTTGAGTCGTGAACACCTCCAGCAAGGCCCGAAACGTCGATACCGTACCTTCCTCTTCAATGAGAAACGCCGAATAAATTTTGCTCGTCGCGTCGTCCAACGTGACAATCAGGTCGAACGGCGCTTCGTCCGCGAGCCAGGCATGGCGGCTGCCGTCCTGGTGTAGCATCATGCCCTCACAGGGTTTGCGCGCCCGCTTGCGGCGGTGTGCGCCACGATGGGGCGCCCGCTCGATCAACCCCGATGCCTGAAGCTGCAGCTTCGTCCAGCTATAGCCCCAGTCGAAGCCGAAACGCTTCACCAGATGCTCGTGAAAATGCTTCACGTTCCAGCCCCGATATTGGCTGCGATAAAGCTCCAACATCCACTCGATCCGATCCACGGGCACGCGCCTGGGCGAAGCCTTACCGACGCGTTTGTCCGCCAGGCCAGCCTCGCCTTCGTCGTCGTAGCGTTGCCGAAACCGGCGGAACGTCCGCTCCGACATTCCCAAAATCTCCCCCGCTTCCGCCGCCGAAAGCTGCTTGCTTTGCCAGCGGCTTAGCACGCCTGCGAACTTCGCCATCCTGCGATCCTGTAGCCATGTCGTCCGGTTCATCGTCCCGCCTCTCTCGCGGGCCAGAAAACCGGTCAACTCGTGTGCTACCTAATCCGGACAACTCGTCTGCTACTGACAAATCGGCCGCCGAGACTTTCGAGCGTCTCGGAATTCGGTTATAGTCCGAGCGAACTTGGTTCATCTGGGGAATGTCGGATCAATGAAAAATGCACTTACTGCTGCTGTGCTGCTGCTGTCGGTTTTCATAACATCGATTGCGAATGCCGCGCCTTTTGATGATGCGGTGGCCGCTTTCAAGCGCGGCGACTATGCGACTGCTCTGACGCTTTTTACGCCTCTCGCACAACAAGGAAACGCAATTGCGCAGTACAATCTCGGTGCGATGTATTTGGGAGGAATAGGAGTTACGCAAAACTATACTGAAGCAGCAAAGTGGTACCGTTTAGCAGCGGAACAAGGCAATGCAACTGCACAGCGCGATCTCGGTATGATTTACGACAAAGGACTAGGGGTTACACAAAATTTTACCGAGGCGGAGAAGTGGTACCGTTTGTCCGCAAAACACGGAAATGCGATTGCGCAGGACAAACTCGGAGTGCTGTACTTCAACGGTGAAGGTGTACCGCAAAACTACGATGAAGCGCTCAAGTGGTATCAATTATCAGCGCAACAGGGATACGCATCCGCCCAGTACAATCTTGGTGTGCTGTACTTGGAAGGTAAAATTTTACCGCAGAGCTACGCTGAAGCAGCGAAGTGGTTCCGCTTAGCAGCACATCAAGGTGACGCAGACGCGCAACTTAATCTCGGTTACAATTACTTGTACGGTGAAGGTGTACCGCAGGACTATGTCAAAGCGCATATGTGGATGAATCTTGCTGCTTCACACACTACTGGTTACGACAACAAAAAGTATTCAGATGCTCGTAACCAAGTAGCAGCAAAAATGACACCCGCTCAAATCGCAGAAGCGCAAGCACTCGCTGCAAAATGTCAGGCTTCAAATTACAATAATTGCGATTGATAGCTCATCATGTACAGAGAGGGTAACCCCTTTAAGATCGGCCTTGGCGCTCGAATAATAAAGAATAATGGTGATCTGCGAACTGCGACGGGGCTTAATGCAATGAAGAAGATTCTCAACGGGCTAACAGTCAGGCGCGCGCTGCTCATAGCGGCCGCAGGGGGACGGCAACGGCCATGAAGATCGGAACCGACCTGTTCCTGATCGAAAACAACACGCTGTTCTTCAACAACGTCTCGGGACCGGTTCACTTGAAGATGGAGTGGTTGTTTCGTATTCCGGACAGCCATACGTGCGAATTCGTCATGCATGAGAGCATCTGGGCGTTTCCGCAAGGAGCGTCCGAGTCCCCCTTCCAACACCCGTCGTGTAAAGTCATCGAGTAGGGTCACGCCGTTCGGCTGGTGCCTGAGCGTGATCCAGAAAGATACGGAACATCGTCGTGTATTCCAATTTCAGAACAAGACTCTGAGCTACCATGGCTCCTGCCTTCCCCAAACAGGATTATGGTGTTAACTTTCCGAATGGAAGGCAAGTGGTCGAACCAGGGAAGATTGGCTTCATTGGGGGGGGAAAGTATTATGCGCAAATTGTTCTTGGTGCGCTCTGCCGTAGCATGGCTATTGCTTGGACTGATCTCCTCGGCAACGCCGGCCGCAGCTGACGACGTCAGTGCCGCTGCCGCTGTCGCCAGAACGGTCAAGGCCTATGCCGACCAGGCTTCGGCGCAGATTCCTGCAGCCAGCACCGCCTTGCAGAACACCCAGGCCGCCGCCAGCGATGCCAAAGCCGCCATGACCCGGGCCTTACAAGCATCCAACGACGCAGATCAGGCTAAGGCGAAAGCAACACAAACCCTTTCGGAGGCGCAATCAGATGCAGCCGCAGCGGCCAAAGCGCGCGCCGAGGCGGAGGCCGCGGCCCGCGCCGGTCAATGTGCCGAAGCGAAGGCCGCCGCGGCTGCGGCCGAGCGCGCGGCTGCGGCTGCAGAAAAAAGTGCCGATGCCATCAACGCAAATCTGCAATCCACGAAAACAGATGCCGCAATTGCCGACAAAGCCAAGGCCGATGCTCTCAACGCAGCGCATCGTGCCCACGCAGCCGCTCAGGGCGCCGTGGACGCCTATGCAGCAGCGGACACGGCGGCAAAGGCTGCCTCCGATGCCGTGGCGGGCGCCTTTGGCAAGGGCCCGACCATGTCCGATGTCGGCAAGAGTACCGGCGATGGCAATGTACGCATCAACGACGCCAACTACAGCTATTTTCAGGATGCCGTGGCATCCGCCCAGAGCGCCAATTCCGCTGCCTCAACGGTCAACCAGATTCGCCAGGAAGCCATCAACAGCTACGATGATGCAGACCGCTCCACGCAAGACGCCTATAACGCCGCCCGCCATATCCAGGCAGATCAGGGCGCCGTAATCGATGCGAAGAATGCGGCCCTGCGCGCCGCACGCCAAGCCCGGTCGGACGCCGACGCCGCCAAGAAGGCCGCCGAGCGATGTGTGCCGCCTCCGGTCACACCACCTCCGCCACCTCCGCCGCCGCCACCGCAGCCTCCGGTGCTGCCGCCCCCACCTCCAGTGCGCACGCCAACCTATTCGGGGCTGCATATCAATCCACCGCCGGCGTTCCAGGTCGGCAGCGTCAATTTCCGCGCGGCGCTCCTCACGGTCGATTATGCGAACTTCAGCCCGAGCGCGGGAGCAAACGAGAACCAGTATGGCTTTTCCACCGGCATTTTGACCAATCCGTTCTCCGGCGATACCGGCGGGACCAATCCGCTAAGACTGGACGACAACATAACAGGCGCAAATCCGTTGCCTGCGCAAGGCGGTGGCATTGCCGCGCCAGCGCTCGAACTCACGGCCGCCTATCATCATGCGACGAGCACGGGCTTTAATACCGACCTTTGGAATACCGGCGGATCGCTCATCTGGTTCGCGCCACAATGGCGCTTCGGCCCTGCGTTCGGCTTCCAATCAAGTTCGTCGAGCGGTTTCTCGTCGCACACATGGAACTATGGCGGCTTCGCCGAATGGTTCGCCTGCGACAGCGTCACCGCCTTCGTCAAGGGCGGGGGATTCTCGGGTAGCGGCACGTCCGACGGCTTCTATCTCGGCGGTTCTGGCAAATGGTACGCCACGCCCGATTTCGCGTTCAACGGCGGCATCGACTATACGCGCTGGACGAGCTTCGGCGGCTCCGACGAAGTCGATTACACCGTCGGCGGCGAATATCTGTTCTCAGAGACGACGCCCGTCTCGCTCTTCGCGGGCTATACGCGCAGCGATTATTCCGGCAGCTATCATGTCGATACCGTGTTCGTGGGCTTGCGGCTCTACGTCAACGGCCAAGGCGTGAGCACGCTGGTCGACCGTCAGCGCACGGGGCTTATGGGCCCGCATCAGTTCAAGTTCTGAGGCGGCACCGTTAGCCGAAAATGTGGTAACTTGCTACCGCTTCGAGAATTGGAAGCTGCGCCGCGCCTTGGGCCGGCCGTACTTCTTGCGCTCGACGGCGCGCGGATCGCGGGTGAGGAAGCCGCCCGGCTTCAATACGGCGCGCAGCCCCGGCTCATAGTTCACCAGGGCGCGACTGATGCCGTGACGCACGGCGCCGGCCTGGCCGGAAAGTCCGCCGCCCGAAACGGTAACGATGACGTCGAACTGCCCGTCGCGATTGGCCGCGATCAACGGCTGGCGCACGATCATGCGCAACACCGGCCGTGCGAAATAAATCTTCTCTTCTTTGTCGTTGATCGTAATGCGACCGCTGCCCGGCTTGATCCAGACGCGCGCGACCGCGTCCTTGCGGCGGCCGGTGGCATAGGCCCTGCCCTTCGCATCCTTCTTGGAAGCACCGAGTTCCGCGGCTTGCGCGGCGGGCGTCTGCGGCTTCGCCTTTATCAGCGTCGTTTTCAGGTCGCCGAAGCTCTTTACCTCTTCCGCCATGTCAAGCCGCCTTCGTGTTCTTTACGTTGCGCGCAACGCGCGCGGAGCGATAGTTGGTGTTCTTGGGGTTCATGCCGGCGATGTCGATCTTCTCGGGCTGCTGCGCCTCGTGGGGATGCTCCGCCCCCGGATAGACCCGCAGATTGGCGAGCTGGCGCTTGCCCAACGGCCCGCGCGGCAGCATCCGCTCGACCGCCTTTTCGACGATCCGCTCGGGGAACTTGCCGGCCATGATCTGGCCCGCCGTGCGCTCCTTGACGCCGCCGATGTAGCCGGTGTGGTGGTAATAGACCTTCTTCTTCAGCTTATCGCCGGTCAGCAGCGCCTTGGCCGCATTGACGACGATGACGTTGTCGCCGCAATCCATGTAGGGCGTGAAGCTGGGCTTGTGCTTGCCGCGCAGGCGCAGCGCGATGAGCGAAGCGAGGCGGCCGACGACCAGTCCGTCGGCGTCGATCACCACCCACTTCTTCTCGATTTCGGAGGCCTTGGCCGAGTAGGTTTTCATGGCTGCAAAATCCGTCTGAACCGGCGGGCCGTATAGGGGGTTGCGCGCGGGCCGTCAAGGGAAATGCAAGTTTTCCGATATTTATACGATGTGGTATTATATTACCGTATAAACCCGGCGAATCGATGGACGCCCGCTTGCAGCGCGATTAACCTTGTTGAGCATAACTGGGGAGGCTCATATGGGCTTTACGACAGCCGTCGCGACGGGGTTTCAAAAATACGTGACCTTCACCGGGCGCGCACGGCGCTCCGAGTTCTGGTTTTTTACTTTGTACGCGTTTCTGGCGGCAGTTGCCGCGATGGTCGTGGATCGGTTCGTCGACCCGCCGGCTGCCGGCGTGCCGTATGCCGTCGGAATCGTCTATATCGTGGTCGTGCTGGTCAATTTTCTTCCCGGACTCGCGGTGACCGTGCGGCGGCTGCACGACACCAACCGATCGGGCTGGTGGGTGTTCATTGCCCTGGTGCCTTTCCTGGGCGCAATCCTGCTCATCGTTTGGTACTGCACCAAGGGAACGCAGGGCGACAACCGTTTCGGCCCGGATCCTCGCGCTACGGCATAACCGCAGGGAGATCCGCGCGACACGGCTCCGGCCGCCCGTCAACGCGGCCGGAGTGTCGTGCCGTGGCAAAAAGACTAGATTGGCCGGCATGAGCAGTCCCGTTTCCGAACCGCTGGCCACAGCCCTTCACGACGGCCCCGTACTGCGGCTGACCCTGAACCGCGCCGGCGCGCGCAACGCCTTGAGCGCTGGCCTGATGGCAGCGCTGCAAGCCGCGCTCGATGCGGCGGCGCATGACAAGTCCGCCCGCGTCGTCGTGATCGCCGCCGCCGGAGCCGCCTTCTGCGCCGGTCACGACCTGAAGGAGATGACGGCGCGCCGCCGGGACGCTGACAAGGGCAAGGCCGCCTTTGCGGCGTTGTTCGCGCAGTGCTCCAAACTGATGCAAACGATCGTGCGCCATCCCAAGCCGGTGATCGCCGAGGTGCAGGGTGTGGCGACCGCCGCGGGCTGCCAACTCGTGGCGAGCTGCGATCTCGCCGTCGCCTCCGCCGAAGCGAGATTCGCCACGCCGGGCGTGAACATCGGATTGTTCTGTTCGACGCCGATGGTGGCGCTGTCGCGCAACCTGGCGCGCAAGCAGGCGATGGAGATGCTGCTCACGGGCGAAATGGTCTCCGCCGCCCAGGCATGGCACATGGGACTGGTCAACCGCGTGGCGAAGCCCGACGCCTTGAAAGCCGAGACCATGGAACTGGCGTCGCTGATCGCCTCGAAACCGCGCGCCGCCGTGAAGATCGGGAAGGAAACTTTCTACCGCCAGCTCGAGCTTGGCCTGAGCGAGGCCTACGATTATGCCAGCCGCGTGATGACGGAAAACATGCTGCATTCCGAGGCAGAGGAAGGCATCGGCGCGTTTCTTGAGAAGCGCGAACCGAAATGGCCGGAGCCGTAATGCCCGTTTATCCCGACGACCTCATCAAATCCATCCTGCGTTCCGTCAAGGTGATCGCCATGGTGGGCGCCAGCGGCAACGAGATGCGGCCGAGCTACTTCGCCATGAAATACCTCCTCGACAAGGGCTACCTTATCCATCCGGTCAATCCGGGCATGGCGGGCAAGGAAATCCTCGGGCGGAAGGTCTACGCCTCGCTCCGCGAGGTTCCCGCCCCCGCCGACATGGTCGACATTTTCCGCGCCTCCGACGCCGCGCCTGCCATCGTCGACGAAGCGCTGGCCGAAAAGGATCGCCTGGGCGTGAAGGTGATCTGGATGCAATTGGGCGTCGTCAACGAAGAGGCGGCGGCGAAGGCGCGCGAAGCGGGCCTTACCGTCGTCATGGACCGCTGCCCCAAGATCGAATACGGGCGGCTGTCGGGAGAGATCAGTTGGGTGGGCGTCAACCGCAAGCTCATCGACAACCGCAAGCCGCTGCTGTTCGGCAAAGGCGGATCGCTGAAGCGCGTTATGAAGGGAGAAAAATCGTGACCGACTACGGCTTCGACACGCTGAGCGTTCACGCGGGCGCGCAACCCGATCCGGCGACCGGCGCGCGCGCCACGCCGATCTACCAGACGACGGCCTTCGTGTTCGAGGATGCCGATCACGCCGCGGCGCTGTTCAATCTCCAGGTCTTCGGCAACATCTACAGCCGCATTATGAACCCCACCAACGCGGTGCTGGAGGAGCGCATCGCCGCGCTGGAAGGCGGGCGCGCCGGTCTGTCGGTCGCGTCGGGCCACGCCGCGCAGCTCGTCGCGCTGCACACGCTGATGGGGCCCGGCGACGAGATCGTGGCCGCGCGCCAGCTTTATGGCGGTTCGATCAACCAGTTCAACCATTCCTTCGCCAAGTTCGACTGGCATGTGAAATGGGCCGACGGTACTAAGCCCGACAGCTTCAAGGCCGCGCTGTCGGCGAAGACGAAAGCGATGTTCATCGAGAGCATCGCCAACCCCGGCGGCATCGTCACCGACATCGAGGCGATCGCGAAGATCGCGCACGGCGCCGGCGTGCCGCTGATCGTCGACAACACCTTGGCGACGCCCTACCTGATCCGTCCCTTCGAATGGGGCGCGGACATCGTGCTGCATTCGGCGACGAAGTTCCTCGGCGGCCACGGCAATTCGATGGCCGGGCTGATCGTGGACGGCGGCAAGTTCGATTGGGGCGGCGGCAAATATCCCACCCTGTCGGAGCCCTGCCCGTCCTATCACGGCATGAAGCTGTGGGAGACCTTCGGCGACATGGCCTACGCCATCGCCTGCCGCGTGCTGGCGTTGCGCGATCTCGGCCCGGCGCTGTCGCCGATGAACGCCTTTCTGGTGCTGCAAGGCATCGAAACGCTGGCGCTGCGGATGCAGAAGCATTGCGACAACGCGCTCGCCGTGGCGCGTTGGTTGAAGGACCATCCGAAAGTCGCCTGGGTGAATTATGCGGGGCTGGAAGACAATCCATCGTATGCGCTACATGCAAAATATTGCCCCAAGGGCGCCGGCAGCGTCTTCACCTTCGGCGTCAAGGGCGGCTACGAGGCCGGCATGAAGCTGGTGAATTCCGTGCGCCTCATCAGCCATCTGGCGAACATCGGCGACACGCGCAGCCTCATCATCCATCCGGCTTCCACGACGCACCGCCAGCTCGAAGCGGCGGACCGCGCCAGGGCCGGCGCCGGCGACGACGTGGTGCGGCTGTCCATCGGCATCGAGAACGCCGAGGACATCGTCGCCGATCTGGATCAGGGGTTGGAGGCGGCGTAGCGCAGCTCGAATGCGTGCCAAACCGCCGCGCAGAACAGCAGCGCCGCCACGACCTGATGCAGCGCCGCCAGCGCTATGGGCACTTCCAGCAGCAGCGTCGCGATGCCCAGTACAACCTGAATCAACGTGATGTACAGCACGGCATCGCTGCTGCGCCGGGCCAAACCGGTCAGGCCGATGCGTCTGCCCCACGACCACAGCGTGAACGCACCGCCCGCTACGAGATAGGCCACGATCCGGTGATCGAACTGCACGACACCGGGGTTCTCAAAGAAATTGATCCACCGGGGAGACAAAAGGAACGGATGTTCCGGCGTCAATCGCCCGTCCATCAACGGCCAGGTATTGTCGATGTGCCCCGCGTGCAAGCCCGCCACCAGCGCGCCGAGCAGCATCTGGACAAAGACCAGCGCGACGAAGACGAACGCCATCTTCGCCTCTCCCCTCGCGGGAAAGGCCGGAGCACGCAGTGCTCCGGGTGAGGGGGCCCGCAAATACTCCAGCGCCGTCCACAGAATCGCGCCCAAGAGGATGACCGCGACGCCGAGGTGGATCGCGAGGCGGTACTGGCTGACCGAGACGCGCGTTTCCAGTCCGCTTTCCACCATCCACCAGCCGACGAATCCTTGCAGGCCGCCCAGCGCCAGCAGCAGCACCATGCGCGGCCAGTCCTTGCGTCCGATGGCGCCGCTCCACGCGAACCAGACGAACGGCACGAAGAAGACGCATCCGATCGCCCGTCCGAGGAAGCGGTGCGCCCACTCCCACCAGAAGATCGCCTTGAAGCCTTCAAGGCTCATGCCGTGATTCTCGAGCCGGTACTGCGGAATCTGCTGGTACTTCGCGAAGGCGTCATGCCAAGCGGCATCGCCCAGGGGCGGAATGGCACCGACGATCGGGTCCCATTGGGTGATCGACAGGCCGGAGCCCGTCAGCCGCGTCAGCCCGCCGACGGCGAGCATGGCGACGATGAGCGCCGCGACCGCCAGCAGCCAAAGTCCGGCAGCGCGCCGGCCGGACTGGGACTGCGGCACCAAGGCGGATAGAATGTCCATTCGGTTCCCGCTTCGAGGCACCCGCTTGATAGCTCTCGGGGTCAAAGAGGTCCAGATGCGTCCGTTGTCGCCACACTTCAAGAAGCTGATCGGCACTCTGATCATGCTGGTGTGGCTGGTCGCCTATGCCTTGATCGCCATGAGCGTCGCGGTCCGCGTCCTGCCCCATGCGAATTGGCTGGTGGAGCTTTTCTACTACCTGATCGCGGGTACATTATGGATTGTCCCAGTCGGCTTGATGCTGCCCTGGATGTACCGCGAACCGAAGACCCGAGCAGAGTAACGAAGCAAAGGAATGCCAGCACATGATACCGGTTTCCAATTCCCGGCGCGACATATTGCTGGCATCGGTTTCCACAATGGCCGCAATCGCGGTCCCGGCAAGCCTTGCCGTCCACCGTCACGCGGCGCCCGTCGCGCGCACGACCTACGGCCACGTGCGCGGCGCCACCGATTCCGGCATCGCCGCCTTCAAGGGCATCCGCTATGGCGCCGACACCAGGCCTCGCCGTTTCATGGCGCCGCTGCGCCCCAAGCGCTGGAGCGGAATCCATGACGCCCTCGCCTATGGACCGTCGTGCCCGCAGGCCCGCGCCACCGAGAAATCCAGCGAAGATTGCCTGTTCCTGAACGTCTGGACGCCGGCGTTGCGCGACGGCGGCAAGCGCGCGGTGATGGTCTATATCCACGGCGGCGCCTACGCCACCGGATCGGGTTCGGCGAACATCTATGACGGCGTCAATCTCTGCAAACGCGGCAATGTCGTCGTGGTCACGCTCAATCACCGCCTCAATGCCTTCGGCTATCTCTATCTGGCAACGCTTGGCGGCGCGGAATTCGCCGATTCCGGCAATGCCGGACAACTCGATCTGGTGCTCGCGCTCGAATGGATACGTGACAACATCGCGGAATTCGGCGGCGACCCGGACAGGGTGATGGTATTCGGCCAGTCCGGCGGCGGCGCCAAAATTGCGACCATGATGGCGATGCCGGTGGCGAAGGGCCTGTTCCACCGCGCCGCGACGATGAGCGGCCAGCAAATCACCGCGTCGGGTCCACTGCACGCCACCCAGCGCAGCGAAACCTACCTTGCAGCGCTCGGCGTTTCGAAGAGCAATCTCGACGCCATCAAGGAGGTGCCAACGGACAAGCTGGTGGAGGCGCTCGGAACCCCGGACCCGATCATCGGTTCGGGCAGCGTGTATTTCGGGCCCGTTCTCGACGAACGCACGCTGACGCGTCATCCGTTCTATCCCGATGCGCCCGCCCAATCCGCGGGCATTCCGATGATGATTGGCAATACGCACGACGAGACGCGCGCTTTCATCACCGACGATTGGGCTTACAAACTGACCTGGGACGAGCTGCCGGCGCGCCTGGCCGCCGACATGCGCGTGGACATTCTGCCGTCGCTGGTCATCGACAAATACAAGGCTTGGTTTCCCGGCGTATCGCCGAGCGAGCTGTTCTTTCTTGCAACGACTGCGGCAAGGTCCTGGCGCGCCGCGATCATCGAAGCCGAGTTGCGCGCCCAGGCCGGTACGCCCGCTTTCGCCTATCAGATGGACTGGGCTTCGCCGCTCGGCAAGCGCCGCGCGCAACACATGATCGACATCCCGCTGGCGTTCGACAACACCGACAAGGAGGGCGCCATCACCGGCAATGGGGAAGGCGCGCGGGCGATGGCTTCGATTGTAAGCGAGGCCTTCATAGCCTTCGCCATGACGGGGGATCCCAATCATAAGGATTTTCCCCTATGGAAGCCCTACACCCTGCCCAAACGGGAGACGATGGTGTTCGACCGGCCGCCGCACCTGGAGAACGACCCGCGCGGAGAACAGCGCCGGCTGTTCGAAAAGGTTCCGTTTGTGCAACAGGGCACGTGACGGCCAAATCCCGCTTTCTTGGTAAAGAAAGCGTATGCCGCAATAGCGCATATTTGCTACCAATTTAAACTTGCTGGTTACACCACATTGCTACCCTTGAGCACGAAGGGAAACGACTCGTGTTGCAGCAGACTCCGGTCGAGTTCAGGGGCGCGGCATCGCCTGCGCTCTTGGAGCGCGGCTGCGTCAACGTCATCACCCTCGACGCCCTCAGACAGCAGGCAGGCTCGCGCTGGGCGCGCATTCGCGACGGCGTCTACGCGCGCATGGAAATGTTGCTCCGGCAGAAACTTGGGCCGACCGATTTCTTCGCCAGGATAAACGAAAACGCGTACCTCGTGACCATGCCTTCGACGGATCCGGAAGACGTCAACGTTGTGTGCCTCAGGGTCGCCCACGATTTGTACACGAGCTTTCTCGGGCAATGCGACATCGGAAACATTCACGTAAGCACGGCATCGGATGGCGGCGAAAACACCCTCGCGTTGCATCCGTTGCCCATCGAGCGCCTCGCCGTCTTGGCCGAAAAAGCCGGTATCCAGGACTTCAGCCTGCCGCAGCATCTTCGGAAGATCGGCCTGGACGACGAGCTTTCCGCTCCGGCGAACCGTTCGGTCGTATCCAGCGGCGGCGCTGCGCTTCCCGAACCCACGGCGTCCTCGCTGATTGTGGAGCACCACTACGTTCCCGTGTGGTCCGTGCCCAGCGGCGTCATCACGACATACGTGTGCGAACCGAAGTCGATCACAACCGCGCAAGCTTCTCAAAGGTATCTGACACCGGGGCAATTGACGGCGAAGGAGCGCGCCCAAGTCGAACTTTCGTGTCTACGGGTCGGGGCGGCGCAGCTCGCGAGGCAGGTGCGGAGAGGCGACCGGTTTCTGCTCGGCGTCATGGTCTCGTTCGACGTTCTCGGCTCGCCGGTGGGACGCATGGAGTTGCTCTCGATTTGCCATGATTTGTCGTTCGAGTACCGCCAATACATCGAGTTCACCTTGACGGGCGTGCCGCACGGCGTCGCGCAAACGAGGCTCAACGATCTGGCCAATACGCTGCGGCCGTTCGCACGCGGTGTGTCGGCGACGGTGGCGCCAGGTTCGCGGGACTTTATTGCCTACGGAGACATCGGGCTTCGCGCCATCGGCATCGCCAAGCGCGAGTTCGCCAACCGCCAGGATTTCCGACACGAAGACCTCGCCCATCTGGCAAATGTCGCCAAGATGATGAAGCTGGGAACCTTCGTCGCCGACGTCAAGAACATCGACACCCTGAAGCCGGCCTACAACGCCAACATCCAGCAACTGAGCGGTCCGGCGATCGCACCGGCCTGCGACGAACCGCACGGCATGTACCGCCTCACCTGGGAAGACGTCCTGTCGTACCGGTTCCTGGCCTGACGGCCGGCGCTATGCCTCTTCCGCCCCGCGCATGACGAACGCCGGGCCGCGGCGCGTCTGCGGAGCGCTGCCCTGCTTCCGTTTGAAATAATCCTGCAACTGGCGCGTCGCCGCGTCGAACGCGTCGCGTAACGCCACGTTGACGTCTTCGTGCGCGTGATTGCTCTCGCCGCTGCGTTTGGTCGTGATCTCGCGACCCGGCAGGACCAGATCGACGTTGGCGCGGAACAGTCGGCCCTTGCGGTGATGGCGGTGCGGCGCTTCGACCGTCACCCGGCATTTGACGATACGCCCGAACTTGCGGTCGAGCTTGGCCACGTATTTGAGGGCGGTCGCATGAACGGCCGGCGAAGCTTCCATGTTCCGGAAGACGACCGATACCGGCAATGAGACGTCGGCCTTCGGCTTCTGTTCGGCGCGCGGAACCGGACCGCCAAGCGGGGTGGCCGCCTTCACCAGAAGGGCGGACAATTTTTTCCTCAGAGCGTCGGTACCAAGATTCGTCAGGTTTTTTGGCACCTCGTGTGCCAGGCTCGCCAACAGCCGTTCCGACAGCAGCTCACGCAGTTCGCCAAGGCTGCGCGGCGGCGCTACGAGCACAAGCTGGTCGTAGCGGCCCTCGGCGAACGCGACTTCGAGCGCAATTGCGACTTCGCGCGTGAAATTGTGCTTCGCGAGTTTATTGTAATCGTGGCGCGGCTCCACGGCGCCGCGCGCCTTGCCCACGGCGAACGCGCGCGCCGGTCTGTCGCTGCGTTCGTCGCGCGAATAACGCGGCAAGTCCGCGCTTAGCGCCTCCGCCGCCGCTTCGAAAACCATTCCGTCTCCGTTTTTGCGCAGCGCGAAGAAACGCGCCTGCGCGCCGTCCAAAACCGCAATCCATGTGATTTCTTGTCTGGCAGACATGCTCATACTCCTGCCTGAGTGGATGACGCCCCCGGCGGGGTTCCATATTAGGATGTGTCGGCCCCAACGCGAAAGACTTTGACATGCGTCGACCTCAACGGGTCGGCGGACATCAAATCCGAAAAAGATGAACGGCGGATCAATCGCGCCCGCAATCCCGTGTCACGCCGCAACAATCGGCGAGCCCTGGGAGGGAGGCCGAAGACAAGAAGCAGCGGCGAATGCGGAACAGATGAACTGTAATGGAATGGCACGGGTTCCCATTCGCTGCCTGCGATCCGTCCGGCCTTCCGAATCTCGAAAGCACGCGGCATACAACGGGCCTTCATCGACGTCCGCGACGCGCGGCGCACCGAGCGCCTCATATTAGCACGGTCGATCGGGATTGAAGAAGGTATCCGCCCACCCGCCACCACGTCTTGGGGTTCGCGTAGCGGCGGCCACATCGAATTGTTTTCGACATCTCGGGTATCCACCCGCACCGCTGCCTTCGAGCGAATCGCCAAAGCCATAGAAAAGATATGGGGACGAAAATTGGTCGAACAAGCTCCCCGCGGAATATTTCGCCGGGAGCGTTGACGCAGCGTTCCGCGCGATCGCGAAAGCCACTCGCCGCCGGCGCCTTAGCCTGACAAGATGCGCGGGAAAACTTCGCCTGGGGAGTCTCGCTTATGAAATATGTCCTGCGCTTTGCGCTTGTCTGCGCGATCGGCATTGTTGCGGCCGGCGCAGCGATCATGCCGCCGCCGGCTACGCCAACGGATTCGACCGTCGATACCGTCCAGGGCGTCAAGATCGCCGATCCGTATCGCTGGCTGGAGAACTGGGACGATCCCAAAGTGAAGGCCTGGAGCGACACCCAGAACAAATATGCGCGGGGTTACCTGGACAGGCTCAAGAGCCAAACGCCGATCAAGGCAGAGTTGTTGAAGTTGGTGACCGCGACGTCGCCCGCCTATTACGCGCTTTCCGCCAAGGGCGCGCGGGTATTTGCCTATTACAGCGATCCCGCGAAGCAGCAGCCGATGATCGTAACGTTGAATGCCGCCGCCGATCCAAAGAGCCGCAAAATATTGCTCGATCCCAACGCGCTCGATGCGGGCGGCCACACGGCTATCGACTGGTTCGTCGCCTCGGGCGACGGCACCAAAATCGCCGTTTCCTTGTCGAAGAACGGCAGCGAGGCCGGGACGCTTCATGTTTACGACGTAGCGAGCGGCAAGGAGATCGGCGCTGCGATCCCGGAAGTGCAATACGCCACAGCGGGCGGAAGCCTGGCCTGGGCGGCCGGCGGCACTGGCTTCTACTATACGCGCTATCCCGGCCCGGCGGTGCCGGATGCCGACCGAAAATTCTACATGCAGGTCTACTTCCACAAGCTTGGCAGCGACTGGAAGTCCGATCCGCTGGCGCTCGGAAAGAACGACGGGCTGGAGAAAGTCTCCGAGGTCTTTCTCGACAATCGGTTCAACCTGCCCACGGTCATGGCGATGGTCCAGCGCGGCGACGGCAACATCTGGGCTTTCTATGTGCTGAGGCAAGGCGCGGCCCCGGTGCGCGTGGGAAACTACGGCGACGAAATCGTGTTCGCCGGCCTCGGTCCCAACGGCGCGATCTACGCCATCTCGCGCAAGAACAGCTCCAACGGGAAGATCGTGAAACTGGATGCGCCAACGCCAGACGGCTTGGCGAGCGCAAAAGTCATCGTGCCCGAAAGCAGCGTCGCCATCCTTTCCGGCGGCGCGGAACAACAGGTTTCCGACCTCGCGTTCAGCAAAGGCGCATTGTTCGTGCGCGACATCGTCGGCGGTCCCAATCAGGTGCGCGTATTCGATCTGAACGGCAAGCCCATGGGCACGCTGCCGCTGCCCGACGTCGCGTCCAACAACGAGATCGTAACCCTGGCGGACGGCAAAGTGTTGTTCGACGTGTCGACCTATCTGCGCCCGCGCTATTACGCGATGTGGAATCCGAAGACCGGCAAGACCAGCGAGAGCGGCCTCAAAGTCGTCTCGCCGATCTCCTTCGCCGACGCGGAGGTCACGCGCGTCTTCGCCACCTCGAAGGACGGCACCAGGGTTCCCGTCAATATCGTTATGAAGAAGGGCACCAAGCTCGACGGCGCCAATCCCGTGCTGCTCTACGGCTACGGCGGCTACGGCATCAGCCAGACGCCGGGATTTCTCGGCTCGTTCCGGCGGCTCTGGCTCGACGCGGGTGGCATCTACGCGATCGCCAACATCCGCGGCGGATCGGAATACGGCGAGCGCTGGCACCAGGAGGGCATGCTGACGCGCAAGCAAAACGTGTTCGACGATTTCGCCGCGGCGGCGGAATATCTGGTGGACAAGCGCTACACTTCACACGCCAAGCTGGCACTGATGGGCGGTTCGAACGGCGGCCTGCTGATGGGCGCGGAGATTACGCAGCATCCGGCGCTAGCCCGCGCGGTGGTGTCGGCCGTCGGCATCTACGACATGATCCGCGTGGAGAACGACACGAACGGCGCCTTCAACGTGACCGAATTCGGCACGGTGAAGAACGCGGACCAGTTCAAGGCGCTCTACGCCTATTCGCCTTATCACCACGTCACGGCGAAGACGCCCTATCCCGCGGTCCTGATGCTGACCGGCGCCACCGACGACCGCGTCAAGCCGTGGCACTCGCGCAAGTTCACGGCGGCGCTGCAGGCGGCGAGTTCGTCGGGCTATCCGGTCCTGCTTCGCACCAACATGACGTCGGGCCACGGCATCGGCAGCTCCCTGTCGGAGCGTATCGCCGAACAGACCGACGAACTCGGCTTCCTGTTCGATCAACTCGGCATGACGTGGCGGCCGATGCATTGAGTCAAGCGACGTAGATGTAGGCGGCGACGAAACCCGGCACGGCGAGCACCAGCAGCAGGAGCGAGGCTCGCCATGCCGACGCCCACCCTCCGAAAGCCGCGGAGTAGACCGCTTTGAGGATATTGTTTGACGAGGCCGCGATCAGGACCGCCGCCGACAGCGTGTCGGGCGTCATGCCCGGCACGCCGCCCTGCGCGATATTGATGACATAGGGGTCGATGTCCGCGACGCCCACCGCCGCGGCGACCGCAAAGAGGCCGAGGGGGCCCAGCGCCGTCTTCGCCCATGCGGAAACCACCGAGATGATGACAAACAGCGCCGCAAAAATCGCGGCGGCGGATATTTGAAGGGGATTGCTCGCCGTGATGCCGAGGCCGATGTCCTGGTTCGACCTGGGAATTCTTCGCCACTCGAAGGCGGATATTGCCGCTCCTGCAAGAAACAGCGCCCCCAGCGCAGGCGAAAGCGTCAAGGCGAAACGGAGATTGAAGAGCGCGACGATGATGCCCAGCCGCACGTACATGATCGCCGTGGCCGCGACGATTCCGGCCGTCAATTCCGGTCTGGCTCCGCGCGCATCTCGAAGCTGCTTGGCGAGAACGATGGTCGTGGCGGTGGACGAGTAAATCCCTCCGAGGATCGCCGGCAGCAACGCGGCGTTGCGGATCCGGACATACTTCTGGATCAGATAACTCATGTAGGACAAAGCGCAGACGGCCACGACGGCGAGCCAGACCTGGTATGGCGTCAGCGGGACAATGCCCGTCCACGGCCGGTTGGGAACGAGCGGCAAGACCACGCCCACCAGGATCAGGAACTTCCCGGCGGTTAGAATCTCTTCTTGCGGGAGTTGCTTCGTCAGTTCGTGAAGGCGCTGGCGCGCGCCCAGCAACAGCGCCGCGATCACGGAAACGGCGACCACGATCCAAGAATGCTGGGTCAGCCCGATCGGGCCGAGCACGTAGGCCAGAAGATTGCTCGCGGGGATCATCAGCGTCGGCCCCGGCTCGCGCTCCGAGACGGCGCGCATGGCGCCGTAAAGCCAGAGTGCAAGCACCAGCAGCCCGCCGACGAAGGCAAGGGCGTAATGCGGCTCGACGAGGTAGAGCATGGAACCGCAAAGCGCGAGCATCGGAAAAGTGCGAATTCCGCCCGGGCTCGTGCGGTCTTCGCGCTTGTAGGTTTCCTCGAACGCAAGCCCCAGGAAAATGCCGAGCGCGGCGACAAGAGCAAGCCGCCAGGCCAGTTCCAGCGGCGGAATGCCGGCGTTCACGGCCGTATCGCTTCGCCGGCGGGCGGCCCGGAGACGATATGAACGTCGCGTTGCGGGAA
Source organism: Alphaproteobacteria bacterium (assembly GCA_028871795.1). Classification (GTDB taxonomy): domain Bacteria; phylum Pseudomonadota; class Alphaproteobacteria; order Micropepsales; family Micropepsaceae; genus Rhizomicrobium. The sequence continues at coordinate 125,838 of JAGWMG010000004.1, read as the reverse complement.
TGGAAATTTGATGCCCGCTTCCTTGAAGCGGTCCCACACCGCCAGCAGGACTTCGCTTTTGACGTTATGAGTGCCGTTGCGCGCATCCTCGATCCACACTCGGATCTCGAGGTTGATGGAACTGTCGCCGAAGGCGTTGACCAGGCACAAAGGTTCGGGGCGTTCTAGGACGCGCTGCACGCTTTTCGCGGCGTCTACGCACAGGGCGATCGCCTGTCGCACGTCGGAGTCGTAGGAGATGCCCACCGGCACGTGAAGCCTGAGGCGGACGTCCGAATAGGACCAGTTCTCGACGCCGTTCTCAAGGAAGTAATCGTTCGGCACCAGATGCTCGACACCGTCGCGCGTGCGCAAGGTGACGTAGCGCGCGCCCATGGCCGTCACCCAGCCGTAGCTGTTCTTGTATTCGATGATGTCGCCGGGCTTGATCGTCTTGCCGGCCAGAAGCGTCAAGCCGGCGACGAGGTTCGACACCAGCCGCTGCAGGCCGAGGCCGACGCCCAGGCCGACGGCGCCGAAAACGACGGTCAGCGCCGTGAGGTCGATGCCGGCGGTCGCCAAGGCGATGACGACCGCAAGCGCCGGAAGGAAAATCTGCAGCAGTTGGACGAGCAGGACCTGCAAGGACGGGGTGAGCGACTCCGCGCGGGCGATCTGCCGGTGCAGGAAGCGGAACAGGATCGTCGTCAGCCACAGCAGCGCGGCCAGTGCGAACAGCGCATTGAAGGCGGTCAGAGCCGAAAGGCGGTAGGTCCCCACACGGATCGCCGACGCATCGAGCTGGCGCACCAGCGGATCGAGCAGCCCAAGGATGCTCAGCGCGGCGATGCTCCAGGCGACGACGGAGATCGTGGCCGATGCCAGCGGGCTGCGGACGAAGAACGACAGCAACCGAATGAAGACCCAGGCGACCAGAAGAGCGATTCCCGCGTTCACCAGCGGTAGAGCAACGCCCGCAAGCTTCGCGATCACGGCCGCGGACCAAAGCGCCAGCAGCCAGATCAAGGGCGGCGCGACCGACACCGCCACTCTGACGAAGGTCGCCGCCCAGCTCCGCGGCAGCGAATGAAGAGCCAGCTTCGTCAACTGCGGCCGGGCTCTCGTTCCGAGCCAGAAGGCGATGGCGCCGGAGGCCGCAATCATGCCGAACTGGCTCAGGAAAATGGGGGTCTCGATCCACGAGAGGAATGTGCCGGGCACGATCGGCAGAAGGCGATCCAAGCCCCAAATCTGGACGAATGATTGCATGATCGATCGCTGCGTTGACGGCGCCATCATCTTCCCCGGCGTCGTATCGTTCAAGCCGCCGGGTGCGCGCCGCCCTGCCCGTTTCGCGAACCGTGCGAATCGGTTTGCGGCGCCGTTTGCAATCGCGGTATATCGGATACCTAATTCGTGGGTGCGTTGCCATGCGCTTGACGCTGTATACGGACTTCGCGTTGCGCCTGCTGATGTTGCTGGCCGTGGAACCGGACGAACTTCACACCGTGGCGGAGACCGCGCGGCGCTACGCCATCTCGCGCCATCACCTGACCAAGGTGGCGCATCGGCTCGTCAAGGCCGGTTTCGTGGAGAGCCTGCGCGGGCGCGGCGGCGGCTTGCGCCTGACCAGGCAACCGGACGACATCAATCTTGGTGCGGTCGTGCGGGCGACGGAGGACAATTTTGCGCTTGTGGAATGCTTCGACCGCGAACGCAACCGCTGTGTCCTCGCCGCGGGCTGCGGCCTGCGCGGGCCGCTCGAAGAGGCCTTGCTCGCCTTCCTTGAGGTGTTGGACGGCTATTCCCTCGCCGACGCCGTCAAGCGACCGGGCACATTCCGGCACATGCGCCGCCTGCTGGCCGCCACGGCATGACCCCAATTGTCGCAGTGCGATAAAAACCATTGCATCATGGGCAATTTCTCCTTAAATATGTATATGATATACTTCTTTATGATCGGCCGATTGAGACCGAGAAGGAGAAACTTTCGATGCCGAACGAAATGCACGCGCGGCGCCCCTTCGAGAAACGCACCGTTGGCGCCATCGCCGCCGAATTGCCGGGTGCTACGGCGGTCTTCCGCAAGCACAAGCTCGATTTCTGCTGCGGCGGCGACGTGGCGCTGGAGAAGGCGGCACAAGCCAAAGGCGCCCCCCTCGACGAAATCGTCGGCCAGCTTGAAGCGCTCGATCCCTACGCCGCCGAAACGCCATCCGAGCCCAACGCGCTGATCGACCACATTCTGCGCCGCTATCACGACGTCCATCGCCAGGAATTGCCGGAGCTTGTCCGTCTGGCCAAACGTGTGGAAGCGGTCCACCGCGATCACCCGCAAGTGCCCGCCGGGCTCGCCGCAGCGCTCGGAGAACTGGCCGCCGAACTCGACACCCATATGCGCAAAGAGGAAGAGATCCTGTTTCCGTTGATGTGCGAGGGCGGAAGTTCGATGATCGGCCATCCCATCGCCCGCATGCGGCTGGAACACGACGACGTCGGCGAGCAGTTGCGCCGCATCGAGGCGCTTACGCACAATTGCGAGCTGCCCGACGGGGCCTGCACCACTTGGCACGCGCTTTATGCCGGAGTCCGTAAGCTGATCGACGACCTGATGCAGCACATCCATCTGGAGAACAACGTGCTGTTTCCGCAGTTCGCGACGGAGCAGCCCGCGACGCCCGTCTGCATCGGGCATCACTGATCCCGCGCCGACCGTTCCTTCCCAAACCGGATGACGGCATCGACCAAAGCATCGACGTCGCAGGTCTGCGTGCGGTGGTTGACGAACGCGGCGCGGATGGCGAGACGGCCGCCGAGCGAAGTCGTGGACGGAGCCGCGATTCCGGATTCGTGCAGATCGACGACAATCTGCGCATTGAGCGCATCGTTCCCGCGATGGCGGAAGCAGACGATGTTCAGTGCGACCGGCGCCAGCAATTCGAGCTGCGGCTCGGCCAGGACGCGGCGCTCCAGGTACTTCGCGAGAGAGCAGGTGCGGGCGATCACGGCGCCCATGCGGTCGGTGCCGAAGGTCTTCAATGTGAACCAGGTCTTCAAGGCGCGGAATCCGCGCGACAAATCGAGACCGAATTCGCTCGGCCACGGCGAACCTCCCGCCAGGCCGCGCGCTTCCCGGCGCAGATAGGCGGCGGACGAAGCGAAGGTCGCGCGGTGCAGTTCGCCGTTGCGCGCCAGCAGGAACCCGGCATCGTACGGAACCTGCGCCCATTTGTGGAAATCGAAGGCGATGGAATCCGCGCGCTCGATGCCTTTGACCAGCGGTGCGAGTTCGGGAGACCACACCGCCAAGGCGCCGAAGGCGCCGTCGATGTGAAAATGCAGCTGTTCCTTGGCGCAAAGATCGGCCAAGGCGCCGAGATCGTCGATGGCGCCCGTATCGACCGTGCCCGCGGTGCCGACTACGAGGAACGGCGACAATCCGGCGGCGCGATCCTCGGCGATCGCCCGGCGCAACGCCGGCAGGTCCATGCGATATGACGCATCCGCCGGAACCCGCCGCAAGACATCGGAGCCCAGCCCGGAAATTTCGAAGGCCTGACTGATGCAGACATGCGCCCCCGTGGAGGTGTAGGCGCGTAGCACGCCACCCTTGGCCGAAACGCCGGTTTGTCGGACCTCGCGGCCCAACGCGCCCGTGCGTGCGATCAAGACGGCGAGCAGATTCGCGGCGGACGTACCGGTGACGAAGACGCCGCTCGCTCCCGCGGGAAAGCCGAACATCGAACGGGCCCATTCGACGATCTGGCGCTCGACCTCGATGGGCATCTGGTCGCGACCGCCCAGATTGGCGTCAAGTCCCGCCGCCAGCATTTCCGCAAGCATCCCCACCGCCGTGCCGCCGCCGTGAACCCAGCCCATGAATCCGGGATGGATATTCCCGCTCGTGTAGGGGGCCACAAACCGGGAAAATTCGTCGTACGCCGCGCCAAGCTCGGTCGCCTCGCGCGGCAGCTCAGCGCGGAACCGGTCGCGCGCCTCTTGTGGAATCGGCCGCCAGACGGGACGCTCGCGGACGTGCTCAATGTAATCGATCATGTCGTCGAGCATAAGATGGCCCAGCGCCCGCAGTTCGGACCAGTCTTCGGGATCGAGGGTTATGCCGGGCAGTTCGCGTTTCTTGGCGTTCACGCAGCGCAGGCTCGAGGATTTCCGGCGCGCTTATACAGCATGGCGACGAAGGCGTCGAAAACCTTCTGCATCTGCGGGGCCTTGTAGGGATAGATGTCCGGTGGGTCCATATTGTGGACAATGGCCGTATTGTCCGCCTCGAAGACCAGAAGCTCTCCCGTCTTGGTCTCGGCGCAATCGACCATGAAGTAGTCCAAGCCGATACGCCGGGTCATCTCGGCGAGGGCAGCCGCATGGCGCACCGCGAATTCGTCGTCGAAGGTCGCCATGAAATGCGCTTCCTCGGCACGCTTGTCCGGGCTGAGCGCCATATCGGCGTTCAGGTACCAGATTTTCCACTGCTCGGAAATCGCCATGTGGCAGGCGTAAGGCCGGCCGTCGACGCAGACCAGCCGATATTTCCGGAACATCCCGTCCTTGCTCAAATAATCGACGAAGCGAGAAATAAAGAATTCGGTTTCGCCGCGTTCCGCAAGGTAACCCACGATGTCGGACGGCGTTTCCAGTTTGGCGAGACCGCGGCCGGCGTGCGAACAGATCGGCCGCGCGATCAACGGAAACCGTCCTACCTCCAGCCATCGCGGAAGTGTCTCTTCGCTCAATTCCGCCAGACCGGCTCGGGGTATGCGGACCGTCGCGGGAATCCCCAGGCCGGGGACCGCATTCAAAAGGCGATGGAGGCGGTCGCGGTCCTGCTGGCGAATCCGCATGGGTGGATTGAGGATTTTGCACGGCCAGTTGCCGGTGTGACACTCTATTTCGGTGAGCGTTTCCTGCGTCCGGGCGTCGTCCGGCACGACGACGATAGCCACGTCGTGCTGCGGAAGCGGATTCGGCCACGTCTGGCCGGGAACGACATAAAGCGTGGTCAACGCGACATCAGAGCCTTCCAGCAGGAACTCGATGGGCGTGTTGCCGCCGATGTCCATTTCCGCCGCCAGCGCCAGAACCCGCAATCGCGGCGTCGGCGTCGCGCAAGGCGACCGGAACAGTCGCTGATAGCCGAGGACTTCCTTTTGGATGGCAAGGCCGGTCGCCTGGTCTCCCAGCAATTGCGCGATGACCGACAGGTCCATGCCGATGCCGGCGCCTTCGGCATCGTCGGTCACCTTTTCCATCAGTTCGTGCCACAGAGGACGCAAGTTGACGCCATCGAAGGCCATTTTCGTCAGCTTCGCCACGCCGATGCGGTCGCAGCAAATAGTCATACGGCCCTCGCCAGCGGTTTGCCCGTCGTGTCGGCCGGTTCGTGGATACCCGTGCGCACGATCAGGTCGATCTTGCGTACGACGGTGCGGATGCCGCCGACGATCGCGTCGATGTTGTCCTCCGCCGTCCGCGCATCCGCCGACCAGGCGTCGGACAAGTGCCGCGCGCCGATGCCGATGCGCAGGATGGTGCCGACGGGGAGCTTGACCGGTTGGCCGATATGGCAGGAAACGGACGCTAAGGCGCGTTCGGAGTCCGTCGCCTCTTTCGGCAAGGCGGCTGAAAGATCGCGATTGAGGGCTCGATAGATTCTCGTCATTTCGTCGAGATCGAGATTGCGGCCGCCGCACCTTACGAAGAACGGGAAGATCGTCCGGCTGGACATTTCCTCGTCGTCCAAGAAATCCGCCAGGCTTTCCCGCCCGGACATCGACCCCAAATGCCGCGACGAGGCGATCATCGCCGGAACCGCTTCGGCCAGGCGCCTGAGCGCCGATCGGCGATAGGGTGAAGGCAGCGCGTAATAGGCGCGCATCTCCTCTAACGCCGCTTCCCAGCGCAGCCATTGTCCGAAATTGGGGATCGCGGGCAAAGCCTCGCGGAGGGCGGGCCAGCAGGCCGGCAGGTCGAAGCGCGTGGCGTAATCCGCAATGCCGTTGGGCATCCGAGCGGCAACGCAGCCCGCAAGCGCCGCCGAAAACAGCGCCGCTCCGCTGAATGCCGGACCGGTGAAGAACTTGGAGCCCGTAATCAGCACCATATAGCCGCGATCCAGATAGCTCCGGATACGCCCTCTTCCGATCCGCAGCTGGCAAGCATCGACGACGATCTGTATCGCGTGCGGCCAGCGGCTGCTCAGATAACGCAGGCAGCCATCCGAGGGCGCGCGCCAGCCGAGCTTCGAAGAGTCCATCGTCTGCACGACGACCTTGCGCCCGAGGTGTATTTGGCCGGCGACCGCTTCGATCACCGCGGCATCCATTTCGCTTGTCGAACGGACGGCGCCGTCCGGCGCGAACAGGGAAATGCCAAGGCTTTCGACGCCGTCCGCCAGCCCTTCGATGGGCGCTCCCTTTTCGACGGATTTTCCCCGCGCGGTCCGATTCGAGAAATTCTGTCCGCGGCTCGTGTAAGCCGTGCCGCTTCCGGTCTGGTCGCCGGCGATGACGATGCTCGTCACCGGTCCGTCCAGAAGCTGGCGCGCGAAGAAAAGCGCGTGCAATTGCGTGTCCGTGCCCGAGGGTGAAAAGACGATTTCCGCGTCGTCCAGTTCGAGACACGCCCGCAGCGAACGGCGCAGACGTTCGATCCGCCGTTCGAAGGCTTCGAGCACGCCCAGTTCGATGCTCTCTCGCAACAGCTCGTTGCGGGCGCTTTCAGCACGCCGGTATGCACGCTCCGAGATCGACGTCGCCGTCGATGAAGAAAATGCCATTGTTTCCGGTGTCGGATGCGGCCGGCAGCCATAGACGTTCGCCCCGATGGCCCGATCGAGTGCCAAGCGGGGGTCGCCTCCGTCGATCAGGAGAAAAGGCAACGGCCTGAACAGCATTTCCAGGGCCTTGGGACCGGCGGCGTCGGGCACGGCGCGAGGCAGACGTTGAACGCTCACTTGGACCCCCCTCGGATCGCAGGGGGATACAGTCGTTCTTCTTGGTTAATGTGAGGTTGCGCAAGATGTGCGATTTTTCCGGTCCGAGGGGAGCCCGGTTTCGGTCCGCTTCGCGGTTTTCGGATCGTTGCGCGGACGGCGCGGCGGCGGCCGATCGGGGATTTGCATACTCAACTGCGTGCATTGTGCGGCACAGTCCTGCGATGCGCCGCACAATGCCGCCCTAGTCGCGGAAGCGCTGTTCGATCAGTCGTGACCGCAGCGCTTCTCGTAGGCCTTGCGTCCGCCGTGCCGTCTCCAATAGGGCGTGCCCAAATCGAGATCGCACGGACTCGTCAGGCCGCCGATGGCGGCACCGCTGACTGCGCCGATTGCCGCTCCCGTGGCCCAGTTGCCCGTGGCGGCGCCTATGATGGCTCCTCCAGCCGCGCCAAGTCCAGCGCCGGACAGCATACGATCGCCCGGATTGGTGCCGCAGGCGGCGACTGCCAACACCGAAGCAAGAGCCAACGCCCTTGCAAGATTTCCGTGGGGTCGGACCGCTGCGAACAGCGACCGACCAGTCATGTCGTTTCTTCGCATACCTTCCTCCTCATCTCCGGCCGCGAGCCGGGAAAAAAACAATAAGTTAGTGGAGCACGGCGTCACAACGCCGACCGAGGGGCTTAGGGGGAGAGTCCGGGTATATGCCGCTGTGCTCCACTATCTGGTCTCCGGCCGTGAGCCGGAAAAAAGTAGTAAGTTAAGTGGAGCACAGTGTCACAACGCCGACCGAGGGGCTTTGGGGGGAGAGTCCGTCGTGAATGGCATTGTGCTCCACTATCCGGTTAAGGCGACCGCCTAAGGGCTTGGGGTCGTCGTGCTCGCCGCCGATGCCTCAGGCAGCTTCTTGATCTCCTTTGACGTCAGGGACGTCGTGTAACCGCCACCGTCCTTCGGCGACAGCGAGCTCACCGGGAACTGGACGTTCTTGCCGCCCATACCCAGGAACTTCTCAATGCTGACGACTGCGGCCTGTTGGCCCTGCGCGTCCGTTGCCATCGACGACACCGTTCCGATCTTGTGGCCTTTGCTGCTGTAGATCGTTTGACCTGTGAGGTCGGCCTGCATCGCGGTGCCAACCGTCGGCGAAGTTTGAGTTTGATTCTGGGCCGGCGCCATCTGGCCTTGGTCCGGCGTCGTCGTCTGCTGCTGAGCAGGCGACGCGGGAGCCTGCGCGTAGACCGGGCTGAAAGAAGCCGCGCTCAGTAGGGCGACCGTTGACGCCATCAAGAGTTTCTTCATCGTATCCTCTTCCGTTTGGCCCAGTATTCCGGGCGTTTCTGCCCACCAGCATTTCCTGCGCGCCGAAGTGTCGCAGTAGGCTAGCGACAACGCCCTTGCGCGGTTGTGACCTTCGTGGGACAAAAAAGAGGTACTGTGCAGTTGTCTTTTATGACTGCGCATTTCGCCGGACGACTTGCGGGCTCGCGCGCAGAGTTTGGCTGGTTCGCGAGCGAATAGCCCGGTTGGGCACGGATTGGACAAAACCTGGGCACGCTTTCCTGCTGTGTCTCAAAGGTTGCCGGTAGGCAACCTTTTTGGCGTGGATGCTGCGGTGCGGCCCGGCCGAAGCGGTTTGGCGGACCACCGTATGCGCAAGATGTTCTGCGGCATCCTGTTTCTTGCCGTAGCGGGACTGGCCGCTGCGACCGCCCACGCGGAATCAGGCTACCGCCTCCTTCAAATGGACGACCATGACGTGAAATGGGGCCGGCCCGTGCTGGGCGCGGGCGCTTCGCTGACCTACGCCGTTGTGGACGGCCCGACGAGCGCATCCGGGACCGTCAACTGTCGCAGCATTGGCAGCATCGCAGGCGTGCTTACGAACTCCGGCGTGCCGCGCCGCGTCTTCGACGCCGAACTGTCCGCCGCGTTCGCGATGTGGGAAAATGTGGGGAATGTTCGTTTCTTTCGAGCGCGGAACGCAGCTTCGGCCGATGTCCTGATCAGCGCCGAAGCGAAGCCCGATGGACTGGCGTACGCCGATGTGACGACGGTGTCGTCATCCAATGACGACTTCCCCGACGTCATCCGCAAGGGAATCATCTGCCTTAACCCGGACGTCGATTGGATCGCGGCGGTGCCCGCAGCGATGAACCTCGCCGGCGCCCGCAGCGGAAGGAAATCATACAAGCTGCGATACATCCTGGCTCACGAGATCGGACATGTGCTGGGCTTAGATCACCCGAGTCCCGTAGGGGAACTGATGTCGTTCGAATACAACGCCAACTTGAACGGGCTCCAGCCCGGAGACATTGCCGGCATCGTCGCCCTGTACGGCCCGAGCCGGCAAAGGCCCGCGCCCCTTGCGTCGCTCAATGCGCGAATAGCAGGCGCGCCGTAACGGCGGTTTTTGCGAAGCAATTGTTTCAAATTCCGGCTGCGCGGGACGATTCTGCCGCGAGAAAATGCTTTTGCGTTCCAAGTTACGGCTGGCATCGAGGGCGCATCGTGTTACTAATTGCGCGGACGAAGGTACAACGCAGCCCGAGCATCGGCCCCGCGTCGAGCGGTGCGCAGAATTCTCTGGCGAATGAGGAAGTGGCCTAGCGAACGTCAACTAGGAGGCGCGCATGTTTGTGCGAACTGCCGACTACCGACGCACGCGCCGCCCGCCAGTCGGGCGCGCCAAGCCAAAGAACGACACCAAGCTCCGCATGCCACAATTCTGGCGCATTGCGGCGCTCGGAATTGTCCTGGGCGCGATGGTGAGCGGATGCGCGCTGTTCAACCGCATGACGTCGCCGGATCCCAAGCTGCAGCCCGTGGCGGAGAAGCCGGTGCCGCCGCCGGCCGCCCCACCCGTCAAACCCAGACGGCAAGTCCGAGAGATTCATGAGACCAAAGAACCGGAAAGGGTGGCAGCGATCGACCCCAACAGCCTCATCGGCCTGGGTCCTTCCGCCGTCGAAAAGCTGCTCGGCACCCCTGCCCGCATCAACAAGAGCGACGTGTCGCTGGTGTGGACTTATGCGTCCGCCGATTGCTCGCTTCAAATCTTCTTTTACCCCGACATCAAGACGTCGTACTTCCACGCCCTCAAATACGGCGTCAGCGACGGCAACGGCGCACAGATCGAGACGTCGCAGACCTGTATTCGTCGCATTCTGACAGCGAGGAACAATGGGCCAAGCTAGCGTACAGACTGCCCGGGGCCACGTTCTGGTCGTGGACGACGACGAGCTGTTCCGCGAATCCGTGAGCACGAACCTCGTCGATGCGGGCTACGCCACCACCGCCTTCGGCGACGGCGCCGCCGCCATCCGCCATCTTGCCACGGAACCGACCGCCGATCTCGTCCTGCTCGACTGGAAAATGCCGGGCATGACGGGCATCGAGGTGCTGCAGCGCCTGCGCACCGAAAAAGTGGAAATTCCCGTCATTTTCCTGACCGTCCTGAACGATCAGATCTACGAGGAGGCGGGCCTGCTCGGCGGCGCGGTAGATTTCGTGGAGAAATCGCGAAGCTTTGCGATCCTGCTGCGCCGAATCGAACTGATCCTCAGCGGCAACAAGGCGCGAGCCCTCCAGCGCTCGTCCCCGGACGACAGCAAATTGATTCAGCTCAAGGAGTTGACGCTGCGTTACGATTCGCGGCGCGCCTTCTGGAAGCAGACAAACGTCGGCTTGACGCTGACGGAGTTCAACATCGTCGCCTATCTGACGGAGCAGTCCGGGCGGGACGTCAGTTATCGGGAAATCTACGACATCGTCCACGGCGAAGGCTTCATGGCCGGCGACGGCGAGATCGGCTATCGCACCAATGTCCGCGCCTTCGTCAAACGCATCCGCCAGAAGTTCCGCGACGTCGATCCGGATTTCGCGCAGATAAAAAACTACCCAGGCTTCGGTTACAGGTGGCTGGATGGAAACGAGCAGTAGGCCGGGCTCTCTTTTTTCGCGCCTTATCCATTCGTTTTCGCTGAAACTTCTCCTCATTGCACTCATATTGCTGACGGTCCCGCTCATCCTTTATTGGCAATTCGAGCGGGCCGAACGTCAGCAATTCGGTCTGCTGCGCAACGCCGCTGGCCAGACCGGCCGCGTCATCGCCGCCATGCTTCGCCCCCATTTTGAGAAGTTCAGGAACGAATCGCCGGATAGTTTGCGCGAAGCGCTCGATGCGGCGACCATCGGCAACACCAACGTGAAAATCCTGGTGCGCCTTGCCGGCGCCGGCCAGGGCAATTTTTCCTACATCGCCTCCTCGCCGCCCGTATCGGCGGATTACCTCAAACAGGAACGGCACAAGCTGATTCAATCCGGCGTCTTCGAGCGCTTGGCTCCGGCGTGCAATGGAACGACCGACCTCGCGGGCGAATTCGTCAATCCCGCCGGCAAGCAGGAAGTCCTCACCTCCATGACGCCGCTCCACGTCGGCGGCGATTGCTGGATCGTCATCACCTCGCAGAACGCGGCCGACCTGACAGCGGCGCCGATCAACCTGCCCTTCTGGCAGACGCCGGCGATGCGGACCACGGCGGGAATCTACATCCTGAGCACGGCGCTGATCATCTGGCTTTTTATCCACCTGTGGCGGAACCTTTCGCGCTTTCGCGGCGCCGCGCGCCGCATCCGCATTCGCGGCACCGGCGCAATCTCGTTTCGCGAACTCAACACGATCCCGGAACTGACCCGCGTGGCGGAAGACTTCGATTCCCTGGTCGAAGCGCTGGTCTCTTCCCAGAACTTCATCAAGCAGACCGCCGAGGAGAACACGCACGCCCTCAAGGCGCCGCTTGCCGTCATCGCGCAGTCGATCGAGCCGTTGAGACGCGTCGTCGCTGCGTCGGACGTCACCGCGCAGCGCAGCCTGCAGTTGATCGAACGTTCGATCGCGCGCCTGGACTCGCTGGTGTCGTCGACGCGGGACACCGAACAGGCCGCCGCCGATGTGGTCTACCCCGAGCGGGGACCGATCGACCTGTCGCGGTTCATGGTTCAAATGCTCGCGGACTACGACGTCACGCTCGTAGCGCAGGGAAAGCGCCTGTCCACGCGCATCGCCGGTCACATCACGGCTTATGCCAACGAAGACCTGATGGAGCCGGTGATCGAGAATCTTCTGGAAAATGCCGCGAGCTTCACCCCCAAGGGAGGCACAGTCGAGGTCACGCTCGACCGCGAGGGCGAATTCGCCCGCGCTCGCATCGCGGACCGCGGCCCCGGCGTCGAGCCCAGCCGGCTCGCGCACATTTTCGACCGCTACGTTTCCTTTCGGCCGCCGCCCGACAAGGGCGCGGACGGCGTGACTAATGCGGAGAACCACCAGGGCCTCGGATTGTGGATCGTGAAACGCAACGTCGAGGGTCTCGGCGGCACGGTCGCGGGCCGCAATCGCGAGCATGGCGGATTTGAAGTGACGGTCCGGCTGAGAACCAAGGCTTAGAACAAATTGCGTAGCGCGGGACATTCTTGCCCCATACTTGTCACACCAGTCTAGCCGGCTCTGTGGCATCGTGTTGAGGCACCCGGGCTCGTGGATGGTTGCAAAGAGCACGAGTGCATTGCTTGGGTTTGTACCCCAGTCCAAGGAGCCGGAGCCCGACAAAATCGGGCCTCCGGCTCCGCGTTGTCGGTGTCGTCAGTTGATACCGGCGAGATCGGCTTCGAGGCGCGCCTTGGCGCGATCGGGAAACACGGCCCAGACCTCGCCCGCTTTTTCCCGCGGACGGTAGAAGACCGCGTCGGCCGCAACGTGCGCCTTTGCGTCATCGCTCTCGGCGCAAAACCGCCGGAACGTGCGCTCGACTTCATCCTCGAGCTTCTGTGGAATATCGCGCGCCGCTCTTTCGCGTTCGTTGCGGATGGCGCGCATCACCGACCAGCGCCGAAGGCCGCCGGGATGGGCCGCGAGGACCTTGATGAGTTCGATCAGGACGGACTGATCGGGCGGCGGCTTGCGTGCGCCGGACCCGCGCGTCTGCTCGCACAGCCCAGGGCGTTCGTCATGGGTCATTGGGATTCCTCGCAGCGACGGCGGCCGTCGCTCGGCAAGCGCGCTCCGCTCGCGATGACCGGGCAGACACGGCGGAGAACATTGCTCTCCGCCGCACCTGTCTGATCTTTACACCGCCTTCAGATTGACGGCCTTCGAGCCCTTGGCGTCCGGCTGAATGTCGAACGACACGCGCTGGCCTTCCGCCAGCGTGCGCAAGCCCGCCATTTCGACGGCTGTCGCATGAACGAATACGTCCTTGCCGCCGCCTTCCGGCGAAATGAAACCAAAGCCCTTGGCCGTATTGAAGAATTTTACTGTTCCGATCGGCATGATTGCTCCTAGTGCGTAGTGTTGCCGCCGAAGCTCCTGCTTCAACGGTGCGATCGGGGACTATCAGGCGGGAAGTTCGGCTGTTTCGGCCAGGCGCGCACAATGCGAGTCGGGAGTACAACAGTGCGCTTCTTCTGACGGAACGCCGTCGCTGTTCCCCATATAAGGGTTGTGCGCGCCAAAGGCAAGTTGGGTGCGCAAACGGCCCCAAACGGGCAATTCTCGCGGTGTCCCGCACACGCGCGATTCCCGCGGCGTCCTGCAGGACCGGCGATTCCGCGGCAAATTCATCACAGCAATGTCACAGTCTGCATGCGAATTAGCCGGGAGAATCGCGCTCCGCTTGTTCCAAGCAAGAGGTGGAGGTTGCAGCTTCGTCGCTCGAGACGGCACTTGTCGGGAACTCTCGACGCTCCGGAGCGCCCGCCGAAATCGTCCTGTCGGCGCATCGGCTCCAGCCGCACATGGGAGCAAGGCCCGTGGCACGCCTCGTAATCGTTTCCAATCGCGTTCTGACGCCCGGCGGCGGCAGCTCGCGCGCGGGCGGGCTGGCGGTCGTCCTCAAGGATGCGGTGACGACGCCGGGCACGCTGTGGTTCGGATGGAGCGGCAGAACGGCGGACGAAACCAGCACCGACGCGGAGATCGTGGTCGAGGACGGCGTCCACTACGCGACCATCAGCCTGTCGCGGGACGATTACCAGAAATTCTACGTCGGCTTCGCCAACGGGACCCTATGGCCGCTGCTGCATTTCCGCTTGGGCCTGATCGAGTTCCGCCGCGAGCACCTGGAAGGCTACCGCGCCGTCAACGAGTCGTTCGCGCACGCGCTGGCAAAGCTGCTGCGCCCCGACGACCTGATATGGGTGCACGATTACCATCTCATTCCCCTGGCCGCAGCGTTGCGTCACCTGGGCGTCCGCAATCGGATGGGTTTCTTCCTTCATATCCCGTTCGTTCCGCCGAGCGTCTTCGGGGCCCTGCCGCAGGGTGCCAGGCTGCTGAAGGATTTTTGCGCCTACGATGTCGTCGGATTTCAGACCAGGGCGCATCATCGCGACTTTCTGGATTGTGTGCATCAGATTCTGCGCTATCCAAGCGACGATGCCGGGATCGTTTCGGCGCCCTCGCACGCCGTTCGCGCCATCGTCACGCCGGTCGGCCTCGACGGCGCGAGCTTCCACAAGCAGGCGGAACGCTCCGCCAGGGGAAAGAACAGTCGGCGCCTGTTTGCCAGTCTGGCGGGACGGCACCTGATGATCGGCGTGGACCGGCTCGACTATTCGAAGGGTCTCGTCAACAAGTTCGAGGCATTCAATCGGTTGTTGGCGCGATTCCAGGAGCATCGCCAGCACGTCAGCTTCCTCCAGGTCGCCGTTCCGTCGCGCGAGGAAGTGGCGGAATACGCGGCGCTGCGTCCCGAGCTCAACCGGATGGCCGGCGACATCAACGGCCGCCACGGCGCTTTCGACTGGGTGCCGCTGCGTTATATGAGCCAGGGATTGGCGCGCTCGACGCTGGCGGGATTCTACAGGCTGGCGCGCGTGGGCGTGGTGACGCCCCTGCGCGACGGAATGAACCTCGTGGCGCACGAATACGTGGCGGCGCAGGACCGCGACGATCCGGGCGCGCTTGTGCTTTCCCGCTTCGCGGGTGTCGCGAGCTATTTCGACGACGCCCTCATCGTCAATCCGTACGACCCCGACGAAATCGCCGAGGCGATGAACGAAGCCTTGCTGATGCCGTTGGAGGAACGCCAGCGCCGGCACCGCCGCCTTTTCGAGTGTCTCTGCGCGCTGACGGCGGAAGCCTATTGCACGAAATTCCTGAAAGCGCTTTCCGGAAACGTCGGCGGCGGAGCGCGATCGAGCAGGCGGGAGCACCATGAATCTCTGGGCCATACATGAATTCCTGGCATGGGTGCCCGACAGCGCGGTCGCCGCGGCCTATCTGCTTGCGACCGCGCTGATCGTCTTTCTGGCGTTTCGCATCGTCCGCACGATCTTCCATCGCACCATAAAATTCGAACTTCCGATGCTCCATGCCCTGCTGCAAAAAGCCGGCGGCGTGGCGCAATTCGCGCTCGTACTCCTGGCCACTTCGCTGGTGGCGCCGTTGCTGCCGCTCGACCGCGCCACGTCGGGCATCCTGCACCGAATCCTGGGGGCGGCGTTTGTGGTATTGGCGGGATGGATCGCGATCCTGGCGAGCAACCTGGCGATCGATCGTTACATCAGCCGCTTCAAGACCGACAACGAAGACAATCTGTTGGCGCGCAAGGCCGTTACGCAGATGCGCGTGCTCAAGCGCACCGCCAGTGTCCTCATCGGAATCATCGCCACCGGCTCCGCTTTGATGACGTTCGACGCCGTCCGCCAATACGGCATCAGCCTGTTCGCGTCGGCGGGGGTGGCGGGGCTCGCCGTGGGACTGGCCGCGAAGCCGCTGCTGAGCAACCTCATAGCGGGCGTGCAGCTCGCGATCACGCAGCCCATCCGCATCGACGACGCTGTGGTCGTCGAGAACGAGTGGGGCTGGGTGGAGGAATTGACCTCGACCTTCGTCGTCATCCGCCTGTGGGATTGGCGCCGCCTCGTCGTTCCGCTCAGCTATTTCCTTGAAAATCCCATCCAGAACTGGACGCGCGTTTCCTCGGCGATCATCGGCAGCGTGTTCTTCTATCTCGACTATATGGCGCCGGTCGAACGCATCAGGACGAAATTCGAAGCGCTTCTCAAGGACATGAAGGGGTGGGACGGCCGCGTGGCAAATCTCCAGGTGACGAACATCACCGACCGCGTCGTCGAAGTTCGCCTGCTGGTGAGTGCGCGCAATTCCTCGCTGGTATGGGACCTGCGTTGCGAGATCCGCGAGAAGCTGCTGGCATTCCTGCAGAAGGAATGCCCCGAAGCCCTGCCCCGCTGGCGAGCGGACATCGCCGAAATGGCGAAGCCCGCGGCCACCGGCCTTGCCCGAGCCGCCAGAGCTTGATCCGCGCCTATCGAAGCGACGCTTCAGGCGGCGCGGCGCGACGCGTTGCCTCGCCGCTTTCCGCGAAACGGAGTCTTCCGCGCGTAGTCGCGTATCGGCTTCGGCTGATCGGCACCCGCCTCGCCTTGCACGACCTTGAGCGACGTCTTGGTCAGCCTCTCGATGTCCCGAAGATAACCGTTCTCGGCAGGATCGCAGAAGGCGATTGCCACGCCCGCGGCGCCCGCGCGCGCCGTACGGCCGATCCGGTGCACGTAGTTTTCCGGCTCGTTCGGCAGCTCGAAATTGATGACGTGGGTGATGTTGTCGATGTCGATGCCGCGCGCCGCGATGTCGGTGGCGACCAGAACGCGGGCGTCGCCCGAACGGAACCGCTCCAGCGCCTTCTGACGCGCGTTCTGCGATTTGTTGCCGTGGATCGCATCGGCGGCGAAACCGCTCTTGCCCAAATGGTCGGCCAGGCGATTGGCCACGTGTTTGGTGCGCGTGAAGACGAGAACGCGTTCGAGCGTGGAATCCCCGAGAAGGGCGGCGAGCAGCGCGCGCTTCTCCGCCGCGGCGACGAAATAGACGCGCTGTTCGATGTTTTCGGCCGTGCGCTTCGGCGGCGACACGTCGATGCGCGCCGGCTGGTGCAGGATCGACTGCGCCAGATGTTCCACGTCCGCCGGCATGGTGGCCGAGAACAGCATGGAGTGGCGCTTCTTCAGCAGCGCCGCGACGATCCTGCGGATGTCGCGGATGAAGCCCATGTCGAGCATACGGTCGGCCTCGTCGAGCACGAGATGCGTCACGCCGTCGAGGCGCACATGGCCCTGGTTCATAAGATCGAGAAGCCGGCCGGGCGTCGCCACGAGGATGTCGACGCCGCCGGCCAGCGCCTTGATCTGCGCCTGCTGGCTCACGCCGCCGACGATGACGGTTGTCCGCAGGTGGAGATGGCGCCCGTAGGTCCGCAGGCTGTCGTGGATTTGGATCGCCAGTTCGCGCGTCGGCGCCACGATCAGGCCGCGCACCGAACGCGGCCGCCGCTGTTCGTGGCCGATGGAAAGATGCTGCAGCAGAGGCAGCGCGAAGGCGGCGGTCTTGCCGGTTCCGGTCTGCGCCAGGCCCAGAAGGTCCTGCCCCGCCAGCAGCAGCGGAATGGCGCGGACCTGGATGGGCGTGGGCTCCGCATAGCCTTCGGCCTCGAGAGCGCGCCGAAGCGGCTCGGCGACGCCGAGCTCGGTGAAAGTTGGATTGGTCACTAAATATTCCTTTAATACGCCAACAAATCGGGCGGCCGTTTCGGACGCGCGGGTACGGCGTGTTGCCGCTTCCCATGCACGTTCGGAAAAAACGGATTGTTTCGAGTAATCCCGCGATGACAGGCACCAAGTGCGCGTCGTGCAAATCGCGAGGATGGCAGCGTATAGGGGGAAGGTTACCGGAAAGTCAAGGGAGGCGGTCATCTCGCCAAGCCGAAGCTCGAAGACGGCTGGCTTGCCACCCGAAGCTCGCGCAGCGAGCGCAGGGTGGTCGGAGCGAGTGGATTTGAACCACCGACCCCCTGTCCCCCAGACAGGTGCGCTAACCAGGCTGCGCCACGCTCCGACGTTCGGCGGCTGGGCCGCCAGGGGTATATCCAAGGCTGTCGCCAAGGGCGGCGGACTATAGTGGGCGCGTTAGCGAACAGCAACCGAGCCGGATCGCCCGCAGCGGCCTAATCCGAGTTTCCAGAGTGCGCAGAGCGCGTCGCAACGACCCAAAGAAGGAGAAACAGGACGGCGATAATTGGAACGGCTCCGATCAGAGTGTCGCTTGCCGAGTGCGAATGCTGATCCACCATCAGGAACGTGCGAACGGCAATGAAGCCGGTCAAAAGCGTTAAAGCTCACCCCATGACGCTGATCGGCACATATAATAGGCCAATTCTGCGAAACCATTTCCGATGCATGACATCCTCACTCTGGCGCCTGTTCCGGCAATTCGCGCAAAGCCTATTAGAAATTCCCGCCGCAGCGGTAGGCGTAATCGACGAGGCGCAGGCTAACCGCCGCTTACGCGCTGCGCGGCTTGCAGGCGGCTTTTCAAGCGCAAGAGTTCGGCCAAGAGGATTTCCAGCTTCACGCGCTCTTCTTCCGCCAGCGTTTGCGGCGTGTCGCGGTCGAGGCGCACGACACGCGCGGCGAACCGCTCCGCCATCTCCGGCTCGGCAACGGCGGACTCGGCGACGGTTTCGCCGCGGCCGACCTCGGCCACGAAGCGCAAGCCGCGCTCGCGCAATACCTTCTGTACGCCCTTGATCGTGTAGCCTTCGGAATACAGCAGCGCGCGGATGCCGCGCAGCAGATCGACGTCTTCGGGCCTATAGTAGCGCCGCCCGCCCGCGCGTTTGACCGGGCGCACCTGCGCGAAGCGGCTCTCCCAGAAACGCAGGACGTGCTGCGGCACGTCCAGCTCGCCGGCGACCTCGCTGATCGTGCGGAAGGCTTCGGGCGATTTCGTGCGTACGGCAAGCTGCGCAGCGCCGAGGAGCATCGCGGCCTAATCCGCTTCCGCGCCGACGGGCGGCGTCTGGCCGTTGATGACCGCCTTCAGCACATGGCTCGGGCGGAACACGAGCACGCGGCGCGGCGCAATCGGAACTTCGTCGCCGGTCTTCGGGTTGCGGCCCATGCGTTGCGATTTCTGCCGCACGGCAAAGGTGCCGAACGAGGAGAGCTTCACCGTTTCGCCGCGGGCAAGCGCGGAGCACAGCTCTTCCAGAATATCCTCGACCATCTGTGCGGATTCGTTGCGCGAGAGGCCGACGGCTTGGAACACGGCCTCTGTCAGGTCGGCGCGGGTCAGCGTGCTGCTGGTCATGGTCGTCAAACGACTCCCTCGTGATGGCGCAACCCTATTAGCATTGGGGATTTGCCGTCAACATCAAAGGGATAGGCGATGCTGCTGAGATTGGCTACCAGCGCAGCAGGGCCGCGCCCCAGGTAATGCCGCCGCCCATCGCCTCCAGGAGGACAAGATCACCGCGCTTTATCCGGCCGTCGCCGACCGCCGTGGCCAGGGCCAGGGGCACGGACGCCGCCGAGGTGTTGCCGTGCAGCGCCACCGTCGAGACCACCTTTTCGTGGGGAATCCCCAGCTTTTTCGAAGTTCCGTCGAGGATGCGTTGATTCGCCTGGTGCGGCACGAACCAGTCGATGTCGGCGACCCTGAGCCCGGCGTGGTCCAGGGAAGCCACGATCGAGGCTGCGATATTGGTCACCGCGTGGCGGAAGACTTCCTTGCCGTGCATCCTGAGATGACCGGTCGTCTGGGTGGAGGAAGGACCGCCGTCCACATAAAGCATGTCGTGCAGCCTGCCGTCCGAGAACAGCTTGGTGTTGAGGACGCCCCGGTCCTCGTTGCCGCCCGACCCCTTTGCCGCTTTCAGTACGACCGCTCCCGCCCCGTCTCCGAACAGCACGCAGGTCGTGCGGTCGTTCCAGTCGAGCAGCCGGGTCATGCACTCCGCGCCGATCAGCAGAACGGTTCGCGCCTGTCCGCAGCGGATGAAATTGTCGGCGACGGCCAGACCGTAAATGAAGCCGGAGCACACGGCCTGGACGTCGAACGCGGCTCCGCGCGTCATCCCCAGCCGCATCTGAATCTTGGTGGCGACGGAAGGAAAGGTCTCGTCCGGCGTCGTGGTGGCGCAGACAACGAGATCGAGATCGTCGGCCGCCAACCCCGCGCCTGCCAGCGCCGCATGGGCGGCTTCGAACGCCAGATCGGACGTCTTTTCGCCGGGCCCGGCGACGCGCCGTTCGCGTATTCCGGTGCGTGCGACGATCCAGTCGTCGCTGGTGTCCACGCGCTTGGCAAGGTCGTGGTTGGTGAGAACGGCCTTGGGCAGATACGCGCCGCAACCGATGACATGCGAACGGATCACCTGGCGGCCGCCTCCCGGCTTGTCTGCTGCACACCGGCCCTGTCCGCGATGATGCTTTTGTTGACCGCACCTTCGGCCATGCCGATGGCCATGTCGGTGGCGCTGGCGAATCCGAGCGCGTCGGTTCCGCCGTGGCTCTTCACCACGACGCCGTTGAGACCGAGGAACATGCCGCCGTTGGACGCCCGCGGATCGAGCTTGCGGCGCAGCGCCTTCAGCGCCCCGCTCGCCAGGAACGCGCCCAGCCGCGAGAGAAGCGAGCGCTTCAGCGCGCTGCGCAGATAGCTGATGACCAGCTTGGCCGTTCCTTCGGCCGTCTTGAGCGCGATATTGCCGGTGAAGCCGTCGGTCACGACCACGTCGACGGTGCCCTCGGCAATATCGTCTCCCTCGATGAACCCCACGAATTCCATGGGCAGCGACGCATTGCGCAGCAATTGGGCGGCACCCTTCACCGCGTCGTGGCCCTTGACCTCTTCCGATCCGACGTTGAGCAAGCCCACCGTCGGACGCTGGATTCCGAGCACGGCGCGCGCGAAGGCTTCGCCCATCACCGCAAAATCGACGAGCTGGTCGGCGTCGCATTCGATATTGGCGCCAATGTCGAGAACCACGCACTGTCCCCGCTTGGTCGGCCACAAGCCCGCGATTGCCGGCCGCGAGATGCCGTCGATGACCCCGAGCTGGTACATCGACATGGCCATCAAGGCGCCGGTGTTGCCGGCGGACACCACGACTTCGGCGTCGCCGTTCTTAACGGATTCGATGGCGCGCCACATGCTGGTGTTGCGTCCGCGGCGAAGCGCCAGGCTTGGCTTCTCGTCCATGCGCACGTATGCCGCCGCGTGCCGCACGGCGACGCGGTTGGCGAATCTGGCGCGGCGCTTCCCCAGCAGCTTTTCGAGCATCGGCTCGTCGCCGTGCAGAATGAACTTCACTTTCGGGTGGCGCTGCACCGAGCGGGCGAGCGCGGAGACGATCACGGACGGGCCGGCGTCGCCGCCCATCGCGTCTATGGAAACCGTCAATTCGCGGGACACGATCGCAACTGCCCCTCAGAGAGAATGCCGGAGCTTTTCGCCGTTCCGATCAGGCTTTGGCCTTGGCTGCTACTTCCCGGCCGTCGTAATGGCCGCACGCGCCGCAAATGTGATGCGGGCGCTTTTGTTCGCCGCAATTGGGACATTCGTTGTGGGACGCCGGCGCCAACCGATCATGCGACCGGCGCATATTGCGCCGTGACGGCGACTTTTTTCTCTTGGGGACCGCCATGGCGGAAGACCTACTCCAAAGGCGCGGACGGGACCGCGCGCCGAAAGCGCGCGACCGGACCGGCAGGCAAAGCAAGGCGCGGAGTGAACAGGAAACCGCCGCGGGATTCAAGCGCGAAAAACGGCTATTTTCCGCCATTCAGCCCTGTTCGCCGAGCTTCTTCAACACGGCAAACGGACTTTCGGGAGGCTCGGCTTCTCGCGCGGGCGGCTCGAACGTCGCCCCCAGCTTGCGTGGGTAGGGATCGATGGACAGGACGAACTCCTCCAACAGCGGTGCCGCGAGATCGTAGTCCAGGCTGGCGATTTCCTCGGGGACGTCTTCGTCGCCAGCCGCCAAGGTCAGTTCGCCGCCTTGCGGGCGCGGATGCGGCGAAAAATGTAGCTCGCGCGATACACGCCTGGCGATGTGCGCGGCCACGGGTTCGAGGGTCACGACGCATTTCTGCACGACATCGGCCTCCAGCTCCGCTTCGAATGCGAACCGCGCCGGCGCCAGACGGCGAAGCTCCAGTTGTGCGCCGAAGGCCGATACGGCCTCCACGCCGCACCAGCGCGCCAGGCGCGCCAGCTGGTCGCGGTCGGCGGAAATCTCGATCCGGCTGCCGGCCAGCGACAGATCGCCGAGGTCGAAAAAGTGGCGCAGGGGCGGCGCCGGCTTATCGTTCATCGGCCGCTTCCTCATCCGGCAGGGGACCGAAATCGATCGCACCCGCCTCCACCTCGCACGCCTGAAGATGTGCCTTCGCACGCAGCGCATACCGCGCCACCGCTTTGGCGCCGGGGGCCAAGGCGCCGCGATACAGGTTGTGGACCAGAGCCGCCTCCATGGCGGCCTCGTCGGCGGCCCCGCTATAGGCTTGCAGCCGGCCGTAAAACGCGTTGGCGAGCTTCTTGATCCGCTTTCCCATGCCGATGTCGCCGGCACCCAGTTCGCGCAGCGCTGCGTCGAAGGCTGCAAAGATTTCATCGACCAAGGCCTGAGACACGGAGGGGTCCGCACCGGTCAACCTGTCGAGGACCAGCCAAGCGTGCAGAGCCACCAGGTCGAAGCGCCCGTCCAGACTGTCCTTGACCCCGAATCTTGCGAAAAATACAGGATCGCGCGCCCGCGCCACCAAAGCCGCGTAAAGCCTGGCGGCCGGCGATTGTCGCACCTTGCTCCGGCGCAGAGCGTTTAGCATGATGTGCCTTCCGGGTCTTGCAAGCGAGACATCCCAAGGCTAGCACATCCGCACAAGGGAATTCCGCCGCATGAAAAAACTCGTCCTCTGCTCGCTGTGCCTGATGCTGATGGGCTGCACGCCCGTGATTAGCCAGCGCGGCTATCTGCAGGACCCCGACGCAGAGGCCGGCATCACCGTCGGCGCCGACAGCAAGACGGTGGTCGAAGATCGCCTGGGCGATCCTTCCGTGCAAGCCACCTTCAACAACGATGCTTGGTATTACATATCGAGCGTCGAGAAGCAGATTGCGTTTTTCACGCCGACCATCGAATCGCGCCATGTCCTCGCGATCTATTTCGACAAGGACGGCAAGGTCGCCGGCGTCAAGCATTTCAGCCTCGAAGACGGCCATGTCGTGGCCTTCGAGACACGCACGACGCCCTCGCCGGGACGCGAACTGACCTTCCTGCAGCAGCTCTTCAATGCCACGCCGGGCATGCCGGGCGGCGGCATGAACCAGCAGGAACAAAATCCGGGTGGCGGCGGCGGTCCGGGCCACTAAGGGCCTCAGGTCGGCAGCAAACGGCGAATAGGGTTTTCCCTACTCGCCGTTTGCCAAAAATATATCCCCTCAGACGAAATGCGCCAGCGTCGCCAGCAGCAGCAGAGCCACGATGTTGGTGATCTTGATCATCGGGTTGACCGCCGGGCCGGCCGTATCCTTGTAGGGATCGCCGACGGTGTCGCCCGTGACCGCCGCCTTATGCGCGTCGGAGCCCTTGCCGCCGTAATGGCCGTCCTCGATCCATTTCTTGGCGTTGTCCCAGGCGCCGCCGCCCGACGTCATCGAGATGGCGACGAACAGCCCGGTGACGATCACGCCGAGCAGCATGGCGCCCAGCGCATTGAACGCCTGCTCCTTGCCGGCAACGAAGTCGACGATGAAGAAGAGCACGATCGGCGACAACACCGGCAGCAGCGACGGCACCAGCATCTCGCGGATGGCGGCCTTGGTCAGCATGTCCACCGCGCGGCCGTAGTCGGGCTTCTGCGTCCCTTTCATAATGCCCGGCATTTCCTTGAACTGACGGCGCACTTCCTCGACCACGGCGCCCGCCGCGCGGCCCACCGCCGTCATGGCGATGCCGCCGAACAGATAAGGCAGCAGCCCGCCGATGAAGAGACCGACGACGACCCAGGGGTCCGCCAGACTGAAAGTCGGAGCGCTCAAACCGGCGAAGTACGTGTACGCATCGGAATGGGCGATGAAGTATTTGAGATCCTCCGTGTACGCCGCGAACAGCACCAGCGCGCCGAGCCCCGCCGAACCGATGGCGTAACCCTTGGTCACCGCCTTGGTGGTGTTGCCGACCGCATCGAGCGCGTCGGTGGTCTTGCGCACGTCGCCTTCCAGGCCGCTCATTTCGGCGATGCCGCCGGCATTGTCGGTGACCGGCCCGAAGGCGTCGAGCGCCACGATCATGCCGCACAGCGACAGCATCGTGGACACCGCGATGGCGATGCCGAACAGGCCCGCCAGCGTATAGGCCGCGACGATGCCGACGCAGATGACGAGCGCGGGCATGGCCGTGGATTCCATCGAGACCGCGAGGCCCTGGATGACGTTGGTGCCGTGGCCGGTGATCGATGCCTTGGCGATCGCCTGCACCGGGCGGAAATTGGTGCCGGTGTAGTACTCGGTGATCCAGATCAGCGCGCCGGTGATGGCAAGGCCCACCGCGCCGCAAAGGAAAAGCTGGGTGCCGGTGAAGGTCAGACCCGTTCCTCCAGGCCGCAACGGGTTATCCATCCCGCCGAGCAGGTAGTTCATCAACGGCCACAAGCCGATCAGCGACAATACGCCGGTGGTGATGACGCCCTTGTAGAGCGCGCCCATGATCTTCTTGCTCGGCCCCAGCCGCACGAAGTAGGTGCCGATGATCGAGGTGATGATGCACATGCCGGCGATGGCCAGCGGCAGCAGCATCAAGGTGGCTTTGGTCCCGCCCGAGAAATAGATGGAGGCGAGCACCATGGTCGCCACCGTCGTCACCGCATAGGTTTCGAACAAATCCGCCGCCATGCCGGCGCAGTCGCCGACATTGTCGCCGACGTTGTCGGCGATGGTGGCGGGATTGCGCGGATCGTCCTCGGGGATGCCGGCTTCGACCTTGCCGACCATGTCGCCGCCGACGTCGGCGCCCTTGGTGAAGATGCCGCCGCCCAACCGTGCGAAGATCGAGATCAGCGAGGCGCCGAAGCCCAGGCCGACTAGCGAATCCACGATGACGCGGCTCTGTTGGGGATCCTCCAGGCTGAGGCCGAGACCCGAGGTGAGGAAGGCGTAATAACCGGCGACGCCGATCAGGCCGAGACCCGCCACCAGCAATCCCGTCACCGCGCCGGAGCGGAAAGCGAGCGTGAGCCCTGCGGCCAGTCCCTGGCGCGAGGCCTCTGCCGTGCGCACATTGGCGCGTACCGAGACGTTCATGCCGACGTAACCGGCCGCTCCCGACAGGGTCGCGCCGATCAGGTAGCCGACGCCGACTTGCCATCCCAGGAAATAGCAGGCGAGCGCGAAGACGACCGCGCCGACGATGGCGATCGTCGTGTACTGGCGATTCAGATAGGCGCGAGCGCCTTCCTGGATCGCGGCGGCGATCTCCTGCATACGGGCGTTGCCGGGGTTCTTTGCCAGCACCCAGCGTACGGTCCATCCGCCGTACAGCAGCGCCAGAACGCCGCACGCCAATACAAGTTCAAGCTCCACGCTCATGGTGTCCCCTCGTGACGATTCTCTTGGACCAAGTTGAACGGCGCCCGGCGCCGAATTCCACGGCGGGGAGGCCCGCCGCTTCGAAAGCGGCGGAACATGCCAAAAGCGGGTCGGGGAAGCAACTTTAGTGTGTTGCGCCCTGTGCCGGGTTAGATGCCGCGGGGGATGGCGCAGCGGCAGGAGCATTGCTTGGGGCCGGGGCTGGAGCCGGTCCAGGCGCGACCGCGCCGGTTGCGGGCGCCTTGTCCGACGTCGGCGCCAGATTCAAGGTGGAATCGCTGGGGTGCAGCGGCGCGAATTGGGCGGCGGTGAAGACAATCCTGACAACCTTGTCGCCGCCTACAATTCGCTTGGCGGCGGCGAGCAGCCGGGCGTTCAGCAGCGCCGTGTCGATGGCGGTCGGATCGTCCGCTTTGCTGATAGACCGCGTGTTCACATCGCGCACGAAGGCATCCTGGATGAAGGCGAGCTTCTCGCGCACGGCGATGGCGGCGGATTGCGAGGAGGCCACCGTCTTGCTCGAAATGTAAGCATATCCAAGCAGTTTTCCGTCTTTGCTCATGGGCGCTATGAGGAACGGCATCTCGACATTGGTGCCGGGCGCCCCTTCTTTCGGAGCCGCCGCCGGGGCAGCCGCGACCGTGCAGAGGAGCAGCAGAATGGGGGCGAGAATCCGGCGCATGGCCCGAGCCTCGCAAATCGTGGCTAAAAATGCGTAAACCCGGCACGGGGAACGGGGATTTCGCGCCCGTCCGCGCCGGTGAGAACGACGCCGCAGCCCTCCTCCACCCGGCCGATGCGCGTCACGGGGACCCCGGCACGCTTGGCGGCGTCCATGACCGCGCGCTCCGAAGGAGCTGCAAACGCGATCTCGTAATCGTCGCCCGCCGTCGCCGCGCGCACGACCGCTTCCGGCGTACTGCCCCATAGGGTGCGCAAAGCCGGTGAAACCGGAATCCGCCCCGCCTCGACGACGATGCGCACCCGCGAAACCTCCGCGATATGCCCCAGGTCGCCCACGAGACCATCGGAAACATCCAGCGCGGCGCTGGCCACGCCCCGCAAGGCCAGCCCGAGTGCCAGGCGCGGATTCGGTACGCGGTAGCGCTCGATCAGCTCCTCTCGTTGATTCTTGCCGAGGCGCGCCCCTTCTCCGTTCAGCAGCGCCAGCCCGCCGCCGGCATCGCCGACGGTGCCGCTCACGTACACGCTCTCGCCCGCCTTCGCGCCGGCACGGCGGATCATGGTGCCCGCCGGCACATGGCCCAGCGCGGTGATCGCCAGCGTCAGCGGACCGGGCGTCGCTGTGGTGTCGCCGCCGAGCAGCGGCACGGAGAATGTCTTTTGATCGGCCTCAAGCCCGCGCGCGAAGCTTTCGAGCCACGCTATGCCGATGTGGGCCGGCAACGACAGCGCCAGCAAGTATCCTGCCGGCTCCGCTCCTTTCGCGGTGAGATCGGACAGGTTGGCGCGCAACGCCTTCTTGGCGATTGAAGCGGGCGGATCGTCGCCGCGGAAATGCACGCCTTCGACCAGGGCGTCCGTCGTTACGACAATATCGTGGCCGGCCAATTGCGGCAGCAATGCGGCATCGTCGCGAAGTCCGAACGCGCCCGGCGTCTGTGCCAGAGGCGCGAAAAGTTTTGCGATCAGCGCAAATTCGGACGGTCGGTCTGCCATGAGCGGTCCTTCTGCTCGGTCCTATTATCGCACATCCGCCGCCGCGCCCCCCAGCCCGATGAACGGCGGATGAACCGCCGCTTCAAGGCCGGTTCAAGACGCGTCCGCCACATTGGCGCCTACCGGAGCGGACCTTCCGCCCGGGCCGATTTCGGAGGACGCCATGAACCGTCAACCTCGAGCCGTTGCCCGCCACATGTCGAGTTCCACCGTCGGGAGCGCCGGTCTCTTCTTTACAATAGGCTTTTTCGGACTGCTGCCGATGGGCCTCGCGGTGGCTCTGATGCTGACGCAGATCCTGAGCGCCTGGCCGTACTAGAACCGCACTTCGTCATCCGGCGGCGGTTCGCCGAATTCGGCGGCGCGCTTGCGATGTGCCAGCTTGTCGAGCGCCGCATTCACGAAGGCAGGCTCTTCGCCGGAAAAGAAGGCGTGCGACAGCTCCACGTATTCGTCGATGATCACCTTCACCGGCACGTCCGCGCGCGCGATCAGTTCGTAGGCGCCGGCGCGCAGGATGGCCCGCAGAATCGAATCCACGCGCGACAGCCGCCAGTCGCTCGCCAGGCATTCGGTGATGGCGGCGTCGATTTCCGCCTGATGGTGCGGCACGCCGCGCACGACGTCTGCGAAGAACGCCTGGTCGGGCTCGCCCAATGCCAGTTGCTCCGGTTCGCGGCCGAAGCGATAGGCGACGAATTCCGCCGCCACGGTGCCGGCGTCCTCGCCGGTCAGCTCCATCTGATAGAGCGCCTGCACGGCGGCCAGACGCGCGGCGCGCCGTGCCGCCGCATCCGGCTTGGGGGCGTTCACCGGCGAACGCCGAGGCGGTGGCGCATTTCGATCAGCGCCAGGCAGGCGCGCGCGGCGTCGCCGCCCTTGTCGCGCTGCGTGCGGTCGGCGCGGGCGATGGCTTGCTGCTCGTCGTCCACGGTCAGGATGCCGTTGCCGATGCACAGCCCGTAATGGATGCCGAGGTCCGTCAGGGCGCGCGCGGATTCGCCGGCGACGATCTCGAAATGATGGGTCTCGCCGCGGATGACGCAGCCCAGCGCCACGAACCCGTCGTAGCTCTTGCCGCCGTGTTCGCCGCCCTTGACCGCGAAATGGATGACGGGCGCGATCTCCAGCGCCCCGGTGACGGAAACGCTGTCGAACGAACTCCCGCCCCGCTCCAGCGCCGCCGTCGCGCCGTCGAGCAGCAGGCGCGAGATGTGCGGATAGAACGGCGCCTCCACGATCAGGATATTCGGCGTCATGTGCCCCCGTCCTTTCTGCTGATGGGCCGCGTTGCGACGATGTTGAGCCCGTAACCGTCCAGCGCCACGACTCTCTTCGCCGGCGTATCGGTGAGAAGGATCATCTCCTTGATGCCGAGGTCGAGCAGAATCTGCGCGCCGACTCCGTATTCCTTGACCCGGCGGCGATCGACGTCGTCCTCCACGCGCCGCAGCACCATATCGGAGACGAAGGTCGGACGTGTCGGGCGCAGAACGACCACAACGCCGCGGCCCTCGCGCGCGATGATGCGCATGGCTTCGCCGAGGACGTCGCGTCCGTAATTCGCATAAGCCAGCATGTCGCTGAAGATGTTTACGGCGTGCATGCGCGCCAGCACCGGCTCCGGCGTCGTGACGTCGCCTTTCACCAGCGCGATGTGTTCGGCGTACTCGATGGTGTTGATGTAGACCATCATCTTCCAGTCGCCGCCATTGTGGCTCTGGAAGGTCGTGTCCAAGGCGCGCCGGACGAAGTGATCGTTGCGGCGGCGATAGGCGATGAGATCGGCGATGGTGCCGATCTTCAGTCCGTGCAATTGCGCGAACTGCACGAGATCGGGCAGGCGCGCCATCGTGCCGTCGTCGTTCATAATCTCGCAGATGACGCCCGACGGGTTGAGCCCGGCGAGTCTGGCAATATCGACCGCCGCTTCGGTATGCCCGGCGCGCACCAGCGCGCCGCCGTGACGGGCGACCAGCGGGAAGACGTGGCCGGGCATCACGATGTCGCGCGGTCCCTTTGCCGGATCGATGGCGACGGCGATCGTCCGGGCCCGGTCGTGCGCGGAAATGCCGGTGGTGATGCCCTCGCGCGCCTCGATGGAGACCGTGAACGCGGTGCGGTTGGGCGTGCCGTTGACCTGCGTCATCATTGGAATCTGCAGCGCGTCGGCGCGTTCCTGGGTCAGCGCCAGACAGATAAGGCCGCGGCCGTACTTGGCCATGAAGTTGACCGCTTGCGGCGTACACATCTGCGCCGGGACGTAGAGGTCGCCCTCGTTCTCGCGGTCTTCCGCGTCCACCAGGATGAACATCTTGCCGTTGCGCGCGTCCTCGATTAGGTCCTCGATCGAAGAGATGTACTCGTGGAACATCGCTCTAGCCTTTTGCCAGGCGGGCGACGTAGCGGGCCAGCGGATCGACTTCCAGATTGACTCTCGCCCCCACCTTGAGGCGCCCGAAGGTCGTGACCTTGGCCGTGTGCGGAATGATGTTGACGCCGAAGCGCGCGCCGTCCGCCTCGTTTACCGTCAGCGACACGCCGTCCAAGGCGATGGACCCCTTCTGCGCGATGAAGCGCGCCAGCGGCGCGGGCGCCTGGAAGGTCATGCGGACGGACTCGCCTTCGGCCGCGATCCCGGCCACCTCGGCGACGCCGTCGATATGTCCGGTGACGATGTGGCCGCCGAACTCGTCGCCCACGCGCAGGGGGCGTTCGAGATTCACCGGATCGCCCGCCTTCCAGCGCCCGATGGTGGTTTTCGACACCGTCTCGCCGGACGCCGTGACCGCGAACCAGCGGTCTTTCGCGCCGCCCTTGTCGACGATCGTCAGACAGACGCCCGCGCAGGCGACCGAGGCGCCGACGTCCATCGCCGCCACGTCGTAATGCGTCGAGATGACCAAGTGCGTGTCGCCGTGCTTTTCCGCATGGCGCACTTCTCCGACGTCGCTGACCAGTCCGGTGAACATGGGCTCCTTCTAATCCTCGCGCGCGAAGCTTTCCAGCAGGTCCGCGCCGAAGCGTCGCCGGCCGACGGGCCGGAAACGCGGCGCTTCTCCCAGGGTCAGAGAGGCCAGCGAATCGATCCCGTCGTGACCCGCCGCACCCAGCACCAGCGGGCTGCGGAAGATTTCCAGCCGGTCCGCCAGCCCGCGGTCCAGCAAGGTCGCATGGACCGTCGCCCCGCCCTCGACCAAGAGGCGCGTTATGCCGCGCCTGCCCAGCTCCTTCAGCACGGCCGCCGCATCGGGCCGGCCGCGGGCGTCGCGCGCGATCTTCGCGACTTCGACCCCGCAAGCGGCGAGCGAACCGCCGCCGTCCGCGGTGGTGAAGACCAGGGTCGGCGTCGTGGCGGCGCTCTGGGCCAGCTTGGACCAGTCGTTCAGCTTCAGCCTGGTGTCCAGCACGACGCGCAGCGGCGAGCGGTCCTCCAGGCCCGGCAGGCGGCAGGTCAGTTGCGGATCGTCGGCCAGCGCCGTGCCGCTGCCGATCAGGATCGCGTCGTGGCGCGCGCGCAGGAGATGTCCGTAGGCGCGCGCCGCCTCGCCGGTAATCCACTTGCTTTCGCCCGCCGCCGTGGCCGTCTTGCCGTCGAGGCTTTGGGCGATCTTGAGCGTGACCAGCGGCCGTCCCTCGCGCAGGCGCAGGAAGAAACCGGCGTTCAGCTCCGCCGCCTCTTTGGCGCACGGGCCGGCGGCAACTTCCACGCCGGAGTCGCGCAGGATGGCGAAGCCCTTGCCGCGCACGCGCGGATCGGGATCTTCCACCGCGGCCACCACGCGCGCCACGCCCGCTTCCACCAGCGCGTTGACGCAAGGCGGCGTGCGGCCGTGATGGGCGCAAGGTTCCAGCGTGACGTAGGCGGTCGCTCCGCGCGCCGCCGCGCCCGCCTGTTCCAGCGCGACGGCCTCGGCGTGAGGCCGCCCGCCCCGCCCCGTCCAGCCGCGCCCGGCGACATGGTCTTCGCGCGACACGATCACGCAGCCAACGGCGGGGTTGGGGGCGACAGCCCCCAGCGCGCGTTCCGCGAGCGCCAGCGCATGGCGCATGTGACGGAGGTCTGAAAGGTTCGCTGTCATGCGCCGCTCTTCGCCTCCCCCTCGAGGCGGGAGGTAGGAAATCTGTCCGCCGCCCGGCCGTCCTATTCCTTCTCCTCGCCCTCGAGTTCGCCGATGAGGTTCTCGAAATCCTTGGTCTCGCGGAAGTTCTTGTAGACCGAGGCGAAGCGCACGTACGCGACCTTGTCGAGGCTCTGCAGCGCCTGCATCACCAGCTCGCCGATCATCGGCGAGGGGATTTCGTTCTCGCCCATGCTCTCCAGGCGGCGCACGATGCCCGTGATCATGCGGTCGATGCGCTCGCGCTCCACCGGGCGCTTGCGCAGGGCGTGGTTGATCGAGCGTTCCAGCTTGTCGCGGTCGAACGGCTCGCGGCGGTTGTTCTTCTTGACCACGATCAGCTCGCGCAGCTGCACGCGCTCGAAGGTGGTGAAGCGCCCGCCGCATTCGGGACAATGACGGCGGCGGCGGATCGCCGAATTGTCCTCGCTGGGACGGCTGTCTTTGACCTGGGTATCGTCGTGACCGCAAAACGGACAGCGCATGGGCGCCTCTTATGGATAGATGGGAAAACGCTGGCACAGGATGTTTACGCGTTCGCGCACTTGGGCTTCGACGGCCGCATCGCCGGCCTCGCCGTTCTTGCCGAGCGCGTCGACGACTTCGACGATCAGCTCTCCGATTTCGCGGAACTCGGCGGCGCCGAATCCCCGCGTGGTGCCGGCGGGCGACCCCAGCCGCACGCCGGAGGTGACCGTAGGCTTCTCGGTGTCGAAGGGAACGGCGTTCTTGTTGCAGGTGATGAAGGCGCGGTCGAGCGCCTTTTCGGCGGCGCGCCCCGTGGTGCCCTTGGGGCGCAGATCGACCAGCATCAGATGCGTGTCGGTGCCGCCCGAGACGATGTCGAGGCCGTGGGCGTGCAGCGTCTCGGCCAGCGTCTTGGCGTTGTCGACGACGGCGCGCGCGTAACGCTTGAACTCCGGCGTCAGCGCTTCGCCGAAGGCCACGGCCTTGGCTGCGATCACGTGCATCAGCGGGCCGCCCTGCAATCCGGGGAACACGGCGGAGTTGATCTTCTTGCCCAGATCGGCGTCGCGCGACAGGATCATGCCGCCGCGCGGACCGCGAAGGGTCTTATGCGTGGTGGTGGTCACCACCTGGGCGTGATCGAGCGGATTGGGATGCACGCCGCCCACCACCAATCCCGCGAAATGCGCCATGTCCACCATGAAAATGGCGCCGACCTCGTCGGCGATCTTGCGGAAGCGGGCAAAGTCGATGAAACGAGGATAGGCCGAGCCGCCGGCGATGATGAGCTTGGGCTTGTGCTCCTTCGCCAGGCTTTCCACCTCGTCCATATCGATGCGGTGATCCTGGCGGCGCACGCTGTAGGGAACCGGCTTGAACCATTTGCCGGACTGGTTGACGGGCGAACCGTGGGTCAGATGTCCGCCCGCCGCCAGGGAAAGACCCATGAAGGTGTCGCCGGGCCGCATCAAGGCGAAGAACACCGCCTGGTTGGCCTGGGCGCCGGAATGAGGCTGCACATTGGCGAAAGTGCAATCGAACAGCCGGCAGGCGCGGTCAATGGCGAGCTGTTCCGCGACGTCTACATATTCGCAGCCGCCGTAGTAGCGCCGGCCGGGATAGCCCTCGGCGTATTTGTTGGTAAGGACCGATCCCTGCGCTTCGAGCACCGCCCGGCTGACGATATTCTCGGACGCAATCAGCTCGATCCGGTCCTGCTGGCGTTTCAACTCGCCGCCGACGGCGCGGGCCAGGTCCGGGTCGGCCGCTGCCAATCCAAGATTGAAAAAACCGGAACTCGCCGCGGGACTCGCCACCATGACCACCTCGCTCGTAGCTGCCCCGGCGCAAGCCTTGGTCCGCTGCCGCAGCGCTCGGGGGTCGTACCCCTACCGCTTTACCAAATCTAGCGCCAGCAAAACGAGGCAGACGCGGGCGCTTTCGGCCAACCGACGCACAGGAAGTACATACAACTGTAGCGGGAATATTATATGTTGCAGTCATGTAATATCAACCGATAGGCGAGACTATAGAAACGAGACTCAAAAAATAATGTAAGTGTCGGCGGAGTCGATTATTAAGGCCGTTCCGACTCATTCACAGATCGGTGTGGAAGAACACCTTGATTTTGCTGTAGGCCCAGGTAATACGGTAGACAACGCGGTGAACTGCATCTTCACTCGAAACAGAGGTTTCAACACAATGGGTAATCACGACGTGGAAGTCTCAAGAAGCGACGATATTCTCAAGTTGGCCAGCGACATCGTCGCCGCTTATGTCAGCAACAACCCGGTTCCGGTCAGCGAATTGCCCGCAATGATCAAGAGCGTCCACGCGACGCTGGGCAGTCTGTCCGGTAGCGGCGCGGGCGAGATGGCGACCACGCAAAAACCCGCCGTGCCGGTGAAAAAGTCCGTGACGCCCGAACACCTGATTTGCCTGGAAGACGGCAAGAAGCTGAAGATGCTCAAGCGGTACCTGCGCTCGCGCTACGGGCTGACGCCGGACCAGTACCGCGCCAAATGGAATCTGCCGGCGGATTATCCGATGGTCGCCTCAAATTATGCCGCACAGCGCTCCGAATTCGCCAAGAAGATCGGGCTGGGCCGCAGCGCGCCCGCGACGAAGGGCCGGCGCAGAGGATAAGGAAACGCGAATAGGGATTAGCGAATGGTTCCATCCGCCACTCGCCATTCGCTTTTTACGCCGCTCGTTGCAGATGATGGTCCGCCCACACCGTGTCCAGCGCCTGCACCAGTTCGTCGATCATCCGGTGTGTGTGGAACGGCGACGGCGTGAAGCGCAGCCGCTCCTTGCCGCGCGGAACGGTGGGGTAATTGATCGGCTGCACGTAGATCGCGTGATCGCGCAGCAGCGCGTCGGCGACGGATTTGCACAGCGCGGCATCGCCCACCAGCACCGGCACGATGTGGCTCGGCGAGTTGACCACCGGCAAGCCGGCGTTGCGGAACATCGCTTTCAGCAACGCCGAATGCTCGTAGACCGTCTTGCGCTCGACGTCGCTCTGCTTGAGGTGACGCACGCTCGCCAGCGCGCCCGCCGCGATGGCCGGAGCCAGCGAGGTCGTGAAGATAAAGCCCGACGCGAACGAGCGCACGCAGTCGACCACTTCCGCCTTGCCGGCGATGTAGCCGCCCATGAGCCCGAACGCCTTGGCCAGCGTGCCCTCGATGATGTCGATGCGGTCCATGGCGCCGTCGCGCGCCGCGACGCCGGCCCCGCGCGGGCCGTAGAGCCCCACGCCGTGGACTTCGTCGAGATAGGTCAGCGCGCCGTATTTGTCGGCAAGGTCGCAGATGGCCGCCGTCGGCCCGAAGTCGCCGTCCATCGAATAGACGGATTCGAAGGCGATGATCTTCGGCAGAGGAAGATCGGCGGCCCGCAGCAGCTCTTCGAGGTGGGCCAGATCGTTGTGGCGGAAGATATGCTTCGCGGCGCCGCTGTGGCGGATGCCCTCGATCATCGAGGCGTGGTTGAGTTCGTCCGAGAATATGACGGCGCTTGGCAGCAGCTTCGCCAGCGTCGCCAAGGTGGTGTCGTTCGAGACGTAGCCCGAACTGAAGAGCAGCGCCGCTTCCTTGTGGTGCAGATCGGCGAGTTCGCGTTCCAGTTCGACATGGTAATGCGTGGTGCCGGAGATGTTGCGCGTGCCGCCGGCGCCGGCGCCGGCATTGTCGATCGCCTCGTGCATCGCGGCGAGGACTTTCGGATGCTGCCCCATGCCGAGATAGTCGTTGCTGCACCAGACGGTGACCTGGCGCCTGGCGTCGTCGCCGTAGAAATCGGCGGTAGGAAAACTTCCGCGCTTGCGCAGAATATCGGCAAAAACCCGATACCGTCCTTCGCGCTTCAATCCGGCTAGTACGTCCTGGAACCGGGCAAAATAGGGAAAGGCCATGTCTTTTCTCTTATGCCCCTGCAAAACCGGCGCATTGTCCGACAAGTTCCACGAACAGTTCAATCCGGCGGAACCTGCCCGTACGATTTGTCACACACGACGGTGTTGCAGTGTAGCACCGACGGCCCCTGTTGGCTAACCCGCACCGGCGACGGCGGCATTCACCGCCATGGCGATCAAGACCGTGTTGAAGAAGAACGAGACGACCGAATGGCCGGTGACGGCCCGGCGCATCGCCGTCGTGCGAATCTGCACGTCGGAAACCTGGGCGGTCATGCCGACCACGAACGAGAAATAGACGAAATCCCATAAATTGGGATTCTCTGTTCCGGGAAATTCCAACGTCCTCTCGGAAGTTTCCTCGCAGGAAACGGAATAATACAGGTTTGCGTAGTGAAAAGCCGCGATGGTATGCAACATGCACCAGCCGAGCGGCGCCGCGGCGAGCGCCACCGCCAGCGACGGCAAATCCGCCCGGTGCTGCTGATTCAGCACGATGAAGATGTCGACGACATTGAACGTCACGGCCGCGAGCGCGATCACCGCGACGACCATGATGCCTTCGTCTTCCGTATCGGCGCAGCGTCTCGCGTCGGCGTTGGCCGTCGTCAGCAGCAGCCAGGCGCTGGCGGCGAGGTAGACGGCGAAGAACGCGTCGCCCGCGGCGCCGGCCGCCGCCGGAACCTGCGCCAGACGCAAGGCCGTATAGACCGCGGCGCCGAACGCGGCGGCGGCGTAGAAGCGCCCGTGATGGCGCAGATGGCGGTCGATCTTCTGTCTCAGGGCGCGCGTCCGGCTGCGGGCTGCGCCGCGATCATGGCACGAGTCGGAGGCAGACTTTTAGAGGCGGAAGCGGACCTGGTCGATCCAGAAGCGCTCCAGCCGTTTCAGGCTGCCGTTGAGGCCGTCCAGATCTTCGGAGGTGACGTTGCCGACCGCTTCCAGCGAGCCCAGATGGCGCGCGAACAGTTCGCGCAGCATGTCGCGCACGAACTCCCCCTTGCGCGTCAGGCGCACCAGCACCGAGCGGCGGTCCACTTCCGAGCGTTCGTGGTGGATGTAGCCGAGATCGACGAGCTTCTTGAGATTGTAGGAGACGTTCGAGCCGAGATAGTGCCCGCGGCTACGCAATTCGCCCGCGCTCAATTCCTGGTCGCCGACATTGAACAGCAGCAATGCCTGCACGCTGTTGATCTCGCGTTCCTCGCGCCGGTCGAGTTCGTCCTTGATCACGTCGAGCAGCTGGCGATGCAGCCGCTCCACCAGATTGAGCGTTTCGAGGTAATGCTTTCCGAGCGTACGCGTGCTCTCGAGCGCCGCGGATTCCTGCGGTTTTGCCAGTGCCGTCATCGTCTTTCCCCCTATTGCGGGGGCCCACCTGTTATGTGCAGGAAGCCTAGGCCACAGTCCTTAAAAGTGGGTAAAAACTGTCGGAGAACTCCAGGCAAATGCCCGGCAGCGGCAAAGTGCGGACGCGGCTTCGGCATTCGAGGCAAACAATTCGTTAAGTCCTTTGCGCGGCGCCGCAGAAGGCCGTTCGCGGCGCGTCAATCTTGGCGTTGCCGGGGGTTAAGCATGGCCTATAGTGGCGCCGAATTCGAAAGACCAAGGCCATGACCGAGACCTCCGCCTTCCCCGCCACACGCATGCGCCGCTTGCGCCGCCACGGCTGGTCGCGCGCCCTGGTGGCCGAAACGTCCCTGTCGCCAGCGGATTTCATCTGGCCGCTGTTCGTGGTCGACGGCGAGAACAAGCGCGTGCCGGTCGCGTCCATGCCGGGTGTGGAGCGGCTGTCGGCCGATCTTGCCGCCGGCGCGGCGGAGGAAGCAGCCAAGCTCGGCATCCCGGTGGTAGCGCTGTTTCCGTATACCGACCCGGCGCTGAAGACCGCCGACGGGCGCGAGGCGACGAACGGCAAGAACCTCGTCTGCCGCACGGTGCGCGCGATCAAGAAGGCGGTGCCCGACATCGGCGTTCTGTGCGACGTGGCGCTCGATCCCTACACCAGCCACGGCCACGACGGCTTGCTGATCGGCGATTACGTGGCCAACGACGAGACGGTGGAGGTTCTGGTGCGCCAAGCGCTCGTCCAGGTGGAGGCCGGCTGCGACATCATCGCGCCGTCGGACATGATGGACGGGCGCATCGGCGCCATCCGCGCGGCGCTGGAGAAGGCCGGACACAAGAACACGCTCATCATGGCCTACGCGGCGAAATATGCGTCCGCGTTCTACGGGCCGTTCCGCGACGCGGTGGGCTCGGCCAAGGCGCTCACCGGCGACAAGCGCACCTACCAGATGGACCCGGCCAACGGCGACGAGGCGCTGCGCGAAGTGGCGCTCGACATCGCCGAGGGCGCCGACATGGTGATGGTGAAGCCGGGAATGCCCTATCTCGACATCGTGCGCCGGGTGAAGGACGAATTCGGAATGCCGACCTTCGTCTATCAGGTGTCGGGCGAGTATTCGATGCTGATGGCGGCGATCGAGCGCGGCTTCCTCGACCGCGACCGAGTCATTCTCGAAAGCTTATTGAGCTTCAAACGCGCCGGCGCGAACGGGATTCTCACCTACTTCGCAAGGGATGCGGCGAGGATGTTGCGAAAGTGACCTTCATTCCATATTACCGCCGCGATTCCAAGAAACCCAAGCGCGACCTCTTCGATAAGATCACACTTGGAGTGGCTATCGCTGGCAACATCATTCTCGCTATCACTGCTGTGATTATTGGGTGGCAATCCTACGAAACGCGTCGAGCGGTCAACGTTTCTGTGAACAATTTGCGCCCCATTTTGATTTATGAGATGACCGCAGCACCCGTGCTATCGGGTAATATTCCAAGCACGTTGCACGTCCACGTCGAGGCGCAGAACGTCTGGCAAGCGCCAGCCGTCATTCGTGCCGTAAAGATCGGATATAGCGTCTCCCCCACATTTGAGTGCAGCAAACTCAATCGAATGACTGGGAAGGAAGAATGGCCCTTTGATGGAAAGCCAACTCGTTTTTCTTTCCCAAAGCGATGGTTGCTGCTTCCCCATGAGAATCCGCTGACAATCGCCAACGATTTCGCCGTTAACCTCACCCCCTCGGAAACATCCAAGCTTAAAGAAGGGCGCTCGAATCTGTGGATGTATGGCGTCATTTATTACGACGACTACATCCCGAACGAATTCAAATCGGACACCGAAAAACGCCCTTATATGTTCCCGTTCGCTCAGAAATATGTGTTCAAGCAACCCCTTGGAAATCGGCCGGGCTTCACTTACGACGGCGTTCCCGATAATTGCATAGACGGCTAAAAGTGCGGCCACCGCCGCTCGCATCCGCGCGCGCATGGCCGTCGCGAACTCCCCTTGAACCTTGCCGGTCGGCGGTTTGCGACTCGAGCGCACTCGCAGCGATAATTTTTTCCAGTCTCCCCTTGAACCGACAAGGTCGAACGACCATTTCCCTTACATCAGCACATTTGCGAACGGACGCCCCCTTCGCCTCGCGCTATGCGCTCGGCACTTCCCCCGCAATGCGGGGGAAGAAAGTAATGCGCGATATTTTCCGCCCCCGCGAAGCGGGGGAAGTGGCGAAAGCGAGCGTGAACGAGTTTTAGACGGAGGGAACGTTCGCGTGCGTTTTGAAAAAGTCCCAGATGTCGGGCGGGAGGACTCTGCCGAAAACGAAGTGAAAAAAAACGATTTGTAGTGAAGCGAAAGGGAAGCGCCCTACTCCCGCGTCACCGCGAACAGGCTGCGCAGCAGGATTTCCGCCCGCGAGGGCAGCACGTCGAGGCCCGAGCGCCGCTGGCCGAGGTCGATGACGTTCTCCAGGATGAGCATGGCCAGTCCGTGCACCGCCGCCCACACCGCCAGCCCCAGCGCGGAATCGTGCAGCGCCTTGCCGATCTCGACGCCGACCGCGTCGGCGGCTTCGCCCAGCGCAGGGAAGGCGTCGCGGTTGGGAAGCTGCGGGCCGAACATCAGCCGCGTCAGCGCCGGGCGGCGCGCCACGAAACGCATGTAGGCCGCGCCGATCTTGGTGATGCGGTCGGATTCCGCGCCGAGCACCGCCGCCGCCGCGACAATCTCGGCCCGCAGTTCGGCGAAGCCTTCGATGGCGAGTTCCGCCAGCAGGGCTTCGTGGTTGGGGAAATGTCGGTAGGGAGCGGCATGGCTGACGCCGGCGCGGCGCGCCACGGCGCGCAGACTCAGCGCCGCCAGGGACTCCTCTTCGAGGATGGCGCGCGCGGCATCGAGCAGCGCGTTCCTCAGATCGCCGTGATGATAGGAGCGTTTGGCGTCCATCAATGCTTGCCCTTGCGCTGCGCCTCGAGCCGCGCGAACAGACTGGAGGTGTCCCAGCGCTTGCCGCCCATCGCTTCGACTTCGGCATAATAGCCGTCGACCAGTTTGGTCGCCGGCAGCTGCGCGCCGTTGCGCGCCGCCTCGTCGAAGCAGATGCCCAGGTCCTTGCGCATCCATTCCACCGCGAAACCGTGATCGTAATGCCCCGCCAGCATGGTCTTGTGACGGTTGTCCATCTGCCACGATTGGGCGGCGCCCTTGGAGATGACGTCCACGACCGCCTGCGGATCGAGGCCCGCCGCACGCGCGAAGTTCAGCCCTTCGGACAGCGCCTCGATCATCCCGGCAAGACAGATCTGGTTGACCATCTTGGTGAGCTGGCCCGCGCCTACCGGACCCAGCCGGCGGCATTGTTTTGCATAGGCGGCGATCACGATCTCGACTTTGGCATAATCGGTTTCGCTGCCGCCGCACATGATCGCGAGCTGGCCGTTCTTCGCGCCCGCCTCGCCGCCCGACACCGGCGCGTCGACGAACCCGAAGCCGTGCGCCGCCGCCGTTTGGCCAAGCTCGCGCGCGATGGTCGCCGACGCCGTCGTGTGGTCCACGAAGACCGCGCCCTTCTTCATCGCGGCGAAGGCTCCGCCCTCGCCCAGCGTGACGGCGCGCACGTCCGCGTCGCGGCCGACGCAGGCCAGGACGATGTCCGCGCTTGCGGCCGCTTCCGCGGGCGTGGCCGCCGAGCGTCCGCCATGTTCGCGGGTCCAGCGTTCCGCCTTGTCCGGGGTGCGGTTATAGACCGTCACGTCGTGTCCGGCGCGGGCCAGATGGCCCGCCATCGGATAACCCATCACGCCTAAACCGATGAATGCCGTTTGCATTATTCCGCACCCTCCGCCTTCTTCTGCCCGTTCCCATTTGCGTATCCGCTGCTGGAATACGCCGGACGGCGCAGCAGCCAGATGATCGGAAATGTTATCAGCGAGACGTAGAACATGAACAGGAAATCGTTGGCATAAGCTTCGATGGCGGCGCGTATCTGGATTGCGCCATCGAGCATGGCGCGTCCGCTCGGCAGGCCCAGGTTGTAGAGCATGGACGGCGCGTTGATGGCGAAGGCGCGGTTGAACGGCGTGGCGAAGGCGGTCAGCTGGGAATGGATCGCCTGCATGCTGTTGCTCAGCAGCGTCGTGGTGACCGAGATGCCGATGGCGCTACCGACGTTGCGCACGAGATTCATGACGGCGGTGCCGTCCGTGCGGTATTGGCCCGGCAGCGTGGCGAAGGCGACGAGATTGAGCGGCACGAAAACCATGCCCACGCCGAAGCCCTGGACGATCGTCGTGAACAGCAGGCGGCTATCGTCGATAGACGGCGTCCAGCCCGACATGTCCCAAAGCGACCAGGCCACCGCCGCGGTGCCGACGGTCATCAGCAGACGCGGGTCGATATGGTTCGACACTCTGCCGACCAGCACCATGGCCACCATCGTGCCCAGGCCGCGCGGCCCCAGCAGTAGCCCGGCTTCCGTCACCGTGTGACCGCCGAGCGTTTGCAGATACGGAGGCATCAGAGCCGTGCTCGCCAACAGCATGGCGCCCACCATGAACATCACGAGCTGCGCGGTGACGAAGTTCCTGTCGGCGAAGATGCCCCGCTGGATGAAGGTGCTCTTGGCCGTGAACATATGCACGGCGAAGAGGTAGAAACCCAGAGCCGCAACCGTGCATTCGAGGACGATCTCGGTCGACGAGAACCAGTCCTTGGTGGTTCCGCGGTCGAGCATGAGCTGCAAGGCGCCCACCCCCAGCGCCATGACGGCGAAGCCGAAGAAATCGAACCGCAGCGCGGCGTTGCGCACGGTGTCCTTGAAGAACAGCC
This sequence comes from Alphaproteobacteria bacterium, assembly GCA_028871795.1. Taxonomy (GTDB): domain Bacteria; phylum Pseudomonadota; class Alphaproteobacteria; order Micropepsales; family Micropepsaceae; genus Rhizomicrobium. The sequence continues at coordinate 84,597 of JAGWMG010000004.1, read as the reverse complement.
AGAGACCGACGGTCGCCGCCAGACCGAACGGCACGTTGACGTAGAAGACCCAGCGCCAGCTATACGTATCGGTGAGGTAGCCGCCAAGCGTCGGACCCAGGATCGGACCCAGCATGATGCCCATGCCCCAGATCGCCATGATCTGGCCGCGCTTCTCGGGCGGATAGAGGTCGAGCATCACCGACTGCGACAAGGGCGCCAGCGCCGCGCCGAACACGCCCTGCAGCAGACGGAAGACGACCATCTCGGTCAGGCCTTGAGCCGCCCCGCACAGCATCGAGGTGACGGTGAAGCCCACCATCGAAACGATCAGGATGTTCTTCTTGCCGAAACGCGCGGCCACCCAGCCGACCGGCGCCGTCATCACCGCCGCGGCGACGATATAGGAAGTCAGCACCCAGGTGATCTGCTCGCGCGAGGCCGACATATCGCCCATCATGTTCGGCAGGGCGACGTTGGCGATGGTGGTGTCGAGCGCCTGCATCAGCACGCCCGCCATCGAGCACATCACCACGACCATCAGCTCGAACTTGCTGTCGTAGTGCTCGTGCGTGTAGGTCTCTGCTGCGGCGGTCATGCGCGGCGCCGCTACTGTCCGAACAGCAGCCGGTACCAGCGGCGGTGATGCGTATCGATGGTGACGACCGCGCTCATGCCGGCGCGCAGCGGCGGGTCGCCCGGCTGCAGGTCGAGCTTCACGCGCACGGGAATGCGCTGAACCACCTTGACCCAGTTGCTGCTGGCGTTCTCGGACGGCAGGGCCGAGAAAGCGGTATCGCTCGCCCGGCTCACGGCATCGATATGGCCCTGCCAGGTGTGACCCGGAAAGGTATCGATGGTTATCGATACCGGATCGCCGGTCGCCACGTGCGTCAGGTCGGTTTCCTTCATGTTGGCCTGCACCCAGACGTCGCTGGTCGAAACCAGCCCGACCGCACTGGTGGTGGTGAATGCCGCCATCGCCGAAATCACAAGCGTCCCCGGCTGCAGCGAATCGACCTCCGTGACGTCGCCTTCGAACGGCGCGCGCACAACCGTGTGGCTGAGCTGGCGTTGCGCCTCTTCGAGCGCGGCTTGCGCCTGCAGGTACTGCGGCGCCTGCTGCGGCGGCAGGTTTGCGTTGCCGTTCAGCTTGGCGAGTTGCGTCTGCGCGTTCTGCTGGAGGGAAACCAGCGTCGCCTGCGCCGATTGCAGTGCCGTACGCGCCTGATCGAGCGTGGCTGGCGCGATGGCATTGGCGCTCGCCAGCGCCAGGTCGCGTTTGTAGGTGATCTGGGCCCACTGGACCTGCGCTCGTTGCGCCGCGGTCTGACCGAGCATGCCCTGATAGGTCGCCTTCATCGACTCCACATCGAGGACGTTTTGATCGAGCGCCGCCTTGGCGTTGTCTACCGCGATCTGGAACGGCCTGGGATCGATTTGGAACAGCACTTGTCCTTTTTTCACGTGCTGGCTCTGGACGACGTCCACGGTCTTGACCAGGCCGGAGACGTCGGTCGTCACCATCAGCTTGGCGGCCTGGACATAGGCGTCGTCGGTGCCGGTATAGCGGTCGCCGGTCAGCCACAGGGCCAGCGCAACCAACGCAACACCGGAGACGCCCGAGATCATGGCGACACGGCGCAGCCGCGCCTTGTCGGCCCACAATTCGCCGAGCCAGCCGCGGATACGCGTGGCGTGGCCGTGAACGGCACCGGTGTAGGCAGAGCCGGCTGCGTGGCTTGAGATGGCATTCATGGACTTATTCTCCAACCGCGGCGGGCGGCTCTTCGGCCGCGACGTCGGCCGTCAGCTTGTCTTTGATGTGGTAAAGGACTTTCGCCGCCGCCGCCCAATCCGCGGGGTCCAGGCCTTGCGCGAGGTCGTCGCGGATTTGATTCTTGTACCGCGCGATTTCGGCCAGGATCGGCTCGGCTGCCGGCAGCAGTTTCAGCCGGTGGATGCGTCTGTCGTTGGGATCGTCGCAGCGTTTGACGTAGCCGTTGGCCTCCAGGCGATCTATCAGGCGCGCCACCGTCATCGGCTCGACCTCGCAAATGGCCGCCAGTTCGTTCTGCGATAGACCTGGCTGGACTTTCAGACGCAGCAGGATGAGCCCCTGCGCGCGCGTCATCCCGTAGGCGCGAGCATAGCGGTCGAATCGCGTGCGCATCAGCCGTGCGACGTCATGAAGGACAGAAAGAAGATCATAATCAAATGGTTGCATTGCGATCTAAACTCATATGAGTTTCGTAAGCTGCTATAACATAGTCACCCATATGATAACGTGCAAGATAATAACGATTGTTAGCTTCTCCGTTATGGCTTGAATTCCGAAAATTGTGCCAAAAAAGGGGCGGCCAATAGCCGCCCCTGTCGCCCGTCGCTTCTTTGGGAAGGTTACATTCCTGGGACTTTGATCTGTTTCCAGCTCGCCTCGATCGCCTGCACGGCGTTGGCCGGCAGAGGCACGTAATCGAGGCTCAGCGCCATGCCGCCGCCTTTGGCGTACGACCACTTGAAGAACCTGAGGACTTCGGCCGTATCCGCGGGATTGCTCGGTTGCTTGTAGACCAGGATGTAGGTCGTCGCCGTGATCGGCCAAGCGTTGGCGCCCGGTTGATCGACGATGACGATGTAGAATCCTTGGCTCGCCGCATGGGCCCAATCCGCGTACGCCGCAGCCGCCTTGAAGGTATCGGCGTTCGGGACGACCGGCTTGCCGTCCTTGTTGATCATCCGCGTATGCTTGAGGTGGTTCACCTTGGCGTATGCATATTCGACATAGCCGATCGAACCGGACGTCTGGGCGACGTTGCCCGCGACGCCTTCATTGCCCTTGGCGCCGAGGCCGAGCGGCCAATCGACTGCCGTGTTTGCGCCGACGTTGGTTTTCCACTCGCCGCTGACCCGTGACAGATAGGTCGTGAAGACAAAGGTGGTGCCCGAGGCGTCGGCACGATGCACGACGGTGATCGCCTGGTTGGGAAGGGCGACGCCCGGATTGAGCGCCCTGATGGCCGCATCGCTCCAGTTTGTGATCTTGCCGAGGAAGATGTTGGCGAGTGTGGGGCCGTTGAGAACAAGTTGTCCCGCGGCAACGCCGCGAAGATTCACGATCGGCACGATACCGCCGATGACCGTCGGGAACTGGGCCAGACCGAACTTGTTCAAGTCGGCCGGCTTCAACGGAGCGTCGGATGCGCCGAACGTGACGGTCTTCGCCTTGATCTGCGCGATGCCGCCGCCGGAGCCGATGGACGCGTAGTTGAGACCGACGCCGCTCACGCCTTGGTAGGCGCCCGCCCATTTGGCGTAGATCGGGTATGGGAACGTCGCGCCGGCGCCCGAGATCGTGGCGGCGAATGAGCCGGACGCAACCAAGACAGCCGCTGCGACCGCGGCAACGAGAGCTTTCAATCCCTGCATGTCAACGACCCTCCGATAGGAACTTTCCCCAGAGACAAGCGTCCGGCGGGACCTGATCCCGCCGGACGCTGCTCATAGCACATTTATTATGGAGGATTGTCTACGGCCAAGCGTGGAGTTCGCTCGTCCATGACTCTTCGATCTGCTTCACGACCGCATCCGGGAACGGCACATAGTCGAGCTTCTTGGAGTCCGCCTGGCCGCCCTTCAGCGCCCAGTCGAGGAACACGAGAACGTCGTGGTTCCTGGCGGCCGGATAATCTTTCCGCATCAGCATGTAGGTCGCCGCCGTGATCGGCCAACTGCCGGCGCCCGGCTGATCGGTGAGGATGAGGTAGAAATCCTGCACCTTGGTGAAGTCGGCATTGGCCGCCGCCGTCTGGAACGCTTCCATCGTCGGCTTAACGCGGGCGCCGGCTGCGTTGATCATGTCCATGTGAGACAGATGGTTCTGGCTCGCATAGGCGTACTCGACATAACCGATCGAACCGACGGTCTGCTGCACGCTGCCCGCGACGCCCGCGTTACCCTTTCCGCCGATACCGTTCGGCCAGGAAACGGAGGTGTCGGAACCCACCGTGCTCTTCCATTCCGGGCTCACTTTCCCGAGATAGTTCGTAAAGTTGAAGGTCGTGCCCGATCCGTCGGAGCGGTGGACGGTGAGGATCGCCATATTCGGCAGCGGCGCCTTCGGGTTGAGCTTCCGGAGCGCCGGATCGTTCCACTTGGTGATCTTGCCGAGATAGATGTCTGCAAGTGTCGGGCCGTCGATCACGAGTTCGCCCGCTCTGATGCCCGGGAGATGCACGACGGGCACGATCGAGATAATCACTTGCGGGAACTGCATAAGGTTGTTCTTGACAAGATCGGCGTGCAACAGCGGCTTGTCTGAATTCGCGAAATCCACGGTCTTGGCTTCGATCTGCTGGATGCCGCCGCCGGAGCCGATCGCCTGGTAGTTGATCTGGTTTCCAGTTTTCTGCTGATAGTGCTGCGCCCAAAGCCCGAGCACCGGATAGATCGCGGTGCCGCCGGCGCCGTTCAGATTGACGGCCATCGCGCTGGTGGCGATGACGGCCGCCGCCGCGGTGCCCGCAACCGTCGTAATCAGTGTCTTAAAGGACTTCTTCATCTGCTTTCCTTCCTAGATCGGCATTCGGAAAATCGAATGCGCAAAGTAAGTGGCTTCTGCATTTGATGCCGTGTCCGGGCGGCCCGCGCGCTTGAGAGCGCACGGGCCTTCCGCAACCAAGCCGTCATCACCAGCGGACTTGTCCGAACAAACCGACTTCGTTGTAGGCACCGTTGGCGCAGGGAGTTAACGCCGTGCCGAAAGCGCCGCCGATCATGCCGTTCTGGTCGCCGAAGATGCCGCAAGTGCCCGCATCGTGCTTATAGACCAGCGCGAAATCGACGATCTTGGCCGGCGTATAGGTGACGCCGATGTTGTAATAGTCGTTGTGGAACGCCTTGTGGAAGGCGTCGGTGGACAACGGTCTCACATAGTCATAGCGGCCGAACACGCTCCATTGCGGATCGAACTGATACGACGCGAAGGGCGAATAGCCGTAGCCGTTCGACGAGGTCGCCGACGTCACCTGCCCCCAATTGCTTGCGGCGAAGTATTCCACGCCGACGCGGAAACCATCGGCCGTGTATGCGGCCAGCGCGTTGAAGCGTTGGGCCGTGTGGAACGTAGTCACGCCGTGCGCCGCGCCGAGCTTGCCCGAATAGCCGCCGACAGCGAGTTGGAAGCCTTCATAGTTGAGGTTGACGCGGCCCTCGACGTCCACGCTGTTGGTGCGATTGACGAGACCGACAAAGCCCGGCTTCTTGTAGCCGTTGCCGTTGATGACGGAGAACTGATAGCCGATCAGCCCGTCGGCGAACTTGCCGAGGATGTGGACGCCCCAATCGGCCGACGTGCCGAACTTCGCGCGGTCCGACAACGTGTTCTCGACATAACGGTAGCCGTACACGTCTTCGGCAAACGGAATCCACGGCAGGTCCGCCGAACCGACGCGCACGATGAATGCGTCGTCCAGTTTGGCTTGCAGATAGGCCTTCTTGATATACACCTGCGTGGCGCCGGCGGGACCGCTGTCGTAGTTGAAATCGGTGGTCAGATTCGCCGAAAAGACCTTGTCGAAGGTGTGGTCGACGCCGAGGTAAAAGCGCTTGATGTCGAAGCTCGTGCCATTGCCGGAACTCGCCACACCGGCGTTCTTGTTGTTGACGTTGCTGATGTCCCAGTACATCCGCCCGCTGATCGAGGTGTTGTCCCACCAGCCGCTCACCGGCTTCCAGGCGGAGACCGCGTCGTGGTCGGCTGCCTGACGCACTTCCGACGCCTGCAACTCGGACTCCAGTGCGTCGATGCGTGCGGAAAGTTCCTCGTTGCTCGGACCCGTCGCCATCGGTGCGAGGCTGGAATTGGACATGCCGTCCGACCTGCTCTTCCCGGCTAGACCGGCCTGCGCCGATATGACCAGTGCCAACGCAGCGACGCCGGCCATCAATGCTGACTTCCCCTTCATTGAACCCTCTCCACAATAATTAAGGGAAAAGACCAGAGATCGAAGCCGCGAGATGAATCGCCGTCGGTCGGCGCCCCTCCGCCTAGCGGTCTTTTTTGCCCGACCGATGGATTGCAGCGGGGAACGACAACGATGTGACGGCTGCGCGAAGAAAATGTGACAACGTCGGAGGCCTGTGGATCAGTTGCCGGAAGGTCACACGGGCGAAGGGGTACTTTGCTCCCGGCTCGTGACCCGAAAACGCCTGCCGCTACCGTCTCAAGATGCTGAAACGCGTTGCAATGACGGCCGATGGTGCGCTGGAAGATGCCCCTTGCCCGGCGGCGGCCGTCCCGCCACTCTTCCTCATCCGGTTCTGGGGCGGGATTGACATGTCGAAATGGTGGGGGCGGGCGGCAGGCGGACTGGCGGTGGTGCTGCTGTTGCTGGTGGTGATGGCAACCGCCGAGATCGCGCGATTCAAGGCATCGCTTCCGGACTATGACGGAGTCGTACGGGTTCGCGGCCTGTCCGCGCCGGTACGTATCCTGCGAGACGACCATGCCATCCCGCACATCATCGCCAAATCGCGGGCCGATGCGTTGTTCGGACTGGGATTCACGGCGGCGCAGGATCGCATGTGGCAGATGGAATTCGTCCGCCGCGCCATGCAGGGAAGAGTGGCGGAGGCCGTTGGGCAGCCGGGCGTCGCCAGCGACGTGTTCATCCGCACGCTCGGGCTTTATCGTCTCGCCGAACGGTCGGTCGCGCATTTGCGGCCCGAAACGCGCCGGCTGCTCGAAGCCTACGCCGCCGGCGTCAATGCCTATCTGCAAACGCGCAAAGGCCCGCTGCCCGTTGAATTCGCGCTGGCCGGCGTGACGCCGGAGCCTTGGCGGCCCGCCGACAGCATTGCCGTGCTCAAATACATGCAGTTGTCACTGTCCGGGAACATGTATGGCGAACTCGCGCGCGCCCGTCTTGCCGGGCGGCTGAGCAGACGCCAGATCGAAGAGCTGCTTCCGCCCACGCCCGGCGATCCCGAAAATCCCCTGCCCGCGTACCTTTCGCTGTTCGCGCACGCCACCACGGCCGCACTCCCGGTTCCCGACACGACCGCGTCGAACAATTGGGTTGTCTCCGGAGCGCGCAGCGTGACGGGGTCGCCGTTGCTCGCCAACGATCCGCATCTGGGACTGACGATTCCTTCGATATGGTACCTCGCTCATCTTTCGTTTCCGGGAGAAGACCTGGTGGGCGCGGTGCTTCCAGGCGGTCCCGGCATTACGCTCGGGCGCAACCGCGTCTCCGCCTGGGGCATGACAAACACCGGACCGGACACGCAGGACCTTTATCTCGAAAAGCTGGGGCCGGGCGACACTTATGTAACGCCGACCGGCACGGAGCGCTTCCAGACGCGCGTCGAGACGATCGCCGTACGCTTCGCCAAGCCGCTGAGGATTACCGTACGCAGCACGCGCCACGGTCCCGTCCTGCCGGCGGACTACCCCCGCATCAAGGGGCTCGTGCCGAAGGGCTACGTGCTGGCGCTGGCCTGGACCGCGCTGACGGAAGACGACAAGACGGTCGAAGCGAGCGTGAACATCGATTCGGAGAAAAGCACGGCCGAGTTCGTCTCGGTTATGAGGGATTATCTCTCGCCAATGCAGAACGCGGTGCACGCCCACGCGGACGGTCACATCGGACTGATCCTCGCCAGCCGTGTTCCTCTGCGCGATCCCGCGAACGATTCGCTCGGCCTGATTCCGGCAAAGGGCTGGGATGCCCGCTATGACTGGAAGGGATACATCCCGTTCGACCGGCTGCCGCGCATCGACGATCCGCCAAGCGGGCAGATCGCCACCGCCAACAACAAGACCGTCCCCGCCGGTTATCCCTACACGCTGACGCGCGAATGGGAGGACCCGTTCCGTTTCCAGCGAATCGACAAACTGCTGGCGCAGACGCCGCGCCATTCCATGGAAAGCTTCAAAGCGATCCAACTCGACATCCACGACCGCTATGCCGAGGACCTGCTGCCGCTGCTGCTGAGGGCGGGGCCGTGGCCGACGCCGCAAGCGCGCCAGGCCGTCGCCATGCTGTCCCGATGGGACTACGCGATGGCTGCCGGCCGGCCGGAGCCGCTCATCTACGAAGCCTGGGACCGCGCCTTGGTGAAGCGGTTGATCGCGGATGAACTCGGCCCCGAATTCACCGCTTTCTGGAGTCACGATGCGGTCTTCACGCTGCGCGTCCTGCGCAACGAGCACGGCGAAGGGCATTGGTGCGACGACGTCACGACAAAAAAACACGAGGACTGCGCCTCGCGCATCCGGCTTGCTCTCGACGACGCGTTGGCGGAATTGCGCGAAGCCTACGGCAGCGATATGACCGAGTGGCGCTGGGGCGAGGCGCACCATGCCATCTTCGCGCACCTTCCCTTGGGAGACGTCCCCGTTCTCGGCAACCTCTTCAATCGCGAGATCGAAGTCAGCGGCGGCGCCTTCACCATACGGCGAGGCGATTTCAAGTTCTCGTCGAGCCGTCCGTACGCCGCGATCCACGGCTCGGGGTACCGGGCGATCTACGACCTCGCCCACCCCGACAATTCGCTCTACGTGATCACCACCGGCGAATCCGGGAACGTTTTTTCGCCCTATTATGACGATCAGATGCCCATGTGGGCGCACGGCGATTACGTCCGGATTCCAACCGCGCCCAAGGCGGTCGAGGCCGCCGCGAAGTATCGCCTGACGCTTCAGCCTTCCTCGGCCAGTGCGCCGTAGCGGCCGCGGAAGAACAGCAGGGGCGCGCCCGTCTTGTCCCAGGTGACGCGCAGGACGCGGCCGACGATGATCGCGTGATCGCCTCCGTCGTGAACCGCTTCGCGCGCGCATTCGAGCAGCGCCAGGGAATCCGCGAGACCCGGCGGGCCGTTCTCCGTCGGAGCCAGCGGCAGGCCGTCGAGTTTGTGTTCGCCGGGCTTGGCCAACCGCACCGAGACCGTCTGGTGCGCGCTGCCGAGGATGCTGATCGTGAAATTCTTCACCGTGGTAAACGTCCGGTAACGACTCGACTTGCGGTCCATGCACCACAGGACAAGCGGCGGATCGAGCGATACCGACGTGAACGAATTGACGGTAATTCCCATCACGGCATTGCCGGCGCCTGCCGTAACCACCGCGACACCGGTCGGGAAGCAGCCCAGGGCGTTACGGAAAGTGCGGGTGTCGAAGCTCATCGCGGTCTCGAAGAAAGGTTCGGTTAAGGCGAAGCGGTCATTCTTGCCGCCAAGTTAGGCGAGGACCGCGGCGGCGAAAAGACCGTTCCGGCGCCTTTGGGTATGTTGTACGGGGAAAGCGGATCGTGGCTGGCGACAGTCCCATCATCATCAAACGCATCAAGAAAGCGGATCACGCCCACCATGGCGGAGCCTGGAAGGTGGCTTACGCCGATTTTGTGACCGCGATGATGGCGTTCTTCCTGCTGATGTGGCTCATAAACACGACGACGCCCGAGCAGAAGCGCGGCATTGCCGACTACTTCGCCCCGCAAAGCATCGCCCAGACCTTGAGCGGCTCGGGCGGCGTTCTCGGCGGCAAGGTGATGGGACAGGAGAGTTCCCGCGCCGGAGGCTCCGTCGCGTTGCTCCAGAAGAACAGCCCGCCTTCGCCGGCCAACCAATCGCACACGACCGAGAGTGCCGACCGCCACGGCGGCACGGCGCAAAGCCAGGGACAAGGCTCGAACGCCCAGTCGCAGAGCACCGACGATTCCGACCACAACACCTCGTCCACCCAGGATGGCGACTTCGCACACGCCGCCGAGGCGATCCATCAGTCGATCCGCGACAACCCCGACATCGCCGCGCTGTCGCAGCAAGTGATCATCGACCAGACGCCGGAGGGGCTGCGCATTCAGCTTGTTGACCAGGACGGCCGGCCCATGTTCCAGCAAGGCACCGCCGTTCCGATGCCCTATACGAAGCGGCTGCTGGAAACGATCGCCAAAATCATCGACCGTCTGCCGAACCGAGTTTCGATCAGCGGACACACCGAGGCCAAGGCCTTTTCCGGCCCAAACGGAATGACGAACTGGGAGCTTTCATCAGCCCGCGCCAACGCCAGCCGCGCGGTCCTCGCCGCCTCGGGACTGGATTCCGACCGTATTTACGAAGTCGCCGGCAAGGCGGGCTCCGAGCCGTTGCTGCCGGAGGATCCCGATGCCTCGGCCAACCGGCGGTTAAGCGTCGTACTGCTGCGCGAGGCGCCGCCTGTACCGCTGGGCCGTCAACTTTAATAAGGGATTTTCCGCACTGAAGCCTGGCGCCGCCGCCGTATACATTGCCATAATCGTGACAAGGGCAACGGCAGTGTGAGTGGGACTGTGACCCAGCAACAACAGAATACACGCGTACCGCAATTTTTCCTGACTCCGGGCGGGCCATGCCCTTATCTGCCGGGGCGCACCGAACGAAAAGTCTTCGCCAGACTGAACGGCGCCCTCGCCCAGCCCTTGAACGAAGCCCTGACCCATTCCGGCTTCCGCCGCAGCCAGACCATCGCCTACCGTCCCGCTTGCGACGCCTGTTCGGCTTGCGTTTCCGTTCGCATCGTGGCGAACGCGTTTGCGTATTCGCGCGGCCAGAGGCGCGTCGTCCGCCGCAATGCGGACTTGGTCCGCGAGGTCGTTCCGGCGGAAGCCACCCGCGAACAGTTCGCGCTCCTGCGCACCTATCTCGATTCCCGCCATGCCGGCGGGGGCATGTCCGACATGGGCCTGTTCGACTACGTGGCCATGGTCGAAGAGACGCCAGTTAACACGCACATCGTCGAATACCGCAAGCCGAGCGTTGACGGCGGCCTCGGACAGCTTCTCGCCTGTGCGCTGAGCGATGTGCTGAGAGATGGTTTGTCGATGGTCTACAGCTTCTATCACCCCGGCGAAGAGGGACGCAGCCTCGGCACCCAGATGATCCTGGATCACGTGCGCGAGGCGCAGGTGCGCGAACTGCCGCATGTCTATCTCGGCTACTGGGTGGGCGGCAGCGACAAGATGGCCTACAAATCCCGCTTCCGCCCCATGGAAGCGCTGACCCGCGAGGGTTGGGAACCGCTCACCGATTAGTCGCTGGGCGACACCGTGCGCAGCATGATCACTTCGTCGTACAGCCGATCGCCCACGCGAATGTAGCGCGGGACGCGACCGACGATCCGGAAGCCGTGCCGTTCGTAAAGCTTGACGGCGCGTGCGTTGTCGGCATTGACGGTAAGCTTGATCTGGTCGACTTCGCTGACGGCGTGCTCGATGATCTTGCGCACCAGCGTATCGGCGATTCCCGACCCGCGCGCCTCGGTGCGCACGTACATCGCGCTCAATTCCCCGGTGTGGGCGATCTTCTTGGACTGAGGCCGCGTGAAGGCGGCGATGGCGACCAGCCCGCCGTCCTGGCGCACGCCGAACCAAGTGCCGCGTTGGAGGGCTTGCGTCCATTGTTCGTCGGTGAGCGCCTTCACGAGATCGGGATCGGCGCAGAAGCAATCGGGATGTTGTTCCAGCGCTTCCAGCCGAAGGGCACGCAGTTCCGCGAGGTCTCCGACGCCGAGTTGTTCGGCCGTGTTCATGGTTTCGTCTCGCCGCCGAAGCGCACTTTCCACTCCACCACTTGTTCGTCGGTGACCTTCGCGAACAGGACATCCGGCGCGTGAATCTGCTGACCCGCTTCAAGAGCGTCAAGAAATTCCGCCATAGGTTCTCCGGGCCAGGGAATGACTTTCGGCGCGGGCTGGATCGCCTCGTGGATGGCTCTCGCCGCGGTGGGGATCACCGGCCAGGACAGATGGCCAAGCAGATGTACAAGGTTCAAACCCATGCGCACGCCGGCGGCCGCCTTGGCGCGATCGCTCTTGATGTGCGTCCAGGGTGCGGCGCGGGTCAGGTATTCGTTGCCGGCGACCCAGATCGCGCGCAACTCCGCCAGCGCTTTGCGGAATTCGATCTGTTCCAGATGTGCTGAATACTGCGCCACGCGGTGATCGAGTTCCACGATAAGACCCGTCTCCTCCGCGCCGTAACTGCCCTCGCCCGGCACGCAGCCTTCGAAGCGTGCCGCCGTGAACTTGGTTATGCGGTTGACGAAGTTGCCGAGCACATCGGCGAGATCCTTGTTGACGACGCCGGCGAAATGTTCCCAGGTGAAGTTGCTGTCGGAACTCTCCGGCATGTTCGCCATCAGGTAATAGCGCCAGTAGTCGGCCGGCAGGAGTTCGAGCGCCGTATCCATGAACACGCCGCGCTTCTGCGAGGTGGAGAACTTCCCGCCGTCGTAATTGATGTAATTGGCGCCCTTCAGCCGGTCGACCAGCTTCCAGGGTTCGCCCGAAGCCATGATCGTGACCGGAAATCCGACGGTGTGGAACGGGATGTTGTCCTTGCCCATGAATTCGTAATAGCGGACGTCCTTGGCGGCCTCGCCGTACCACCAACCCCGCCACGCGTCGCCTTTGCCGCCCGCGTCCGCCCATTCCTTCGTCGCGCCGATGTATTCGATCGGGGCGTCGAACCAGACGTAGAACACCTTGCCTTTCAGTTTGCCGTCGCCGATGTCGTCCGGAACGGGAATGCCCCATTCCAGGTCGCGCGTGATGCCGCGGTCCTTGAGCCCCTCGTCCAGCCATTTGCGGGCGATGGAGAGCACGAGATTGGGCCAGTCGTTCTCGTGGCTTTCGATCCAGGCGCGCAGCTGCTCGACGAATTCCGACTGCTTCAGGAAGAGATGCGCGCTTTCGCGGATTTCGATTTCGCCGGAACCGGAAACAGCGGAACGCGGATCGATCAGGTCGGTCGGATCGAGCACCCGCGTGCAATTCTCGCACTGGTCGCCGCGGGCGCGCTCGTAGCCGCAATACGGACAGCTGCCGATCACATAGCGGTCCGGCAGGAAGCGCTTTTCGGCGTGCGAATAGACCTGCTTCGTGGTGCGGACATCGAGGTGCCCGCGCTTCCACAGCACGCGCGCGAAGTGCTGGGTCAGCTCGCGGTTCTGCACGCTCGAAGAGCGGCCGAAGAAGTCCCATGACAGGGCGAAGCGCTTGCCGATCTCCTTCTGGATGGCGTGCTGTTCCCGGCAATAGGTTGCGACGTCTTGTCCGGCTTCCAGCGCGGCCAATTCGGCAGGCGTGCCGTGCTCGTCGGTGGCGCAGATGAACAGCGTCTCGTCGCCCCTGGCGCGGCGGAAGCGGGCATAGACGTCGGCCGGCAGCATCGAGCCGACCAGATTGCCCAAATGCTTGACCCCATTGATGTATGGCAGGGCGCTGGTGATCAAAATCCGTGTCATATGGACCGACAGTTGCAAGTTCGAAGCAGAGCCCGGAGATTACAGGGGAGCGCGAATCCGTCCAACATATTCGCTCGAACGAGCAGGCCAGGGCCGCCATGACAAACACGCCGGAACGGCGATCGTTCTACCACGCCAACTTCCGGGGAAACCTGCTGGCGGGCATCTTGACGATTTCGCCGCTGATCGCGGTATGGCTGGTATTCGACTTCTTCCTCGACGTGCTGTCGCAGGCCGGGCACCCGCTGGCCCTCGAGTTGACGGACTTCCTCGATGACCGCGTGCCGAGCCTGGCGCCGCTTTTGGAAAGCGTGACGGTACGTTGGCTGATCGCCGTGCTTGTGGCTCTGCTTGCCCTCTATTCCATCGGCGCCATCGCCTCGCGCGTGATCGGTCAGCGTCTGATCCACGTCTTCGAGCGGATCATCACGCGGATTCCTCTTGTCGAGACCATCTATTCGGCTTCGAAGAAACTGGTGGACGTGCTGCGGCAAACACCGGACGAAGCCCAGCGCGTGGTCTTGATCGAGTTTCCGCACGAAGGTCTGAAGACGCTCGCCTTCGTCATGCGCGTTTTCCCGGATTCCAGGACAGGCGAGGAACTGGCCACGGTTTTCGTGCCGACCGCCCCCAACCCGACCACGGGCTATCTCGAAATCCTGCCCGTGGCGAAGCTCATCCCCACCGACATCCCGATCGACCAGGCCATGGCGATGATCCTGTCGGGGGGTGCGCTGGCGCCGGACAAGATCTCGATATCGCCGCGCCCAGGCGCCTGACGAAGGTTGCGCGCCGCCCGGCGCCGTAATATGCCCGTGGGCAGGCCGGCTTAGCTCAGTTGGTAGAGCACGTGATTTGTAATCACGGGGTCGCGGGTTCGAGTCCCCCAGCCGGCACCAATAAAATCAAATGGTTAGCGCGAAAAAGAGAACATCCATTCCGTTTCGAGTGACTTTTGGCCCCGTCGCAGTTCGCGCCTAGTGAAGCCTAGAAACGGTACCACAGCGCCGAGCCGATCCCATGTTCGGCGACGATGTTTTGCCCCGCCGGAGACGCGAAAGCGAGGACCTGCACGAACCACGAGCTGGTTAGTTGGCGCACGACCGACAGTTCGAGCTTGTGCATGCGGTAATAGGTGTATGGCGCCTTGACGCCTCCGCCGCTGACGATGTTGTAGCTCTTGAACATCGCCAGCGTCTTGGGAGTAAACCACAGTCCTATCGTAGCATCGATCGCCATTTCGTTCGGGCGAGGTCGCCTGATCCAGCGCTCCGCCGCTTGCAGATCGGCGAAACCATCGAGTCCCAGCAGCTTGTAGTTTCTGCCGTACAAAAGGCGAAGCTCGACCTGACGGCCAGCAGCCTTGTAGGCCGAGGTCGCCATATCGAAGGCCCCGGCGGTTTTTGCCGAGCCCTGGACCGAAAACATGCCGATGCGCGTGAGCAAGAGCACGCGAGCGCCCGCCTCGACCGCGGCGTTGCGCGCCGGGATCGCGGCCGCGCCTTGAGCGCCCGATCGCGCCATCACGTATTCGGGCGCCAGGTAAAGCGTGACGGCGTCCGTCAAACCGTATTCAAGACAGCTCTGGCCAAACAACTTTTCGAACACGACCTTTTGCGTCGGCCTGCCCGCGGCATCAAACCTGCGCGACGCCGTGCTCATGGTCACGCCGGAAATGACCTGCACTTGACCGCGATCCAGCGTCCAAGCGCCCGCGCGCGCGAATTCCGTGCAGAAGCCGGCGAGGAAAAGGACTGCCGCGGTCAGAAGGAACCGCATGGCCTAAGAACCGGGAATATCGTGCGAACGGCCCTGCCCGTGCGCCGTCTTTTCCCAATAGAACGGCTTGAAGACGAGCTGCCAAAGGCCCCGGTACGCAGCGACGGAAATCAGGACCCAATAGAATGTGAAACAGAGCGCACACCACACCAGAACCATTTTGCGTCGCGCGCCGGAGATGGCGAGGCCGCTGAGCAGGACGTTGGCCGCGAGCAGACCAAGTCCCGAAATCCGCGCCAGCATTTCCACCGCCCGCAGATCTCCATGCGAACGCAAACAAACGCAGGAAACAACAAACACCAGCCACAGCACGGGATTGAAAAGGGCGGACCACACCGCGCCGCCAAGGAACAATTGCATTGCCAAGACACCGCGCCAGCCAACCCGTCTGGTGAGGGCGGCCGGGTCGCGCATGTGCACCAGCCAGGTCTGCATATAACCCTTGAGCCAGCGCGAACGCTGCTTGAGCCAGGAACCCAGCCGCACGGGAGCTTCCTCGAATGTCGTCGAGTCGAGCATCGAGATCCCGTACCCCAGTTGTGCCAAACGGATGCCCAGATCGGCGTCCTCCGTCACATTGAACGGGTCCCAGCCGCCGACCGCCCGCAGGATCGAAGTGCGGAAATGGTTCGACGTGCCGCCGAGCGGCATCGGAACGCCAAGGCTGTCCAATCCCGGCAGAAGCGCCTTGAACCAAACGGCATAGTCGAGCGCGAACATGCGCGCGATCCAGGAATCGTCCGCATTGTCGATCGACAGGCGGGCCTGAAGACATGCGGTTTCGGGCGGCGCCTCGCGGAAGCGCTTGACCGCCTTGCGCAGCTGATCGGGCTCGGGGCGGTCTTCGGCATCGTAGACCACGAGAAAATCGCCCCGTGCGAACCGCAGGGCGTAATTGCAAGCCTTCTTGGGCGTTCCCTTTTTGGCGGTTGAGAATTTATGGCTGAAATCCGCCAAAAATCCTCCTCCTGCCTGGAAGCCAAAGGGGTTGGCCGGGCACCTGCGGCACCGGCGCGCAACTCTCGGCTTAACCCGCAAAGCCGCGGCGACGCTCATAGGGGTGCGGGGCGCTGCCGTGACGCAGTGGGAAAGCGGAGCACATCAGCCCGAGAACGAATGTTGGCCGGCCATCATCCGGTTCCTGGGCTTCGACCCCGTCTGTCCCGATCCCATAACCATCCCTCAGCAGATCGCCTATGTGTGCCGCCACCGGGGCATGTCCCGCGCCGACCTGGCGGGTATGCTGGGAGTTGATAAAGCGACAGTCCTCAAGTGGGAGCGCGGCGGACGGCCAAGGAGCCGTCTGCCTGAATTGGACCGCCTCGTCGAGGAATTGCGGATTGATGAAAAGCTGTCGCCCTAGAGGCTCCCCGATCAAAAGCGGAAGCCTTCGCCCAACAGGAATGTCCTTAGTTGATTGGACTCCCAGGATCGACCTCGTCCTTCGTCAGTTCCCGAATCGCCAGCATGACGCTGACCCACACGGCCATGCCTTCCCCATCCTTGGCGCGCTGCATTTCGATCACCTTGCCCGCCGCGACCTCCGCGGCTTTGTCGCCGTACGATGTGATGAGCTGGTTGGCGCTGCGCCAGATGTCGATGTCTTCCATCTACTGCCCATGCTGTTGGCAGTATGCGCGGATCATTTCCCGCTTCACCTGGACTTCATAGCAGATCGGAGCGTATCCGCCTGGCCGGCTGTATGCGCTCCGCCGTCCGCACCTGCTGCCGTTCCGTGCGACGTTATAGGGGCACGCGCACGCCCCGGGATAGCTCGCGATGGATTCCTGGATGACGGCTTGCTTGATCTCGGCATCCGACATGGCGGCGAGAGCCGCCGTTGCCGAGAGCGCCGCGAACAAAAGCGCGATAGTCAGTCTCATAGGCTCTCCGAGGGGCGAGGATACCACGATCCGACCGCCGCTCCAGCGGCCGTCAAAGGATAATCCGACGGTGAGCGATTGGGAATCGATGTGATGCGCGGCCCTAAGCCGAGCAGCACGACAAAGTTGTGCGTTAATCGCTATGGCGCCGTTTTATCCTCACTTCCCTCTTTCTCAGGATGAAGTTCTTGGGTTCAAATAGTCGCCCGCGAGTCCGCCCGAATAAATCGCGCGTGTCGAGGGGAAAGAGACCGATGCGCCCGACTTCCCACTACGCCAAGCAGCGTCCGGCGCCACATCCGCCTGCCCCGTTCGACCAGACGCAAAAAACGCTCAACCAGTCGCCGCTTGATAACCCACGGATTCTCAGCGGGCCGTTCTGGGGCGAGTTGCGCGTTTTCCTGGCGGTGGCGAAGGCCAAGTCCTTCAACCGCGCCGCGGAAGAACTCGGCATGAGCCAGCCGACGGTGAGCCGCCAAGTCCGCCGCCTCCAAGACGTCGTCGGCTCGCAGCTCGTCGTATCCTCGCAAAACAACATCAAGCTCACGAACAAAGGCCGAGAACTTGCGGAGACACTGATCGCACTCGATGAAAAACTGTTCGAAATTTCTCACGACCTTCTGGCCGAAAGCAAAGGCGCCGAGGGACTTGTCAGGGTGAGCGTGACCGAGGCGCTGGCCGGCCTGTTCATCGCGCCAAGCCTTCCGGCCTTCAGCGAACGGTACCCGAAGATTCAACTGCATGTCCGCAACCCGACCAGCCTGACCGCCTTCCGCGACAACCAGGCCGACATCATGGTGGGGTATATGCCGGCAAACGGCGGTATCACATCGCGAGCGCTCGGATGTGTGCACCTCATCCCGCAGGCCAGCCGCAGCTATGTCGAACGCTACGGCATGCCGACCCGGTCGAATCTCGAAGCGCATTTCTTCTTGGACACGGAATACTACGCGGCAAAGACGGGCGTGTGGGATCAATGGCAGAAAGCGGTATCACGAGGCGTCATCGCGCACTGGTGCGATAATTCTTTCGCCTACGCGCTTCTCGCGAAGTCCGGCATGGGGATCGCCCTGTTGGGCAGCTATACCCTTGCCGACCCGGTCGCCATCCCGCTCGACCTTGATGTGCACATCGCACTGCCCTTGCATATTCTGGCGATGTCCGACCGCCTGCAGGCAAAGCCCGTACGGCTCGTGTACGACTGGCTGTCCGAGCTATTCAGCCCTTCTTCGTCTTGGTTTGCGCCCGATCTCAACCTCCGCCACCTTCCAAAGGACGTATTTGAAGGTACCCTTGACCGGATTGCCGTGTTTCCGCCTTTGCAGTCTGCTGTTCGTTCCCCGACATGATGCTCTCGCGGATTTCGTCGGAGACATCGAGGTAGAGGTTCCCGATGTCTTCGCACAGCTCAGCAAGCTCCGGGAGCATCTTGTATTCTCCCCCCACGAGCCGACGAACGGCAAAACCGTGAATCTCAAAAATCTGTTTCAGATACCGGTAGTCCGTGGACACGCCGTTTCTGCGTACGCGCGGTTTCAATGGAGTTGCTCGTGCTTGGCTGCCCGGTCCCAATCTCCCTCCGTCCGGAACAAGACCGCCGGGTCCGTCGCGAGCGTGATCGCGCTTTCCGGGACGGTCAGCTCTTTAATCAGCTCGACGTGGGGTTCATCGTGATAGACGGCTGGCGGCTTCCCCGAAACCTCCGTGAAGCCGAGTACGCTTCGCCACAGTCTCGCATAGCCGGGCGAGGCGTGGGTAATCACGCGCGCATAACCCTTCCGCGCGATGTGGGTGAACACGAACTCGGCGGCCATCTTGAGGTATCGCGGATGGCGGTACGCCTTGCGGAACGCGGAGCGTTCTATCTTGGCGAAATTGCTGAACCACCTGATGCGGAGCGCCCCCACCGGCTCGTCGTGGATGTATGCGACGACGTGCGTCGCCTGCAGGTCGTTCCCGTCGAAGGCGTGGTCGGCGGGCAAGCCCGTTTCCTCCATGAAGCAGATTGCCCGGACGGCGTATGCGTGCTGCAATTGTTCCATCGTGGTCACGATTTCTATCCTGAGAGCATTGTGCCCGCTCAATACGTGTTCGTTTCCAGACATGGCTCGTTGTGCGCTCCTTCAAGTTCCCCGAGCATCTCTGGGTGATTCAGGGCGGTTTGCGGAGATATGGGTACTTTGAGTAACCCATCAAAAATGTTGAGCGCGACGGAACGACACGCCTCTCTGGCAGTGCTGGTAGAAAAGTGGTGCCGGGAAGCGATGGCGATCTGGGGAGCGGATTGGTCGCGTATCTCGAACCACATCTCCTCCCGTTACGCGGAGCTGGACGAGGCGGAGCGGGCCACGCTGGAAGGGGAAGTCGCCATCACCCTGGCCGGGTCACGGAGTCTTTCGGACGGTGTGAGGCACTGACAACAGACGACCAGAAGGCCGAGAGGATTGTGTCGTCACCGAGCGTAGTTGGGATACGAATTGCCGCGACCTCTAACCGCTCGTGAGCGACCGGGCAATCACCTTTGCCACCGCCTCCCGGCGCTCGCGGATTTCCTCCGGCGACGTACCGGCCTGGGACACCTTCACCCGGTATCCGCGGACGGTGGATTCCTTCGGCACCGCCTTCGGGACAATGGAAAGGAGATATTCCGGTATCCCCTCGGGAGTATGGAAAGAGACCCGCTGCTTCTCTTCCCCGGAGAACGCTTCGAGGATGGCAGATTCATACTTCGCCTGTGTGGCCCTGGATTTGGCGAGAATCACTGCCACGCGGGGATACCCCGCTGCGAGGCACTTCCGCACGTTCTCGATTTCATGCTCGACGGGCGTTGAGACGGAAATCTCGACGGCGGCGAGGGCGCCATCCCGCTCCAGGAGCACGTCCACCTGCCCGCTCCCCGGCAGCGCCGCTTCGATGGTTGCCTTGAGACCCTGCGCCGTCGCCAGTTCCTTCACCAGCGACTGGAGATACCGGTGCTGCGGACCTCCTTTGCCGAGTTCGCGAGGTTCAATTGGCTGAACATGTACCGGACGCTCCGGTAGCGATACCGGCGAAGGCGGCAGTGCTACAACGTTGGGCGGCTTGGGAGGGGGCAACGATACCGCGCCGAACTCGGGCACACCGCAATACCGCTCCCGGTTCCGCTCAAGGAGGACCACATAATCCTCCTCGTCGAGCGCGTGTTGGCGCTCAAGGAATCCGAGCGGGACCGTGACTCGGACGGCGTGGGGCGTGACGTTCTTGACCCATACCGCGAACTCGGTCTTCGGGCCTTTCCGCCTCATGCCGTCGATGAACTCGGGCGTCGTGTGCAACTCGTCAGCGATGGTGCGCGCGTCCTTCGCGGACACGCCTCCCGCGCACTTGATGCTGGTATTGGAAAGGAGCGTCGCGCGAAGTCGCGTGGAAAGCTGATCGAGGTTTTGGTGCGCGAGCGTGAGGCCGACGCTGAACTTCCGGGCCTGGTTCAATATCGTCTCGACGCGATCATCGAAGTATTCGTGTGCCTCGTCCACGTACACGAACGTGGGGTTCCGATCTTTCTCCCGGAGCGTGGAGCGCTCCAGGACGGCTTGCGAGAGCATAGCGATGAAGAATCGGCCGAACAGTCGGCTGCCCTCGTCCTTGAGCAAATCCTTCGCGGTGTTGACGAGGATCACTTTCCCGCCGTTCAGGGCCTCGAAGAGGTCGAGCTTGTTCTCCTTCTGCGAGAACATGCGGTCGAAGGCGGGCGTGGAGAGAACGCCCCACAAGCGCTTCGAGATTTGGGTTTTCGTCGCGGCGAACGACGGGTTGAAAAACTCCGTCTCGAAAAAGCGGCGGGAGGCTCCCTCCAGCCGGTCCATGTACGACTTGTATTCGCGCCCGTTCTCCATGAGGCGCATCAGGGTCTCGATATTCGCGCCCGGAATGACGAGCATGAGGCGGGCGATGTATCTAAAAACCACGTCCTGCCGGGCGGTGAGTTCGGCCCCGAGAAGCGCGTCGAAGAATGTTTCGTATAGCTCCACGACGCCGTTTAAGACCCGCTCGCGGTCGGCGGGGTCATAGTCCGCGACACGCTCCAGGTGCGCATCGAAGAGATTCAGGGCGACCGGATGCAACACGTCTGAAGGATCGATAAGCACTAACCGCTCACCGAGGCCGTTCCCCACGAACGGGGAGAACAATTCGAGGCGCGAGAGCTTCTGGATCATGTCGCCCTGGCTGTCGATGACGACCACGGAACGGCGGTCGTATTGCGACTGGACCAAGTCGGCATAGATCATCTTCTGCAACAGCTGCGTCTTGCCGTGTCCCGTACCGCCTATGACGTGGCAGTGCTCGAAGCGGACGTGCTGCGGCACGGAGAACGGGACCGGAAGCGCGAAGAGGTCCGCGAACGGCGTACCGCCCAAATACAGGTCTAAGAGTTCACGCGCGCTCAGTCCCTTCTGCGCGGTGGGCGGAATGACGCTCTTCTTTCCCTGCGCCATGTCGGCAAACGACATGCCCGACGCTTCCGCGATGCGACCACGGAGACGCCCGCGATTTTCGTCGAAAAGCTTGAGACTGAGCGCTTGGTCGTCGAACGGAAACGAAATGAAGCGTTCGATAACCTCGGCGGGATTGTCGAGAAGGTCGATGAGCGGAACCTCGAACTCTCCCTTCTCGTCCCATTGCCCGAAGCACGATTCGGGGAGCGCTTTCACGAATTCGCGGTAGGGACCGGAAAGGAGTTTGACCCACGCGCCGCGCATCACCTTGAAATTTGTCGCCCATGCCGAGCGGCGCGCGATCATTTCTCGGAATCCGACCGCGGCCTCGACATTCTCCTCAATGACGCTCCACAACGGCTCTACATCGCCGATTGATTCGGCACGGGCGAGTTCTTCAGTTGCTTCGCAGAGAGCGGTCAGCACCGGCACCGCGGGCATCCGATCCACGCGGCCCATCGCCTCCCGCACTATTTCGTCCGCAAACCCACCTGGGTCCTGGGTTGCGAGCGGAGACGCCTTCCATGCTTTCTCGGCGCGCTCCCATGACGAACGCGTGTCCCGGATTTCCCGGTCCTTGGTGCCGGGGATTAGCCAGCTGAAGAGGTTGATCGCCACGTTAGAGTTCGATCACTTCCTCGCCGCCGAACTGCGACGCCGCGCGGAGGACATTCGCGAAATTCTGCGCCGCTTCCTTGATCTGTGCTTCGACGGCCAGCATCTCCATGATGTCCTTGCACTCGATCTTCTTGCCGTTCACGAGGTCGTTCACGGACACGGTGAGGTCCATCGCATAGTGGAGAAGAATCTGTCCGACGCCCGCCAAGGTGTCGGCGTTGGCGTTCGGTTTGCCCTTCTTCGAATAAAGAAGCGACGGGCCGAATTTGTATTTGTCGATCCAGCCCTTCTCCTCCGCTGAAAGTTCGGCGCGCATTTCGAGAATATAAATCGGCTTGCCTGTTATGGACGAGCGCTCATTGCGACGAAGCAAGAGTTTCATGGCGTGAAGCCCCTGGTTTGATCCGGGAGGAATTCTAGTTTCGACTGCAGCGAAAGCACAATGGCGTTCGCAACCATCCCTGCAAACCGTTTGTGGTGAATTGCCTGCACGCGTCGCATCGTATGTGGCGGATGGCGAGTGTGCACGGCGGATGAATTGGACACCGTGGCAAGTATGTGGAACGGCAACGGCCGCTATTTGACGAGTAACCCTTTGAATGATTCACTGAATTGCGTATGGGAGAGGTCGTCGATCATCCCTCCAAGTGGTTCGATCAGATACAACGCGCTGATCGTAAGTACCGCACGAAGGTTGCGGCGCTTCGATTGCGCTCCGGCCGGTTCGAGCGGGCGGCCCAGTTCGAGAAAGCGGGATTGGCGATGATACTGGCCGGTGGCGCGATGCTGGCCGCGGGAATTGCGCTTGCACACATCAATCCAATAGGCGGGGCGGTGCTCGCCGGCGAAGGTGTCAAGACTTTCTCCGGTGGCCTCGCGAGTATCGGCTATGGTGTAACAGCGATGGGCGTCCTCACAACATTAGTTGGGGGCTTTTCGGCCATGTGTGCGCAGTGGAAGTACCGGCGTGGAATCGCTCTCCATGATAAGAGAAACGGCACGCGCCGCTAAGACGTGACCAGTGTCAGGGCGGGCTTCTGTCCCGTCTTCTGTCTCGGCGGTTCGCCCCACCGCGGCAGCTTCACGCCCGCTCGCCTGAGCGTTGTTTCCGACATGATGATGACGGGGCCAAACATCTCGGAGTTCACGGTTATAATATCGTCGTACTCGCACCCGAATTCCCGAACGACGAACGCATCAATGGCCTCGAACTTCTCGTCGTCGGGGAGCGGCACGCCAAAGCCACTTATAGCTTTGAAATAGTAGAGGCAATCGAGGGTGACGACAAAATCCCTCAGGTGGCGCTGGAAACTAAGCGCCACATCGCGGCTTCTGCCCACGGGGCGCCAACCTGATCGGAACGATGCTGGATCGTGCGAATCGATCATCCCTCGCTAGTATCGTCCTGGCCGGAGAAAAAGCCAACGATAGGGCGGTCGGAGAGATAGTGAACGGTCTTGTCGTGTTGGTCGGCGGGGACGCGCGCTCGCAGGGAGTCGAGGGGCGCGACGCCGATGGCGTCCACCTCATCGTTCTTCAGGGTGTCGAACTTGCGGCCTGAAAGTTGATCGCTCTGTTCGACGAAGAACGCGCGGACGCGGGCGCTCACGGGCGCGCCGAACGTGTTGAGTGAAAGCGCCTGCCCGCTCGCCACGCGCACATGGCCGAGAATCTCCCGGTTTGGCCTGAAGCGCCACACCATGAGGGTCAGAAGCGCGTAACCGTCGAGGGCGCGCCCCAAGAATTCTATCCGGTTCACGTTCGGGATGACGAAGCCCTCGAAAACATCGTATTCGTCCTTCTCGCGACCCTGGCCGAGATAGTACCAACGGAAATCGCAGAGCTTCCCCGAATTGACGCTCCGCGGACGGATGTTGAGGAGCGAATAGTTTACCTCTCGGACCTCGGACATGTCACGGTGAGATGCGACCGGGGAAGACGGCCGCACGACCCGCCAGAGCCCACGAAAGCGGCTTTCCGCATGCGCAATGTTGTCATCCGTGATGCCGAGCCAGTTCGCGAAAATTACGTCCGGCGGCGGCTCCGCTTGCATGCTCGCGGATGCCGCAATCCTTGCCGATTTCAGCCATTCACTGCCGTAGAGATGCACAAGGAGATGGACGGCGTAATCGTGAAAGGGACCCGGTTGAGGCCGTTCCATAATCAACGCGGCGCACCGCTTCGCAAATCCCGCGTACATCTCCGCGGCCGCTTTGCTCGTCGTTGACTTGTCGTTCACATAATTCTTGACGGTGCTTTCGGTGAATCCAGTCCCGTCGGCAACCGTCTTGTACCCGACACCGAGCATTTGGCTCAGGTACTTGATGAGAAACCTAAGCGCGAGGTGGTCGGCCGCCGATGGGCTCCGCTCTTGGACGGGCAAGTTCACCAGTTCACCCACGACGCTCTCCCTGGCCGTGCAAAATCGTCATAGTAAACAGAATGGACGGGGGTTGCACGTGCAAACTGCGCACGTGCGAACACGTGCTGGTGCTTGCATTCGCGCCGATCACGGAATTGTCAAATGAATCAGGACTTTCGTCCGAAGATGGGTATGAGATCATTTGGGCGACCGCGCCAGCCGGCATACGAGCATGCCCGTAGGAAGCGACGTGCGCTGTCAGCACCACCTGTCGCATGAGGAGCAAGGACTAGCACCACGCCGCTCTCCGCGCCGGCTGTACGTTCGGCGCGTGTCGACTATAAGCGCGACAATTTATGCAGTTCGCGCGGCATACGCCGCGAAGTTTGCAGGCGGCAAGACGCGAACGACTACGCGCAGTTTGGAAACGGAAGGACGTGAAACACGATCAACCCGAGTGGAGTGGGCACGGATGAGCACGAACCGCATCCATCGCGCACCGGAGCATAGCAAAGGGCGCGACGTCTTATCAGAGCTAGGTCACCTTCGCCGCATGGCTTCGGATACGCAAGCGATGCTCTCCACGCTCTCACTTGAGCCACCCGAGGAACTTCGCATAGCAAGTTGCGTTGCCGGATTCATAGACGGCCTTGCTGTTGAGATTGAGCAGGAACGCCATCGTTCCTCGCCGACCGAGCTTTTCCGTTATGGATACGTCCTGTGCCGCAGGCAAATGATTGTCGGGCTGACGAGCGCGGTGGAACAACTGGCCGTGCGGTGGGCGGCACTGAAGACGCGGGTAACCGGAACCACACGGCATTCGCTTCCGCTGTTTGAGGACAGGCTGGCGCACCTTAAGGCGAAGGTCGAAGCTCTATCATGGACGTGCCGCCACAAACTCGATGATTTGCGTTTGGCGGTCTCCGACTACGTGGCGCTAAGAGAAACGCTGCTCTCCTTCGAGGAAATGCAGCGCGAGGCTCGCAGCTGGGGAAATCCACGACATCATTTCATCGGTATCCTCATCGCGTTACTCGTGGGGATTATCCTGATTCCGCTATCTCCGTTCGTCCAGAACTGGTGGGTGCATGTGGCTGCGGCCTTCAATCCGACGGCCATTGTGACCGCGGTGGCCAAACCAGGGGGTGCACAGGCAGCGCATACTTTCCGGGCTCAAACGGCCCCCCTGGGTCATCCCGAAGCGTCCGTGGCGCACTCCAGTCCTGCAAAGCCGGATGCGAATGAGAACGGCAGATACTGAGATACGTAGAACACATCGTGCGCGTACGACGTTGATAGGAGAACTTGCCAGCCGGTCAAGTTCATCCTCCTTCCGCACTTACCGATACGGGACGACACTGCGGGCATTAGCAGTTCATCGCACGCATCATGGGATACGAAGGATTCACGACCTGGAGCGAGAAAAAAAAGAAGTCAGAAAAGAGGACCATCATTATCAGAACGACCGACAAGGTCGTCCACGACCTCACGCACCCCAAGCCGCTCGACGACCTGAGCCAGGACACCAAGCGTGTCATGGAGCGCATACTCCGGGAGAACAATCGCGGCCGGAAAACCGTCGTCTCGGGGCAGACGAAGGCTGTCGCGGCGTGGATACACCAGATCATACTGGCGTGTACCGAGGTGCGATGAACTCTGCGATGCTCAAAGCGAATTGCAGTGGCGGGAACGTTGCCTCAGAAGAAGCAAAAGCGATAGATACGCTGGTCGTCCCCGCCTTCTACCGTTTTCCGCCGCGCCGGAACCGACCGGCGCGCGCTGCCTTATGCCGGCTCCTCTGCCAGCGAGTAGTTGGTGCTTCGCCCGCCCGCGGCGTTCTTGGTCAAGATGCCGCGTTTGAGCAAGTCGTCGATATCGCGGCCCGCGGTATCCTGCGAGCACTTGGCGAGCTTTGCCCATTTTGATGACGTGAGCTTGCCCTCGAAGCCGTCGAGCATGCGGTTGACCACCAGCCGTTGCCGTTCGTTGAACGATGCCTCGGCGTGACGCTTCCAGAAACGCGCCTTCCGGAGCACGGAGGCCAGGATGTCCTCCGCGCCCTCAAACGCGCGGCCAAGGCAGCCGAGAAACCAATCGAGCCAGGGCGTGATGTCGAGTCCGCCTTTCTGCGTGGCCTCCAGGATGTTGTAATAGGCGGAGCGGTCTTCCTGAATCTGAGAGGACATGCTGTAGAAGCGCTGCGGGTTTTTTTCGGAGCGCGCGAGCGCCATGTCAGCGATGGCGCGCGCGATGCGGCCGTTGCCGTCGTCGAAGGGATGGATGGTCACGAACCAGAGGTGCGCGACGCCGGCACGGAGCACCAAATCCGTGCCGTCGTACCGGTTGAACCATGCGATGAACGCCCGCATCTCGCCCGGGAGCGCGGAGGCCGCCGGGGCTTCGTAGTGGACGCGCTCACGGCCAATCGGACCCGACACGACCTGCATGGCGCCGGTTGTGTCCGTCCGCCAACCGCCAACGGTGATCTTGTGCATGCCGCTCCGGCCCGTCGGGAAGAGCGCCGCGTGCCAGCCGAACAGGCGTCTTGCCGAAAGCGGCTTCGTGAATTCTTGAGTCGCGTCGAGCATCATGTCGACGATGCCTTCGACATTGCGGTCCACTCGCGCGAGCGCGCCGACATCCATGCCGAGACGGCGCGCCAGGGAGGAGCGAACTTGCGTCACGTCGAGGACACGGCCTTCTATCTCACTCGATTTGATGACTTCGGCCGTGAGGCTCTCAAGCGTGGCTTCGGCGCGAAGCTCGAAGCCGAGAGCCTGCATATGCCCCAGGAGCCGCCCTTGTAAGGCGTGCGTGGCAGCAAGCCGCCCGGACAAGCGAGCGGCATCCCACGTGAATTTCGGCCAGCCTTTCCGTTGATAGATGTACATGGTCATTCTCTGCATCGTTGCGGAGATTATACCGTGCTATCTCCGCACGAGCAACAATATTCTAAGCATAGATGCGGAGATTAGACGCTCTAATCTCCGCACGACATGGCCTGAACGCACTCGAAAGCATGCCGGTTGGAGTCTGTGACGTTGCCGAGTGCCTAACCGGAAAACCGTCGTCTCGGGGCAGACGAAGGCCGGCGCGGCGTGGATACACCAGATCATACTGGCGTGTACCGAGGTGCGGTGAACGCGTGCATCCAAGCGCCCAAATTATGTCATCTGTTGGGTTGCCTGGTCCAACGTTAATCTATGCTTGCTGTCCGTCTATACCGCGTGCCGCGCCCCTGGCCGATGCGCTCCAGGAGCTTCAGCTTCGTGAGGCGCGAGAGTGCCTGTTTGATCGTCGGCAGCGGTACCGTTTTTTTGAGAAGCAAATGTATCTCCGCGACGGCCAGTTCTTTCCCTCCGTCGAACAAGCGGTATACCGCCGCCTGCTTTTCGGAGAGGAGCTTCTCCGGCTGGTCGTTTTCCATGAGCGCACGAGCGCGCTCAGCCTGCTCGGTCAGGGCGGAGAGGAGGTACGATACCCACGGCGTCACGTCCTCGCGCTTCGTCTTGTGGCGCTTCTGCGCGGCGCGGAGCGCGAGATAGTATTCGGATTTCGTCCGCTCGATGATTTCGTCCAGGGAGACATACGGCACATAGGCGTATCCGGCGCGAAGGAGAAGCAGATTGGTGAGCGCCCGGGATACACGGCCGTTGCCGTCCGCGAAGGGGTGAATGGCGAGGAACTCGAAGATGAAGTTCGCGATCACGAGAAGCGGGTGCGTCTCGCCGTTTTCGAGTTCCCGGTTCGCCCACTCGATGGCGGAGCGCATCTCGCCTTGGACGAGGTACGGCGGCGTCGGCTCGAAGAGGACGGCCTGCTCGCCTTTCTCATTCACCATGACCACGGTGTTGGGCGCGCTCTTGTATGTGCCTTTGTGAACGCGATCCTTGTCGGAGAACTTGAGAAGCATGCCGTGGAACTGGAGTATCCATCCCTCGGTGAGCTTGATCGTCTTCCAGTTGTCGAATATGCGACCGATGAGGTCGGCATACCCGGCGACCTCCTGTTCATCGCGGCTCTTGGGGCGCTTGCCCTTGAAGCCCCGGAGAAAGCGGGCGATTTCCTCGTCCGTCATCCGCGCGCCTTCGATGCGGGTCGAGGCGCCGGTCGAGGTGATAATGACCCATGACTTCAAGCGCCCTAATATCTGGGGGCTCACGCGCACGCTTCCCTGCCAGAGGCCTTTCAACTCGTCGATCTTGGCGATCTTCCCGAGGATGGCCTGGGTGAGGGCTATGCGTTTGCCGAAGCGGTTCTGAGCCATGAAACAACTATACCATAACTATATCCGATTGTATACGAAAGTGTCCGCACGCGCCGCTTACAGCGGCAAGTGCCCGATGAAGTGCATGACGGTACCGACAGCGTGCTCAACGCCCTTATCGAGAACATGCTCCGCAAGCCACCAGAGCGTCGATCCGAGAGCAGCTGTCGGCAGATGTTCACGGACCCGCCTCATGCCACTTTCTTCTTTGCTATGGAGGTGTTTTTTGACTCCTTGGCAACTGCCAGTGCGATATTCAGCAGTTGCTTGGCGCGGTCACGAGGCGTACCCCGATGCGGCGCACCCTTTAACGAAACTCGCCACTTAGCGACCTCCCGCCACGGAGATTTCAGTGTAATCACTGGCTTTTTTCCTTCTGCGACGAAGTTCGAGGTGACCGCTTCGACCATCCCGCGCTTTTCGTCCCGGTTTCCATTTTTGTAGCCGTAGTAAGCCGCGTTTCCGAGTTCGAGGTGGTCAAACGCCATCTTGACGGGTAGGTCGTCCGTAGACAGAGTTTCGAGCCGGTCAAGAAGTTCCCGGCGCTCTCCAAGCACCGCACGCTTGCGGTTCTCAAACAGCTCCTTGTCTATCGTCTGATCGATATAAGCGTCCGTGAGCCGGGAGAGCCGGTCGTCGCATTGGGCCAGCCGGAGCTTCAACGAAGAGCGCAATCTTGCAAGTTCCGCCTCGCCCTCGCCCGCCATGATCACGGCTTCTTCTTTCGCTCTCAGTTCTTCGCGTTCGTCCCATTGAAGCAGCTGAAGCTGTATCTGGACGGCATGGTCCAGGTCTTCCTCACGGATATAGAGGTTTGGGCACTGGTGGCAGCGGTAGTAGATGTACTGGCCTTTGTGGCGTTCGCCGATAAGGTGGTATCCGCACGCCGTGCAGCGAACCATGCGCCGGAAGAGATAGTCGTGTTTGAAGACGCGGGCAACGAGCTTCCCACGGAGGATGGCCTGCACGCGGTCGAACAAGGCTTTGGAAATCAGCGGCTCGTGAATGCCGTTGTACGTCTCGTTCGTCCGCTTGATGTGAATGAGACCGATATAGAATGGATTATTGAGCATCGTCGAGATGCCGCAGAGCGATAGGGGCTTCTTCGTCCGCGTCGAAGTGAGGCCGCGCTTCGCCATTTCGACGCGCAAGTCTTTCAGCCCCACCGTTCCTGTCGCATAGAGTTCGAACGCCTCCCGGACGAGCGGCGCTTTTATCGGATCGGGGATTTTGGGCTTGCCCTTGCCTTGGTCGACATAGCCGATGGGTGCGGGAAGCGGGAACAATCCTTGTTTGAGGCGGCCGTAGTATCCTTTTTTCACTTCGTCGCGGAGATTGCGGATGTAGTCGGCGGCGACAACGGCCTGGATGTCCGCCGAGAGACGACCGCCGCGGGAGCGCAGATCGACGCTGTCGTGCGCGAAATGAACATCGATTCCCCGGTCGATCAAATCACCGAGATTTGCCCAATCCTTGAGATTGCGCGCGCTCCGGTCGATCTTGTGAATGATGACGCCCTGCGCAATACCGCGCTCCAGTTGCGCCAACATCTTCGTGAAATGCGTGCGGCCCTGCTTCGCCGCCGTTTCCGTCTCTTCAAACCACGCGACAATCGAAAGGCTGTTGCGCGAGGCATACGCTTCGATAGCGCTGCGTTGTTCCTGGAGGGATGAACCGTGTTCCCCCTGTTTCACGGTCGAGACGCGGATGTACGCGAAGTATTGTTTCATACGCTCGGCTGAGAACCGGACTCGAATCTATCGCATTAATCGGATTCTGGCGAATCGCGTTCCTGCGCTTCGCAGCGTAGCCGGTTATTGATCCGTACAAGGACGGCGATAAGCTGACGGACGTTCTGGTACGCTTCCTCGCGCTCTTCGGCGCTCGCGCCGGGCATATACCGGTTAACGAAAATGTACCCCGGCCGTTCTTCGTCGTTCCGCACGAGCCCATCGTGCGCGAGAGCGACTAGCCAAGGAAGGAGGGCTATCTTGACATTTTGGCAAGTGCGTAACCTCGGGAGTCATTCTGAAGTTCAGATGAACGCGATGTCCTTTAGAACTTGCCATGGTGGCAAGTTCATCCCTCGTCACAAGTCGGGGTGGGTCTGAAAGAATGGCCCACGCGACCGCTGCGTCTCAGGAGAGAGCTGGGACACAGCGCTTGCGCGCTGAATGCACGACTTTCCATATCCATCATATTTGCGCACGAACCGGAAGCGGTGGGCGCTCACGCAACGAGAGCTGGGCGCGCTCCTCGGCGTATCCGCCGAGTCCCTTTCCCGTTACGAAAAGCTGCTCCGTACGCCGTCCCTTGAAGCGCTGATCGGCGCTGAGTTCGTATTCGGCGTGCACGCGCGCCGCCTGTTTCCCTCCCTCTATGCCTCTGTCGAGTCGAAGATCGCCAAGCACGCGGCCTTGCTGGCCGAGGCGTTTGGCAGTCTCGACGACAAGGAAACCCTTATTAAGCGCCAGCTGCTCGAAGAGATTGCCTCTCGAATAGCGGGCGAACAATTACACGTATGAACAAGAACAATCGTTCGTTTGCTGATACCGCGCTCGCCATTTTCCCTTCTCGCGAGGGATTTGGCTGGATCGTATTCGACGGCCCGTTATCGCCCGTGGGCTGGGACGTATGCACGCTGGCGAAAGTGCCGGGAACCTCCAAGGAGAAAAACGCCCGATGCATGAAGCGCGTCGAGTCTCTTGTCTCGGAATATCATCCCGCTGCAATCGTCCTGGAAGCATTTGAGGGACTGGGTACAAGACGGTGCGAACGCGTGAAGAAGCTGTGCCGCTCGGTGGTCTCGCTCGCGACGATGCACGGAATTCCGGTACATATCGTCTCGAAGGCGCAGATCGCCGGATACTTCGCAAGCGCGCATCTCAAGACCCGGCATGACGTGGCGACCGTGGTCGCATCACATCTCGTTGAAATCCGTCACCGGCTCCCGGAGAAGCGAAAAACCTGGAATGCCGAGGACGCGGACATGGCACTCTTCAACGCTGCGGCGCTTCTCTTCGTCCACTATGGAAATCCCAAGGAGCCGTTGCAGAGGAACGCGTGCGTTAGGAGGCGTCAATAATCCACGCGATTCTCAGCCGACACCAGCCAATCGGGATGGAAAAGAACAGGTTCAACTCGGAACAGATCGTGGTCGCTTCTTCTGCCGA
This sequence comes from Alphaproteobacteria bacterium, assembly GCA_028871795.1. Lineage (GTDB taxonomy): Bacteria > Pseudomonadota > Alphaproteobacteria > Micropepsales > Micropepsaceae > Rhizomicrobium. The sequence goes on along the minus strand of JAGWMG010000004.1, from coordinate 52,777 downwards.
GAGATGCCGTGGCGCTCGTCGTGATTCTATGCAAATCGGAGCGTGTCGTTGTAGCGCGTCCGCTAATCTTGCGAGATAACGGTTCTGAATTTTCCCTTCTCGAAGAAGTGCGTGGTGACGGATGACTCGCAGAAGATGAGCGTCACGCCGTCGGTCTTGGCGACGATGGTGCGGTGACGCTCAACATCGTACAGCGTCTGCCCTCGCGCGGTGATTGCGAGGAAGTTCGCTCCGCCCCGGTCGGCCGGTTTGGCCGGAAACACGTTATACAGGCGATAGCCGCCGCCGCGCTTCAGGAAAGCGAGCGCATAATTGGCCTGATTGTGCCGGATCAGGAGCGCGTAGTCGGTGTTGCCGTCGCCATCGAAATCACCCGCCGCGACGGAACTCCACTCGGGCTTGACGTTGCAATACCGGCGCTCGCCCGGGTCCATCGCGTCGATGTCATACAGCTGCCAGCCGGGGTACTTTCCATCAAGCGTCGCGCGAATTGCTGCGGGCACTTGCGCGATACCGGGCGATCCGTTCTGAGCGAAGGATGCGGTTGCAAACAGCGCCAGTGCCGTTGCCGCTGCAATGCCCAATGATCTGGTGAAGATCGACGAGTGGTCCATGAGCATACCCCACATGTATCGGGTTACAGGCCGATGTGTCAGAAATTCACGCCGAACCCCCATTTCGCCTTCCGAGCGACACCTCGGCCCTGTTATCTGTAAAGCTGGTTTAACTCGTCGATCCGAGCGCTCACGGCATCGATGCGGCACACAAGAATATCGTTGTGGCGGGCGCTCCCACCAGCCGAACTTAAGTCCACTTGCACGGCGCAATTGGCGTCGCGGAACTCGATCCATTTACGCTGGGATTCGCGTAGCAAAGCGTCAGAGGGTTTTTGATCGTTCGTGACCTGCTTTGCGGCTTGGTATCTGCGCGCACGCTCCAGCGCGGCGGTGTACGCCTCGGTGAGACTTCGTTCCAACGCATCAAGTTGAACGTCCGCGCAGTGAAGATAATCAGCCATGGAGTACGAGCCGCCCGCCAGCTGGGCTTGGGCGTCGCAGGCTGCGAAGACACGCGACGAAGCCTCGCCGCCCCGCGCTGGGCCGCATAACGCGAGGGTTGCGCATACGCCCAAGGTCAGAAATTGTGTTCGCATGATCGTTTGGCCTGCTTCTGAGTGGTTTCGTTGGAATGTTGGTTTAGTGACGGCACTTTCCCCTCTCCAAGCAAAATCTTCGAAGGGAGACCGGGGACGTTTTGGCTGGACTCCGCACTGTGTGCGCAGTTTGAGCCGCATCTTCCCATGGACACGCGCGGCAAACCAGGGGGCGGCAGCCGCTGCGTCATCAGGTCATCGTGCATATTCAGAAATCCTGTACTTCCGCAAGCCATCGCAGGGAGCATAGGAGCGCTTGTTCATCCGCAATCCTCGGATACCAAGGTCCTGCTCAATGTTGATATGCCGGACACCCAGCTCGGCGAGCACGTGCGCCGTGCGCTGCGTGAGGAACGCCGATACGCCCCTGAACTCCGTTGCCAGGGCCTTTTCGAAGTGATTGACGGCAAAGCCATTCCCCACACACTCGTGCACGGTAACGGCGATGAGCCTGCCGGAGAGGTGTACGATGCCGGTTCCGAGCAGATGGCCCCAGCATTGTTCAACACAGCGCGCAAACGCCGCACGCTCATGGCCGTCGGCGCCCGCGCGTCGCTGCGCCGACCACTCGTCAAATAGCGCCATCAGTTGTTCACGGACCGCCACGGAACGCAGGTCGAGGATTTCAAATCGCGCGTGCGGATTGTCCCGCCTGAAGCGATTCACGCCGTTTCGTTGACCCGCAAAGCGCCGACCGCTGTAGGTATGGAGCCGTTCGACGTGCTCGACGTAGTCCATGTGGTCCGGCTCATGCGAAACGGAGAACATCTTCGGATTGAGCAGGAGCGCCGACCACTCCGGTATCAACTTGAGCGCCGGTTCAAGTTCCTCCCGCCGCGACTGAGAGAGGAGCGTTCGCGCGGTATCATCGACCGCGCAATCGCCGAGGAACATGTAGAAGGGTTCGCCGGTCTGGTAGTCGGCGAAGCGGACGACAAGATTGCCATTCAGTTCGGAGACGAGGATTGTGGAATGCGTGTCCCATGAGTACATGCTGATGAAGTTGAAGTCGGAATATGGCGGATATTGTTCGGTGTGGCGTTGGATCGCGTCGCGATCCGCCAGTTCGAGCCGTTTCATTTCGGGAAACTGGGGCAGCGTCATGCCCGCCGCTCCGCCACGCCCACGAAACGGCAGAGTTCTGGCCGAAGCAAGAACACCAAAATGACAATGTTTGTAGCGAGAACGTAGATGGGATAGGCGGACAACGTGAGGCCGTATGAGGTCAGCGCGAGCACGTTGAGCGCGCTTGCCACGGTCGCAATAATCCATGCTGGACGATTCTCAGTCCACGGACGAGCGTATGCTTTGACGATTGTTGGAAAGAGGCCGATGAATTCGGTAACGATGCAGGCCAAGAGCGCGATAGCGGGCGAATTCAGAGCCCACCAGATGAGTCCGCTCGCGATTGCCCCCGCGACGCAGATTCTATCAAGCAGATGGAGACGGGGAGGTCCGTCGCCGTATCGGATCGAGAAGAACGCGACGATGAGAAAACTCAGCGTGTATTCGACCGGGAGCCAGAGAGTTTCCCGCGCGCCAACCGCGTGATAGGTCGAAGCGATCATCCCCGACACGAAAGCCAACACCCACCACGTCACCCGGTCCGGTTTGGTCTGTCCTCGCACGATGGCGAGTACATACATCGGACAGGTAACGAACGACAGGACGGCCGCCGTGATACCGAAAGCCTCATGGACTCCGCTCACGCGCCGTCCTCCACGCGAGGGTGAGTGAGTGTCTTGCAAACGCGCCTATAGGGTGGGCAAGACAGCAATCGGATCACCCTAGCCGTAACGCCAAAGGTTTCCGCTGTTGGCATCTGGTCATTAGGCGACGTTCTTTTCGGGATACTTCGTACCTCGCTTGATGAAATGTGTTTCGACTTCTTCTAGGCAGAAGCGGGTCGTCAGGCAGTCGGTGATAAAGGCAACCTCTATGCCGTTTTGGCACGAATACACGTCAGCGGAGAGGAAGCGGCGCTTTGGAAAGGTATGGATGCTGATGTGGCTCTCGGCAATGACAAGAAACCCACTCCAGCCGCCGGGGTCCCTCAGCCGGTTATCAGGCGCGGCGACGACACAGGGGCCGTACAGCACGCGCATCTTGAGCGCGCGGCACAGTTCTTCGAGGCACGAGGTTACGACCGCCGGATCATCGAGCCGGCGTGCGCTTCCTCCGTACCCGTCGAGGGTCACATGTTCGCCGAAGTGCATGCCCCACTGAACTCACAAGCGCCCGCCGTACGTCGGGCGTCATGCCCGAGCCGAGCTTAAGGTTGCTCAAGGATTTTCAATCCCTGAACAGTATGGGCGATAGTGTTAAGGGCTGACGCTTTCAGTTTGATCCGAACCAGGGCCGAAACTCCCGCGAATTCCGCGCCACATGTGGGCGGCAAGCCTGCGTTCTTCTCTCCCCAACGGCGTCGCATATATCTCCGTGGATTGGAGTTTCGCGTGCCCTAGCCATTTCTTCACGAGGGTGATGGCGATGCGATCCTGCACCGCCTCAACGCCGAAGGCGTGCCTGAGCGCCTTCGGTTTGGCCTGCGCCTCGGGAATGTTTGCGAGGCGCATCACCGCTTTCACGTGCTTCCACGCCGTCGTACGGCTCCAGGGCCACATGCGCATAAAGGGTTGGTCGGTATCGTGTGAGACGGCTTCAAGATCGTGTACTTCATAGAGAAACTCGACGAGTTCGCGCGGCACTGGTACGGCGCGAAATATCCCACGCTCTCGGCGTTTTAGCGTCTCGAATACGATGGCATCGTTGGCCCTGTCGATGCGCTCGGGTGTGAGAGCCAGCGCCTCGGATATGCGCGCTCCAGTGAGTGCAAGCACGGCACAGAACGTTCCGACGGGACCGCCAGTCCGCACCGCTATGCGGACGAATGCCGCACGTTCCCTGGCAGTGAGGTATTTTCGTTGTCCATGAGCGTCATAGAGCGACCACGTCATGCTGGACGGTGGCCGATCCTTGCCCGTATTGCGAGAAATTTCCGTTGACATCGCCAACAGACGGTTATCACTATCGCCCATAATGTTTAGTCAGTATACGGATTATACATAACGGACAGTGATGTTGTTCCATGAGACGAGATGCAAATGTAGCCCTTAGTCAAGGAGGTTATTCGTAGTTCAGTTTTCTACCGTTTAAGCGGGGTCAAAATCCATTCGACGCGGATTCAGTGGCGCAGGTGTCACAGAGAGGCGAGCGTTCCTGTGCTATAATTTTATATGAATGGGCAAATTGATATGGAGGGCCGGTGGCATTGGAGTTTTCGTTGCATTAGCCGTCGCCGCGTTTTTTGTGTTAATCCCAAGCGGCGATACACTGAGGCAAGAAGCAATTAATCAAGCGAGCATAACCCCGCACGCCGCTGTCGATGCGCAGCTAGCACAGGACCTCGGCGATAATAATCTGAATGTGAGTTTGTATGCCCGATGGGAAGACATTTATGAATTTGCTGTGACAGCCAAAGAAGGCGGTGGGGTGGAAGTCATTGCCCGCCTGATGAACGACGGCCATTTCTCAATCTTATGGCAAGGGCAAGATGGGCCTCCGTGCTCAGTGGTTGAAAAATATAACATTCCGATAGGCATCGCGAGATATTGTTTGCAACAAAACGTAACGGTTGACCGTTCGAGCATCTTTCACTTCATGTGAAATGCGCTCAAATTTATCCTCCAGGTGGCCGATAAAAGGCAGTTATATGCAGCTTCTGCTCCGCCGCCTGAAGACTGGATGCGGTTGAAATGCGACTGTCTACAGCGCCGCTTTGATAAAAATTTGCCTCCACGATTGTAATGCTTGTTGCCGTCACATCGGTGACGAGCGCCACATGTCCTTCATCTGCGTACTTACCAGTCACCTTGATTATTGCGACGTCTCCTTTCTTTGGAGGGCCCTGCACATGGGGCAACGCGTACTTATCCGCATAGGTAAAGAGACCGCCAGGTAATGATACGTGCATGTCCTTGCTTAAGAAATAAACGCAGTTGTCAGCGTGCTGCGGAGTTACTGCAATATTCGGCGACATGTAGGTCACCCAGCCAGTGGAAGTGGATGAGGGTGATGCCACCTTTGCTGAAGTAGGAGCAACATTTGTTGATTGAGACGATGTGGTTGTCGCGGAGTTGGATGTAACCGCATTTGATGTCGAAGCGGTCGCATTTAGCGCGGAAGAACTAGTCGTGTTTGGCGATGGCGAATATCCGTAATTGAGAGCAGCGTTTTGCGCCGTTGTTGTTGTAATTCGTTGACCGTTCTTGAAAACCGCCACATTACCGTCGGCCGTCGTTTGGAACGTGTACGAATTATTATTGGTAGTTGAACCGGATAATATATTCACCGGTGAAGTCTGGGTGGCTCCTGTCGAGGTCGTCGGCCCGAATTGAACCGAAGCGTAAGGCTGGGGCGTGGCGACTGAGTACGTCTGAGACGGGGACTGCGTCGACGGAGTTTGCGTGCTCGTGTTTGGAGGGCTGCTCGTGCTTGTCGGCGGCTTGTACCCATACGTGAGCGCCGCGTTTTCCGGCGTCGTGGTTGAAATGCGCTGCCCGTTTTGAAATACCGCGATGGTGCCGGACGAGGTTGTTTGGAACGTATATGTCTTGCTGCTACCAGTGGCGGGAGCGGACGCGCCAGTGGTTCCCGAAGAGCCAGTTGACGGGTTTGGTCCTGTAGCGGTAGCTGGCGTTGGCGACGGAGGCGGCTGCACAAGTTGCCCCGACGCGGTAACGACCGCGCCTGAAGGCGTGACATACGTCTTCTCTGCCGTCTGGGCAGACGATGACGCTGGCGGTGTTTGATTTATTGGACTTATTGCTGTCTGTGGCTGGGTGGCCGGTACCGTCGATGGCGCGGGAGCCGGTGTCACCACTTGCCCGGCATTCGTGATCGTCGCGCCGTTCGGCGTCGTATACGTCCCTTGGTTTGCTTGCACAGTCGCCTGTTGAATTTGCTGCGGGGTACCTCCCGCCTTCGCCAAGTTCGCGGCAAGCGATGGCGAGTCGGTAACGACTTGTCCCGTAGTCGTGGTGACTTTCGCGCCTTGCGGATTGTTCGGCGAAACGGTCTGGACGTAATTCTGCTGCGCTGCCGCATTCGGCGGCGTGATGGTGGTAAAAAAGTTCGGGTCGATAACGTTATGAGGCTGCGAAGAGCCTAAGTGGGTGAACGCACTCTGCACATCGCCCAAATTATAGGTGGGAAGCTGCGACCACTGGATGCCGGTTTGCTGCGCGAAATTCTGTTGCCCGAGGTTCCGGAGGTCGGTGTACGTCATCTCCTGCGGTAGGCCGGAGGCGTTGATGACGTATACGCCGTTGGGGTCGATGTTACCCACCTGGCCTTGCCGCGACGCAGGAATGTGATCGGCCACGTATTGCTTCGCTTGCACGCCGGTCATCGTCTGCACGTCATTGGCGAAGCCGAGCGAATACAGTTGATTCCCGACCCGCGCGTACACTGCGTCTCCGGTGTCGCCGACTGTGCGGAACACTTGGCCGTTTGCGGGAATCGTGAAGGTGATGTTCTGACCGGGAATCGTGTACGAAGCGCTCCCGGAGTTCGCGGCCGCGGACCATGTTGGTGCGCTCGTACCAGTCGGCACACTTGCCGCCGGTACGGTTGCCTGTACGGTCGCCTGCGGTGCTTGGGGTGTCGAAGGCGTCGCTTTTTGACCTAAACTGGCATTGGTGCTCGTCGTACCGGTTCCCGCCGCCGTGCCATTTCCTGCGGTCCCGTTTGAGGGCACCGCTATGGCGTTCAGATCGTCGCTCGTCTGTGGGAACGAGAGGACCTCACTCTTAGTCTTGAGATTAGTCGCGGAAGCACCCAGAAAAGCGCTATAGGCGCCGTTTTCTCCCGAGCGATAGCCGAAGTTCGCCGCGGCAGTATCGGGGGCCTCGACCGCGACGAGTTTTCCGTTCTGATAAACGCCGACAGTGAGCATCTGCGAGCCAAGATAGTTCTCAACAAACGTGTACGGCGCGGGGGCAGAACTAACGGGTGCAGAGGTCGTGGGAGATGATGGCGTGTATCCGTAGTATTTCGCGGCCGCATCGGGGCTAGCTGAAGAGGAAACGAGTTTTCCGTTTTGGTACACCGCGAGCGTGCCGTCCGGCTGCTTTTGAAAGGTGTACGAACCACCGCTCGCACTTGGCGCCGATCCCGTCGTATTTGATGCAGTACCCCCTACCCCCGTCGTGGTGCCTGATCCAGCTGTCGCCTTGCCCGGCCCCGCAGAACCTGTCCCGTTCGTCGGTGCGGGCGTCTGTGGCGGAACCGGAGTCGACTTCGCCTGAGTTGTGCTCGTCGATCCGCTTGTACCGGCAGAGCCGGACGTGCCGGTCGAACCGGAGGTACTTGTTGATCCGAGCGCGCCGGTCGTAGCGTTCGTTCCGCCCGCCACGGCTCCTCGCTGTTGGGCGGTCGGCGGCGTAACGGTCGGCCGCACGGCTTGCGTTGACGCGGTCCCGTTGCCCGAGAGGATGCTCTGCTTGGTCGCCTCCCACTGGCCGTTCTGCTTGAGCGATTGAATCTGTTCAGGCGTGTATTGGCGCAAGGCTTGTCGCTGCTGAGCCGTGAGGCCCGTCACGAACTGCCGATCTTCCGGCGAAGAGAGGACTTGGTACAGCGAGGGCCCGGGGTTCTGCTGCTGGTTCTGGCCAAAGGTCCGCTGCGGACCCCGGGCACCGCTCGGCCAGGCGGGCCTAGACTTAAAGCCGCCGTTTTGATCGTTATGCCAACGCGGGTTGCGCGTCCATTCGATACCCGGCTGTCCGTTGGAGCCGTTGGCGTTCGGGTTCGAGCCGAATCCGTTCAGACCGTTCCGGTTGTTCCCGTGCTGCCATCCGTTGTTCTGCGGCGATCCGTTTCCCTGTTGCTGATTTTGATTGTTGTGCCAATGCGGGTTATGCGTCCATCCGGTACCCGGCTGTCCGCTTGAGCCATTGGCATTCGGGTTCGGGCCGTATCCGCCTTGCCTGTAATGATCGTTCCCTTGCTGCCATTGGCTATTTTGCGGCGGCCTGCTGTCTTGTTGGTACGTACCCGTTCTGTCAGTACGTGATGCCAGGGGCGTGCAGACTATAATTGCGGGGCAGGCTTGGCCTGCAGGGCACGCGGGTGTCCGACATTCTTGTCCGTTTTCTATCCAAACGCGTCCGGCCTGGCCTCCTTGAGAACGATTCTTGTCCTGCTGATGCCATTGGCCGTTCTGCGACGACCCATTCCATTGTGATGGCGGATTGTTCTCGTGCTGCCACCCGTTGTCTTGTGGCGTTTGGTTCCACTGGTTTTGGTTGTTGTGATACCGCCGCCATTGAGTGCCGTTTTGCGGGTTGTTGGTCGGCGGATTGTTGTTCTGCTGCCAGTGATAGTCAGGCTGCGGATTATTCCACCGCGGAGGCGGACGATTCCACTGCTGTTGCTGCGGCGGAGGCGGCGGAGTCTGCTGGGGCTGTTGTCCCTGCCCGCTGCGTTGTCGACAGGGGTGTCCGTTGCAGTAATCGTTCGAGCCTTTGTTTTGCGCGTACGCCGACGTCACCGGCGGTACGCCGAACACGGCAAACAGAATCAGCGAACAGACAATCACATACAGCCGCTGAAGAAATAGACTCCCCCGTCCCATGGCCGTCCCCCAAGCCAACGACGGGCGGGATACTAGGCAACCGCTGCGGGAAAATATACATCCGCTTCTTGTCCCTGATTCTGTTGAGATTCTTGAAGGATGTACCCGCGAGACCGATCAGCAATCGTGCACGCTCACGAGGAAGATGAGGTCGGTCGCAGACATCGCGTCAGCGTTTGAGAGACTGCCGTACGGCTGCGATGAATTCCGCGGCCCTCCGGCTCACCGTGTCGCGGTCGTCAACGTGGTACTCGGCCTTGTCGGACGACGCGAGATGACGCCAGCGCGAGACGAGCTTGAATGTCATGCGGGTTCGCGTATCGGATTCCGGATCGAGCACGATGAAGAATTGCTCCACGCGGGCCGTATCCCACTTCGGCGGATACGCGGTGACGACCATCCCTTTGTCCTTGTCCGTCACTGCGATGCGGTCGTCCTGGTTCTTGAGGACGGCGGTGACCGCCTTCAAGGTCGCGCCGTACGGATTGTCCAGCTCTTCAGTGAAGACATCGAAAAATTCCGCACCCGGGATGGGCTTCGCGCTGTCGTTTCGCGGTGCCTGTATCAAGTCGTCAATCGTCAGCGCCGCCGTCGCGGCCTCCGGAGCAACAGGTCGCTCCGCGGCGCACGCGACCGTCGCGTCGAGCCACGGCTCGTGGACGCCGGAGACCGAGGCGTCCTCTCCGGTACCGTCGTATGTGTGGTACTCGGTGAGGGAGTAGTCGCCGGCGCAGAGCGCTTCGATCTTTTGTCTCGCGGCTGCCTGCAACGCGTCGACACCATCTCCCCCAGCCTCTGATTTCGTCGCCCGCACGACGTACCAGCTGTGCGCAACCGGCGGGGGCTCTGCGGGCTGCACATTGTCCGACGGTTCCACCACCTGAAGAGGCGGGTTAGTCGCTACCGGTTCCTCCGGCGCTACGCGTTGCGCCGAGACGGAGTCCATAGTTCCGTTCGCCCATGCGAGCCGTACCGTAGTCATCACGGCCGTGATACCGCGCGCCTCGATCATGTCCACCTGTTCGTCGCCGCGCATCAGGTTCAATAGGATGATGAGCGACTCGGCGTCGGTCACGGCGTTATCGCCAAACTTGATAATCACATCGCCCTGATTGATCCTGGCACGGTCGGCGGGACTGCCGGGATACACGTATGTCACGACCGCACCGCGCGTGGTTGCGAGGCGATGCTCTCTCGCTACCTCGCTGGTGAGGTCCGCGACGGTCACACCCAGCCATGCGCGCGCCTCCTTGTTCTGGTCTGGAGGTTGCTGCGCGCGTTCTTGCTGTTCCGCTTCCGCTGCTTCGTCGTGCGCGGCTTGCTGGTTGGCAGCATAAACTATTTGTTGGCACGACTGGATGTACGGCACAATTCTCGGATCATCCGCTCTGATGCCGTTTTGGGCGAGTTGCTTGGGGGAGAGGTTGTACGTCGTGATCAGGCACATCTGCACTTGCTGGTCGACCTGTTCCCAGCTCCTTCGCGCGGCGGCCGCAATCTGTGCTTGCTGGATTGCGGTACCGAGCAAGTTGCCAAAAAACTGCTGAAGCTGCGGCGGCATCCCTTGCGCAAACGCGACTCCTGAAATGGCGCAAGAAACAACCAGCACCGCGGCCGCCGCCGCAGCGCAAACAAAAGACGTTGATCGCGTAATGCGCGCCCGCGACACGGCGTCCCCCCAACGTTGACGCGTTTGCCTGCCGCCTTAATACTCCATTCTCGCTGCATTCGCGAGTTCCGTCATTGTGGCAAACACGCGTTGTTTGGGCCCTCGCGGGCCTATCATCTACGATTCAACGGCGTTGAAGGTGGTGCTTTCTCCACCGACCGCACTTGCGGGAAACGGGCGAGCATTTCAGCCTGACCGGCCGTCAACCGAACGATCACCGCAAAAGGCGCCAGATCAGAAAGCACCTGTCCGCCAATGCCGATGACTGTTGTGCGACCGTCTGAGAGAGAAATGCCGTCGCGCAAGTCGACGCGATAGGTCTCGAACGTCGGCTTGGCCTCGCTACTCAAGCGCTGATAGGTGCCGTCGCCTTCGTAATAGCCGACAGGATCGCACTTGCTGTAATAGCCATCGGGGTCGCTTCCGGGAGGCGGCGGGGGTTCAGGTATGCCGCCGCCGCGGTCGTAGCCGCCCGTGCGAGTGAAATAGCCGCTCTCGACGCCGTACTCGCTGAAATAGCCGCAAAGATCATACCCCATAAATATCTGTTCCTGGTCTGTGTCCACCGACGCCACGGCTGGGTTGTTCTTAAGCGACGCCGCTTGTTCGGCCGTGAGCCGAACCGACAAGAAGACGTTCGCGATGGAAAAATTATTGATGACCTTTGCGCCGACTGCGGCGACGATGGCGCGGCCCTCTTCCACAGAAACTCCGTGGCGCAGCTCTACGCTGTATCTCATCGGTATTTGCGAGCGAACGTTTGTCACGTCCCCGTCCTTCGGGTCCAACCGAGCCGCAGTACTCAAATCGGACTCCGCGGGATCATACTGTTGCTTGCCGATGTACGCCTTCGCGCGGGTTAGGAACGCGAGTTCGCGGTCGGATTTCGAAAGACCGCCTTCTCGAAGCGCTTGCGTCAAAAGTTGTATCGCCGTGCCGTAGTCGCCTTTATCAAGAGCTTCCAGACCCGCGTTCGCGTCGTTGACCGAGGGGCTTTCGGCATGAGCGAGCGACGCGAGGAATAGAGTGGTGATAATTCCAATGAATATCCACCGCATCGGATGCCCCCCTGCGCCGATTGCCCACGATACCGGATAATGCGTCCTCTGAACAGAATGGTCTGTCCTGTTCGGCGAAGGTTGACTTGTGCTCTTCACTGCTTTCTCGCATGGAATTCTCGATGTAGCCGCGTCGTCGCGACCCTGAACCACCGCCTCTCGATTTCATCGCCGATGAACTTCCGGCCGGTGCGAAGCGCCGTGATGCCCGTCGTGCCAGACTCCATGTATAGATCGAGGATCGTGTCGTCCGGCCTTGACACCGTTTCGATAATCTGCCGCATGACGGCAATCGACTTCTGAGTCGGATGCCAGTGCTGTCCTCGTTCTTCTCCCTGGTTCGCGCCGCTCCAAACCACGCGGATCATGCGCGCGGGAGTCGTGTCGTTTCTGGAGAGCATTGTATGTGAGGCGACTTGACGCCCCCTGCGCTTATTTCCCCTCTTCGTGCGACAGACCAAATATCATTCGCAATACCGTTGCTGTTATGAAGCCGACAGCAATTCCTGCGGCAAGATCAGCGTGCGAAGCTGCCATCGACGAAATTGCCCTCGCAACGGTGCAGAACTCCACTGGGCCAGACGCGAGCGCGCCGACCATCAGGGCGACGATTAGATTCAGCAAGAATACTGCTGCCCACTTCTTCGACGCCAAGATAGGTGTGGCGATGCCGATGCCCATTAGGATTCCAATTGAGAATTCGCTCATGTTGGCCTCCGGCTAAGCTCTTCCAGGGAGGGCCGACAAACCTGAATCCATGTTTTGCCAGCACTCTTGATGGCCACCTATACTTGCCGGGCCAGGGTGCGGTTATTCGCAACGCCTACAAAATCTTCGTATGCAGAAGGTGTCTACAGTGATCAAAAGGCAGCGTTGTCGGGCGACAAACCTACCGAAAATGGTTGCTAGAGCGATTGTATTGCGTCCGGATCGCAGAAACTTCGGGGGCCATGTGATGTCTTGACGCGACTCTTTGTGACGGCTAGCGTCACATTGCGACGTAATGAGCTGCATTGCATTGCATTGCAATGTCTTGCATTCGAGGGGGTGACAGTGAGCTACGCTCAGTTTGCCCAAAAGATTGAGATTCTCCGACACAAGTTCGAGATCATCAAGCCCGGCAAGATCGCCGATGCGTTGGACAACGACAAGACTACAGCTTGGCGATGGCTGACAAAACCGCAATCGCTCGATGATAAACAGCAACGGCAGCTGGTCGAAGCGATATGCTCTGTGCTGAAAACTTCCGGGCACGAGTTGGAAGAGGATGCGTTTCTCATCAACAATATCGTGGATTTCTGTTCCGAAATCGACGTATCCCCGCTTCAGGCGGCGATCATAACCAAGATGGCGCTCCCCGTTCACGACATCTTCTTTGAAAGCGCCTTCCAGTCGTTCACAGGAGATGAGCGTCGCAATTTGAGAGGTTCATATCTCCTCTTTCGACACGACAAAGAACGTACGCACAAGACGACCCCATACTTGCAGGCGTATGCGCGCATCTACAGTGACAACGAAGGTAGGCTTGCATATATGGATTCCTGGGCAGGCGACGGCGAGGAATACGCCCAAACATTCGAAGGGTTCGTCATCAAGGTTGGTGCGATCACCAATGTCATTGGTCAGCGGAAACGCACAGACCCAGAAGAGGCGACAGAGCTATTTTGGCAGGGGTTGCGCAGAATGGCGCGGAAAGACAAGAAAATCTCATGCCTGTATGGATACGTTTCGGACGTTACCACCAATGATCGCAGCCTTTTCACAGATCGCATGCTTCTGATCCGTGCGCTGGACAGCGACGTGGATCAAGTTCGCAAGAAGCAGGATTACTACGTGACGGCAAAGCACGTTGAGAATGCAGCCGGTTCGGAGATGTTCCACTTCCTGGAAGAGTGGAGCGGCGTACCTATCAAAGAGCCGGGGAAGAAGAAGCGTTCCTCTTGAACCTCCTGAACACTTTGTACTAAGAAGCAGATAGCAGGGGATTTCTGCTATACTGGTTCTGTGATCGCCGCTTGCTGAATTGAGCTGGCGACGGTGTGAATCTATCCACGCCACGGCTTATGACCCAATTCTCCATTCACGCGCGGTTCGACGGGCCAATCGTTATCCTTGGGTTTGGATCGATTGGCCGTGGCATAATTCCGCTCATCGAGCGCCATCTTGAATTCAACAAGAATCTCCTCACAGTTGTCGCACCCACCGGAAATGATTTTGGCCTCCTGAAATCAATGGGGCTAGCTTACATCGAAGTATCGCTAACCCGAGAGAACTATCGCGACGTTCTCAAGCCACCTCTGTTCGCTGGTGGAAAACAGGGGTTGATCATCAATCTCGCAGTAAATGTTTCGTCGCTGGACATAATGAGGTTCGCGAAAGAGATTGGGTGCCTATATATCGATACCGCTATCGAGCTTTGGCCTGACTTTTACGATAATCCAGACCGTGCAGTTCAGGAGCGCACGGATTACTCCCTGCGGGAGAGTGTGTTAGCACTTGAACGCCAATCACCTGGGGGGCCGACAATTGTTACTTGTTGTGGTGCAAATCCCGGTTTCGTTTCGTGGCTCGTAAAGGAAGCACTTCTGAAGCTCGCCGATGATACCGGACAGAACACTGTGGTGCCTGAGAGCGCCAGTGACTGGGCGCATTTGGCGCAACGACTTGGTGTAAAGGGGATTCACATTGCAGAACGCGACACCCAGAGAAGCGCGGCAGGGAGAAAACTTGGCACCTTTGTAAATACTTGGTCAGTGGAGGCATTCGTAACTGAGACGTTTCGACCGGCGGAGCTTGGTTGGGGGACGCATGAAAAGCAGTTGCCGCGGGACGCGCGACGCCACGATCTTGGCTGTGACGCGTCCATCTATTTGCTTCGCGCAGGCGGCAAGACCCGTGTCCGGTCCTGGACGCCAATGGCAGGACCGCAACAGGGCTTCCTTATAACCCATAACGAATCCACTTCCATTGCTGACTATTTCACATTGCGTAAAGCTGGCAAGGTCATTTACCGGCCGACCTGCCTCTTTGCATATCGACCGTGTGATGAGGCCGTCTTGTCGTTATACGACATGTATGATGCCAAGTGCCCTGAGCGATCAAATTGGCACGTGCTGAATGAAGACGAAATTGTTGATGGAGCTGACGAACTAGGTGTTCTCATTTATGGACACTCGAAAAATGCATTTTGGTATGGATCGCGGCTGTCTATACAGGACACGCGAAAATTGGTGCCGTTCCAAAATGCCACCACACTTCAGGTAACGTCGGCTGTGCTTGCGGGCGTAATCTGGATGATCGAAAATCCGACATCGGGCATTGTGGATACTGATCGAATGGATTTTCGCCGTTGCCTAGATATCCAAAGACCTTACCTGGGTCGGATTATTGGTCAGTACACGAATTGGACACCGGTTGACGACCGGAACTTGTATGTGCCCGAAGAACTTGACCGCAGTGATCCGTGGCAATTCTCGAATATGATAGTGAGATAACTGATTCTGCTGCTTTCTTTTGGTGTCCCTCTATAACTACAGACGATGCCGCAGCGGGTGCGGCGGGATGCAATTTGCATGAGACTGTGACGGCAATTGGATTTTGGATTGGCCGGTCCCCAACTGTCACTATCGTCTTGGCGCGCAAACAGATACTAGCGCCAGTTCGGTCCTATCTCACGTTGTACCCGCGTTTCCGCAGCCTCGTACCACCGCCTCTCGATTTCAACGCCGATGAACTTCCGTCCCGCGCGCAATGCGGCGATGCCCGTAGTTCCTGAACCCATGTACGGGTCGAGGATCGTGTCTCCCGGCTTCGATACCGTCTCTATAATCTGCCGCATAACCTCAATCGGCTTCTGCGTCGGATGCCAATGCTGTCCGCGTTCTTCGCCGCGGTTCGCGCCGCTCCACACGACGCGGATCATGCGCGCGGGACCGTCCGTTGAGCACCACGCGAGTTCGCAATCCGAGTATGTCATGCTCTTCATGCCCGGCCGCTTGTCCCACACGAACCAGCGCCGCGAGTTGGGCAGCCGATTTGCGAAGTTGTTCGCTCCGAAGAGGCATATCGTCCTCACGTGCCCCAGGAGCGGCTGCGGATCGAAGGGCTCGGAATCCCCGACGATCCTTTTCACGCTCTTCCATTTCGAACCTGTCGGCGATGACGGGTTATAAGCGATGCCATACGGCGGGTCTGACACGATGGCGTCGTATTTGCCCGCGAGGTGCGGCAGTACGGCAAGACAGTCGCCCCGAATGAGAAGCGCGCCGCCGATGCGCACAATTTCTTTCGCGCCTGGAATCTTGGGAAGCCGCGCCACGCTCTGCCGGAAGTCCGGCTGCGCAATTGTCGCGGCGAGGGCACGCCGCCGGAAGGCGGCGTTTGTTGCCGGATTGGCGGAAAACGCCCCCTTCCCGGCCAGTTCTTCATCGTTGAGACTAATCCCCGATGGACGCTAGAATCGCCGCGAATTCCGCGTCGGGGGAAGAACCCATGAAGCACGCGCAACCGCCTCACAACGAACGTCGGAAGGCCGTCGGCATCTGGATACGCGTCAGTACGGAAGACCAAGCGCGCGGCGAAAGCCCGGCCGTGCACGAGAAACGCGCCCGCCTCTATGCCGAAGCCAAGGGCTGGGACGTATACGCCCTGTACGATCTTGCAGGTGTCTCCGGCAAAGCGGTCATAGAGCACCCCGAGGCGAAGCGGATGCTTGCCGACATGCGCGCCGGAAAAATCACCGGCCTCATCTTCTCCAAACTCGCCCGGCTGGCCCGGAACACCAAGGAGCTTCTCGAATTCGCGGAGGAGTTCAAAAAGCACGACGCCGACCTCATCTCGCTCCATGAGAGCATCGACACCTCAACGCCCGCCGGTCGCTTGTTCTATACGATGATCGCCGCCATGGCACAGTGGGAGCGGGAAGAAATCGCCGAACGAGTGGCGGCGTCCATCCCCATCAGGGCCAAGATGGGAAAGCCCTTGGGCGGCAAGCCTCCCTTCGGATACCACCGCGTGGACGGCACAGTCGTCCCGCATCCCAAGGAAGCGCCGGTGAGGAAACTCCTCTATGAGCTTTTCATCGAGCACCGCCGGAAGAAATCCGTGGCGCGCCTCCTGAACGAGCGCGGATACCGGACCTCGAACGGCTCCAAGTTCACCAACACCACCGTCACCCGCCTCATCGCCGACACCACGGCCAAGGGGATACTGCGGGTGAACTATTCGACCTCCCACGCCACGAAGAGAGGACACGTCGTCTTGAAGCCCGAGAGCGAGTGGGTCATCCGCTCCGTCGAGCCCATCGTCTCGGAAGAGGTCTGGAACCGGGCGAACGCCATATTGGAGCGCGGCAAGAAGAAGCCAAACTCACGGAAGCCCGTCCACCTCTTCGCTGGCCTCGTCCACTGCCACTGCGGGCAGAAGATGTACGTCCCGTCCCGGAACCCCCGATACGTCTGCTGGACCTGCAAGAACCGCATACCGGTGGAAGACCTGGAGGCCATTTTCCACGCCGAACTCAAGGGCTTTCTGTTCTCCGAAGACCAGATAGCGAAGTACCGCGAGGATCAGGACGCTGCCATGAAGGAGCGGCAGGAGAAAATTGACCACCTGGAGCGCGAGCGGGGCGCCGTGAAGCGGGAGATGGATCAGGTATACCGCGCGTACATCGACGGCCAATTGACCTCACAGGCCCTTGGAAACCGGTACAAGCCGCTTGAGGAGCGCTTGAACCAGCTGGACGACGCCATTCCTTCCGAACAGGCCGCTTTGGACGTCCTTCGTATCCATGCCCTGTCGGGAGAGCAAATCCTCGAAGAGGTCCGTGACCTCCATACCCGCTGGTCCTCCCTGTCCAAAGAGGACAAGCGCTCCATCGTGGAGGCAATCACCGAGACCATCATAGTCGGCAAGGACGAGGTCGATATCCGCCTTCACTATGTTCCCGAGACGGCAAGTCCGCCGAAGGCGAATCCCTCGGGCGACGATGGCCCGAACTCGCCGCAAGCGAATTCCTCGGACAACCAAGGCTTTGAAAAGCCTGGAACTGATGCCGGCAAGGGAACGCAATCATTCGGCTTGGTGCGCGGCAGGCTGTAGGGAACGCGAATGACTTCAAAAGGGCCCGTCGCCGCCGCCGCGTCAGCGGCGTCGCACGTTTCCTGATCGTCTTCCTCGACGACGAGTTTAATATCGAGCCGCGGGTAATCGAGTGCCGAAAGCGAACGCGCGAGTTGGGGCAAGACTTTTGCTTCCCGATAAAGCGGCACGAGGATCGTGTAGGTCGGCAAGGTGCCTGTTTCGGTCGACACCAAGGAAGCCACTTTGTTGCGGCCGGCAAGCAAAGCGAGCGCGGTGCGAAACATCGCGCTGGCGGCAAATCCGATCGACATCGCCGCGACCAGGATTTGCATGGCTGCAAACGGCCACATGCAACAGGCGCTGGCGATGGCCGTACCGGCGGCGATAAACGCTGCGGCCTGTCGGGGCATCACTCTGCGGCGGGCGGACAACGCCGGCATCTTCGACCACAACGAAAAGACGGCGTCGTCGGAAAGGCGATTGCGGAACCGGCGTGCGATTCTCCGGTGAAGTTCGGAACAGGCAACCGGCACGAACCGAGGTTTGTCATATGCGGCGCGGAGCCACGCCAGATTTGCGGCGCTCGTATCGGCGGTGGCAATCACCAGCCTTTCGCCGACGCCGGCCCAAGGCAGAAACTGGTGTGCAAGGTACAAGTCCAGATTTGCGTCCGTCGCGAGGCCCGCCTCGCCGACATCCAATCCGGACTTGGCGCCGCTCCCGTTCAGGTGCGGGCGGACACGCAACAAGGCATAGGATTCGACACGCGCTGAAATCGCGCGCAAAGCACCTCGTGGGTCCAAGAGAGCCTCCTGACCCTGTCATCGTCGAAAATTTGGTAATCCGACCCGCGACCCCGGCGACGCGACGGCAGGCTTTGTCACACCGGCGAATTCGGTTGAACAACCGCGACGCCCAACATTTCCCACACGCGGTAGTGGAATTTTTCTTTACGTCACGTATTTAGACAATATACTTTTGGTTGCATTTTTGACATATCAACACACGCAAAACTATGGTTTC
This sequence comes from Alphaproteobacteria bacterium, assembly GCA_028871795.1. Classification (GTDB taxonomy): domain Bacteria; phylum Pseudomonadota; class Alphaproteobacteria; order Micropepsales; family Micropepsaceae; genus Rhizomicrobium. The sequence continues at coordinate 34,157 of JAGWMG010000004.1, read as the reverse complement.
AGCGCGCGCACCAAGAAGCGGGTGAGATTGTCGATGACGTCCTGCCGCTTGCGGCCCACGCGATCGCCTTCGCTGCCGCATTGGTGAATGGCGCCGACAATGGCCTGTCCGACGATGTCGGCGTCGAAGGTCTTGACCGCCGTCCCGTCGCGCATCGCGTCGCGGATGGTTTGCGCCCAATCGCGGCCCCAGCGCAGCAGAAGCGGCACGGCCTGGGCGCCTTCGACATCGATCACCGCTTCGTCGGTCATCGCCGCACTGAGCACACCCGGATGGGTGTCGGAGTATTCGTGGATCGCAGTCAAGGTCGTGGCGATCGTGTCCTCCAGCGAGCGCCCCGCGCCGACGCGACCACGGATGTAATCGTGCAGGTCGGCACGCGCGTCCTCCACGAATGCGAGAAAACAGGCGCGCTTGTCTTCATAATAAAGGTAGAACGTGCCGTGTCCGAGACCGGCTTCGCGCGCGATGTCCTGCGGCCGCGTGGCGTGGTATCCGCGTTCGACAAACAACTTGCGCGCAGCCTTCTTGATCTTCGCAAGGCTTTCGGGCTTGCGCCGTGCCGGCCGCGCTTCGACGGATGACTTGGCGAGTGTCGAGCCCATCAGGATTTCATCCGTGTCGGTGCCTCAACGGGAGGCGGACCCTTTGGCCTAGAGCGCGCGCCACACGCGCTCCGGCGTTGCGGGCATGTCGATATGGGCCACGCCGATTGCGTCACAAACCGCGCTGGTGACGGCGGGAAGCGCGCCCACGGTGCCGGCTTCGCCGCAGCCCTTGGCGCCCAATTCGTTCGTCTTGCAGAGGACCTCCTCGTAGGCGAATTCAATATCGGGCACATCTTCGGCACGAGGCATGGCGTAGTCGGCGAAGCTTGCCGTCAGCAATTGACCGCTTTCGGGATCGTAGACGCAGTTTTCGAGCAACGCCTGGCCCAGGCCCTGGGCCACACCGCCTTGGACCTGTCCGCGCACCAGCATCGGATTGATGACGCGGCCGAAATCGTCGAGCACGCGATAGGAAACGACATCCACCTTGCCCGTCTCGGGATCGACTTCCGCTTCGCAGATGTGACAGCCATTCGGGAACGTGGATGCTTTGCCTGTGTAGGTCGCATCGCTGTCCAGCCCGTTCTCGAAACCGGTGATCCTGTCGCGCTTGAGCGTAAGGGCCAACTCGGCGACACCTATGCTTCGTGCGCCGACGCTGAACCGCCCCACGCCATCGATGACATCGAAGGCCACGGCTTCGCTACCGGCCTGGAGCAGATGTGCGGCGGCGGCTTTGCCTTTGCGGATGACTTCGTCGGATGCCTGCATCAGTGCGCCGCCGGCCATGTTGAGAGAGCGCGAGCCGGCGGTTCCACCGCCGTTCACCCAATCGGTGTCTCCTTGCTTGACGGTGACGGATTCGAAGGGAACGCCCAGCCGTTCCCCCACAAGCTGTGCAAAGGCGGTTTCGTGCCCCTGCCCGTTCGATTGTGTGCCGACCCGCACCTCGACAGTACCGTCGTCAGCGAATTTGACCGCCGCCGGCTCGTTGCCGACGGAAAAAGTGATTTCCACGTAATAGCTGAGGCCCAGCCCGCGCAGCTTGCCGCGCGCCCGCGATTGTTCCCGGCGCACGCCGAAGCCTGCCACGTCCGCAGACTTCACCGCCTTTTCCAGCAGATGCGGATAGTCGCCGGAATCAAATGCAACGCCGCTCCAGTTCTTATACGGCAGTTCGGAGGGCGCTGGCAGATTGCGCCGGCGCAACTCGACACGATCGATGCCGGTTTGAGCGGCGGCGACGTCCATCAGTCGCTCCATCAGATAGGCCGCTTCCGGCCGGCCGGCGCCGCGATAGGCGTCGACCGGTGCACTGTTGGAGAAAAAGCCCCGCACGCGCGCGTGCACGGCCGGCACGCGATAGATGCCGCCGAAGATGCGTCCGCCGGCGAGGGTCGGAATGAAAGGTGCGTACTGGGACAGATAACCACCCATGTTCGCCGTGCCCGTAATGCGCAACGCAAGAATACGGCCTTTGGAATCGAGAGCGAGCTCGCCCCTCGTGCGCATGTCGCGGCCGTGGTCGTCCGACAGGAATGCCTCCGTCCGGTCGGATGTCCAGCGCACCGGCCGGCCCAGCGCCTTGGCGGCGATCAAGACCAGCGGCTGCTCGGGATAAAGAAATCCCTTCATGCCGAAACCGCCGCCAACGTCGGGCGTGACCACGCGGATTTTTTCCGGCGCAGTCTTAAGCACCAGCCCGGCCATCATTTCGCGCACGTTGCCGGCGCCTTGGGAGGTCGTGTACAGCGTGTACTTGTCGGTCTTGGTGTCATAGATGCCTGTGGCGTTACGCGTTTCCAAAGGGTTGGCCACGACGCGGTTCTGCACGACTTCAAGCGACACGCGATGCGAGGCGTTGGCAAACGCTTCCGCGCAAACCTTTTCGTCACCGGCATTCCAATCGAAACAAAGATTGCCGGACGCACATTCCCATATCGCTGCGGCCTTGGGCGCGGATTGCAGCGTGCCGGCCGCCTCCAGCGTTTCGTATTCGACAGCCACCAGTTCTGCCGCGTCCACTGCCTGCGCGTAAGTTTCGGCAATCACCATCGCCACCGCTTCGCCGACAAAGGTCACCTTGTCCTTCGCGAGCAGGGGCTTCGGGCTGGGCTTCGCCCCGCCGATGGGCGCCAGGCACGGCATCGGGCCCGCGCCGACCGCTTCGACATCGGCATAGGTCAATACCGCCACGACCCCCGGAGCGGACCGCGCCTGAGTCGCGTCAATGGAGCGGATGCGGGCGTGGGCGTATGGCGAGCGGACGAACGCGGCGTGCGCCTCGCTCGGAAAATGCAGATCGTCCGTGTATCGACCGTGACCGGTGACGAAGCGGATGTCTTCCGTTCTGCGGACAGGCTGACCGATGCCGAATTTCATGTGCTCATCTCGGTTCGATTGGACGCTTCCGTGTCTTGCGAAACAGTGTGCCGCGGGAGTTGCTCTGTCAAACCGCACGGATGCGTGCGACGGCGGCGTTCCAACCCTCGTACAGAGCGTCACGAGAAGATGCCGCAAGGGAAGGCTCGAAGCGGCGATCGAGCGCCCAGCGCGCTGCAATGTCGTCGGTGTCGTGGAACAGCCCGGCCGCCAGGCCCGCGAGATAGGCCGCGCCCAGCGCCGTCGTTTCGACGATCTTCGGACGCTCGACCGGCAAGCCGGCAAGATCGGCGAGCCGCTGGCAGAACCAGTCGTTCCCGACCATGCCGCCGTCGACTTTCAGGGCCGACGGCGCACCGAGACCCGCCGTGCGCATGTCGCGCGCCATGGCTTCCAGCAGATCGCGCGTCTGATAGCAGACCGCATCGAGCGCGGCGCGCGCGATTTCGGCTGCGCTCATGTCGCGCGTAAGCCCCAGGATGGCGCCGCGCGCGTCAGGGTCCCAGTACGGCGCGCCGAGGCCGGTGAAAGCGGGCACAAAATAGAGACCGCCGGCTCTTTTCGCCGCGCGAGCCAACGCTTCCACTTCATCGGCGCTGCGGATCACCCCGAGCGCGTCGCGCAGCCACTGCACGACTGCGCCGGCGACGAAGATGCTGCCTTCCACCGCGTACGCTGCCTTGCCGCCAATACGATAGGCATTCGTCGCCAAGAGCCGATTTTGGGAAGACGGCACGGCGACCCCTGTGTTGACGAGCGCGAAACAACCGGTGCCGTAGGTCGATTTCACGTCGCCCGGAGTAAAGCACGCCTGCCCGATGGCCGCCGCCTGCTGGTCGCCGGCAACGCCGAGAATACGGATCGGCGCGCCGAAGATGTCCGGCGCCGTCGCGCCGAAATCGCCGGCGCTGTCGCGAACCTCGGGGAGCAGCGGGCGCGGAATGTCGAACAGAGTGAGCAGGTCATCGTTCCAGAAGAGCGTCTTGAGGTCGAGCAGCATCGTGCGCGAGGCGTTGGTCGTGTCGGTGGCGTGGAGCGCGCCATCCGTCAGCTTGTAGATCAGCCAGGAATCGACGGTGCCGAAAGCCAGTTCGCCTTTTCCGGCGCGCTCGCGGGCGCCCGCCACATTGTCGAGCAGCCATTCGGCCTTGGTCGCGGAAAAATAGGGATCGAGCACCAGCCCGGTCTTTGCCGCGATCTTGCTTTCCAGGCCCATCGCCCTGAGCCTGTGGCAGCGTTCGGCCGTCCGCCGGTCCTGCCAGACGATGGCGTTGTGGATGGCACGGCCCGTCTTGCGGTCCCAGATCAGCGTCGTCTCGCGCTGATTGGTGATGCCGATGCCGGCGATGTCCTTGGCCGCGATGCCCCGCGCGACAATGCGGCAACAGGTCAGGGCCGACTGCCAAATCTCGTCGGCGTCGTGCTCGACCCAGGCGTTACCTGGATAAATCTGCCGCAGTGCGATGGAGTGCGAAGCCAAGGGCGTGCCGCCGGCGTCGAACAGGATGGCTCTGGTCGAAGTCGTGCCCTGATCGATGCTGAGAAGGAAAGGCGGTTCCGTGGTCATGTCCGCAAACCGTTCTGTCTGCCGCGAAAACTAGATTAACACGCTGTTAACGCCATTTTGCTACTGCTGTTGGAGTGGCTGCAACGGAATGCCGCCTTTCAGCGAGGGAATGAAGTGGCACTGACCGCGCGGGATATGAGCGATATGGGACGGCTGGCCCAGCTGGCCGCCAATCCGCAGGACACGACGCGCGAGGAGATTTTCCTTGCTGTTGCCTCCCTTTATCGCGTCCAGGGCGCGCATCTGAGCGAGCGCGAGCGCGAATTGATGCAGGACATCCTCCGCCGCCTCACGAGCGATGTCGAGATGGCCATCCGGATTGCGCTGGCCGAACGCCTGGCAGAGGACACAACAGCGCCGCACGAACTGATCCTGCTCCTGGCCGACGACAAGATCGAAGTCGCCAGACCGATCATCCTGCGCAGTCCGCTGCTCACCGACACCGATGTGTTGAGAATGGTCGTGGAGTGCGATGTCGGCCATCAGGAAGCGGTCGCGTCGCGCCAGAACATCAGCGAACCGGTAACCGAAGCGTTGGCGCAGTGCGAAGCAGAAAGCGTGCTGATCGCGCTGGTCCGCAACACGACGGCCAAAATATCGTCGACGACCTTTGAAGGGCTGGTCGAAAAGTCCCGGCATGTGGCCAGCCTCCAAGACCCGCTCGCACACCGCAACGATCTTCCCTCGGAACTCGCCGTCCGAATGTGCGACTGGGTGTCCGACGCGCTCAGGACCTATATCAGCAAGAATTACAAGATGGAGCCGGCACGGCTGGATGCCGCATTCGACCGTGCCGAGGCGGTCGTGAAAAGCGAACCGGCGGTTCCCAAGACCCCGCCCTCGGAAGGTGCCCAGAAGCTCGTTGACAAGCTTGCCAATGCCGGTCAGCTCAAGGCCGGTTTCCTGCTCAGGGTCCTGCACCAGGGACAGATCGACTTGTTCGATCTGGCGCTGGCCCGCATGCTCGACCTGCAACTGACGGAACTGCGGCCGATCTTTTACGAAAAAGGTCCGAAGCCCGTAGCCCTTGCCTGTCGCGCCGTCGGCATCGATCGTTGCGTCTTCGCCACCGTGTTCAACCTCTCTCGCCAGGCCCGCAAGATGCGGCCGGTCCTGTCCGCCACCGACATGGGCGAAGTCGAGGCCGTGTTCAACACCTTCAACAAGCCCGACGCGATGGCCGAACTTCGCCCGCATTAGGGGCTATTTCTCGCCGCGACGCCTCTGCTAGGCTACCCGGCATGATCGACCCTTTCGGCCGCCATATCACCTATTTGCGAGTCTCGCTGACGGACCGCTGCGACTTCCGCTGCGTTTACTGTATGGCGGAGCAACCCGAGTTTCTGCCCAAGACTGAGATCTTGACGCTGGAGGAGACCGCGCGCGTCTGCGCCGCATTCATGCGCAAAGGGGTGGAACGGATTCGCATCACGGGCGGCGAACCGCTTGTGCGGCGAGGCGCGATCCGGCTGATCGAGCGGCTGGGCGGCTGGATCGGCGCGGGCGGGCTCAAGGAGCTGACGCTCACGACCAACGGCAGCCAACTCGTCCGCTTCGCCAAACCGCTGTACGCGGCGGGCGTCAGGCGGATCAATGTCTCGCTCGATACGCGCGATCCCGACAAGTTCCGCGCCATCACCCGCTGGGGCGAAGTCGGAAAAGTGCTCGCCGGCATCGATGCGGCTTTGGAGGCGGGATTAAAAATCAAGATCAACACGGTCGCGTTGAAGGACGTCAACGATGGTGAGTTCGCCGACCTGATCGGCTGGGCGCACGGGCACGGCATGGATTTGACCCTGATCGAAACGATGCCGATGGGCGGAATCGATGACGACCGGCTGGCACAATTTCTGCCGCTGTCCATGGTGCGCGCGAAATTGGCGCAGCGTTTCACCTTCGAGGACACCGCATACAGAACCGGCGGGCCGGCGCGCTATGTCCGCGTGGCGGAAACCGGCGGCCGGCTGGGATTCATCACGCCCCTCACCCATAATTTCTGCGAAAGCTGCAACCGCGTCCGCTTGACCTGCACAGGCACGCTGTTCATGTGCCTGGGCCAGGAGGATGCGGCCGATTTGCGCAGTCCCTTGCGCACATCCGCGGACGACAGGATGCTGGACGAAGCCATAGACGCCGCCATTGCACGCAAGCCAAAAGGCCACGATTTTATGATCGACCGCCGCCACTCCGCTCCTGCCGTTGCGCGCGCGATGTCTATGACGGGAGGTTGATTTGGCGCCTAGGCTTCATTTCGTTGCCACGCCCGTGCCCGAAGGCCAAGCCGCGCTGGCGAATTTGCGCCAGCAATATGACGACGCCGGTCCGGACAAGGCGGACGTCATCGTCGCGCTTGGCGGCGACGGCTTCATGCTGCAGACGCTTCACACCTTTCTCGAGCGCTCCAAGCCTATCTACGGAATGAATTTCGGCACGGTCGGCTTTCTGATGAACGAATACAACGAAGCCGATCTGACGGATCGCCTGGCGAGGGCTGAACAGGCGACGGTCCATCCGCTGCGCATGCGCGCCAACACCGCGGATCAATGCGTGGACGCGCTCGCATTCAACGAAGTCTCGCTTTTGCGTCAGACCCGGCAAGCCACCAAGTTGCGCATCCTGGTCGACGGCAAGGTGCGCATGGCCGAGCTGATCTGCGACGGCGCGCTCGTGGCCACGCCAGCCGGCAGCACCGCCTACAATTTATCCGCGCATGGTCCGATCCTGCCCATCGACTCCGCCCTCTTGGCCTTGACTCCCATCAGCGCCTTCAGGCCGCGGCGCTGGCGCGGAGCGCTGCTGCCGCATCGCGCGCGTGTGCGCTTCGAAGTCCTGGAGACGCAGAAGCGGCCGGTCAGTGCCGTGGCCGACGGGCTGGAAGTCCGGAACGTGACTTCGGTCGACGTCGCACAGGACGCTACGATCTCGATGGTCATGCTGTTCGACAACGGGCGCAATCTCGATGAACGAATCCTTACCGAGCAGTTTTCCGATTAAGCTTTCCGGCTTCACGCGGCATTAAGTGGCGTTAAGTAACCTGTCTGTTCGCGGGCGCTCATTTGGCGTCGATGGACGGACAATGAACGGCTATCGCTTCGACAGGCTGAAAATACTCGTCGTGGACGACAACCAGCACATGCGAAAGCTGGTCGTGACGATATTGCAGGCGTTCGGCGCAATTCAAATCTTCGAAGCCTCCGACGGCGAACGCGCCTGGGCGATCTTGCGCGACGCCAACCCCGACGTGATCCTGCTCGACTGGCAGATGGATGGCATGAACGGACTCGAATTCGCCCGCATGGTGAGGACATCGCCGAATTCGCCCAATCCTTTCCTGCCGATCATCATGCTGACCGGCCACACGCACGTCGACCACGTACGCCAAGCGCGCGACGCGGGCGTCAACGAATTCCTCGCCAAACCCGTTTCGGTCAAGGCGATATTCACAAGATTGATCTCGGTGATCGAACATCCGCGCCCCTTTGTGCGCACCAAGAGTTATTTCGGGCCGTGCCGGCGCCGCCGCCCGAACGACGAATACCGCGGGCCAGAACGACGCACGGGTGCCGAAGGGACGACGGCGCTCGACGACTCGCCGGTCGCCGCAAGCAAGTAAGGGACGGATGGGGACAACATGCCGAAAGAACAGCCAATCGAACTCTTCATGCCGCCCAACATGCTGAAGGCAAAAGTCGGCGGAACCTTTGCTGGCTTGGACATGGCGGCCATCAATCGCGCGGAAGCGGCTATGGAAACTCTCAAGGTCGAATTCTCCGACTGGATCGCCAAGGACATCGCGCGGCTCGGTGAGGCATATGACGCCTTCGTCGCGAACAAAAGTGCCGCCTGCGCGGGCGACCTCTTTCGGGCCAGCCACGATCTCAAAGGCCAGGCGACGACATTCGAGTTTCCGCTGATCGCGCGCGTCGCGGCTTCGCTCTGCAAACTGATGGACGCGCTGGAGTCGCACGACGCCGTGCCGCTTCAACTCGCGGACGCGCATGTCAACGCGATCCGCGTCATCCATCGCGACAAGATCAAGGACATTTCGGACCTAACGACGTTGACCCTGGTCGAGGAGCTGGAAGCGCGGGTGGTGAAAGCCGTCGCATACGTCACGCACAAGGGCTGAACGGGCGCCCCGGGTAAGCTGCGAATTGTTCCGATACCGCTACCGCGCAGCCGCGGTCGTTGCCACGCCGGTAGCCATTGTGACGGCGAGGATGGTGAAAAATCCGACGGGGCCAAGCAGCGTGGTCGCCCAGCCGCACAACAGCGGCCCGAAGATCGAGCCGATCCCGAACAGCAGAACCAATCCCGCCGCTGCGGCGACGCGCGCCTGCGAGGCGATAACGTCGTTCACATGTGCAACGGAAATTCCATAAATCGGAAAGATGAAGCTGCCCGCGAGTGCGGCCGCGACGAGGTTCGCTGTCAAGCCGCGATGCGTGGCCCAGACGCCGAATAGCGATGCCGCCAGACCCATCGCGAAGGTCAAGGCGATCACCGGCCGCCGTCCGGCCATGTCCGACAGCCAGCCGAGGGGAAACTGCATGATGCAGCCCGTCGCCATCGCCAATCCGATGAACAGACCGACGCCCGCCACGGAAAAGCCGGCGCGCTGGGCGTAAACCGGTCCGAAGGCGAAGATGACGGCCCAGGACACGCCGGCAAGGACCGTCGCCGTCGCACCCAATGGCGACAGGCGAAACAACCGGAAAATGTTGAGCGGTGCGGGCGGCGCATCGGTATGCAACGTGGAACGCAGAGTCACACCCGGGAACGCCGCCAGCACGAACACGCCGCCGGAAAGAAGAAACAATCCGGCTGTCCTGGGATCGCCGAGCGTCAACAGTGCTTGCGCCAGCGTCATCGAGGCCATTTGCACGACCAGATATGTGGCGAAGACTCGGCCGCGCAGCGCGTTGGGAACGCGTTCGTTGATCCAGCTCTCGTAGGCGACATAGATCAGCGACAAGGCAAAACCGGAGACAAATCGGTAGCCGGTCCAAAGCGTCGGCGTCACCACCATGGGATGCGCCACAATGACCGCCGCGGCAACCAGCGCGCAGACGACGATCGTGCGCCCATGGCCGATCTTCCCGATCACGGCGTGTCCGGCCAGCGCCGACAAAGAGTAGCCGACATAATACGCGGCCATCATCAAGCCGACGGTCCAGGCGGGGAACGCTTCCAGGCCGGCGCGCATACCGATGATGTCGGTCTGCAGTCCGTTGGCGATCTGCAAGAATCCGACGGAAACCAGAATCGCCCAGATGGATAGGAACGCGGCGCGCAAGTGACACCCCTTTGCAGGGAACCCTTACGAGCCGCTGTCGTCCTTCGCAACTGGCGAGACCGACGACAGGATGTCCAGAATACCCGGCGTCAAGGGGAAGGCGGAGTTGCCGTCTTCACCGATCGAGAAGAATCCCTTTGAGGGCGTCCACAGGGACGCGAGCAGACCGGAATAGTCCGGGCCGTAGGTGACCGGGCCGGGCGGCGGCGGCGCGACCGGAGTCTGCGGCACCGCGACCGAAGGCTGGTTGAGCGCCCAGCCGTAAACCTCGCGTATGGTCTTGGCGGTGCCATCGGCGTGATAGAAGACATTTCTGTTGGCGCTGGCCGCTTGCGGAAAAACGCTCGCCGCCGAGGCACCCGGCGTAGAGCCGTTCATCCGGATCAGACGGCAGGCGGCATCCGCTCCTAGGAAATGCGCGGCATAAAGCTCGCCGCCGCAGACGTCGCGTCCCAGCGTACTCTGCATTTCCGCCTTGGTTTGCTGCGCGTATTCGCCCGCCATAAGAGAGGAGAGCTGCGGATCGTTCCGCAATGCGAGGACGGCCTGGCGGTCGGCGGCGTTGTCGAGGTGAAGGCGCCCGTCCGCGCCTTTGCCGATAGCGCTCGCATAGGAGCTCAGTCCGTACTTCGCGCCATAGTCCTTGACCAGCCCGAGCCATGTTTGTTCGACGAACTGGAACAGGCCGGCCGCCGACGACCTGCCCGCCTGGGCTTGCGGCTTGAGGCTCGACTCCCGCATCGCGGTACCCAGCAAATAATGGAAGTCCGAGCCGGTGATGGCACTGGCGCGCTGCAGGGCGGCGACAACCGTAGCCTTTTCGCTCGCAGGATTGATGGCTACTGCCGACATGTTCGGGTTCTCCCGAATGGACCGGCAACCAGCTTACAGGCGAATATGGTTAAAGACCGTTAACGAGGCGGCTTAAAAATTTGGCCAACGCGGCGGGCTCATAGGGAACGGCGTAGCCGCGGCTCCAGACCGGGGACGGCCATACCGGATCGTCCTGGTTGCGCGCGATGACATGGACATGAAGCTGCGCTACCGCATTGCCGAGGGCTGCGATGTTGATCTTCCAGGCCTGTGTGAGGGCTTTGAGGCGCTCACCGGCGCGGCAATATTCCCGGCTTAGAGTCAGGCGATCTTCTTCGCTCAAATCGAAGATCTCGCGCGCACCCGAACGCCGCGGCACCAACACCAGCCAGGGGAAGCGTGCATCGTTCATCAACAATACGCGCGACAAAGGCCAATCCGCAACGAAGGACGAAGCGGCGGTCAGATCCGGGTCGAGATCGAATTCCATTATGACTGTCCGTTCGCGTGCGGGTTACCGCACCGCTCTCTATCCGATGCCGAGCAGGGAAAATGACAACAACCCCTGGCGCCAAACCAGGAAGGCAAAATAGCCGACATAGCAAATCACGAGCAAGCCGCCTCTCGGCCGTGACAGGCGCCAGCGCATCGCAAGCAGCGGAAGCAAGGCCGCGCTCGCCACCGCCATCACGTACACATCGGCGGAAGCCAGCATCCGTGACACGGCGAGCGGCGCAACAACCGCCGTGATCCCCAACACGCCCAGCAGGTTGAAAACGTTGGCACCGATCAAGTGTCCGACGGTGACGTCGGTGTCGCCGCGTCCGGCGGCGACCAGCGTAGCGATCAGTTTGGGCAGCGACGTGCCGAAGGCGATGACCGTCAGCCCGACAAAAGTTTGCTGAAGGTGCAACGTGCGCGCCAGCGCCACGCTGCCGTCGACCGTGAAGAGCGCACCCAACACCAGACAAATCACGCCCAGCAGCAGAAGGAATAACGCGCCTACGACAGGCGGCGGCTCGCTTCGCGACCGTGCTAGCGCACGCGCCAGCGCCACGGAATGATCGGCCGACCGGCGCCAGTCGGTAAGCAAGGTCGCAACCAGATAGACAACGAAGCCAAGCAACAGAAACAAACCTTCGCGCCGCGAGAGATCTCCGTTCAATGCAAAAAACACGATGACGAGAGACGCCCCCAGCATCACTCCGCCGTCGCGCAGAACGACTTTCGGCGGCGACGCCATCGGCCGGATCAGCGCTCCAAATCCGAGCACGAACAAGAGCATGAAGATGTTGCCGCCGATAATGGTCCCGAGCGCGATGTCGGGTGCTCCGGTTGTGGCCGCACGCAACGATACGAAAAGTTCAGGCGCCGCAGTGGCCGTGGCGATGACGAGCAATCCGATCAGGACAGGCGAAAGTCCCGCCACCCGCGCGATTCCGACGCCGCCGCGCAGGACCGCTTCGCCGCCTGCCGCCAGCAACAGTATACCCGCGATCAGAAACCAGTGTGCCATTCCTGAAACCCAGAATCCTTCCCCGGCGCTCTGTGTGCCGTCTCGTTCACCGAAGCGGGGACGTGCGGCGCGGAGCCGTCGAACCGCCTCGGATCGAACGCGGGAAAGTCGTTGGCCCGTTCCAGAATGAGACGGGACATGACCTCCGCTACCGCCGGTGCAAACAGGATGCCGTTGCGGTATTGGCCGCTCGCCACATAAAGTCCGTCCACGGCGGTCGCACCCAGCACCGGCAAGCCGTCAGGCGTCGCGGGCCGCAAGCCGGCCCAATGTTCGGCAACATTCCAGTCTTCCAAAGCCGGCATCAGCCCCGTCGATTGCCGCAACAGCCACCGGTAAGCCTCTGGCGACTTGGAAGTGTCGAAGCCGGCCCGTTCCACCGTGGCGCCCACCAGTAGCCGGTCGGCGCGCGGGACGACATAAATTTCGTTGCCCCAGACGACGTGCTTCGGCAACACGGCGCCCGCGGGCGGCGTCAGGACCACAATCTCGCCTTTGACGGGAATGACCGGCGGAAGCGCACCGGGCGGCAGCCCTTCCACACCGAAAGTCCAGGCGCCCGCCGCGATCACACAGGCGTCGGCACGATGCAGCGCAAACGGCGTGCGTACGCCAATGGCACGGCCGCCTTCGGTTTCGACGAGAACGGCGGTTTCGTTGATAAGGAGCTTGCCGCCGGCCTTCACGAACGCTGTCACTAGCGCCCGCACCAACGCATGGGTGTTGATCGTTGCCTCGTGTGGGGCCCACAGCGCTCCGGCGACGTCTTCCGTCAGCATCGGCTCCATCGCGCGCGCCTCTTCTGCGGTCAGCATGGCGATGTCGGCGCCTTGTGCATGCGGGTTCGGCTGACCACCGGACGCGGCGGGATGCTCGCCGCCGTGAGAATGCCCGCGATGTTCGCTCTTGAGCGCCGCCATCAGCGAGCCGTTCTTCCGATAATCGACGGAGACGCCGGATTGCGCCTCGACGTCCGCGACGAAGCCCGGCCACAATTCGTTGGCGCGCCGGGCGAAGGCCGCTTCGGGCGTCTCGGAATGGCCAAGTTCGGCGGTGGCCGCGATCATGCCGCCGGAAGCCGTCGTCGCTCCGCTGCCCGCTTGTGCGCGCTCAAGGACCTTCACCTTCGCGCCGGCTTTAGCCAACTTCCATCCGATGCCAAGCCCGGCAACCCCGGCACCTACAATGACGACGTTCATCTGGTTCTCCTTTGAGCGACTCGGGCGGCGATGCGCGCGCCTGCCGCGACGAAGCACAGGACACCTAGTACATAGGCGATAATCGCGAACCGGTCCGGAAAAATGCACGCAATCGCGATGGCGACAAGGATCTCGAAGTTTCCGAGCCAGGTACGCCCCAGCGCTAATGCGCTTGTCCATTGCGCCGTCAACCCGAACATCAGGAAAACCGCCGGCAGCGCCCGAGAAGGGTCCGCCAGGGCGAAGGCAAACGGCACACCGGCGAAGCAGACCGCATCGAAGACGGACACGAGCCCGTCCCCTTGGCCCGATTGCCGTCCGGCCGCGGCCGCCAGACCGGCAATCGGCCGACTGACGACGACGGCCGCCAGACCGGGGAGATAAAACCGCATCGCGATGACCGGCAAGGCGGCCAGCCCGAGCGCAAGGCCTGCGAAAGCGAAGGCGGGCGCGTTCGCGGAAAACCGCTGCGCCACGGCTTCCAGCGCCGGTTCGGTCAATCTCCGCAGGAGCGCGTCCAGCATAGCGTGGCATTAGGGCAACGAAGCTCGCCGGTCAAAAAATTTTTGATTGGATGACGCTTGTGCGCCTGCGCCCTATAGTCGCCGCAAACCGGCAGGAGGTCGCGGCATGGAAAAAGCCACATTCGGAGCAGGGTGTTTCTGGGGTGTCGAATCCTTCTTCCGGCAGGTGCACGGCGTGACCGACGCGGTCTGCGGCTATGCTGGCGGCCACGCCGGCAACCCGACCTACAAGCAGGTCTGCAGCGACAAGACCGGCCACGCGGAAGTCGTGGAAGTGACGTTCGATCCGGCGAAAGTATCCTACGGCAAGCTGGTGGACGCGTTCTTCGCCAATCACGATCCCACGATGCTGAACCGCCAGGGGCCGGACGTCGGCACCCAATACCGCTCGGTGATCTTCACGCATTCGCCCGAACAGGAGCGCACGGCGCAGGAAAAGAAAGCGGCGCTGGAAGCCTCCGGCAAGTTCAAGCGGCCGGTCGTCACGACAATCGAAGCCGCCCCGCCCTTCTGGCGCGCGGAGGAATATCACCAGCGCTATTTCGAGAAGAACGGGCTACCGTCCTGCCATGTCAACTTTGCGGAGCATTGAACCGTGCGCACCCCCCTTGCAGGAGCGATCATCGTGTTGATGGGACTGACCGCGAACAGCGCCACCGGACAAATCAGCCGCGGCGACCGCTATTCCGGCGCCGAATGGGCGACGCGCTCGCCGGTGCTGGCCCAGCACGGCATGGCGGCGACCGAACAGCCGCTGGCCACCGGGATCGCTGTCGACATTCTGAAGAAGGGCGGAAGCGCGGTCGACGCCGCCATCGCCGCCAACGCCGCCATCGGGCTGATGCAGCCCGTGCTGAACGGGATCGGCGGCGATCTCTTCGCCATCGTCTACGATCCCAAGACGCATAAGCTCTACGGCTACAACAGCTCGGGTCGCTCGCCGATGGGCCGCGACCTCGCGAAGCTGAAAGCCGAGATCGAAGCCGCCTACAAGAAGGCGGGCATGCCGTATTCGGCGCACATTCCGCCCGTCGGCTCGCTGCCGATCACCGTGCCGGGCACGGTCGACGGCTGGTTCGCGCTGCACGCCAAGTTCGGCAAGTTGCCGATCAAGGACGATCTAGCACCGGCCATCGGCTATGCGAAGAACGGATTTCCCGTGACGCAGCTCATTTCCGCCTACTGGAAAGGCAATATGGCGGCCTTCGAAAAACACAAGGCGCTGATCGAAGAACTCGACAACGCGCGGCACACTTACCTGATACCCGACAAGAACGGAGGTCACACGCCAGCCGAGGGAGAAATCTTCAAGAACCCCGACCTCGCCCGCACGCTGACGCTGATTGCCGCCGGCGGGCGCGACGTGTTCTATAAGGGCGCGATCGCCCACACCATCGACGCCTATTTCAAGCGCGTCGGCGGCGATCTGCGTTATGCCGATTTCGCCGCCCATCACGGCGAATGGGTGACGCCGCTGTCGGTGAACTACCGCGGCTATGACGTCTATGAGCTGCCGCCCAACGGTCAGGGCGCAGCGGTTCTGCAGATGCTGCAAATCCTGAAATCCTATGACCTGAAGAAGATGGGCGCGGGCTCCGCGGACGCACTGACGGCGATGCTGGAAGCCAAGCGGCTCGCGTTCGAGGACCTGGCAAAATGGTATGCCGATCCGAAATTCGCGAAGATTCCCATGAAGGGCCTGCTGTCCGAAGGCTATGCCGACGAGCGACGCAAGCTGATCGATTTGGCGCACGCCAATCCGAACATCGGCCCCGGGGATCCGCGGCTCCACGACGGCGACACGATCTATCTCACCACCGCCGACAAAAACGGCATGATGGTTTCGCTGATCCAGTCGAACTATCGCGGCATGGGTTCGGGGCTGGTGGCGGACGGACTGGGCTTCATGTTCCAGGACCGCGGCGAACTTTATTCGCTCGATCCCAACGCGGCGAACGTCTACGCGCCGGGCAAGCGGCCGTTCCACACCATCATTCCCGCCTTTGTGATGAAAGACGGCCAGCCGTTCATGTCGTTCGGCCTGATGGGCGGCGACATGCAGCCGCAAGGTCATGTCCAGGTGCTCACCGACATCATCGATTTCGGGATGAACGTACAGGAGGCGGGCGACGCCGCGCGCTGGCGCCACTACGGCAACGCCGAGCCGACGGGCGAGCCGTCGCAAGGCATCGGTACGGTGGAGATGGAGAGCGGCTTCAGTCCCGAAGTGAAAGCGGAACTGGCGAAGCGCGGTTACAAGATCGTGGGCGGCACCGGCAATTTCGGCGGTTATCAGGCGATCATGTTCGACGCCAAGAACCACGTCTATTGGGGTGCCTCCGAGATGCGCAAGGATGGCGGCGCAGCGGGGTATTGATATGAATTAGACCCCCTTTGGACTGATTACGTCGGGTCGATGCCTAGTGTCTCCAGCAAGACACTCAGGTGCTTCTTATAAGGCCGCCATTTTCCGACCGAGCTGCGGAACAGCGGGCGGCGCACCTGTTGGACGCTGACCGTGTATATCGGCCTTTCGGCTTCGTGGAACCTGAGGCAGCGCTCGTCCCATTCCAGGCCGCAATACTCGACGATCCGCCGCGCCTGCGTTTCGAAATCCGCGACTAGGTCCTCGTATTGCACCTCGATCATGGCGCCTTCGGGCAGTATGCGGCGCCAATGCGCCATAAGTATCTCGTAGGCGCGGTAATAGCGGCCGAGCTCGCCGAGATCGCATGTGAATTCGAGACCGTTGACGAACAGCTTGCTGTAGCACGAGAAGCAGGTGTCGACCGGATCGCGGCTGACATGGATGATGCGCGCTTTGGGCAGCGCCAGATGGATGAGGCCGACGTAGCGGAAATTGGCCGGCAGTTTGTCTGCGATGCGATCGGCCTGCGGCGCATGTGACTTGAGCCGAGCCGCGTAGAGGCTTCCCAGCCGGAATAGTCCTTCGTCCGACAGCGAGGCGAAATCGAACGGAAACCGCGCACCTGCGTGGCCTTCTTCCACGAGATCGAGCAAGTGCCGCAACTCTCCCGCGCCGAACGCGCGCGGATGGCTCGCCAACACCTGCTCGATCAGCGTGGTGCCCGAACGCGGCATGCCCAGAATGAAGACCGGCAGCTCGGAGGGATCGCCTTGACCACGGCGCGCCTGCATCAGGTCGGCTGTGAACGCCGATTCAATGTCATGCAAGGCGCCCAGTTGCGCCGCTTCGTCGTAGACGATTGTCCGGCGCTTGAGGGCGTTGCCGCTTCGCAAGTGCTCGAAGGCAGACATATGCTGCCCCAAATCGTCATAGGCCTTGGCCAGTGCAAAATGCAGCGAGATGCGCTCCTGTTCTGGAAATCGTGCCATGTCCCGCGCCAAAGCTTCCATCGCCTTGAGCTGCGGATCGCCTTCGCGGAACTGCTTGATCTCCGCCACCGCGCGGTGGAGTGTTGGCACATCCGGTGCAAGCGCCAAGGCGCGTTCATAGGCGCCGCGCGCTTCCGTGAAGCGTCCGAGCGCCTGCAGGGCATTCCCAGCTCCCAGATGGGCAGGCATAACGCGGGAATCGATGGCCAACAGCTGTTCGAAAACCTCCAGCGCCTCGGCGGCGCGAAAGGCCGCGGACAGCGAATTGCCGAGATTGTACAGGGCTCCGGGATGGCCGGGCCATTCGGAGGCCACAATCCGGAAATGCGCGACGGCTTCCTCGTGGCGGCTTAACGCCGCCAGCGCCATTCCGAAATTGTAATGCGCCAGAACGAATGTCGGTTGAACGGCAAGCGCCCGTTCGAAACAGGCGAGCGCTTGCTCGTGCCTGCCGAGCGCACCAAGCGAATTGCCGAGATTGTTCAACGTAGAGGCGACATCGGGACGCAATTCGAGCGCCTTCTCGAACGCAGCGACGGCTTCGTCGTGGCGGCCGAGCGCAGCCAGCACATTGCCGAGAAGAACATGTGTCTCCAACGAATCCGGGTCGAGGGCGAGCGAGCGCTGCAAACAGCTCAGCGCCTCGCCGTGACGCCCCATGCTGTGCAGCACGACGGCGGCTTCGAATTGCTGCTGTGCGACGGACGGAGAACTGGCGTCAGGTTGCATTGCCTCCGCACACTATTGGACTGGTTATCGCCGTCAATGGTGGAGCCGCCGCACGCAGGCGGCCGCTTCGACCGGCTGCAGGCCCGGTTGCACGGAACTCTTCACGGCGAGGGTGAAAAGAATCGTTCCTTTTCCGCCCGTTCCTCGTTGATCCGCATGACGACGAGCACGCAGATCATCGCGGCGAAGCTCATCATCGTGCCGGGCAGCCAGATGATCAGCCCGCCGTAATGCTGGTCGTTCAGCGCCGTCATGTCGAACACGCGGCCGCAGATATTGTACACGGGGTAATAGTCGGTCATCGACAGCGACAGGATCGCACCCAGCACCATCTGCGGCAACTCGATGGCGATGATGAGCAGCGCGCGCATCAGGCTTGAGAGCCGCGCGGGCGGCTTGGGCCGCTGATCGAGGATCAGGCACCAGAAGAATATGCCGTTGATCGCCATCGTCCAGTTCATAATGTCGTAGAGATTGCGGTCGAGCATGACGCGCGTGTGGACTTCGGGGAACAACCAGAAATACAGCAGCCCCACGAACAGGAACGGCGCGACGGCGGGATGCTGCATGAAATCCACCATGCGCTGCACCGGGCGGGCGTCGATCAGCGGTTTCAGAAAATCCGGCATCCCGGCGCGCACGGCCGGCCCGGAAGCGCCAAGCGCGATCAGGAACGCGCCCGTGTGATGCAGTATGAAATGCGCCCAGCGATGCACGAAGAACATGTGCTGAGCGAGGTAATCGACATGGGTTTGCAGTACGGCGTAATCGGCCGCCACGCCGATCACGAACGCCGCGTTGCGCCACACGGCCGGGCGCTCGGACGCGGGCAGGCGCGCAATCCCGCGGAAGAACCAAGCCAACGAAAGCGTTGTGGCGAGATAGGCAGGCCAGGAAAATTCCCACGGCATCCAGAACGGCAGGTCGGCGGGGAACAGGCGACACAGGACGTAGAGCACGCCGCCGACGGCCAACAGCGCCCCATAGGCGAGCCAGTCGCGCGCGCTCTCGTCTTTGGTCCACGCCAGAGTCATCGCCGCCATTTTGCCGATTTATGACGAGGGCGCCATGGTAATGTCCGGCGCATGAATCGCTTCGCGGCGTGTCTGATGTTGATGGCCGTACTCGCCGGCTGCGGGCGCGATAGGCCGTGGCGCGCGACCGACATCTCTGGCGCCATGCCCCGCCTCGAATTCGTGATGACCCGCGCCAGCGACGGCGCGTCCGTGACGGCCAAGGATTATCGTGGGCGCGTGACCATCCTCTATTTTGGCTACACCAACTGCCCGGACGTCTGTCCCGCGACGCTCGCCAACCTTGCCGACATGCTGCGGCAACTGGGCCGCGACGCCGACAGAGTGCGGGTGCTGTTCGTCACCGTCGATCCCAACCGCGACCGGCTTTCGATCCTGAAGAAGTACGCCGCGGCCTTCGCGCCGCAAGTCGACGGGTTGCGCGGCAGCGACAATGCGCTGGCCGATCTGGCGCGGCGCTACCGCGTCGCCTACAGCGTGAAGATGCAGCCCACTTACCAAGTCATGCATTCCAGCGCCGTGTTCTTCTTCGACCGTGAGGGCCGCGCGCGCCTAGTGACTCTTTCCACCGACGATACGGCGGGATTGGCGGAGGATGTGAAACGACTGCTCGACTAGATATGCAGCGCCTTCTTGTCGGCGTCGAGGACGGCTTCGTGCAGCATCTCCGACAGGGTCGGATGCGGGAAGATGGTCGACGCAAGCTCGACATCGGTAAGCTCGCCGGCGCGGGCGATGGCGTAGCCCTGGATCAGTTCGGTCACTTCGGCGCCGATCATATGCGCGCCGAGAAGTTCGCCGGTGTCGGCGTCGAACACGGTTTTCACCAGGCCTTCGGCATCGCCCAGCGCGATCGCCTTGCCGTTGCCGATGAAGGGGAAGCGGCCGACCTTGATCTTGCGGCCGCTCGCTTTGGCTTTCGCTTCTGTCATGCCGACGGACGCCACTTGCGGCCAGCAATAGGTGCAGCCGGGAACCTTCGAGGTGTCGAGCGGGTGGATACCCTTCACCCCGGCGATGCGCTCCGCCACGATCACGCCTTCGTGCATCGCCTTGTGCGCCAGCCAGGGCGGTCCGACCAGATCGCCGATGGCCCACAGGCCAGGCACGCCCGTCCCGCCCCATTCGTCGACCACGACATGGGTTTTCTCGACCTTCACGCCGGCCCTGTCCAAGCCGATATTCTCGACGTTGCCGACGATGCCGACTGCCAGAATCACGCGCTCCGCAGTGATGGTTTCGCTCGCGCCGTCCTTGGCCTTCAGCGTGGCGGTGACGTTGTCGGCGCCCTTCTCCAGCTTCTCGACGGTGGTCGAGACCTTGATCTTCATGCCCTGCTTGACGAAAGCCTTGTGCGCGAGTTGGGAGATTTCCTCGTCTTCCACGGGCAGCACGCGGTCGAGCACTTCGACGACCGTGACGTCGGACCCCAGCGTGCGGAAGAAACTGGCAAACTCGATGCCGATGGCGCCAGAGCCGACGACCAGCAGCGATTTTGGGAACGACGCTGGGATCATCGCCTCGCGATAGGTCCAGATCAGATTGCCGTCCGGCTCCAGACCCGGCAGCGTGCGGGCGCGCGCACCGGTGGCAAGTACGATGTTTTGGCCCGCGATTTCGGTCGAGATTCCGTCCTTGGTCACGACCAGCTTGCCCCCGCCCGATAGCCTCGCCTCGCCCGGGATGACGGCGATCTTGTGCTTCTTCATCAGGAAGCTGACACCGTTCGACAATTGCTGCGAAACCTTGCGCGAGCGCTCGACGATCTTGGCGAGATCGAATTTAAGATTATCGGCCGAGAATCCGAATTCGCCGAGCCGGTGCAATAGATGCCAGATCTCGGAGGAGCGCAGCAGCGCCTTGGTCGGGATGCAGCCCCAGTTGAGGCAGATGCCACCGAGCCTGTCGCGCTCGACCACGGCCGTCTTCAGGCCGAGCTGTGCCGCGTGGATGGCGCAGACATATCCGCCCGGTCCGCCGCCCACCACGATGACGTCGAATGTATCGGCCATGGACGAACTCCAAGGATTGTCTTAAGCCGCAACAACGCTCGCGACGATGGCAGCGCCGAGAGAGGGTGCCAGGAAGAACGTCGGGTAGATGATCCCGATGCCGACGAATTTCAAGCCGGTCGCCAGCCAGCCTTGCCCGTAGAAGCGCTTGAGCGCGAGCAACAGATAGAGCGCAAGCACGCCGAAAGTCGGCCACGCCACGAACTCGCCCGGAACAAACTGCGCCGCTACGGCCGCCGCCGCCAGCACGACGAAGGCAAAGCTGTGGGTACTGAGCGAGAATACCAGATGGTCGACGTAATAGAACTCGCGACGCCTGCGCCAGTAGAACGCCGCCAGAAGCAGCGCGAACAGCGGCAGCAGCAAGAACAGAAGGCGCGGAATCCACACCGTCAGCGGCCCGTTCAGCGCGTCCGGGTTGCTCTCCACGTTGACCAACACCCTGTATCCGGCACTTAGGAACCAGTTCATGCCGGACTTAGGTTCTTTCTTCAACTCCGCGTCGTTCGCCGGATTGATCTCTTTGATTACCTTGGCGACGTCGGCGGAATAGTGCGGATGGTCCGCGCCGAGACGTCCGAAGAAATGCAGCTTGGTGGTGACGGTGTTCGTCGCAGAGCCGTCGGTTTTGATCATGGGCATCGGAATGCGCATGCCACCGCCCGTCGTCAGCGTCACGTTGCCTTTGGCATCCGCGGCGTAGCCCTCCATTGCCGCGCGCACTCCGTTTTTGATGACGAACACATGGCCCGCTTTGTCGGCTACGTATTTCTTCGTGATCACATCGAGCGTCAGTTGCGCTAGCGCGATGCCCGTCACCGACAGGAACAGGAAGAAAAGCAGCGAGACGAACAGATAGAGCCGCACCGCGGGCATATAGCGCTGGGTGCGGCCTTCGCGGAAGGCCAACGGCAGCTCACCCGGGCGCAACATCAGCGCTTGCACGGTCCGCAGGATACGGCTGTCGAAGCTGGCGATGTCCTTGAAGAAATCGTGCAACAGGTGCAGCACCGACCGGCGATGCGTCTGGCAGGGTTGGCCGCAGGCCGCGCAGTACGCACCGGTCATCGGCGCGCCGCAGTTCGAGCAAGGAACGACCTTGCCGCCTTGCTCCAGGAGCGCTGACACGGCCAGTTCCGCTGCTGCAGCGCCCGCAGTCTCGCTGATAGCGCCTAGCTCTTCCATGACCGCCTCATAGCAGCATCGCGGCCGGTTCTTCGACGTATTGCTTGAACACCTGCAGGAAACGCGCGCCCGTCGCCCCGTCAATGACGCGGTGGTCGCAGGACATGGTGACGGACATCACGGTGGCGATCTCGATCTTGTCGCCAATGACGATTGTGCGACGTTCGCCCGTGCCGACCGCCAGGATGCCGGCGTGCGGCGGATTGATGACGGCGGTGAAATCCTTGATCCCAAACATGCCGAGATTGGAGATGGCGAAGCTGCCGCCCTCGTACTCCTGCGGCTTGAGTTTCTTGGCGCGGGCGCGCTCGGCCAGCGACTTCACTTCGTTGGAGATGACGGCCAGCCCTTTTTCCTCGGCGCGGAAAACGATCGGCGTGATCAGCCCGAAATCCAGCGCCACGGCAACTCCGACGTCAGCATGTTTGTGGCGCAGGATCGCGGAGTCGGTCCAGCTCGCATTCACTTCCGGCACGCGCTTGAGGGCGAGAGCGACCGCCTTGACGATGAAATCGTTGACCGAGAGCTTGTAGGCACCCTCACCTTTCGCAGAAGCTTCGTTCAGCCGCGCCCGCGCCGCCATAAGCTCGTCGATCCGGCAATCGATGGTGAGGTAGAAATGCGGGATCAGCGCGGCCGCGGACGACAAGCGCTTGGCGATGGACTTGCGCATCGAGTCGTGAGGGAGTTCGACGTAGTCGTCCTTGCCGTAGAACAGCCTGGCGTCGGGCAGCGGCGCGATTCCCGCAATCCCTCCGCCTACGGATGGTTGTGGCACCGAAACGGCCGGCGTCGCCGTCGGCTTTACCGCCCCGGACGTCGCACGCTCCACGTCCGTTTTGACGATGCGCCCGCGTGGGCCGGAGCCAGCGAGCACCGCCAGGTCGATGCTTTTCTGCTGGGCGATGCGCCGGGCAAGTGGAGAGACGAAAATGCGCGAACCCGAGGGCGCTGGCGCGACCGCAGGGGCACCCAGCGAAATTTGTTTCGGCGCGGCTGCAGCCTGCACGACGGTGGATTTTGGTTGTACTTCAGCGACCACCGCTTCCTTGATCGACGCCATTGCGGCGGGAATATCGGCAGCGGCGTTCTCGCCGTCACCGAACAGAACCGCGATGGGCGCGTTGACCTTCACGCCTTCGGTGCCTTCGGGAACCAGGATTTTTCCGATGCGGCCTTCGTCGACGGCCTCGAATTCCATCGTTGCCTTGTCGGTCTCGATTTCTGCGAGGATGTCGCCGGATTTCACGATGTCGCCTTCCTTGACCAGCCACTTGGCGAGCTTGCCCTCTTCCATGGTGGGCGACAGGGCAGGCATGAGGATCTGGATCGACATCAGTTCGTCTCGAGCGGCTTCAGTTCGGCCGCATGTTGTTCCCAATGGACGCCATCGAACGGCTCGATGCGTACGCCGCGAAAGTCCGCGGACGTAAGGCAGCGGAAGTTGACGCTGTAGCCGTCCGGATGCGAGCGCGGCACGTAGAACGACTTTATCCCGCAGACGGAGCAGAACAGATGTTTTGCGACCTTGGTGTTGAATTGATAGGTCGTTAGTTTATCGGCGCCCGACAGCAGACGGAAGCGTTCTTTCGGCACCATCAGATGCAGATAGCCCGTCTTGGAGCACATGGAGCAGCTGCAGTCGATAACCTCCACTTCGTCCGGTGCCAGCACCTCGAAGGTGACCGCGCCGCAATGGCAGCCGCCCTTCTTCCATGTCGTGCCCGGTGCATCCATCGTCAGGCTCTGTAGCAAACCGCTTTCGCCGCGGCGATGACGTCGTCCACGCTCGGCAGCGCCAGCTTTTCGAGGTTGGCGGCATACGGCATCGGCACGTCCTTGCCGGTGACCTTGGTGGGCGGCGCGTCGAGCCAGTCGAATGCCTTGTCCACGACCTGGGAGGCGATTTCGGAACCGATGGAGCAGATCGGCCAGCCCTGCTCCACCGTGACGACGCGGTTGGTTTTCTTCACGGACTCGATCACCGTGTCGGTGTCGAGCGGACGCAGGGTGCGCAGATCGATCAGTTCGGCGTCTATGCCTTCCGCCGCCAGTTTCTCCGCGGCTTCCAGGATCAGTCCGACGCAGATCGAATGCGCCACGATGGTCACATGCGCGCCCGGCCGGATCACCCGCGCCTTGCCGATCGGCAGCACGCAATCGTCGAGCTTCGGCACCGGGAAAGACCGGCCGTAGAGAATTTCGTTTTCCAGAAAAATAATGGGGTTGGGATCGCGGATCGCCGCCTTCAAAAGACCCTTGGCGTCGGCCGCGAAATACGGCGCGATCACCTTCAGGCCCGGAACATGGGCATACCAGGCGGAATAATCCTGGCTGTGCTGGGCGCCGACTCGCGACGCCGGCCCGTTGGGTCCGCGGAAGACGATGGGGCAGTGCATCTGCCCGCCAGACATGTAGCGCGTCTTGGCGGCGGAGTTGACGATCTGGTCGATCGCCTGCATGGCGAAGTTCCAGGTCATAAATTCGATGATGGGCCTCAGGCCGTTGAACGCGGCACCGACACCAAGGCCGGCAAAGCCCTGCTCGGTGATTGGCGCGTCGATCACGCGCCTGTCGCCGAACTCCTCCAGCAGCCCCTGGCTGACTTTGTAGGCACCCTGGTATTGTGCGACTTCCTCGCCCAACAGGAACACGGTGTCGTCGCGGCGCATTTCTTCCGCCATGGCGTCGCGCAACGCCTCGCGCACGGTCATGGTAACCATCTCGGTGCCTTCGGGGACTTCCGGTTCGGTGAGAGTTTTTCCACCCTGCCCTTGAGGATCGAGGCCGGAAGCAAAAGCTCCGGTGGAGCTTTTGCCGGACGAGGTCGAGCCGCGAAGCGGCTCGGGGAGGGGTTTAGCCGCGCTATGCACGTCCCCCCCGCCAAATTCGATTCGCGAACTTGGCTTCCCCTGAAAGGAGGAAGGGGAAGAACTCCTCTCGTCATCTCCCTCCAGCATGGCGATCGGCGAATTCACCTTCACGCCTTCGGTGCCTTCGGGAACCAGGATTTTTCCGATGCGGCCCTCGTCCACGGCCTCGAATTCCATTGTCGCCTTGTCGGTTTCGATTTCGGCCAGGATGTCGCCCGACTTCACGGCGTCGCCTTCCTTGACCAGCCACTTGGCGAGCTTGCCCTCTTCCATCGTGGGCGAGAGCGCGGGCATCAGAATCTGGGTGGACATCAGGCAACCATGTCGGTGAAGAGTTCGGACAGCTCCGGTTCCGGGCTTTCGATCGCGAATTCGGCCGCCATATTGACGGTCAGGCGGATTTCCTTGTCGAGCCCCTTGAGTTCGTCTTCCGTGGCGATGCCGCGGGAGATGAGCTTCTGGCCGAGATGCTCGATGGGATCGCGCTTCTCGCGCATGGTCTGGACTTCCTCGCGCGTACGATACTTCGCGGGGTCGGACATGGAGTGGCCACGGTAGCGATAAGTCTTCATCTCGAGGATATAAGGACCGTTGCCGGAACGGCACCATTCGGTGGCCTTGCGCCCGGCGGCGTGCACGGCTTCGACATCCATCCCGTCCACTTCCTCCCCCGGAATATTGAAGGAGACGCCACGCTTGAACAGTTGGGGCTCGGCGCTCGATCGCTCGACGCTCGTACCCATGGCGTAATGGTTGTTCTCGATGACGTAGACGACCGGCAGCTTCCAAAGCTGGGCCATATTGAAGCTCTCGTAGACTTGGCCCTGGTTCGCCGCACCATCACCGAAGTAGGTCAGCGACACCCCGCCGTTGTTTTGGTACCTGTCGGCGAAGGCCAGTCCGGTGCCCAAGGGAACCTGTGCGCCGACGATGCCGTGACCGCCGAAGAACCGCTTCTCGCCCGAAAACATGTGCATCGAGCCGCCTTTGCCCTTGGAGTAGCCCGAGGCGCGGCCCGTCAGCTCGCTCATCACGCCCTTGGGGTCCATACCGCAGGCGAGCATGTGGCCGTGATCGCGATAGGCAGTGATGACTTGGTCCTGCGGTCCGACATTCGCTTGCATGCCGACGACGACCGCTTCCTGGCCGATGTACAGATGGCAGAAACCGCCGATGAGACCCATGCCATAAAGCTGGCCCGCCCGCTCGTCGAACCGGCGTATCAGCAGCATGTCGGAATAGAAGGTCTTCAGGAGCAGCGAATTCGCAGCCGGCGCGCTAGTGTTGACACCGGCTACAACGGCCTTCCTCGGTTCGCTCATTTCCTGCCCGCTTTACGCTGCCGTTTGAGAAGACGTGGGCGGGCGTTGTGGCAAGCGCGCCTGCATTTTGCAAGCTTGACGGCACGTCAGGGCGGCCTTTTCGGGAGCGGAAGACGGGTTTACTGCTGCTGGCGGGGGACGGCCACCTGGCCGGGAGCGCCGTCCATCAATTTGGTCCGGGCCAACTCCTCCACCAGGTCGGGGTCGGCCGCGCCGGGCTTCAACAACTCGATGCGGTGGCCGAGCCGTTTGTTCTGGTCGCTGATCTGATCCAACTGGCCGTGCGCGTCCGCAAGCCGGGCTTGAACACCATCGAGCGCCCGATAGCCACGCTCGCCCCAGACCGCGTAATAGCCGAAATAGGAAATCACCGCGGCGCTGATGGCGGGCAGGACGGCCAGACTGAAAAAGCGAGTAACGCTTCGCCTGATTCGCATCCGCTGAACGAATCACATAGTGATTCGCCTGGTCAAGCGGAGAATCGTTAAATCTGCAACCGCGTGCGTTAAGCTTTCAGCACGCTCTTGCCGGCGAAGACCGCCTGATCGCCCAACTGTTCTTCGATGCGCAGAAGCTGGTTGTACTTGGCGAGGCGGTCCGAACGGCACAGCGAGCCCGTCTTGATCTGGCCGGCGTTGGTGGCCACCGCGACATCGGCGATCGTGGAATCTTCGGTCTCGCCCGACCGGTGCGAAATGACCGCGCGATAGGCCGCCTTATGAGCGGTTTCCACCGCGTCCAGCGTCTCGGTGAGCGTGCCGATCTGATTGAGCTTGATGAGGATCGCGTTGGCCACGCCGTTGGCGATGCCCTGCTTCAGGAGCGCCGTGTTGGTGACAAAATTGTCGTCGCCGACGAGTTGGATCTTCTTGCCCAGCGCCTTGGTGATGGCGATCCAGCCCGCCGTGTCCTGCTCGGCCATGCCGTCCTCGATCGAGAAGATGGGGAAGCGCGCGACCAGCTCCTCGTACACCTTCACCATCGCGAGCGGATCGAGCGTGCGCCCTTCGCCCTTGAGCACGTATTTGCCGTTCTCGAAGAATTCGGACGCCGCTGGATCGAGCGCCACGTACACCTCCTCGCCGGGGCGGTAGCCCGCCTTCTCGATGGCCTTGACGATGAACGACAGCGCTTCGTCGGCGCTTTTCAGGTTCGGAGCAAACCCGCCCTCGTCGCCCACATTGGTATTGTGGCCCGCGTCCTTCAGCTCCTTCTTGAGGACGTGGAAGATTTCCGCGCCCATGCGCAGCGCCTCGCGGAAATTCGGTGCGCCGGCCGGTACGATCATAAATTCCTGGAAGTCGATCGGATTGTCGGCATGCATGCCGCCATTGAGGACGTTCATCATCGGCACCGGCAGCGTGTTGGCCTTGGCTCCGCCGATGTAACGGTAGAGCGGCAGGTTCGCCGCCTCGGCCGCCGCTTTGGCCGCAGCCAACGACACCCCGAGGATCGCATTCGCCCCCAGCCGCGCCTTGTTGGGCGTACCGTCGAGTTTGCACATCGCCTTGTCGAGACGGACCTGGTCTTCGGCTTCCATGCCGCACAGTGCGTCGAACAATTCGCCGTTCGCGGCAGCGACGGCCTTCTCGACGCCCTTGCCCCCATACCGCTTCTCGCCGTCGCGCACTTCCACTGCCTCGCGCGTGCCCGTCGAAGCGCCCGACGGTACGGCGGCGCGGCCGAACGAACCGTCTTCCAGCCTGACGTCCACTTCCACGGTCGGATTGCCGCGGCTATCCAGGATTTCGCGGGCGGCGATGTCGATGATTGCGGTCATTTTTGCTCTTCCTTCGTCAGATCCGGGCCAATCCGCGTTTGCTTTAAGCGAAGCGCCCGGCGCCATCAAGCATGACGGAATGGGGCACATTCGACGGTCGATATAGCTGCGCGGGCGAATCCCTGTAGTTTGCCGCCAACGCTCCCGCGCGCTGTCGCCCGGGAGTTGCCAAATGGGGAAACGCTATGGCCACCTTGCCTGCCGATTTGTTGAGCGCGATTGTCACAATTCTCGCGATCATCCTCTATTTCTACATGGGCGTGCGCGTCGCACAGATGCGCGCGAAGCATGGCGTCAAGGCGCCTGCAACGGCCGGTCCGCTGGAATTCGAATGCGCCTTCCGCGTGCAAATGAACACGTTGGAGGCGCTGCCGGTGTTCCTTCCGCTGCTGTGGCTGGCGACAATCTACTTTCATCTGCTGCCGTGGCTGCCGGCGGCATTCGGCCTTATGTGGGTGGTCGGGCGGGTCTTTTACATGACGGGATACATGACCGCTCCGGACAAGCGCGGAACGGGATTTGGCATCGCCGCGATCGCGCAGTTTGGGCTGCTGATCCTTTCGGTCTATGGCATCGTGGAAGTCTTCATGGCCATGAACGCCTAGCTCGCGACCCGCCTTTTGGCGATGGCGTCGATGGCGACGAGTTCATCGAGAAGCGCTGGTACGTCCTTCAGCTTGAGCATGTTGGGGCCGTCCGAAGGTGCGCGGTCCGGGTCCTGATGAACCTCGATGAAGACGGCGGCGACGCCAACCGCCACGGCGGCGCGCGCGAGATAAGGCACCATTTCGCGCTCGCCGCCCGTCGTGGCCCCGAGCCCGCCCGGTTGCTGTACGGAATGCGTGGCGTCGAACACCACCGGCACGCCGAACGTCGCCATGATCGGCAGCGCGCGCATGTCCGACACTAGCGCGTTGTAGCCGAAACTCGCACCGCGCTCGGTCGCCAGCACGTTCGGATTGCCCGCGCCGGTGATCTTGGCGATCACGTTCTTCATGTCCCACGGCGCCAGGAACTGGCCCTTCTTGATATTGACGGCCTTGTGGGTTTTCGCCGCCGCGATCAGCAGGTCGGTCTGCCGACAGAGGAAGGCCGGAATCTGCAGCACATCGACGGCGTCGGCCACGGCGGCGCAATGGTCGCGCTCGTGCACGTCGGTCAGCACCGGAACGCCAAGCTCGCGGCGGATGTCGGCGAAGATCGGCAGCGCCAGCTCCAGCCCCATACCGCGCGCCGTGTTGGCGGAGGTGCGGTTGGCCTTGTCGAAACTCGTCTTGTAGATCAGCCCGACGCCGGCCTTGGCCGCGATCTCCTTCAGCGCGGACGCCATTTCGAAGGCGTGCACCCGGCTTTCGAGCTGACAGGGGCCGGCAATGATTGCGAGCTTCTTCGCATTGCCGATTTCGACGGAACCGACCTTTACGGTCGCGTTGGGCTGGACAGCGGTCATGGCCATATTCTAGCGACGATCCGCGCAAACGCCACTGCGTCTATTTCAGCAGATAGGCGACGCTGGTGAACGGCGAGATGATGGGCGCGAGCAGCGTTATGATGGACCAATAGGTCGTCCGCTCGACGCGCACGACGTCGCCGGGGCGGACACGCGTGGACTCGTCGGCCGGTACCTCCTGCCCTTTAACCTGGCCCTGGTGGCGGATGTAGACCGTGGATTCCGACGCCAGCTCGGTGTAACCGCCCGCCAGCGCGATCGCGTTGGGCACCGACATGGCGTTCACGTAGGGATATTCGCCGGGCTTGGCGACTTCGCCGATGATGTAGAACGGCCGGTAGGTGGTGACCTCGACGCTGACGCGCGGATTGATGAGATAACTGCCTTGGGTCAGGGCGGCGGCGACGCGCGATTCCAGCTCGTAGGTGGAAAGCCCCTCGGCCGGCACCTGCCCGATCAGCGGCAGGCGGACATAACCCTGACTGTCGATCTGAAACTCGCCCGAAAGATCGGTCTCGCCGAAGACGGTGACGCGCACCGTGTCGCCCGTGCCCAGGTGATAGGTTGTGTCTTCAGACGGGCGCAGACCGGTGACCGTCACGGTTTCGGTTTGCGGCGTCTCCATCGTCGCGTAGCGCGGGGTCGTCGTCGACGGAGCAGCGGCGGCGACAGGCTGGACCGGCGCCGTGCTGACAGGGGTCGTCGGCGCGGCAGTGGGCTTGGCGCCATCGACCAGCGCATCGTCGTCGCCAGGCGAAAGCATGGTGGCATAGCGAGGTTGAGGCGGCGCGGATGGCGCCGCACCCTGAGCGAATGCCGGCGCTATGCAAAACGCCCACGCAACCCCGAAAATCGCGGACTTCCGGCTCATGCGCCGATGCTAGGAGGCAGACGTTTACGAAACGCTAAGAAAGGCGATTTGATTTACCTAGTCCAATGGACTATATTGCAGTATGGCACAGAGTGCGCCGGTCACCGTGGTGGAGACCCCGGAATTCCTGGCAGCCACGCGCAAACTCATGGATGAGGACGAACGCGTGCAGCTCGTGGATTTCTTGGCGAGCAACCCGGAGACAGGCGACCTGATCCCAGGCACAGGCGGCGTCAGAAAGCTGCGCTGGGGGCTTGAGGGACGCGGCAAACGCGGCGGCGCGCGGGTGATTTATTTCTTTCACAGCGAGAAGCTGCCGCTGTTCGTTTATTCGATCTATGCCAAGAACACGCAAGCCGATTTGAGCGATTCGGCAAAGAATGAATTGAAAAAGATCACCAAATGGACTGTGGAAAGCTACGGAAAGCCATGAAAAAGAAAGACCCGATTGCGGAAAGCATACTGCGCGGCGCGCGTCAGGCCCTCGCCTTTGCAAAAGGCGAAGCCGATGTCAGCCAATATCGCGTCCACATTCCCCATGAAATCGACGTGTGCCGGATTCGCACCAAGTTGAAAATGACCCAAGAGCAATTCGCGCGGCAGTTCGGATTCTCCGTCAACACGCTGCGTCACTGGGAACAGGGCAAGCGAATTCCCGAAGGCCCGACGCGCGCCTATCTGCTGGTCATCGACCGCGCACCGAAGGCGGTGACGAAGGCGCTCAGGGCGGCGTGACGGCTATTCCCAATCCAGTTTCTCGCCGCGCCGTTTCTTCACCATCCCCGGAAGCGAGAAGAGATAGCGAAGAACTGCATCACTGAAGTTCTTCAAGTCCTCAAGCTCTTTTCGTGTGACGGGGGTCTCTTCGTGTGCTGCATCATTCCCGATTTCGCGCACGCAGCCAGACCATTCCGCCACATCAATAGGAATCTTTCCTGCCGCAGAGAGCTTCCTGATACGGGCGGCAAGCGTGCCATCCAAATTAGGATCAATTCTCTTCAATCCGATATCGAGAGCTTTGCGGTACATCGTTCCCGCAGCTTCTTCATTTCCTTCCATCGGGAAGTTCCGCTCCGCCTGCAGGTAGATGCGCGTAACCTCAGGCGGAAGGTTTTCGGGAATTTCTGGCTTAGGGACTGAAGGCCAGAACCTTATCGCTTCCCAACCATAATCTGAAACGTCCGCTTCGTCGTTATTGCGCGACAAATGCTCAAAAGGGGTCATTGAGCGGCTCGGAGTGAACATTGCCCCCGATGGCAGATCGCAACGCGGGCATAGAAAGTTGGCCACGTATTGATATTCGGCCACCTTCTTCCAATTAACGATATGCAGGCCGATATGGTCTGTTGCACAATGCGGACATTGGTGCGTGAAGATCAGCATAGCTTTCTACACCAACCTCCCCTGCTTTACCGCTGCAGCGATAAATGACCGGAACAGCGGGTGCGGGTCGAAGGGGCGCGATTTCAGTTCGGGATGGAACTGCACGCCGATGAACCAGGGGTGGTCGGGGATTTCCATGATCTCGGGCAGCCTGCCGTCCGGCGACCAGCCCGACACCTTCAATCCGTGCTCGGCCAGGTGCTTGATGTAGTTGACGTTGACCTCGAAGCGGTGGCGGTGGCGCTCGGAAATCTCGCGCACGCCGTAGACTTCGGCGACGCGACTGCCCGCCGTCAGCACCGCGGGATAAGCGCCCAGACGCATCGTGCCGCCGAGGTCGCCGTCGGCCGCGCGCGTCTCGACCTGATTGCCTTTCAGCCACTCGGTCATCAGACAGATCACGGGATGGCGCGGCCTGCCGTTCTCGGTGGTGCCGGCGTCTTCGAGGCCGGCCAGATCGCGCGCCGTCTCGATCACCGCCATATGCAGCCCGTAGCAGATGCCGAAGAACGGCACCCCGCGTTCGCGCGCGAACTTCACCGCCCGGATCTTGCCCTCCGTGCCGCGTTCGCCGAAGCCGCCGGGCACCAGGATGCCGTTGACGTTCTCCAGGAAACTCGCCGCGTCGGCGCGCTCGAAAATCTCGCTGTCGATCATTTCGATCTGCACATGCACGTTGTTGGCCAGCCCGCCGTGGGTGAGCGCTTCCGACAGCGACTTGTAGGAATCTTTCACCTGCATGTATTTGCCGACGACGGCGATGCGCACCTCGCCTTCCGGATTGCGCACCCTGTCCACCACCCATTGCCATCTGGAAAGATCGGGCGGCGGCGCGTCCTTGATGCCGAAGACGTCGAGGATTTCGTCGTCGAAGCCCACCTCGTGATAGGCCAGCGGCACCTCATAGATCGTCGAAA
Source organism: Alphaproteobacteria bacterium (assembly GCA_028871795.1). GTDB lineage: Bacteria > Pseudomonadota > Alphaproteobacteria > Micropepsales > Micropepsaceae > Rhizomicrobium. The sequence continues at coordinate 1,399 of JAGWMG010000004.1, read as the reverse complement.
GATCGAGCGCGGGGATCACGCGCCGGGCCGGCAGGTTGCAGAACAGGCCGATTTTGCGGCGTTCGTCCTCCGGAAGAGGTTTCGCCGAGCGGCAAAGCAGGATGTCGGGCTGGATGCCGATGGCGCGTAACTCCTTCACCGAGTGCTGCGTCGGCTTGGTCTTCAGTTCGCCGGCGGCTTCGAGATAAGGCACCAGCGTCAGATGCACGAAGGCGTGATGCTCGCGGCCCAGTTCGTTGCCGAGCTGGCGGATGGCTTCGAAGAACGGCAGGCCCTCGATGTCGCCCACCGTGCCGCCGATCTCGCAAAGCAGGAAATCGACGTCGCCGCTGCCCGCCAGCATGAATTCCTTTATCATGTCGGTGACGTGGGGGATCACCTGCACGGTGCGGCCGAGATACTCGCCGCGGCGCTCCTTCTCGATGACCTGCTGGTAGATGCGCCCGCTGGTGATGTTGTCGGCGCGCCCCGACGACACGCCGGTGAAGCGCTCGTAGTGGCCAAGGTCGAGATCGGTCTCCGCACCGTCGTCGGTGACATAGACCTCGCCGTGCTGATGGGGACTCATGGTCCCCGGATCGACGTTGAGATAGGGGTCCAGCTTGCGCAGGCGGACCTTATAGCCGCGCGCCTGCAAAAGGGCTCCGAGAGCCGCGGAGGCTAGACCTTTTCCCAAGGAAGAGACCACGCCGCCGGTGATGAAGATCAACCGCGCCATGGAAGGCCAACATGTCGAAAGACCTCCGCACACTCAAGCGCAAAGATTCGCTTTTTCGACGATCCGAAGTTTTGCCTCAGGGAAGCCGCGCAAGCCGCTGAATTCCATGAATTTAGTGGGGTGTCGGCACCGACGGCGTCGGTTGCGCCGGAGCCGGTGTCGCGGGTCTTTGCAGCGGCACGGTCAGCCGGCTCGGCGCGCCCGTCGAATCAAGGATCGATTTCGGCTTTACGGAGTGCGCCACCATCAGGTTGAGGGCCAGGCAGATGCCGAAGAACAGGACGGCCAGGATGGCCGTCGTGCGGGTCAACGTGTCGGACGCGCCGCGCGGGCTGAACAGCCCGCCCAGGCCCGAGCCGCCGCCGCCCATCCCCAACGCGCCGCCCTCCGAACGCTGCATCAGGACCACGATGATGAGCGCAACCGCGATCAGGAGTTCGATGACGAGCAACAGGGCTTGCATGGCGTGTGCCTTTTCCGGGCCGGTTCAATAGACGGTTGGTGCCGGGATGGGAAGGGGCGAACGGCAGCTCTCCAACGAAAAGGCGGGCACACCGAGCGCCCGATTTGTCGAACTGCGCCCGGCGAACCCGCCCCTGATTTCCGGCATCGGCCGGCCCGTGAAATCCGTTTTTCAGGCGGAATCCCCGAGCACCTTTGCCATCCCACAGGCTTCGCGGA
>JAGWMG010000010.1 GCA_028871795.1 Alphaproteobacteria bacterium | reverse complement strand
AGATGGCGAAGGCCAAATTTGAGCGGACGAAACCGCACTGCAACATCGGGACGATAGGGCACGTTGATCACGGCAAGACGACGCTGACGGCGGCGATCACGAAGGTTTTGGCGGAGTCTGGGAAAGCGCAGTTCACGTCGTACGACCAGATCGACAAGGCGCCGGAAGAGAAGGCGCGCGGCATCACGATCAACACGGCACATGTCGAATACGAGACGGAGAAGCGCCACTACGCGCATGTCGACTGCCCCGGCCACGCCGACTACGTGAAGAACATGATCACGGGTGCGGCCCAGATGGACGGAGCGATCATCGTGGTGTCTGCGGCGGACGGACCGATGCCGCAGACGCGCGAGCACATCCTCTTGGCGCGCCAGGTGGGAGTTCCGGCGCTGGTGGTCTACATGAACAAGGTGGACATGGTGGACGATCCGGAGTTGCTCGATCTGGTCGAGATGGAAGTGCGCGAACTTCTGTCGTCGTACCAGTTCCCCGGCGACAAGATTCCGGTGGTGCGCGGCTCGGCGCTGTTCGCCTTGGAGGACAAGGACAAGAAGCTGGGCCATGACTCGATACTCGAGCTGATGAAGGCGGTGGACGAGTTCATCCCGCAGCCCAATCGTCCGATCGATCAGCCGTTTTTGATGCCGATCGAGGATGTGTTCTCGATCTCTGGGCGCGGAACGGTGGTGACCGGCCGGGTGGAGCGCGGGGTTGTGAAGGTCGGCGAGGAAGTGGAGATCATCGGCATCCGTCCGACGTCGAAGACGGTTGTGACGGGGGTTGAGATGTTCCGCAAGCTCCTGGACCAGGGTCAGGCTGGCGACAACATCGGGGCGCTGCTGCGCGGCATCGACCGCACGGGGGTTGAGCGCGGGCAGGTTCTGGCCAAGCCGGGCTCGATCACGCCGCACACCAACTTCAAGGCTGAGGTGTACATCCTGACCAAGGACGAGGGCGGCCGGCACACGCCGTTCTTCACGAACTATCGCCCGCAATTCTACTTCCGCACGACGGACGTGACGGGGATCGTGCAGTTGCCGGAAGGCACCGAGATGGTGATGCCGGGCGACAACGTGTCGATCGAGGTGGAGCTGATCGTGCCGATCGCGATGGAGGAGAAGCTGCGCTTCGCCATCCGCGAAGGCGGCCGCACCGTCGGCTCCGGCGTCGTCGCAAAGATCATCAAATAACTGGTGCGTGAACGAAGGCTAAGGACGTAAAGACATGCAAGGCCAGAACATTCGAATAAGGCTGAAGGCCTTCGATCACCGCATCCTCGATAATTCGACGCGGGAAATCGTCAACACGGCGAAGCGCACGGGCGCGCAGGTGCGCGGTCCGATTCCGCTGCCTACGGGCATCGAGCGCTTCACCGTGAACCGTTCCCCGCACATCGACAAAAAGAGCCGCGAACAGTTCGAAATCCGGACCCACAAGCGACTCCTCGACATCATCGATCCCACGCCGCAGACGGTCGACGCTTTGATGAAGCTCGATCTTGCGGCCGGCGTCGACGTTGAGATCAAGCTTTAAGGAGTGAGCGCGATGCGCACAGGCGTCATCACGCAGAAGGTCGGCATGACACGCCTCTTCTTGGAGGACGGCCGGCACGTGCCCGTCACGGTTCTGAAGCTCGACGGCTGTCAAGTCGTGGCCACGCGCAACGAGGAGAAGGACGGCTATACCGCAGTCCAGCTCGGATCGGGCTATGCCAAGGCCAAGCGTCTGAACAAGGCGGAGCGTGGTCATTTTACGAAGTCGGAAGTCGAGCCCAAGAAGAAGCTCGCCGAATTCCGGGTTGACGTGGCAAACCTTCTGGAAGTCGGAGATGTGATCCGGGCGGATCATTTCGTTGCCGGTCAGAAAGTCGACGTTACCGGTATCACGATCGGTCGCGGGTTCACGGGTGCGATGAAGCGCTGGAACTTCCGCGGACTCGAGGCTACGCACGGTGTGTCGATTTCGCACCGGTCCCTAGGCGGCACCGGCGGCCGGCAGGATCCGGGCAAGACCTTCAAGAACAAGAAAATGCACGGCCACTATGGCACCGATCGGGTGACCACGCAGAATCTCGAAGTGGCGAAGATCGACGTTGCGCGCGGCCTGATTATGATCCGGGGCGCGGTGCCGGGCCACAAGGGCGGCTGGGTCATGGTGCGCGACGCCGTCAAGCATCCGCTGCCGAAAGAGGCGCCCGTGCCGGCGTCGGTGGAGAAGACCGAGAAGAGTAAAGGCAATGCGGCCGCTCCGGCCGAGAAGGCGGAGAGCTGAACATGAAATCCAAGGTCCTTAACCTCGACAACAAAGCAAGCGGCGAAATCGATCTCAACGATGCGATATTCGGCCTCGAGCCCCGCCCCGATCTGATCCAACGCGTTGTCGTGTGGCAGCTCGCCAAGCGGCGGGCGGGCACGCACAAGGTGCTTACGCGCGGCGAAATCGACCGTACAAAAAAGAAGTTCTACAAGCAGAAGGGTACGGGTCAGGCTCGTCACGGCGCACGTTCCGCGCCTCTGTTCGTCGGCGGCGCCAAGGCCATGGGCCCGGTGCAACACAGCCACGAATTCGACTTGCCCAAGAAGGTCCGCGCGCTCGGTCTCAAGCATGCGTTGTCCTCCAAGGCGAAGAATGGAGCAATTGTGGTGCTGGATGAAGCGAAGGCGACCGCAATCAAGACCGGCGATCTCGCCAAGCGCTTCGGCAAGCTGGGCGTGGAGAGCGCTCTGGTGGTCGACGGGGCTTTCGACAGGAATTTCGAGCTGTCCGCCCGCAATCTTACGGGCGTTTCGCTGGTGCGGGCGGCAGGTCTCAACGTCTATGACATTATGAAGCGCGACAAACTCGTGCTGACGACCGCCGCAATCAAGGCGATCGAGGAGCGTCTGGCATGAGCACGCATCACGACGTCATCCTTTCGCCGGTGATCACCGAAAAGGCGACCAAATTGTCGGAGAGCAACCAAGTGGTCTTCCGCGTAACGCTCGATGCGACCAAGTCTGCGATCGCCAAAGCGGTGGAGGCTCTCTTCAAGGTCAAGGTGAAGGCGGTCAACACGGTTCGCGTGAAAGGCAAGAAGAAAATCTTCCGCGGCACGAAGTTCACGCGCAGCGATTTCAAGAAAGCGGTTGTGACCCTCGAAGAGGGCCACCAGATCGACATCACGACGGGGCTGTAAGATGGCGCTCAAACAATATCGGCCCACCACACCCGGTCAGCGCCAATTGGTACTGATCGACCGCTCCAGCCTGCACAAGGGAGCGCCCGTAAAGGCGCTCACCGAGGGCCAGACCAAGAACGGCGGCCGCAACAACACGGGTCGCGTCACCGTGCGATGGCAGGGCGGCGGGCACAAGCAGCGTTACCGCATCGTCGATTTTAAGCGGCGCAAGTTCGATGTGCCGGCAAAGGTCGAGCGTCTCGAGTACGATCCGAACCGTACGTCCTTCATCGCGCTCATCAAATACAAGGACGGCGAGCAGGCCTACATCCTCGCGCCGCAGCGCCTGGCCGCCGGCGACATGGTCGTCTCGGGCGACAAGGTGGACGTCAAGCCGGGCAATGCCATGAGGCTTTCGGCGATGCCGATCGGCACCATCGTCCACAACATCGAAATGAAGCCCGGCAAGGGCGGTCAGATTGCGCGCTCGGCCGGCACCTATGCGCAATATCTCGGCAGAGATGCCGGCTATGCGATCCTGCGGCTCAATTCGGGCGAAGTGCGCCGCGTTCGGCTGGAATGCATGGCGACGGTCGGCGCCGTATCGAACCCCGATCACATGAACGAGGTCATTAGCAAAGCCGGCCGCAACGTCTGGAAGGGCAAGCGGCCGCACGTGCGCGGCACGGCGATGAACCCGATCGACCATCCGCACGGCGGCGGCGAAGGCCGCACCAAGGGTGGCCGCAATCCGGTTACGCCCTGGGGCAAGCCGACCAAGGGCGCCAAGACGCGCAAGAACAAGCGCACCACGAAATACATCGTGCGATCGCGCCACGGCAAGACGACGCAAGGACAGTGATATGACACGTTCGGTTTGGAAAGGTCCCTTTGTCGACGGCTTTTTGCTCAAGAAAGCCGAGGTTGCGCGCGGCTCCGGGCGCAAGGATGTGATCAAGACCTGGTCGCGTCGTTCGACGATTCTGCCGCAGTTCGTGGGCCTCACGTTCGGCGTCTACAACGGCAGGAAACATGTGCCGGTGCTCGTGACGGAAGACATGGTGGGCCACAAGCTCGGCGAGTTTTCGCCGACACGCACCTTTCACGGTCATTCCGGCGGCGGCGACAAGAAAGCGAAGAGGGCGGAGTAATGGGTAAGGATGCACGCGCCCGCGTTCTCGCTGATCATCAGGCCAAGGCCATCGGCCGGATGATCCGCATTTCTCCGCGAAAACTGAACTTGGTCGCGCAGGCGATCCGCGGCAAGCAGGCGGAAGCGGCGCTCAATGAGTTGACCTTTTCGCCGAAGCGTGTCGCCAAGGCGGTGAAGAAGGTCCTGCAGTCGGCAATCGCCAATGCGGAAAACAACCACGATCTCGACGTCGACGATCTGGTGATAAGCGAGGCCAGCGTCGGCAAGAACCTGGTGATGAAGCGCTTCCATGCGCGCGCCCGCGGGCGTGGAGCGGGAATCGAAAAACCGTTCAGCCAGATCACCATCGTGGTCGAGGAGAAGCGCGAAAAGAAGGTGCCGGTGAAAGCTGAACCTGTCGTGGCTACCGAAGAAAAAACGGCCGACAAGCGGAAACGGACGCCTGCGAAGAAGAAGAAACCTGCGGCGAAGAAGAAATCCGCGCCCAAACGCGCGAAGGAGAATGCGTAATGGGTCAGAAGGTCAATCCGACCGGCTTGCGGCTCGGCATCAACCGCACCTGGGATTCGCGTTGGTACGCGGGCAAGAAGGAGTACGGCAAGCTTCTTCAGGAAGACATAAAGATTCGCAGCCATTTGAGCGAGCGCTTGAAGCAGGCGGGAGTCAGTCGCGTCATCATCGAACGACCGCACAAGAAGTGCCGTATCACGATCCATTCCGCGCGTCCGGGCGTGGTGATCGGCAAGAAGGGCGCCGATATTGAAAAGCTGCGGAGTGACGTGCAGAAGTTCACCTCAGACGAGGTTCATCTGAACATCGTCGAGATCCGCAAACCTGAGATCGACGCCAAGCTCGTGGCCGAGAATATCGCCCAGCAGCTCGAGCGGCGGGTGGCATTCCGCCGGGTGATGAAGCGCGCGGTTCAGTCGGCGATGCGGCTCGGCGCGCAGGGCATCCGCATCAATTGTGGCGGCCGCCTGGGCGGCGCCGAAATCGCGCGCATGGAGTGGTATCGAGAGGGCCGGGTGCCCCTGCACACTTTGCGCGCAGACATCGATTACGGCGTGGCAACTGCCAAGACCACGTACGGCACATGCGGAGTCAAGGTCTGGATCTTCAAAGGTGAGATCATGGAACACGATCCCATGGCGGTCGAAAAGCGCCAGGCCGAATCCTCCGATCAAAGCCGCAGCACCGGGCAGCCGCGCCCGGCCCCCGCGCCGACGTCTTAAGACTGGAAGAACCTCGTCATGCTTCAACCGACACGCACGAAATTCCGCAAGCAGCACAAGGGGCGCATTCACGGCCCCGCCAAAGGCGGCACCGCGCTCAATTTCGGCTCCTACGGACTGAAAGCGTTGGAACCCGAACGCATCAATGCGCGCGAGATCGAAGCGGCGCGCCGCGCCATCACGCGCGAGATGAAACGCGCGGGCCGCGTCTGGATCCGGATCTTTCCGGACGTTCCGGTGTCCAAGAAGCCGGCCGAAGTGCGCATGGGCTCCGGCAAGGGCGCGCCCGAATTCTGGGTTGCCAAGATCAAGCCCGGCCGCATCCTGTTCGAGATCGACGGCGTCGACTTCGCAACAGCCAAGGAAGCGATGCGGCTCGGCGCGGCGAAGCTTTCCATCGCGACGAAGTTTGTCGCCCGAGGTACCTGAGAGAACGGCCATGGCGGAAAAAAGGAACAAAGCGAAGGCTGACTCCAAGGCAAAGTCGAAAGCCAAGCAGGCTGCGGCGTCGGCAAAGGTTTCTTCCAAGGCGGACGAGTTCCGCACGAGGTCGGCCGACGAGCTGGCCGATCAGCTGTCCAAGCTCAAGAAGGAGCAGTTCAACCTGCGCTTCCAGCGGGCGAACGGTCAGCTCGAGAAGACCAGCCGCATACGCGTCGTGCGCAAGGACATCGCCCGCATCCGGACGATTTTGACGGAGCAGCGCCGAAAGGCCGGCTGAAGGATAGAAGGAACGGAAAATGCCCAAGCGCGTGCTGCAAGGCGTCGTAGTCAGCGACAAGAACAAGAAGACCGTGGTCGTCGATGTGGAACGCCGTTTTACCCACCCAGTCATGGGGAAGACCGTGCGCCGCACGAAGAAATATCACGCCCATGACGAAAAAGGCGAGTTCAAGATCGGAGATGTCGTCCGCATCCGAGAATGCCGGCCGCTTTCCAAGTTGAAGACCTGGGAAGTGATCGAGCGCGTGGCCGGGAAGTAGGCGGAGCGGCATCGGGAGTAGAACGCTATGATACAGATGACAACCGAGCTTGACGTCGCCGACAATTCCGGCGCGCGCCGCGTGATGTGCATCAAGGTGCTGGGCGGCTCGCATCGCCGCTATGCCGATGTCGGCGACACCATCGTGGTCAGCGTCAAGGAAGCCATTCCGCGCGGCCGCGTGAAGAAAGGCGAGGTGCTCAAGGCCGTCGTCGTGCGCACGGCCAAAGGCGTGCGCCGGCCGGACGGCAGCCTGATCCGCTTCGACGGCAACGCCGCGGTGCTGGTGAATCCGCAGGGCGAACCGATCGGTACGCGCATCTTCGGACCGGTGACCCGCGAACTTCGCGCCAAGAACCACATGAAGATCATTTCGCTGGCACCGGAGGTGCTCTGATGACTGCGAAGATTAAGAAGGGCGACCGAGTGATTGTCACCACCGGTCGCGACAAGGGCAAGAAGGGCGAGGTGATCAAGGTCTTCACCAAGGAAAGGCGGGCTCTGGTTTCCGGGGTAAATACCGTCAAGCGCCATCAGAAACAGACGCAAAAACAGCAAGGCGGAATCGTCAACAAGGAGCTGCCGGTGCATCTGTCGAACCTCGCTCATGTCGATCCCAAGTCCGGCGACGCCACGCGCGTGGGCTGGAAGGTGCTGGGCGACGGCCGCCGCGTGCGTTTCGCCAAGAAGTCGGGTGAGGTCATCGATGTCTGAGGCAGGAAAAGACAAGGCCGCGAAGGCGCCAAAGGGCGGCAACCCGATGGAGAAGGCCAGGGCCGACGCCAAGGCGGACAAGAAGGCGTCGAAGAAGGGCGCGGAGAAGGCCGGCGGCACCCACGTTGCGGTCGGCGAAGCCGCGCACGATCCCAACTATACGCCGCGGTTCAAGAAGCGCTACGCCGAGGTCATCCGGCCGGAGTTGATGAAGCAGTTCGGCTACAAGAACCCGCTGCAGGTTCCGAAGATCAACAAGATCGTCGTGAATATCGGCGCGGGAGAGGCTGCCGGCGATCAGAAGAAGATACAATCCGCGGTCAACGACCTTACCGCGATCGCGGGCCAGAAGGCCGTTGTTACACGGGCCAAGAAGGCGATCGCGACGTTCAAGATCCGCAAGGATCTGCCGATCGGCGTGAAGGTCACACTGCGCCAGGACCGGATGTACGAATTCTTGGATCGTCTCGTCACCATGGCGCTGCCGCGCGTGCGCGATTTCCGCGGTTTAAAGGGCAGCAGCTTCGACGGACGCGGCAATTACGCGATGGGCCTCAAGGAACACTTCGTCTTCGTCGAAATCGATTACGACAGGACGGAGAATGTATGGGGAATGGACATCATCATCAATACCTCTGCGAAGACCGATGCGGAAGCCAAGGCGCTTCTCAAGGGCTTCCAGTTTCCGTTTATGAATTGAAGCGAGGCGTTATGGCGAAGCTCTCTCAGATCAATCGCAACAGGAAGCGCGAGAAGATGGTGGCGCAATATGCCGCCAAGCGCGCGGTGCTGAAATCCAAGGCCGAAGATATGAACGTCCCGCCGGAAGAACGCTTCGCCGCCAGGTTGAAGCTCGCCAAGCTGCCGCGCAACTCGTCGAAGACGCGCATCAAACATCGTTGCGATCTGTCGGGACGCTCCAAGGGCTATTACCGCAAGGTCAAGCTTTCGCGCATCGCTCTGCGCGAGCTTGCGAATTTCGGCCAGATCCCTGGCATGACCAAGGCGAGCTGGTAAGGAGAAACGAAAATATGGCGATCACCGATCCCCTTGGCGATCTTCTGTCGCGCATCAGAAACGGCCAGCTTCGCGGCATGGCAAAAATCAAGTCGCCGAACTCGCGCCTGCGCGCGCGGCTGCTCGACGTCTTGCAGGCGGAAGGGTTTATCCGCGGCTACGCCGAAGTCGAATTCAAGACCGGCCTGCGCGAGCTTGAGATCGAGCTCAAATATCACGAGGGTCGACCCGTCATCCGCGAGCTGAAGCGCGTGTCGACACCGGGGCGTCGGGTTTATGCTTCGGTGAAGGATTTGAAGCCGCATCGCCAGGGGCTTGGCGTGTCCATCGTCTCGACACCGCAAGGGTTGATGACGGACACGGTGGCGCGCGAAAAGAACGTGGGCGGCGAAGTCCTCTGTCAGGTATTCTAGGAGAAAACGATGTCGCGGATCGGCAAGAAACCGGTTGCTTTGCCGAAAGGGGTTACGGCCTCTGTGGAAGGCAAGACCGTCAAGGTCAAAGGCCCGAAGGGCGAGCTGAACGTCACGCTGGTCGAGGAAATCGACGCCACAGTGGACTCGCACGGCGTCACGTTGACTCCGCGCAAGGAGATGGAACGCGCCGCTCAGATGTGGGGCTTGTCGCGAACTTTGGTGAACAATCTCGTTCAGGGCGTCACCCACGGCTTTTCGGAGAAGCTGGAGATTCAGGGCGTCGGTTACCGTGCGGCGGTGCTGGGCAAGAACCTCAACCTCCAGCTCGGGTTCAGTCACGACGTGCTGTATCCGATCCCGGCCGGCATCACGATCGCCACGGAAAAGCCGACAATGCTGACGGTTTCCGGTATCGACAAGCAATTGGTCGGTCAGGTTGCGGCGGAAATCCGTAGCTATCGTCCGCCGGAGCCTTACAAGGGCAAGGGTGTGCGCTACGCCAAGGAATATGTTCGCCGCAAGGAAGGCAAGAAGAAGTAGCCATGACGAAGAATCTCTTTGACCGCCGCAAGAAGCGCACGCGCTTCCGTCTCGTGTTCAACGCGTCGGGGCGTCCCAGGCTGTCGGTATTCCGTTCGGGCCGGCATATCTACGCGCAGGTTATCGACGACACCAAAGGCACGACGCTGGCCGTCGCTTCGACCAACGAGAAGGAAGCCAAAGCCGCAAAATCCTGGAATGTCGCGGCGGCTTCCGCGGTCGGCAAGAAGATCGCCGAACGGGCGATCGCCAAGGGCGTCAAGCAGGTCGTCTTCGATCGCGGCGGTTACATCTATCATGGGCGCGTGAAAGCGCTGGCGGATGCCGCCCGGGAGGGCGGTCTGGAATTCTAACGGAAGGCCGTTTTATGAAGAAGGAATTGGCACGTGGCGCGTGAAGGCAGAGAACACGGCAATCGTGAAGAGCGCGACAGCGAATTCGTCGACAAGCTGGTTCACATCAACCGTGTGGCCAAGGTGGTCAAGGGCGGGCGGCGGTTCGGTTTTGCGGCGCTCGTCGTGGTCGGCGATCAGCGCGGCCGCGTGGGCTTCGGCCACGGCAAGGCGCGCGAAGTGCCCGAGGCCATCCGCAAGGCGACGGACGCCGCCAAGCGGGCGTTGATCCGCGTGCCGCTGAAGGACGGCCGCACGCTGCATCACGAGACCCGCGGCCATCACGGCGCCGGCAAGGTTCTGGTGCGGCCGGCTCCCGCCGGCACCGGTATCATCGCCGGCGGACCGATGCGCGCCGTGTTTGAGGCCTTGGGTGTAGGCGATGTCGTATCGAAGTCTCTGGGCACCTCCAATCCCTACAACATGGTGCGCGCGACCTTCGACGCTTTGAAGCGCCAGCAGTCGCCGCGCATGGTGGCCCAGCGGCGCGGCCGCTCCGTAGCCGAGATCATCTCGCGCCGCGAGGGCCAGAAGAGCGCCGAGGCGAGCGCATAAGGAACCGGACGATGGCCGATAAGAAAACCGCCGCAAAGAAGACCGTGACCGTGCGCCAGGTGCGAAGCGCCAACCGCAAGCCCGCCGTCCAGACGGCGACGTTGAAAGGCTTGGGCCTCGGCAAGATCCGCCGCACCCGCACGCTGGAGGATACCCCCGCGGTGCGCGGCATGATCCGCGCCGTTGGGCACCTCGTCGAGATCGTCGAAGAAAGCAAGTGATATGAAGCTCAACGAAATCCGCAACAATCCTGGCGCGCGCAAACGGAAGGCCAAGCTCGGCCGCGGCTCGTCCTCGGGGCTGGGCAAGACATCCGGCCGCGGCGTCAAGGGCGCCAAGGCGCGAACCGGCACGAAGGTCTACGGTTTCGAAGGCGGTCAGATGCCGCTGCACATGCGTCTGCCCAAGCGCGGCTTCAACAACATCTTCGCCAAGGATTTCGCGGAAGTGAATCTCGGCCGCATCCAGAAGGCGATCGACGAAAAGCGGCTCGACGGGTCCGGAAAAATCGACTTGGAGACGCTCAAAAAGGCAGGACTGGTCTCCAAAAGCCGCGATGGCGTGCGCCTGCTCGCAAAGGGCGAGATCAAGGCCAAACTCGACATCGAGGTCGCCGGAGCGTCGACGAACGCCGTGGAAGCGGTGAAAAAGGCGGGCGGCACGGTCACGACGACTTTCAAGAGGAAGGTTTACCTCAATAAGAAAGGGGCGCCCGGCAAACGCCAGCAGCGCCGCGCGAAATCGGCCGAAAAGCGAGCGGCACGAGGTGGATAGGCCAAGCGGCCTGCATGTTTCGACAAACTCGGCATGCGGGCGTAAACATCTCCTCGCCCTGAGCTTGCCGAAGGGTGAGGTTGACCCGATATGAGGTCGGTCGCGAGTCGGGAGTAAGCAATGCCCTCAGCAGCCGAACAACTGGCCGCAAACTTCAATTTCAGCAACTTCGGCAAGGCGAAGGAGTTGCGCCAACGCATACTGTTCACGTTGGGTGCGTTGATCGTAGCGCGGCTGGGCGCATACATTCCCATGCCGGGAATAGATCCCGCCGCCATGGAGCGTTTGATCAATTCGCAGGGGGGCGGGTTTCTCGACGTCTTCAACACCTTTTCGGGCGGTGCGGTGCAGCGCATGGCAATCTTCGCGCTCGGCATCATGCCCTACATTTCCGCCTCGATCATCATGCAGCTGATGACCACCGTGTTTCCGGAACTGGAGGCACTGAAGAAGGAAGGTGCGGCCGGCCAGAAGATCATCAACCAATACACCCGCTACGGCACCGTCGGGCTGGCGGCCGTGCAGGCGCTCGGCATCGCGATCGGACTGGAGCACGGCCAGGGCATCGTCCTAAACCCGGGCATGTTCTTCCGCATGACCGCGGTCGTCACCCTGACCGGCGGCACCATCCTGTTGATGTGGATCGGCGAGCAGATCACCAGCCGCGGCGTCGGCAACGGAATTTCGTTGATTATCTTCGCAGGCATCGTGGCGCGCTTTCCGCAGATTTTTGGGCAGTCTCTCGAGTTGGCCCGCACCGGCGCGATGAACCCGTTGTTCCTGATCTTCTTCTTGGGGTTCGCCGTTGTACTGGTCGCCTTCATCGTCTTCATGGAGCGCGCCCAGCGCCGGCTGCTGGTCCAGTATCCCAAGCGGCAGGTCGGCCAGCGCATGTTCGGCGGCGAATCCTCGCATTTGCCGCTCAAGCTCAACGTCTCGGGGGTGATCCCGCCGATTTTCGCGTCGTCCATCCTGCTGATGCCGATGACGGTCGCGTCGTTCAATGCGCAAAGCCTTCCCGATTGGGCGCAGACCATCATCACCTATATCAGCCGCGGCCAGCCGCTTTATCTTTTCCTCTATGGCGCAATGATTATATTCTTTGCGTTTTTCTACACGTCGATCGTCTTCAATCCCGAAGAGACGGCCGAGAATCTGAAGAAGTATGGCGGCTTCATTCCCGGCATCCGGCCCGGAAAGAAGACCGCGGAGTATATCGATTTCGTCCTCACCCGATGCACCGTCGTCGGTGCCATTTACCTTGCGGTCGTGTGTCTCATACCCGAGATGATGAACGAGAACTACAACCTGTCGTTCGCGCTCGGTGGAACGTCGATCCTCATCGTGGTCAGCGTGACGATGGATACCGTGGCGCAAATTCAGAGCCATCTGATCGCTCAGCAGTATGAGGGGCTGATCAAGAAGGCCAAGCTTCGGGGAGCACGACGTTGAATCTTGTTCTTTTCGGACCGCCAGGCTCCGGCAAAGGGACGCAAGCGAAAATTCTGCAGGAACGTCGCGGGATGCCGCAACTTTCCACCGGGGACATGCTGCGGGCGGCCATTGCCGCCGGCACGGAGCTCGGCAAGAAGTGCAAGGCGATTATCGATTCGGGCGAGTTGGTGCCGGACGAGATCGTGGTCGGCATCATCGCCGAGCGCTACGACCGGCCGGACTGTGCCAACGGGGCGGTGTTCGACGGCTTTCCCCGGACGATCCCTCAAGCGGAGGCTCTTGACGCGATGCTGAAGGGCCGCGGCCGCAAGGTCGATTTGGTGATCGAGCTGAAGGTGGACGATGCGGTCCTGATCGGGCGCGTCGAGCAGCGTATCAAGGAGAGCGGCGGCATTGCCCGCGCCGACGACACGCCCGAGACCCTCAAGAACCGGTTGGCGGTTTATTACAAGAACACGGCGCCGCTGATCGCGTACTACAAGAAGCAGGGAAAGCTCGTAACAGTCGACGGCATGGCGCCTATCGAAGAGGTCACCAAGGCGATTGCTTCGGTGCTGGACAGGGTGGGTCGGAAGGGATGCTTGGAGGTCGGGTAGGCCAAGTCCGGGGCGCGCCAGTTGACTGGGGTCCGCGCATTCCTATAATCCGCGCCCTTGCGGCCGATTTCCCTGGAAAATTCCGGCTTTTGACGCCCTTTTGCCGTGTGGTGCGGAGGGTTTTGCTGGGGTCGTTCGCAGGTTGGTAACGTAATCAATTCAAAGCCTTATGGCACTCGGAGAATCTCGTGGCACGCATCGCCGGCGTCAATATTCCAACTCAGAAGCGGGTTTTGATCGGGCTGCGCTACATCCATGGCATCGGTCCGGCCAAGGCTAAGGAGATTTGCGACAAGGTGGGCATCGCCCCCGAGCGCCGGGTTCACGATCTGACCGACGCCGAGGTCATTCAGATCCGCGAGGTCATCGACCGCGATTATCTCGTGGAAGGCGATTTGCGCCGCGAGGTGGCGATGAACATCAAACGACTGATGGATTTGGGTTGTTATCGCGGCCTGCGCCACCGCAAGAGCCTGCCCGTCCGCGGGCAGCGTACGCATACCAACGCGCGCACGCGCAAAGGTCCCGCCAAGGCGATCGCCGGCAAGAAGAAGGTGACGAAGTAAATGGCCGCTCCCTCCGAAAAGAAGACGCCACGCGCTCGCAAGAAGGAAAAGAAGAACGTCGTCGTCGGCGTGGCGCATGTCGCCGCGACCTTCAACAACACCATCATCACGATTACGGACGGCGCCGGAAATGCCATATCCTGGTCGTCGGCGGGCATGATGGGCTTCAAAGGCTCGCGCAAGTCGACGCCTTATGCCGCCCAGGTCGCCGCCGAGGATGCGGGCAAGAAGGCCGTCGAGCACGGCATGCGCACGCTAGAGGTGGAAGTGAGTGGTCCGGGGTCGGGTCGCGAATCCGCATTGCGGGCGCTACAGACCGTCGGCTTGGTCGTCACCTCGATCCGCGACGTGACGCCCATACCGCACAATGGCTGCAGGCCGCCGAAGCGCCGCCGCGTTTAGGAGCATTGCCAGGAAAAGTGGGAACCGGTTTTCCGTCCGGCAATGCGACAGAAGAGAGTTTTGGTTCGGAAAAGCTTACCCGTCGAACGAAATGGGCGTGATCCGACGCGTCCGGGAAACGATGAGGCAACATGTTTCAGAAGAATTGGCAGGAACTGATCAAGCCGCAAAAGCTCCGCATCGATACAGGGCAGGACGCCGGTCGAGCCGCGACCATTGTCGCCGAGCCGCTGGAGCGCGGCTTCGGATTGACGCTGGGCAACGCGCTGCGCCGCGTGCTGCTGTCGTCGCTGCAGGGTGCGGCCGTGACTTCGATCCAGATCGAGGGCGTGCTGCATGAATTTTCCTCGATCGCGGGCGTGCGCGAGGATGTCACCGACATCGTGCTTAACGTCAAGCAGATCGCGCTGCGCATGCATGCCGAAGGTCCCAAGCGGCTGTCGCTGAAGGCGAGCGGTCCGGGCGAAGTCACGGCGGGCCAGATCCAGGCGGTGGCGGACATCGAAATCCTCAACCCGGACCTGGTGCTCTGCACCCTGGACGAAAAAGTCGATTTCCGCATGGAGTTGACCGTGGCGACCGGCAAGGGTTACGTCCCCGCCGACCGCAACCGTCCCGAGGACGCGCCGATAGGTCTCATTCCGGTCGACAGTCTGTTCTCGCCGGTGAAGAAGGTCTCTTACAAGGTCGAGAACACCCGCGAGGGCCAGATTCTCGACTACGACAAACTGACGCTGACGGTGGAAACCAACGGTGCCATTGCGCCGGACAACGCTGTCGCCTATGCGGCGCGCATCCTGCAGGACCAGCTTCAGGTCTTCATCAATTTCGAGGAGCCGCGCGAGCGCATCGCGGAAGAGGCCAAGCCCGATCTCGCCTTCAACCCGGTGCTGCTCAAGAAGGTGGACGAACTGGAGCTTTCTGTGCGTTCGGCCAACTGCTTGAAGAACGACAACATCGTCTACATCGGCGACCTGATCCAGAAGACGGAAGCGGAAATGCTCCGTACGCCGAACTTCGGCCGCAAGTCGCTAAACGAGATCAAGGCCGTGCTCGCCGAGATGGGTCTGCACCTCGGCATGGAAGTGCCGGGCTGGCCGCCGGAGAACATCGAGGATCTCGCCAAGCGTTACGAGGATCAGTACTAATTTTTTGAAAGCAGTGTGTCATGCGCCATCGTAATCAGGGCCGCAAGCTCAACGTAACGTCGTCCCATCGCACCGCCATGTTCGCGAACATGATGGCGGCGCTCATCAAGCACGAGCAGATCAAGACGACGTTGCCCAAGGCGAAGGAGCTTCGTCCGGTGGTCGAAAAGCTGGTGACCCTGTCGCGCCGCGGTGCGGCGGACCTGCATGCCCGCCGTCAGGCGCTCTCCCGCATCCGCGACGCCGCGCAGGTGAAGAAGCTGTTCGACGTGATCGCTCCGCGTTACGCCGACCGCCCCGGCGGCTATACGCGCGTGCTCAAGGCCGGGTTCCGCCACGGCGACAACGCCGCGATGGCAATCATCGAGTTCGTGGATCGCGACCCCGATGCCAAGGGCAAGGATTCCGGACCGGTGATCGTTTCTGAAGAGGAAAAAACGGAGGAGTAATCTTCCGTACAGCTTCGCGTATGACATTTGGGGCGGCTCGGCAACGGGTCGCCTTTTTGCGTCTTGGGGAGTGAGATCATGGATCGTTCTTCGCAGATGGCGGCAGCAGGCATTCTCGCGGTCGGCCTGGCCGTCTACGCCTTTGTACCCGCGTTGACACCCGCCGCGGCAATGTCTGCTTCTTCGCCAAGCCCGATGTCGGCCGGAAAAGTTCCGCATGCCATGAGCGAGGTGCAGCTCACTTTCGCGCCGGTGGTGAAGCGCGTGGCGCCCGCCGTGGTCAATGTCTATTCGCGCAGCGTCGTACAGGCGCCGGCGATGAATCCGTTCTTCAACGATCCCTTCTTCCAACAATTCTTCGGCAGCCCGCAGATGCGTCAGCGTGTGCAGCAATCGTTGGGATCCGGCGTGGTCGTGCGCGCCGACGGGCTGATCCTGACCAACAACCACGTCATCCAGGGCGGGCAGGATGTGGTCGTGGCCCTTGCCGACAAACGCGAGTTCAAAGCCAAAGTCGCTTTGGCCGATCCGCGCACCGATCTCGCGGTATTGAAGATCGATACCCATGGAGAGAGGCTGCCGACGATCGAATTCGGCGACAGCGACCGCTTGCAGGTCGGCGATCTGGTGCTCGCCATCGGCGATCCGTTCGGTGTCGGACAGACGGTGACCATGGGCATCGTCTCCGCCCTGGCGCGCACGGAAGTCAGCGCCTCGAACTATCAGTTCTTCATCCAGACCGACGCCGCCATCAATCCGGGCAATTCGGGCGGGGCGCTGGTGACCACCGACGGAAAGCTCGCCGGCATCAACACCGCGATCTACTCGCGCACCGGGGAATCGATCGGCATCGGCTTCGCCATCCCGGCCAATCTGGCGCGCCGCGTCGTCGAAGGCGCCACCAGCGGCGGCATCAAGCTGCCGTGGATCGGCGCGGACGGGCAGGCGGTGACCGGCGATATTGCCGAAAGCCTGCATTTGAGCCGGCCGCAGGGCGTCCTCCTGAAGGACATCTTTCCGGACGGGCCGGCGGCGCGGGCGGGGCTCAAGACCGGCGACATCGTCCTCTCGCTCGACGGCGTGGCGGTGAGCGATATGCAATCGCTCAACTACCGCGTCGCCACCCGTAAACCCGGGGATGTCGTGCGGGCGCAGATTTCGTCCCACGGGCGCACCCGGGATGTGGCCGTCAAACTGGCGCTGCCGCCGGGCAACGCCACGCGCGACACGGCGACCATCGGCGGGCGCAATCCGCTGACCGGGGCGCGGGTGGAGAATCTTTCTCCGGCGGTGGCGGTCGACCTCCAGTTGGACCTGATGGCCAAGGGCGTGGTCGTCCGCGCGGTTTCGGCGAACACGCCGTCGGCTGGATACGGTTTCCAGCCGGGCGACATCGTCCGTACCGTCAACGGCCAGACCATCACCAGTGTGGGCCAGCTCAAGCACCTGCTCGATTCGGCGGGCGGGCATTGGGACATGGTCATCGACCGCGGCGGTCAGCGGATAAGCCTGCGTGTGGATGGATAGGCGGCGCGGGAGTAGTCTCGCGCCATGACCGACCTCTTCGAAGCAGGCGGATTGCCTAACGACGCGCCAAGGCCCTTGGCCGACCGGCTGCGCCCAAAGTCGCTGGCCGAAGTCGTGGGCCAGGATCATCTGATCGGCCCCGAAGGTCCCATCGGACGCATGGTGGCGGCGAACCGGCCGCATTCGATCGTGCTGTGGGGACCGCCGGGCACCGGCAAGACCACCATCGCGCGGCTGCTCTCCACTGCCTTCAAACTGCACTTCGAGCAGTTGTCAGCGGTGTTTTCCGGCGTCGCCGATCTGAAAAAGGCGTTCGATGCCGCGCGCCAACGCCGCAAGGTCGGGCAGGGCACGCTGCTGTTCGTCGACGAGATTCATCGCTTCAACCGCAGCCAGCAGGATTCGTTCCTCCCGGTCGTGGAAGACGGCACGGTGATTCTGGTCGGCGCCACGACGGAAAATCCGTCGTTCGAGCTGAACGGCGCGCTGCTGTCGCGCGCCCAGGTTCTGGTGCTGCGCCGCCTCGACGACGCGGCACTGGAAACGCTGCTCGAACGCGTCGAAACGCATTATGGCGAAAAACTTGCGCTCACCGCCGACGCGCGCGAGACCCTGCGCGCCATGGCGGACGGCGACGGACGCTACGTCCTCAACCTCGCCGAGGAAGTGGCGGCGCTGAAGATCGTCAAGCCGCTCGATCCCGCCGCTCTGGTCGCCGCCGTGCAGAAGCGCGCACCGCTCTACGACAAGAGCCGCGAGGAGCACTACAACCTGATCTCCGCCCTGCACAAGTCGATCCGCGGCTCCGATCCCGACGCGGCGCTCTATTGGCTGGCGCGGATGCTGGCGGGCGGCGAGCAGCCGCTCTACATCGCGCGCCGGCTGGTGCGCGCCAGCGTGGAGGACATCGGACTCGCCGATCCGCAGGCCGTGGTGCAAGCGATCGCCGCGAAGGACGTCTACGATTTCCTCGGCAGCCCGGAAGGCGAGATTGCGCTGGTGCAATGCGTGCTTTATCTCGCCAGCGCGCCGAAATCGAACGCCGTCTACCTGGCGCACGGTACGGCGATGCGCGCGGCGGCGGACCACGGTTCGCTGATGCCGCCGGCGCACATCCTGAACGCGCCAACCAAGCTGATGAAGAACCTCGGCTACGGCAAGGGCTACGAATACGACCACGAAGCGGAAGAAGGCTTTTCCGGCCAGAACTATTTTCCTGACGGCATGGCGCGCGAACACCTCTATCGGCCGAAGGATACCGGCTTCGAACGCGAGATCCAGAAGCGGCTGGACTACTGGGCGAAGCTGCGGGCGAAGAAGAGCGGGGAGTAGCGCGCGCGTCACCCAGGTCAGCGGCCGCGCCGGTTTCCGAATGCCTCAGAAGAGTGTTATTGTCCGCTCCAACCGGGGGTCATCCGGGGGAATGTTGGTCAAGATCAGCCGCCGCCGCTGTAAGATGCATGGCGTCGCGGTACTCCGTATCTCAAATGGCGTAGTTTCAAAGTGCGATGGCAGAATCATCCGAGGGGTCGGCCATGAAAACTCGCGAGCGAGCAGCACAGGGACTCGTCGTCATCGGCAGTCTCATCCTTGTCGCAGCGGCCGCCCTTCACGATGTCACAGGCTATCCGGGGCTCGTGCGCGCGCTCAGCGCCGCGAATCTAAGACCCTTTCTGGAAGGGAGCTTCAAAGCCTTTTGGCTTCTGATGTCATGGCACTGGATCGCGATTGGGGTTATTGCCCTGGTCGTCTCTTATGGAGGGGCGAGATCGCGGAAACTCGTTCTCTTGCTATGCGGGCTGCTCCCTCTTGTCGACGGAATCGGCACCAGCATCGCTGTCGGATGGTTTTTTGGTAACGAAATGCTGAGCCTCGCAGGGCTGGTCATCGTTGCTGCTGCGGCACTTTTTGAAAGTGTCCGCAACACGCAAGCCTGACGCCGCTATCCCCGCAGCATCGCCTCCCGAACTATGCGGAGCGCTTCTGCGGTAGACAAAGCGATCGTCACCATGACTCCAAATCGTGAGACCATCGAGCGGGATCGGTCGCGCGGCGGAGGATATAGGTTGTCTTTTCTGCCGTCGCAAGCGGGTGCAGTAAAGTCAGTTCTTATCCTCCCCGTAGCGCAGCACCTTCACGTTCTCCAGCGTCACCAGCCCGCTGCCCATCATGGCGTCCAGCACCGGCAGGAAGGCGTCGATCTTCTCCTCGGTGTCGACGATCTCGATCACCAGCGGCAGGTCCTCGGACAGCCGCAGGATTTTCGAGGTGTGCAGGTGACTGGAATGGCCGAAGCCCATCGGGCCGCGCAGCACCGTCGCCCCGGCCATCCGCATCTCGCGCGCTTTCAGCACGATGGCCTCGTAGAGCGGCTTGCCGTTGTATTTGTCCGCCTCGCCGAAAAAGATGCGCAGCAGAACGGCGTCCTTGGGAAGCTCCATGGATCATGCTCCCTTCAACTGATTTATAAGAGCGGCCGTCATCGAGCCGAGCCAGACCGACAGCATACAGAGCGTTACCGAGCCCAGAACGTTGCCGCCGGCGTAAAGCCATTCGCCGTCGCGCATCAGGTTCAGCGTCTGCAGGCTGAAAGACGAGAAGGTGGTGTAGCCGCCGCAGAACCCCGTCATCACGAACTGCCGCGTGGCGCCGCTGACGAACAGCCGCCCGTCCGGGGCCGTCAGGGTCCAGAAGAAGCCGATGGCGAACGAGCCGGTGACGTTGATGACGAATGTCCCCCAGGGAAACGTCTCACCGAAGGCGTTCGCCACCAGTCCCGATATGAAATAGCGGCCGATGGTGCCTAGCGCGCCGCCTGCGGCCACGGCAAGATAAAGCTGAAACGGCATTACGACTACTCCCATAACCGGGCGCAATCGCCGCCGGGTTGCACCTCCCGCGGCAGCTTCATACGGTAGGAGGCATCGGCCGGAAGCGGTTTCGTGGGACCCATCGCCCGCAAGCTAAGGGACATCGGCCCGGAGCGTCAATTGAGCAACAACACCGCTATCGTGGCGCACGACGAAGCCGGCGTTCGACTGGACCGCTGGTTCAAGCGCCACTATCCGGGGCTGACCCACGGCCGCCTGGAGAAGCTGTTGCGCACCGGCCAGGTGCGCCTCGACAGCAAGCGCGCCAAGGCGGGCGATCGTCTGGAAGCCGGGCAGACGCTGCGCCTGCCGCCGCAAGTGGCGCACGGCGCGCCGGAGGAGAAGCCGAAAGCGGTTGCTCCGCAGGCAGACGACGGGGACCTGCAGAAGTACGTTCTTTACATGGACTCGTCGGTGATCGTGCTGAACAAGCCGCCGGGGCTGGCGACGCAAGGCGGTTCGGGTCTCAAGCGGCACATCGACGGGATGCTGGATTCGCTGGCCTTCGAGAAGACGCAGCGGCCGCGGCTGGTCCATCGCCTCGACCGCGATACGTCCGGCGTGCTGATCGTGGCGCGCACGGTTCCGGCCGCCGCCGCGCTGGCGAAGTCGCTGGCCCAGCGCGACGCCTCGAAGGTCTATTGGGCGCTGACGCGCGGCGTCCCCGCGAAGAAGCGCGGAACCATCAAGGCGGCGCTGGCGAAGGAAGGCGGCCACGGTCCGCACGGGCGCGACGAGCGCATGGCGGTCGTGGAGCACGACGCTAACGACGCCAAGCCTGCGATCACCGAATACGTCGTGCTGGGACAGGCGGGCGAGGAATTCGCCTGGGTCGCGGCCAAGCCCGTCACCGGGCGCACGCACCAGATCCGCGTGCATCTGGCGAGCCTGGGAACGCCCATCGTCGGCGATTTCAAATACGGCGGGGCAGAAGCGCGCCCCAAGGGCGCGATCGCCGACAAGCTCCATCTGCACGCCCGCGCCATCGACATCGCCCGTCCCGACGGCGGGCGCCTGCATGTGGTGGCGCCGCTGCCCACGCATATGCGCAAGACATGGGAGCTGTTCGGGTTCCATACGGACGACGCACGCGATCCTTTCCCGAAGGCGCGCAAGCGATGAAGCGGTTTTACGAGGAGGTTGCGGTTGGTGACGGCTTCGCCATTTTCCTCGACGGCAAGTCGGTGAAGACGCCGATGCGTGCGACGCTTTCGCTGCCGACGCGGGCGCTGGCCGAAGCGGTTGCGGGAGAATGGCGCGGGCAGGGCGAAACCATCCGCCCGGAAACAATGCCGCTCACAAAACTCGCCAACACCGCCATTGATCGCGTCGCCGAACACGAGAAGGAAGTTGTGGAAAAGATCATGGCGTACGCGAACGATCTTCTCTGCTATCGGGCCGAGGCTCCTGCCGATCTGGCGGCGCGGCAGAACGACCTCTGGAATCCGTTGCTCGATTGGGCGGTGGAGCGCACCGGCGCACGGCTCAACACAGGCGTCGGCGTCAATCACATCGCGCAGCCGGAGGAAACTGTGGCGGCGTTTCGCAGCGCACTCGCAGAACACGATCCGTTCGTGCTGACGGCGGTGCATTCCGCCGCGACGATCTGCGGCTCGCTGGTGCTGGCGCTGGCGCTGGCCGAAGGCCGCCTCGACGCCGAGGAAGCCTTCGCGCTATCGCAGTTGGACGAGCACTATCAGGCCGAGAAATGGGGCGTGGACGAGGCGGCGGCGAGGCGGGCGCTGGCGCTGGCGGGCGAACTGGACGCTACGGCCCGTTTCATGCGATTAGCGCAGCGAGAGGCCGAGAGTCCTCTCCCGGGGAAACAGCCATGAAGCATCGGATTCACGAACTCGAGGAACGCCGCAGCCGCGCGCGCGCAGGAGGCGGCGAAGCGCGCGTCAAGGCGCAACACGCACGCGGCAAGCTGACGGCGCGCGAACGCATCGACGTACTGCTCGATCCCGACTCGTTCGAGGAGTTCGACATGTTCGTCGAGCACCGCAACACCGATTTCCACGCCGAAAAGTCGCGCATTCCCGGCGACGGCGTGGTCACCGGCTGGGGCACGATCAACGGGCGCATGGTCTACATCTTTGCCAAGGACTTCACCGTCTTCGGCGGCTCGCTGTCCGAATCCCACGCGCAGAAGATCTGCAAGATCCAGGACATGGCGATACAGAACGGCGCCCCCATCATCGGCCTTTACGACGCGGGCGGCGCGCGCATCCAGGAAGGCGTCGGTTCGCTGGCAGGCTTCGGCGAGGTCTTCAAGCGCAATGTTCTGGCCTCCGGCGTGGTGCCGCAAATCTCCGTCATCATGGGGCCGTGCGCGGGCGGCGACGTCTATTCCCCCGCGCTCACCGATTTCATCTTCATGGTGCGCGACACCTCCTACATGTTCATCACCGGGCCGGACGTCACCAAGACGGTGACCCACGAGGACGTCACGCCCGAGCAGCTCGGCGGCGCCAAGGTCCACACCATGAAATCGGCGGTCGCCGACGGCGCCTACGAGAACGACGTCATCTGCCTGGAGGAAATCCGCCGCCTCTACGATTTCCTGCCGCTCAACAACCGCGAGAAGCCGCCCCACTGGCCGACCGAAGACGAGATCGTGCGCGAGGAGCCCTCGCTCGACACGCTGGTGCCGGAAAGCCCCAACAAGCCCTACGACATGAAGGAGCTGATCCTGAAGGTCGCGGACGAGGGCGATTTCTTCGAGATCGGCGAGGCCTTCGCGCGCAACATCATCACCGGCTTCGGGCGCATGGAAGGCTCCACCGTCGGCTTCGTCGCCAACCAGCCGATGGTGCTGGCGGGCGTCCTCGACAGCGACGCCTCGCGCAAGGCCTCGCGCTTCGTGCGCTTCTGCGACTGCTTCAACATTCCCATCGTGACCTTCGTAGACGTGCCTGGCTTCCTGCCGGGTACGGCGCAGGAGCACGGCGGCATCATCAAGCACGGCGCCAAGCTCTTGTTCGCCTACGCCGAGGCGACGGTGCCGAAAGTGACGGTGATCACGCGCAAGGCCTATGGCGGCGCTTATGTGGTGATGGCGTCGAAGCACATGCGCGCCGACGTGAACTATGCCTGGCCGTGGGCGCAGATCGCGGTGATGGGTGCCAAGGGCGCGGTGGAGATCATCTTCCGCAAGGACGCCGGCGACCCTGACGCCATCGAGGCGCACACCAAGGAATACGAGGAGAAGTTCCTCAATCCGTTCGTGGCGGCGTCGCGCGGCTGGATCGACGACGTCATCCGCCCGCACAGCACGCGGCGGCGCATCGCGGGGGCGCTGCGGATGCTGCGCAACAAGCAGGTGCCGCAGGTGTGGAAAAAGCACGACAATATACCGCTGTGACCTAATTACCCTCCCCCGACGCGGGGCGGCGGCTTGCGAGCGTAAGCGAGTAAGGCATGGTTAGACCGCCATGCGACATAACCTTAGGGGGCCGCAACGCGACGTTCGCTATTCGCTTTTGAGCTGCTCAGCATTCCTCAGGATGATTTCCTGAGTGCCATGATACAGCTCTAGCAGGCCGGAAACTTTCACCTTTTGTCCATATAGCGCGCCGACATTCGGAAACTTGTCTACGTCTTCCGGCCAGATTACCGCGACGAAGGTGTTGGCGGGGTAGCGTCCACCCATATCGATGAATGTTGTGCCCGAACTGGCCGCGACATGGACCTCGCTGACGACGCCTTCAACAGTCGCGTTCTCGCCAACGTGCCCATTTATTTTGACTGGGTATGTGGTACCCGAAAACGCCGCCACCAACGCGACGGTGAGTGCGACGCCAACGAATGCCAATACTTTCACGCCTGCATCCTCGTTCACCGAGGCTCTTACTGTAGGCCGTGCTGGTTGAAGTCCAGTTTAGAAATTGGGTCGAATTCTAGCGATGAAAGATCATCGTTTGGTGAAGGCGTTGACCATTCGACCCCCACCCGGAGCGCTTCGCACTCCGACTTCCCCGCGTTGGGGGAGGGGAAAGAAGAGAATCGGCCTAAAACGCACTGTATTTGAGAGGGTGCGACCTATATGGCTCCGGAAAACCTCGACATCCCCATCCTCTCAACCCCTCGCCTGATCCTGCGCGGTCACAGGCTCGAGGATTTCGAGGCGAGCGTGGCGATTTGGAGCGATCCGGTCGTGTGCCGCTATTTCCACGGCGCACCGATGACGCGCGAGGACGTCTGGGGCCGCTTGCTGCGCACGTTCGGGATGTGGGCCGCCTTCGGCTATGGAAGCTGGGCGGTCGAGGAGAAGGAAACCGGCGGCTATATCGGCCGGGTCGGCGTGGCCGAGGTGAAGCGCGATCTCGATCCGGCGCTGGAAGGGCTGCCCGAAGCGGGCTGGACGCTGGCCTCGCGCGTCCACGGCAAGGGCTATGCGACGGAAGCCACGCGTGCGGCGCTCGCCTGGATCGATGCGCGGCTGGGCAACCCGCGCATGTTCTGCATCATCGTGCCGGAAAACGTCGCCTCGATTCGCGTGGCCGAGAAGTGCGGTTTCCACTTTTGGCGAGAAACAACGTACAAGGACGAACCGACGCTGATCTTCCTGCGCGGTTCCCAAGCGAAATGAAACGAACAAGGGCGCTTGGCCGCGGGTCGGACGATGTCGCGGCGCGGCTGTGGGCGAAGCTGCGCGAGTTCGAGGGCTACCGGTTCCGTCGCAAGGCGCCGTTCAAGTCTTTCATCCTGGATTTCGTCGAGCACGAGGCGCTCCTGGTCGTCGAACTCGACGACGGCGAACCGGGGCAGGCGCCGTCGCGCAACGCGGCGCGTGATCGCATGCTGGCGGAGGCGGGATATACGGTGCTGCGGTTCTGGCGGAGCGAGGTGGCGCGGGATTTGCCGAGCGCGATCGCGTCGATCCGGCGGGTGCTGGAAGATCGGCCCCCCACCCGCTCGGCGGTGCGTTCGATATGAACCAGCCGGCGCCGCGGAACGGCGAACGGCGGGCGCCCCTTTGGCATGGGTTTACCTGAACGCCGGGACCCCCTAAAAACAACGGCAAAGGGCCTTCCGGGGACAGCGTGTTCAAGAAAATCCTCATTGCCAATCGCGGCGAAATCGCCTGCCGGATCATCAAGACCGCACGCCGCATGGGCATCGCCACCGTCGCGGTCTATTCCGACGCGGACGTGGATGCGCTGTATGTCGAGATGGCGGACGAGGCCGTCCGCATCGGCCCCGCGCCGCCCGCCCAGTCCTATCTGCGTGCCGACGCGATCCTCGATGCCGCGCGCGCGACCGGCGCCGAAGCCGTCCATCCCGGCTACGGCTTTCTGTCGGAGAGCCAGGCGTTCGCCGAAGTCGTGGCCAAGACGAACGGCCTGACCTTCATCGGCCCCAGCCCGGACGCCATCGCCGCGGTGGGCGACAAGATCCAGTCCAAGAAGCTGGCGCACTCGGCGAACGTCTCCACTGTTCCCGGCTTCGTCGGCGAGATCGTGGACGCGGCGCACGCCAGGCGCATCGTGGAGGAGATCGGCTATCCGGTGATCGTGAAGTCCGCGGCCGGCGGCGGCGGCAAGGGGCTGCGCATCGCGCGCGGCGAAAGCGAATTGCTGCAGGCGATCCATTCCTCGCACAACGAAACCCAGACCAGCTTCGGCGACGGTCGCCTGTTCGTGGAGAAATTCTACCCCGAAATTCGCCACATCGAAATCCAGGTGATCGGCGACAAGCACGGCAACGTAATCTCTCTGGGCGAACGCGAATGTTCGATCCAGCGCCGTCATCAGAAGGTGATCGAAGAGACGCCGTCGTCTTTTCTTGACGCCAAGACGCGCGCCGCCATGAGCGGGCAGGCGGTGGCGCTGGCGAAAGCCGCCGGCTACGACAGCGTCGGCACCGTGGAGTTCATCGTCGACCGGCACCGCAATTTCCATTTCCTCGAGATGAATGCGCGCCTTCAGGTCGAACATGCCATAACCGAGATGGTCACCGGACTGGACCTAGTGGAGCTGATGATCCGCGTCGCCGCCGGCGAGAGGCTGCCGTTCGCACAGAGCGACGTGAAATCGAAAGGATGGGCCGTCGAGGCGCGCGTCTACGCCGAGGACCCCACGCGCGGATTCCTGCCGTCGTCCGGGCGCTTGCTGCGCTATCGCGTGCCGCCGGAAGGCCAGCGCGGCGATACCGCGCTGCGCATCGAGTCCGGCGTGCAGGAAGGCGCGGAGATTTCCGTCCACTACGATCCGATGATCGCAAAGATATGCGCGCACGCGCCGACGCGCGAGGCGGCGGTCGAGGCGCTGTCGGACGCGCTCGACGAAACCGTCATCGGTGGCATTCGCCACAACATCGCGTTCCTGAGCGCCGTTCTGCACGACAGGCGTTTCCGCGAAGGGCGACTGTCGACGGCGTTCATCGCCGAGGAATTCCCGCACGGATTTCGCGGCCGAGCCATCGACGCCGCGGCCAAGCGCCGGTTCGTGGCGACGGCGGTCGCCACGGAACTGGTGCGGCGCCAACGGGCGAGCCGCATCTCCGGCACCCTGAACGGTCCGAACCGGGCAGGTTCATCCTTCGTCGCCACGATCGGCGGCGAGGGGTTCGCGGTGGCCGATGCGCATGTGAACGAGGGCCGCCTTTTCCTGCGCATCGACGGCGAGGGCTACGCCGCGGCGACTGATTGGCGTCCGGGATTGCCCATCCTCCACCTGCGCGAGAAGGAGAAGGAGTTTGCCGTTCGGATCGCGCGGTTGCCGGGCTGTTGCCGCGTCTCGCAAGGCGGGATGCAGACGGTGGTCTGCGTTCGCGACGTCAGGGCGGCGGAGCTGGCGACGCTCATGCCGAAGAAAGCGGCGGTGGACACCTCGAAGCTGCTGCTGTGCCCGATGCCCGGTCTCGTCTCCTCGATCGGCGTCGAAGTCGGGCAGGAGGTGAAGGCCGGCGAACCGCTGGCGGTTGTCGAAGCGATGAAGATGGAGAACGTGCTGCTCGCCGAACGCAACGGCACGATCGAGAGGATCAACGTCAAGAAAGGCGATAACCTCGCGCTCAACGACGTGATATTGGAATTCGCATGAGCGGCAAGGACGATCTCACATCGCTGCGGCTGCGCATCGAGGGCGTCGTGCAGGCCGTCGGCTTTCGCGTCTACGCGACCAACGAGGCGCGTCGGCTCGGCCTCGACGGCTGGGTCCACAACTGTGCCGACGGAACCGTGGAATCCCTGGTCTCGGGCCCGACCAAAGCGGTGGAAGCTTACGTCGCGGCCTGCATGCGCGGACCGGCCGGCGCGCGCGTCACCAACGTCGATCTGCACAGAGCCGAACCGCCCGCGGAAAAGGGCTTTCGCCGCCTGCCTTCGTTCTGAAAATCATCGAAAGCTGCCGCGGCGTCGGCGTCGTCACACGGTGGAAATTCCGTCTTGCGAATGCCATGATCCGTTCATGGGCGGTACAGGTACGCGCACCTATCTTGAAAATCTCGTAACCGAAAGAAAAACCAATAGCGGTTTGTCTTGTCGTTTACGCCCATCAACGAAGAGAGGATGCAACCATGATCAGGAAGAGAATTGTTGGCGCTTGCATGGCGGTTGCGCTGGTCTCCGGATCGGCCATGGCGAATCAGTTTTCCAATAGCACCGTGATGAACCACCCTTACCCGTACCCGGGGCCGCTGAGCAACGTAGCCCAGTGTCCGGTCGGCTTCACGGCCATGCCGGCGACGATCGATCCGAAAAATCCCTACGGCCAGAGCTACACCTGCACGGGGCCCGCGGCGGTGTGCTCGCCGGGCTTCAAGCTGGTCCCGTCGGTCGCCGGCACGATTCCCGGAGGCCCCGGACAATTCGGAACGACGATCTACGGCTCGCCCGTGACTCTCAAGAACGGACGCATGGTCTATACGTGCTCCGAACCACAGCCGCCGCCGCAGTAAGCGATGACAATGGCGTAAAGCAGATGCGCGAATGCGCATGCGGGGGGAGGAGTGCGAACATCATTCCTCCTCTTTGCCTGTTCAGACGGTGGGGCCGAAAATCTCCTGGAACGTCTCGCGCAGCGCCACATCGACATCCGCCATGCTCGCCTTCAGCCCGAGATCGGCGAGGCTGGTGACGCCGTATCCGCGGATACCGCACGGCACGATGCCGGAGAAGTGCGAGAGGTCCGGCGCGACGTTCAGCGCTACGCCGTGGAACGTCACCCAGTGGCGCACGCGCACGCCCAGTGCTGCGATCTTGTCTTCTCGCCGTTCTTCTTTCAGATTGGCGCCCGCGCGCACCACCCAGATTCCGACGCGGCCGTCGCGCCGTTCGCCCTTCACGCCGAAACGCGCCAGTGCACGAATAAGCCACTCTTCGAGATCGCGGACATAGGCGCGCACGTCGGCCTTGCGCCGCTTGAGGTCGAGCATGACGTAGCCGACGCGCTGGCCGGGGCCGTGATAGGTGAACTGTCCGCCGCGGCCCGTCCTGAACACGGGAAAGCGCGCATCGAGCAAATCACCGTCCTTGGCGCTGGTGCCCGCCGTGTAGATCGGCGGGTGTTCGACGAGCCAGACGAGTTCCCCGGCACGCCCGTCCGCGATGGCGTCCGCGCGCGCTTCCATGAATGCCACCGCTTCCGGGTACGGCGTGATCCCGTCCCGGACCCGCCATTCGACCGCCTGCTTTAACCTGTCCGAAAGCATATCGACCTAAGGATTTCCTCTGTCACCCGGGGAGCCTACATGGCCACCAATCTTTCCAATGTGAAAGTCGAAATCTCCGTCGTGCTCGGCCGCTCGGTGATTCCGATGCACCAGCTTCTGCGGATGGGCCGCGGCGCCGTCATCGAACTCGATTCCTGCCAGGACGACCCGGTCACGATTCTGGCCAACGACCGGCCGGTGGCGAAGGGCGAAATCATCATCCACGGCGACAGGATAGGGGTTTCTGTCACCGATCTTCTCAAGGGGTATCAATAATAACACTTATAATAGTGTATATAAAATTATTCTCCACTAATGGCTTGCATTTTCTAAGTACGGCACGTAACTCTTTGTAGTATCCGCCCACCGCAAAGGTCATCGCGTGCTTCCCATCGCCATCAATCCGCAAATGGTTCGGATAGGCCTAGCGGGCGCTGGCGAAGGGCTGGCGCGGCGCGCTGCCCTGCTGGCAGAGGCCGGCGCGGATGCCGTCAGCGTCGCTCCGCAGAGCAGCGACGCAGCCTTGCATTGTATGTCGATGCTGTTCATTGCCGGACTGGAGCGGTCGGCAGCCGGCTTGCTGGCGCGGCGGGCGCGGGCGGGCGGCGTCCTGGTCAACGTCGAAGATGCCCCCGAGCTTTCCGATTTTCATGTGCCGGCAATCGTCCGCCGGGGCGCGCTGATGCTGACGGCTTCCACCGGCGGCCAAGCGCCGGGCTTGGCCAGACGCCTGCGCGAGTGGCTGCAGAAGCGCTTCGGTCCCGAATGGGACGGTTATCTGAATACCCTCGGTGCCGCGCGCGCTGGCTGGCGCAACAACGGCCTGCCGCCGAACGAGGTCTCGCAACGCACCTGCGACATGATCGACCAGAAGGGCTGGCTGACATGAGCAGCGCGGCCGTCACCGTCATTGATCGTCAGCGCAGGCCGCGCGCCTTCGACCGTCAGGGTGGCGGGGTTGCCGATCCGGCAACCAGGGCGAAACTGGCTCAGCTTCGGGCGGCGGCGCAGGGCCGCGATGCAACCGGCATCCTCGAATTCGCGCTCGGCGGCGAATTCGCCGGCAAGACGGCCGTGGTGTCGTCCTTCGGTTCGGAGTCTGCGGTGCTGCTGCATCTGGTCGCCGCCATCGATCCGAACACGCCGATCCTGTTCCTCAACACCGGCAAGCTTTTCGGCGAGACGCTGCGTTATCGCGACCGGCTGCAGGAGCAGCTCGGACTGGGGGATTTGCGTTCGCTGGCGCCCCATCCCAGCGACCGCGCCACGCGCGATCCCGACGGGACGCTGTGGTCGCGCGACACCGACGCCTGCTGCGATTTCCGCAAGGTGATCCCGCTCAGGCGCGCGCTGGAAGGGTTCTCCGCGCAGATCACCGGCCGCAAGCGTTTCCAGACCAGGGAACGCGCCAACATCCTGCCGATCGAGTATTTCGAGGGCCATTTCCGCTTCAATCCGCTGTTCGACTGGTCGCTGGCCGATCTCGAAGCCTATATCGCCAAACACGATCTGCCGCGCCATCCCCTCGTCGATGACGGCTATCCCTCCATCGGCTGCATGCCGTGCACGCGGCGCGTTGCGGCAGGCGAAGGCTATCGCGACGGGCGCTGGTCCGGCCTCGACAAGGACGAATGCGGCATCCACGGCGTGGACGGCGAAGGGATTTGAGCGGCGCTTGCCGAGGCCTACCGGGGTTTGCTAAACCCCGCCACCCCATGGAATGCGGTCGTGGCGGAATGGTAGACGCACTAGCTTGAGGTGCTAGCGGGGCAACCCGTGGAAGTTCGACTCTTCTCGACCGCACCAGCCTTCGCCTTGGCGTGAATCTTTCGTTTTGGAATCCCTTTTTGTTATTTCCTTCAAGCGCGAGGTCGCTTTGGCGGCAGCCATGTGGGCACTGTGAGAAGCGCGCGGACCCTCGTAGGATGATTCCATGCTCTCCAACTCCTATCCCACACTCGATCACGGCTTGGGCGACACCGCCGACATGCTGCGCGACACGGTGCAGAGCTTCGCCGCCGACAAGATCGCGCCCATCGCCGACGAGATCGACAAGTCGAACGAATTTCCCCGCCACCTGTGGCCGGAAATGGGCGCGCTGGGACTCCACGGCATCACGGTGGAGGAAAAGTACGGCGGCTCGGGGCTCGGCTATCTCGAACACGTCGTGGCCATGGAAGAGGTCAGCCGCGCGTCCGGCGCCGTCGGGCTTTCCTACGGAGCGCATTCCAATCTCTGCATCAACCAGATCCGGCGCAACGGCAACGACGAACAGAAGCGCCGCTATCTCCCCAAGCTGATTTCCGGCGATCATCTGGGCGCGCTCGCCATGAGCGAGTCCGAGGCGGGATCGGACGTGGCCTCGATGCGCCTGCGCGCGGACAAACGCGGCGACCGCTACGTGCTCAACGGCACGAAAATGTGGATCACCAACGGCCCCACCGCGGACACGCTCGTGGTCTACGCCAGGACAGATCCGCACGCCCGCACGCGCGGCGTCACCGCGTTCCTGATCGAAAAAGCGTTCAAGGGATTCCGCGTCGCCCCCAAGCTCGACAAGCTCGGCATGCGCGGGTCCGACACGGCGGAGTTGATCTTCGAGGATTGCGAAGTGCCCGAAGAGAACGTGCTGGGCGGCGTGGGGCACGGCATGAAGGTGCTGATGAGCGGGCTGGACTACGAACGCATCGTGCTGTCCGCCGGGCCGCTCGGCATCATGCAGGCCTGCATGGACATCGTGCTGCCCTACATCCGGGAGCGCAAGCAGTTCGGCCAGCCGATCGGCTCGTTCCAGATCATGCAGGCCAAGGTGGCCGATATGTACACCGCGCTCTCCGCCGCGCGCTCCTATGTCTACACCGTGGCGGGCGCCTGCGACCGCGGCCGCACCACGCGCAAGGACGCCGCCGGCGCCATCCTCTACGCCGCGGAAAAGGCGACGTGGATGGCGTTGCAGGCGGTCCAGTGCCTCGGCGGCAACGGCTACATCAACGACTTCCCGACCGGGCGGCTGCTGCGCGACGCCAAGCTCTACGAAATCGGCGCCGGCACCAGCGAAATCCGCCGCTGGTTGATCGGGCGGGAGTTGTTCGAGGAGACGGGCTAATCGTCGCGCTTGATGCTGGCCCTGAACAGCTCGTCTTCGTAGATCACGCCGATGGGCTTGCGGTTTCGCCTGCCGCCGCACACCACGAAGCCGCGGAACAGGCTCTCGGACAATTTCTTCAGGGCATCCGTGACCAGCTCCCGGTCCGAAATCGTCGCGTTGACTCCCAATCCGTCGATCTCGCGAAGAACGCCGCTGTTTTCCTCGGGGTCGTCGAAAACCCTGATAATGTACTTGGTGATGGCCGCTTCGGACTCCCGTTCCCGCCAGTGCATGCGTGCCTGCATCGCGGGGATGTAGCCGACGAACTCGTCGTGTTCGTTCACCAGCAGGATGTGCTCGAACCCTGCGAACCCCGAGAGCTTCTCGAACAGCCGGCTCAGTACAACTGGGTTGAAGATCGACTTGCCCGACGCCTTCTTGATGATCAGGAAGATGTCCTTCGACTTGTAAGAATC
This sequence comes from Alphaproteobacteria bacterium, assembly GCA_028871795.1. Taxonomy (GTDB): domain Bacteria; phylum Pseudomonadota; class Alphaproteobacteria; order Micropepsales; family Micropepsaceae; genus Rhizomicrobium. The sequence goes on along the minus strand of JAGWMG010000010.1, from coordinate 93,036 downwards.
GGGATGGCGCACGATATCCAGTTCGTCGATGACGGTATCCGGGCGCAGCCTGAGGCGCACGCCGCTCCGCGGGAAATGCCGGTACTCGGACGAGGCCAGATGGGATATACGCCGCCACGGCTTCGGCGCCGTCCCTTCCGGTCTGGCGAACGCCGACAGGCTCAAGAGCGCGACGGAGGAACCGAAAGCGACGATGGCGGCTGCGACGAGCAGCGTGGTTGGCGTAAGGGTAAGCCCGGCATACGGCGCGCCCAGATAGGCACCCCACAACGCCAGCCCGGCGCAAATTCCGATCGCGGTGGAAATCGCGACCCTTTTCATCACCCTATGCCCGCCCGATAGTCCTAATCTCGGATTAATGATAACCCAGTCGGGGGCCAGGTCAAAATGACCGCAAATCCACGCCAGTGTTAATCAAGAGTCGGAAACCAAAGGCAAAAGAGCTTGAGAATGAAAACCATCGATTTGTTGATCTTGTCCGCCGTCCGTACGCCGATGGGAGGCTTCCAGGGCGATCTAAGCGCTTGCGCCGGACCCCGACTCGGCGCCGCCGCGATCGCTGCCGCGGTCGCCCGTGCCGGCCTCGGAGGCGACGACATCGGCGAAGCGGTCATGGGCTGCGTGCTGCCGGCGGGCGTGGGCCAGGCACCCGCGCGCCAGGCGGTACGATTCGCGGGCCTGCCCGACAGCGTCCCGGCCACGACCGTCAACAAGGTCTGCGGTTCCGGCATGAAAGCGATCATGGTCGCGGCGGACCTGCTCGCACTCGGCCGCGCCGACATCGCCGTGGCCGGCGGCATGGAAAGCATGTCGAACGCGCCGTACCTCTTGGCAAAGGCGCGCGGCGGCTATCGCCTCGGTCACGGCGAGGTCAAGGACCACATGTTCCTCGACGGGCTGGAGGATGCTTACGAGCACCGGCTGATGGGCACCTACGCGGAGGACGCCGCGCGCCATTACCAGTTCACGCGCGAAGCCCAGGATGCGTTCGCGAGGGAATCGCTGATGCGGGCCAAGCGCGCGCAGACCGACGGTTCCTTCGCCGGCGAGATCGTGGCGGTGAAGGTTCCGGCGAAGGGCGCAGACGTGGACGTCGCGCTGGACGAACAGCCGCGCAAGGCCGATCCGGCGAAAATCCCAACCCTCAAGCCCGCCTTCGCCAAGGACGGCACGGTGACGGCGGCGAATTCGTCGTCGATCTCCGACGGCGCGGCGGCACTGGTGTTGGCGCGCGGCGACGTGGCGGGCAAGCGCGGCTTGAAGCCGGTGGCGCGCATCGTGGCGCAGGCAAGCTTCGCGCACGAGCCGCGCTGGTTCACCACCGCGCCGGTGGGTGCGATACAGAGAGTGCTGACGCTGGCGGGCTGGAAAGCCGACGACGTCGATCTGTTCGAGATCAACGAAGCCTTCGCCAATGTGGCGATGATCGCCATGCGCGACCTCGACCTGCCGCATGACAAGGTCAACGTGAACGGCGGGGCCTGCGCGCTCGGCCATCCTATCGGCGCCTCGGGCGCGCGGATTGTGGCGACGCTGCTGAACGCGCTCGCGCGCCATAAGCTGAAGCGCGGCGTGGCTTCGCTCTGCATCGGCGGCGGCGAAGCGACGGCCCTGGCGGTGGAGATGGTATGAGCGTTCTGAAATCCTCCGTCTCTTCCACCAGCCCCGCGTTTAAAGCCAACGCCGCAGCGATGGGCGCGCTGGTCGATGAACTGAAATCGCGCATGACGGTGGCCGCGCTTGGCGGCGACGAGCGTTCGCGCACGCGCCATACCGAACGTGGCAAGCTGTTGCCGCGCGACCGTGTCGAGCGGCTGCTCGATCCGGGTTCGCCATTCCTGGAGCTGTCGCCGCTCGCCGCGTTCGGCATGTACGAGGGCGACATCCACGGCGCGGGGATGATCACCGGCATCGGCCGCGTCGAAGGGCGCGAGTGCGTCATCGTCTGCAACGACGCGACGATCAAGGGCGGCACCTATTATCCGATGACGGTGAAAAAGCACCTCCGCGCCCAGGAGATCGCGCGCGAGAACCGGCTACCCTGCATCTATCTGGTGGATTCCGGCGGCGGCAATCTGCCGAACCAGGCGGACATCTTCCCCGACCGCGAACATTTCGGCCGCATCTTCTACAATCAGGCGACGATGAGCGCGGCGGGCATTCCGCAGATCGCCGCCGTGATGGGATCGTGCACGGCGGGCGGCGCCTATGTGCCCGCGATGTCCGACGAGAGCGTGATCGTCAAAGGGCAGGGCACGATCTTCCTCGGCGGCCCGCCGCTGGTGAAAGCCGCCACCGGCGAGATCGTCAGCGCCGAGGAATTGGGCGGCGCGGAGGTTCATGCGCGCCAGTCCGGCGTCGCCGATCATTACGCCAACGACGACACCCACGCGCTGGCCATCGTGCGGCGCATCGTGGCCGGATTGAATACCAGAAAGCGGCCCGACATCGCGTTGGCGCCGCCGCGACCGCCGGCTTTCGATCCCGCCGAGCTGAACGGCATCGTGCCGCCGTCGCTGGTCACGCAATACGACGTGCGCGAGGTGATCGCGCGGCTGGCGGACGCTTCGGAGTTCGACGAGTTCAAGAAGCTCTACGGCACCACGCTGGTTGCGGGCTTCGCGCGCCTGGAAGGCATCCCGGTCGGCATCATCGGCAACAACGGCATCCTGTTCTCCGAATCCGCGCTGAAGGCGGCCCATTTCGTCGAGCTGTGCTGTCAGCGGCGCATTCCGCTCGTGTTCCTGCAGAACATCTCGGGCTTCATGGTCGGCAGAAAATACGAGGCCGGCGGCATCGCCAAGGACGGCGCCAAGATGGTGACCGCCGTGGCCTGCGCCCAGGTGCCCAAGATCACGTTAATCGTCGGCGGTTCGTACGGCGCGGGGAATTACGGCATGTGCGGGCGCGCCTACGGGCCGCGCTTCCTGTTCGCCTGGCCGAATTCGCGCATCTCGATCATGGGCGGCGAACAGGCGGCGAGCGTGCTCGCCACCGTCAAGCGCGACGCCATGGAAGCGCGCGGCGAAAAATGGTCGGCGGAAGAGGAGGTCGCATTCAAGACTCCGATCCGCGCGCAATACGAACGCGAGGGCAATCCCTATTACGCGACGGCGCGGCTGTGGGACGACGGCATCATCGCCCCCGCCGACACGCGCCGCGTGCTCGCTCTGGCGTTGTCGGCTTGTCTCAACGCGCCAGTGCCGGAAACGAAATTCGGCGTATTCAGGACGTGAGCGGCGCGCACGACTACAGCGTGTATTTCACGCTACCGCCACTTTTGCGTGGGTTCGGATGCGTAGGCTGTCTGCTGGCTCTTTTCGTTCTCGGCGGCGTCGTCGGCGTGCTGCTGTTCGGTTGGAAGACGCTGCTTGGCTACTGAAAGTTGTGTTTGCGGCTGGGTGCCGAATTTTGTCGCGTCTTTGCATTAATTTTAGGATAGAATTCACCCAGGGTACGTTCTCAAAGATGCGGAACAATTAGCTCTGTGGGTGATCCGATGAGTGATGTTTCTCACTACTTCAACGAGGCTCTGGATTTTTTCCGCCTCGGATTCCAACACGTCAACGCGATTTTGGGCCTGATTATCGCGCTGTTCGCAGCGTTCCAGCTTTCGAGCTGGAAAAAATTGTGGGAGATCGCGCTCGCCGCGACGCTGGTCCATATTGTCGCCCTGGTGCTGATCCCCGTCGTTGACCATAACGCGCCGCTCCATCTGCCGCCTCTGGTCGATGTCGGCTTCTGGCGCGACACGGCCGCGGTTTATGTCGGTTACGTGATCATCATCGCGGTGTTCTTCTTCATGCGGACAAAACTGCTGAAGGGCGGCGGCGGCAAAGGCATGCGCTAGGCCGCGCGTTCAAGATTTATGCAGCGCTGGCCATAGAACTTCGCAAACATCTGTCGTATAGTGAACTATCGTTCATGGTACCAACCACGGGAATGACGGGCGGGGGAGTTTTATGGAAATCGTCAGTAATTTACCAAAGTATATCGTCGACTTCGTGCATCACCTCGGCATGTTGCATATGGTCATGGGCGTTGTCATCGCCTTGTTCTTCGGAGTGGCGACGGGCAGCGTCATCGGGCTGTTTCTTGCGCCGATCCTGGCGGCGATCGTGTACATCGCGGCGGACGCCGTCGTACCCTCGCTGATGCATCATACGCCGCTGGTCATGCCGCATTTCGACAAGGCGTTGCTGCAGGAAGCGCTCGCGCTTTATGTAGTGTTCTTCGTGATGATTCTGATCGTGTTCGCGGTTAAAAAAGTCTTCCTGGCGGCGACCCGCTAGGCCGCGCGCACGCCGGAATTCACCTTGTAGAAGTTCCTGAGGAGGATCGCGATGTCCGCGGCCTCCTCGGGCGACACGGCGTTCTCGATCGCCTCGTGCGTGACGGCGAAGACATCCGCCGTGCGCGGCTGTCCGGGATCGAGGCGGTCGAAGCCCATGCTCCAACCGGCGAACAACCGTTCGCGGATTTCCTGTTCGACCAGGACGCGCACCGCGTTGTGCCTTGGGTCGCGCCTGATATGCGCAAAGATTTCCTGCACGGCGGGTCTTGGACCCTCGAGCACCTGCAGAAAACCTCCGTCGATGTACAGGAGCATGCCGGTCACGCCGTCGCGGCGGTTGTTGCGTCTCGACACGTCGAGTATTCCGTTCAGATCGGCATTGCTCATGGCCCAGGACGCGGCGCTGACATAAACGAGCTGATGCATCGACGGTCTCTCCAAAGGCGCGCGACGCTCGCATCCCCGCCTTAAATGCGCGTAAAACTTTCATCCGGTTTTTTGGGTTTATCTCTGTTAGCCAATATGGCCTGATGGCGGCGATGTTTCGGACGCTCTTGATCGCCAATCGCGGGGAAATCGCTTGCCGCATCGCGCGCACGGCGCGCGCGATGGGTCTGCGGACGGTCGCGGTCTATTCCGATGCCGACGCCCGCGCCGTGCACGCCGCCGTCGCCGACCGGGCCGTCCGCATCGGCGCGGCGTCCGCGCGCGAAAGTTATCTGAATGCCGAGGCGATCCTGGCGGCCGCGAAAACCTGCGGCGCCGACGCCATCCATCCCGGTTATGGGTTCCTGTCGGAGAACGCGCAGTTCGCGGAGGCCTGCGAGGCCGCCGGCCTGATCTTCGTGGGGCCGCCCGCGGCCGCGATCCGCGCGATGGGCCTGAAGGATCGCGCCAAGGCTCTGATGGAGAAGGCCGGCGTGCCCGTCGTGCCGGGCTATCACGGCGCGGACCAGTCCGACGCGACGCTGAAGGCGCAAGCGGCGAAAATCGGCTATCCCGTGCTGATCAAGGCCGCCGCCGGCGGCGGCGGCAAGGGCATGCGCCTGGTCGAGCGGGCCGCGGATTTCGCCGCGGCCCTCGAAGGCGCCCGGCGCGAAGCCAAGTCCGCGTTCGGCAACGATCATGTCCTGATCGAGAAGTTCGTCGCGTGCCCGCGGCATATCGAAGTGCAGGTGTTCGCCGACAGCCGCGGCAATGCCGTGCATCTTCTGGAACGCGACTGCTCGCTGCAACGCCGCCACCAGAAGGTGATCGAGGAAGCGCCCGCGCCCGGCATGAGCGAGGACATGCGCATGCATCTCGGCGCCGTGGCGGTGAAGGCCGCGTGCGCGGTCTCCTACGTCGGCGCCGGCACCGTGGAATTCATCGCCGACGCGTCGGACGGCCTCAGGGCGGACCGCATCTGGTTCATGGAAATGAACACCAGGCTGCAGGTGGAACATCCGGTGACCGAGGCGATCACGGGCTTCGACCTCGTCGAATGGCAGTTGCGCGTGGCGGCGGGCGAAGCGCTGCCCAAGCGGCAGGACGAGATCCGCGCGCGTGGACACGCCGTGGAAGCGCGGCTCTACGCGGAAGACCCGCACGGATTCCTGCCGTCCACCGGCACGCTGGAGCGGCTGGTCCTGCCCCACGGCGTGCGCGTCGATACCGGCGTGCGCGAAGGCGATGCCGTCACGATGTTCTACGATCCGATGATCGCCAAGCTGATCGCGCACGGCACGACGCGCAAAGGCGCGGTCGCCAAACTCGCGGACGCGCTGACGAAGGTGGAAATCGCCGGTGTGCGCACCAACAACGCCTTTCTCATCCGCGCGCTGCGTCATCCGGAATTCGTGGCCGGCGGGACCGACACCGGATTCGTCGCGCGTCGTCTTTCGGAACTCGTACCGGAGCAGACGGTGCCGCCGGAGCATGTTCTCGCCGCCGCGGCGCAACTCCTCGTGCGCGAGCATGGCGCACCAGACGGCGACGACCCGTGGGGCAAGGCGGATTCGTTCCGCCTCGCCGGCAAGGCGCGCCGGATCGTCGAATTCGTCGCGGACGGCAAACGCTTGACGGCGAGCCCCGAGGCGTCGGGCGCGCACGCGATGCAGCTTGTCAACGGCGACATCGCGGTGATGGAAGGCGGGGAGACGTTCGTCCTGCGTCCGCACGATCCTTTGCACGACGCGGAAGAGGAGGGCGCGGACGTCGAGCGCATCGTGGCGCCCATGCCCGGCAAGGTCATTCAGGTTGCCGTGAAAGCCGGACAAAGCGTGCGCCGCGGCGAGCCGCTGGTGGTCCTCGAAGCGATGAAGATGGAACACACGCTGTCGGCGCCGCACGATGCGACCGTCGAAGCCGTCGATGTCGTCCTCGGCGATCAGATCACGGAAGGCGCGGTACTCGTGCGTTTTGCGGGAGAAGCGTCTTGAGCTTGCATCTCATCAAGCTTTGCGTCGGCGTGGACAGCGTCGCGGAATTGGCGGAGTGGCAGGCGGGGCGTCTCAAGGAATTGAAAAGGAAGAAGCGTCCGCCGGTGCTCATGCACGTGACGCGGATGACGCCCAAGCGTGGCGAAGAACTGCTCGACGGCGGTTCGCTCTATTGGGTCATCAAAGGGCATATCGCGGTGCGCCAGCGGCTTCTCGACCTCAAGGCGGTGGTGAGGAACGGCGTGCCGCATTGCGGACTGGTCTATGAGCCGAAACTTGTGCTGACGGTGCGCCGCTTCCATCGCCCGTTCCAGGGCTGGCGTTATCTGAACGCCAAAGATGCGCCGCCCGACGCGCGCGATCTCAAGGGCGTGAACCTGCCGGAAGCGCTGAAGATCGAGCTGGCGGAGTTGGGGCTCCTCTAGACCGCCATGTTGTCGATCAGTCGCGTGCCGCCGACTTTTGCCGCGGCCAGGATACGGGCAGGGCGGTCGAGCGACGTCAGCGCCTCCAGCGTCTTCGTGTCGCGGACGGCAACATAATCGACCGAAGCAAAGCCGGCGTTCAACAGCACGCGTCTGCCGTCCGCTTCCGCCACCGCAATGGGTTCTCCGTTGCGCAGCTTGGCCGCGAGACGCTTCAGCACGACATTCATCTGTCCCGCGATGCGGCGCTCGTCGGGCGTCAGGTAGGCATTGCGGGAGGACATGGCCAAGCCGTCCGATTCGCGGATGATCGCTGCGCCGACGATCTCCGTCGCCAGCCCCAGATCGGCCGCCAGCCGCCGCACGACCAGGAGCTGCTGATAATCCTTTTCCCCGAACGTCGCCATGTCCGGCATGACGGCGAGCAGAAGCTTGGTCACGATGGTCGCCACGCCCGCGAAGAAATGTGGCCTGAAATCTGTCTCCAGCCCACGGCTCGGTCCGCCGACCTCGATCGTGGTGGCATATCCGCGCGGGTACATTTCGCCCACCGGCGGAGCGAAGATCAGATCCGTGCCTCCGGCCGCAGCCAGCTTGCCGGCGTCGGCCTCGAGCGTTCGCGGATAGCGGTCGAAATCTTCGTGCGGGGCGAACTGCGCCGGGTTTACGAAAATGCTGACGACGACCGTATCGGCGCGCTTTCGTGTCTCGCGCACCAACGACAAATGGCCTTCGTGCAAGGCGCCCATGGTCGGCACCAGCCCGATCCTCGCGCCGCGGGCGGCAGCGAGCCGGGTGCGCAGTGCGGCGATGGTCTCGACGATCTGGGGCGCAGACATGGCTCCGACAGATTAGCGCGCAGACGCCAGGACGCGCTAGAATGGACTCGCCACCCAACGATTTCGCCCACATGACCGACAAACTGCGCCAAGCCATCGCCGATGCCTACCTTACCGACGAGAACGCCGTCTCGGCGGAGCGGATCAACCAGGCGAAATTGACGCCCGCCGAGAATGCCGCCACGCAGGCCCTGGCGCGCGAGTTCGCCGGGCGCATCCGCGCCGAAGGCGCGCGGCGCGGCGGCGTCGACGCCTTCACTCAGGAATACGCCCTGTCGACGGAGGAAGGTGTGGCGCTGATGTGCCTCGCCGAGGCGCTGTTGCGGGTGCCGGACGCCGAGACTGCCGACCGGCTGATCCGCGACAAAATCGCTCCGGGCGACTGGGACAGCCACAGTGGGAAATCCGATTCGCTGTTCGTGAACGCGTCCACCTGGGCGCTGATGCTGACCGGGCGCATCGTCCGCATCGACCAGACGGCAGGCTGGGATCTGGACGGCATCCTCAGGAAACTGGTCGCCCGCTCGGGCGAGCCGGTAATCCGCCAGGCGGTCACCACGGCGATGCGCGTCTTGGGCGGCCAATTCGTGCTTGGCCGCACCATCGCCGAAGCAATGAAAAACGCGCGGGGTTATCGGGAAAAAGGTTACCGCATCTCCTTCGATATGCTGGGCGAGGCCGCCTACACCACCCGCGACGCCGAACGCCATCTAGGCGCCTACCGCAACGGTATCGACGCCATTTCCGCGGCGTATGGTTCCGACGACACGTCCATCACCGACCGCCCGAGCATTTCGGTGAAGCTGTCGGCGCTTCACCCGCGCTACGAGTGGGTCAAGCGCCGGCGCGTCATGGCCGAACTCTTGCCCGCCCTGGCCGACCTGGCGCGCCGCGCCCGCGCGGCGAACGTTGCGGTCACCATCGACTCCGAGGAAGCCGACAGGCTCGAAATCATGCTCGATCTGTTCGAGGCGCTCACGGATGCGGACGATCTCAAGGGCTGGAACGGTCTCGGGCTGGCGGTGCAGGCCTATCAGAAGCGGGCCTTGCCGGAACTCGACTGGCTGATCGATCTGGCGCGCCGCCAGGGGCGCCGGATTCCGGTGCGGCTGGTGAAGGGGGCATACTGGGATTCCGAGATCAAGCGCGCCCAGGAGATGGGGCTCGCCGATTATCCCGTGTTCACGCGCAAGGCGGCAACGGACACGTCCTATATCGCCTGCGCGCGCGCCATCCTGGCGGCCCGCGAAGAAATCTTTCCGCAATTCGCGACACACAACGCCCACACGCTCTCGGTGGTGGAAGTTCTCTCGGGCGCCAACCGGGATTTCGAATATCAGCGGCTGCACGGGATGGGCGAGTCCCTGTATGAGCTCTATCACGAGGTCAAAAAGCCTTCGTCGGTGGGCGCCGGGACGCGCATCTATGCGCCGGTCGGCAGCCACGAGGACCTGCTCGCCTATCTCGTCCGCCGCTTGCTGGAGAACGGGGCCAACACCTCTTTCGTCAACCGCATGGCGGACGACGAAGCGCCGCTGGAGACGCTGATTGCCGATCCCGTCACGCAACTGGCGAAGGAGAAGCCGCTTCGCAATCCGCGCATCCCGCTTCCACGAGACCTTTTTTCGGAGAGGAAGAATTCTTCCGGATTCCTGTGGAGCGATCCGCGGTCGAGCGCACCGGTCCTGACAGCGATGGGCGACGCCTTGCGCGAACCCGCGCTCGCCGCGCCGGTGATCGCCGGCGTCCGGCGCGAGGGCAAGGCCCGCGCCACCTTCGATCCTGCCGATCGCCGCCGTCCGGTCGGACATGTGAGCGAAGCGACCCCGGCCGATGCGCTCGAAGCGCTCGGCAGCGCCTACGGCGCGCGGGACCGCTGGGACGGTATCGGCGGCGACGCGCGCGGCGCGATCTTGGAGCGCGCGGCCGATCTGTACGAAGCCAACCGTCCGAAATTGCTGGCGCTCACCGTCCGCGAAGGCGGCAAGACGCTTGCCGCCGCGCTCGGCGAATTGCGCGAAGCGGTCGATTACCTGCGCTATTATGCGCAGCACGCGCGCCGGCATTTCTCGGCGACGGAAAAGCTGCCGGGCCCGACGGGCGAAGCCAACGAACTGACGTTGCACGGCAAGGGCGTGTTCGCCTGCATCAGTCCGTGGAACTTTCCACTCGCCATCTTCACCGGACAGGTCGCCGCAGCGTTGGCGGCCGGGAACGCGGTGCTCGCCAAGCCCGCTGGGCCGACGCCGCTTATCGCGGCCGCGGCGGTGGCGCTGCTGTACGAAGCAGGCGTGCCGAAGGACGTACTGCATCTGCTGCCCGGCAGCGGATCGAAGCTGGGCGGCGCGTTGTTTCCCGATGCGCGCCTGGCCGGCGTGGTCCTGACCGGTTCGACGGAAGCGGCCATGGCCATCAATCGCACGCTGGCGGGACGCGACGGCCCCATCGCGACCTTGATCGCCGAGACCGGCGGCCAGAACGCGATGATCGCGGATTCGACCGCTCTGCCGGAGCAGGTGGCGCGCGATACCGTCGCCTCCGCGTTCGACAGCGCGGGCCAGCGCTGTTCGGCCTTGCGCGTGCTGTTCCTGCAGGAGGACGTCGCCGACAAGATGCTGGACATGATCCTAGGAGCGATGGATCAGCTTCGGATCGGCGATCCGATGGATCCGGCAACCGATGTCGGTCCGGTGATCGACGAGGCGGCGCGCGAACCTCTGGAAGTCCATGCGGCGCGCATGCAACGCGATGCGAAACTGCTGCGCAAGCTGGAACTCGGGCCGGAACACGAAGCCGGGGTCTTCTTCCCGCCGCACGCCTTCGAGATCCAGTCGATCGCGCAATTGCCGCGCGAGGTGTTCGGTCCGGTGCTGCATGTCGTGCGCTATGCGGCGGACAAGCTCGACAAGGTGTGCGAAGCCATCAACGCCACCGGTTACGGGCTGACGCTGGGCGTGCACAGCCGCATCGAGGAGACGGCGGCCTTCGTGCGGGCGCGGGCGCATGTCGGCAACATCTACGTCAACCGCAACCAGATCGGCGCCGTCGTCGGCGTCCAGCCCTTCGGCGGCGAGGGCTTGTCGGGCACCGGCCCGAAAGCCGGCGGGCCGCATTATCTCTTCCGCTTTGCGCTGGAGCGCACCTATACCGTGAACACGGCGGCTGTCGGCGGCAACGCGGCGCTGCTGAGCTCGAGTTAGCGGATAAATTCCGCGGGAAATGTCCGCTTATACAGCGGGGAGAAATCGAGCGGGCCGCTCCATCGGTGCTTAGGGGCTGGGGCGCGTTCCGGAGGGAGCCGCCCGCTCGATACATGAAAGCGGTTGGGGAATCGCTTTAAGCGCCCGCCTCCATGAATTAGATGACTATTCCCAGAATTAGTCCCGATGCGACGGCAAAAAGGGCCATGACGAGCCACCCGTTAAGCGTGAGCATCCTTCTTCGCGGTCTGTGCAGATGAAGTGTGAACGCCGGTGAAAAATAGGATTGCATGGTGCCTCACCCTGTATCTAGGGTTACCCGACGCCTGTCGCAACGCGCGATACGATTACTGGTTTTGCGGGGGGTGGGATTCTGGCTAAAGAGCCGGTCTTCGACAGAACCTTCCGCCCAAAACCTTACTTTACACTAATTACAATTAGCAAACATTCTCGGGCGTGTAAAGCGGAATTTTTGTACGGAATATCGGCTCAGAAATTCGGGCCGACGGAAGCTGACGCGAGGTCCGCGGCTCAGCTCGAAGGCGATCGTTGCGGCTGGAGCGGTGCGACCCGCGCGCCGAACAGCGCGAACGACGTCCCCAGCGCTCCGACGAGCATAGACACGACGGCGATCGCCGCCGCCAGGGCAAAACTGTATACGGCCTTCTGTTCGGTTGCAGCCGCCATCTGCTCCCGGTGTTCCTCTTCCGCGAGCCGCATCCCGGCGATGGCGTCACGCGCCGCGTCGATGGAACCACGTGCCGTGGCATCACGAAGGGCGATGGCCAGCCTGATTGGAGGGTCAGGCGTCATGCTCATCACGTGTGAGACGATTCTTACCCTGACGCCGACTGCACGGCGTATGCGCTCCGTGGCAGATTTGTGGAGGGGCGTATCGGTCGTTAATTGGCCCAGAGTAGCCATTGCAGCCGCGAGTTTGCTCAGTTCTTTTTCGTAGCGGCCAAGCAGCTGCGGATTGCCGAAGAGCGCATAGCCACGCACCGCCACCTCGATGCCGAGCAGGTGGTTCGTTGTCTTGTCCAACTGCTCGATGATTTTGTCGGCGTCACGGTCCCGGGCAACTTGGCGATGCAGATCGACAAGGTTCAGTCCGAGCAGCAGGGCTGCCGAACACAACAGCGCCAATGCGACCGACAGAAGTTGCATGCCCATAGGCCGCGTCGCGCCGTAAGGTATGAGCCTTGTCGTCTTCTCGAAGAAAGAACGCGATGCGGCCATCTGTCGTACCAAAAAGCCCAGGGAAGCCGGTTTATCGCTTGGAAACGCTTAAAATTAGGTAACGCAAATGCATAAAGAGGCTGCGACCGACCGTTTCTGGTGCGAAACGACGCATCGCAACACCTTAGCGGCAGGCGCCTTGCGTCAGGCTTTCACGATTGGTTCAGCGCGTCGAAATAGCGGCGAAGCAAGTTTGCCCGCGCTCGGTCAGGCGGGCGCAGACTTGGCGCGCTTCCCGCTCCAGGAAGGGGCCAAAGCGGGCGCGATAGAGTAAGTGTCCGTCGATCGATTGGAACGGCACGACGATCCGCTGGGCCTGCCCCAGAATGTCCATCGACTTTTCCGCATAGTCCGCCAGCTGCGTCCGCGCCTGCGTGAGATCGGTGAAGGCGCCGATCTGGATGGTCCAGTCATGGATGCCAAGCGACGGGATCGGCGTTCCGCTGTCGCCGATGTCGCCTTCGCCTACCTCCGTCCGCAAAACCGGCTTTGGAATTGTGAGCTTAGGCGGTTGATAGGCCGCGACCACGACCGGCTGCGGCCTCGGAGCCGGTGTCACGGGCGCCGTTCCGGCGTTCGGCGAGGCGGGCGCGTCGCCAAATACGCCCGTGTCCTCGTCGGTGCGGGACTCTGCGGCATCCTCGTCGTCGGCGTCCGACATAGCGCCCCGCGCGCCCGGCAGCGCGGTAAAGTTCTGCTGCACGTCCTGCTCGGCATACGGAATTGTGTTCTGCGCCACCATCTGCCACGGAATCTGCGCGCGCGCGATGAGGGTAGGATTGCGTTGGACCTGGGCGAATGTGTCGTCGAGCAGACGCATCATTTCCTTGTCGCGGCGACGTGCCGTGCGTCCGCCAAGGACCACACCGATGACATGCGCGTTGTCGCGCACGACGGACGAAACCAGGTTGAAGCCTGAGGCCTCGGTGTAGCCCGTCTTGATGCCGTCCGCCCCTTCGTAGCGGCCGAGCAGATTGTCGTGACCGTTATAGTGCACGCCGCGGAAGTCGAACGCCCTGGTGGCGAAATAGTGGAAATACTGCGGATAGTCGTAAGCCAGATGCCGGGCCAGAATCGCAAGATCGCTGGCCGTCGTGATCTGCATCGGATCGGGCAGACCCGACGCGTTGTGGTAGAACGTGTTTTTCATGCCGAGCGCGCGCGCTTTGGCGGTCATCAGTTCCGCGAAATGCGCTTCGGTCCCGCCAATGGCCTCGGCGATAGCGACGGCCACATCGTTCGCCGACCGCACGACGATGGCCCGGATGGCGGTCTCGACCTGGATCGTGTCTCCCGCGCTGACATGCAGGTTGGTCGCCTGCTGTGTCGCCGCGTGGGAGGAGAACGTCAACGGCGTCGCCATCGTAATCTGCCCCCGCTTGAGCGCGTCGAAGAGCAGATAGAGGGTCATCATTTTGGTGAGCGAGGCCGGATGCCGCTCGACGTTCGAATTGCGGGCGTAAAGAATCTTGCCGGTTTCGCCGTCGACAATCAGCGCGGCGTCCTTGTCCGGGTCAGTCAGACCGGCGGGCATCGCGTGGCGATGGAAGCGCCTGGCCTCCGCAGACGACGAAACCGCCGCCAGCGCCACAACCAAGGCCAGAACGGCCAGCACCACTACCCTCGCGGTTGGTGCGACCCAATCGCGATTTTGGTTAAACATCCACAGCCCCAAACCCTCGGGTTACTGGCCACCTCTGCGCCAATGAGACCAAATCATGGCGGACGGCGCAAGTCCGTATAAACACTTGACGTTAATTTGCTGGTATTTACAGAGAGTTAACACGTAGTCGTAGAGTATTTTTGGTGCAGTGCAGCATTTTATCCTTGACATCGTCGATGGTGCGCCGCATATAACTAATGCTGCACTGCAACAGACGGAGTTGGTCCGCCTGTCGTGCGCCATGGCGGAGAGACAAGACAATGGCAAGAACAGCAAAAGCGACAGGCGACAAAGTCACCGACGCCGCCGAAAATATCGAAACGGCGATGAAGAACGGGACCGAGGCCTTCAAGGCCGGGTTCGAGAAAGCCGTAAAGGGCTACGATCAACTCGTCGGCTACGGCAAAGAGACGGTGGAAGCCTATGTGAAATCGGCAAGCGTTGCCGGCAAAGGCGCGGAAACGCTGCACAACGAGGTTTACACCTATTCCAAGCAGTCGATCGAAGATTCGATTGCGGCCGCGAAGGCGCTGATGGGCGTCAAGTCGGTTCACGAAGCCTTCGAGCTTCAAAGCAATTTCGCGAAGACGGCCTTCAACGCCTATGTGGGTGAGGTCACGAAACTTTCGGAAATCTTCGCCGCATCCACGAAAGAGGCCTTCAAGCCGCTTCAGGGCCGCGTTCAGGCCTGGGTGGAAATCGTGCAAAGCGCGCGCGCGGCCTAATACGACATTCGGCTAACCGTCACGAAAAAGGGCCCGGAACGCGTTCCGGGCCCTTTTTTTGTTCCTTCGGGGCTCCCTTATGATCGGGGACGGCACACCTATATAAACTCTATGTACGGTTGATGGTTGCGGAATTTTTTTTTCATCCTCTTATAATGCGGTGCAAGCCGGATGCGGCCATGAGCGACAAACGCAACAACCAGGGACAGAACACGGGCGGCGGCAACGGGACGGGGCCCGGCACCGGCGTCGTCACGAAAACGCGCCCGAAGACCAAGAAGCCGAGTCTCTACAAGGTTCTTCTGCTGAACGACGATTACACGCCGATGGAATTCGTCGTGCAGATCCTGGAAAAGATATTCGGAAAGAATCGCGAGGAAGCGGTGCAGATCATGCTGCATGTCCATCGCCACGGTGTGGGTATTTGCGGCGTCTTCACCTTCGAGGTCGCCGAGACAAAAGTGGCGCAGGTGATTGAATTCGCGCGCCGCCACGAGCATCCTTTGCAGTGCACGATGGAGAAAGAATAGCGATGCCCTCGCTTTCGCGCAGCCTCGAACAAGCGTTGCATCGCGCGCTCAAGCTCGCCAGCGACCGGCATCACGAATATGCGACGCTGGAGCATCTCCTGCTGGCCCTGACCGACGACGCCGACGCCGCACAGGTGATGAAGGCCTGCAACGTGGACACCGATGCGCTGCGCCAGACCCTCCAGAAATACATCGACGACGAGCTTCTGACCCTGGTGATCGAGGACGGAGAGGACGCCAAGCCCACCACCGGCTTCCAGCGGGTCGTGCAGCGCGCCGTCCTGCACGTGCAGAATTCGGGCCGCGACGAGGTGACCGGCGCCAATGTGCTGGTGGCCCTGTTCACCGAGCGCGAAAGCCACGCCGTCTATTTCCTCCAGGCGCAGAACATGACGCGGCTGGACGCGGTCAGCTACATCAGCCACGGCATCGCCAAGCGCCCCGGCATGACGCAGCAGAAATCCGTTCGCGGCGCGGAAGACGACGAGGACGCCGAGAAAAGCACCAAACAGGGCAACGGCGCGCTCGAGAACTACTGCATCAATTTGAACGAGAAGGCGAAGCAGGGCCGCATCGATCCGCTGATCGGCCGCGAGGCGGAGGTCGAGCGCACGATCCAAATCCTCTGCCGCCGGCAGAAGAACAATCCGCTGTTCGTGGGCGATCCCGGCGTCGGCAAGACCGCCATCGCCGAAGGCCTGGCGCGCAAGATCGTCAAGAGCGACGTCCCGGAAGTGCTGCAGAACGCCACGATCTACGCGCTGGACATGGGCGCGCTGATCGCCGGCACGCGCTACCGCGGCGATTTCGAAGAGCGACTCAAGTCGGTCATCAAGGAAATGGAAGGCATCGTCGGCGCCATTCTGTTCATCGACGAAATCCATACGGTGATCGGCGCGGGCGCCACCAGCGGGGGCGCGATGGACGCCTCCAACCTGCTCAAGCCGGCGTTGCAGTCGGGCACGCTGCGCTGCATGGGGTCTACCACCTACAAGGAATACCGCCAGTACTTCGAGAAGGACCGCGCGCTGGTGCGCCGCTTCCAGAAGATCGACGTCTCCGAGCCGACGGTGCCCGATACGATCAAGATCCTGAAGGGCTTGAAGCCCTATTTCGAGGAATACCACAAGATCCGCTACACCGCGGAAGCGATCAAGGCCGCGGTCGAACTGGCCGCGAAATACATCAACGACCGCAAGCTGCCCGACAAGGCCATCGACGTGATCGACGAGGTGGGCGCCTCGCAGATGCTGCTGCCGGAGTCGCGCCGCAAGAAGGTGATCGGCGTGAAAGAGGTGGAAGAGGTCGTCGCCAAGATGGCGCGCATTCCTCCGAAATCCGTTTCCAAGACCGATGCCGAGGCGCTGCGCACACTCGCGGACGACCTCAAGCGCGTGGTCTTCGGGCAGGACGTCGCCATTCACGCTCTGGCGTCGGCGATCAAGCTGGCGCGCGCCGGGCTGCGCCAGCCGGAGAAACCCATCGGCTGCTATCTGTTCTGCGGACCCACCGGCGTCGGCAAGACGGAAGTCGCCAAGCAGCTCGCCTCGATCATGGGCGTGGAGCTGTTGCGCTTCGACATGAGCGAGTACATGGAGCGCCACACGGTCTCGCGGCTGATCGGCGCGCCGCCGGGCTATGTCGGCTTCGATCAGGGCGGCCTGCTGACCGACGGCGTCGATCAGCATCCGCATTGCGTGCTGCTGCTCGACGAGATCGAAAAAGCGCACATGGACCTGTTCAACATCCTGTTGCAAGTGATGGATCACGGCAAGCTAACCGACCACAACGGCAAGAAGATCGATTTCCGCAACGTCGTGCTGATTATGACCACCAACGCGGGCGCGCAGGACGCCGCGCGCGCTTCCATCGGTTTCGGCCGCGGCAAGCGCGAAGGTGAGGACGAGGAGGCGATCAAGAAGCTGTTCACGCCGGAATTCCGCAACCGGCTGGACGCCACCATCTCGTTCGCGCCGCTGGGCCGCAACACCATCGACCGCGTGGTCGAGAAGTTCGTGCTCGAACTGGAAGCGCAGTTGATCGACCGCGACGTCACCTTCGATCTGACGCCGGAAGCGACGCGCTGGCTGGGCGAGAAGGGCTACGACGACGCCTTCGGGGCGCGGCCGCTGGCGCGCGTCATCCAGGACCACATCAAGACGCCGCTGGCCGACGAAATCCTGTTCGGCAAATTGAAGAACGGCGGCACGGTGCGCGTGCTGCTCGACCGAGAGCACGACAAGCTGGCGTTCGAGTTCATCACTGACGCCGCCGCGCCGAAGCAGCTCCCCCCGCCGAAAGAGCCGAAGCGGGAAGAGAGCGTGTGACTTCTGCCCCCGCGAAGCGGGGGAAGTGACCGGCATAGCCGGGCGAAGGGAGCATTTCACCTTACTCATTGTGCGAGAATTTTGAGCGGAGCGCGGAGATGACCGATGGCATTCGGAAACTACTCGTTGAGAAGGGGAAAGAAGAGCTTGAGGCTCCTTGGCGGCCTTATCCGTTCACGAAGGATAAAGATGCTGACAAGTTGCTGAACGATCTGAAACATTATCCGCATGCGTTTGTGATTGCATGTATTTGCGACCGGCAGATGAAAGCCGAAAAGGCATGGCTTGTTCCGTATCTTTTGCAGCAACGAATTGGAACATTCGAGTTTTCCAGTCTTTGTGCGCTCGCGATTGAAAATTTGAAGCACCACATGGGCAAGCCTACATCGCTCCACCGGTTTACTCCGACGACAGCCAAGAATATTCACAGTGCACTGGCACTGATCGCGCACAGGTATGGTGGTGATGCTAGCGGAATCTGGAAGAGAAAACCGTCAAGCGCGGAGGTCGTATACCGGTTCTTGGAGCTTCGAGGCGTAGGCGTGAAGATTGCGACGATGGCCGCGAACATTCTTGCGCGAACCTTCAAGGTGAAATTCCGCGACTACTATTCCATCGATATTTCGCCTGATGTTCATGTGCGGCGTGTGTTTACCAGACTCGGACTGATGCGCGAGAAAGCGCCCAATGAGGAATTGATTTACCGCGCGAGGGCACTATCCCCAGAGTTTCCAGGGTTGCTCGATTCGCCCGCGTTTGAGATTGGGCGGAACTGGTGTCGGCCTAAAAAGCGCATGTGCGGAGAATGCTTCATGCGCGAGGAATGCCCCAGCGCTTCAGCAGGCTGAGTGTCACGCTACTTTTGCTCCTGCCCATTGTTCATGTTTTGCACGGCCCCCTTCGGCTCGCCGTGAAGCGGCTCGCCACTTCCCCCGCTTCGCGGGGGCAGAAAATTATAGCGCCGCCCTGATCTTAGCCGCGGTAGGTTCCAGTGTTTTGGGATCCACCATGCTGCGGGCGTGGAGTCTCAGATCGACGCCCGCGCTGCGCGGGACGATGTGGAAATGGACGTGGAACACGCTCTGACCGGCGGGCTTGCCGTTCAACTGCACCAGCATGATGCCGGGGCAGGCCAGCGCCTTCTTCACCGCCTTCGCCACCTTCTGCGTCGTCACCATCATCGCCGCCATGCCTTCGGGCGACAGGTCAAAGATGGTTTCGGCCGGTTCCTTGGGGACGACCAGCATGTGGCCGTCGGCTTGTGGCATCACGTCCATGAACGAGAGCGTGCGCGCGTCCTCGTAGACCTTCACGCACGGAATTTCGCCGCGGATGATCTTCGCGAAGATGTTGTCGGGATTATAGGGCATGTGTCATTCCCCCTCGGGCGTAGCTTTGCGGAACGGGCCTTGTTCCGCAAGTTCTTCGATGTTCTCCGCCACGGCCTCGCGCTCGGCCTGCAGGTAATCCGCGACGGCGCGCCGCAGCCCGGCGTGGGCAATGTAATGGGCGCTGTAAGTCGGCACCGGCTGGTAGCCGCGCAGCAGCTTGTGCTCGCCTTGGGCGCCGGCCTCCACCTTGCGCAGGCCGCGCGCGATGGCGAACTCGATGGCCTGGTAGTAGCAGGTCTCGAAATGCAGGAACGGTACGAATTCGCGGCAGCCCCAGTTGCGGCCGAACAGCACGCCTTCGCCAGATAGGTTGAGGGCGCCCGCGATGGGCCGCCCGCCGCGCCGCGCCATCACCAGAAGGATCTGCTCGGGCATGCTCTGGCCGATGCGGCTGAAGAACTCGCGCGTCAGATAAGGCGTGCCCCATTTGCGTCCGCCGGTGTCCATGTAGAAATCGAAGAATGCGTCCCAATGGGCTTCGCTGATGTCGCGCCCCGTCAGCCAGTCGAACTCGACGCCCGCCTCGCGGACGCTCGAGCGCTCCTTGCGCAGGTTCTTGCGTTTGGACGAGGAGAGATCGCCCAGGAATTCGTCGAAATTCGCGTAGCCGCGGTTCTCCCAATGGAACTGGCGGTCGGTGCGTTGCAGATAGCCGAACTCGCCCGCCTCGCGCCATTCTTGTTCGGTGAGAAAGGTTATGTGCAAGGAGGATGTTTTTAGCTCTTTCACTGTGGCCTCTCCCGCGGCGAGCAGCGCCGTGCGCGTCGCCGCTTCGTCGGCCTCCGCCGCGACCAGCAGCCGCCGCCCGGTCACCGGCGTGAACGGAACGCCGGCCTGCAGCTTGGGATAATAGGAGCCGCCCGCGCGCATCAGCGCATCCGCCCAGACGTGGTCGAAGACGAATTCGCCCAACGAATGGCTTTTCAGGTAAAGCGGCAGGATGCCTTCGATCCCGCTATCCCGTTCGACGACGAGGTGCAGCGGCCGCCAGCCGGTATCCGTCGCGGCCGACCCGGATTCTTCCAGCGCCACGAAGAATTCGTAGCGCGTGAACGGATGCGGATCGGCACCGCCGCCCGGATTGGCGCACGCATTCCACCTCGCCGCCCCGATCTCGGCGGCGCGGCCCGCCAGACGCGCGGAAATCTCTTTCCCAGTCACGCGATCTCGAATATGGCCTCCACTTCGCACGCCACACCGCGCGGCAGCGAGCCCGCTCCCACGGCGGCGCGCGCGTGTTTGCCGGCTTCGCCGAAGATCTCCGCCAGCAGGTCCGAGGCGCCGTTGGCGACTTCCGGATGCTGCGTGAAGTCCGGCGCGGCGTTCACGAACACGGAGAGCTTCACGCAGCGCTTCACGCGGTCGAGGTCGCCGCCGCAGGCCGTTTTGACCTGGGCCACGACATTGATGGCGCACAGTCGCGCCGCCGCCTTGCCGTCCTCGACGGACAATCCCGCGCCGACCACGCCCACATAGCGCAGACCTTCCGGCGACGCCGTCACCTGGCCCGACACGTAAACGAGGTTGCCGCTCCTGGCGGTCGGCACATAGCTGGCCACCGGCGCGGGGGGCGTCGGCAGCGAAATTCCCAATTCTTTCAAACGCGCTTCGATACGACCTGTCATTTTCGATCCTCGATTTTCCGCAAAGTTATCGTGGCAAGGGGGCGGTGTGGAAGTGTTTCCGTGCATGGCCGTCACGCGCTATAGAGATTCCATGAACAAAACGCTCGATACCCCGGCGCGGGACGGCTTTATCATGCCCGCCGAATGGGCGCCGCACACGCGCACCTGGATGTGCTGGCCCTGCCGCGTGGAAGCCTGGGGCGGCGCGGAAGCGATGTTGCGCGCCAAACAGGCCTTCGCGCGCGTCGTGCGGGCAATCTCCACCTTCGAGCCGGTGACCGTCGTGGCGCGTCGCGAGGACGCGGCGGAGGCCAAGCTGGCAACATCCTGCAAGGCCGAACTGCTGGAAGCGCCGTTGGACGATTCGTGGGCGCGCGACATCGGCCCCACCTTCCTGCGCGGTCCGGCGGGCGGACGCGGGGCGGTGCAATGGCGGTTCAACGCCTGGGGCAACAAATACCAGCCTTACGCGCACGACGCCGTGCTGGCGACGCGCATCGCCGAGGCGGCCGACGTTCGCGTTTATGACGCTCCGCTCGTCTGCGAGGGCGGCGCCATCCACAGCGACGGCGAGGGCACCCTGCTCACGACGGAACAATGCCTGCTCGATCCCAATCGCAATCCGCACCTGACGCAACGGCAGGCCGAAGAGCGGCTGATGCTCTACACCGGCGCGCGCCGCGTCATCTGGCTTGGGGAAGGCTTCTCGGACGACGAGACGGACGGCCATGTCGACAACATCGCCTGTTTCGTGGCGCCGGGGCGCGTGCTGGTCGGCGTTCCGTCGTCGCCCTCTCTGCCCGACACCGAACCCGTCAAGGAGGCGATAAGGCGCCTGCGCGAGGCGCGCGACGCGGCGGGGCGGGCCATCGAAGTGATCGAGATCGAGCAGCCGGCGCGCGTGCGCTTCGATTGGAGGGGGCGTCCGTTGCAGGCGAGTTACGTGAATTTCTATCTGGCGAACGGCGGCGTGGTGATGCCGTCCTTCGACGATCCCAACGACGAAAAGGCGCGCGCGGTGCTGGCGGACTGCTTTCCCGGCCGCGACCTGTTGCAGATCGACGCGCTCGACATCGTCGAAGGCGGCGGCGGCATCCATTGCATCACCCAACAGGAGCCCGCGGCGCCATGAGAAACGTCACGTTTGCCGTCACCCAGTTTGCCTGTTCCCGGAATCGTCGCGCCAACGTCGCCAAGGCGAAGGAATTGGTGCGCGCCGCCGCGGCCAAGGGCGCGAATGTGATCCTGTTGCAGGAGTTGTTCGAGACGCCGTATTTCTGCCAAGACCAGTCGCCCGAACACTTCAAACTCGCCGCGCCCTTCGCGGGCAATCCGCTGATTGCCGAGATGGCGGAGCTTGCCAAGTCTCAAGGCGTCGTCCTGCCGGTGAGTTTCTTCGAAAAAGCCGGTCACGCCTATTTCAATTCGCTGGCGATGGTGGACGCTGACGGCAAAATCCTCGAGCTCTATCGCAAGTCCCATATTCCCGCCGGACCGGGCTATCAGGAAAAGTATTACTTCACGCCGGGCGACACCGGCTTCCGCGTTTGGCGCACGCGCTTCGGCGCGTTCGGCGTGGGCATCTGCTGGGACCAGTGGTTTCCCGAGGCCGCGCGGGCGATGGCGCTGACGGGGGCGGAGGCGCTGCTCTATCCCACCGCCATCGGCAGCGAGCCGCCGCCCGCGCCGCCGCTGGACAGCCGCGACCAGTGGCGGCGCGTCATGCAAGGCCACGCGGCGGCGAACTGCCTGCCGCTCGTCGCCTCGAACCGCATCGGAGTTGAAAAGGGGCGGGCGGGAGAAATTACGTTCTACGGCTCGTCGTTCGTCGCCGACGCCACGGGCGCCATCGCGGCCGAGCTTGGCCGCGGCGAGGAGGGTTTTGCTTTGGCGGCGTTCGACCTCGACGACGTCGCACGCCAGCGCGTCTCGTGGGGATTGTTCCGCGACCGCCGTCCCGAGCTCTACGGCGCGCTGACCAGCCACGACGGCGGCGGGTGATCTTCGCGGCTATTTCGGCAAACCGGCCGCGACTTCGTCCTCGCGCCACAGCCAGGCGGCACCGCGCACACCGCTGGAATCGCCGTGCACGTTCTTCACGATGTTGGTCGGCCCTTCGGGCGTGAAGGCGTAGCGCTCCACGCGCGGCGGCAGTTCCGTATAGAGTTCCGCGATGTTCGACAGTCCCCCGCCCATGACGACGACATCCGGATCCAGGATGCCGACGACGGCGGCGATCGAGCGGGCAAAGCGGTCGTAGAAGGCCTCCATCTCGGCGGCGGCGGGGCCGTCGCCGCGGCGGGCCGCCTCCACGATCTCCTGCACCGCGAGCCTGCGTCCCGTGCGCTTCTCGTGGAGCGAAACCAGGGACGGGCCGCTGCACCAGCTCTCGACGCAGCCGAGCCGGCCGCAATAGCAGCGCGGCGCCTCTTCGATTTCCTGGCGGAAGCGCGGCGCGGGCAGGGGATTGTGGCCCCATTCGCCGGCGATGCCGTGCGCCCCGGCCAGCACGCGCCCGCCGACGCAGATGCCGCCGCCGACGCCCGTCCCGGCGATGATGCCGAACACGATGTCGCAACCGGCGCCGCCGCCGTCCGCCGCCTCGGACAGCGCAAAACAATTCGCGTCGTTCTCGACACGGACCTCGCGGTGAAGCGCCGACGCCAGATCCCTGTCGAGAGGATGGCCGATCAGGCGCGTCGAGTTCGCGTTCTTGACGAAGCCCGTCTTGCGGCTGATGGCGCCCGGGATCGCAATGCCCACGCTGCCGCGGCAGCCGAGCTTGGCCTCGGTGTCGTAAACCAGATCGCGGATGGCGCGGACGATCCCGTCGTAATGGTCCCGCGGCGTCGGTACCCGATGACGCAGCAATTCGTTGCCCCGGTCGCCGAGGGCGAGGATTTCGATTTTCGTTCCACCGAGGTCTATGCCGAAGCGCATAATTTGCTTTCGATACTATATGGCCAGTTGCGCCTCAATAAACCTCGCGGCGGCTTCCCAATCTCCGGCGTGACAGTGAGCATGAAATGTTGGCGGTAACAACCCTTTCAATCTGGCATCGCCAACCAGGTGAATTCTAAACACCTCGGGGGCCATTTCTGCTGCGGACGCAAGATGGTGCGGCAGATCGTCGATATAAAAACTGGGGGCGACAGTGCCTGCCGCCAATTGTTTCACGGACGGGCCCTTGAGACCGTCGTTTGCGACCAGCGGGTAATTGAAACCCAATGACAAAAGGTTACGCCTGCGGGCGGGAGCCTGCATCTCGGAGATGTTCGACAATACGACAATGCTTGCCGCTTGGGACAAGAACGATAACGCCTCGCGGGCGCCCGGGACAGCTTCAAGCGAATCGAGGTCGCGCCGGAACTCTTCGAGCAGGGCGGTCACCTCGACGTCGAGCGCGGCCGAGTTGTCTGCCAACGCCTTGACGTTTCCGTGCAGGCGATAGCTCGTCAGGTCGAGATAACGCCCTCGCACCCGCAGGAAACGGTCGAAGCCATCGACGAAGCGCAGCAGCACTTCGTCGGCGTCGACGATCACCAGCGGCCGGTCGCGCGCAATCTTCGCCAGCGCGGAAGGGAGATCGAAATCGCCGCTCACAGGCCGCCCAATACGCGATGCGCCATGTGGACGTCGCGCGCGTCCAGGTTCTGCTCGCGGCAGAAATCGGCGACCAGGACATCATCCGTCAAGACGAAGTCGAGCACGGCGCGCAGGACGTCGGGATCTTGCGTCCGCTCGCGCAGCGACGGCGTGTCCATGCCGGAGGCCGCCAGGAACCTCTCGAGGTGGCCGGACCGGCCGGCAAGAAACGCCAGGCCGTTGAGGCCGATCGTCTCGGCACGGTCGGGGGTCATGCGTTCGCGCATCGAGGGCCGCCGCTTCGATTTTCCGGCGGACAGCATACAGGAATCC
Source organism: Alphaproteobacteria bacterium (assembly GCA_028871795.1). GTDB lineage: Bacteria > Pseudomonadota > Alphaproteobacteria > Micropepsales > Micropepsaceae > Rhizomicrobium. The sequence continues at coordinate 68,440 of JAGWMG010000010.1, read as the reverse complement.
GCGCCGCGGGTCTGAAAACCGCCCGCGCGACTCACTCCGCCGGCCGGCCGGTATCCATGGGGAAACTTCGTATGCCGGAGCACGTTTCCGAAGGTGGGGATAATTAAGATTCCGTCAACAAGGACGCGGCAAATCGTTCAAATTGCACGCCTGCGGTGCGGCGGGAATTCCCAATGTCAAGGGAGCGTTAAGACATACAAACTAATAATACGAAAGGCCGAAGTGTCGAGTCGGCTCCGTCGCGCGATGAGCGCGGTTCAGCGGCGGCAAAAAGTGCGCGGGTTGTGGAGAGCGGACACATGGATGCCAAGACCAAGACGGTCCTGATCGTGGAGGACAATGAGCTGAACATGAAGCTCTTTCACGACCTTCTGGACGCCCACGGCTACAACATCCTGCAGACCAAGGACGGGATGGAAGCCCTCGACATCGCGCGTGAACATCGCCCCGATCTCATCCTCATGGACATCCAGCTGCCGGAAGTCTCCGGCCTGGAAGTCACCAAATGGCTGAAGGAGGACGACACGCTGAAAGCCATTCCGGTCGTCGCGGTCACGGCGTTCGCGATGAAAGGCGACGAGGAAGTGATCCGTCAGGGCGGCTGTGAAGCCTACATCTCCAAGCCCATTTCGGTCACCAGCTTCCTGGACACGGTTCGCCGGTTCATCGGTTAGGAAACGCCATGACGGCGCGTGTCCTTGTCGTCGACGATATATTGTCGAACGTCAAACTGCTCGAAGCCAAGCTGACCAGCGAATATTTCGAGGTGGTCACGGCCTTTTCCGGGGCTGAAGCGCTCGCCAAGATGGACGAGATCGAGCCCGACATCGTGCTGCTCGACGTGATGATGCCCGGCATGGACGGTTTTGAAGTCTGCCGTCGCATCAAAGCCAATCCCAAAGTCGCGCATGTTCCCGTCGTCATGGTGACGGCATTGGACCAGCCCAGCGACCGGGTGGCGGGACTGGATGCCGGCGCCGACGATTTCCTCACCAAGCCGGTCGACGACGCCGCGTTGTTCGCCCGCGTACGCTCGCTGGTGCGCCTCAAGATGATGACCGACGAGCTGCGAATGCGCGAAAGCACGGGCCAGAGCATGGGTTTGCTCGATCCGGCGTCGTCGTTGATGGAATCCGCCGCCGGCGGGCGGATCCTGATCATCGAAGACCGGCCGGAATCGGTCGCCTGGTTCTCCTCCGCTCTGCAGCCGGAGCACGAAGTCTCCGCCGTGGACACCTTCGAAGAAGCCCTGGTGCGGGTGCGCGGCGGCGACTACGACCTGATCGTCGTCAGTCTCGGGATGCGCGGCTTCGACGGGCTCAGGTTGTGTTCGCAGCTCCGCTCGCTGCCGGAAGGGCGCAATGTACCGATCCTGGTCGTCGTCAGCGACGGCGACCGCCGCAAACTCACCCAGGCCCTCGAGATGGGCGTCAACGACTATCTGACGCGGCCGGTGGACAAGAACGAATTGGTCGCGCGCGCGCGCACCCAGCTGCGCAAGAAGCGCTACTCCGACAGGCTGCGCCACAACGTCCAGCTCAGCCTGGAGATGGCGATCACCGACCAGCTTACCGGCCTGCACAATCGCCGCTACATGGGCCGCCATCTCGACAACCTGCTCGCCCAAGCGCGCAAATCCGGCAGGCCGCTTTCGTTCGTCATCATGGACATCGACTTCTTCAAGTCGGTCAACGACACCCACGGCCACGACATCGGCGACGAAGTCCTGCGCGAATTCGCCAGGCGCATTTCCGCCAACGTCCGCGGCATCGATCTCGCCTGCCGCTACGGCGGGGAGGAATTCGTCGTCGTGATGCCCGACACCGACGTCACCTATGCCTGTTCGGTGGCGGAGCGCCTGCGCAAGAGCATCGAGACCACGCCGATAGAAATCAGCCGGGCGCCGGGCAAGCTCAACATTACCATCAGCATCGGCATCGCCCAATCCGAAAACGAAACCGACAGCGCGGAAGACCTTTTGTACCGCGCCGATCAGGCGCTCTACCGCGCCAAGAAGGCGGGCCGGAACCGCGTCGTCTCCGACGCTGCCTGATTTTCTAGGATCGCGGGGACGCCGCCGCTACCTGTTGCCGCTCAAGCGCGCGATCGGCACGATCACGTTGTTGGTCTGCGAAGCGATCTTCACCTGAACGACGCCGTAGTGCGGCAGCCGCGCCGCGACGCGGGCATTCACCGGCACGATCACCTGGGCCACGGTTGCGCCGCGATGCGGCGGCGTCGCCAGAAAATCAACTGCCAGTGTGCTCGCTTCCGGCGCGGAAGCGTCGTGCAGCCGCAGCCGGGGGTTGGCCCAGCCGCCCGTGCTCACGGCGCCTGTTGCCGTGATGACGAGGCGATGATGCTCGATCCTCGCGGTAGCCTGATCGATCCGGTACACGAGTTTGGCCGGTGCGGCTACGGAAACGCCCGCCGCCAACGCGGCCAGAATCAAGGCGAATGCCGCACGCATTCTCGTACCCGTCCGGGTTTGATAGCCTCGGCGGCAGTTAAGCAAAAGGAATACGGCACAATTGAGGAACAGATGGGACCGTTGAAAGGCATTCGCCTTGTGGAGTTCGCGGGACTGGGGCCGGGACCATTCGCCGCGATGCTGTTCTCCGACATGGGCGCGGACGTCGTCCGCATCGACCGCGAAGGCGGACGCGGCCCGCACAGGGCCGACGTCACCTGCCGCGGCCGGCGCGCGGTGGCGTTCGATCTGAAAAGGCCGGAAGCGGTGCAAGCCGCGTTGAGGCTCGTCGGCAAGGCGGACGGCTTGATCGAGGGCTTCCGCCCCGGCGTGATGGAGCGGCTGGGTCTGGGGCCGGAGGTCTGCCTGGAGCGCAATCCGCGCCTCGTCTACGGGCGCATGACGGGGTGGGGACAATCGGGGCCGCTGGCCAATGCCGCCGGCCACGACATCGATTACATCGCGCTGTCCGGCGCGCTGCACGCCGTCGGCGAAAGGGGCGGCGCGCCGGTGCCGCCGCTCAATCTCGTCGGCGATTACGGCGGCGGGGCGCTGTACCTGTGCTTCGGCATGGTGTGCGCGATGCTGGAAGCGCGCGCCTCCGGCAAGGGGCAAGTCGTCGACGCGGCGATGAGCGACGGCGCCGCCTCGCTGATGGCGCTGTTCTACGGACTCAAGGCGATGGGCTTGTGGCGCGGCGAGCGCGGCGGGAATTTGCTGGACGGCGGCGCGCACTTCTACGGCACCTACGAGACCAAGGACGGCAAATGGATCGCCGTGGGGTCGATCGAGCCGCAATTCTACAAGGAGCTTCTCGAAAAAATCGGCATGAGCGATCCGGCCTTCGAGGCGCGGATGGATCCTTCCGCCTGGCCGGCGCTGAAGGCGAAGCTGGCGGAGGTTTTCAAGACCCGGACGCGCGCCGAATGGGACGCGGTCTTCGCCGGCGGCGACGCCTGTTATGCGCCGGTGCTGTCGATGGACGAGGCGCCGCTTCATCCGCATAACGTCGCGCGCGGCACCTTCGTGGAGATCGACGGCGTGGTGCAGCCCGCCCCGGCGCCGCGCTTCTCGCGCACGCCGCCGGAAATACAAGGCCCGCCCGCCGCCGCCGACAACGCCGCCTCGCTCGCCGCCTGGGGGTTTTCGCCGGACGACATCGCGGCCCTGAAAGAGAGCGGAGCGATTTAGAGCCGATTGTGATCGGATGGAATCAACCGATACGTTGTCATGGCCCGCGAATGCGGGGGGTACGGGACGCACACCCAGCTCAAGGAGCACGTTCAGGCATTCCTCATGGCCTACAATTTCGCCAAACGGCTCAAGACCCTCAGAGGTCTCACGCCCTATGAGCACATCTGCAAAGTCTGGACGAAGCAGCCAAAACGGTTCAGGCTAAACCCACTTCACCACACCCTGGGACTGAACACCTAGCACTCGCCGCCGTCTGCGCGTGCGCGGGTTGGCCAAAACCAACTGCCGCGATCAGGAATATGCCGATAATGACGGATCGCGAAGACAGTGTCCCAGTTCATCGACTGCCCCCGGCTGAACGCCGCGGTTGCACCTTACTCCCATTGGCAACTAGCCCGCAATCTGCGACCCTTGCGCCACGCTCATCCACCTCATGGCCTGGGAGGAGAAGGAGAGCGGCTGGGGCATCCGCCCCGACGGCTGGTCCGTACACGTCTCGCCCAGCGAATATGAGGATTACCTCAAGCGCCACCGAGCTTCGGTGCCGCATCCGCTGCCGCTCGAATATTCGCGCCCGCTCGAACAGCCGTTGACCGGGGCCGAAGATACCGGACGATCATCCGCTCGCCCGCCGTATTGAAGCCGGGCGGCTTCCTCACCCGCGATCCGCGCGCCGTCGAGCGCAAGAAGTACGGCCGGCCCAAGGCGCGGCGCAGCTTCCAGTTCTCGAAGCGGTAATACGGCATCTTCAAAGACATTCGGAGAAGCAGCGGCCTAATGAATGTTAGGCCACTGTTTTGCCGTTCGCCGATCATGCCCCGGGTGCGGCGCGCGCCACCGCCGCCGGATTTACGTTTCATTCACCAAGATTGCCGCGATGCGGGCAGTCTCCTAAACGCCAACCCTTTTTTCATCATAAGACAGCACAGTCATGGTCTCCTCGGAGGATCGGGCGCGGAGCCGTCATTGGCCGGCAGGCGGACAAACACGAATACAGAAGACGCGGCGAGACCGTCCTGGAGTCGTCCGCGCGATCGCGAAGCCACGCGCCTGGCGCTGCTGGAAGCCGCGCGCCGTCTGATCGATGTCCACGGCGAGGCCGCGCTGACGTTCACCGCCGTAGCCAGCGAGACCGGCATCGCACGCGCAACGATGTATGGCTACTTCTCAAGCAGACAGCAGCTGCTGGACCTGTTGCACGGCGAGACGGCTCCCGCACCGGCGGCAACGTCCGAAGAGGTGCCGACGCCGGTCTGCGGAACGCCGGACACGGATGTTTCGGCAACTTCGGCGCCGTCGGGCGAAGACTCGGCCGACTACGGCGAACTGATGCGGCAGCAAGCGGGGGAACTCGACCAACTGGCCAAGCGGATCATCCTGCCGAAATCCAGGATCAGGGAGGGAACCGAGAGCGCTCTCATGCGCCTGGAGACCCGTTTGCACGTCCTCGAACAAGCCGTGACGGAGGCCGAAGCGCGTCGCGGCCGTGAGGCAAAGGAGAATGCCGAGCGGAGTGGTTCCACCGCCGAGGCCCTGCAACGCCTCCAAGAGCGGCTCGAAAGCAGCGACGCCCGCCATCAGCGCGCCGTTGCGGAGCTGCACCTCGAACTCCACAATCTCGCCGCCGGGACGGCAGACGCCAGCACCGCGCCGCGTCCGGCGCCGGATGCCACAGCCGGGCCCGCCGATTTCCAGCCGTGGACGAAACCGCTGGCCTGCGAAGCGACGCACCCGGACAAAACGCCGCTGGAAAACGGACAAAACGCCTATCTTTCCTCCGCCCGCCGCGCCGCGATCAATGCGGCGCAGAAACCTGCCGTCAAGAAAAGCGCCGCCGGCCGCAAAAGGCGGAATCTTTGGCGCTGGGTATTGGCCGGCGCGATCCTGGTCGCAGCGGAACTGGGCTTCGTATTCAACATGCAACCCGAAGGCGCGGTGCGTGTCCGTGCCGCCGCCAGCGGCCAAGCCGCGAACCTGCCGGCGGCAAGACGAAGCCTCGGGATGCTCGCCAGGAGCGGAAACACGGCCGCACAATTGCTCCTTGGCCTGAAATACCTGAACGGCACGGGCGTCGCGATCAATATCGATAGGGCTACCGGCTGGCTCCAGCGCGCCGCGAGCGGCGGGCAGCCGGTTGCGCAGGAGGTTCTCGGCGTCCTCTACCAGACGGGGACCGGCGTCGCCACGGACATGCCCAGAGCGATCCGCCTGTACGAAGCGGCGGCGCAAGCGGGAAACGTCAAGGCCATGGCCAATCTGGGCAAAGCCTATGCCGGCGGCTGGCGCGAAGGAACCGATCTCGAGAAGGCCGCGCAGTGGCTCGCGCGCGCCGCGGCCTTCGGCGACGTCGACGCCCAATTCGATCTCGCCGTCCTGTACCAAGGCGGGCAGGGCGTGCCGCAAAGCCCGGCAGATGCATACAAATGGTATGCGATCGCGGCAGCGCAAGGCGACCGCGACGCGGCGGCCCAGGCCGACACCGTCGCGGCGCTGCTGCCGCCGGAGCAACGTCGAGCGGCGAAAGCCGCGGCAGCGGCGTTCAAATCGAATCCGGCCAACCGCGCGGCGAACGACACGCCGTCGCCTGCCGCACTCCTCGCAGCCAATTCGTCGAAATAGCCCTACGCGGCTTTCGGCGCGGCAGCGGCGGCATTCGGATCGGGACCGTATTCGTTTGCGCCCGCGGCTCCCGGCTGGACCCAGAAATAGATCAGGACGATCGAAATGGCGAGCGATGCGAGACTGACGAGACCGAGCAGCCAGCCGAAGGTAAAGAGGAAGTACAGGGCGCCCAGCGCACCGTACGGACCGGCCAGGGCCATCAGGAGACCGAAGACCTGCGCGACAGCGCTGATAATCGCCCACACCCAGACAAGCGAGCCGTTGCGCCCGATGTCCTGAAGCCGGCGCGCGCCCATTCCCGTCATCGGCAGGAGCAGCGCAAGGCCAAGCACGGGACTGAGCAACCCTATGCCAATCACGCGGTCGACGATCCAGGCACCTATAAACAGAACGAAACAGGCAAGCACGAAGTACCAGAACTCTTGGCGGCCGACGCGGCCTTTCAGGTCGAAGTAGTGTTCGGTCACATTGCGGCGGAACACTTCGATGACGGCATTCGGATCCATGAGGAAGCCCTCTTCTGCAACACGGCCATGCACCGGCGGGCGCGGCTCCACCGGGACTCACAGGCGAAATCGAGGTAAGAATGCCACAGAAGGCTTGTCAACGCTTGACGATTCTGCGAGGGGACCGACTCGGCCAACAAGCGGTGGATGACGTGAGTGCCAGGATTTTCATCGACGGGGCGGCCGGCACGACCGGCCTGGAAATCCGCGAGCGGCTGGCGGGACGCGGCGATCTTTCGGTCGTGCAGCTTGCCGACGCCGAGCGCAAGGACCCGCGCGCCCGCGCCAAGGCGCTGAACGAAGCAGACCTTGTGGTCCTCTGCCTGCCCGACGATGCCGCGCGCGAGGCGGTGTCGCTGATCGACAATCCCTCCGTGCGCGTGATCGACGCGTCGACGGCATATCGCACGGCGCCCGGCTGGGTCTACGGCTTTCCGGAAATGGAGCGCGATCAGCGCGCCAAGCTCGCCGCCGCCGGACGCGTCAGCAATCCGGGCTGCTATGCGACAGGCTTTCTGGCCCTGGTGCGGCCTCTGACGCGCGCCGGAATCGTTCCGCCCGATTTTCCGCTGACCGTCAATGCCGTGTCCGGCTATTCGGGCGGCGGCCGGGCGATGATCGAGGAGTTCGAGAAGAAGGCTTCGCCGGCATATGTCGAAACGGTGGTGCGCACGTACGCGCTGACGCTCTCCCACAAGCATGTGCCCGAGATGCAGGCGCACGCCAAGCTGTCCCATCCGCCGGTCTTCGCGCCGAGCGTCGGACGCTTCTACCGCGGCATGATGGTGGAAGTGCCGTTGCAGCTTTGGGCCTTGCCGGGCAAGCCGACGACGTTCAAGATTCACGAAGTACTGGGCGAAGCCTATCGCGGCGAGAAGCTGATCGAGGTCGATAGTCTGGAAGGCGGCATCCTGAACAAGGCGCTCGACGCCGAAATGCTGAAGCTCACCAACGGCATGAAGCTGTTTGTCTTCGGCAACGACAAATACGGCCAGGTGCGCCTCGTCGCCTTGCTCGACAATCTCGGCAAGGGCGCCGGCGGGGCGGCGGTGCAGAACCTCAATCTCATGCTGGGACTGCCGGAGACGGCGGGACTGGTGTGAAACCTACCGCGTCTTGACCCTCACATACGTCCCCGGCGCGTCGCCGAGCGCTTTCAGCCTGCCGTCGCCGGGCTGGCGCGCGGGGATTTTCTTGCCCGAAAGTTTGGCCAGCCATTTGTCCCAGTCCGGCCACCAGGAACCGGGATGTTCCTCGGCGCCCGCCTGCCATTCCTCGACGGTCCCGGGCAGCTTGTCGTTCGTCCAATGCTGGTATTTGCCGCCGGCCGGCGGGTTGATGACGCCGGCGATATGTCCCGATCCCGCGAGGATGAAACGGATAGGCCCCTTGAACAGCTTGGTGGCCTTGTAGACCGAGCGGAACGGCGCGATGTGGTCGTCCTTGGCCGACTGCAGATAGACCGGAATCTTCACCTTGCCCAGATCGAGCATCACGTCGCCGAACGTCATCTTCCCCAGCGCCAGCGCGTTGTCGCGATAGCATTCGCGCAGATAGAAAAGATGCATCCGCTCCGGCATCCGCGTGGTGTCGGAATTCCAATACAAAAGATCGAACGGCGCCGGCGTCTTGCCGAGCAGGTAGTTGCTCACCACGAACGACCAGATTAGGTCGTTGGCGCGCAGCATGTTGAAAGTGGCCGCCATCTTGCGGCCTTCGAGCAGCCCGCCGTCGGCCTCCATCTGTTCCTTGAGCGCCGCGAGCTGGGCGTCGTCGACGAAGATCTTGAGATCGCCGGCGTCGCTGAAATCGACCTGCGCCGCCCAGAACGTCGCGGAGTGGATGCGGTCGTCGCCCGTCTTGGCCATGTAGGCAAGAGCGGCGCCCAGAAGCGTGCCGCCGATGCAATAGCCCACCACATTGGGATCGCGCACCCCGGTCGCCTTTTCGACGGCGTCGAGTGCGGTGAAAATTCCTTCGTGCATGTAGTCTTCGAAGGTCTTCCGGGCGAGCTTGCGGTCCGGATTGACCCAGGAAACGACGAACACGGTATAGCCCTGGCCGACCAGCCACCGGATGAAGGAATTTTCGGGCCGCAAGTCCAGGATGTAGAACTTGTTGATCCAGGGCGGGAAGATCAGCAGCGGCCGTTCGTGGACCTCGGCCGTCGTCGGCGTGTACTGCAACAGTTCGAACAATTCGCCGCGGAAGACCACCTTGCCGGGCGTCAGCGCGATGTTTTCGCCCACCACGAAGGCGTCGGCGCTCTGCCGGATCGCAAGCTGTCCGTGGCCGCGCTCCAAATCCGCCAGCAGGTTGTCGAGGCCCCGCACCAGATTCTCGCCGTTCGTCTGCATCGTCGTGCGCAGGACTTCCGGATTGGTCAGGACGAAATTGGTGGGCGCGATCGCGTCGACGAATTGCTTTGTATAGAAGTCGGCGCGCCGGCGCATGGCGGGGTCGAGCCCCTCCACGCTGGCTACGGTACTCTGCATCCAGTTCGCCGTCAGAAGGTACGATTGCTTGATGAAGTCGAAGATCTGGTTCTCCTGCCAATCCTTGTCGCGGAACCGCTTGTCGCCGGGTTTTGGTGCCGCGACGGGCTGAGGCGCGCCGCCAAGCATCCGGTGGGCCGCCGCCTCCCAGAGGCCCATAGTGTCGCGCCATAGCTGGAATTGCGCCTCGATCATCGCCGCCGGATGCGCCGCCATTCCCCGCGCCAGCGCCAAAAACGTGTCCGTCAGGTTCAACGGATCGAGCGGCGCATTGCCGTTTTCCAACTGGCGTTTCGCGAATTCGCTCAAGAGCCGCTGCGACTGGACGCCGACCCGCATCATATTGCGGACGAATTCAGTGCCGTCGCCGATCGCATAGCCGTTGTCAGGCGCGTCCGGCGATTTGGAGGGCAACATCGCGCGCACCAACGGCACGTCGGGGCTGTCGGGTGCGGCGTGCGAGGCTGTGCGGGGCGGTACTTTGGGTTTCGACGACGTCTTTGACGCTTTCCGTTCTGTTTTTTGCATTTGCGTGATTTACTGCCCAAGCCGACTGGTTTGACGCGCGCGTGCGCTGCAGCAATCTAGTCTCGCCGCGTAACCTTGTGCAAGTTTGTCACAAGATTTCATGTGGTTGCGCGGCTTGAAATGCTTGGATCGGATCGGACGGCCCTGTATATGAAGTCGGCTGGCCAGCGCAGCGCGGGCGTGGCTTGGGAGAGTTCGATGAGACTGGGCTTTGGCGCCACGAAAAAACGTTTCCTGCAAATGGCCGCGATAATCATGGTCGGAATGGGCACAAGCGCCTGTTCCAGCTTGCCGGACATGCCCAGCGTACCCGATTGGGTCGATCCCACAACGTGGTTTGGCGACGATTCGTCGACCGCGGGCGACAGCGGACAGACGCCGGATCTCGCGAGTCTGCCGGACAAACCGGCGACGTCGACTCCTGACGAGCAGAGACAAGTCGCCGAATCGCTCAATGCCGACCGCGCCAACGTCAAATACAGCGCCGACGCACTGCGCGGCGGCACCGAACCCGCAGCCGCCCCGCCGCCCAACGCTCCGGCGCAGGCCGCCTCCGAATCGGTGTCGTCGGTCGAGAGCAAATCCGCCAGCCCGCAGCAGGCTGCGCCACCCGCGCCCGTGGAGCAGCGTACCGCGCAGGTCGATCAATCGGTCATTCAAGCGCCCGAAGGCGCTGCCATGCCTGGAACCCTGCCGTCGCCCGGTTCCGCCACGCGCATGGCAAGCGTCGAGCCGCCGACCCCGATCGCGCCGGTGGAATCTGCAACTGCGCCTGCACCGGTGCAAACTGCGGCCATCTCTCCAACCAACGCACAGCCTGCGGTTCCGGCGGTGCCAGCGGTTCCGCAATGGACGGCGTCCGTCGCGCCGTCCGACGCCGCGCTGGGCTTCAAGCCTTCCTCCGCGCCGCCGCTCGATCCGTCGATTTCGCAGTTCGTCGCGCCGCCGATCCTGGAGCGCTATCAACAAACGGCGGCGGGCGCCGGCATTGCTTCTGCGGGCTTGGCCGCCGCCGCCGCGAGCACGAAACCGACGAAGACTCGCAGATCGCACGCAGTCGAAATGAGCGAAGGCGGGCCCGAAACCATGAGCGGCGCCGTCGTCGCCAACCTGGAGGTCCTTCAGCCGGCGCCGGCAAACACGCCAAGCGTTTACGCCAACCCCCAGGGGTTGCCGGCGAGCGCAGTCGTCTTCTTCACGGGCGATTCCGTCTATCTGAATCCGGAGGGCCGCGCACAGGTGCGGGCGGCCGCGGACCAGTTCAAGGCCCGGGGCGGCCAAGGCGTCGTTCGCGTCGTGGGACACTCCTCCAGCCGGACGCCAAACATGTCCCTGGAACGCCATTTGGAGGTCATCTTCCGGAAGTCGCAGGAACGCGCGGACGCGGTGGCCAAGGAACTCATCCGCGACGGCGTCCCGGCCGACAAAGTGCTGGTGGATGCGGTCGGCGACAGCCAGCCCGTCTACTACGAATCCATGCCCAAGGGCGAAGACGGCAACCGCCGGGCGGAAATTTTCGTCCAGGGCTGACAGTGCTTCGCGGCTTGTAGGTTCCGACCATGCAGAACGAATTTCACCGCATCAAGCGACTGCCGCCGTACATTTTCGAAGAAGTGAACCGTCTCAAGGCGCACGCGCGCGCGGCCGGCGAGGACATCATCGATTTCGGCATGGGCAACCCCGACATGCCGACGCCGAAACATATCGTCGACAAGCTTTGCGAGACGGCGCGCGATCCAAAATCGAACCGCTATTCCGCGTCGCGGGGTATCAAGGGCCTGCGCAAGGCCATGGCCGGTTACTACAAACGCCGCTTCGGCGTCACACTCGACCCCGATACCGAGGTGATCGCGGCGCTCGGTTCCAAGGAAGGCTTTGCCAATCTCGCGGCGGCGATCACCGCACCCGGCGACGTCGTGCTGGTTCCGAATCCGGCCTATCCCATCCATGCCTTCGGCTTCATCCTCGCAGGCGCGGCCATCCGGCACGTGCCCGCCACGACTCCCGAGGTTTATCTGAGCCGGATCGGCAATGCCGTGAAGCACTCCGTGCCCTCGCCGGTGGCGATGGTGGTGAATTATCCGTCGAATCCGACGGCGCAGATGGTGAGCCTGGACTACTACAAGGAAATCGTCGCCTTCGCCAAGAAACACGAAATCTGGGTGTTGTCCGACCTCGCCTATGCCGATATCTATTTCGGCGACGATCCGCCGCCTTCGATCCTGCAGGTGGAGGGCGCCAAGGATATTGCGATCGAATTCCAGTCCCTGTCGAAGACCTACGCGATGCCGGGCTGGCGGATGGGCTTCGCGGCTGGCAACAAGCGGCTGATCGGGGCGCTGGCGCGCATCAAGTCCTATCTCGACTACGGCGCCTATACGCCGGTCCAGGTCGCAGCCGCCGCCGCATTGAACGGGCCGCAGGAGTGCGTCGACGAAATCCGCGCTATCTACAAGTCGCGCCGCGACGTGCTGGTGGAAAGCATGATGCGCGCCGGCTGGAATGTGCCGTCGCCGCCGGCCTCGATGTTCGCCTGGGCGCCGGTTCCCGAGCAGTATCGCGAACACGGGTCGATGGAATTTGCCAAGCAGCTTCTCATCCACGCCAAGGTCGCGGTGTCGCCGGGCATCGGCTTCGGCGAATACGGCGAAGGCTACGTCCGTATCGCGCTGGTGGAGAACGAGCACCGCATCCGTCAGGCGGCGCGCAACGTCAAGAAATTCCTGTCCCTTCGGATCGACGAGCCGGCAGCCCTGGAAATCGCGAAATGAGTGGTCCGCTGAGGATTGCGATCGCCGGACTCGGCACGGTCGGCGGCGGCGTGGTCGCAGCCTTGCAGTCGAAGACGTTGGAGGACCGTGCGGGGCGCAGGCTCGAGATCGTCGCCATGTGCGCGCGCGACAGGAACAAAAAGCGCGGCTTCGAGATCGGAAACTGGGTGGGTGATACGCACGCTCTTGCCAAAGTGGACGCGGACGTGGTGGTCGAGTTGATCGGCGGCGATGACGGGCCGGCGTTGACGCTGGTCGAAAAGGCCCTCAAGGCAGGCAAACATGTCGTCACGGCGAACAAGGCGCTGTTGGCCCGCCACGGCGCCAGGCTCGCCGCTCTGGCGGAAGAGAAAGGTCTTTCCCTGAAATTCGAGGCGGCCGTCGCCGGCGGCATCCCGATCGTCAAGGCGCTGCGCGAGAGTCTCATCGGTTACGAAGTGGCCGCCGTGCGCGGCATCCTCAACGGCACGTGCAATTACATCCTGACGCAAATGGAATCCTCTGGCCGTCCGTTCAACGACGTTCTCAAGGACGCGCAAGCGTTCGGCTACGCCGAGTCGGATCCGAGTTTGGACATCGGCGGCGGCGATACCGCACACAAACTCGCGCTCCTGGCGGCGCTGGCATTCGGCACCATGCCCGATTTGGACACCATGGCCGTGCGGGGAATCGCTCACATCGCGTCGGAAGACATCGCTTTCGCGCGCGAGTTCGGATACCGCATCAAACTCCTGGGCATTGCTAAAAGGTCGCAGAACGGCATCGACCAGCGCGTCCAACCTTCGATGGTAAGCGCCGGTACGCCGTTGGCGGACGTGCACGGAGCGTTCAACGCCGTCGTTGCCGACGTCAAGCACGCCGGACCGTTCTTTTTCGACGGCCGCGGGGCTGGCGAAGCACCGACTGCCAATGCAGTCATCGCCGACATCGTCGATATTGCACGCGGAAATATGGGGCCTGTGTTCGGAATACCCGCACGCGCGCTGGTACCGCTACCAGCCGCACCAGCAGATAGCGCCACGTCGGCATTTTATCTACGCTTCCAGGTGCTGGATGTTCCGGGGGTGCTGGCGGAGATTGCGGGTCGTCTGGCCGAGTGGCGCATTTCGATCGAGAGCATGATCCAACGCGGGCGCGCTCCGGGGGAGGCGGTATCGATCGTGATGATTACGCATGAGACGACGTACGCTGCCGTCGACGGCGCGTTTAAGACAATCGCCGTGTCGGACAAAGTCATTTCGCCTCCTTGCATGATCGCGATGGAAGCGAGATAGCTCCGCAGCGACAGATTCAGGAGAATTCATGGTCAGCAGTCCTCTAGACCGCGCATTTGCGCTGGAAGCGGTGCGCGTCACCGAAGCGGCGGCGATCGCGGCGTCGGAATTCATCGGCCGCGGCGACGAACATGCCGCCGACCACGCCGCCGTGGAGGCCATGCGCAGGACGTTCAACTACCTGCCGATCGACGGCACGGTGGTGATCGGGGAAGGCGAGCGCGATGAGGCACCGATGCTTTACATCGGTGAGGAAGTCGGGACCGGCGGCGTCGAAGTCGATATCGCGGTCGACCCGCTCGAGGGCACCACGCTGACATCGAAAGCCTTGCCCAACGCGCTTGCGGTGATGGCGATGGCGGAACCGGGGACTTTGCTCAACGCGCCCGACACCTATATGGACAAGATCGCGATCGGCGGCGGTTATCCGGAAGACATCATCGATCTCGACGCCGATCCCGGCGACAATGTCCTGGCGCTCGCCAAGTTCAAGAACGTGCATCCGCGCGAGATCACGGCTTGCATCCTCGATCGCCCGCGACACGAAAAACACATCGCCGCCGTGCGCAGCGTGGGCGCGTCCGTCCACCTTATTACTGACGGCGATGTCGCGGGTGTGATTGCGACCAGCGACCCGAAGACCGGCATTGACATCTACATCGGCCGCGGCGGAGCGCCGGAGGGCGTGTTGGCGGCCTCGGCATTGCGCTGTGTGGGCGGCCAATTCCAGGCTCGTTTGTTTTTCAAATCGAACGACGAAAAGGAGCGCGCCGCCAAACTGGGGATCACGGACTTCAACCGCAAATACAAGGTGAAGGATCTCGCCAGCGGGGACGTGATCTTTGCGGCAAGCGGCGTGACGAACGGTTCGATGCTGCAAGGCGTCCATCGCACCCAGGAATTCACCTTCACCCACAGCGTCGTCATGCGTTCGTCGTCCGGAACCGTGCGCTGGATCACCGCGCGGCATGCTCGCCGGCATGGGCGCTGAAGCCCAGGCCACGAACGGCCGAACACCTTCGCAGGAGGGCATGCGAAACATGACCGGAGTTCTGCGGTCCTTTTCAGGACAGCGGTGGGCCGTCGCGGACTGCGACGAAGACGCGGTTCGCGCCCTGGTGTCGGCGCAAAATATTCCGCACGTGTTGGCGCGTCTGCTCGCGGCGCGCGGCATCGCCCCGGACGACGTGGCGGATTATCTCAACCCGACTCTGAAACGCTTCCTTCCGGAGCCTTTGATCCTGAAGGACATGGACAAGGCGGTCGCCCGCGTGATGGCGGCCATCGTAAGCGGCGAACGCATCGCGGTTTTCGGCGACTACGACGTGGACGGTTCCTGCTCGGCAGCGCTGTTGCACGATTTTCTCGCGGCTGTGGGGGCGCCGCCGCGCCTCTACATTCCCGACCGGATGACCGAAGGCTACGGGCCTTCGGCACGCGCCTTGCTGCGGCTGAAAGAGAAAGGGGCGGGACTCGTCGTCACCGTCGATTGCGGGGCGGGCGCCACGGACGCGCTCGTCGCGGCGCGCGAAGCGGGCCTCGACGTGATCGTTCTCGATCATCACGCCGTCGAGCGCGAACCGCTGGCTTTCGCGCACGTCAATCCCAATCGGCGCGACGATGCCTCGGGCCTCGGGTATGTGTGCGCCGCGGGAATCGCGTTCCTGTTTCTGGTGGCTTTGAACCGCGCTCTGCGGGATACGGGCTTCTACGCGGCCAAGGTCGAACCCGAGCTGCGGGCCTGCCTCGATCTCGTCGGCTTGGCGACGGTTTGCGATGTCGTGCCGCTCGTCGGCGTCAACCGGGCCTTCGTGATCGCGGGACTCGCTAAGCTGGCGAAATTGGAGCGGGCGGGTCTCGCGGCGCTGGCTGCCGTTGCGGGCATCGCGCCGCCGTTCACACCATACCATCTCGGATTTGTTCTCGGGCCGCGGATCAACGCGGGCGGGCGCGTCGGACGCTGCGGATTGGGTGTCGATCTGCTGACGGCGACCGGCTCCGAAGTGGCACAGTTCGCCGCCGCCCTCGACACCCACAATCGCGAACGGCAAGCCATCGAAAAAATCATCCTCGACGAGGCGTTGGCCCAGGCGGCGGCGCAGGACAATTTTCCGTTCCTCTTCCTGGCGGGCGAAGGCTGGCATCCGGGCGTCGTGGGCGTGGTCGCGGGCAGGCTCAAGGAACGGTTTGCCAAGCCGGCGTTTGTGGCGGGATTTGAGGGCGGGCTTGGACGCGGCTCGGTGCGTTCAATTGCCGGTGTGAATGTCGGCGCCATCGTCCGCGCCGCACGCGAAGCCGGCGCGTTGGACACCGGCGGCGGGCACGCGATGGCCGCGGGATTCTCGCTGCGTCCCGAACAGAAGGATCGGTTCCACGCCTTTTTGACGGCCGAGTTTGCCAAATACACCGACGTCGCGGCTGCGGCGCTGACTCTCGATGCCGTTGTTTCTCCGGCCGGTGCAACCGCGTCGCTGGCGACGGATATTGCCCGCGCCGGACCCTTCGGAGCCGGCAACCCGGAGCCGCTTATCCTCGTGCCGGACGCCCAGGTCCTCTTCGTCGATGTCGTGGGCAGGGATCATGTGCGGCTCAGGCTCGGCGGCGCGGACGGTGCGAGGCTCGACGCCATCGCATTCCGCACGGCCGGCACGGAATTGGGCCGCGCGCTGCTCGGGGCCCGCGGCGCCAAAATCCACGCTGCGGGACGGTTGCGGGCGGAAGAATGGAACGGCCGGCAGCGGGTCCAGCTCCACCTGGTTGACGCCGCCCCGGCAACCGCTTGACGGCGCTTGCAAAGACGGCTTTCGGGTCCTATAGCCCCCTTCCGCTCGACGGCGCGCCCAGTCGCCGTGCGGGTTGCGCGGGCCCTTCGTCTATCGGTTAGGACTCAAGATTTTCAATCTTGCAAGACGGGTTCGACTCCCGTAGGGCCCACCAGGACTTGGCAGAGTGTCAGGGAACCCACAAAACCAAGTTCGAGAGTTTCACGCTTCGTTCTTCGTCGGAATGCGGGCTCGGCCCTCTATCGGGCCTCGGGTGGCGCGATCGACTCGCGTACCGCCGGTTCGTGAGCCTGGGCTGCCACGATCCGGACGACGAGAGAGTCGTCGAAGCCTGCCATGGAAACTGCCGCTCATCGCGACAACATCGACATAGTAACGCTAACATGTACGGAATCGCCGGTATTCGTGAATGCGATGCTTAACACCGCCGCGAAACATGTAAGCGCTTACCTCGTCTTGCTCGTGCCCGGATGAAAAAGTCACGTCGGCGCAAATTATCCAGGCGGGCCGCGATGAATACGTATGCGATCCGTTGGCATCGGATGACATCGGGCTGATGATCCCGGCTTGCACGCGGTCGCTAACCGGCGATCGCAGGTCATACGCGTCGGGGGCAGCGCGCCTGACGGCAGGGGCACGCGCCAAAAAAAGCAGCAAATCGGGGAGTATCCACAAGATGTCATCTTTCACTCAAAAACGCACCAATCGGTCTGCCTTGTTGCGCAAGGCATTCCTACTCGGTTCCACGGCGACGAGCGTCGTGGTCATGCTGGTGGCGGCAAGCAATGCCGCCTTGGCGCAGTCGGACCTGGCGGTCGAAACCGTCACGGTGACAGGCATCCGCGCCAGTATCGAGAATACGATTCTTCTGAAGAAAAATTCGGACGAGATCATTGAAGCCGTCTCGGCGGAAGACATCGGCAAGCTGCCGGACACCTCGATTGGCGAAGCGATATCGCGGCTGCCCGGCCTTGCCACGCAGCGCGTGAACGGTCGCGCGAGCGATATTTCGATCCGCGGTCTGTCGCCAGACTTCGCCACCACGCTGCTCAACGGTCGCGAGCAGGTGTCCACCAACGATAACCGCAGCGTCCAGTTCGACCAATATCCGGCCGAATTGATGTCGGGTGTCGTTGTCTACAAGACCCCGTCCGCCGATCTGGTGGGCGCTGGCCTTTCCGGCACGATCGACATGCGGACCATCCGCCCGCTCGATTACGACCACATGGTTATTTCGGCGAACGCGCGCGGCCAGACCAATTCGCTGGGTGAGCTGAATCCGAAGGAAGGTAAATACGGCTGGCGTCTGGGCGGCACATTCATCGATCAGTTTGCCGGCGGCAAGCTTGGCTTGATGGTCGGCGTGGCGCTGATGGACGATCTCAATCCGTACCAGGAATATGCGCCGTGGGGTTACCCGAATGGCAACGGCGGCGCAGGCGTTCCGAGCAGTGACTACGTCGTCGGCGGCGCCAAGTTCAACTCCGTCGTGGACGATCTGAAGCGCAACGCGGCCATCGCCACGCTGCAATACCGTCCCAACGAGAACTTCGAATCCACGTTGGATCTGTTCGCCACATCGTTCCGCGATGCCTGGCGGGAGCTGCGCGTTGAAGCCCCGATGTATTCCTGGGGCGGCCAGGACTTGGTGCCGGGTTACACGGTCACCAATGGCTATGTCACCGCCGGCACCTTCACGCCGGGCGTGCACCAGGTCGGTCGCTCGGAATCGGACCGGCACAACAACGACCTGTTCGCCATCGGCTGGAAGAACACCTACAATTCCGGTCCCTGGACGGCGATGCTCGATGCCGGCTATTCCAGCGTGCAGCGCCATTCGCGTCTGCTCGAAGAATATGCCGGTACAAGCTACGGCGGCGGCCCGGGTGCACGCGATCCGATGCCGTTCACGCTGAACAGCCAGGACGTCATGCATGTCACGCCGGCACTCGATTACGGCAACTACAACAACATGCTGTTGACCGATTCGGGATGCTGGGGAAGCCCTCCGGGGTTGCCGTCGTGCACTCAGGCTGGTTACCTCAAATACGACAAGATTCACGACCACATGGCCACGCTGAAGCTGGAAGTGCAGCGTGACCTCGGCGGCGGCTTCTTCAAAGGCATCACCGCCGGCCTCTACTACACCAATCGCACCAAGACGAAGTCGACGGACGAGTACTTCCTCACCGCCAAGGCGGTGGCGGACAACGCACAGGCGTATTATGCCTCTCATGGCAACAGCTATGCGGGCTACGTGCAGCCGGCCGGCACGCCTGTTCCGGCGGCATACCGCACGGGTGTAAGCACGGGGCTTGCCTACTTCGGCTTCCCGGGCTTTGCGGGTTGGAATGCCGATGCGGCTCTGGATAACGGCGTCTATCTCCTGACGCACAACACCGGCGTGTGGGCCTATCAGAAGGGCTACGACGTCAACGAAATCGTCTATACCGGCTATGTGAAGGCCGATATCGACTCGACGCTCGCCAACCATGCCTTGACCGGCAATATTGGCGTGCAGTTTGTCCTGACCCATCAGGGTTCATCCGGCTTTGCAGTGGCTTGGCCGAATGCGTATCCGATCCAGGGCGGCGCGGAATACGGGGAAGTTCTGCCGAGCCTGAATCTGGCTCTGGAAGTCTCCGACAACAGCAAGATCCGCTTGGGCGGCGCGCGTGAACTGGTGCGGGCGCGCATGGACCAGATGGTCGATGTCAATTCCTACGGCTTCAGTACGGCCACTGCGAACGTCAATTGCACCGATGCCCAGTGGACAATGTGTTCTCCATGGAGTGGCTCGACCGGCAATCCCAAGCTGAAGCCCTGGATCGCCGACGCCGCTGACCTGTCGTATGAATACTATCACGGCAAGGACACGTACTTCGCGGTCGCGGCGTTCTACAAGAACCTCGAGTCTTACATCTATACGCAAAGGACGCCGTTCAACTTCACCGGCTACGTTTATCCCGCCGGATACACGCCACATACGTACATGGGTTATGTCACCGAGGACGTCAACGCGAGCGGTGGCAACATCGTCGGCATGGAGTTCAGTGGTGCGATCGGCGGAGCGTCCATCTCCGATTGGCTCGACGGGTTCGGCGCCACAGGCAACATCTCCTACACCGACAGCAGCATGAAGGGCGTGTCGGATTCAGGACCGGCGACGCCGCTGCCCGGCCTGTCGAAGCTCGTCTATAACGCCACGGTGTACTACGACAAGGGCGGCTTCTCGGCCCGCGTGAACTATAACTTCCGTTCGCGGTTCTTCAGCGAGATCAAGGGCTTCGACAACACCTACACGCGCAACGAGTTCAAAGCGCAGGGCTGGCTTGGTGCTCAGATTGGCTACACTTTCGAGGACGGTCCGGCGAACGGTTTGTCGATCAACCTCCAGGCCGACAACCTGCTGCATGAAAAGCAGACCATGTACCAATTCACCTCCAATCCGAACGACACGCGCCAGAATCTCGACTGGTGGCGCTTCGGAACGACGTATCAGTTCAGCCTCACGTACAAGTTGAACTAGGCGTCCCTCCCCGTGTTGTTCATCCCTCGCCGGCCTTAGGCCGGCGAGGGTTCTCTTCGGGGCGTTGCTGCCGTGTCGGCGGTTGGATACGCTTGAGAGTTTTACGCCAACCCCGGTGGAGTGTCGAATATGCCAATCCATCCGATCACGGGTTTCATCGCGCGCATGAGGATATTCGGCGCCTCCATGCGCCGTTTGGCAGGCGCGGACTTCGGAAGAGCAAGCGTACGCAACTGGCTCGTTTCCCTGACGGCGAGCCTGATGCTTTGCGCGGCGCCCGGTATCGGCGCACCGCAGGGCACCGCCGCCGCGCAGAATTATCGCCAAAGGCTGCCGCAGGACGAGATCGTCTATTTCCTGCTTCCCGACCGCTTCGAGAACGGCGATCGCTCGAACGATCGTGGCGGGTTGAAGGGCGGCCGGCTGACGACCGGATACGATCCGGCTTCGAAGGGCTTTTATCACGGCGGCGACCTGAAGGGCGTTATCAAACGCCTCGACTACATTCAATCGCTGGGAGCGACGGCGGTCTGGCTCGCGCCCGTCTTCAAGAACAAACCGGTCCAGGGGCCGAAGGGCGGGGAGTCCGCCGGCTATCACGGCTATTGGATCACCGACTTTACCCGCGTCGATCCGCATTTTGGAACCGACGCGGACTTCAAGGCGCTCGTCGACGCCGTACATGCGCGCGGCATGAAGTTCTACATGGACATCGTGGTGAACCACACGGCCGATGTCATCCAATACCGCGAATGCACTATCACCAATATCGTGAACGAGCATTCCTGCGCCTATCGCTCGCGGGCCGACTATCCGTATACGCGCGAAGGCGGCGTCGACGGTAAGCCGATCAATCCGGGATTCCTGGGTGACGAACCGCAATACCAGACGCCGGAGAATTTCACCAAGCTGACCAATCCGGACTACGCTTATCACGTCTACATCCCGAAGGGTGAAGAGCACGAGAAGGTGCCGGACTGGCTCAACAACCCGATCTATTACCACAACCGGGGCAACTCGACCTTCGAGAACGAAAGCTCGACGATGGGCGATTTCGGCGGCCTCGACGATCTCTACACGGAGAATCCGCGCGTCGTTCAGGGCATGATCGACATCTACGGCGCCTGGATCGACAAGTACGGTGTCGACGGCTTCCGCATCGACACCGAGCAGCACGTCAACCCGAAGTTCTGGCAGAAGTTCGTGCCGGCGATTCTGGCGCGCGCCAAGGCCGACGGCATCCCCAACTTCCACATCTTCGGCGAGGTGGGCATGGACGATCCGGATGTTGCCAAGAACGCCCGCCACACGCGCGAGGACAAGATGCCGTATTGTCTCGATTATCCCTTCGCCGAGGCGGTGCGGCAGGTGGTGGCGGGTACGCGCGGCCCCGACGTTCTGGCGCGGCTGTTCGCGGACGACGTGCTCTATGAGGGCGGCTATCACACGGCCGAGGGACTGCCCACCTTCGTCAGCAACCACGATCAGGGCCGCTTTGCGTACTTCGTGCGCACGGCATTTCCGAAAGCTTCCGACGACGAAGTCTTGAAGCGCGTGATCCTGGCGCACGCCATGATGTTCACCCTGCGCGGCGTCCCGGTCGTCTATTACGGAGACGAACAAGGGTTTGCCGGCCTCGGCGGCGACCAGGACGCGCGGCAGGACATGTTCCCGAGCAAGGTCGTTTCCTACAACACCGACCCGCTGGTCGGCACGAAAGCGACGACGGCGGAAAGCAATTTCAACCGCAGTCATCCCATCTATCGCGCCATTGCCGAACTGGCACGCCTGCGTACGACGCACGAGGCCTTGCGGCGGGGCGTACAGATCGTCCGCAACTATTCGGACAAGCCGGGCCTGTTTGCAGTGTCGCGCATCGATCCCGAGACCGGGCGCGAGATTCTCGTTGCTTTCAACACCTCGGCGTCGCCGTTGACCGCCCAGGTCGAGATCAATCCGGCGTCGCAGCATTTCGCTGCGCTGCACGGAGTCTGCGCCGCGACGCCGAAGGTGCCAGGCAGTTATCAGGTCGTGCTTGCGCCGCTCGATTATGTCGTCTGCGCGGAGGGAGCCGGCGGATGAATGCTCCGCACTTGTCGATTTCCCGCGGCCGCGCCGACACCAAGGCGCTCAAGGCATGTCTGTTCGATTTGGACGGCGTGATTGTCGACACCGCGAAGTACCACTACATCGCGTGGCGGGAAATCGCCAACGAACTGGGATTCGCGTTCACGGAAGAAGACAACGAGAAACTCAAAGGCGTGTCCAGGGTGCGATCCCTGGAAATATTGCTTGGAATCGGGGGCGTTTTGCTCGATGACGGGCAAAAAGCGCTCTTGGCGCAAAAGAAGAATTCGCTGTATTTGCGCCACGTTTCTCAAATGCGCCCCGACGAAGTGCTGCCGGGAGCAAGGGAATTTCTGACCGATTGCAGGAACCGCAACCTGGGGATCGGATTGGGGTCGGCAAGCAAGAACGCAAGGACCATCCTGGACCTCTTACGAATAAGCCCGCTGTTCGACGTGATCGTTGACGGCAATAAGGTGACGAGGGCCAAGCCCGACCCGGAAGTGTTCCTGACGGGCGCCAGGGAACTCGGCGTCCTTCCGCAGAATTGCGCCGTCTTTGAGGATGCCGAGGCCGGGATTGAAGCCGCCATAGCCGCAAACATGTTCAGCGTTGGCGTCGGAGACCCGGCCGTTTTGGGAAACGCGGATTTTGTCGTTTCGGGCTTGCAGGCCCTCTCCGCGGAAACATTGATTGCGAAATTTGAACGGCAGTCCGGCCGGAAATACACTTTCCCAGACACCAACGCCTAGTGTCGATGCGATGCCATGAATAGATACCTAACCAACGACGAATGGTCCGTCATAGAAGAGAGGTTCGATCCGCGCAGACAGGAAGCCTCCGAGAGCATTTTCAGCATCGGCAACGGCCACATGGGCCAGCGCGCGAATTTCGAAGAAAAGTATTCCGGCGAAACTCTCCGCGGCAGCTATGTGGCCGGAATTTATTTTCCGGACAAAACCCGCGTCGGATGGTGGAAGAACGGCTATCCCGAATACTTCGCAAAGGTACTGAATTCGCCGAACTGGATCGGCATCGACGTTCAGGTGAACGGAAAGCATCTGGATCTGGCGAATTGCAAGACGGAGGACTTTCGGCGCGTCCTGAACATGAAGGAGGGTGTTCTTTCGCGGAGCTTCGTGGCAACGCTGCCCGGAGGCGAACGCATAAGGGTTGAGGCGCTGCGATTTGTCAGCATGGCGGACCCCGAAATCGGCGTCATAAAATATTCCGTGACGGCGCTGGAAGACATCAGGCTGACTCTTTCCCCCTACATCGACGGCGACGTGAAGAACAAGGATTCGAATTACGGCGAAGAATTCTGGAATATCCTGGAGACGGAATCCGGCAAACATAATGGTTTCCTGCTGGCGCAAACCAGGAAGCTCGATTTCCGCGTGGCGCTTGCGATGAAGGTCCGATGTGAGATGAACGGCGGGACGATCGCGGCGAACCCCGGCTGCGTGAAGACCCCGAGATATACCGGCAACGTGATCGAGACCGCGCTCGAGAAGGGACAGACGGCGACCGTCTACAAGTACGTGGCGGTGGCGACCTCGTTGGATCACGGCAAAGACGAATTGAAAGCCAAAGCCCGCGCAACCGTCTCGGCGGCTTATCAAGCCGGATTCGACGCCTTGCTGGAGGCGCACAAGGTAAAATGGGCGGGCATCTGGAGTCACAGCGATATCGTGATTCAAGGGGACGTCGACGCCCAGCAGGGAATCCGCTTCAACATCTTCCACCTGAACCAGACCTACACCGGCCAGGACGCACGCCTCAACATCGGCCCAAAAGGATTCACCGGAGAAAAATACGGCGGGAGCACGTACTGGGATACGGAAGCTTATTGCATACCTTTTTTCGTTTCCACGGCGCCAAGCCGGGTGACGCGCAATCTGCTGATCTACCGGTACAAACAGCTTCAGAAAGCGATCGATAACGCCGGTAAATTGGGATTCGCCGGTGGTGCCGCGTTGTATCCCATGGTGACGATGAACGGCGAGGAATGTCACAACGAATGGGAGATTACCTTCGAGGAGATTCACCGCAACGGCGCCATCGCCTTTGCGATCTTCAATTATGTCCGGCATACGGAAGACGAGAAATATCTGGCGGACTACGGACTCGAGGTCCTGATCGGAATTGCGCGCTTCTGGAGTCAACGGGCCACGTTCTCGAACGACAAAGGAAAATATGTGGTGTTGGGCGTGACCGGGCCCAACGAATACGAAAACAACGTCAACAACAACTGGTACACAAATACGATCGCTTGCTGGTGCATGGACTACGCTAGAGAGGTGCTAGCGAAGGTCAGGAGCGCTTGGCCGGGGCAGTATGCCGAGATCATGGCGCGGACGCACCTCGATTGCGAAACTGAAACCGGCCGCTGGCTGGAAATTACCGCAAACATGTATTTTCCCTATGACGACAAATTGAAGCTCTTCCTGCAACAGGAAGGCTACATGGACAAGGAACAGGCGCTCGCCAAAGATCTGGACGTTTCACAGCGCCCCATCAACCAGCACTGGAGCTGGGATCGCATTCTGCGTTCCTCCTTCATCAAGCAGGCGGACACACTTCAAGGGATTTACCTGTTCGAAGAGAAATACGATACGGAATTCATAAGGCGGCATTTCGAGTTCTACGAAGCCCGCACTGTGCATGAATCGTCGTTGTCGCCGTGCACGCATTCCATATTGGCCGCAAGAATTGGAATGACGGATAGGGCCTACGAGCTTTACCTGCGCACGTCGCGCCTTGATCTTGACGACTACAATCACGAAGTATGCGAGGGCCTTCACATCACCAGCATGGCGGGCACGTGGATGGCGATCGTCGAAGGGTTCGGTGGAAAGCGGGTCCGGGGCGGGAAACTTTTTCTCAATCCGCTTATTCACGAGAAATGGGAGAAATACTCGTTCCGCATCCTCGTCAAGGATTATCCTCTGCAAGTGACCGTTACCAAGGAATATGTGAGTCTGCGCTACGAAGGTCCCGAACGGATTGTCGTCAACGTGTATGGCGATGACAAAACGGTGGCCCCCAACGAGATTTTGAGAATCGAGCGCTTGGCTGCCGCAGCGTAGACTGCAATTAGGAACCACGTCGCCGGGCGCGATCGTTAACCGTACGCGGCGCTGAAGGCACAAGAAGATAAGGGGTTGAAACCGGCGGATCAGGCGGCGAGAATGCCACGGTTGCGATGATCAGGGGGGGGGTGCATTTTCGCCACCCTGGAAAAACGGCCCCATTGTGACAAGTTAGGGGGACAAGTGTGACAGGGAAGGAGGGCGAATCGGGGAGCGACAAGCTTCGCGCGCCCATGTCCGACAGACCGACTTCGTTCGATATCGCATACCGGGCGGGCGTCTCCCAGCCTACGGTCTCGCGCGCGCTGCGCGGCGATCCGACCGTCAGCGGAGAGACGCGCAAGCGCATCGAAGCCATCGCGCAACAGCTCAATTACAAAGTCGACAAAAATGCGTCGAACCTCCGGCGCCAGCACTCCAACACTCTTGCCCTATTGTTTTTCGAGGATCCCACGCCGGACGATTCGCTGATCAATCCCTTTTTCCTGTCCATGCTCGGCTCGATCACGCGCGCCTGCGCCCAGCGCGGTTACGATCTGCTCATTTCCTTTCAGCATCTCTCCGGCAATTGGCATACGGATTACGAAGACAGCAGAAAGTCCGACGGGATTATCCTGCTGGGGTACGGCGACTACCTCACATACCGTTCCCGGCTGGAGCAGCTCGTGGAGCAGGGCACCCATTTCGTCCGCTGGGGTGCGGTACAGGAAGACCAACCGGGGTTGTCGATCGGTTGCGATAACTTCCAGGGCGGCTACGACGCCGCCCGCCACCTGATTACCCTGGGTCGGCGCAAGATCGCTTTTCTGGGCCACGCCTCCAGCCACTACCCGGAGTTCTTCGAACGCTATCGCGGCTACGCCGAGGCGCTGGGTACGATCGGCATTTCGCCGCTGCCTCCGCTGCAGGTGGATGCGGTCAGCACCGAGCAATCCGGCTATGCGGCTGCCCGCGACCTCTTGGCCAGCGAAGCGCAATTCGACGCCATTCTCGCCGCCAGCGATTTGATTGCCGTGGGCGCGCTGCATGCCCTGCAGGAAAACGGCATCGACGTGCCCGCCGCTGTCTCCATCGTGGGATTCGACGATATTCCAGCCGCAAGTCTGGTGACCCCTTCGCTTACGACGGTGATGCAGGATACGCGGCTCGCTGGCGAGGTCCTGGTGGACACTTTGCTCAAGCTGGTGCGCGGCGAACCCGCGGAGGGGACGATGTTGCCGGCGCGGCTCGTCGTTCGCCGTTCGTGCGGTGCCAACCGGGCATCGTGACCAAGCCGGTCCGTCAGCCTTTCCGTGCTACGCGGGGAAGCCGCAAAACGAGCAGGCCAGCCAAAAGGAAGGATGCTCCTCCAAGAGCCAGGGCATAGATCGGGGCGCCTCCAAACAAGACCTTGAGCAGAAAACCGAGAACGCTGGCGGCGACCAGCTGCGGGATGACGATGAAGAAGTTAAAAATACCCATGTACACGCCCATCTGCTGCGCCGGCAGGCTGTCCGACAGCAGCGCATAGGGTAGGGAGAGTATCGAAGCCCAGGCAAAACCCACACCAAGCATCGCCAACAGAAGCCAATTGGGATCGCGTATGAGGAAAAAGGAAAGCAGTCCCGCGCCGCCCAGCCAGACATTCAACAGGTGGGTCCAGCGCATACCGAACACGCGGACGAACAGCGGAATGACGATTGCGGCCAGCGCGGCAAAGCCGTTATAGGCCGCGAACAGAACCCCGACCCAATTGGCGCCCTCGTTGTATGCCGCCGTACTCGGGTCGTTGGAACCGAAGTAAACCTGGGAAACCGCGGAAGTCGTATAAATCCACATCGAGAAGAGCGCCAGCCACGAAAAGAACTGCACCGGAGCGAGACGGCGCATGGCGTCCGGCATCGTTTCGATGTTGCGCATGATCGTGCCGAACGGCCCGGCCTTCTCTCCCGAGCCTTGTGACAGCAGCGCCACCCCCCAGAGCAGCGAGCCGGCGCATATCAGATAAAGCTGTTTGTCGAGTTCGAAGCGATAGACCCCAAACAGGCCGAGTCCACCGACAGCGCTCCACAGCAATCCCTTGAGGCGGTTGCGGCCGGAAACGGGGGGAATTTCGGGCAAAGGCGGAGCGGTTTCCTGGAACTGGCGCAAAACGTCCGGCGGATATTCCCGCGTGAACAGCACCGTCCAGAGCACGGCCAAGAACAAGACGCCGGCGCCGCAAAAAAACGCATAGCGAACCGTATCGGGAACCACCCCCGGCGCAGCGGCAGTATTGCTAACCCCGGCGCGCTCGAGCAGCCAGGGCAACATGCTCGCGACGACTGCGCCGACGCCGATGAAAAAACTCTGTACCGCAAAACCGGCCGGTCTCTGTTCTTGCGGCAGCAGGTCGCCCACCAACGCCCGGAAGGGTTGCATGGACGTGTTGATCGAGCCATCCAGCAGCCACAACAGAACGGCCGCGATCCACAGATACGGCGACAGCGGCATGAACAACAGCGCCGCGGACGACAAGAGCGCGCCAATCAGCAAATAAGGTTTGCGCCGGCCCATCCAGGTCCAGGTGCGGTCCGACAGATAGCCGATCAGTGGCTGCACCAGAAGGCCCGTCAGCGGCGCGGCGATCCACAACGCCGGTATCTGGTCCAGGCTCGCGCCCAATGTCTGAAATATGCGGCTGACATTGGCGTTCTGCAGCCCAAATCCGAACTGCAAGCCCAGAAAGCCGAAGCACATGTTCCAGATATGCCAGTAACGCAGCCGTGGCTTGACGGCCCGATCGCTCGATAAACTCATGTCCAGGTTGCGGCCAGTTCCGCCTGGCCGCGCGCACGGCCCAATTGCTTCAGAAGGAGTATATTCGGGCGACGCCCGGCGTGAACTTACACTACGCCGTTGCCAGTTTAGAACCGCCGCCATAGTTCCAACAAGGGAACACATACGTATTCGTGATGCTTTTGCCGGGCTCCGAGCGGATTTCGCGGTGACAATGCGCATGGTAGGCTCTGTCGCGCGAGCCGTTTGACGGCGCATCGCAACACGTTACGACAATCTCGCCGGAATCTTCCTCGCCGCCGCGGCCGTCATCGGCGCTCTCTATTGGATCAAGCCGTGAGACAAACCGAAATGGGGCGTAGCACCAGGTTTCCGTCGCGCATCGCGCGCACATCGCTGTTCGCCGCCATGGTCGCGGCAACGCAGGGCGTGGATGCGGCCCCGAAAATCGCGCTGCGTGAAGTCGTTTGGCTCGATAAGGCGACGGCATTTCGTCCGTTGACCGGCGGCTTGCAGGTGCAGGTAGGCAAAGCGGTTGTCCGCATCAGCGCGCTGCGCGACGACATCCTGCGCGTCCAGATTTCGCCCGACGGTAGATTTTCGCGGGATGCGTCGTGGGCCGTGTTGCCGCAGGCGCAACATCACACTGTTTCAGTGCGCGCCTTCAGCGACAGAGGCGCGGTCGGATTTCGCACGGCAAGCCTGAAGGTGCGCGTGCAGCGTTCGCCGTTTCGTCTTGTTGTCGAAGATTTGACGGGGCACGTAATCTCGGCAGATGCGGCCGGCCGACCCGTGGAATTCCACGGCGCGAGCTTCGAAGCGCACAAGACGATGCCGGAGGGCACGCATTATTTCGGGTTGGGCGACAAGACCGGTCCGCTCGACAGGCGCGGCGAATCCTTCACGTTATGGAACACCGACGCCTACGGGTTCCAAGAATCCACCGACCCGGTCTACAAGAGCATTCCCTTCTTCATCGGTGTGACGGCAGACGGGCGCAGCTACGGTTTGTTGCTCGACAACACGTGGCGCTCCTGGTTCGATTTCGGCAAGGCTGCGCGCGACAGTCTCGCCTTCGGGGCGGAAGGCGGCGCCCTCGACTACTACCTGATGGCGGGCGCTGCGCCGAAGGACGTGGTTCGCGATTATGCCTATTTGACCGGCCCGTCTCCGCTTCCGCCCTTGTGGAGCCTAGGCTACCAGCAATCGCGTTACAGCTATATGTCCGACGCGGAAGTCAGAGGCATTGCCGACCGGCTGCGCGCCGACAAAATCCCCGCCGACGTCATCTATCTCGACATCGATTATCAGAATCGCGACCGGGTCTTCACCGTCAATAAACAGACCTTTCCCGACATCGCCAAGCTGGCAACGGATTTGCGCAAAGAAGACCTTCGGCTTGTAGCCATCACCGACCTTCACATCGCCCACCTGCCCAACCAGGGTTACGCGCCCTATGACAGCGGAGTGGCCGGCGACAATTTTGTGAAGAACGCCGACGGCAGCACCTACGTCGCGCCCGTCTGGCCGGGGCCGTCGGTGTTTCCCGATTTTACCCGCGCCAAAACGCGCGTTTGGTGGGGTGGACTTTACAAGGATTTCGTTGAGGACGGGATTTCCGGTTTCTGGAACGACATGAACGAGCCGGCGATTTTCGAGACGCCGACCAAAACCATGCCGCTCGATGTCGTGCATCGGATCGACGAATCGGGTTTCTCCAGGCGCAATGCGAGCCATGCAGAGATCCACAACCTCTACGGCATGGAGAATACGCGGGCGACCTACGAGGGCCTGTTGCAGCTTGCCCCGGATGAACGGCCATTCGTTCTCACCCGCGCAAGCTATGCCGGCGGGCAGCGCTATGCCCTGACCTGGACGGGCGACAATACCGCCAGTTGGAACCATTTGCGGCTGAGCGTGCCAATGCTCTTGAATCTTGGCCTTAGCGGCTTCGCCTATTCCGGCGCCGATGTCGGCGGATTTGGTGGGTCGCCCAATGCCGATCTCCTGACGCGCTGGATGGAGGTTGCCGCCTTCACACCCTTCTATCGCAACCACTCCGTCAAGGGCTCACTACAAAGGGAGCCCTGGGTGGACGGACCGGCGCAGGAAGCGATCCGATGGCATTATATCGAGGAACGCTATCGCCTGCTTCCCTACATTTATGCCCTGGCCGACGAAAACGCGCGCACTGGCTTGCCGCTGATGCGGCCTATCTTTCTGGAATTCCCCGATGTCTTGAACGCACGGGCCGATTTTGGTTACGAATTTCTGCTCGGCGATCACCTGCTCATCGCCATGCCGCCGTACGGCGAATCGCTCGTACCCTTTGACGTGCCCCTGCCGAAGGCGCGCTGGTACGATTACTGGACCGGGCTTGAGGTGACAACGGCGGCCAGCAATGATGCCCGGTCGTCCGGGATCGCAACAATCCAAGAAAATCCGGCGCTCGCTGTGCTGCCGGTGTTTGTGCGCGGCGGAACGATCCTGGCGCGCCAGCCGCTGGTGCAAAGCACGGCGCAGACGCCGGACGGCCCGCTCCAACTCGACGTCTTCCCAGGCAGAGATTGCACAGCAACTCTCTACTGGGATGATGGCCACAGCTTGGAATACAAAAGGGGCGCGTTTCTGCGCCAGACCCTGCATTGTGACACCTTGCAGGACGGTTTGGCTCTGACTTTTGACGCGCGCGAAGGCAGTTATGCGCCCTGGTGGAAGAGCATCGAAGTCGTCCTGCATGGGTGGGATGCCAATTCGGCGCGTGCGGCCATTGCCGGAACGGCGATGACGACACGCCTGAACGCAAAGGCACGCACCGTGAGCGTCGTGGTGCCGGATCAAGCCGGACGGGCCGAATTGCTGATCGAGCAATGAAGCAGGCGCAGAAAAGAGGTCCTTAGAATGCGCCAAAATCACTTCAATATTCGCTCCAAACGCTTGTATTTTCTATATAATAAAGTTATAATAAAAATTCGCCGGAGTTGCGCCGAGTTTGGATGAGGCTGATCGCAAGGCGGTTGGTCTGAGATTTTTCAATTGGCGGTGTTGCGTGGTATCACTGTCCGGCGCGGTGTCGCGCATCTCTCGCCCGTGCAGAAGTATTGCTTCCGGCCCGTGACGGGCATTCCGGTAACGAACCAATTGATGAAAGAAGTTCATGGCCAACTCTACCGAGAAAACCGATTCTGCCCGCCGCCGTGCGCAGACCCATTTCACCGCGTCCGAACAGCGCGACACGCTGGTGCATCGCGAGATCGAAAAAGAACGCGCGGCAAGCAACGCGAAAATCGTCAAATTGCGTGCCTTGCGCCTCGCCAAGGAAGCTGCCGACAAGGAAGAGAAGGACAAAGCCGTGGCCGAGAAAGAACTGGCAAAAAGCGCGAGAACACGGGGCAAAAAAGCGACTCACAAAAACCCGGCTTGACGCGCCCGGCATTCCTGAGACACAAGGCCGTTAACCCGCTTTAAGCACATGAGCGCCAAGCTCGGCTTCGGCCCCAGATTCTTTCCCTTTCGACAGGAGTGTCCATGTCCCGCCTCGACGAAGAAGACGACGACGAAAAGAAGCAGATCGATCTGCCGGAACCGCAGCCCTCGCCCGTGCAGAAGGCGCTGTTCAAATCGCGCACCGTTCTGATCTTCGGTGACGTCGATATGAAGATGGCCGAACGGGTGTGCGCCCAGCTTCTGGCTCTCGCGGCCGAGGGCGAAGGCGACATCCGCGTCATCGTCAATTCGCCGGGCGGCCACGTGGAATCCGGGGACACGATCCACGACATGATCCGCTTTGTCGGACCGCGGGTGAAGATGATCGGTACCGGCTGGGTGGCTTCCGCCGGGGCGCACATCTATCTGGGCGCGGTCAAGGAGAACCGCTTTTGCCTGCCCAACACGCGCTTTCTGCTGCACCAGCCCTTGGGCGGCGTGCGTGGTCAGGCTTCGGACATTTCCATCGAGGCCGAAGAAATCCTGAAGATGCGCGAGCGGCTGAACCGTATCATCGCGCGCGAGACCGGCCAGACCTTCGAAAAAGTTGTCCACGACACGGAGCGTAATTTCTGGATGGGCGCGGAGGAAGCCAAAGCATACGGGCTGGTCGCCAAAGTCGTGGCGCGTGCGAGCGAGGTGTGAGCGCGGCCACGCCCTGGTGGCGCGGGGCAGTCGTCTATCAGGTTTATATCCGCAGTTTCTGCGACGGCGACGGCGACGGGCAGGGCGATTTCGCCGGCCTGATCTCCAAGCTCGATTATATCGCGGGGCTGGGCGTGGACGCGATTTGGCTGTCGCCGATCCATCCGTCGCCCAACCGCGACTGGGGCTACGACGTCTCGGACTATGAGAACGTCCATCCCGATTACGGCACGCTCGCCGATTTCGACGCGCTGCTGGAAGCTGGCCATGCGCGCGGTCTGAAGGTCCTCGTCGACGAAGTGCTGTGCCACACATCGGACGAGCACGCCTGGTTCGCCGACAGTATGTACAAAGGCCCGAAAGCCGACTGGTATGTCTGGGCCGACCCGAACCCGGACGGCACGGCGCCGAACAATTGGCTGTCGGCGTTCGGCGGACCGGCGTGGTCGTACCACCCCGTGCGCCGTCAGCATTATCATCACAAATTCCTGCGCCAGCAGCCCAAGTTGAATTGGCGAAATCCCGAAGCGAAAGCGACGGCGCTGGAAGTACTGGACTTCTGGCTCCGGCGCGGCGCGGACGGCTTTCGCCTGGATGTCGCCAACGCCTACCTCCACGATCCGGCACTGGCGAATAATTTGCCAGTAGAACCTGAAAAGCGCACGGCAGCGATCTGGTCGCACGCAGCGAACCTGCAATACCATTTCCATGACAGTAATCTGCCGGAAAACGTCGCGTGCTTGGACGAGATCCGCCGCACGGTGGAGCGTTACGCCGGCCGCTTCGTATTTGGCGAGTTCTCGGAAGGCTTCGAACGTTCGGGTGCCTACGCCGCGCCGGACGAGGGGCTGCACGCCGCCTACACGTTCTCCATGCTGCTGGCGGATCGGCTTTCGCCGGACTTCGTCAAGGACAATTATGCGCTGCTGGAGCCCCATCCGCGCCACTGGCCGTGCGTTTCCTTCAGCAACCACGACATCGTGCGGGCCGTGACGCGTTTCGGCGGCGGGCGGGATGGCGATCCGGCTCTGGCAAAACTGTTGCTGACCCTCTTGTTCTCCATCAAGGGTACGGTGCTGTTGTACCAGGGCGAGGAGCTGGGATTGCCGGAAGTGGACCTTCGCCGTGACCAGCTCAAGGATCCGACCGGCGATCTTTATTATCCGCTCTTCAAAGGCCGGGACGGGTGCCGCACACCAATGCCTTGGGATGCAGACGCGCCGAATCTGGGATTCACGACCGGCCAGCCCTGGCTTCCGTTCGGACCCGCCCACCGGGCGCTGGCCGTTTCGGAGCAGGAAGACGATACGGCGTCGGTGCTCAACCATGCCAAGCGGCTGCTGTCGGCGCGCAAGCAGAGCGCGGCGCTGCGCTGGGGCGGGATCGAATTCGTCGCCGCGCCGGCGCCCGTTCTCGCATTCGTGCGCGCGCATGAAGACGAGCGCGTCCTCTGCGTCTTCAATATGAGCCGCGAAGCCGTCCAATTCCGCGACGGCGCGCTTTCCCGCGCCGTAGCCATGACGCTCGGATGCGGCGACGCGGCGACGAAGGATGGAGTTCTGAAATTAGCTCCGCTGTCCGCCTGGTTTGGCCGCCTGTGATGCCTCGAAGGCTTTGAGGGCGGCGTCGATCGGCAACACCACGCACCTGCGGCGGCTCGGGTATCGGCCGACATCGCTCATGGCGGCATAGGACGCGAATGGCTCGGCCGGCGGCTTGCCGCTCTCGAACATCGCATTGATCTCCGCCTTGAGTCTGGCAAGATCGTTATAAGTACGGCCGGGCAGAGCGGCTCCGAGGATGGAGGCGGATGCCTGCGCCAGCATGCATGCTCTGGTGTCGTGTGCCATAGCCGCGATGCGGCCGTTTTCGACGGTCAGATCGACGGTCGAGCGGTCGCCGCATGCGGGATTGTGCTCGCTATGCGAGCCATGCGGCTCGGGCAAACGTCCTGCACCCCGCGCCGTGGCGGCAAGGCGCAGGACATCCTTGGTGTAAAGCAGGTCGCTCATGGCTTGTTATATGCGGCCAGGTTCTCCGGCGTATCGACGTCGAACAAGGGGCCGTCGTCGCCGGCTTCCAGCTCATAGACTTGGCCATGGTGCACGGACATCAAACCCTTCGCGCCCGCATCGCCTTCGAGAGCGAGCATCTCGGGGAAGAACTGCCTGGCCCAGAGAACCGGATTGCCGCGTCGGCCGTGGCGCACAGGGACCACGATGGCACATCCCTGACCCGGATCGAAGACGGCGATCATCCTGTCGAGCAGGCCGGATGTGACCAGCGGCATGTCGCCCAGCAGGATCGCTACGCCCTCGCAGGTTGACGGCAGTGTCCTTAGACCGCACTTTAGCGACCCGCTCAATCCCTTTGTATAATCTTTGTTTTCTACGAATTTGACCAGAAGGTCGCTCACTGCGGCTTTTACCTTCTCGGCGTTGTTTCCGGTGACAACAACGACGGTTGTCGCACGGCTGGCTGCGGCGGCTTCGACGGCAAGACGGATCAGAGGCTTACCCCGAAACGGCAAGAGAAGCTTGTTGGCGCCCATGCGTGACGACAATCCGGCCGCCAAGACGACGGCGCCTATTCTGTTCATATGGGACGATGGCGTGATCACACTGCTCCCTTTCAGGTGCACTTGTCCGCCGCCGCGCGCGGCAAACGCAGCCGCGCGCGCAGACCGCCTTTGGGGCGGTCCTCAAGTACCACACCGCCGCCATGCCCTTCGGCGATCGCCTTCACCAGGGTAAGTCCAAGACCGGATCCACCCGTCTCCTCGTTGCGCGAGCTTTCGAGCCGGACGAACGGCTCGAACACACGGCCGCGATCGACTTCGGGAATGCCGGGACCTTCGTCCTCGACGACGATCTCGTAGGCGTCGGCGGCGTCCTTGATGGCGACGTCCGCCCTCTTGCCGTAGGCCACCGCGTTTTCGACTAGATTGCGGACGGCGCGGCGAATCTCATTGGGGCGGCAGCGCAGCGGCGCCGGCTGATGGCTCTCCCAGGCCACCGGTTCGCCCAGATCGTCGAGATCGGCGCAAACGCTTTCCACCAGAGCCGCCAGATCGACTTGACGGCTGGTTTCGCCGCCGGCGCCGCGCGACGCCGACAAGACCGACTCCGTCAAGTCCTGCAGCTCGTCGAGGTTCTTCTGAAGTCCCTCGCGCAGTTCCCGATCTTCGACGAATTCGAGGTTGATCCGCATCGCCGTGATCGGCGTGCGCAGGTCGTGGCCCACCGCGGAAAGAAGCTGCCGCTGGCTTTCGAGAGTGCGCCTCACTTGGTCGGTCATGGCGTTGAAGGCGATGGCGGCATTGCGGACGTCGTCAGGTCCCAATTCGGGCACAGGCGGGGCCGCGCCGCCACGCGCCGCGACGGATGCCGCCGCCGCCAGCGCGGACAATGGCCGCGCCACGCGCCGGGCGATGTACGCGCTGGCGGCGGCGGCGACAACGAAAGCGACGAAGGCGGCCAACAGAACTTCGGTCGGCCATGGCGGCATCGGCGGCTTGAAGAAGGTCGCCACGAGTTGTGCATTGCGCACCACCGGGACCGTCATCACGATCGCCTCTCCTCCCGGAAGGCGGCTAAGACCGTTGTGAGTTGTCTCACCGGATGGAATTCTCTGACGGAATTGCACCGTCACGGGCAGGTTTGCCACTTTCGCCGGGAGCATCGCCTTCAGCCTGGCGGCCAGCTTTGCTTCCTCGGCGGTCATCGGCTGGGCGAGTTGTTTGCCCGTCCGGATCTCAAAACGCCAAACTTTGCCGGCGAGCGCGCGGGTCGCAGCCTCGCGCGCCTTCGGAGGGATGGAACTCATAAGCGTCGCCACCGACGCCGTGCGGTCAATGAGGCGGTCGGTGAGGGCGCTCTCGTTGAGCTGTTCGCTGCCCAGTTCAAACCACAGCGCCACGGCGGCATTGGAGAGGAACACCGCCACGGACGTGACGACGACGAGCTGCATGCCCAAGGTACGCGGCCAGGCCCTCATTCAGTGATTGGCTCCAGGGCGAAGATATAGCCGCCGCCCCACACCGTCTTTATGTAGCGCGGATTCTTTGGGTCGGGTTCGATCTTCTTGCGCAGACGGCTGACGTGATTGTCGATGGACCGGTCGAAAAGATCGGCATCGCGGCCTTTTGTCAGGTCGAGCAGCTGATTGCGCGTCAAGGCTATCTTGGGGCGTTCGAGCAGCGCGGTCAAAAGCCTGAACTCGCCGCTGGACAGCGGCATCGCGACCCCGTCTTCCCCGATCAGCTCGCGTTGACCGGTATCGAGTATCCAGTCACCGAAGTGGATGCGCGCGGCGGTCGGCGGTTTCTGGCGCGGCGGCAGCGCTTGTGTGCGGCGCAGGACCGCGGCGATGCGCGCGATCAACTCGCGTGGGCTGAAGGGTTTTGCAATGTAATCGTCGGCGCCCATTTCCAGGCCGATGATGCGGTCGACTTCCTCGCCGCGAGCGGTCAGCAGGATCACCGGTGTCTGCGAGGTCTCGCGGATCGACCGGCAAAGGCTCAACCCGTCTTCGCCCGGCATCATAATGTCGAGCACGACAAGATCGATGGCCGAGGCCTTCATAAGCTTGCGTCCGGCGGCCGCGTCCGCAGCCGTCGTGGCGCGGTAGCCGTGCTCGCGCAGGTATCTGGCAAGCGGCTCCCTAATGTCGCGCGCGTCCTCCACCACAAGGATATGCGGTTTCGATTCGTCCTTTGGCATGGCGGGAAATTCTAGCATGACCCACTGTGCTGCGCCGGAACCGCCGCCGCAAACCCCAATTGGCGCAAAGTTTGTCGGATGAACTATCCTGTTGAAACTTTGCGAAATCTAATTTCTGTTCTGGTAATGTTCCGGTACAACTGCATGGTTAATTCGCTGGCGTCGATTTGATGGAGAGTCTTTGATGAAAACGAGACAGAAGATCGCCCTGTTTTTTGGGGTTGTGACGGTGACGGCAGGCGCCGGCCTTGCCTGGGCGCAGATGGAGGGGGCGCCGCCGCCGGACGGGCCGATGCAAGGAATGATGCGCGATCACGAGCGCTTCGCCGACCGACTCCTGCGCGAATTCGATCTCAACCATGACGGCAAGGTCAGCCATGACGAAATGAACCGGACGATTGGAGCCCGCTTTGCGGCGGCCACCCATCACGCGCCGACGATGACGCTGGAGCAGTTCATGGCTTTGCATCAAGCGGAGTTCCGCCAGCATACCGCGGAGATGTTCCGGCGCCTCGATTGGAAGGGGGACGGCAAGCTCACGCTGGAGGAATATGCCGCTCCGCAGCGCGTACGCTTTATGACGATGGACAAGGACGGCGCGGGCTTCGTGTCGTGCGCGCCCGCCGGACAGGCGGACTATCGCCATGTCGGAAAACCTTGGCAGGACGAGGGTAATGTCCGACGCCCGCGCTCGGAGTTCGCTTCGCGTGGCAATTTCGGACTGGCCGGATTCTGCTTCGACAACGATCTGGACAAGGACGGCAAGGTCACGAGGGCGGAATTTAACACTGCTGTGGGCAAACGCTTCGCCCTCGCCGCCAACGGAGCGGCGACAATGAATGCCGAGCAGTTCGCTGCCGACCTTGCGCGGCATTTCCGCGAAAGCAACGCCAGGACGTTCAAACGCTTGGACAAGGACGGTGACGGCACGCTGACCTTGGCCGAGTTCGCTGCGAATGAATTAAAAATGTTTGCGCGCCTCGACAGGAACAAGGACGGCGTCATCGCCGCGGACGAGATGAGGCCGAAATTCCGTTCGAAGGGAGACCGCGGCAGCAGGTTCGCAACCAAAGGGGAGAATTACTAAGGCCGCGTACGCAATCGTTCTGTCATCTGGGCTAGGATGGAGACGGCGATCTCCGCCGGACTCTTAGCACCGATCGCAAGGCCCACCGGACCGTGTATGTGCGCCAGTGTGCCGTCGTCAAAGCCGCGAGCCTTGAGGCGAGCGAGGCGCGCGGCGTGGGTTCTCTTCGATCCCAAGGCGCCGATATAGAAAGCGGGCGAGGCGAGCGCCGCCGCCAGCGCCGGGTCGTCCAGCTTGGGATCGTGCGCCAGAACGATGAGTGCGCTTCGCGCGCCGAGCGGCGAACGGGCCAGCGCTTCCTCAGGCCACTCGTGCGACAACGCGATACCGGGAAACCGCTCGGCGGTGGCGAAGGAAGTGCGCGGGTCGATGACGCGGACGCTGTAGCCGATGATCGTCGCCATTTTTGCCAAAGGTTGGGCGACATGGACGGCCCCTATGATCGCCAGATCGAGCGGTGGCGCGAAGACACCGAGAAACCACGGGCGACCGTCGATCTCGGTGCGCAGGCTTTGGTCGGTCCGCACGGCCTGTGCCGCAGCGAGCCCTAGCGGCAAAGAATCCGTCGCCGGATCGACAAGACGTTCTTCGCCGGTGGAGAGATCGACGGCGCGCACGATGGTCCGCCCTGTGCGGCGCGCGTCGTTGACGGCGGCAAGCGCCGCGGCGCCTTTTGCACCGGCGAGAGGTTCGACAAAAATCTGGATATGACCGCCGCAGGCGAGACCCACCGACCAGGCTTTCTCGTCGGCGACTCCGAATTCGAGCAGGCGGATGCTGTTATCGTTCATCGCCGCGCGCGCTTCTTCGATCACCGCACCTTCGACGCAACCGCCGGAGACGGAGCCGACGAAGGCGCCGTCGTCGCGCACGGCGATCTGGCTGCCCGCTTGGCGCGGTGCCGACCCCCAGGTCTGCACGACGGTGCCGAGTGCGATCCTGTGCCCTTCGCCGATCCACCGCGCGGCGATTGCCGGAACGTCGGCGTCGTCGACGTTCAAGCGAGTGCCTCCACGGCG
This sequence comes from Alphaproteobacteria bacterium, assembly GCA_028871795.1. Lineage (GTDB taxonomy): Bacteria > Pseudomonadota > Alphaproteobacteria > Micropepsales > Micropepsaceae > Rhizomicrobium. Next base: position 29,394 of record JAGWMG010000010.1, on the reverse strand, counting down.
CGCTTGGCCATCACCGACACCAAATGGGCACGATAGTCCGCGGACGCGTGAATATCCGAGTTGAGCCCGCTCGGATCGACATCAATCCCGTTCAGGGCAGCCGGGGAGAAATTCTCCGACAGCGCAGTTTCCATCTCGCGCGCGCGGAACACACAGGGCGCGGCGCCCGTTACCGCAACGCGCACCTCCACCTTCGTCTTGGCCACGAAGATGCCGGCCATCGCGTAATGCGACGCCGGATTGCGGAACTTGCGGTAGCTCGCGCGTTCAGGCACCGGGAAGGAGACGGACGTTACGATTTCGCCGCCGGCGAGGGCGGTCGAAAACATGCCGGTGAAAAAGCCGTCGGCTGCGATGGTGCGCCGATTGGTCGTTACCGTGGCGCCCAGCGCCAGCAGCGCCGCCGGATAATCGGCGGTCGGATCGTTGTTTGCAACCGAGCCTCCCAAAGTGCCGACGTGGCGCACGGCCGGATCGCCGATGCCTCCTGCCAGCTCCGCCAGTGCCGGGAGCAGGCGCAAGACCTCGGGCGAATTCGCAATGTCATTATGGGTGGCGCCCGCGCCGACGACCAGCGCTCCTCCGGTCGCGCGGATGAAAGACAGCTCCTTCAAACCCGAAATGTCGACGAGGTCCGACGGGCGCGCGAGCCGCATCTTCATGGCGGCGATCAGGGTTTGTCCGCCGGCCAGCAGCTTTGCTTCCGGCGACGCGGCCAGCAGCTTTTCGGCTTCCGCCAGCGTCTTGACGCGATGGTATCGGAACGCTGCGGGAATCATTGCGACGCCATTTCCGCCGCCGCGGCTTCGATGGCGCTGACGATGTTGTGATACCCGGTGCAGCGGCAGATATTGCCTTCCAGCTCGCGGCGGATGGTTTCGCGGTCGAGCTTCGGCTTGCGGCGGATCAGGTCGACGGCGGTCATAATCATGCCCGGCGTGCAGAAGCCGCATTGCAGGCCGTGGTGCTCGCGGAATGCTTCCTGAACCGGGTGCAGCCGGCCGTCCCGGGCAAGGCCTTCGATGGTCGTGACTTGCGCGCCCTCCGCCTGGACGGCGAACATGCTGCAGGATTTCACGGCACGCCCGTTGACATGCACGACGCAGGCGCCGCACTGGCTGGTATCGCAGCCGATATGCGTGCCGGTCAGCGACAACTGCTCGCGCAGGAAATAGACCAGCAGCGTCCGGTCTTCGACCTCCGCCGAAACCCTTTTGCCGTTCACCGTCATGCTCAGCACGGTCATGCCTGGCTCCTGTGATTGAAGAAGTGTTGGCGGAGACGCCGATGCGGTCAAGAGACCTTTCAGCGGAGCAGCCAGATCAGAATCAGCAAGATCGCAGCAATGGCAACGAGCGCCGCGAGCCGGATCGGCCGCGACTGTCCTGCGTCTAGCCGTACCTGCGCAGCACTTTTGACGGAGGGCGTCGTATCGGCCACCGTTCCGACAGTTTCGCTCTTCCCTTGCGTCAGCAGTGTCGCGAAGTGCCGGAAGAAATCGTCTGCGATCTGACGCGCGGCGCCGTCGACCAGCCTCTGGCCGATTTGCGCAAGCTTGCCACCGACAGAGGCTTTTGCCGTGTAGGTCAGAACGGTCCCGTTGCCGTCCGCCGCGAGCAGAACTTCCGCTTCACCTTTTGCAAAGCCCGCCGGGCCACCCAGGCCTTCACCGCGGACGACGCAGCGGCGCGGGCGATCCTGTTCGTCGAGTCTTACCTTGCCCTCGAACCTGGCCTTCATCGGGCCGATTGTGACGGTTGCGACCGCGCGGAATTCGGTCGGACTCATCTTGTCGACGGTCTCGCAGCCAGGGATGCAGGTTTTCAGGATTTCAGGGTCGTGGAGAGCGTCCCAGACGACCGCTGGGGAGGCCGGGATCGTCTGTTTGCCGGTCAAGTCCATGAAAGAGCCTCTAAAAAGTGCAAAAAACGTTGCCGAATCCGGGTATTAACTTTTACGACAAAATCGCGACACTTTGCCTTCACCTCAGAATAGAACTGTGTTAACCTTATTTTTACCATTTCGAGTTCGGGGAAGGGGATGGATACAAGTATCATGGTCTCTCCGCCAGGGGATGCCGCGCAAGAGGTCATTGGCCAAATCAAGTGGTTCGATCTGGTCAAGGGATATGGATTCATCAAACCAGCGAGCGGTGTGCAAGGAGATATTCTCCTGCATCAAACGTGCGTCCGCCAATCCGGTTTCAAAGCAGCCTACGAAGGTGCCCGGGTGGTCTGCGAAGCCGTTCAAGGCCCGAAAGGTCTGCAGGCCCGCAGGCTAATTTCCCTCGATAATTCGACGGCCCAGACCAATGACACGGCGCAGCAGCGTGCACCGCGCTACGCCGCCGAGCCGCGCGGTCCGGCCTTCGATGCGACCGTCAAGTGGTTCAACCGCGGCAAGGGTTACGGCTTTATTTCACGCGGGCCGGACACGCCGGACATATTTGTCCATATGGAAACGCTGCGGCGCAGCGGAATCCGCGAACTGCGGCAGGGCCAGCGGGTACGCGTGCGTACCGGCGACGGGCCCAAGGGAGAATTGGCCGCAGAGATCACGGTGCTCGGCGCCTGACGGCGAGCACACCGGTGCATTCACTTGCCGCTTTGCCGCGAACGGAGCCGGCGGTAGAGTGATTCATGCGTCCGTGTTTCGCTCTTTTCGCCGCCTGCGTGTTTCTTACCGCGTGTTCGCAGCATGGCGCCCAGCCTCCACCGCAGCCGCCTTTGCCGATGGCGAAGGTGGTGATCGATACGCGGTCGGGCCCTGTTGCATTCAACGTCGAGGTTGCCGCTACCGGCGCGGCGCAGGAAAGAGGCTTGATGTACCGCACGGCGCTGGCTTCGGATGCCGGTATGCTGTTCGATTTCCAGAAGCCCGGCCTCGTTGTCTTCTGGATGAAGAACACGCCGCTCTCGCTCGACATGCTGTTCATCCGCGGCGACGCAACCGTCTCGACGATTGCCGCAGACACTATTCCGTATTCCGAAGACAAGATCCCAGCCAGCGAACCGGTCCGTGCCGTGTTGGAAATCAACGGCGGGCGGGCGATGGCGCTGGGCATTCAGCCGGGAGACAAGGTCCACGCCGCGATTTTCGGCAACGGCCCGTGAGGATTTGTAGCCCAAGTGGTCCGGTGTTGGGGCAAGTTCAATTGAACCAGGCACCTAATTCCTCACCTGGATGTCATGTTGTGGGCGCCAAATGACTTGGAAGGAGCTTAGAGAAGCTGTCGCGGCTGATGGCGTTAATTACATCACCGGGCTGATCGCCCCCGCGGTTATGATTCTTGGCTATAGCTTTGCCCTTCCCCTGCCTCTCTCGACTGTTGTGTGGGTCCGCCGGGCACTGAAGAACACTCGATCGCGTACTTACGTTGATTGGAATCTTCCGACCTGGCCGGATATCTATCACCGGGAGCTTTCGAACGTCCTCAGATTCCACTTGAATAATCGTCAATATTGTCTGCCTCAAGTCTTGGTCCACGAAAATCGTTCTGGCCTGCCACTGGCTCAATACGGCTTGGGGTTCGAACTCGACAAGCGCCCATTTGTCATATCGCCAGAATTGGCGGCCCGTACCGAAAAGATATTCCCGAAGGTTTTAATGCGAAATGCGCGCAATCCGTATTTTTCAGATCAGGAGAACGTCCGCCTGGTATCTCACAAGGAGAAAAGTAACAAGCTTATCCTCAAGGTCCAGCCCGCTTGGTATACTGATTATCTGCGAACCAACTTACTGTTGGATTATTCCGGTGATCATCACGAGTCGCTGAGAAGCCTAATACATTCCAACGGTTCTCTCGAACAGCTGTCAGAGTCTCGTCTGGCGAATCTGTTAGGTGTGAACGTGCTTCTTTTGACGGCCGATGGCGGGTTGATCGTCGTCAAACGTTCAAAGGATGTGACATTCAGATCCGGCGAGCTTGCACCCTCAAGTTCCGGGACCATAACGCGCGCCGATGCAGAAAAATCAGGAAGCACTTTTATTATTCCGAGAACAATTCTGCGGGAAACTACGGAGGAAATCGGTAATCACGCTACAGCTGTTCCGCAAAATGATCTGACGTACCTGGGCATCACCCGCGAACTTATCCGCGGAGGTCAGCCCGAGTTATTCTTCGTAATGAGAACGGATCACTCGGAAAGTGAAATCAAAAGGTTGGCGAATTTGGCTGAGGACCGCTGGGAGAATTCGAGAATACGGATGATCCACGTCGGTAAGCTAGCATTCGAGAACCTCGATACGCCCGACCAGATTCACGAGTTCAAATGTAGTATTGATGAATGTTATCGCAAAATTTGGCCCAAGGCTTCTCTCACACTTTTGACGGCATTGGCACTTTGGGTAAGATTCAAAACAAAATCATACACTTGATCAGGGCCTCACCCCGACGAAATGCACTATCCATTCATTCGTCGTTCCCATTCGAGCGTCGAGCGGATAATTTCAGCTAGATTGTCATGTCGCGGCATCCAACCCAGAGCATTTTTGATCCTTGCAGCGTCAGCAATCAGGGTCGGCGGATCACCGGGACGACGGTGGCCGTCGCGAACAGGAAGATTGCGGCCGGTAACGTCTTCAACCGCGCGGATGATCTGTCGAACGCTCAAGCCCTTGCCGTAGCCGCAATTATAAGTCACAGATTCGGCACCGCCGCGCAGCGCGTCCAGCGCCAACAGGTGGGCGTTTGCAAGGTCCACGACATGGATGTAGTCACGTACGCCGGTTCCGTCCGGCGTAGGGTAATCGGTCCCAAAAACATCGAGATATGGCAGGCGGCCAAGGACAACACGCGCCGCCCGCCGAATGAGATGTGTTGCTTCGGGCGTCGATTGTCCCGTGCGGCCTTTGGGGTCGGCACCAGCGACATTGAAATACCGCAGCACAATATGGCGGAGGTCGGTGGCACGCGAGGCATCCTCCAGAATCCATTCCGTCATCAGTTTGGAACGGGCATAGGGACTTATGGGAACTGTCGGTTCGTTTTCACGCAATGGCTGCTTCGCGTCCACTGCATAAACGGTCGAAGTCGACGAGAAGATAAAATTCTTCACGCATTCCTTCACGCAGGTCTCGATCAATGCGCGCGAACTCACGACATTGTTGGCGTAATAGGCAAGCGGCTTGGCGACCGACTCCGGCACCACGATTGAACCAGCAAAATGGATCACAGCGTCAATGGTGTGCTCGCGGATAAGCGAGGCGACCAGCGCCTGATCGGCAACCTCGCCCTGCACGAAGATGGCCTTTTCGCCGACCTGTGAACGAAAGCCCGTCGACAGGTTATCAAGAACGACCACCGCCTCCCCGCGGTCGAGCAGGGCATAGGTCATATGGCTGCCGATATATCCGGCGCCGCCGGTCACCAGGACTGCCATCGTTCCTCAACACCATTTCTAGACCGATCCGCGGACGGATGTGTCTCATCGGATATGGCGGACGAGCCCGCGACCGTTATCGCGAATTATTGTTGGAAAATCGAGAAAAATCAGGCCTGCTGCCGCGACGCGGGGAGGCTCAGCCGAAGCTGCGTCCGCAGGCTCGGGCTGCTGCGGCTCCTTCGATATGGCTTCGTCATTAGAATTACATCTGTAACGCTGTATAATATTCGACGCCGACACCGCAACGGGTTGAAGACAAGCCTTGCTTTCGTGTACGGCCTTGGTCTGGAAACTGTCGGAACGATTTCCACGGGGCGTGGCGCAGCCTGGTAGCGCATCTGCTTTGGGAGCAGAGGGTCGCGTGTTCGAATCACGCCGCCCCGACCAAACCGTTCCTGAACAAAGGAGAAGCCGTTGCGCGCGCGAATCTACAAGCCGACCAAGACCGCGATGCAGTCGGGCAAGGCCCGCACGAAGGCCTGGCTGCTCGAATACGAGCCCGCCAGCCCGCGCGAGATTGACCCCTTGATGGGCTGGACAAGCTCTGCGGACATGCTGTCGCAGGTCCAGCTTGAATTCGACACCAAGGGAGAGGCGACCGCCTATGCCGAAAAGCACGGCATCACGTTCGATCTGTTCGAGCCGCACCGACCGACGCCCAAGCCAAAGGCCTACGCAGACAATTTCCGATTTGACAGAAAGGTGCCGTGGTCGCACTGAAGCGGAATTCGAAAACCGGAAGCCGGAAACCGGAAATTTGAAGGGGCGTTATTCCGGCTTCTGCCTTCCGATTTCCCGTCCCGAAGGGACCCCGTAGCTCAACTGGATAGAGCAGCTGCCTTCTAAGCCGCAGGTTGCGTGTTCGAGTCACGCCGGGGTCGCCAGCCTCTGTCTCAAACGCCGAGCGATGGTAGGCGCCGGCGTGGGAATGCCGGTCGCGTTCGTCGCCCGCATCTACCCGCATGTGGGTTACGCGGAGCGGAAGCTCGCCCCTCCGCATGACGATAATCGCAAGCTTAAATCGTAAGCTTCCTGAAAAAACAGGACGGCGCGCCGGTGTGGCAGGCCGCGCCGAGCTGATCAACCTTGAGAAGCAGCGTGTCGCCGTCGCAGTCGATCCAGGCTTCCACCAGGTGCTGCATGTTTCCCGAGGTCTCGCCCTTGCGCCAGACCTTGGCGCGCGACCGCGACCAATAGGTGACGTGGCCGGTGGACAGCGTTTCCTCCAACGTGTGGCGATTCATCCAAGCAAGCATCAGCACCGCGCCGGTGGCGTGGCTTTGGGCAACGACCGGCACGAGCCCGTCGTCGTTGAATTTCACGGCGTTGAGGAAAGCTTCGCGCGTAACCGGATCCGTCATGGCGCATTCAGCCTGGTGAACCCGGCTTCGAGGTCGGCGAGAAGATCGTCGGGATCCTCCAGTCCCGCATGAATGCGGATGACCGGGCCTTCAGCCTCGAACTTGCAGGCGGTCCGCTCAAATTCGGCGGGAATGATCAGGCTTTCGTAGCCGCCCCAGGAATATCCGATTCCGAAATGCCTCATGCCGTCGATCATGGCGGCGACGGATTTCTCGCGGGCGGGTTTCAGCACGACGCCGAACAATCCGCAGGCGCCGAGGAAGTCGCGCTTCCAGAGCGCGTGTCCGGGATCGCTTTCCAAGGCGGGATAGAGCACGCGCGAAACTTCCGGCCGCTTGAGGAGCCAGTGTGTCAACGTCAGTGCGGTCTGATGATGACGTTTCAGCCGCACGGCGAGGGTACGCAGGCCGCGAAGCGCCAGGAAGCAATCGTCGCCGCTGGCATAAAGACCAAGGTCTGCGACGAAGTTTGAAAGCCGCTTGGCGTGACTCTCGTTGGCGCTGACGGTGCCCATCATCGTGTCGGAATGGCCGCAAATGTACTTCGTGGCCGCGTGGATCGACAAATCTACACCGCGGGCCAGCGCCGGAAAATAGAGCGGCGTGCCCCAGGTGTTGTCCATCAGCACTGAAGCGTTGCGGGCGTGCGCGGCGGCGGCGATCACCGGCACGTCCTGCACCTCGAAGGTCAGCGAACCGGGACTCTCGCAATACACCGCCCTGGTATTCGGGCGAAACAGTGCGGCGACGCCATCGCCGATCAACGGGTCGTAATAGGTCGTCTCGACCCCGAAACGTTTCAACACGCCGTCGCAGAAAAGGCGCGTCGGCCCATAGCAGGAGTCGACCATCAGGAGGTGATCGCCCGCGCGGCAGACCGACATGATCGCCACGGTGATTGCACTCAGGCCGGACGGCAGGCTGACGGTGCGTGCGGCGCCTTCGAGCGCGCTGACCGCGTCCTCGAAGCTGCGCGTCGTCGGCGTGCCGCGCCGACCATAGACATAAGTCGTGTTGTGGGATTTCAGCGACGCCACATCGGGCTGCAGAATCGTGGACGTGCGATAGACAGGCGTATTGACCGACCCGAAATGCGCGGCGCTCATCCGGCCTGCCGAGACGACGGCCGTCTCCAGTTTATCGCGTTTGTCCGTCACGGTATCACCTGTGTCAGGTCCAGCCGCGTTATCGGTTGGGCGGCGAGAAATGGCAAGTGTACCTGGCGCAAGGCTGCTATCCGCCCGCGGGCTTGTCCCTGTTGGCTCGCGACTCCAGGATAGCCTTGAGCGGGAAATTGAACAGCCAGAATACGATTCCCGCGAAGGCGCCGATGGCAGCGCACATCAGGAAGAATTCCTCCTTGGACATCAGGCTGAAATAGCTGCCGATGTAACCCTGAAGCTGGTTGCCGGCGAAACTCGTCATCAGCCAGACACCCATCATCATCGACAAAATCTGCGGCGGGGCCACACGCGCAGTCAGCGCCAGCCCGATGGGCGAGAAATAAAGCTCGCCCATCGTGATCACCGCGAAGAATGCAAGCAGCCACAGCCAACTCACTTGGCCGTGAGCGCCGGTGAAATTCATCGCCGCGATCATAACCAGATAGGAAGCGCCCATCATCAAATTGCCCAGCGCCATCTTGGTGAGGACGCTCGGCTCTCTCTTACGCTTCGCCTGCCAGGCCCAGATGCCGATCACGAGCGGCGTGAACAGCATGATGAAACCCGGATTGAAAGCCTGGAACCAGGTGTACGGTATCTGCCAATCGACGATCCCGGGAATGAGGCGGCGGTCTGTGAGATCCTGCGCAAAGATGGCGATCGTGTTGCCTTGCTGCTCGTAAGCCGCCCAGAACAGGCTGCCGGGAACGGCCAATAAGAGCAGGGCGATCGTGGCTTTCCAATCCGAGGCGGTGAGCGGCTTTTTCTCTTCCTTGTTTACCTTCATGCGGCCGGCACGGTCTTGCGGCAGCGTACGTAGCGCAAACAGATAGGAAATCAGCCCGATCACCATCCCGGCGCCGGCGGCGAAGTAGCCCCAGTGATAGCCGTAGGCTTCGCCCAAGGATCCGCAAATCAGCGGCGAGAAGAAAGCACCGAGATTAATACCGACATAGAAGATGGAAAAGGCGCGGTCGATGCGGCTGTCGCCCGGCTTGTAGAGGTTGCCGACCTGCGTGGAGATATTCGGTTTGAAGAAGCCGTTGCCGATGATGAGCAGCAACAGGCCGAGGAAGAAAAGCTGCGGCGCCATCAACGTGAATTCGCCGACCGCCATGACCATCGCGCCGACGATGACGCTGTTGCGCTGGCCGAGCCAGCGGTCGGCGATGATCCCGCCGATGACCGGCGTCAGGTAAACGAACGACGTGTAATTGCCGTAGATGATGGAAGACAGCGGCTGAGGGCCGAGCGGCCGGCCGGCGTTGTAAATAAGCTCGATGAGATGCTTCAACGCGTGGTAGCCGATCACACTGTCGGCGGTGGGCTGCAGGAGCAGATAATTGACCAGGGAATAGATCAGGATGGCGCGCATTCCGTAATAGGAAAAGCGCTCCCACATCTCCGTGGTGAACAGGTAGCTCAACCCGATCGGGTGGCCGAATAAGGTTCGTTCTTTGACCGTACCGCCCGTTCCCGCCGCCATTCGTAGCTCCCCGATTGTTCCCTGAACGGAGTGTTGCTCTGAATTCCGCCTCAAGGCAACTCGACGCTGCGCTCCTCGCGCGAATAGGGCCGAAAGCCCATGCGCTGGTAGAGGGGCAGGGCGCGGGGATGGTCCAGCGTGCAGGTGTTGACCAGAAGCGCCGAGATCGGCTTGGCCCAGGCGTTCGCGACCGCGTGGTACAGAAAGAAATATCCGAGTCGTTTTCCGATGAATTCCGGCATCAATCCGAAATAGGCGATCAGGCCGGTGTTGGCGTCGCGGAAATCGAGTTCCGCCATGCCGGCCGGACAACCACTGGCGTAGAGGACGTAGAGTTCCACCTTCGGGTCATGGATGATCACCGCCAGGCTGGCATCGTCCATCTTGTAGCGGTCGACCCAGTAATAGGCTCGGCCGATCGCGTTGTAGAGATAGCGGTAGAAATGGACGGGAGGATGTTCGGCCCGGAGTATGGCGATCTTCCCCAAAGGAAGCGAGGGCGGAATCGCCAGCGGTTTCGAGCGCATCTCCAGGAACGTTACCGTCATGGGGATGTTCTTCTTCATTTCGTTCCCGGCCATCGCCTTCAGCCCCTCTCTACCGGCGTAGCGGGATGCGCGCCCCATTCCGACCACGATCCGTCATACAGGGCGACGTGCCTCGCGCCCGCGACCTGCAGAGCCAGCATGGCCATCGCAGCGGTGACGCCAGAACCACAGGTCGTCACCAGCGGGGCGGACAAATCCATGCCTTTCTCCGCGAACAGGGCACGCAAAACCTCCGCCGATTTCAGGGTGCCGTCGGCGTTGGTCAGCAACGTATACGGAATGTTTGTGCTGCCGGGAATGTGACCGCCGCGCACGCCGGCGCGAGGCTCGGCTTCCGAGGCGGTGAAGCGCGCCGTACCGCGCGCATCCACCACCTGCTCGCGGCCGCTCTTCAAGTTCGCCAACATCTGCTCCAGGTCGCGAACGATGGCGTGGTTCGGATGCGGCATAAAATCGCGGCGAGCCGGCTGCGGAGGGATACGGTCGACCGGGTGGCCCTCGCGCTTCCATTTGGGCAACCCTCCGTCGAGCACGCAAACGTTGCCATGACCCATGGCGCGCAGCATCCACCAGGCGCGCGGACTCGAGTAGATCCCGGCGCCGTCGTAAACGACGATCAAATCGCTCCCGCCCAGGCCGAGCAGCTGCATCCCGGCGGCGAATTTCGCTGCGGGCGCCAGCATGTGGGGCAGGGGGCTGGTTTCGTCCGAGAGTTCATCGATGTCGAAGAACACGGCACCGGGAATGTGGGCGGATGCGTACTCCGCCTTGGCGTTACGGCCCACCTGCGGCAGGTACCACGAAGCATCCGCGACACGGGCCTCGCTCAGCCTGTCCGCGAGCCACTCAGTGGAGACCAGCGGTGCGGGCACGCTCATTTCTCGAACGGCACGGCGATCGGCGGCCGCTTTGCGGCAAGCCAGGGCGGCACCGGCAGTCCTTTGGATTTCAGAAAATCCGGATTGAACAACTTGCTTTGATAACGTGAGCCGTAGTCGGCGAGGATCGTCACGATGGTATGTCCGGGCCCCATCTCTTTCGCCATGCGGATGGCGCCGGCGACATTGATCCCTGTCGATCCGCCCATGCACAGACCTTCATGTTCCAGGAGATCGAAGACGATGGGCAACATCTCTTCGTCGGGAATCTCGTAAGCGTCGTCGATGGGCGCGCCTTCGAGATTTGCGGTCACGCGGTTCTGTCCGATGCCCTCGGTGATCGAAGAGCCGTGCGACGCGAGATTGCCGGTCTTGATCCAGGAATAGATCGCGGCGCCCAACGGATCGGCGGCGGCCGCGCGAACCGCCGGACGGCGCTCCTTGAGTGCGATCGCCGCTCCGGCCAGCGTCCCGCCGGTTCCCACCGCGCAAACGAAGCCGTCGAGGCGTCCGCCGGTCTGCTTCCAGATCTCGAGCCCGGTGCCTTCGATGTGCGCCTGGCGGTTTGCGACGTTGTCGAATTGATTGGCCCAGATCGCACCGTTGGGTTCACTCCGCGTCAGTTGGCCGGCGATGCGGCCGGAAATCTTCACGTAGTTGTTCGGATCCTTGTAGGGGGCGGCCGGGACCTCGATCAGCTCGGCGCCGAGCAGCCGCAGCACATCCTTTTTTTCCTGGCTTTGGGTTTGCGGGATAACGATCACGGTGCGAAAGCCCATTGCGTTGGCGACGACCGCCAGACCGATACCCGTGTTTCCCGCGGTGCCTTCTACGATCACGCCGCCCGACTTCAGGCGGCCGCGCGCAATGGCGTCCTTGACGATGAAAAGGGCGGCGCGGTCCTTGACCGACTGACCCGGATTCATGAACTCGGCCTTGCCCAGGATGTCGCAGCCGGTCTCTTCCGAAGCGCGTTTGAGACGGATCAACGGTGTGTTGCCGATGGCGGCTAGAACGTCGTGTCTGACTTCCATCAACGGACATGTCCGGGCTGACCAGCCAACGAACGTAATGGGCGGGCTTTGGCCCATCAAGGCCCCGTCGTCGATCGGCTAAAGTCGGCAAAATCTAGCCGTGCCGGCCAAATTACACTGACGAAGTACGATCCATAACGACTTTATATTATTGGGTTTTATAGAAATTTTGCGGCGCTTCGTAAGGGCTGGGAAATGCGTCCAGGGGCAGACTTGCCTCCGCTCAGTTCAAAGATCAGGGAATGAAAGTGTTCGACAAGGCGCACTTCAGTGTCACGGCTTGGCTCGTATCCAAGGGCGGGAACGTGGCCATCATGGCCGGCCTGATCGCGCCGGTGCTGGTCGCCTTTTGCGGCCTCGGCGCGGATACGGGCTACTGGTATTTTCGCCAGCGCGACATGCAAGGCGCCGCGGACGTCGCCGCCTTTAACGGAGCGATGGCGTTACGCAGCGGCGCAGACCACGATACGATCTCGGGCGACGCTTCGACGGATGCGGTCGCGAGCGGATGGAATTCGGCGCAGGGCACCATCACGGTCAACTCGCCGCCCACTTCGGGCCCCAATCAGAACAGCCACTCGGTCGAAGTGCTGCTGACGGAGAACGAGCAACGATATTTCACGGCCATATTTTTCACGGGGACCGTTCCTATCAGTGTCCGCGCCGTGGGAACATATAACTCCGCCGGACCCGCGTGCATGCTCGGTCTCGACAAGACAAAGAGCTACGCCGTTCAATTCTGGGGCAACGCGAATGCCGATTTTACGGACTGCAACATCGTCTCCGACTCCGTCGCGAGCAACGCGTTCGGTGTCGGCGGATCGGCGAGAGTGACAGCGCCCTGTGTCGACGTAGTCGGCGGCGACTATGTTGCCGCGACCCTGACACTCACTTCCTGCACATCGGTGACAACCAAAGCACCGTACGTTTCCGATCCCTATGCGTCAGTCGGTTCGCCGGACATCGGTTCCTGCCAATCCGGGCCGGCGGACGGCGTGTTGACACCTGGAACATATTGTGGCGGCCTTAGTTTGAACGGGACCGTCACCGTAAATCCGGGCGTCTATGTGCTCTCTGGAGGCAATTTTAAGATAAACGCTGGCGCAGACGTCACCGGGACGGGCGTCACCTTCTATTTGACGAACGGAGCCACGCTGCAATTCAACGGCAACGCGACCGTGAATCTCACGGCGCCGACATCCGGAGCCTATTCCGGCCTGCTGTTCTATGGCGACCGGACGCAGTCCTTCGCCACCAACACAGTCAACGGCGCGTCGTCTTCGAAACTCACCGGCGCAATCTACTTCCCCAGCCAGGAAGTCGATCTGTTGGGCAATTTCAGCGGTAACAATGGCTGCACGCAGGTCGTCGCCGACACCATTTATTACACGGGTTCGTCGACCTTCTCGACAAACTGCGCGGGCACCGGCATGGCAACGATTGCGGTCCCCGGCAATGTCGCGCTCGTGGAGTAATCAGATGACAACCGATCGCTTCGCAGCTTGGTCCCCGATCCGCCGTTTCGCAGCCGCAGCGCATGCCACGGCGGCGCTTGAATTTGCCCTTGTGGCGCCGATCCTGGCGCTCATCGTCGTCAGCCTGCCGGACTTGTGCAGCGCCGCCGTCGGTGCGGTGAATATGGAATCGGCAGTCCGCTCCAGCATTCAATATGCGATGAACGGCGGTACGGATATGACTGTGGCGCAGGCTCTCGGCAACCAAAACTGGGCAGCGAAACCCGGGGGAGCGACATTGACGGCATCGCAATCGTGCACATGTCCGACGGGGTTGTCCGCTACTTGCGGTCAACTCTGTTCCGACGGTTCCACGCCATACAGCTATATCACGGTTGTCGCTTCGGCTACGCTCGGCGGGTCGGTGATCAGCTTTCCGAAGACTGTTACGCAAACGGTCCGATCTCAATGAATGTGCGGCTGCCAGGCCAATTCTGCGGCGACTGCCGTGGCGCGGCGGCAGTCGAGTTCGCACTTGTCTCGATTGCTTTCGTCACCTTTGTCATCGGCATCAGCTATGCCGCGATCATGGTGTTCAACACCATGTCGCTCGATTGGGCGGTTGAGCGGGCCGCGCGGATTGCGGCGATCAACAAGACAGTCACGCAGAGCGACATGTCGTCGGCGATCAACGACTACCTGTCGTCGCTCGGCTTATCGAGTGCGACCGTTACATACTCTGTAGGTACGTCCAGCGGTGTACAGACCGCTCATATCGTCGCAAGCTACGATCAGACCTACACGCTGCCGTTCGTCTCAACGTTCAATATCACCTTCAGTTCCAGCGCTTATGTTCCTCAGGGGAGCTGACGCGACACACCGCCGCCCCTGCGGTGTCATCCCGGCCTTTCCAAGCCCTTGTTCAATTTTGTGATAGCAACCGGCGTCCCTACCAGGCGGCGGATTGCCATGATGAGGCACCAACGCCTAATCTCGGGCCGATTCAAATCGGGTGTGGGTAAGATGGCCTACTGGCAGGATGGTTTCACGAAACGTTGGTTGCGGGGTGCGAACCTCGCTGCGGCTTTCGCACTTGGCGCCGTGACAGCCGCCCCATTCGCAAGTGCTGCGGCACCAACCACTCAGACGCCGTCCACCGTCGACGAAAGCCTGTTCAAAGCGATGCAGTGGCGCGGCATCGGACCCTACCGCGGCGGTCGCGCGCTCGCGGTCACCGGCGTAGCCGGCGATCCCTATACGTTCTATTTCGGCGCGGTTGCGGGGGGGGTCTGGAAGACGACGAACGGCGGCGCCACCTGGTCGCCTTTGACCGACCACACGCCCGTTTCCTCAGTCGGCGCCATCGCCATAGCGCCTTCCAATCACAACATCATCTATGTGGGAACCGGCGAAGCGGCTCCGCGCGGCGACATCACTTATGGCGACGGCGTCTACAAGTCGGCCGATGGCGGCAAGAGCTGGACGAATATCGGCCTGAAGGATACCCGCCAGATCGGCGCGTTGATCGTCGATCCGAACAACCCCGACATCGTCCTGGTGGCGGCGCTTGGCCATGCCTTCGGGCCCAACGCGGAACGCGGCGTCTTTCGGACCACCGATGGCGGCAAGAGCTGGACGAAAGTTCTCTTCAAGGACAATCAGACGGGCGCGATCGATGTCACCTTCGATCCGCACAATCCGAAGATCGTGTACGCTTCGCTGTGGCAGGCATTGCGCCAACCGTGGAGTTTCGCGAGTGGCGGGCCCGGCAGTGGGCTCTACCGTTCGAGCGATGGCGGCGTCAGTTGGACGCGCATTTCCGGCAATGGATTGCCCACGGGAATCCTCGGGCGCATCGATGTTTCGATTTCTCCGGTAAACTCGGAACGCGTCTATGCGATGGTCGAGGCAAAAGATGGCGGCCTTTATCGATCCGACGACGGCGGCGGTCACTGGCGGCGAATCAACGACGACGGGCGCCTCAGGTAGCGCGCTTGGTACTTCTCCAAAATCTACGCCGACCCGAAGCGTGTGGATACGGTCTACGCGGTGAATACCGGCCTCTTCAGATCGACCGATGGCGGCAAGACGTTCAATCTCTTGCCGGCGCGCCACGGCGATCATCACGGAATGTGGATCGATCCCAGCGACCCCGACCGCATCATCGAAGCCAGCGACGGCGGCGCGAGCATAACGTTCGACGGCGGAAAGACCTGGACGGCGCAGAACAATCAACCGACCGCGCAATTCTATCACGTCGCCGTGGACAATCGCTTTCCCTACTATGTCTATGGCGCGCAGCAGGACAATTCGAGCGTCGCCGTCGCCAGTTTCGACGACGAGGGCGCCATCGGACCGCGCGACTGGTACGACGTCGGTGGCGGCGAATGTGGCTTTGTGATTCCCGATCCCCGCGATCCCTACATCGTCTATTCCGATAGCGAGAATGTCATCACCCGTTTCGACAAGCATACCGAGCAGGTGCGGGTCATTTCGGTGTGGCCCATCGATGCGTCGGGACATCCCGCGTCGGACCTGGAACACCGCTTCAACTGGACCTCGCCGCTGATAATGTCCCCGCACAATCCCGACACGCTCTATGTGGGCATGGAGCGCGTGTTCAAATCCACCAACGACGGAAACAGTTGGACGGCCGTCAGCGGCGATCTCACCCGCAATGACAAGTCCAGGCAGCAGGCATCCGGCGGGCCGATCACGAAGGACATCACCAGCGTCGAGTATTACGACACGATCTTTGCGCTCGCGGAGTCGCCGCTCAAGAAAGGGCTGCTGTGGGCCGGCACCGACGACGGTTTGGTTCAAGTAACCGCGAACGGCGGCGGCAAATGGAAGAATGTGACGCCGCACGACATGCCGGCTTGGAGCACGATCAGCATGATCGAGCCGTCGCATTTTACCGCCGGCGCAGCCTATGTCGCCGTCGACCGCCACCGCCTCGACGACATCCGGCCCTACATCTACAAGACGGCCGACGGCGGCAAAACCTGGACACGGCTTGGCATAGGCATTCCCGATGGCGCCTTCGTTCATGCCGTGTGTGAGGATCCCGTAAAGCGCGGTCTGCTTTACGCGGCGACGGAAACCGGCGTTTTCGTGTCTTTCGATGACGGCGGGCATTGGCAGAGTCTGCAGCTCAATCTGCCGCGTTCTCCGGTGCATGATCTGGTGGTCAAGGGTGACGATGTGGTGATCGCGACGCATGGCCGATCATTCTGGATTTTGGACGACGTTACCTCGCTGCGCCAGGTCGCTTCGGCGTCCTCCGCTTCCATCGCTTTCCTCTACGCACCGGAGAAAGCGTACCGCCTCTACTATCCCGACGACGTGGACGCGCGGCCTCCGGTGGGGCAGAACCCGCCGCCCGGCGCGTTGATCGATTATTTCTTGCCGTCGTCGCCCAGCGGCGAAATCACGATCGATATTCTGGACGCCAAAGGCAAAGAGGTGCGACATCTCACGAGCAAGAAAAGCCAAAAGGCGGAACAACCTCCCGAGTGGCCCGATCAGGTCCACGTCACGGACACCTTGCCGGCCCAGCGCGGCATGAATCGTTTCGTCTGGAACCTGCGCTATGACGACCCGGTGCAGATTCCCGGCGCGTTCTACGCCGGCTTGGCGCCGCGCGGCCCGATCGCGCTGTCCGGCAAATATACGATCAGGCTGAGCTATGCGGGACACACGCAATCGGCGGTGCTTGTCATCGCACCCGATCCCCGCGTGCATGGTCCGCTCAAGGGTTTGCAGCGAAAATTCGCCCTCTCGATGCAGGCCTATCACGATCTCGATGCGCTGCATCGCGCCGTAAACGACATCCGCAGCGTCAAGACGGAACTGGCCGCACTGCGCAAGAAGCCGGGAGAGACACCGGCGTTGCTCGCAGAAAACGATGCGGTTGTGAGCCACGCGGCGGCGATCGAAGGAATGCTCATGCAAGTGAACATGAAGGGGTCGGAGGCAAACCTCAATTTTCCCGGAATGCTGAATGAACAGATCTATTCGTTCGCCGGACTGCTTGAGGATTCCGATACGGCGCCGAACGCCGAAGAGGTCACGACCTACGCTTCCCTACACGCAAGGCTTGCCGTACAGCTTGCGGCTTGGGATCGAATGAAGAAGGGAGAGCTGGCAACTTTCCGCACTCACCTGCGGCAGCCGAGAAATAGCCATCCGTGACTCGGCGCCTGCCGATGCCGGAGACCTCAATGATCGAACCAGGGGTTGGAAGACGCTGCTCTTCGGGACGCTCGTAGCAGCCGGAGGGCAAGTTGGAGCGGCGTCGTTCCTCCGCGCGCAGGCCTCCTTCGTCGTTAACCGGCAAGCGCAACCCCTGCCAGCATTCCCATACCGTAAGTAACGGCGGCGGCTGCCACGCCAATACCGACCTGACGCGCAGCGGAAAACAGGGTGGAGCGGCCCGTGAAAAGCGATGTGCCTGCGCCGACACCGGCGAGCGCTATGACGCCGCAGGCGATGCTCGCTAGCGTTGCGGCCGCGCCGTGAAGAAACACAAGCGGAAGCACCGGAACGGCAGCGCCACCAGCAAACAGACAGAACGACCAGCCGGCCGCGGCCCATGCCGAGCCGCCCAGTTCCTCCGGATCGATCCCCAGCTCTTCGCGCACCAAGGTATCGAGTGCGGTATCTTTGTTCGCCATCAATCGCGTGGCGAGCGCCCGCGCTTCCGTTTCGCCCAGTCCCTTTGCCTGATAGATCAAGACGAGTTCTTCGCGTTCTTCGTCCGGTGCCTGCTTCAGCTCCTCCGCCTCGCTTGCCACCTGATGGGCGTAGAGTTCGCGCGCGCTGTTGACCGAGAGCCACTCGCCCATGGCCATCGCGCAAGCGCCCGCGAAGAGTCCGGCCACTCCGGTCAATAGCACGACGTGCTGTGCGGTAGCGGCGCCAGTGACGCCCATGACCAGACTGAGATTGGACACAAGGCCGTCGTTCGCGCCGAGTACGGCAGCGCGCAAGGCATTGCCGCCCATGGCGCGGTGACGGCCTTCCAGGCGCGCAATGGAACTGCCAGACAGTCCGCCGGACCTTCCGGCCATAGCATCGAGGACGCGCGCGTGCGAGCGCTCGGCAGCGGGCAGCCCGCGCTCGACCGCTTCCGGCTGCCGGTCGTAGGAGGCGCTGTCCGTATGTTCGAGGATGTTGATCGTAGGAAGGACGAACTGCGGGCCGAAATGCCGCGCCAGCCACGCCAGCGCGCGGGTCCGCCAGCCGGGGCGCGTCGCGAGCATATGCGAGCCGACCCGCCTGAGGTTCTTCCGCCAAAACTCCGCATGGGCATCCTCGACGGCAGCAAGCTTTCGAAAAATATCGCTTGATCGAGGGTCGCTGTCCGCCTCCGCAAGCGCGCGATAGAGGCTTGCACTGTCGACCTCACCCTGCAGGTTCGCCCGATAGCGAGCGGCATCGGAATCTTGCGCCATGGTCTGCTCCTCAAGTTGAAGAGGCTTCGGTTGCCGCACGCACTGAATGGGGCGAATCCCGCGCGGCCATGGAGAAGGTGAAAACAGGACCATCGGATAGGCTAACCAGACGCGACGTTAGCCAATAAAGGCAAATTAAGGTGGAAAAACAGATCCAAGAAAAGACAGTGGCTCCCCGGGACGGATTCGAACCGCCGACCAACCGGTTAACAGCCGGTTGCTCTACCGCTGAGCTACCGGGGAACGTGAGGGCGCGTTGTCTAGCGCGAACACTGGGGCATGGCTATATCAAACTGGTCTGGTGGGACCAATTCATCGGCTGGGCAGATACCAAAGGCAGCCATCCGGAACATCATCCGATTCGTGGATTTTGTCGCAAATTCGAAGTCTGGCGGGGTGCCGACGGTGTAAAGGCAGTGTCGCAAAAAGCCGCTAAGAGGCATAAAAGAAGAGGGCCGGGTGATTAGCCCGGCCCCAAGGCGTTGGGTAATGGTGGGGTGTCTTCAAGGGAAGACGACAAGAAGATGCGCTATCAAGGTTAATAAAACCTTAACACTCCCTAACCTGAAACTGGAAAAGATTGGAGGCCACGCCCGGAATTGAACCGGGGTACACGGTTTTGCAGACCGTTGCGTCACCACTCCGCCACGTGGCCCCTAGGTGGGCGGGCTATATCAGATCGATGCGCGGTGCGACAACCCGTTCTGCGGTGGCCGCGAACCTGCATCACATTGCCAGGGTGAACCCCCGCCTCTATAAGCGCCCCGGCCATTCAGCGAGGCGAATCATGATGCCGCATTATGCCACTCAGCGCGCCAATATGGTCGACAGCCAATTGAGCCCCAATGCCGTTGCCGACCCCAGGATCCGGACGGCCATGGCCGCCGTCGCCCGCGAGGACTTCGTTCCGGCCTCCAAGCGCTCCATGGCCTATTGCGACCTACCCGTGGAAGTCGCCCCGGGACGCACCCTGCTCGACCCCCGCAGCTTCGGCAAACTCCTGGTGCTGGCGGCCGTACGCCCGACGGATCGCGTGCTCGATGTGGGCTGTGCAACAGGATATTCGACGGCCGTCCTGGCGCGGCTGTCGAAATCGGTCGTGGCGGTGGAGCAGGATGCCGATCTCGTGCGCCTCGCCATCGAAAGGCTGAGGGCCGACGGCGTCGAGAATGCGACCGTCGTGCAAAACGCACTGGTGGAGGGCGCCACGGAAAAGGCGCCTTACGATGTGATCGTCGTCGAAGGCGGGATTGAACAACTGCCTCAAACGCTGTTGTCACAGTTGGGTGAGGGGGGACGTCTCGTCGCAGTGATCCAGCAGGGAGTTCACGGTCGCGCGCATCTTTTTGTCCGGGAAAACGGGCGGATCGGCTCGCGGCCCGATTTCGATGCGTCGGTACCGATTCTCGCGGGATTTCGGAAGTCGGTTGGATTCGTCTTCTAGCGTCCCCACATAGAACCGTATTTGGAGGGGTGCGCTATGCTGTTCTTACGCGGCTTCGCTTTTGCCGCCTTGTCGACTTTTGCGCTGGCGGCCGCGCCGGCCTTTGCCGCAGACAAGCCGGCCTCGGCGGCTCCATCCGGCCTTTCGCTGGCGGAAGCGTTGGGCGTCGCTTACGAGACCAACCCCCAGCTCGGCGCCGCCCAAGCGGGCGTGCGGGCGACGGACGAGAGCGTTGCGCTGGCCAACTCGAACTGGCGGCCAAAGATCAGCGCCACCGGCACCTATGGTTTCGAGAAATTTAATTACAGCGGCTCCCCGGGTTGGTTCGGCACACACCCGCTGAATGCCCAGCTCGGAGTTTCGGAGGAGATCTTCCGCGGCGGGCGGACCTATGCCGAGATCGGCAAGGCAAAAGCCGATGTCCGTGCCGCGCGCGCCCAGCTTCTTGCCGCCGAACAAACGGTCCTGCTGGGCGCCGCCACCGCCTACATGGACGTTGTGCGCGACACGGCGATCCTCAATCTTCGTCGGCAGAACGTCGAAGTCCTGCGCAAGCAGCGCGACATGACGGCGCTGGAGTTCAAGGCGGGTTCGCTCACCCGCACCGACGTCGCGCAGTCGGAGGCAAGGCTCGCCGCGGCGCAGACCGATCTGGTCACGGCCGAAGGTCAGCTTGCGATCAGCCGGTCGAACTTCGAGCAGGTGGTCGGCCGTCCGGCGGAAACCCTTGAAGCCAACCCCGCGCTTCCCGCAGCGGTCCCCGGCAACGAGAACGATGCGCTCGCTCTAGCGCTGAAGCAGAACCCGGCGCTGGTGTCGGCGCAGGAAAACGAACGTGCCGCGAGTTATGCCGTCGACGACGCGGTGGGCGCGTTGTTGCCGGAAGTGACGGTGCAGGGCGCATACAACTATTCGCAACAATCCTACAATTCGACCATCGGCGCCGGTTCCGTCGTGCATGGTCTGGACGTGTTGGCACAAGTGAACGTGCCGATCTACCAAGGCGGTGCCGAAGAAGCGACGGTCCGCCAGGCCAAGGAGCTGCACGCGCAGGCCAGTTTGAACGTAAGCACCGCCGACCTGCAGGTGCGCAACGCCATTGCCGCGGCATGGAACACGTTTCAGGCCGCGCAGGCCGGCATCGCCTCGAACCAAGCCACCGCAAAAGCCGACGAGATCGCCTTCATGGGCGTCAGGAAGGAGCAGCAAGTCGGCGGACGCACGATCCTCGATGTTCTTAATGCCCAGCAGGAGCTGCTTAACGCGCAGGTCGCGGTGGTGACGTCGCAGCGCAATGCCACCGTGGCGGCGTTCCAGCTCCTGGCGGCCGCGGGCAACCTCACGGCCAAATCCCTCGCCCTCAAGGTCAGGCTTTACGATCCGCTCGCCCATTACGAGAGCGACGCGGCACGCTGGGTCGGCTTCGGGGATTAAGAATCGGACACGAACTGGCCGATTTCTTAACTCCATCTTTGCCTTCTGCCGTCAACTGTTTTAGGGTCGAAAGACAGCAAACGGTCGGCCGGAGCACCCGCATGTCATCGAGCCCTCAGCATGAACCGACGATGGAGGAGATTCTCGCCTCCATACGCAAGATCATTTCCGAGGATTCAAGCGAGCCCCAACCTGCGCCTGCAGCCCAGACGAACCCGCCGCCTGCGCCGTCGCCAGCGCCTATCGAAGCGGATGTGCTCGAGCTGACGCAGGAAATCCATGAAGAGGCGCCCCAGCCCGCTGCAATGCCTGCGCCGGAACCGGCGCCTCTGCCCGAGAACGATGTCGTGTTTGAGACCATCGAGGAGCCTGTCGTGTCCAACCCAGCCCTGTCCAACGAAGCCGTTCCATGCGTCCACGATGGGATCTTTTCGGATAAAACCCGCAAGGCCGTGGAAGAAACTTTCGCCAATATCGCGCCGGAACCCGTGGCGCCGCCGCGTGCCGCGAGCGCTCCGGTTCCCGCCGCCGAGATCGACGCCGGCACCGTGGAAGCCGTCTTCGAGCGCGCCGTGCGCGAGGCTTTCGAGCCTGTCGTCGACAAATGGCTGACCGGCAATGCGGACGCCATCGTGGAGCGCATGAAACCGCTCATCCGCGAGTGGATGGACGAACGGTTCCCGGCGATCCTGGAAGGGGCCGTACGCGAGGAAGTCGCCCGCGTCGTACAGGCGCGCGGCACCAAGCGCTGACTCTGAGATAATGGCGTCTCCGGGGTCAGGGCCCCGGATGACCCCTTGACGGGACGGCGTCCGGACTGGTTCACCGGGCTGCGCCGCAAGAGGGATTCACCCTTTCATGCTCGACAAGACGTTCAATCCGCGGGACGTGGAAGGGCGCATTTACGCCCAATGGCTCCAATCCGGGGCTTTCCGCGCCGGGCGACGGCCGGGCGCCGAACCTTTCTGCATCGTCATCCCGCCGCCCAACGTCACCGGCCGGCTACACATCGGCCATGCCCTGAACAACACGCTGCAGGACGCGCTGGCCCGCTTCGAGCGGATGCGGGGCAAGGACGTGCTGTGGCAGCCCGGCATGGACCATGCCGGCATTGCCACCCAGCTTGTCGTGGAGCGCCAGTTGGCCGAGCGCCAGCAAAGCCGCGTCGCCATGGGCCGGGAGAAATTCCTGGAGGCGGTGTGGAAGTGGAAGGACGAATCGGGCGGGGCCATCGGCGAGCAATTGCGCCGGCTGGGGGCATCGGCCGACTGGTCGCGCGAGCGCTTCACCATGGACGAGGGGCTGTCGCGCGCCGTTTTGAAAGTGTTTGTAGAGCTTTACCGCCAGAAGTTCATCTACAAGGATAAGCGGTTGGTCAATTGGGACCCCCGGCTGCAGACGGCGGTCAGCGACCTCGAAGTCGAGAACATCGAGGTCAAAGGCCACCTCTGGCACATCAAATATCCGCTAGCGGACGATCCGGGCCGTTTCGTCACCGTGGCGACCACCCGGCCCGAGACCATGCTGGGCGATACCGCCGTGGCGGTTCATCCCGACGACGAGCGCTACAAGGCGCTGGTGGGCAAGCATGTGCGCCTGCCGCTGACCGGCCGACTCGTCCCGATTATTGCCGACGAATATTCCGACCCCGAGAAGGGTACCGGCGCGGTCAAGATCACCCCCGGCCACGACTTCAACGATTTCGAGATTGGGCGACGGCACAAGCTGCCGCTCATCAACATTCTCAACAAGGACGGCACGCTGTTGAACGGCTATCCAGTGCCGGAAACCTATCGCGGGCTCGACCGCTTCGTGGCCCGCAAGGCGGTCGTCGCCGACCTGGAGGCACAGGAACTCATCGACAAGATCGAACCGATCACCCACGCCGTGCCGCACGACGAAAAAACCAAGACCGTCGTGCTCGAACCCTACATGACCGAGCAGTGGTATCTCGACGTCCGCACGCTGGCCGAACGGGCGATCAAGGCGGTGGAAGACGGCCGCACCAAATTCGTGCCGGAGAATTGGGCCAACGTCTATTTCAACTGGCTGCGCAACATCCAGCCCTGGTGCATCTCTCGCCAGCTTTGGTGGGGGCACCAGATTCCAGTTTGGTATGGGCCGGTCATCGAAGGCGACACCCTCAACTGGGGGCCTCCAGGCAAGTTGTTTGTTCAGGAGACGGAACAAAAAGCCGTTGAAGAAGCCGTAGCATTCTATAGTGTACCAGTGCGAGCGTTTTCGAATGCTCGAGAAGCAGACAAAGCGCATTTTGATGCATGGTCAAAAACACGAAAGCGGCCAGATTTTATCCCGATCTGGAGAGACCAAGACGTCCTCGACACCTGGTTCTCGTCCGCTCTGTGGCCGTTCTCGACGCTGGGCTGGCCCGACGAGACCAATGAACTGAAACGCTACTATCCCACCAACGTCCTCGTCACCAGCTTCGACATCATCTTCTTCTGGGTCGCCCGCATGATGATGATGGGCCTGCATTTCATGGACGACGTGCCGTTCCGCACGGTCTTCATCCACACCCGCGTCCTCGACGAGAAGGGCGTGAAGATGTCGAAAACCAAGGGCAACGTCGTCGATCCGCTGGAACTGATCGACGCCTATGGCGCGGACGCGCTGCGCTTCACCCTGGCGCTGGCGGCGGGACAGGGGCGCGACATGCGCATCGGCTCCTCGCGCGTCGAGGTCAACCGCAATTTCGCCACCAAGCTGTGGAACGCCGCGCGTTTCTGCGAGATGAACGGCTGCGAGACGCGCGCCAGCTTCGATCCGGCAAAGGTTTCGCAGACGGTCAACAAGTGGATCGTGGCGGAGACGGCGCGGGCCGCTGCCGACGTCACTGCGAACCTGGAGGCGCTACGCTTCAACGATGCGGCGGGCGCGGCGTATCATTTTGTTTGGGACGTCTATTGCGACTGGTATCTGGAGTTCATCAAGCCACTGTTGAACGGCACCGACGAGGGCGCCAAGGCCGAAGCCCGCATGACCGCCGCCTGGGTGCGCGACCGCATCCTGGCGCTGCTGCATCCGTTCATGCCTTACATCACCGAGGAGCTTTGGGCGCGGACGGTGGAACACGGCGATCCGCGCGCCTCGCTGCTGATCGAAGCGGAATGGCCGCAGTTGAAGGCGCTGCCCAAGAACGCGGAAGCCTGCGCGGAAATGGAATGGGTCGTCGATCTGGTTTCCGGCGTGCGCTCGATCCGCTCGGAAATGAACGTGCCGCCATCCGCCAAGATCGCGCTGGTCCTCAAGGACGCGAACACGGTAACACGCGCCCGGCTGCAGCGCCACCACGACGTCATCCTGACCTTGGCGCGTCTTTCTTCGGCAAATGTTACGGATGCCATCCCGCAAGGCTCGGCGCAATTCGTCGTCGGCGAGGCAGTGGTTGCGCTGCCGCTCGGCGACGTCATCGATTTCGCCAAGGAACGCGCGCGGCTGGAGAAGGAATTGAAGAAGGTGCATGACGAAATCGCCCGCTTCGACGCCAAGCTCGCCAACGAGCAGTTCGTCTCGCGCGCGCCGGAGGATGTTCTCGCCGAGCAGCGCGAGAAACGCGCCGAGGCGGTGGCGCTGGCGGCTCGGTTGAAGGAAGCAATGGGGCGTTTGAGCGCATAGCTCCGGTCTCGTTGGCGCGTTTCCTCGAGTTGTGCGCCGCGCGAAATGCGGCTAGGACTCCGAACGAGCATTAATGGGGGTCCGCACAATGAGAATTTCCGTCATCGCCAAGCTGATAACAAGCACCGCATTCTTAACAGCTGGCGCCGCCATGGCCGCTACGCAGTTGCTCCCGCACCAGAAACTCGGCCTTTGGCAGCAGGTCTATACGGTGGGCGGAAAGAATATCTCCGACCAAGTCTGTCTCGACGCCACCGCCGAGGCGAAGTTGTCGGCGCTGGGCTCCCAGCTTTCGAACAAAGCTTGTTCCTCCAGGCAAACGACCCGCAACCCGAACGGTTCGTGGCACATCGACGCGAAATGCGAAGTAACTCCCGGATTGAAGACCACGAGCCATATCGACGTCACTGGCGACTTCAACACCAAATTCACGGCGGTGATCAACACGACCACGACAGGCGCGGCTATAGCGGCGGCCAACGGCGCGCGCCGGACGGTCCTCGTGGCGACGTGGCTCGGCCCTTGCAAACCCGGTCAGAAGGGCGGCGACATCATTATGAGCAACGGCATGAAGATCAATCTCATGGATGACGCAAAAGCCCCGCACTGATGCAGCCGAGCCTGCTTCAGCCGGTTCTTTAAGCTCTTGAAGGACGGACGCGGAAAGCCGATGAAAGGGGACTGAACCTAAAGGCCTTCTGCCATGCCCAATTTCGACAAATCCAAGCTCCCCTCCCGCCATGTGACCGAGGGGGCGGCGCGCGCGCCCCACCGTTCCTATTATTACGCCATGGGCCTGACTGAGGAGGAAATCCATCGTCCGTTCGTCGGCGTCGCCTCGTGCTGGAACGAGGCCGCGCCCTGCAACATCGCGCTGATGCGACAGGCGCAAGCGGCCAAGAAGGGCGTGAAGGAGGCGGGCGGTACGCCGCGCGAGTTCTGCACCATCACCGTGACCGACGGCATCGCCATGGGCCACGAGGGCATGAAGTCGTCGCTGGTCAGCCGCGAAGTGATTGCCGACAGCGTCGAACTCACCATGCGCGGGCACTGCTACGACGCGCTGGTGGGCATCGCGGGTTGCGACAAATCTTTGCCCGGCCTGATGATGGCGATGCTGCGGCTCAATGTGCCGAGCGTGTTCCTCTACGGTGGCTCGATCATGCCCGGCCGCGTCAAGGGCAAGGACGTGACGGTCGTCGACATCTTCGAAGGCGTCGGCCAGTTCGCTTCGGGAAAAATGCCCGCCTGCGATCTCAACGAGCTTGAACGCCACGCCTGCCCCGGCGCGGGCGCGTGCGGCGGACAATTCACGGCGAACACCATGGCGTGCGTGGCCGAAGCGATCGGCTTGGCGCTGCCCTATTCCTCGGGTCCGCCGGCGGAAGTCTTGGCGCGTGACGATTTCGCGCTGAAAGCCGGGCAGGCGGTGATGTCGCTCATCGCGAAGCGCATCCGCCCGCGCGACATCGCGACGCGCGCGGCCTTCGAGAACGCGGCGGCGGTGGTCGCCGCAACCGGCGGATCGACCAATGCGGCGCTGCATCTGCCAGCGATGGCCAACGAGGCGGGCATCGAGTTCGATCTGTTCGATGTGGCGGCGATCTTCAAGCGCACGCCGTATCTCGCGTCGCTGAAACCGGGCGGCGACTACGTGGCCAAAGACATGTGGGAAGCGGGCGGCGTGCCGATGCTGATGCGCACGCTGCTCGACGGCGAATACATCGACGGCTCGTGCCTGACGGTGACGGGCAGGACAGTCGCGGAAAATCTGCGCGACGTGAAATTCAATCCGAACCAGAAGGTGATGCGCGACGTGGAGAACGCGCTGGCGCCGACCGGCGGGCTGACCGCGCTCAAGGGCAACCTGGCGCCCGACGGCGCCATCGTAAAGATCGCCGGCTTGAAGCATCTCAAGCATCGCGGACCGGCGCGCGTGTTCGATTGCGAAGAGGATTGTTTCGTCGCCGTGCAGCGGCATGACTACAAGGGAGGCGATGTGCTCGTCATCCGCTACGAAGGTCCGAAAGGCGGGCCGGGCATGCGCGAGATGCTTTCCACAACTGCGGCGCTTTCCGGCCAGGGCGCGGGAGAGACGATTGCTCTCATCACCGACGGACGTTTTTCCGGCGGCACGCGCGGGCTGTGCGTCGGCCATGTTGGGCCGGAAGCGGCGGACGGCGGGCCGATCGGTCTGCTGAAGGACGGCGACATGATCGTCATCGATGCAGCGGCGGGCGCGATCGCCGTGGAGCTCTCCGACGCCGAACTCGCCGAGCGCAAGGCGGCGTGGAAGCCGAAGCCGCCAGCCTTCGGTTCGGGCGCGCTTTACCGCTACTCCAAGAACGTCGGACCGGCGCGCACCGGTGCCGTCACGGCGCCGGGCGCGGCGAACGAGGTGCGCTGCTACGCCGACATCTGATGCGGCATTTTTTGGCTGGCGATATTATACTTGACATCCCCATCACAAGGGATTATATTCAGTTCATAAGGAGTTAGGCCATGTCAAAGTCGATCTTTTCCACCCCGCAATTTAATGACGAAGCCGCCGCCTACGCCTTCGTGGAAGCCCAACTTTGGCCCGATGGCCCTGTTTGCCCGCATTGTGGCGTGATCGGAAAGGCCGGGCGCCTCCAAGGCAAGAGTAATCGTCCGGGCCTCTGGAAGTGCTACGCCTGCCGCAAGCCCTTTACCGTCAAAGTGGGGACCATCTTCGAGGACAGTCACATTGCCATGCGGGATTGGCTGACCGCGATCCACCTGATTTGCTCCAGCAAGAAGGGCATCTCTGCAAACCAGCTTTCCCGGACTTTGGGCATCACTCTCAAGTCCGCGTGGTTTATGGCGCATCGCATCCGCGAAGCGTTCAAACCTGATAGGCGTCAAGCGCCTTTCGGCAGCGAGGGTGGATTCGTAGAAATGGATGAAACCTACTACGGCAACAAGGCTGATCGTCCCAAGAACGAACCCGGTGTAGGCCACAAACACGCTGTAATGGCGCTTGTCGAACGTGGTGGGCGTATTCGTTCTCTCTACATGCCCGTCATGCAAAAACAGGACGCTCACGATGTCGTTAGGCATCATGTCTCGCCCAAAGCGCATCTGCGCACTGACGAGTCGATGCTCTACTTCGGAATTGAAAACTGGGTTGCCAGCCACGCTACCGTGAACCATAGCGCCGACGAATATGTTCGTGGCGATGCGTCCACCAATACTATCGAAGGTGCCTTCGGCCTGTTCAAACGCGGCATGATCGGAACCTACCAGCACTGTGGCGTGCAGCATCTGCAACGCTACTTGAACGAGTTTGATTTCCGCTATTCCAACCGCGCCAAGCTCGGCGTTGACGACGAAACCCGTGCCATGAAAGCCCTCAAAGGGGCAGCCGGGAAGCGGCTGACCTATCGAACGACTCGTGGGCAAGAAGCAAGAGCGTGACTTTCGCGATGGCCGGGATAAACTCCGGCTCGTTCTCGCGCTGCTAGAGCGCGCATTCGAGTGACGCGACATGCCGAAGAAGAAGCACGCACTCTCCGAAGAGGAGCGCCGCAAGCGAATCCGCGAAACTGCGGAGAAGATCGGCGCTAGCAATGATCCGAAGATTTTGGACGACGCACTCAAGAAGATTGCTCTAACTAACCGGTTCACGCCCAACTAACCTCCAACTAGGCAAACATTCCATGGACCAACTTCAAGAACGTCTATTGAAACCTCGATTATAAGCTGAGCGTCTGTCGGCTTGCTTTCTATCGGAAGAAGTAATCTATCGGTTTCAACGTCAAGATGAGTAACCAACGTATCGTTTTCCATAAGGCAGTAGAGTGGGTTGTGCACAGAAGGATGTGTGGAGTCATCGTCCGCGGATGGCATCTTAAGCGCGTCCAGCAGTGTTTTGATGCGCCCGTCCAAATCGCCAGCCTTGAATACCAATGATCCCGGATCTTCCTTGCGCAAAAAAAGCACATTGAGAGTCTGACCGAAAAAGGGTTGAGTGATCTCAGAGGCTTGTGATTCCGTCGATCAGCGACGATTCGATGGAGATTACGATGGCCTGGACCGAGATCACTCGCGTGCATTATCTGCGAGAGGGGCTGCGCTACGCAAGCGACACGACCA
>JAGWMG010000009.1 GCA_028871795.1 Alphaproteobacteria bacterium | reverse complement strand
TGGCTCGCCGTAAGCACACGGTCTGCCTCACCCACATGCTCGTCATCGCATGTTGCGTCACACGATGTGCAGAGTCTTTCACTCTGCGAGATCAAACACGACTTAAAAATCAGATCACTCCTTTCTCTGATTAGGGCCTAACGCACGTGAACAACCTAAACGTCATCGATCAGTTCATGCAGACCTTCATCCGCTACATCGACAGCGGATTCGGTCTCTTGCAAGGGGACGTTGCGGCCCTCACGACGGTCCTGATCGGCATCGACATCACACTCGCCGGATTGTTCTGGGCGATGGAGGGCGAGGCGAACGTCCTCGCCCGTCTCATTAAGAAGGTGCTCTATGTCGGCAGCTTTGCTTTCATCATCAACAACTTCTCGACCCTCTCGATGGTCATCTTCAATTCGTTCTCGACCCTGGGGCTCCAGGCGACCAACAGCGGATTGACGGCGGCTGATCTCTTGCGTCCGGGAAAGCTAGCGGGAACCGGATTCCAAGCCGCGTGGCCGCTCTTGCAGCAGGCCGGCTCTCTCATAGGCTTTACCACCTTCTTCAACAACTTCGTGACGATTGTGGTTCTCTTGTTTGCCTGGATTGTGGTCGTGTTGTCCTTCTTCATCCTGGCCGTCCAGCTCTTCATCACCATTCTCGAATTCAAGCTCACGACGTTGGCCGGCTTTGTGCTCGTGCCCTTTGCGTTATGGGGGAGGACGGCGTTCCTCGCCGAGCGCGTCCTTGGCAACGTGGTCTCGTCCGGAATAAAGGTGATGGTGCTCGCCGTCATCGTCGGCATCGGCACGACTTTCTTCAGCCAATTCACCTCGGCCCTCCAAGGCCAGCAACCGAACCTGGCAGACGCGATGTCGCTGGCGCTAGCTTCGCTTTCGCTGTTCGGCCTGGGAATCTTCGGTCCGGGCATCGCCACGGGTCTTGTTTCCGGCGCGCCGCAATTGGGCGCGGGCGCAGCCCTCGGTACGGCCGGCGCACTCGTCGGCGGTGCGGCGCTCGCCGGTGCCGGTGCCGCGGGTGCCGGACGATTGGCGGCTGGCGCCGGTCTGAGTGCCGTTCGCGCCGGAACGGCACTCACCGCCGGTGCATCGGCGGCCTATCAACTCGGCCAGGCAACTTCAGGCGCGAGCGGCGCCGCGGGCGTTGGCGCGGGCCTGGCCGGCGTGGCGCGCGCGGGTGCCGGCGCCGTCGGCAACGCCGCCAAAGGTATCGGCGAACGCATCGCATCAGGTTTCAACGACAGCGTTCAAGCCGGCCGCGACGCCGCGTTCCGTGCCAGCGGCGGGACGAGGACCGGCAAGGCTTCCAATGAGAACAAGGCAAGTAGCGCGCCGCCGTCCGCATCATCGGGTGGAACGCCCGATTGGGCGCGAAGGCTGCGCAACGAGCAGCGCCTGCGTGCGCACGTTCACACCACGAGCCAGGCCATCAAAGAAGGCGATCGACCGGGTGCCGCCGCCATACCCGACCTCGACGAACGGGAGAAATAGATGTTCAGACGCACGCTGCAACGTTATGGCCAAACGCCGGAGGCGACGACGCCGTATCAAAAGGCCGCGCAGGCTTGGGACGAACGTATGGGTGGCGCCCGTGTACAGGCCCAGAACTGGCGTCTCGCCTCGTTCTCCTCGCTCGGACTCGCGATCCTGTTGGCCGGCGGAATGATCTGGCAATCGACCCAGAGCCGCGTCGTGCCCTATGTCGTGCAGGTCGACAAGTTCGGCGCCGTCCAGGCGATCGGCCCGGCCATCCAGAATTATACGCCGACCGATGCCGAAATCGCCTGGTATTTGGCTCGCTTCATCACGGATGTGCGCGAATTGTCGCTCGATCCCGTCGTGGTGCGGCGCGATTGGCTGGAAGCCTATGACTACGCCACCGATCACGGCGCGGTGTTTCTCAATCAGTTCGCAAAGTCCAACGATCCCTTCAAGGCGATTGGCGAGCGCACCGTGTCGGTGCAAGTCACCAGCGTGGTGCGGGTCTCCGACAATTCGTTTCAGGTCAAATGGACCGAGCAGACCTTCGAGCACGACACGCTCGCCAAGACCGAACACTGGACGGCGATTCTCTCCATCGTCACCAAGCAGCCCGCTACCGCCGAAACACTGAAGAAGAATCCCCTCGGTCTCTACATCAATGGCGTGAACTGGTCGCGCGAACTCGACAGCTAAGCAGGGAGCACCAAATGAATCGTCCCATCCGCATCGCACTGTTGATGCCCGTTTGCGCCATGGCGCTCTCGGCCTGCACGAACGCCAGCGAATTGCCGTCGTTTCTCCGGAGGGACCCACCCTTGCAAAAGGCCACGATCGTTCCCGATCCGCCGCAGATCGTGCATACCGTTCAGATCGTGCAGCCGCTTCCTCTGCCGGGTCAGCTTCAGCCGAAGCCGCGTCCGGTCGCCCATGTTACACGTCCGCCAAAAAAAAGCGTCGAGGCTGCGAATCTCGCCGCGCTGCAAGAGCCGACCAGCGACGGCTATATCAACGCGATACAGATTTATCCGTACTCGGAAGGAGCGCTGTACCGGCTCTATGCCGCGCCGCAGGAAGTCAGCGACATCGCTTTGCAACCGGGCGAGAACCTGACCGCGATTTCCGCCGGCGACACGACGCGCTGGGTGGTCGGCGACACGACGAGCGGCTCCGGTGCGACCAAAGAGGTCCACATCCTGGCGAAGCCCTTCGCGGCCAATCTTCGCACCAACCTCATCATCACCACGGATCGGCGCACCTACCATCTCCAGCTTGAAAGCACCGGCCGCACCTATATGGCGGCGATTTCCTGGACCTATCCGCAGGATGGCTTGGTCACGGAAAACGCCGGGGCTGGGACGGTCGCGTCCCATTTGCCAACCGACAACATTCCGGCGCTCGACAATCTCAACTTCAACTATGAGATCAGTGGCGACCATCCACCTTGGAAGCCCATGCGTGCCTTCGATGACGGGACTCACGTCTATATCGAGTTTCCGAAGGCGCTCGATCAGGGCGAGGCGCCGCCGCTGTTCGTCGCTGGACCAGGCGGCAGCAGCGACCTGGTGAACTATCGGGTGCGCGGCAACTACTACATCGTCGATCAACTCTTCAAGACCGCTGAGCTGCGGCTCGGCCAGGATCATCAGCAGGTCGTCCGCATCAAGCGAACGAATGACCTGCGCACGGCGGACACAAACGGCAACCAACAATCGCGGTGAGCGACATGAGTGATGCAGCGATCCAGCCAGGACCAGCGGGTCCACCGAAACTCGATCCGGAGTCGCTTGTGCTTCGGGCGAGACCGAGACCGGTCGCACGTTTCAAGCGGCATGTGGTGATCGGTATTGTTGGCACTGCCTTGGTCGGAATCTTCGCCGCGACCTGGCTTGCGCTCAAAGCAACACCCATCGCGAAGCCTGCCTCAGGCGAGGAGCTCTACAGTATCGACCGCAAGCCAACCGCCGATGGCCTCGCGGCGCTGCCGTCCGGTTACGACAAGATCAAGCCTCCCGCCTTGGGACCGGCGCTACCGGGCGATCTCGGACCAGGAGAGTTGCGCGCACGAAATAATCTCGGTGTGCCAGCATCTGGAACGGCGAGCGAGAACGACACGGCCCGCGCCGAAGAAATGCATCAGGCCCAACTTGCGCGCCAGGCCAGCGAAGCAAATGTGTTCTTCCAACCCGGCGCTAGTCACACTGGTTCGGTCGATCCGGCGACTGTCGGGATGAGTGGCCCACCGCCGTCCGCCGACGCCGCGGCTGCCGCGGACACACGTCTTGCTTTGGATCCAGCGCGCGATCCTGGCGACGCGCAGCGCAAGCTCGATTTCGTCAACGCGCACGATGACCGCAATATTTACAATCCGCATGCGATCCAAGACCCTGTCTCGCCTTATGAAGTCATGGCCGGGACGCTGATCTCGTCCAGTCTGATCACAGGATTGGATTCGGATTTGCCTGGGCTTGTCGTCGCCCAGATCACGCAGAACGTCTACGACTCAGTCAGTGGTCGGATACTCTTGATCCCGCAAGGCTCGCGGCTGATCGGTACTTACGACAGCGTCGTGGCGTTCGGCCAAAGCCGCGCGCTTGTTGTTTGGCAGCGGATCATCATGCCAGACGGCTCGTCTATCCAGATCGATAATCTGCCGGCGACGGACTCGCAGGGCTATTCCGGTCTTCAAGATGATGTTGATTATCATACGTGGGCTCTGCTCAAGGGTGTGGCGATCTCAACCTTGCTGGGCGTCAGCACGCAACTGACGTTGAACGGCCGGAGCGATCTTGTGACCGCCATCCGGCAATCGACCCAAGACAGCGTCAATCAGGCAGGCCAGCAGCTCACGCAGAAAAATCTGAACATCCAGCCGACGATCAAGGTGCGACCCGGCTGGTCACTGCGCGTCATCGTTCACAAGGATATCGTATTCCGCTAGCGGAATACGAGATCGTATGCCGACCGCAAAACTATGCCGACAAAGGGACTTCGAAGCAGCACAAAGGCAGGAAGATGATGGGATCGAGATGTAGAGTTCATCGGCATAGTCCTTACTCCTATAGCTGGTTGAGGAACGTCAGCAACTTGTTGTCGGGACGGTACTTCCCAGGCTTGCTGTCGAACGGGATCGTGCGGGCGAGGATTTTCTCTTTCAGCGCCAGATCGGCGTCGAGATAGATCTGGGTGGTTTCGATGGACTCATGCCCAAGCCAGAGTGCAATAACGGTTTGCTCTACTCCAGCATGGAGCAGGTCCATTGCCGTCGTGTGGCGCAGGCAGTGGAAGGTGATGTTCTTCTGCTTCAGCGAGGGACATGCGTTGCTAGCGATGGTGATGTGCTTTTTCAGAAGACGCGCCACGGCGTCGGAGCTCAGCCTTTGGCGGCGGATGCTGGGGAAGACGATATCGTCCTGGGCCGGGTTCAGTTCATCGAACCACGCTTCGAGAACATCGGCGACCGACTTGCAAAGCGGCACGGCACGTTGCTTGCGCCCCTTGCCGAGGACTTCGATATGAGCGCCCGCCCCGAACGTCACGTTCTGGCGTTGAAGGCCGGTGACCTCGGAGAGGCGAAGGCCTGTTTGCAGGGTCGTCAGCATCAGGACGTGATCCCGGCGACCGCTCCAAGTGCTCTTGTCCGGCGCATCCAGGAGGGCATCGACCTCAGGCCGGGTCAGGAAGTCGATCAGCTTGCGATCAAACCGCTTGGCCGGCATCGCGAGGACGCGCTGGATTTGCGCACTGTGCGTCGGCATTTCATAGGCGGCGAAGCGGAAGAACGACCGGATCGCCGTGAGCCGCAGATTGCGGGTGCGCACGGTCACGCTCCGCGCTTTCTCCATCTCGTTCAAGAAGGCCGCGATGAGCGGCGCGTCGAGCTTCTCGAAGGCGAGTCGATCCGGCGGCGTGTGCAATCGCTTCTGCGCAAAACGCAGCAACAACCGGAACGTGTCTCGGTAAGAGCTGATCGTATGGGCGCTGACTTGCTTCTGCTGCATCAAGCGTTGCGTGAAGAACCGTTGCAGAAGTGTCGGGAAGGTCGGGATCGGGGACTTCATGCGGGAGCCTCCCAGCGATGCTGAAGCCGTACCACCGCCTCCGTCATCAGCGATGGGTTCTGGTGCAAGTACCAGTAGGTGTAGTTGAGATGCGTGTGTCCAAGATACGTGGACAGCGCCGGCAGTCGGCGCTCGGGATCGGCGCCGGCCCGATAGCAGCGGCGCAGAACCTCGACGGCCATCGTGTGCCGCAAATCATGGAGACGTGGCCCCGTTTTGTCCGCGGCGCCTCGCATCCCCAGCTTGCGTGTCAGCCTCCGGAACGAGAGCTCGAGCGTGGTGTGTGTAATGCGGCGGCAGATCGGCGATATGAAGAACGGTTTGATGGACTTGCCCGCCAGGAACTCGTCACGACGCTCCCGATAGAGGCGCAGGACATCGCGGGTCGTCGAATGCACCGGCACCAGCCGGGATTTTCCGAACTTCGCGTTGCGCACGGTGATGACGCCTTGATCGAGATCGACGTCGTCGAGATCGAGATTCAGGACTTCACCGAGGCGCATCCCGGTCACACTGAGCAGGCCGAAGATCGTATAGCGCGACCAGCGCGAGATCGGCTTGGCGCCCCGCCTCCGTTGCAGGCATGCCGCGACGAGACGTGTGACCTCTTCGTTGCTGAAGATATGGGGCCGGAAGGTGCTTTTCTGGCGTGGCAGCAAGTCCGTGGCAGGGACTTCGGTGCGAGGATCGGTCAGGATGCGGTAACGGGCGAAGCTGCGCACCGCACGCAAGCGTCCGGCAAAATAGTTCGCATTGGTCGATGCCGGCTGCTGCGCCCATTGTACCGCCAGCTTTGCCGTGATGTGTGCGGCACGGTGCCGTTCCATAAAGTCGGCAAATTGCCCAAGCAGCCGCTCATCCGTCTTCAGCCGGAAGCCAAGGGAACGCCGCAGCTCCAGGTATTCGGCCACACCTGCGCGCAAGCCGTTCATGGCAATGCTCCCGGCCATGGCAGAGCGACTTCGCGTAAACCCTCGATATCCACCTTCGCATATCGCCGCGTTGTGTCTGGATGGCGATGGCGCAGCACCTGGCCGATCTCCGTCAGCGATATCCCTTGGCGCAGCATGTCGACGGCCAAAGCATGACGAAGTTGATGCGACCCCGTGAAGTCGAGTTCGAGCCCCGCTTGCTCGATCGCGCGCCGCACGATCTGACAGATGTCGCTATGCGTCTTCAGCCCATCGAAGGGTGCCCGCGATCGAAGGAATGCTCTGCGGCACGTCGATTCCGGCCGCCCGTTCTTCAGATAGGACGCGATGGCCTCGCCAACGTCATGCGGCAAAGGCAGCGGCCGTTCCTGACGGCCTTTGCCATGCACCTTCAGCCATCCGTGCGACCAGTCGATGTCATCCAGCTCGAGGTGGACGATCTCCCCCGCGCGCAGTCCGAGCCGCGCAAGCAACAGAAGGATGGCGCGATTGCGCAGCCCCACTGGGTTACGCCATGTCTTGCTCTCGCGCAGAAGCCGTCGAACGCAATCGGCCGGCATCGCTCGCGGAATCGATGCCATCGACCATCCGGCGACGCTCGGAACAGCCGCTGCAAGATCCGTCTGGATATAGTCGCGATGGCGGGCGAAGCGGAAGAAGGAACGCAGTGCCGAGACGGTGTTCTTGGCATTCGAGAAGGTGCGGTCGCGTGGGGCGTTGCGCCGAAGGTAGTCGGTGATCTGGCTGGCTTTAACGTCCGCAAGTCGCAATTCTTTGGTGCCGCGGATGTTCGACAAAACGCGTCTGACATAGCCGGCGTAATTCTCCCCCGTGTTCGGCGCCAGACCACGCTCTTCCCGAGACCAGACCACATACTCTTGCAATATCGCCTCGATGCTCGACGGCTTCGTCGGAGCGGCAACTTTGCCGTCAATGACGCCCTTGTGTTGAAGCCAGCTTGTTATGCCGTCCAACGCGCCGCGTTGGCCGCCCTTGGGCGTGCGACGCGTCGCGCTGTAGCGCAGGAACACCTCTTTATGTTCGGCGACGATCGCATTAGCCGCAATTCGCTTCATTCCAAGCCAACGGCTGAACTCGCTGATGAAGAAGGTCTTCTTCCAATACGAGACCTGCGAATATCCGCGATCAGCGAGGTATTCGGAATATGGCTCGAAGTAAGGAGCCAACGGCCCCTCGACCCGGAGTCGAGAGCGCCTCTTTCGATATGCCCGGTGCATTGGCAACACCAACGCCGGCCGACCCCAGTCAAACGAAACTATGCCGAGCGGTTCCGGCGCTTTTACCACAGGAGAAGCCAAGATGCATGTAGAACTCAGCATAGTTCCCAACTCGGCATATGATTTGGTGCTGCGCCCCTATCGCGGCTGAAGGAGACTATCTATGGCAACGCTCAAACTCGCTAGGCTGCCCGACCGCAAGCCGGTCAAGATCGCGATAACGGTATCGGCGGACCTAAACAGCGCGCTGCAAGCCTACGCCGAAGCATACCGCGAGACCTATGGCGAAAGCGAAAGCGTCGGCGAACTGATCCCCTACATGGTGGAGCAGTTCCTCTCCGCCGATCGCGAGTTCGCCAAGGTCCGCAAGAACGGCAATGACACGCGACCGCCCGCGTCCAATCGACCACGATCGAGACAGCCGAAAGTTCAACCCCAGCAGTGAAGGAGACGATATATGGCAATCATTGGAACGTTTACGCCGACGAAAGACGGAGGATGGAGCGGCGCCATTCGGACACTCACGATCGACGTGAAAGCGAAGTTTGTGCCCAACGACAATCGCGAGAACGACCGGGCACCGGCCTTTCGTATTTTTGCAGGCAGGTCGGAACTCGGCGCCGCGTGGGCGCAGCGGACCAAGGACGAGACCCCGCGGGACTATCTCAGCGTACAGATCGACGACCCGAGTCTGCCGGAGCCAATCTCGGCCGCGATGTTTCACACCAAGGAGAGCGAAGAAGCGCAGCTTGTGTGGAGCCGACGCCGCATAGAATGACCCTTGACTTCGCGATCTCGCGTTCAATTCTTCCGATGGATGAGCCGCCACCTCGGTTTGAGACGGTCAGGTTCTAGCGATCGAAAAAGGGATAAACTCGGAAGAAGACCATCGTCGTCTCGTCGAATATGCCGAACACGAGGTCGTTGAAGAACCACTGCAGCCCCGGATATCGTGGCCTGGGTATGAACTGCCCGTCGCGTCGCGGCGGATCGTCGGAATAGAGTTTGTCGATAAATGCCGGATCGTCCAGGGAGGAGTCTACGGCGCGCATGTAGTCGTCGCAGCGATCCGCAAACATGGTGGCGATCATCGAATGACCGGAGGTCATGACGGGATTCGCCATGAAGGCCTGGCCGGCGGAGATGTCTCTTGCGACATACGCGCGCGCGATGCGGGAGAGTCGCATGTGTTCCGGCGTTCCGAACTGAAAGGCGGAATGGTCGGACAGGGCTACGATTCGGAATTCGTCTTCCAGAATCTCAGCGAAGACTAGGATGCCGCTACGCCCTTTGGGATTGCCGGGTCCGGCGGCGCCGAGGTGAAAGTGATACAGACCATCCCGGATCAGCATGGCATCGATATCTTTACGTTTCGCGGAGGCGCGCGCGCCGGGAAAGACGATGCCGGCAGTGTTGGCAAGATTGGACAGATGCGGCCTGAGATCCTTGCCGTCCTTCACCTTCTGCAGGAGCGGCCCCAAGGTGCGGTCGGCAAGCTGGAGATCGAAGCGCGACACTCCGCCCGACCAGGCACTCACGCGCCGCGGCTTCGCGGGAATATGCCGCATCCGCCAAGTGATGAAAGCTAGGATGAGGCGATGGGTGGCCATCGCCTCCATGGCTTGCAGCGTGACCTTGTTGTTGGGCACGCGGGGCACGCGGCGGATGATCTCGTCGCGGAACGCCTGGATGCGCGGCGGATAGACGGCGCGTTCCGGCGTTGTGCTGGGGACGACAGCGCTCATGTACCGAACAGTTCGGCGCGATAGGATTCGATGAATTGGGCGCAATCCATTTCGGTTAGGTTCTTCGTTTGAGCCTCAAGAGGGCCGGCATAGAGCAACCGTTTCGCAGCCTCGAATCGCCCCGGATTCGAATGGGGACAGGCACCGTAGAATTGGCCCTGCATGTTGAGCCCATAACTTGTTAGATGCGTCATGTTCGTCGGATGAAAGCCGAATCCCAAGAAGACGGTTCTCTTGGCGCCGGCGAGCATGTCGCGCATTTTGGCCAATTCAGGCCCATTGTAGGACCGTTCCGTGTAAGTGCGGATACCCTGGTAGAGCGGCATCAGAAAGAGCGACTCCTTGCCGAATGGCGCAACAGCGGTCGCACCGAACGGACAAACGCTGCCATAGACATGGACGATCGGAAGATGTTCGACGGCGTAATAGGCGGCGCTCTTTTCCATGCCCTGACAGCGTAGCTCACCGAAAAGCATCTGCTCGACGTAACGGTCATAGTTGAAAATGACGAAGCCAACGTCTTGGAGCGCTTGGGCGAGCGCGCGTCGCGGCAGTCTTGGACCGACGTGGCGGGCAATGCGGGCAAGCCATGTGCGGTGCAGCTCCCCAATGGTCGAGAGAAACGCATCGTCGTTCGTCGACTTGCGTGCGAGGTGACTCTCAACCTCCGATTTGAGAATGACGTGGGTGATCGCGATCTTGGCGACCTCCAACATTTCCTTTTGGTCGCTCCATTCATCCAGCAAATCATCGATGGAATCCTTGCGGGCGATGGCATAGCGGATTTGATTGGCCGCTCTGATACGGTTGTCATTCAAGCCGTTCTGCATTTTTTCAAGCGCCTGGCTGATGGGCCCGGACATGGCCGGCTGATCGCCGCCGAACTCTTCGGCAAGCGCGGTCGCGATACGCTCCGCCAACTCCGTTCCCACCGGCATATTGGGACTCATCGCCTTGCTGGCGCCGGCGCCAACGACAAACACGAGTGAGGGCGAGGCGGTCATCGTCCGGCCTCGTTGGCAAGGCTTTCAAGCGACACCACAGGGCGCGCGTCGGCCAAGGACTTGAGCATGCTGGTGGCGGCATCCAACGCTTCAGCAGGTACAATCACGCGCCGTACCCAATTGAGAGCACGCTTGCCGTCGAATTCGTGAAACACCCAGCACCAATCGACGAGGCGCTGCGGAGGCATGCCGTGAAGGGATGCGTTGGAGGTGACTTCACCGGCAGGAGGAAACGGCCGGTTAAAAAATCCGCATCCAGTACTAGCAACCGGTCAATCAGCGCCGCCGAAGGAACATGCATCATCTCTTCGTCGCAGACGGCGACATTGCCGGCCACCCGCCATTCGCGTTGGCGGTAATATTGGAGAGCGGCGTTGTTGCGGCCGTCCGCGGGATAGAAATAGTTGAGGCCGCCCTCCAGGAAGGCGGCGAGTTGCCGTGCCGGGGCGAGACCAAGGGAAATTGCCCGCAAGGTTTCACGCGCTTCTTTGACATCGAGGTCGAACAGAACGGGTCCGGCGTCGACGGGAATAGTGATCCCTTGACGGACTCGGTCTGATGGCGCGCCGGCA
The DNA here is from genome assembly GCA_028871795.1 of Alphaproteobacteria bacterium. Taxonomy (GTDB): domain Bacteria; phylum Pseudomonadota; class Alphaproteobacteria; order Micropepsales; family Micropepsaceae; genus Rhizomicrobium. Next base: position 115,273 of record JAGWMG010000009.1, on the reverse strand, counting down.
AGAATGGCCTCCATCTGCGCGATGCGATCGGTGAGCCGCATCGCATCGATCAGATGAATCATCAACGTGCCGCCAAGTCCGCCGGCGTCGCGGCCTTCGCCTGCTTGCGGCACGTAGAAGACGGGGATGGCGCCCAGTCGCTTGAGGCTATCGATGTCAAATTCTAAAGCGAAGGGCCCGAAATCTTTGGCGTGGCCGGCCAGCTCGTCCGGGGCCAGTTCGGTAAAGCTGATGCGCCGCTGGACCATCGATTGCCGGCGCGGCGGGGTGCCGTCAGCATGGGAGTATTGCCAGCGGGCGATTTCCGGGGTCATCAAGAACCCAAAGTCGCGGATAAGTTCGAGGATTGTAAGGCCGTGACCATGGCCTTGGGTCTGCGGTCGACGGGGGAAGCTGTGGTAAAAGTAGCGTTCTGGCGCCCGATTTTCCGACATGGCTGGCTTTCCTGCGCGGTGGCAGTTAGGCGACTCTGGTAGGCAGCTGCCTAAGCGGCTGGATCGAGGTGAATTGTTACGAACGCTCGCTTGCGACCCTGTGGCTTCACCACAATGTCCACTTCGCAGCCGAGCTTGGTCAGCATTCGCATAATGCGTTCGACCGACACATCCCGGAATTGCCCTTTCAGCATTCTGGAGAGGTCAGGCTGGCTGACACCAGTCACACGCGCCGCCTCAGTCTGAGTAAGCTTGCGGTCCTGTAGCGTATCCTGCACGCGACTCATCAGTTGCGCTTTGAGAAGGTGCGTATCCGCATTTGGAAAGCCAAGGTCGGCAAAGACGTTTGCCGAGCCGCGCCGAATGGTGGTGTCGTCTTTCTTGCTCATCTTATACCTCGTCTCCGCGCCAAATCGTCTTCCTCGGCGACTTTCAGCCGCCGACGCACCAATTCGATTTCCTCGCGCGGCGTCTTGATCCTTTTCTTCGACTTCTTCTGGAACGCATGCAAAACGTAGATCGCGCTCTCGAATTTCACTGTGTAAACGGCACGGTAAGTACCGTGCCGATCGTCCTCCACAAGTTCAACAACGCCGGCACCACCAAAGCCTTTCAAGGGTTTGGCCGATGCATGAGCACGACCGATCTGCGCCAGATAAAGCGCATGCCCCATTGTGTTCTGGACCGCTTCGGGAAGAGCAACAAAATCCTTATAGCTTGAGCCGATCCATTCAACGGGCTTCATTTTGCACTCCTGGTATTATGGTTGTTTCACCATAGAATGTCAAGGGGCCGACCAATTCAGGCCGCTATTGGGTTCGCCGCGGCCTCTGCCGGCGACCTCAACTCCCTGACGTGCTTCGCCCAGGCATCCATGGCTGCCCGTTTTTGCGGAAGGTATTCGTTGAGGTCATAGATCTCGGTAACCGCGGCACCGTCTCGAATTCGATGTCCCAACACTTTCGAGACGATAAAGCGGGTGAAGCCATACTTTTCGTCAGTTAGCGTTGTCGCACCGGTCCGCCGGAAATCGTGCGGCGAGCCATGGGGAATGCCAAGGCGTTTGCAAAGCCTGGTCATCGCCCGCGCAACGCGGTGACCGTCTATATGATTTGACGGGTCTTCCGTTAGGGGAAATACGAACTCGCAATTTTGATTGTTGAACAGCAGTCTTGCGACCGCCGCGGCGGTATCCAAAATGGCGATTGCTTCATCGGACAGCGGCTTGATCTCTGTTCGCCTGCTTTTTGTTCGTTCGCGCGGCACGGTCCATTTCTTCGAAGCCCGATCAATTTCATCCCACCTCACCGCAACGGCCTCGCCACGACGACAAAGAGTAACGATCATGAGCCGAGCCGAGAGGCACGTCAGCGGGTCGAGCCGCGATTGAGGGTCTTCCGGCAAGAACTCGCCTGGTAGGATGGGTTTGGAATGAAGCACGAGCATGTCCCACAGCGCCTTCAGGGCAGTATCGCTGAAGCGTCGTTCGCGGCTGACCCAAGAAAGGGGATGCGATAGCCCCGCGACCGGGTTCGATTCGATCCGATCCTCATGAACGGCAAAAGCGAAGATGCCGCTCAGGACTTCCCCAACCCGTCCGACGCTCGAAGGCGCGAGACCGCTATCTGCGGCCACGTCCCGCATGAACTCCTTAATGTCGCGACGCCTCAACTCGGTAAAGATCTTGTTGCCCAATTTGGGTGCGATGTGGCGCTCATACAGCCGGGTTTCGTTGGTGATGGTGGACGGACTCTTCGGCTTTTTGCGCCCCCCATGAAGACCCAGTTTGGCTGCTTTGAAGGCCGCTCTTGCGAGCTGCTCCACCGTATCGCCCGTTCTTTGAGTTCTCTTCGAGGCTGCCCGTTCGGCCGACGGGTCGTTCCCGTCAACGACCTCGTTTCGGAGTTTCCCAGCCTGCTTCTTAGCGTCGGCCAATTTGAGCGCGGGGTATGTCCCCAGCTTCATCCGCCGGCGCGCACCGTTTGCGGCCACATATCGAAGCTCAAAGACCTTATCGCCTTCGGGGTACACCCGGATCGACAGCCCACGAGCATTCTTGATGCCGACCTCGTACCGACCGGCCTCGTCTGGTCGCAGCCCTAGAAGTTCGCGATCGGTGGCGATGAGCTTGGTGCTACAATTCATATACGCCTCCTTTCGCGCGGCGCGGTTCGGCCCCACACAAGACCGTTCTGGGGGGCAGCTGGGGGGCAGAAAAGCAGAAGCTTCCCGCACCATCGCCGAACGACGTGAAACGATTTATGGTGGGAAAGCAATGGGTTGTAAGGACAATGAAACAACCCGCAACCGCCCGAAACCGATAAAAAAGTCTTTACACCGATGGGGTCGGCGGTTCGAACCCGTCACCGCCCACCAGCCTTCACTCGCGATGCGATAGAAGGCGCCCGCGCGCTACCCTTCCGAAAACGGGCAAACATTTGCGACCGGAACCCGGCTAGTCTTGTCCCGGCGCCAGGGAGAGGCCTCATGGGCAAAGCCGCGTTCGCAGCGCTTTCGCTGTTTGTGTTGGCGGGCTGCGCGTCGCACCGCGCGCAGCAAGGCGGCAATGACGCGCGTTGCGAAGCGGAGTGGCATCCTGCGGTTGCGATGCTGCTTCGCTATGCCGACAAGGACGGCAACGTCTCGCGCGCCGCGATGGAGGCCGGTCTGAAAAAAGATTTCGACGCGGCGGACGCCAATCACGACGGCGTGCTCGAACCCGACGAAGTGCGCGCGGTCAACGAAAAGCGCTGGCAGGAGGACCAAGCCGCCGCCTCTCCGTTGGTCGACTGGAAAGACGCCGGCTACGTGGATTTCGACGATTTCGCCGTCACGGCCCGCTCTCTGTTCGATCAAATGGACACTGCCGGCAAAGGCATGTTGACCGCCAAGCAGCTGCGTCCGCAGCAGTGCGGCAAGGGTGACAAGGGCGAAGGCGAGCAAAATGACCATCATGGCGGCGGCCGCGGCCGTCCTCGCGGCGGACAGGGCGGAGATGAGGGCGGGGGCGGCGGTGATGGAGACGATGGCGGCTATCCCGGCCAGTAACGACCCGCAGCTTGACTTGGAGTAGGTGCCGCCCTAAATCGGCCGTCCTTCGCGGCCAAAGGCCGCGGGCGCCCGCGGGGGCGTAGCTCAGTTGGTTAGAGTGACGGCCTGTCACGCCGTAGGTCGCGGGTTCGAGCCCCGTCGCTCCCGCCAGTCTTCGCCGCCAAGCGCGACAAAAAGTTCCACATCGAAGCCCACAGGACGAAGAGGGGCTTGTTGCTGCGAGATGCGCCCGGCACGCCATGCGCAATTGCGCGCAGGTGCCGAAATTCTCCATAAATCTCCTGTTTTCCTCCGGCGATTCCTGCTCTAAACCCGTTCCGATTCAGCGTTGTGCCGGGTTGGTCCCTGCATGTACTGCATCTGCGAAGTAAACGGCCGGACATCCTTGCGGCGTGCCAGCGCCACACCGGCAAGAATCGTTTAGCCAAGTGGAACCAACGATGGAGAAGCTGCTTCTGGAATATCTGCCGATCCTGATATTCATCGGGATCGCGGTTATCATCGGGATCGCTCTGGTGGCGGTGCCGCTGCTGATCGCGCCCTCCAAGCCCGATCCCGAGAAACTCTCCGCCTACGAATGCGGTTTCAACGCCTTCGGCGACGCGCGCACGAAGTTCGACGTGCGCTTCTATCTGGTCTCGATCCTCTTCATCATTTTCGATCTCGAAGTCGCTTTCCTGTTCCCGTGGGCGATCACGCTGGGCGATACGGGCGTCTTCGCCTTCTGGTCGATGGTGGTGTTCCTGGCCGTCCTCACCGTCGGCTTCATCTACGAGTGGAAGAAGGGAGCGCTCGAATGGGAGTGATCCCGGCCGGAACGGGCGCCCGCAGCGGCGTGGAAGGCGCCGCGCCGCGCGCCGACAACGATCCGTACTTCAAGGCGATGCAGGACCAGTTCTCCGACAAGGGTTTCGTAGTCGCAAGCGCCGACGCGCTCATCACCTGGGCGCGCACCGGTTCGCTGATGTGGATGACGTTCGGGCTCGCCTGCTGCGCGGTGGAAATGATGCATGCCGCCATGCCGCGCTACGACCTGGAGCGTTTCGGTTTCGCGCCGCGTCCCAGCCCGCGCCAGTCCGACGTGATGATCGTCGCCGGCACGCTGTGCAACAAGATGGCGCCGGCGCTGCGCAAGGTCTACGACCAGATGCCCGAGCCGCGCTACGTCATCTCGATGGGGTCGTGCGCCAACGGCGGTGGCTATTATCACTATTCCTATTCGGTGGTGCGCGGCTGCGACCGCATCGTGCCCGTGGACATCTACGTGCCCGGCTGTCCGCCGACCGCGGAAGCGCTGGTTTACGGCGTCATGCTGCTGCAGCGGAAAATCCGCCGCACCGGCACGATCGAGCGGTGACGGCATTGGAAACTCTGGACGAACTTGCTTCGAAGATCGCAGCCGCGCTGCCGGAAGCAGTGGTTTCTTCAAAAGTCGCGATTGGCGAGCTCACGATCAATGTGATGCCATTCGACCTCATCGGCGTGCTGACCTTCCTGCGCGACGATTGCGAATTCAAGATCCTGGTCGACGTCTGCGGCGCGGATTGGCCGTCGCGGGCGAAGCGGTTCGATGTGGTCTATCACCTGCTGTCAACGACCAATAACCGCCGCATCCGCGTGAAGCTGGAGACGGACGAGGCGTCGCCGGTTCCCACCGCCGTCTGCGTCTTTCCGGCCGCGGGCTGGTACGAGCGCGAGACCTTCGATCTCTATGGCGTCACCTTCGCCGATCACCCGGATCTCAGGCGCATCCTCACGGACTACGGCTTCTTCGGCCACCCGCTGCGCAAGGATTTCCCGCTGACCGGGTTCGTGGAGCTGCGCTACGACGACGACCTCAAGCGCGTGGTCTATCAGCCCGTGCGGCTCGTCCAGGAATTCCGCGACTTCGATTTCATGAGTCCGTGGGAAGGGGCGCCGTACATCCTTCCGGGCGACGAGAAGGCGGAGAAGAAGCCGTGACCGTCATAGACAAGCCTGAAGCCGAAGGCAAAATCACCATCAATTTCGGACCGCAGCATCCAGCGGCTCATGGAGTTCTCAGGCTTATCCTCGAACTCGACGGCGAAATCGTCACCCGTGTCGATCCGCATATCGGCCTGCTTCACCGCGGGACCGAAAAGCTGATCGAGCACAAGACCTACCTCCAGGCGATCCCCTATTTCGACCGCCTCGATTACGTCTCGCCGATGAACCAGGAGCACGCCTTCTGCCTCGCCATCGAGAAACTGCTCGGTTTGGAAGTGCCCAAGCGCGGGCAATATGTCCGCGTGCTCTATTGCGAGATCGGCCGGCTCTTGTCGCACCTGCTGAACGTCACCACGCAGGCGATGGATTGCGGCGCGCTCACCCCGCCGCTGTGGGGCTTCGAAGAGCGCGAAAAGCTGATGATCTTCTACGAGCGCGCCTGCGGCGCCCGCCTGCATTCGGCCTATTTCCGCCCCGGCGGCGTGCATCAGGATTTGCCGCCGGAACTACTGGCCGACATCTACGCGTTCTGCGGCACCTTCCCGAAAGTGCTCGACGACATCGAAGTCCTGCTCACCGACAACCGCATCTTCAAGCAGCGCAACGTCGACATCGGCACGGTCACGCGCGCGGAAGCAGAAGCGTGGGGCATGACCGGCGTGATGCTGCGCTCCGCCGGCGTCGCTTGGGACCTGCGCCGCGCCCAGCCTTACGAGTGCTACAACGAACTCGATTTCAAGATTCCCATCGGCAAGAACGGCGATTGCTACGACCGCTACGTCATGCGCATGGAAGAGATGCGCCAGTCGACCAAGATTATGAAACAGTGCATCGAGAAGATGCCGCCCGGTCCCGTGGTCTCCACCGACCACAAGTTTTCGCCGCCGCGCCGCGCCGAGATGAAGTCGTCGATGGAAGCGCTGATCCACCACTTCAAGCTCTATACCGAGGGTTTCCACGTTCCCGCCGGAGAAGTGTACGCGGCGGTGGAAGCGCCCAAGGGCGAGTTCGGCGTGTACCTCGTGGCCGACGGCAGCAACAAGCCGTACCGCTGCAAGATCCGCGCGCCGGGTTATGCGCATCTGCAAGCGCTGGATTATCTGTGCAGGGGTCACATGCTGGCGGACGTCTCCGCCGTGATCGGCTCGATCGACGTCGTGTTCGGGGAGGTTGACAGATGAGCCTGCGCCGCCTGCATCACCAACAACCCGCCAGCTTCGCTTTCAGCGCCGCGAACAAGGCGCGCGTGGAAAAGGAGATCGCGAAATATCCCGCCGGGCGTCAGGCGTCGGCGGTGATCGCGGCCTTGTGGATCGGGCAGGAGCAGGAAGGCTGGGTCACCAAGCCGATGATCGAGGCGGTCGCCAAGATGCTCGCCATGCCGTTCATCCGCGTGCTCGAAGTGGCGACGTTCTACACGATGTTCAATCTGGAGCCGGTGGGAAAGCATCTGGTGCAGGTGTGCACCACGACGCCGTGCTGGCTGCGCGGCTCGGACGAGGTAGTCAAGGCCTGCAAGAAGCACATCCACGAGAAGCCGCACACCGTTTCCATGGACGGCAAGTTCACCTGGATGGAAGTGGAATGCCTCGGCGCCTGCGTCAACGCGCCGATGATCCTGATCGACAGCGACACCTACGAAGACCTCGACGGCCCCGCGACCGAGAAAATCCTGCAGTCGCTGCGCGACGGCAAGACGCCGAAACCCGGCCCGCAGACCGGGCGGCGTTCCTCCGAGCCCGAAGACGGCCCGACGACGTTGAAGGAAAAGGTCTGATGCTCGCCGACAAAGACCGCATCTTCACCAACCTCTACGGCTTCCAGTCGCCGGGCCTCGAAGCCGCGAGGAAACGCGGCAACTGGGACGACACCAAGAAAATCCTCGAACTCGGCCCCGAAGCCATCGTCGATGCGATCAAGAAGTCCGGCCTGCGCGGGCGCGGCGGCGCCGGTTTTCCGACCGGCCTCAAATGGTCCTTCATGCCGAAGGAAGTGAAAGAGCGGCCGCATTATCTGGTCGTCAACGCCGACGAATCCGAGCCGGGCACCTGCAAGGACCGCGACATCCTGCGCCACGATCCGCACACGCTGGTGGAGGGCTGTCTGGTGGCCGGCTTCGCCATGCGCGCGCACGCCGCCTACATCTACGTGCGCGGCGAGTTCATCCGCGAGCGCGAGGCGCTGCAGCGCGCGGTCGACGAGGCCGTCGACGCCAAGCTGATCGGCAAGAACAACATCCACGGCTGGAATTTCGACATCCACATCCATCACGGCGCGGGCGCCTATATCTGCGGCGAGGAAACCGCGCTGCTCGAAAGCCTCGAAGGCAAGAAGGGCCAGCCGCGCCTCAAGCCGCCGTTCCCGGCGAATGTCGGCCTCTACGGCTGCCCCACTACCGTCAACAACGTGGAGAGCATCGCGGTGGCGCCGGAAATCATGCGCCGCGGCTGGGAGTGGTTCGCGGGGATCGGGCGTCCCAACAACACAGGCACCAAGGTGTTCTGCATCTCCGGCCATGTGAACAAGCCCTGCAACGTCGAAGAGGCGATGGGCGTTCCGCTGCGCGAGATGATCGACAAACATGCCGGCGGCGTGCGCGGCGGCTGGGACAATCTGCTGGCGATCATTCCGGGCGGTGCCTCGGTGCCGCTCATCCCCAAGTCGGTCTGCGACACGGTGCTGATGGATTTCGACGCGCTCAAGGACGCGCAATCGGGGCTGGGCACCGCCGCCGTGATCGTGATGGACAAATCCACCGACATCGTGAAGGCGATCGCGCGGCTCTCCTATTTCTACAAGCACGAAAGCTGCGGCCAGTGCACGCCCTGCCGCGAAGGCACGGGCTGGATGTGGCGGGTGATGACGCGGCTGCAAAGGGGCGAGGCGCGGGTGGAGGAAATCGACCTGCTTCAGGAAGTGACCAAGGAAGTGGAAGGCCACACCATCTGCGCGCTGGGCGACGCGGCGGCATGGCCGATCCAGGGCCTGATCCGACACTTCCGTCCCGAACTCGAACGGCGCATCGCGGAGTATCGCGGTTTTGTCACGAGGAGGGCTGCAGAATGAGCAAACTCGGAGATCGCTTTGGACATTTCTATGTCTGGGTTGGTGATGAAGGCTATGGTGAAGGCACGTTTAGCGATTTCGTCTGGTCAATAGGAAAATTCCTTGCGATTGGTCTTGGACTGATTGGCGCTCTGGGCGGAATCGTAACTGGATTTCATGGCGGTGGAATCGGTGGTGCCTTTCTGGGCGCGTTATTAGGCGGGATTGTTGGACTAATTTTCGGCTTTCTATTGGGTATTATTGGCGGTTTTATTTTTAGGTATGCAATCCTTTGGGCACCGATTGTTCTCCCAATTGCTGCATTTATTGTGCTGGTGGTTTTCTTATGGGGCGTAGGCAAATGATTTTTTATCGGAATATCGTCCCCACATTGTCATGGCCTGCGACTGCAGGCCATCCAGTTGGGGACATATTGCAAAGTTCCAGGCAAATGCACCCTTCATCACCTGGGTGGCCCGCATTCGCGGGCCATGACAGCCTTGGTTTGGAGCGCTGATCGTGGCTCGAAAACTCATCATCGACGGCAAGGAAGTGGAAGCGGAGGACAACCTCACGCTGCTGCAGGCCTGCGAGCAGGCGGGCGCGGAGGTTCCGCGCTTCTGCTATCACGAGCGCCTCTCGGTGGCGGGCAATTGCCGCATGTGCCTGGTCGAATGGGTGGGAGCGCCGAAACCGCAGGCGTCGTGCTCGCTCCAGGTGAAGGACATCTTCCCCAACAAGGACGGCACGCCCGCGAAGATCAACACCAACTCGCCCTATGTGAAGAAGGCCCGCCAGGGCGTGATGGAACTCCTGCTCATCAACCATCCGCTCGACTGCCCGATCTGCGACCAGGGCGGCGAATGCGATCTGCAGGACCAGGCGATGGCCTACGGCCGCGCCGCTTTCCACCGCTTCGCCGAGAACAAGCGCGGCGTCGAAGACAAATACATGGGCCCGCTGGTCAAGACGGCGATGACGCGCTGCATCCACTGCACGCGCTGCATCCGCTTCGCGACGGAAGTAGCCGGCGTGCCCGATCTCGGCGCCACCGGCCGCGGCGAGGACATGGAGGTCACCACCTATCTGGAAAAGGCGTTCGCCTCCGAACTCTCCGGCAACGTGGTCGATCTGTGCCCGGTGGGCGCGCTGACCTCGAAGCCTTACGCCTTCAACGCGCGGCCCTGGGAACTGCGCAAGACCGAGTCGATCGACGTGATGGACGCGCAAGGCTGCAACATCCGCGTCGACGCACGCGGGCGCGAGGTGCTGCGCGTGCTGCCGCGCCTCAACGAAGAGGTCAACGAGGAGTGGATTTCCGACAAGGCGCGCCACGCCTGCGACGGACTCTCGCGCCAGCGCCTCGACCGGCCCTATATCCGCAGGAACGGAAAGCTGGCGCCGGCAAGCTGGGCGGAAGCTTTCGCCGCCGTCGCGGCGCGCGTGGCGCAGACGTCGGCGGAACGCATGGCGGCCATCGTCGGCGATCTGGCGGCGGCGGAAGAGATCAAGGCGCTGAAGGATCTGATGACGGCGCTCGGCGTCGTCAATCTGGATTGCCGCCAGGACGGCGCCAAGCTCGGCGGCCCGCGGCCGACTTATCTGTTCAACACGACCATCGCGGGCGTGGAAGCGGCGGACGCGCTGCTGCTCATCGGGACTAATCCGCGCTGGGAAGCGCCGGTCCTGAACGCGCGCATTCGCAAGGCTTGGCTGCACGGCCATCTCAAGATCGCCAATGCCGGCGCGCCTGTCGATCTCACCTATCCGGTACAGCAGCTCGGCGCGGACGCGACCCTGCTGGAAGCGCTGGCGGACGGCAGTCATGCCTTCGCGACGGTCTTGATGAGCGCCAGGCGGCCGATGCTGATCCTTGGCGTGGGTGCGGTTTCGCGCCCCGACGGTGCGGCTGTGCTCAAGCTCGCGGCGAAGATCGCCGCCGATACGGGCATGATCGGCCCCGCCGGCAGCCCGAGCGAAGGCGGCTGGAACGGATTCAACGTGCTGCATACCGCGGCATCGCGAGTCGCCGCGCTCGATCTCGGATTTCTGCCGGGCAAGGCCAAGGGACAAACAGGCCGCGACGTGGCTGGTATCGTCGACGGCGCGCAGAAAGGCGAGATCGATTTCATCTATTCGCTCGGCGCCGACGAATTCGCCGCCGACAAGCTCGGCCGGGCCTTCGTCGTCTATCAGGGGAGCCACGGCGACGTCGGCGCGCACAACGCGGACGTGATCCTGCCCGGCGCCGCCTATACGGAGAAGGACGGGCTGTACGTCAATTTCGAGGGCAGGGTGCAGGAAGCCGAACGCGCCACCTTCCCGCCGGGCGAAGCCAAGGAGGATTGGGCGATCCTGCGCGCGCTGTCCGACGTGCTGGGCAAGCGGCTGCCTTACGACAACCGCGAGGCGCTGTGCGCGGCGGTCGTCGCCCAGGCGCCGCATTTCACCGTGCGGGACAAGGCGCCCGTTCATGGCGGGGCCGATCCGGCCGTCTGGAATGCGGTTGGGAGCAAGGGTCCGCTGGACGCGACGCTGCCGCTCGCTTCGGCGATCACCGACTATTATCTCACCAATCCCATCGCGCGGGCCAGCCGCACGATGGCCGAATGCTCGCGCGCGTTCGGGCATGGCGCATCGGCGATGGCGGCGGAGTAGGGCGATGGTCTTCACGAACTATCTCGCGCACCTCGGACTTCCCTATGCTTGGGCGTGGACGATCAGCCAGGTAACGCTGGTCGTGACGTTCACGGCGGCAATTCTCGTGATGCTCGCCTTCCTCCTGTTGTTCGACCGCAAGGTCTGGGCGGCGGTGCAGATGCGGCGCGGCCCCAACGTCGTGGGCGCCTTCGGCCTGCTGCAATCCTTTGCCGATTTCTTCAAGTTCATGTTCAAGGAGCCGGTCATCCCGTCCGGCGCCAACAAGGGCATATTCCTGCTGGCGCCGCTGTTGAGCTTCGTGCTCGCCTTCGCCGCCTGGGCCGTCGTGCCGTTGGACAACGGCTGGGTGTTCTGCGACATCAACGTCGGCGTGCTCTATCTGTTCGCGATTTCCTCGCTCAGCGTCTACGGCATCATCATGGGTGGCTGGGCCTCAAACTCGAAATATCCCTTCCTCGCCTCGCTGCGTTCCGCCGCCCAGATGGTCTCCTACGAGGTCTCCATCGGCTTCGTCATCATCACCGTGCTGCTGTTCGCGGGCTCGCTCAATCTCTCGGCCATCGTGCGTGCCCAGGAGCACTGGTGGTTCGCCTTCACCATCCTGTTCCCGATGTTCGTGATCTTCTTCGTGTCGGCGCTGGCCGAAACCCAACGCCCGCCGTTCGATCTGCTGGAAGCGGAATCGGAACTCGTGGCCGGCTTCATGGTCGAATATTCCTCGACCCCGTACCTGTTGTACATGATCGCGGAGTACGTCAACATCGTGCTGCTCTGCGCCTTGATGTCGATTCTGTTCCTGGGCGGCTGGCTGCCGCCGCTGGCGATATGGCCGCTGACCCTTGTGCCGGGCGTGATCTGGCTCCTCATCAAGGTGTGGGGCCTGTTCTTCGTGATCGCGATGGTGAAGGCGTTCGTGCCGCGCTACCGCTACGACCAGCTGATGCGCCTGGGCTGGAAGGTATTCCTGCCGACGTCGCTTTTCTGGGTGGTGCTGACGGCGGGCTGGGTGCTCGTCTTCCACCATCACGCGTGAGGCACAAATGGCTACTCTCGACCGCGCGGCACGGCAGATATTCCTCTGGGAGTTCGTCCAGGCGTTCTGGCTTTCCCTGCGCGCCTTCGTCACGCCCAAGCCGACGCTGAACTATCCTTTCGAGAAGGGTCCGCTCAGCCCGCGCTTCCGCGGCGAGCACGCGCTGCGCCGCTATCCCAACGGCGAGGAACGCTGCATCGCCTGCAAGCTGTGCGAGGCGATCTGTCCGGCGCAGGCCATCACCATCGAGGCGGAACCGCGCGAGGACGGCAGCCGCCGCACCACGCGCTACGACATCGACATGGTGAAATGCATCTATTGCGGCTACTGCCAGGAGGCCTGTCCGGTCGACGCCATCGTCGAGGGACCGAACTTCGAATACGCGACGGAAACGCGCGAGGAACTCTACTACGACAAGGCGCGGCTGCTGGCGAACGGCGACCGCTGGGAGCGCGAGATCGCGCAGAATCTGGAACTGGACGCGCCGTATCGCTGAACGGATCAAGGGGACATGCTGCAAGCCATCGCCTTCTACTTCTTCTCCGCCATCCTGATCGGCGCCGCGTTCATGGTGATCGCCGCGCGCAATCCCGTGCATTCGGTGCTGTTCCTGATCCTGTCGTTCTTCAACGCCGCGGCGCTGTTCGTGCTGCTGGGCGCCGAATTCCTGGCGATGATCCTGGTCGTGGTCTATGTCGGCGCGGTTGCCGTCTTGTTCCTGTTCGTGGTGATGATGCTCGACGTGGACTTCACGGACCTGAAGCGCGGGGCGCAGCAGTATCTTCTTCCCGGCATCGCGGTCGGCGGCGTGCTGGCGCTGGAGCTGATTTTTGCGATCGCCTGGCGCTGGACCGTCACGCCGCACGCGATCGGCGCCGCGGCAGCCGCCGCGCCCGCAGGCGTATCCAACACGGTCGCGCTGGGGCGCATTCTCTATACGGACTACATCTACTACTTCCAGGTCGCCGGGCTGGTGCTGCTGGTGGCGATGATCGGCGCCATCGTCCTGACGCTGCGCAAGAGGCCGGGCGTGCGCCGCCAGTCGGTGCGCCGGCAGGTGTCGCGCACGCCCGCGGACGCCATGACGCTGATCGACGTCGAACCGGGGCAGGGGGCATAGGATGACGATCGGGCTGGGTCATTATCTCGCCGTTGCGGCCGCGCTGTTCACCATCGGCGTGTTCGGCATCTTCCTGAACCGCAAGAACGTGATCGTCATCCTGATGTCGATCGAGCTGATCCTGCTGGCGGTCAACATCAACTTCGTCGCCTTCTCCTCGTTCCTGGGCGACCTGGTGGGGCAGATCTTCGCACTGTTCGTCCTGACGGTGGCCGCCGCCGAGGCCGCCATCGGTCTGGCCATTCTGGTCGTGTTCTACCGCAACCGCCGCACCATCGCGGTGGAAGACGTCAATCTTCTGAAGGGCTGAGATGTACACCGCGATCGTCTTCCTTCCCATCGCCGCTTCGGCCATCGCCGGCCTGCTCGGCCGCTTCATCGGCGCGCGGCTGTGCGAGTTGGTGACTACGGTGGCCCTCTTCGTTTCCGCGGCGTTTTCGATCTTCGCCTTCTACGATGTGGCGATCCTTGGAAATTCGCATGTCGTCCCGCTGTGGCAATGGATTGCCTCCGGCGATTTCGAAGTGAACTGGACGATTCGCGTCGACACGCTGACGGCGGTGATGCTGGTGGTGGTGACGGGCGTGTCCTCGCTGGTGCACCTCTACTCCATCGGCTACATGCGCGACGACCCGGGCCGCCCGCGGTTCTTCTCGTTCCTGTCTTTCTTCACCTTCGCGATGCTGATGCTGGTGACGGCAAACAATTTCCTGCAGGTGTTCTTCGGCTGGGAAGGCGTCGGGCTGGCGTCTTATCTCTTGATCGGATTCTGGTACAAGAAGCCGAGCGCCAACGAGGCGGCGCTGAAGGCCTTTGTGGTCAATCGCGTCGGCGATTTCGGCTTCATGCTCGGCATTCTCGCCATCTTCCTTGTCTTCAAGACGCTTGACTTCGACGCGGTGTTCGCCGCGGCGCCCGCAATGGCCGGCAAGACGTTCCTCTTCGCCGGATATAATGTCGACATCCTCACCACCATCTGCCTGCTGCTGTTCATGGGCGCGATGGGCAAGTCGGCGCAGCTCGGCCTGCACACCTGGCTGCCCGACGCGATGGAAGGCCCGACCCCCGTCTCCGCCTTGATCCATGCCGCAACGATGGTGACGGCCGGCGTGTTCCTGGTCTGCCGCGCCTCGCCCTTGTACGAACACGCGCCCGTGGCGCTCGGTTTCGTGACCTTCATCGGCGCCTCCACGGCGTTCATGGCGGCGTCCATCGGCCTGTTCCAGAACGACATCAAGCGTGTGATCGCCTATTCGACCTGTTCGCAGCTCGGCTACATGTTCGCGGCCGCGGGCGTATCGGCCTATGGCGCGGCGATGTTCCACCTGTTCACGCACGCCTTCTTCAAGGCGCTGCTGTTCCTGGCGGCGGGCTCCGTCATCACCGCCATGCATCACGAACAGGACATGCGCAAGATGGGCGGGCTCGCCAAGGCGCTGCCCTTCACCTGGGCGATGATGCTGATCGGCAATCTGGCGCTGACCGGCTTCGGCATTCCGCTGCTCGGCATCGGCACGGCGGGCTTCTACTCCAAGGACGGCATCATCAACGCCGCCTATCTCGCGGGCACGCCGATCGCCACCTACGCCTTCGTGCTGACGGTCGCCGCCGCGCTGATGACCTCGTTCTATTCCTGGCGCCAGTTCCTGATGACATTCCATGGGAAGTACCGCGGCGATGAGGGCCATCATGGCCACGGGCACGGCGTCAAGCTCGAAGACGTCCACGAATCTCCGCTGACGATGCTGGTGCCGTTGGCGGTGCTCGCGTTGGGCGCGCTGATTGCGGGTGCGATCTTCGCGCATCTCTATATCGGCGCGGATTCAGGTGGCTTCTGGCGCGGCGCGGTGGCGGCGGCCTATGGCCATGCGGGCGTCCGGGAATTGCCGTTGTGGGTGGAGCTGGCGCCGTTCGTGGTCACGCTCATTGGCTTCGCCATCGCCTTCTACTATTACATCCTCAATCCCGAACTTCCCGCGCAGATGGCCGCGCGCAAGGGTATGCTCTACACCTTCGTCTACAACAAATGGTATTTCGACGAACTCTACGCCTTCCTGTTCGTGCGCCCGGCCATGCGGCTCGGCCGCTTCCTGTGGAAATTCGGCGACGGCGTCACCATCGACGGACTGGGGCCCGACGGAGTCGCCGCCCGCGTGATGGACGCAGCGCGCGGCGCGATCCGGCTGCAATCGGGATACGTCTATCACTACGCTTTCGCCATGCTGATCGGCGTGGTGGCGCTGGCCTCATACTTCGTGATCGTGGGGGTCGCGCCATGAGCTTCGTTATGAGCCACATCCTCAGCATCATCATCTTCCTGCCGCTAGCGGGAGCGCTGGCCATCCTGGCGACGCGCGGCTCGGAGGTAACGCTGGCTTCCACGGCACGCTGGGTCGCGATGATCGTGACGCTGGCCGATTTCGTTCTGTCGCTGGTGCTGTGGGCGAATTTCGACGGCTCGACGGCGGCGTTCCAGTTCGTCGAGCGCGCGGCGTGGATCGGCCGCGGCATCGACTACCACATGGGCGTGGACGGCATTTCCATGCTGTTCGTGGTGCTGACGGGCGGGCTGATGCCGATCTGCATCCTGGCGAGCTGGAAATCCATCCAAACGCGCGTCGCGGAGTACATGATCGCCTTCCTGTTGCTGGAAAGCCTGATGATGGGCGTGTTTGCCGCGCTCGACCTGTTCCTGTTCTACGTCTTCTTCGAAGGCGGGCTGATCCCGATGTTCCTCATCATCGGGGTGTGGGGCGGCAAGCGGCGCGTCTATGCGAGCTTCAAGTTCTTCCTCTTCACGCTGCTCGGCTCGCTGCTGATGCTGCTGGCGGTCCTGGCGATGTATCTCTACGCCGGCACCGCCGACATCGAAACGCTGATCAACACCGCGCACTTCCCGGTGGCGATGCAGAACCTGCTGTGGCTGGGCTTCTTCGCCTCCTTTGCGGTGAAGATGCCGATGTGGCCGGTGCACACCTGGCTTCCCGACGCGCATGTGGAGGCGCCGACGGCGGGCTCGGTGATCCTCGCGGCGATCCTGCTGAAGATGGGCGGCTACGGCTTCCTGCGCTTCTCGCTGCCGATGTTCGCCTCGGCGTCCGTGACCTTCGCGCCGCTGATCTTCGTGCTGTCGATCGTCGCGATCATCTATACATCGCTCGTGGCGCTGGCGCAGGACGACGTCAAGAAGCTGATCGCCTATTCCTCCGTCGCCCATATGGGCTTCGTCACCATGGGTCTGTTCACCCTGACGCAAGTCGGGATCGACGGGGGCATCTTCCAGATGCTGAGCCACGGCGTGGTTTCGGGCGCGCTGTTCCTCTCGGTCGGCGTGATCTACGACCGCATGCACACGCGCGAGATTTCGGCCTATGGCGGGCTGGTCAACCGCATGCCGGTCTATGGGGCGTGCTTCATGGTGTTCGCGCTGGCCAACGTCGGGCTGCCCGGCACCGGCGGCTTCGTCGGGGAGTTCCTCACCATGCTGGGCGCGTTCTTCGTCAACACCTGGGTCGCGATCTTCGCCGCCACCGGCGCAATCCTTTCGGCATGCTACATGCTCTACCTCTATTGGCGGGTGATCTTCGGCGAATTGGTGAAGCCGGCGCTGCGGACGATCAAGGATTTGTCGTTCCGCGAGACGGCGATCCTGGCGCCGCTTGTCGTCGTCACCATCCTGATGGGCGTCTATCCCAAGCCGGTGTTCGACGTCACCAGCGCATCGGTGGCGCACCTGATCGCGCAGCACCGTGAGGCCGTCGCCTTCGACCGTCGCGTGCCGCACACCAGGCTCGCCAGGCAGGGAGGCGTGCGGTGACCCGCGATCTGCTGACGCTTCTGCCCGAATTGATCCTGGCGGTCGGCGCCATGGCCGCGCTGCTGATTGGCGCGTTTCGGGGCGGCAAGGCGACGAAATTCCTGTCCGGCCTGATCGTTCTGGTGATGGCCGCCGGGATGTATTTCGTGCTGACGGCTCCCGATGCGAGCGCCTTCCGCGGCGCCTTCGTCGTCGACGGGTTTTCGCGCTTCGCCAAGGCGTTGATTCTGCTGTCGGCGGCGCTCTGCACGATGATGGCGCAGCGCTTCTTCGAGGACGAAGGCCGGGTGCGCTTCGAACTGCCGGTGCTGATCGCGTTTTCGACTCTCGGCATGTTGTTGATGGTGTCCGCCGCCAGTTTCATCTCGCTCTATCTGGGCCTGGAGCTGCAAAGCCTGGCGCTCTACGTGCTGGCCGCGTTCAACCGCGACAGCGCGCGTTCGACCGAAGCGGGCCTCAAGTATTTCGTCCTGGGCGCGTTGTCCTCCGGTATGCTGCTCTACGGCATTTCGCTGATCTACGGCTTCACCGGCACCACGGATTTCGCGGGCGTGGCGGCTGCGGTGAAGGCGGCCGGCACCGGCATCGGGCTGATTTTCGGGCTGGTGTTCCTGATCGCCGGACTGGCGTTCAAGCTCTCCGCGGTGCCGTTCCACATGTGGGCGCCGGACGTCTACGAAGGCGCGCCGACGCCGATCGTCGCCTTCTTTTCCTCTGCCGCGAAAGTCGCCGCATTCGTTCTGTTCATCCGCACGATCCTGGTGCCGTTCCCCCAGGCCATCCATCAATGGCAGCAGGTCGTCATCGCGGTGTCGGTGCTGTCGATGGCGCTGGGGGCGGTGGCGGCGATCGGCCAGAACAACATCAAGCGGCTGATGGCCTACAGTTCGATCGGCCACATGGGCTACGGGCTGCTGGGGCTGGCGGCGGGAACGCAGCTTGGCGTGCAGGGCATGCTGTTCTATCTCGTGTTCTACGCGGTGACGAACATCGGCGTCTTCGTCTGCATCCAGGCGATGCGGCGCGACGGCGAAGCGGTGGAGACCATCGCCGACCTCGCCGGCCTGGCGCGCACGCGTCCGAAGATGGCCTTCGCCCTGGCGGCGTTGATGCTGAGCCTCGCCGGCTTGCCGCCGCTGGCGGGCATTTTCGCCAAAGTCTATGTGTTCCTCGCCGCCGTCGAGGCCCACCTTTACATTCCCGCCTTGCTCGGCTTCCTCGCGAGCTGCATGGGCGCCTATTACTATCTGCGCATCGTCAAGGTGATGTATTTCGACGAACCGGCGCGGCCCTTCGAAGGAGTCATGGGCGCCGGCATGGGAACGATCCTGGCGTTGTCCGGCCTGTTCACGATCCTGTACGTCTTCATGCCGGCGCCGCTGTTGTACGCGGCGGGGACGGCCGCGCAGTCCTTGTTCCGGTGACCGCTGTGGCCGCGTGGCCCGCCGGTTACGCCCTGCTCGAACTCGACGGCATCGACTCCACGAATCAGGAAGCACGCCGTCGAGCGGCGGCGGGCGAGACGCGCCCGCTGTGGATCGCCGCCGCGCGCCAGAGCGCGGGGCGCGGCCGCCGGGGCCGGACATGGCAATCGGCGCCCGGCAATCTCTTCGCCACGCTGCTCCTACGCCCCGACAAACCGGCTGGGGAGTGCGCTCAGCTTTCCTTTGTCGCCGCTTTGGCCGTATCGGACATGCTGGCGCGGTTCGCACCGCACGCCGGCATTACGCTGAAATGGCCCAACGACGTGCTCGCGGGCGGGCGCAAGATCGCGGGCATTCTGCTGGAGTCTGAAAGTCAGGCCGACGGAGCGGCGGCCTGGCTGGCCGTTGGCATCGGCGTCAACCTTATGGCGTTCCCCAAAGACACGGAATTTCCGGCGGTTTCTCTGGCCGCCGCCGGTATCGCGCCGCCCACTCCGAAGGATGCCTTGCTGCACCTCGCTGCGGCGTTTGCGAAATGGTATGAGACCTGGCGGACGGCCGGGTTCGCGCCGGTGCGCGAGGCATGGCTGTCGCGCGCGTCGGGCGTGGGCTCGCACATCCGGGTCCGCTTGGCGAGCGAGGAGATAAGCGGCGTGTTCCAGGGAATCGACGACAGCGGCACGCTGCTGCTCGGTCTGCCGGGCGGCACGACGCGCTTCATCGCGGCCGGCGAAGTTTTTTTCGGATAACCGCCATGCTGCTCGCCATCGACGCCGGCAACACCAATATCGTCTTCGCCGTTTATGACGGCAAGCAGATCCGCTGCGAATGGCGCGCGGTGACGAAGACGACGCGTACCGCCGACGAATACGCGGTGCTGCTGGGGCCGCTGCTGTCGATGAACCAACTGGGCTTTTCCGATTTCGACGCCGCGATCATCGCCACGGTCGTGCCCGCCGCCCTGTTCGATCTGCGCCAGCTTTGCCGGCGCTACCTGAATTGCGAGCCGCTGGTGGTGGGCGATCCCAATGTCGAGCTCGGCATCTCCATCCGCATCGACCGGCCGGAAGCGGTGGGCGCCGACCGTCTGGTCAACACGGTGGCGGCGCACGAGCGTTACAAGGGTGCGCTGATCGTGGTGGATTTCGGCACGGCGACGACCTTCGACATCGTCGGCGACAACGGCGATTACGAGGGCGGCGTCATCGCGCCGGGCATCAATCTCTCCGCCGAGGCGCTGCACAAGGCCGCGGCCATGCTGCCGCGCGTGGCGCTGGCGCGCACCCAGGCCGTCATCGGCAAGGATACGGTGCCCGCGATGCAGTCTGGCCTCTATTGGGGCTACATCGGGCTGGTGGAAGGCCTGGTCGCCCGCATCAAGGTGGAATACGGCAAACCCATGACGGTGATCGCCACCGGCGGGCTGGCGAGAGTGTTTTACAAGCAGACGCCGGCGATCGACCATCTCGATCCCGATCTCACCATCCGCGGCCTGATCCTGGTCCACGCGCGCAACGCGGAGAAGCGGACGGCGTGATGGTAGCTTCGCGTGACGACGAATTGGTCCTGCTCCCGCTCGGCGGAGCGGGCGAGATCGGCATGAATTTCAACGCCTACGGCTACGGCCCGCCCGAGGCGCGCCAATGGATCGTGGTCGATTGCGGCGTGCTGTTCGGGCGCGAGGCGTCCACGCCCGGCGTCGACGTCATCATGCCCGACATCTCCTACCTTGCCGAACGGCGCGAGGACGTTCTGGCCATCGTGGCGACCCATGCCCACGAGGATCATATCGGCGCGATCCATTATCTCTGGCCGGTGCTGCGCTGCCCCGTTTATGCGACGCCGTTCACCGCAAAGCTGATCGAGGGCAAGCTCGAGGAAGCGGGATTGAAGGAGCGGGTACGCCTGCACTCCGTGCCGCTGCACGGCAAGCTGAAGCTGGGGCCGTTCGAGATCGACTTCGTGTCCATCACCCATTCGATACCCGAACCGAACGCGCTCGCCATCCGCACGCCGCTCGGCGTCGTCGTGCATACGGGCGACTGGAAGCTCGATCCCGAACCGCTGATCGGCGAAATCACGGACAGCAACGCCCTTCAAAAGCTCGGCGACGAAGGCGTGCTGGCGCTGGTCTGCGACTCCACCAATGCGCTGGTGGCCGGCGAGTCCGGCTCGGAAGCGACGGTGCGAAGGGCGCTCACCGATCTGATCGGCACGCTGAAAGGCCGGGTCGCCGTCACCGCTTTCGCCTCCAACGTGGCGCGGCTGGACACCGTCGCCAAGGCCGCGCACGCTCACGGCCGCGAGATCGCGCTCGTCGGCCGCGCCATGCACAAGGTCGTCGAGGCCGCCCGCGCCACCGGCTATCTCGCCGATTTCCCGCGCACCGTCGACGAGGAAGAAGCGGCCGAATTGCCGCCCCATCGCGTGCTTTATCTGTGCACCGGCAGCCAGGGCGAGACCCGCGCGGCGCTGACGCGCATCGCGGCGGGCGAACACCAGAACGTCAGTCTTGGTCCCGGCGACTCGGTGATTTTTTCCTCGCGCATCATTCCCGGCAACGAGCTGGCGATCCACGCGCTGCACAACAAGCTTGCGGGGCTTGGCGTCGAGGTTCTCTCGGCCGAGGACCATTTTGTGCACGTTTCCGGCCATCCGGCGCGCGACGAGCTGGCGCAGATGTACCGCTGGACGCGTCCCAGGATTGCCGTTCCCGTCCACGGCGAATTGCGCCACATGAGCGCGCATGCGCGCCTGGCGCGCTCGCTCCAGGTGCCGCAGGCAGTCACGATCGAGAACGGACATATGCTGCGCCTGGCGCCGGGCAGGGCGCAGGTCGTCGACGAGACGCCCGCCGGCCGCGTCCATCTGGACGGCCTGGTGCTGGTTTCGGAAGGCGCCGGGCTGTCGCGCGCGCGCCGCTCGCTGAGCTTCGCCGGCATGATCGCGATCACGCTGGTGCTCGACGGCAAGGGCCGGGTGGCCGCCGATCCGGCTTTCGTCATGGAAGGCATCCCCGAACCGGTCCACGCGGCGGTCCGCGACGCGGTGGAAGGAACCATACGCCGTCACAATGCCAAGCGCGGCGACGAAGAGAAGCTCAGGGAGACGGTGCGGCGTGCCGCGCGCGGCGCCGCCGAGGATGCCTGGGGCAAGAAGCCCGTGACACGGGTGGAAGTGGTGTGGGTATGATGCAAGCCATGACATCGCGGTGTTGGAGAAAAACATGATCGGCCGGCTCAACCATGTCGCCATCGCCACGCCGGACATCGCCAAGGCGGCGGCCGTCTATCGCGACGTACTCGGCGCCAAGGTGTCCGCGCCCGTGCCGCAGCCCGATCACGGCGTCATGGTCGTGTTCGTCGAGTTGCCCAACACCAAGATCGAACTGCTGGAGCCGCTGAGCGACGCCTCGCCCATCATGGGGTTCCTGAAGAAGAATCCGAACGGCGGTCTGCATCACCTCTGCTACGAGGTGGAGGACATCATCGCCGCGCGCGACAAGCTGACGGCGGCAGGCGCGACGGTACTGGGCACCGGCGAGCCGCGCATCGGCGCCCACGGCAAGCCGGTGATTTTCCTGCATCCGAAGGACTTCGTCGGCACGTTGGTCGAGCTGGAACAGGCATGATCCGCGGCGCGGAGCTTTAGGCCCACACGGTCTTCGCCGCGAACGCCGCCGCGATGACGATCACCGCGAAGTTCAGGTCGCGCCAGCGCCAGGACACGATCTTGATCGCCACATAGGAGAGGAAACCGATGCCGATGCCCGTGGTGATGGAATAGGTGAACGGAATGGCCAGCGCGGTGAGCAACGCGGGCGCCGCTTCGCTCATGTCGTCCCAGTCGATGTCCTTCAGACCTTTTACCATCAGCGCGGCGACGAAGATCAGCGCCGGACCGGTGGCGTAAGGGGGCACGGCCTGGATCAGCGGACTCATGGAAAGGCTTGCCAGAAACAGCAGTCCGACCACGATCGCCGTCAGCCCGGTGCGTCCGCCCGCCTGGATGCCGGTCGAGCTTTCGATGTAGGCGGTGACGGGGGACGTCCCCAGCGCGGCGCCGGCCATCGTGCCCAGGGCGCTCGCCGTCAACGCGCGCCCGGCATACGGCAACCGCCCTTTTTCGTTCAGGAGATTTCCCTGGTACGCCAGGGCCGTCAGCGTCCCCGACGTGTCCAGCATCTCGATCAGCAGGAACACGAGGATGCTGGAGAGCACGGCGCCTCCCGGCGAGGCGGTCTCGAGCTGCATCGCCAGAAAAGTCGGCGTCAGCGAAGGGACGGCACTGGCGATGACGGGCGGGTATTGCAGGCCCAGCGCTATAGACACCGCCGTCGCGCCGACGATGCCGATCAGCACCGCGCCGGTCACGCGGTTCACGGCGAGCGCGAAGATCACGACGAAGGTGCCGGCCGCGACCAATACCGTGGGACTTGTCAGCAACCCCGGCTGGACGAGCGTCTGGGCGTTGGGCACCACGATCCCCGCGCTGTACAGACCGATCAGCGCCAGGAAAAAACCGATCCCCGCGGCAATTGCCAGCTTCAGGCTCCTGGGAATCGCGTTGACCAGCCATTCGCGCAGCGGGGTCAGCGTAATCAACACGAACAGGACGCCCGAGACGAACGCACAGCCCAGCGCCGTTCGCCAGTCACCGTTCAGCGCCGGTACGACCGTGTAGGCGAAATAGGTGCTCAGGCTCACGCCGGGCGCCAGCGCCACCGGCAGCTTGGCATAAAGCCCCATCAGCAGCGTTGCGATGGCGGTGGACAGGCAGGTCGCCACGAAGACGGCGTTCGTGTCCATGCCCGCAGCGGCGAGAACCTGCGGGTTGACGAACATGATGTAGCCCATCATGCAGAACGTCGTGACGCCGGCCACGATCTCGCGCTGGACGGTCGTGCCG
Source organism: Alphaproteobacteria bacterium (assembly GCA_028871795.1). GTDB lineage: Bacteria > Pseudomonadota > Alphaproteobacteria > Micropepsales > Micropepsaceae > Rhizomicrobium. Next base: position 91,812 of record JAGWMG010000009.1, on the reverse strand, counting down.
CGCGCCGTCAGATCGAACCATTCTTCAAACATGTCCGCCCCCGCGAGCCAAGGCAGCAAAATAGGCGATTAGCGTGGCAAACCAAAATGCGAAAGGCCGGGGTGAAACCCGGCCTTTGCCCGCTGATTCCCGCGGAATTCTCCCCGAACTTGGCCGTTCTTTTGCGCCAGCCTTACCGTTCGTTCATGCAAGTCCCTGATAATGGAATTTCGCGAGATTGTCACGAATATTTGGGAACGTACGATGGCGAGCAGGCCGGAAGTTATTGGAATAACTACTTTATTGGTTCTGTTGCCATTGGTTGCGTTACCATGCGCACAAGCCGGCCCGGCGAAGGCGAAAGTTAGCGCTGTCATAAGTGACAATACGGACACTTGCGGCGCCAATCCTGCCGGAGCGGATTACGTCGGCGGGGTGGACGCCTCCGGCAACCCGATTACCCCTGCGGACACCGGGCCCGGCGTCGATTTAAGCCGGGTTTCCGTCACACCTATTCTGGTGCCAAACCGCCGCGGCCGCCGCGTGGAAATTGTCGTAGAGGAAGCGGAACCGGCCAAACCCGCGCCAGGCTGCAGTCGCAGGCCCCGTTAACTTGACTTCGCGCGGCGCACCCCGGAGCGTGTGCATATGCGGGTCCTGGCCTCGGTGATCTTGATCTTGTGCGTGAGTCTGACGGGCGCGCACGCGGCCAGTTCGTGGCGTATCCTCAAGGATCATTGGTCGGACGCGGACGAAGAGGGTTTCGGCCGGTTCGTCGCCGCCATCGGCGCCAGCGATTGCAGTTCGTCGGAAAGCTGCCTGCGCGATCCCGCCAATCCCTACCGCGGCAGCGATCAGCATTTTCTCGACATCGACGTCGATTGCGCCAAATGGCCCTATCTGCTGCGCGCCTACTACGCCTGGAAGAACGGTCTGCCGTTTTCCTATGTCGATGCGGTGAGCGGGGCGGGCGGCGACTTGCGCTTCACCAAAACGGCCAATCGCCCGGTCGGGCGCCACGACCTCGTTGATCGCGGCAGCGGCATCGACGGACCGCGCGCCATCCGCGACGTGATCGGCACGGTATTCTCCGGCACCTATCGCACCGATGCGGCCGAGCATCGCGGCGTGCTGTCGGATTTCTACTCGCCGGCCATCCAGCCGGGTTCGGTCCGGCCGGGCTCGATCGTCTACGACATCAACGGGCACGTCGGGATCGTTTACAAAATCGATGCCGACGGGCGTCTCTACTACATGGACGCCCACCCCGATTACACCATCACCCGCAGCGTCTACGGCGCGCAATTCGGCCAAAGCCCGGTGCGGCTGGGCGGCGGGCTCAAGAACTGGCGGCCGCTCAAGCTGATCGGCGCGCACAGGGATTCGGAAGGGCACCTGATCGGCGGCCGCATGACGATGGCGAAGAACGAGCAGATTCCCGATTATTCCCTGGTCCAGTATCTCGGCACGGAGCCCAATCCCAAACAGGACGTGAAAAAGGCGCGGTATCTCTACGACGGCGAGGAATTCGCCTTCTACGAATACGTGCGCATCGCCATGTCCGGCGGCAAGATGAACTTCAGCCCGGTCTACGAATTGAAGACCACGATGAAGACGCTGTGCAACGATCTGAACGACCGCGCGCAGTACGTGGATCTCGACATCAAGGACGGCATATCCGTCAAACCCCATCCTTCGCGCCTGCCCGACAACATCTACGGTTCCGACGACGGCGAATGGGAGACCTATTCGACGCCATCGCGCGACGCGCGCATCAAGGCGGCGTTCGTGCAGTTCTACAAGGACCTTGGCGAGATGATCGAGCTGTGGGTCCACCGCGACGGACGCATCGTCTATGACGGCTACGACCTGCGGAAGGATCTGCGCCAGACCTACGACAAGCAGTCGAAGGCGTGCACCATCACCTACCTCAACTCCGCCAAGCGGCCAGTCCCGATGAACTTCGACGACATGATGCACCGGCTGTTCGCCATGTCGTTCGATCCCTACCATTGCATCGAGCTGCGCTGGGGTGCGTCCGGCGACGAACGCGAAAGCTGCCCGGATTCCAAATCGAAGCGGAAATGGTACGAAGCCGAGCAGCGCCTCAGAAACCAGCCCGACCGCACCTACGACATCCAGATGGGATTCGATCTGGACGAATTGAACCGCCACGCGAAGGGCTCCGGCATCGACCAGCCGCCGCCGGTCGACATCAAATCGGAGATCGACGACATGCCCTACCAGGTGCCGCTGGAGGCCATGCGGCCGGTGGGACGGTGAGGCCTATCCGTGCGGCAGCAGGAAGCCCGCGCCGTCGGTGACCCAATGCGCGATCATGTTGCTGACCAGATCGCGCCGCCACAGATAGAGCACCGTCAGAACCAGCCCGCCGTAACCGGCGACGATGAGTTGCGCCCAGCCCCAGGCACTCAGATGGGCCAGCGTGAACAGCACCCAGGTGACCGCACCCGCCAGCCAGCGGCTGCCCGTCAACTCGGCTGTGCGCTCGATGCCATAGCCGCGGAACAGCGTCTCTTCCATCGTCGCCGCACGGGTGACGAGGAAGAAACGATACCAGAACGGCGTGTGCAGCAGCTTTTCCATCTCCTGCGCGGGCAGCTGCAGATGCAGCGCGGGGAAGAGCAAGGAATAGATGGCAACGATGCCGGCCACACCCAAGACGCCGAAGAGAACACCGAAAACGAAGGTCTTCCCGCTTGGCCTGCGGAAGCCGATCGAGGTCAGCGAACGCCGCTCAACCGCCAGGACATAGAGCAGCGCGACGGCGAGCAGCGCCCACCAGAACCATTCCTGGACGTACATCGGATCGACGCCCGCCACCGTCGGTAGGTGTTTGGCGAGGCCCAGCTCCGGAACGACGAGAAATAAGGCCAAGCCGATCAGGGTGATGATACGCCGTGGTGCCGTCATGGTCGCCTCTCCTCGTCGGTGCCGAAGGGTGGAGAGACTGACGCAGCCGGTCAAGCGGGCCGCAGTTCACAGACTGGAGAGCCGGCGGTAAATCACCGCTGTAATACGGCAATTGCCCCGAAGGGCGGCGTTCCTTATGAAGGGGGCATCCGACCGCTTCGCCCTCTGGAACCGCCATGCGCCTTTCCCGTTATTTCCTGCCACTGCTCAAGGAAACCCCCGCCGAGGCCCAGATCGTCTCCCATCGGCTGATGCTGCGCGCCGGGCTGGTCCGCCAGGAGGCGGCGGGCATCTATGCCTGGCTGCCGCTGGGCTTGCGCGTGCTCAAGAAGATCGAACGGATCGTCCGCGAGGAGATGAACCGGGCCGGCGCCGTCGAAATCCTCATGCCGACGCTGCAGCCGTCGGAGTTGTGGAAGGAAACCGGCCGCTACGACGCCTACGGGCCGGAGATGCTGCGCCTCAAGGATCGCCACGAGCGCGAGCTGCTCTACGGCCCCACCAACGAGGACATGGTGACGGAGATCTTCCGCGCCTATGTGCGCTCGTACAAATCCCTGCCGCTCAATCTCTACCATATCCAGTGGAAATTCCGCGACGAGGTCCGCCCGCGCTTTGGGGTGATGCGCGGCCGCGAATTTCTGATGAAGGACGCCTATTCCTTCGACCTGGACACGGCGGGCGCCCGGCGCTCGTACAACAGGATGTACGTCGCCTACCTGCGCACGTTTTCGCGCATGGGGCTCGTCACCATTCCGATGCGCGCGGAGACCGGCCCCATCGGCGGCGATCTTTCCCACGAGTTCATCGTCCTGGCCGACACCGGCGAAAGCCAAGTCTACTGCCACAAGGACCTGCTGGAGATGCCGGTCCCGCCCGCCGACGTGGATTTCGACGGCGATCTCGAGCCGATCGTGCGCCAGCGGACCAATCTCTACGCCGCCACCTCCGACGTGCACGACGCGGCACGTTTCGAGGCGGAGGTGCCCGCGGACAAGCGCATGTCGGCGCGCGGCATCGAGGTCGGTCAGATCTTCTATTTCGGCACCAAGTACTCCAAGCCGATGAAGGCGGTGGTGGCCGGCCCGGACGGCAAGAAAGTGCCGGTGGAGAGCGGTTCGTACGGTGTGGGCGTATCGCGGCTGGTCGGCGCCATCATCGAGGCGTCCCACGACGAGGCGGGGATCGTCTGGCCGGAGCCGGTGGCACCGTTCGACATCGGCCTGGTCAATCTCAAGACCGGCGACGCCAAGACCGACGCCGCCTGCGAAGGCCTCTATGCGAAGTTGCAGGCAGCAGGCAAAGACGTACTCTACGACGACACGGCGGAGCGGCCCGGCGCCAAATTCGCCGGCATGGATTTGATCGGGCTGCCCTGGCAGGTGGTCGTCGGTCCGCGTGGACTGGAGAAGGGCCTCGTCGAGGTCAAGAACCGCAAGACCGGCGCCAAGGAAGAACTCTCGGCGGAAGCGGTGGTGAACAGATTTGCGCGCTGACGAAAGACAAGAGCGCATGAGGGCTGATACGAGGCCGTTCGCGCCGTTCGAATGGATGCTGGCCTGGCGCTACCTGCGCGCCAAGCGGGCAGAGAGCTTCATCTCCGTCATTTCGGTGATCTCGCTGGTCGGCATCGCGCTCGGCGTGGCCACGCTCATCATCGTGATGGCGGTGATGAACGGCTTTCGTCACGAGTTGCTGTCGAAGATTCTGGGACTGGACGGCCACATCATCGTCCAAGGCCTCGAGGGCGGCCTGCCCGATTACGACCGCGTTGCCGCACGCGTGCGCGCGGTGCCGGGCGTGGTGCGCGTGGCGCCCATCGTGAACGGGGAGGCGATGGCCAGCGCCCGCGGCTTGAATGCCGGCGTGCTGGTGCGCGGCCTGCGCGAGGCCGACCTCAAGACGTTCACCGTTGTCTCCGGCACTTTATCGGAAGGCGCGCTCGAGCATTACGAAGACGGAGATTCCGTGATCGTCGGCAAGCGGCTGGCGCGCAGCCTGCGGCTCGTCCCCGGCATGACGATCACGTTGATCGCGGCGCGCGGCAATGTCACGCCGTTCGGAACGACGCCGCGCATCAAGACCTACAGGATCGCCGGCACCTTCGACATCGGCATGAGCAAGTACGATTGCTGCATCGTCTTCATGCCGCTCGACGAGGCGCAGCTCTATTTCAACATGGACAACACCGTCACCGGCCTGGAGACGATGGTCGCCGATCCCGACAAGGTAGACGATATGGCGGCGCCCATCGAACGCGCCGCCGGACCGTACGCGCGCGTCTACACGTGGCACGATACGGAATCGACGTTCTTCGACGCCATCCAGGTCGAACGCAACGTGATGTTCCTCATCCTGACGCTCATCATCCTGGTGGCGGCGCTGAACATCGTCTCCGGTCTCTACATGCTGGTGAAGGACAAGTCGTCCGACATTGCCATCCTGCGCACCATGGGGGCGACGCGCGGCGCGGTGATGCGCATCTTTATGATCGCGGGCGTCAGCATCGGCATCGCGGGCACGCTGTTCGGCTTCGGCATCGGCGTGGCGTTCTGCGCCAACATCGAGACGATTCGCGTGTTCCTTTCCCAGCTTACGGGGACGACGCTGTTCAATCCGGAAATCTATTTCCTGAGCCACATGCCGGCCGAGATGGACCCCGGCGAAGTCATCACCGTCGTGGCGATGTCTTTGACTCTCAGTTTCCTGGCGACGCTTTATCCCGCCTGGCGCGCCGCGCGCCTCGATCCGGTGGAGGCGCTGCGTTATGAATGACGCCTTCGCCGCCGCCGTCTTGCGCCTGGACGCCGTGGCCCGCCGCTACCCGCAAGGCGAAGGCCAGCTCGAGGTCTTCCGCGACGTGAATGTGGCTTTGGCGGCGGGCGAGCTGGTGGCGCTGGTGGGGCCGTCGGGCGCGGGAAAATCCTCGCTGCTGCACATGGCGGGCCTGCTGGAAGCGCCGAGTGCGGGCGAAATCGTGATTGCCGGCGCCGCCGCCTCGTCGCTCTCCGACGCCGAGCGCACACGCATCCGCCGCGATACGATCGGCTTCGTTTATCAGGCTCACCATTTGCTGCCGGAATTCACGGCACTCGAAAACATCATGATTCCGCAGCTCATTTCCGGAAAGCGCCGCAAGGACGCCGAGGATGAAGCCCGGCGGCTGCTGGCCATGATGGGGCTGGAGAATCGCATGACGCACCGTCCATCGCAGCTTTCGGGCGGCGAGCAGCAGCGCGTGGCGATCGCGCGCGCGCTGGCGAACGGGCCGCGGCTTCTGCTCGCCGACGAGCCCACCGGCAATCTCGACCAGCGCACTGCGGCGGGCGTGTTCGAAGCGCTCCTCGCTATCGTGCGCGCCGAAGGGCTGGCGGCGCTGGTGGCAACGCACAACCTTCAGCTTGCCGCGAAAATGGACCGCGCGCTGGTCCTGCACGAAGGTCGGTTGATCGACGGCAAAGAGCTGGTGAACCGGACATGATGGGCGGCACAAAGCCGGCAAGGCCGTGAGCGAAAACCTCGATGTGATGCTGCGCCAAGCAGCGGAGTTGCGTGAAGCGGGCAAGCTTGCCGAGGCCGAAGCCGTCTACGAGCGGTTGCTGGCGCGCCGGCCGGACTTGCCGGATAGCTGGTACAATCTCGCACTTCTGCAACGCTTGTCGGGCCGCTTCGACGCGGCCCTTGCGTCCTACGGGCAGGCTCTGAAGCGCGGTGTATCGCGGCCGGAAGAAGTCCACTTGAATTGCGGCGTCATCTATGCGGACCATCTGCGCCGGGACGACGCCGCGGAACGGGAGTATCTGGCCGCGCTGGCGCTGAATCCGAATTATCTCCCCGCGCTCCTCAATCTCGGCAATCTTCACGAAGACCGCGGCCGGCGAGACGAGGCTCTCGCTGTTTACGAGCGGATTCTGAAGCTCGATCCGCGCAGTTACGTGGCGCTGGCGCGCTATGCGAACCTGAAGACTGTTGCCGGACCGTCCGATCCCTTGATCGCAAGGTTGAAACAAACGATCGCCATGGGTGGTGCCAACGCCGCCGACAGAGCGAGTCTGACTTTCGCTCTCGGCAAGCTGCTGGACGGTTGCGGGGCCTATGACGACGCGTTCAACACTTACGTTTCGGCAAACCGTTACAGCCGCGAATCCGCCGTTACCCGCGGCGCGCTCTATGACCGGCGGCAGCAAGAAGAATACGTCGATCAACTGGTCGAGACTTTTGCGCACGGAGGAATTGGAGGCGCCGCATCCACGAGCTCGCGGCCGCCGGTCTTCATCTGTGGCATGTTTCGGTCGGGTTCCACGCTCGTCGAACAGGTCCTGGCAAGCCATCCGCGCGTGACGGCGGGCGGCGAGATCGATTTCCTGCCCGGTTGCGTGCAGTCCGAGCTGGCGCCGTTTCCCGTTGCGATGAAGCAAATGGCGCCGGCGACGCTCGACGGGCTGGCCGCGCGCTATCGCGACAGGATTGCCGCGTTGTTCCCGGGCGCCGATCTTGTCACGGACAAACGTCCGGACAATTACCTGTACATCGGTCTCATCAAAAGCCTGTTTCCGGATGCCAAGATCGTCCACACCACGCGCCATCCGCTGGACAATTGCCTGTCGATCTATTTTCTGCATCTCGACCACAGCATGGGTTACGCGCTCGACCTGGCGGATACGGCGCATTGTTACCGGCAGTACCGCCGCCTGATGGCGCATTGGAAATCATGCTTCGGGGCGGACATTCTCGATTTCGACTACGACGCTTTCGTCGGCGAACCGAGACCGGCCGTGGAACGGCTGCTGGCATTCTGCGGATTGGACTGGGACGACGCCTGCCTGTCGTTCCATCGCGCGAAAAACACCGTCAAGACGGCGAGCGTCTGGCAGGTGCGCGAGCCGCTCTATCGCCGGTCTTCCGGCCGCTGGCGGCATTACGAAAAGCATCTCGCTCCGCTGCGCACGCAATTGGGCGACCTTTTGCCGGAATGACCTCGCACGCCGCAGGGTTGGCAACGCCGGTTGTCGTGCCTATCTTCGGTTCGTGACGGAAAGACCGGGAGCACGCTTTGATGACGAAAGAACTGTGGTGCGACGTCGATCGTTATTTCGCGGACTTGCTGCTGGCGCCCGACGCCGCGCTCGATGCTGCCGCGCAGGCGTGCCGGGAAGCCGGCCTGCCGGACATCGCCGTGGCCCCGAACCAGGGCAAGCTGCTCCACCTGTTGGCCCGTATGCGGGGAGCCAGAAGAATATTGGAGATCGGTACGCTGGGCGGCTACAGCACCATCTGGCTCGCCCGCGCGCTGCCGCCCGGCGGCAAGCTGATCACGCTGGAAGTCGACCCGAAACACGCCGAAGTGGCGCGCGCCAACATCGCAGGCGCTGGTCTGGCGGATGTCGTCGAAGTGATGGTCGGGCGCGCGCTCGACACGCTGCCCAGGCTTTCCGGCACCTTCGACTTCTTCTTCATCGACGCCGACAAGACGTCCAACGCGGACTATTTCCGCTGGGCACTGAACCTTTCGCGGCGCGGCAGCGTGATCGTGGTGGACAATGTCGTGCGCGACGGAAATGTGATCGACGCGAATAGCACCGACGCGGGCGTGACGGGCACGCGCCGGCTCGTGGACACCATCGCCGCCGAGCCGCGGGTCTCAGCCACCGTCCTGCAAACCGTCGGAGTCAAAGGCTACGACGGCTTCGTCATCGCGCAGGTCGTCGGGGGGTGAGGCGACGGCTGACGCCGAACCGGCAACGTCCGCTACCGGCCCGATGCAGGCGGTTTTCTGCTCCGCCTGCGATGCAGCCATGCTATGTCGATTTTCGTTTTGAGGCTGGGAGTGCCTTGACAATATATTTGCTTATCGTGTTAAATATTGTGCAATATGACAATTAAATAGGAGTTTCAAATGGCTACTGCAGCACCCCGCCGTCCGTCGTTCATTCCCTCGCTCGTCTATAAGGACAATCGCATGGCGCTCAAATGGCTGCAAAGCGCATTTGGATTTGACGCGAGTGAAGTGCTGACTGACGCCAACGGCAACATCGCGCATGCCGAGATGAGCTTTGGTGACGGCGTCGTCATGATTGGTAGCGAATGGGCTGATTGGACCAAGAGCCCGGCGTCGTTGGGCGGCAAGAACACCCAGCGCGTTCATGTGCGTGTCGATCGCGACCTCGATGCGCATTGCGCCCGGGCGCGGCAGGCTGGTGCGATTATCGTAATGGAGCCCGCCGATCAATTTTACGGCGAACGGAGCTACATCGCCGCCGATCTCGAGGGCCATCACTGGACCTTCTCGCAACCGATCAAGCATGTTTCCAACGAGGAAATGGAGAAGGCGAGCGGCCTCAAATTCAAGAATCTGACGTGAGTACCTACAAGCTGGACCGCACGCTCGCGGCGCTCGCCGATCCCCATCGCAGACGCGTCGTCGATCTGCTGCGCGAACGGCCTCGGCGCGCGGGTGAACTCGCCGAAGCGACGCAAATTTCCTTTCCTGCCATGAGCCGCCACTTGAAGACTCTGCGCACGAGCGGGCTTGTCGAAGAAGACCGCGATGCGTTCGACTCGCGTGTTCGCATATATCGCTTGAGCGACAAACCGATGGCCGATCTGAAAACGTGGCTTGAAGAGACCGAAAGACTGTGGACGTGCCAACTCGCGGCATTCCGGAGTCATCTGCAAAAGACCAGGAAATGACATCGAAGGTCTATGTTTCGTTACGGGTACCGGCTGATCCTCTGCGGGCCTTCGAAGCGTTCACGCAGGAAATCGCATTGTGGTGGCAGCCAGGCGGCCTCTTTCAAATAACACCGCGCGGCGACGGCAAACTGGCCTTCGAACCGGGCGTCGGCGGACGCCTATTCACAACACTCCAAGGGGACCGGGAATTCGAGATCGGACGCATTTCGGTTTGGGAACCCGGCAAGCGCCTCGTCTTCAAATGGCGACAGGCGACCTTCAGGCCGGAACAATCAACGGAGGTCGAAGTGCGTTTTGAATCCGCCGGCGACGAGACACGCATATCGATCGAACACCGGGCCTGGGACACTATTCCGCAGGAGCATGTCGCGCGTCACGGGTTCCCAGAGTACGCAACGCTTCAGCATGTCGCCGGCTGGTGGCGCATCTCGCTTGGCTCGTTCAGAGACCACCTTGGAGTGTAAAGGTGTCTAGCTGGTCCCTTTTTGTTCTTGACAGAACGAACAAAGAACGAATATGGTCCGCGCCTAACGATGGAGCGAATCATGGCGTGGTTGAAGGATGCGGCGGCGGGCGTCGGGTTGGTGGTTATCCTGGTTTCGTCCTTTGTTCTGACGAGCGCGGCGCAGGCGTTTTTCGCGCCCGGTTGAACTTGCTGTGGATGAAGACCCGCGCAGCCTCGTCTAGAGGTGCGGGCGGCCGATACTTCTGCTGAGTGACAGTCGAATCGAGAGGCGTGATGGCCGAGGCGAAGAAGCCCGCCGGGTTCGTGCATCTTCGGGTGAAAAGCGCCTATTCACTGCTCGAAGGGGCGGTGCGGCCGGACGAGCTGGCGAAACTGGCCCGCGACGGCGCCATGCCCGCGGTGGCGGTGACGGACGTCAACAATCTGTTCGGCGTCTTCGAAATCTCCGAAACGCTCGCCAAAGCGGGCGTGCAGCCCATCGTCGGCTGCCTGCTGGCGGTGGAGTTGGGCCGTCCGGGGGGCGGCTCCGGCTCGCGCAGCAAGCCGCCAATGCTGCCGTTGCTGGTGCAGAACGCCGCCGGCTACGGCAATCTGACGAAGCTTCTCAGCGCCGCCTATCTGGACGCCGAGCCCGGCGATTGGCCGCATGCGACGTCCGCCGCTTTGGCGGATCATTCGGAGGGGCTGATCGCGCTCACCGGCGGGCCGGGAGGGCCGCTCAACCGTCTGATCGTCGAAGGTCAGCCCGATGCGGCCGCCGCTTTGCTAGACAGTCTGGCGGCGATTTTCCCGGGGCGGCTCTATGTCGAGCTTCAGCGCCACGGGTTGCCAGAGGAGCGCGCCGCCGAGGAAGGGCTGATCGATCTCGCCTACGCAAAAGCGTTGCCATTGGTGGCGACCAACGACGTGCATTTCGGCCCCGCCGGGATGTACGAAGCACACGATGCGCTGCTCTGCATCGCCGACGGCACCTTCGTTTCGCAGGACGACCGCAGGCGGTTGACGCGCGAACATCGCTTCAAATCGGTCGCGGAAATGACGGCGCAATTCGCCGATCTACCCGAGGCGATCGAAAACACCGTCGAAATCGCGCGGCGCTGCGCCTTTCGGCCCAAACGGCGCGATCCCATTCTGCCGCAATTCGTGCCGGAGTCCGGGCGCGCGCCGGAAGACGAGATTCGCGTCCAGGCCGAAGCCGGTCTCACGCGGCGCCTAGGGCGGCACGGCCGCCATGGCGAGGAAGCCGTGTATCGGGCACGGCTGGAATACGAACTCGGCGTCATCATCAAGATGCGGTTCGCGGGCTACTTCCTGATCGTGTCGGATTTCATGCGCTGGACCCGGGCGCACGGCATTCCCGTGGGCGTGCGCGGCTCGGGCGCCACCTCGCTGGTCGCCTGGGCGCTGGACATCACCAACCTTGATCCCATCCGCTTCGGCCTCCTGTTCGAGCGCTTCCTCAATCCGGAACGCATCTCGATGCCGGACTTCGACATCGATTTCTGCCAAGAGCGGCGCGACGAGGTCGTGCGCTACGTGTGCGACAAATACGGCCACGACAAGGTGGCGCACATCATCGCGCTCGGATCGCTGCAGGCGCGCGCCGCGGTGCGCGACGTCGGGCGCGTGCTGCAGATGCCGTTGGGGCTGGTCGACCGCATCGCCAAGCTGATCCCCAACCCGCCGGGCCGCCACGTCGAACTGCGCGACGCCATGGAAAGCGAGCCCAGGCTGCAGCAGATCGCCGAACAGGAACCGATGACGGAGCGGCTGTTCTCCATCGTCGAGAAGATCGAGGGGCTCTACCGCCACGCCTCCACTCATCCCGCCGGTGTCGTCATCGGCGACCGGCCGCTGGACGAGCTTCTGCCGCTCTATCGCGATCCGCGCTCCGAGATGCCGGTCACGCAGTTCGATTACGAGGACGCGGAAAAGGCCGGCCTGGTGAAGTTCGATTTCCTGGGCCTGAAAACGCTCACCGTCATCGCCAAGGCGGAGGAACTGCTGAAACGGCGCGGGATCGAACTCGATACGCAGAACATCGATTTCGACGACCGCGCCACCTTCGACATGCTGGCGCGCGGCGACAGCGTCGGCGTGTTCCAGCTCGAAGGCGCGGGCATGCGCGACCTGATGCGCAAGATGAAGCCCGATCATATCAACGATCTGGTGGCGCTGGTGGCCCTCTATCGCCCCGGCCCGATGGATTCGATCCCCAAATACATCGCCTGCAAGACCGGCAAGGAGGCGCCGGAATACCTGCATCCCGCCCTCGAACCGATCCTGAAGGAAACCTTCGGGGTGATGACCTATCAGGAAGACGTCATGCGCATCGCGCGCGAGCTCGGCGGGTACACGATGGGCCAGGCCGATCTGTTGCGCCGGATCATGGGCAAGAAGATCCCTTCCGAGATGGCCAAGCACCGCGGGATTTTCGTCAAGGGCGCGGGCGAGAAGGGGATACTGCCGTCGATCGCCGAACAGATTTTCGAGCAGGCGGCGAAATTCGCGGGCTACGGCTTCAACAAGGGCCATGCGGCCGCCTATGCGCAGGTCGCCTACCAGACGGCCTATCTGAAGGCGAATTATCCGGTCGCGTTCCTGGCCGCCTCCATGACGCTGGACATCGGCAACACCGACCGGCTGAACGTCTTCCGCCAGGAAGCGCAGCGGCTCGGCATCAAGGTCCTGCCGCCGGACATCAACCGCTCCGAAGCGTTCTTCGGCTGCGACGCCGAAGCCGGGGTCATCACCTACGCGCTGGCGGCCGTGAAGGGCGTGGGCCGGCTGGCGATGGACCACGTCGTCGCCATCCGCCGCGCGGACGGCCCCTTCAAGAGCGTCGGCGATTTCGCCGCGCGGGTGGACCCCAGACTGGTCAACAAGCGCGCTTTCGAAAGTCTGGCGCGCGCCGGCGCCTTCGACGCGCTCAATTCCAACCGCCGCCAGATGGTGGAATCCGCCGAGTTGCTGCTCGACAGCGCGGCGCGCAATGCGCTGGAACGCGAAAGCGGCCAGACGAGCTTGTTCGCAGGCCCGGCGCAGAGCGAAAGCGAGGTGCGTCTGCCCGCGGTTGCCGAATGGCCGGCACACGAGAGGTTGAACGAGGAGTTCAACGCCGTCGGGTTCTACCTCTCCGGCCATCCGCTCGATGCCTATGGCGCGGCGCTGAAGCGGCTGGGCGCGGTCGATTACGCCACCCTGCTCGAAGACCGCCGGCGCTCCGGCTTCCGCATGGTTCTGGCGGGAACCGTCATCCGCAAGCAGGAACGCCGCGGGCGCAACGACCAGCCTTTCGGTTTCGTTTCGCTGTCCGACCCGACGGGCCTGTTCGAGGTGATGGTGTTCTCCGAGGCACTGGCGGCCTCGCGCCCGTTGCTCGAACCGGGAAAGGCCGTGCTGGTCACGGCAGCGGCGGACTGGGACGGCGAAGAATTGAAGCTGCGCGCGCTCGCCATCGCCGATCTGGGCGAAGCGGCGGCGCAGGCGGGCGAAGGCCTGCGCGTGCGCCTGAACGATGCCTGTGCGCTCGGCGCCCTGGCGGAGCAGTTGCGCCGGCCCGGCAAGGGCATCGTCACGCTGGTGGTGCCGGGCGGCGCGGGAGAGGAAGTCGAGATCGCGCTGCCCAAGCGCCATCAGGTCAGCGTGGCGATGAAAGACGCGATCAAAGCCCTGCCGGGCGTCGTTGCGGTGGAATCGGTTTAGCGCCTACGGACACAACGTCGGTGTACGATCACGAGCTGGCGAGCGCTTGCTCGATGCGCGAAAGGCCTTCGCTCAAGCGCCCCGGATCCTGCGCGAAGCAGATGCGAAGGTAGGAGTCGTCGCGCCAATCGCCCTGGCCGCTGAAGGCCGAACCGGGCGCCACGCCCACGCGGCCGCGGCGCACCAGATCTTGCGCAAAGCCAAGGCTGTTCGTCAGTCCTTCGATATGCAGGAAACCATAAAAGGCGCCTTCCGGCCTGATCCAGCGGATGCGGTTCTGCCCGTCGAGAAATTGCTGCACGATCTCGCGTCCCGCGCGGCAGCGTTCGAGCATGGCGGCGCGGAAGGCGTCGCCTTCCGGCGACAGCGCCGCCAACGCGCCGTACTGGGCAAACGTCGCGGGGCCCGTGTTGTTGGCGATGGTGATCACCTCCATCGGTTCGTCGAGACAAGGCGGATGCACCAGCCATCCGATCCGCCAGCCGGTCATCGCCCAGGGCTTGGAGAAACTGTTGATGACGAAGAGATTGTCGTCGGGCTTGGCGATCTGCAGGAAGGACGGCGCGTGCTTGCTACCGTCGAACACTAGCGTGCCGTAGACCTCGTCGCTGATGATGGCTATCCCCCGACGGCGTGCGAATTCGAGGATGGCCTGCAGCTCCGCCCGGGTGGCGGTCCAGCCGGTCGGATTTCCGGGCGAGCAGACGAAAATCGCCTTGGTGCGCGCGTCGCACGACGCGAACAGCTTGTCGAGGTCGAGCCGCCAGCATTGCATATCCCAGTCTTCGTCAAGCCGCGCGAAGCGAAGCTCGGCGCCCACCACCTCGGCCGCCTGGAAGATGCTGGGCCAGATCGGGGAGACGATGACGACATTGTCGCCGGCCTCGATCAGGCACTGCAATGCCGTGACCACCGCCAACGTCGCGGCGCCCGGCACGGAAATCCGGCTGACGTCGACATCGGCGCCGACCGTGCGCTTGTGGAAGTCCCGCAGCGCCTCGCGCAACGCCATCATGCCGCGCGCGTGGTTGTAGAAGGTCACGCCTTCGTCGAGCGCCTGCTTGGCCGCCTCGCGGATGAAGGCGGGAGTCACGACGTCACTCTCCCCGAACCACAGCGGGATGATGTCCGGTTGTCCCAGCCCGAGGTGGGAGACACGGCCGATGCCGTTGGGCTGGAGATTGAGGATGGCACTTCGGATCGGGTTCATGGCACTGATCTAGCACACAATTCGGCGTTGCGAAGAGGCGCCAAACGCAGGGCAGGGGAGCGCCATCGCGCGCCTTGCGTACATCCGGGCCACCCCCTATAACCCCGGCCATTCCGCGCGCGAGGGTGGGTTATGGAGGGTGTTCCTCCGTCCCCGTCCGGTGCCTGAAAGCGGGAGCGTCCGCGACAGCGGAAGCGACCGCAAAGGGTGATCTCCTCGCGTCTGGCCAACCGGAAAAGGAGAAGTCTTTCATGGCATTGCCTGAATTTACCATGCGCCAGCTTCTGGAGTCGGGCGCCCATTTCGGCCACCGCACCCAGCGCTGGAACCCGAAGATGGCTGCGTACATCTACGGCTCGCGCAACGACATTCACATCATCGATCTGACCCAGACCGTGCCTTTGCTGCACCAGGCGCTGGTTGCCCTGCGCGATGTCGCGGCGGGCGGCGGACGCATCCTTTTCGTCGGCACCAAGCGGCAGGCGTCGGAGCCGATCGCCTCGGCGGCCAAGCGCTGCGCTCAGTACTACGTCAATCACCGCTGGCTGGGCGGTACGCTGACCAACTGGCAGACCATCTCCAATTCGATCAAGCGGCTGCGCTCCATCGAGGAGACGCTGGGATCGGCGCAAGGCTCCGGTCTGACCAAGAAGGAACTGCTCGGCCTCCTGCGCGAACGCGACAAGCTCGAGCGGGCGCTCGGCGGCATCAAGGAAATGGGCGGCTTGCCCAACATGCTGTTCGTGATCGACACCAACAAGGAAGCAATCGCCATTTCGGAGGCCAAGAAACTTGGCATTCCGGTGACCGCAATCCTCGATTCGAACTGTAATCCCGACGGCATCGCCAATCCGATCCCGGGCAACGACGATGCCGCCCGCGCCATCGCGCTCTATTGCGACCTGGTGGCGCGCGCGGTGATCGACGGGTTGTCCGAGAGCCAGATCTCCGCCGGTGTCGATACCGGCGCCGCCGCGACGCTGCCCGATCTCGCTCCCGCCGCCGAGGTGCCGGCCGAAGCGGCGCCGCCCGTCTGACATCATAACAACGGAGGCAAAAATGGCGAACATCACCGCATCGCTGGTGAAGGACCTGCGCGATAAGACCGGCGTCGGCATGATGGACTGCAAGGCGGCGCTTGCCGCAACCGACGGCGACATGGAAGCCGCCATCGATTGGTTGCGCAAGAAAGGCCTGTCGAAGGCCGCGAAAAAAGCCGGCCGTGTGGCTTCGGAAGGGCTGATCGGCGTGGCTGTCGGCGGCGATGCGGGCGCGTTGGTGGAAGTGAACTCCGAGACCGACTTCGTCGCGCGCAACGGTCAGTTCAAGGATTTCGTCAAGCAGGCCGCCCGGATCGCTCTCGAAGAAGACGGCGATGTCGAGAAGGTGCTTGCCGGACGGATGGGCGGCGGCAGCGTGCAGCAGGCCTTGATCGACATGATCGCCAAGATCGGCGAGAACATGAGCGTGCGTCGCGCCGCCGCGCTGGCGGTTTCGCCCGGCGTGGTGGCATCCTACGTGCACAACGCCGCAACGCCGGAACTCGGCAAGATCGGCGTCCTGGTGGCGCTGAAATCGACGGCCGACAAAGCCAAGCTGGCGGCGCTCGGCAAACAGCTCGCCATGCATGTGGCGGCCGCGGCGCCGCTGGCGCTTACCCCGGAACACCTGTCGAAGGACGTTGTGGATCGCGAGCGCGCCGTTCAGGCCGATCTTGCCCGCCAGTCGGGCAAGCCGGAAAACGTCATCGAGAAGATGCTCGAAGGCCGTATGCGGAAATTCTACGAGGACACCGTGCTGCTGTTGCAGACTTTCGTCATCGACGGCGAGACCCAGGTCGGCAAAGTGCTCGAAAAGGCTTCCAAGGACTTCGGCGCGGCGGTGGAAGTCGCCGGCTTTGTGCGCTTCCAGGTCGGCGAAGGTATCGATAAGATAAACGACGACTTCGCGGACGAAGTGGGCAAACTGGCAGGCCACTGAAAGGCGACACCATGTCTTCGACGCCGAAATATCGCCGGGTGCTGTTGAAAGTGTCCGGCGAGGCGTTGATGGGCTCGCAGGCCTTCGGCATCGACATCGCCACGGTCGATCGCATCGCCAACGACGCCAAAGACGCTGTCGGCGCCGGCATCCAGCTCTGCATGGTGATCGGGGGCGGCAACATCTTCCGCGGTTTGTCCGCCGCGGCCAAGGGCATCGAGCGGGCGACCGCCGACTACATGGGTATGCTCGCCACCGTGATGAACGCTCTGGCGATGCAGGCGGCGCTCGAACGGGTTGGCGTGGCGAGCCGCGTCTTGTCGGCCATTCCGATGAGCACGGTGTGCGAGCCGTACATCCGCCGGCGCGCCATCCGTCATCTGGAAAAAGGCCGCGTGGTGATCTTTGCGGGCGGCACCGGCAATCCGTTCTTCACCACCGACACCGCGGCGGCGCTCAGGGCGGCGGAAATGAATTGCGAGGCGCTGCTCAAGGGCACGCAGGTGGATGGCGTCTACAGCGCCGACCCGAAAAAGGTCGCCGACGCGCAACGCTATGCGGCGCTCAGTTATCAGGACGTCCTGACGCGCGATCTGAAGGTGATGGACGCGGCCGCCGTCAGTCTCTCGCGCGAAAACAGGATTCCCATCATCGTATTCTCGATACACGACAAAGGCGCGCTCGTCGCGGTGCTGAACGGCAAGGGGCGGGCGACGATCATCCAGGATAGGGCATAGGAGGCGCAGATGAGCGAGACCTACAACAAGGATGAAATGATTCGCCGCATGAAGGGTGTCGTAACGGGACTAAAGGGCGAATTCGCCGGCCTGCGCACCGGCCGCGCGAGCCCCGCCTTGCTCGACCCCGTGACGGTCGATGCCTATGGCAACCAGATGCACATCAGCCAGCTTGGCACCATTTCGACCCCCGAACCGCGCCTTTTGACGGTCCAGGTATGGGATCGCAGTATGGTTAAGACCGTCGACAAGGCGATCCGCGACGCCGGCCTCGGCCTCAATCCGCAGGCGGACGGCCAGCTCTTGCGCATCCCGATCCCCGAATTGAACGAGGAGCGGCGCAAGGAACTGGTTAAATTGGCCCATAAATACGCCGAGCAGGGGCGCGTCGCAGTCCGCAACGTGCGCCGCGACGGCATGGAACTCCTGAAAAAGCTCGAAAAAGACCACAAGATCGGCCAGGACGAACACCATAAGCTCGGCGACGATCTGCAGAAGCTGACCGACGGGCACATCAAGGACATCGATCACCTGCTTCAGGGCAAGGAGCAGGAAATCATGCAAGTCTGAGCATTGCCCTCGCGCTCCGACAAGGTCAGCATGGGGCGTGCGTTAACCCCCGCGCGCGAATCGCAGGAACGGGCGGGGCTGCTGGGAAACACGTATGGCCGTCGTGCCGAATAACAGCAATCTTCCGCGTCATGTCGCCATCATCATGGACGGCAACGGACGCTGGGCGCAGCGGCGGCATCTGCCGCGGCAGGCCGGCCATGTCGCCGGGGTGAATGCGGTGCGCGAAGTCGTGCGCCAGGCTTGCGACATCGGACTCGAGAACCTCACCCTGTTTGCCTTCTCGTCGGAAAACTGGAAGCGGCCCGCCCGCGAGGTTGGGGCGCTGATGGGGCTTTTCCGCCTCTATTTCCGCAACGACCTGGACGAGATCGTCCAGCGCGGCGCGCGCGTCCGCATCATCGGCAACCGCGGCCGCGTCGAGGAAGACATCCGCCAGATGATCGAAGACGCCGAGCGGCGGACCCTGGCGAACACCGGGATGAACCTGACATTCGCCTTCGATTACGGCGGCCAGGAAGAAATCGCCGCCGCCGCGCGGGAACTGGCGCGCGCCGCCGCCGACGGCAGGCTCGACCCGGAAACCATCACGCCGGAGCTGTTGAGTTCGCGCTTATTCACCAGCGGTTTGCCGGAGCCCGACCTTGTCATCCGCACCAGCGGTGAACGGCGCCTGAGTAATTTCCTGCTGTGGCAGTCGGCCTATGCCGAGCTGATGTTCGTGGACACGCTGTGGCCCGATTTCGGCCGCGAGGAATTCCTCGACGCGCTCGACAAGTTCTCGCGGCGCGAGCGCCGGTTCGGCGCCCTGCCGGAATCCGTGGCGTGAGCAAGTCGCCCGACATCACGGCGACGAACCGGGCGCCCGGCCTGCGCACCGTCAAGTTCTCGCGCGACTGGGTCACCAGGCCGATTTTCGGGGTCGTGCTGGCGCTGGTCGTCATCGCCGCGATCTACGGCGGCACTCCTTATCTGGCCGTCGTCGCGGCGGCTGCGATCTTTGCTGCAGCGCGCGAATGGCACCGGATCGTGGGCGGCGGCAGCGCGGCGCTCGAGCTGGGTCCAACGGCGGCGACGATCTGCTCGGCGCTTGTCGCCTTCGTCCTGTGGCCCCATAGCATCGCGCCATACGTCATCCTGCCCGGAGGCGCACTCCTGGTGCTGGTGCTGGCGCTGAGCACGGCCCGGCGGAGCCAGCCGCTGTGGCAGGCGGCCGGCGTTCTCTATCTCGGCATCCCCACGCTTGCGCTCCTGGCGCTGAGAGAGTTGCCGGCGCATGGCGCCTGGCTGATCGGCGCCCTGTTCGCGGTCGTATGGGCGACGGATACGGGCGCCCTGGTGGTCGGCAACCTATTGGGCGGGCCGAGGCTTGCGCCGGTTCTGTCGCCGAACAAGACATGGTCCGGAGCGATCGGCGGGCTAGTTGCGGCCGCCATCGCGGAAGCGGTCTTCATCGCCGTCATCGGCGGCCATGCGGGGGCGGCGGCCCTGTTCGGAGCGGTGCTCGCCGTCTTCGCCCATACGGGCGATCTGTTCGAATCCTGGGTCAAGCGAAGCTTCCACATCAAGGACAGCGGCGGACTAATTCCGGGCCACGGCGGGGTTCTCGACCGCATCGATTCCACGCTCGCCGCCGTCGTGGCGCTGGCGGTCGCCGTCTTCGTCTTTCATCTCGATCCGTTGTTCGGAGCCAGTCCATGAAGGCGCTTGCGGCCCACCGCTGCGATCTGGAGCTGCCGGACCTTTCGCCGGTGCTGGCTCGGCGCGTGACCGTCCTTGGCTCCACCGGGTCCATCGGCGTCAGCACGCTCGATGTGATCGGCCACGCGCGGCAATTCTACGGCGCCGATGCGCTGCCGGTGGAGGCGCTGACGGCGCAATCGAATGTCGTCGGGCTCGCCGCGCAGGCGCGGAAGATTCGGCCGAAGATCGCCGTGATTGGCGACGAGAGACTTTATCTCCAGCTCAAGGAAGTATTGTCGGGGACAGACATCGAGGTTGCCGCCGGCCGCAGCGCGGTCATTGCGGCCGCCGCCAGGCCGTCCGAGACGGTCATGGTGGCGATCATGGGCGCCGCGGCCTTGGAGCCGGCGCTGGCTGCGGTGGCGCGCGGAACGACGGTCGCGCTCGCCAACAAGGAATGCGTCGTGGCGGCGGGAACGGTTTTCCACCGCGCGGTGGCTGCCTCCCATGCGGCGGTGATCCCCGTCGATTCCGAACACAACGCGATCTTCCAGGTCTTCCGGGCGGACGACACGGATGAGGTCGACCGGGTCACGCTGACGGCGTCGGGGGGACCGTTCCGCGATTGGTCGCTCGAGCGCATGCGCACGGCGACGCCCGAGCAGGCCGTGGCGCATCCCAACTGGTCTATGGGCGCCAAGATCTCGGTCGACAGCGCCACCCTGATGAACAAGGGGCTGGAACTGATCGAGGCGCACTTTCTCTTCGCCTTGCCGGTGGAAAAACTCGCGGTCGTGGTGCATCCCCAATCGATCGTGCATTGCCTGGTTTCCTACGTCGACGGCTCGACGTTGGCGCACCTGTCCGCGCCCGACATGCGCACGCCGATCGCACATGCGCTGGCCTGGCCCAGGCGCATTTCCTCGCCGTCGCGCAAGCTCGACCTTCCGGGTGTTGCGCAGTTGACCTTCCAAGCCCCCGATCACGAGCGTTTCCGCTGTCTGGTCCTCGCCATGGACTGCATGAAGAGCGGCGGGCTCGCCCCTACGATCCTCAACGCGGCCAACGAAATCGCCGTGGAGGCTTTTCTGGGCGGGCGGATCGGATTCCTGGACATTCCGCGGGCCGTGGAGACGACACTGGACAAAAGCCCCGCAGGGAACGTCGAGGCGGAATCCCTGGACGGCGTGCTGGCCGCGGATGCGCGGGCGCGGGAACTTGCTCGAAACGTTTGCCAGCGCATGATGACATGAGTGGCGGGGTCAAACAGGAGTAGCGATGTTTTCTTTGTTGCATGGTTTGTTCGCCTGGGCCCCGCTGGGACTGCCTGCGTTCGTCTTCGTCATCACATTCGTCGTGTTCTTTCACGAACTCGGCCATTACCTGGTGGCGCGCGCTTTCGGCGTCGGCATCGAGACGTTCTCCATCGGCTTCGGCGGCGAGATATTCGGCTGGACGGACCGCAAGGGGACGCGGTGGAAGATTTCCTGGCTGCCGCTCGGAGGCTACGTGAAGTTCCTGGGCGACGCGGACGCCGCCAGTACGCCCGACCGCGAACGTGTCGCCGCGATGGACGCCGGCGAGAAGTCGCATGTCCTTTTTTTCAAGCCATTGTATCAGCGCGCGCTGGTCGCCGTCGCGGGGCCCATGGCCAACTTTGTCCTGGCCATCGCCGTCTTCACTCTTCTGTTCGTGTTCTTCGGCGCCAAGACGCTATCGACGGTCGTCGGCACCGTGACGCCGAATTCGCCCGCGGCCGCGGCCGGGATCAGACCGGGCGACAAGATCACCGCCGTCGACGGCAAACCGGTCACGCAATTCTACGGAGAGCTTCAGGGCATCGTCCAAGAAAGCAAGGGCAAGCCGCTCGCGTTTTCGATCGAGCGCAACGGACGCTCCATGCTGTTGACGATCCAGCCTCGCCGGATCGGGAATACCGACATCTACGGCGCGCCGGTGAAGTCCATGGCCATCGGAGTCGGGCCCGGCGACGACACGCCCGACAACACCGTCTACATCCCCATTCCGGCCGCCAAGGCGCCTTTGATCGCCGTGACCCAGACCTGGTTCATCGTGGACGTGTCGCTGACCGGTGTGTGGCGGATGGTCTCGCACCGCGCCGACGCCAGCCAGTTGACCGGGGTCATCGGAATAGCCGGGATTTCCCAAAAAGAGGCTTCGCACGGCTTCTACGGCCTTATCTATCTGGCGGCTTTCATTTCTGTAAGCATCGGTCTAATCAACCTTTTTCCCATTCCTCTCCTCGACGGGGGCCATCTTCTGTACTATGGATGCGAAGCCGTGCTGGGGCGGCCGCTCGGGGAGCGGGTCCAGGACGTTGGATTCAGGGTCGGACTTGCGTTGGTGCTTGCTCTTATGATCTTCGCCACCTGGAACGATCTGGTTCGGTAGACCCTTCAAAACCTCGGCCCGCAGCACGCCAAGGCCTGCCCTCGCGTGACGCCCGACCAGAGATGAGTGACAGAGACGAGTGAATGAGCGTAAACGCCCTGTTCGCCCGATTGAAGCGCGTGGCCCCTGCCTCGCTGCTTTTTGCGTCTTTCACCGTTGGGGCAACGGCCTACGCGCAGGGGTTGAACCCGGTTGCGTCTCCTGCGCCGAACCCGCCCGACGAGACCGGCGCGCCAGCCGCAACGGAGGCGCCGGCCGTCGTGAGACGAATCGTCGTCCAGGGCACCCAGCGCATCGAGCCTGCGACGGTTCTTACCTACATCACCCTGCATGTCGGGGACACCTATAGCGAGGCGGCGGCCGACCGGGCGCTGAAATCGCTGTTTTCGACGGGGCTGTTCTCTGATGTGAAGACGCATTGGGACGGCTCCACGCTGACCGTGAACGTCGTCGAGAACCCGATCATCAATCAGGTCGCCTTCGAGGGCAACGACAAGGTCACCACCAAGGACCTCGAGAAGGAAGTGCAGCTCAAGGCGCGCATGGTCTTCACGCGCGCCAAGGTGCAGTCCGACATTCAGCGGATCATCGAACTCTACCGCCGCAACGGCAAGTTCGCGGCCAGCGTCGATCCGCAGATCATCCAACGCCCGCAAAACCGCGTCGACTTGATCTTTTCCATCAACGAAGGGCCGACCACCGGCGTCGCGCGCATCATCTTCGTCGGCAACAAGGTCTTCGACGACGATACGCTGCGCGGGCAGATCGCCACCGAGGAGTCGACCTGGTGGCGCATTCTGGCGACGAACGACAATTACGATCCGGATCGTCTTCTTTTCGACCGCGAACAGTTGCGCCGCTTCTACGTGAACCATGGCTACGCAGACTTCCATGTCGTTTCCGCGGTGGCCGAACTGACGCCCGACCACAGCTCGTTCTACATCACCTTTACCGTCGCCGAGGGTCCGAAATACAAGTTCGGCAAAGTCGACATAATTTCGAAGGTCAAGGAACTTCCCGCTCAGGCGCTGCGCCCTCTGGTAAAGATTTCCACCGGAGACACCTACGACGAAAACCTGGTGGAGAACGCGAAGGACGCGCTCATCAACGCCGTCGGCTCCAGGGGCTACGCCAATGCGGACGTGGGCATTCGCCTCCGGAGAAACATCGAGGCGCGGACGATCGACCCGGTTATTAACATCGAGCAGGGACCACGCGTTTACGTCGACAAGATCAACGTCGTGGGCAACGCGCGCACGCTCGACAAGGTTATCCGACGCCAATTGCGCTTCACCGAGGGCGACGCTTTCAATCGTGAGCTGGTCGACCGTTCGCGCACCCGCATCCGCGCGCTGGGCTTCTTCAAGGACGTCACGATCAAGAATTCGCCGGGCTCGCGGCCCGACAAGACGGACATCACGGTCGCGGTCACCGAGCAGTCGACGGGCGAACTGTCGCTCGGAGCCGGCTATTCCTCGACCAGTTCCTTCGTCGGAGAGTTTGCCTACACGGAACGCAACCTGTTCGGCCGCGGCCAGTACATGCGCGCCAGCGTGCAGATGTCCACGCTGAGCAAGCAGTTCCAGTTCAGCTTCACCGAGCCTTGGTTTCTCGATCGGGAGTTGGCGGCCGGCTTCGACCTCTACAAATGGGTCACCAACTACAATCAAGCCGCCTATCAAGGCGATACAAGCGCGGCGGTTTTGCGCTTCCGCTTTCCGACGTCCGAGTACGGCCAGATCGGTTTGACCTATACCTACCGGCTCAGCAAGGTGGCACCGTATGCGAGCGCGCCGCTGGAAGTGCAGCTGGCCGCGGGTTCGAACACGATTTCGGAGCTGGGCTATTCGTTCGTCTTCAATACGCTGGACGACTATCTCAAACCCACGACCGGCGTCGTCTTCAGTTTCAACCAGAGTTTCGCCGGCTTCGGCGGCACTCTGAAATACTTGAAGACGGAAGGATCGTTCTCGACCTATCACAAGCTGTTCGGCGACGAGTTTGTCGGCTCGCTCACCGCATCTTCCGGCTTCATCACCGGCTATGGCAATTCGACGATTCCGATCGAGGAACGTTATTTCAAAGGCGGCGACAGCTTCCGCGGCTTCAAGCTGGCCGGCATCGGCCCGCGCGATGTCGACGTGCAGGGCGATTACGGCGCGGTGGGCGGTGATTTCTATGCCATCGGCACCGCGGAACTGCGGCTGCCCGACATCGTGCCGGCCGACTACGGGATGAAGTTCTCGCTGTTTTCGGATTTCGGCACGCTCGGGCATCTCAAATCGCCGATACCGCTATGTCCGCCCGCCACGGCCGCGCAGTCCTGCATCAAGGACAATCTGGCGCTGCGCGTGTCTGCAGGCATCAGCATCGGCTGGAAATCGCCTTTCGGTCCGGTGCAGATCGACCTGGGCGTGCCTTTGATCAAGGCACCGTATGATAAGACCGAATTCATCCACTTCAGCGCCGGCGCGGGGTACTAAACTTATGACGACGAAAATGCACATCACCTACACCATCCTGATGGCAGGATTGATCTTCCTTGGCATGGCGGGCGTGGACGCCGCCAGCGCGGCTCCGCCGCCTCCGGGCGGCGCCCCTACCGCGCGAATCCTGATGGTCGACATGCGCCGCGTCATGGCGGGGTCCAAGGTGGGACAGGATATTCAGCGCCAAGTCGAGGCGCTCAAGGCCCAGGCTCAGTCGGAACTGAAAGGCGAGGAGTCTTCGCTCAGGAGCGAAGAGACTCAACTTCAGCAGCAGGCCGCCATTCTCGCGCCGGACGTCAAGGCGCGCCGGATCAAGGATTTCCAGGCGAAGGCGCAGTCCTTCCAGCGGAAAGTTCAGGAGCGCGGCGGACTCATCCAGGGCGGCGTCATCAAGGCCCAGCAGCAGATCGAACAGGCGCTGGGTCCGATCCTGCAAGGCATTATGAAGGAGCGCGGCGCGACCGTCCTTCTGGACCGCTCCTCCATACTCCTGGCGCCGAACTCGATCGACGTGACGTCGCTGGTCGTTCAACGTCTCGACATGAGAATGCCGACGGTGAAGGTTGAACTTACGGCGCCGCCGCCCGGTATGCAGCAACAGCAGCAATAGCGCGGAGACGTGCTGGGCTAGTCGGTCATGGCCGATCCTCGCTTCTACGATAATCGCGGCCCTTGGACCTTGGCCGAAATCTGCGCCAGGGCGGGCGCGGCCCTGCCGGCCGGCGCCGACGGTTCCGCGAAGATCGAGGACGTTGCAAGCCTGACGGGCGCGGTGGGCGCTCACCTCACGTTCTACACGGGCGACGGCGCCGCATCGGAATTCTCCCGGACGGCGGCCGGGTTCTGTTTCGTTGCGGCCAAGGCCCGCAAGGGTGTCGAAGCGCCGCCGAATCTGGTGACGATCCCTTGCGCTTCGGTGCCGCTCGCCTTTGCGGCGGCGGCGGACTTGTTCTATCCCCAGGCGGGAGCCGACGACTGGTCGCGCCAGTGCACGCCCGTCGATCCGAGCGCGGAAATCGGCGAGAACGTGGTGTTGGGCCCCGGGGTGGTCGTTGGGCCGCACGCCCAGATCGGCGACGGCACCTGCCTAGGTCCCAACACCGTGATCGGCCGCGGCGTCGCGGTCGGGCGCGGCTGCGAGATCGGCAGCAATGTTTCGATTTCCCACGCCTATCTGGGCGACCGGTTGTTGATCCTGTCGGGCGCGCAAATCGGCCAGCCTGGGTTCGGCTTCGCAAGCAACGCACAGGCCCACGTCAAGATTCCGCAGCTCGGCCGCGTGATCGTGCAGGACAAGGTGGAAATCGGCGCCTGCGTCACGGTCGATCGCGGCGGGTTGGGCGATACGGTCATCGGCGAAGGCACGAAGATCGATAACCTTGTGCAGATTGCGCACAACGTCCATATAGGTCGCCATTGTGTGATCGTGTCGCAGTCGGGAATCGCGGGCAGTTCGATATTGGGCGATTTTGTCGTGATCGGCGGGCAGGTGGGGATCTCGGATCATTGCCGCATCGGCAGCGGGGCGCGCATAGCGGGGCGTGCGGCGGTGGTGCCCGGCCAGGAACTCGACGGCGGCCGCGACTACGGCGGCGTGCCCGCAAAGCCGGCGATGGACTGGATGCGCGAGATGCACGCAGTGGCCGCGCTGATCAGGAAACCGAAACGGAACGGCCATGACTGAAAAGCATTCCCCGTATCCTGTCCTCGGCATCGAGGACATCAAGCGTCTGCTTCCGCATCGGGCGCCCTTCCTGTTCGTGGAAAAGCTCAGCGACATCGTCATCAACGAAAGCGCCACGGGCCACAAGGCCGTCGGCTACAACGAACCGTATTTCGAAGGACATTTTCCCGATCATGCGGTGATGCCGGGCGTCCTGATCGTCGAGGCCCTGGCGCAAACCGCGGGCGCCCTCGTCATGCAAACCCTGGGACTGACGTGCGACAACCGCATCGTCTATTTCTTGACCATCGAAAAAGCGCGGTTCAGAAAGCCGGTCCGCCCGGGCGACATGCTGCAGATGCGCGTCAAGGCGCTGCGCAGACGCGGCCCGGTGTGGCGATTTTCCGGGGAAGCCTATGTCGGCGACATGCTATGTGCGGAGGCGGAATTCAGCGCCATGATCCAGGACAGCGCCAATGGCGAAAGCAATTCATCCGACGGCCCTCGTTGAAGACGGAGCCGTTCTCGGGGCCGGCGTCGAGATCGGTCCCTTCTGCACCGTGGGACCGCGGGTGAAGCTGGGTGATGGCGTTCGTCTGATCTCTCACGTCGTCGTCGGCGGACAGACTGAAATCGGCGCCCGCACGGTGGTGCATCCCGGTGCGGTCATGGGAGGGGAGTCGCAGATCCGCGGCAACGAGGCGGAAGGCACCCGTCTCGTCATCGGCGAAGACAACGTCATCCGCGAATGCGTGACCTTCAATCTTGGCAGCGCCAAGGGACATGGCGTGACGGAAGTGGGTTCGCGCGGCTTCTTCATGGCTTACAGCCATATCGCGCACGACTGCCGTATAGGAAGCGACGTCACCTTCGCCAACGGCGTGCAGCTTGGCGGACACGTGGACATAGCCGACGGTGTCATCATGGGCGGGCTTGCGGCCGTGCAGCAGTTCGGCCGCATCGGGCGCGGCGCGATGCTTGGCGGCCTTTCCGGCTGCAACGAGGACATCATTCCGTTCGGCATCGCCCACGGCCCGCACGCCAAGCTGGCGGGGCTCAATATCGTCGGCTTGAAGCGCCGCAACGTTCCGCGCGCCAATATCCACGCCATGCGGGCCGCTTATCGCGCGATATTTCTGGAAGTCGAAGGCAAATTCGACGAACGCGTGGCGGCGGCGCGCCAACGCTGGAGCGACGTTGCCGAGGTTGTCGAGGTGATCGATTTCATCCAGGTGCCCGCCAAGCGGGCGATCTGCAGAGCGCGCATCCGCGGTGCGGATGATCCGGCCGACACGGAATGAGCCAGGTTCCGCAACCGGCGCTGGGCATCGTCGCGGGCGGCGGCGAGCTTCCCCTTGCCATTGCCGAAAGCGTGCGCGAGAGCGGACGCGAGGTCTTCGTGCTGGCACTCCTCGGCGCGGCGGACGAATGGGTCAAGTCCTATCCGCACGAATGGGCCTCGCTGGGCGAGGTGAACAAGGTCATCAAGGCATTGCGCGCCCACAACTGCGGCGACGTGCTGCTAGCCGGCAAACTGGCGCGGCCGAAATTCTCCGAGATCAAGCTCGACGTCAAAGGCGTCCTCGTGGCGCCGCGCGTCATCGCGGCGGCGCGCAAGGGCGACGACGCACTGCTGCGCGCGGTGGTCGATGTTTTCGAGCGCGAGGGGTTCTCTGCCGTCGGTGCGGCCCAGGCGGCGCCGGGGTTGCTCGCGCCCCTGGGCCAAATGGGCCGCATGGCACCTTCGGGGGAATGCGAAGAGGACGTCGCGGCGGCGTTCAGAATCGTGCGCGCCATGGGGGCGCTCGACATCGGCCAGGCCGCGGTGGTTTGCGACGGGCTGACGCTGGCGGTGGAAGCGGCGGAGGGCACCGATGCCATGATCGCGCGCGTGGCGAGTCTGCCTGGGCATCTTCGCGGCACGTCCACCAAACGGCGCGGGGTTCTGGCGAAGGCGCCCAAGCCGATCCAGGACCGCAAGACGGATCTGCCCGTCATCGGCGTGCAGACGGTGCAGAACGCCGCTGCCGTGGGCTTGGCGGGCATTGCCGTGGAAGCGGGCGGGGCGCTGATCCTGCGCAAGCGCGCGGTGATCGAGGAAGCGGACAAGCTGGGTCTGTTTCTCGTCGGCGTGGCCCCGTGACGATGTCCGGGGCGCCCGCGAACCCTCTGACGCTGATGCTGGTATGCGGCGAGCCCTCGGGCGACCGGCTCGGCGCGCAATTGATGGCGGCGCTCAAAGCCATCGCCGGCGACACCGTGAAGATCGTAGGCGTCGGCGGGGAGGCGATGGCCGCCCAGGGTTTGCAGAGCCTCTTTCCTCTCGACGCCACCGCGGTGATGGGGCTGCGCGAGGTGGTGCCGCGCATCCCGACGATCCTGGCGCGTGTGCGCCAGGCGGCGGATTTCGCGGTTGAAACGCGCCCCGATGCGGTGGTGCTGATCGACAGCCCGGATTTCACCCATCGCATCGCCAGGCGCCTCAAGCGGATCGCGCCGCGGATTGCCACCATCAACTACGTCGCCCCGCAGGTGTGGGCCAGCCGCGCCTACCGCGCCCGCGCCATGGCGGACTATTTCGATCTGGTGCTGGCGCTCTTGCCGTTCGAGGCGCCGTTCTTCGAGGGCTACGGGCTGCGCGCCGTTTTCGTGGGTCATCCGGCGATCGAACGCGCCGAGCGCATGACCGGCGGCGACGGCTTCCGCGCCCGCCATGGTATCGCGCCGGATGCGCCGCTGCTGGCGGTTCTGCCCGGCAGCCGCACCAACGAAATCCGTTTCATCTTTCCGGCATTCCGCGAGGCCGTCGGCTTGCTGGCGAAGCGCGTGCCCGGCCTGGTGAGCGTTTTGCCGACGGTGTCCCATGTCGCCGCGCGCGTGCGCGAGGGCGCCGCGGACTGGCCGGTGCCGCTCCACATCGTCGAAGGCGAGGACGAGAAATTCGCCGCCTTCGACGCCGCCGACGCGGCGCTGGCGGCGTCCGGCACGGTGACGACGGAGCTGGCGCTCGCCCGCACGCCGATGGTTGTGGCCTACAGGGCAAGCTGGCTGACGGCAGCGGTCTTCAAGGCGATGGTGCGCGTCAAGTTCGCGACGATCGCCAATCTGCTTCTCGATCGCGAGGCGATTCCCGAATTTCTCCAGGAACGCGCCACACCCCAGACGCTGGCGGACGCCGTGTTTCCGCTGCTGACGGACAAAGCCGCCGCCGCGCGTCAGGTTACCGACCTGGAAGAAGCGATGCGCCGGCTGGGGCAGGGCGGCGAACAGCCGTCTCTGCGCGCCGCCCGCGCCATTCTCGATTTCATGCAGCCGGCAGGGTGATTGGCAGCCCGCGGCGCCTGCCAAGTAGGCAGATCACCCCGACCCAACGGGCTAATTGCACGCGCTTAATGCAACAACGCTTGGCCGTCCGGTGCGGGTTTGCGCAAATTCGTCAGCATGATGCAGGCTGTCATAAATACCGCGAGCGCTACGGACGACTGAATGCGGTCCAGATTGAGCCCGCCATGGGCAAGCGGCTTGGTCAGGATGTCGCCCAAGGTCGCGCCCAGCGGCCGGGTAAGGATGAAGACCGCCCAGAACAGGATTGTGCGCGGGATCTTGGTGACGAAATAGGCCACCGTGATCAACGCGATCAGCCCGCCGAACACCAACGCACCTCGTTCAAAACCGAAGCCTTTGGAGTCGGCCAAATAATCGCCCAGCGCGGTGCCCAGCGTGTTCGAGGCCAAGATGGTTGTCCAATAGAAGGCTTCCGTCTTGCGGTCTGCGATATGGGCGACGGAGATGCTTCCAGTGCTGAGCCGCCACACGCCGAGACACAGAAGGACGACGGTGAACAGGATCAGTGACGCAAGCGGGTAGCCGAGCCCCGCGGTGCGATCCAGATAGTCGGAGACGGTCGTCCCCACGGTGGTGGTTGCGACAATAACGAACCAATAGTTGAAGGGATGGTAGCGTTTTTCCGCCACTTGCAACGCAAGCGCGACCACGAAGATCGCGGCGAAAATTCCCGTGGCGACGAGGTAGCCGAGGTTCATCGACATCGAAACCGCATCGCCGCCGGTTTCGCCCAGCGTCGTCGCCGCGATTTTTGCGACCCAGAACGCCAACGTCACCGCCGGAACCTTGTTCATCGCGGTTTTCTCGCTCATCGCTACGCCATCCGTTCCGGTTGTGAAATTCTAGAATGTGAAGAGAAGCGCCGTGTACCAAGAATAACGGTTGGTTTCCCCCGCATTCTGGATGCCCGGGCCTATCGAGCCCATCAAATGATAGTGCTCGCCAATATCGTAGATGACGCTGGTGCCGATTCCGGATGTGGCGCGTTCGCCGCGTGTGTCAGCGCCTTGATGATAGAGTTCCGCGCCCATCTGCAACCCAGGCAGGACCTCGCGCGCGAGCGCCCACCCCATCAGGCAGAAGTTCTGCGAAGTCCCGCCACGGTTGATCTCGCATCCGCCTCCGCCGTAGGTGGACCAGTCTCCCCAATTCTTCCCGATCCATATCGGCAGCAACAATGCGGCGTGGCGTTCGCCGACCGTCCGCGAACCGGCCGGCAGGAACACACGTGGAAAAATGGCGACGTCCCAACCGAACCCTTGCTGGTGCAGAACGCGGTATTTTGCCGCGAGTTCGATATTGCCGAGATCAGTCGCGGTTCTTCCGCCACCAGCATCGTTGAAACTCACCGGCACTACAGCCGTCAATTGCAGATCGAGCGCTGCGCCATAGTTGAAATCCAACCCCGACGCGATGCCGGTTCCGCTGCGCGACGCCGTACCGCCGTTGAAGAGATAAATCTCGAAATGCTTGTAGTCCGTGGGTTCCGGATCGTCTGTGATATAGGGAGGACCGCCGAGCATCGGACGGCTCAGCGCCAATAGCGTTACAACGAAAGCAACGATACGCCGACTAACCATCCCTATCGTACACCGCATTCCAAGTGGGCCGACGTTCGCGTCTACTGCGGCATCGGATCGAGGAAGAGGAGCTTCGCCGAGCCCGGTTTGACGCTATAGCGCGGCCTTGCATCGCTCGGCGGGACCGCTGGAGCGAGAGTCATATCCGCCGTCACCAGAAAGACGCGCCCGGTTTTGGGATCGATCGCCATCGTGCGCGCACCCAATTCGGTTGTGACCGCAGGTAGCGCGACGAAGGTGGCGGGCGATTTCTCCACGATGATCGAAAGCGTGCCGTCGCGATTCGAGCTGAAGGCCAAGCCGCGGCTCGGATCGAATTCGGCAAAATCGGAGCCTTCGCCGATCGGCAGGGTTGCCAGCACGGCGCCTGTTTCCGCATCCACAACCGCCATGACCTTGTTCGCGCAACTGGCAAACAGACGCATATGCGCCCGGTCGATGGCGAGACCGTGCGGCTTCTGGCAACCCGCCATCGGCCAATGTGCATCGGCGGTATTCGTCTTCGTGTCGATGCGTACGATCTCGCCCTTCTCGGCGCCGTCAACGTAGAATTTTCCGTTCTCGCCCGAGACACCGAATTCCAGACCGCCGCCGCCGTCAACGGTCGCGACAAGGGTGTCGGTCTTGGGATCGATTACTGTGATCTTCCCGGAGCCGCCGTCGATCACCAGAATGTGTCCGCTCCATTGGTCGAAAACGATGCCGTCCGCATCCGGTTCTGCCTTGATGCTGTTGATTATTTTCAACGTCTTGAGGTCGAAAGACACGGCGATGCCAGCCTTGCCGTCGTCGGTATATCCTTTGCCCAACGCATGCACGGACGCGATGCCGTGGGTCGTGCCGGTAATGCCGTTGATAGTCCCCACGATTGCGCCGCTTGTCCCATCGACCACCGTAACCTTCTCGCTGTGCGAGACATAAACGCGATTCAGAACGGGATCTAACACAACGTAATCCCAACGGTCCGGCGCACCCAGCGCTACGTTTTTTGTGATTGTATAGCTCGGCGTGTCCGCTTGCGGCGCCGCCTGCGCCTGCAAAGCAGAGGCAACAAGCGCGGCCGCGACAAATGCCGCCGAACAATTCAGCGGGCTACTCACCATGACGGTGTGGGTTCCGAGCCCAATTCGGTTCGGTGGCAAGAACTTCTTTGTATCTATGAATTCGGTTTCGGCACCCACATGACACAAGCGGAAGCGAAAAGGATAACGACCATTCGCCCCTCTGAAAAATGTCCGGCCTTGTCGGTAGAATCGCCGTACCCGGGTTCTTATTTGCAATCGCGACCGTTCCTTTCCTCCACAATTATCATGTCGTCTTCTGCGACCGCGGGCATGTGGACAACGCGTGAGCAATGCCCACCGCCGCGTCACCCAGGGCGTTTGGGTGGGAGGAGAGAAGCCCTGCGCATTCGCGCCCGCGCAAAAAAATGCGAGTCCGAATGAAACGATGCCGCCGCGGAGAAGATTTAGATGTGTCTGCATAGCGTCGTTTCTCGTAGCTGAAAAGTACCGAATGCTCTGGTCGAATATACGTGTTGGCTCTTCCAAAAAATGGGGCGTCGACGGACCGGCGACGCCCGCAAGTTTTTGGGGGGATTAACCGCGGCAGAAACGGACACAATGCATATCGCGTGTTTGCCTGATCTGCTTACTGCCGTACATTACCAAGACCGGATTGACGGCCGGCCATTGGCAATCCGGTCCGGCTAGAGATGTGCCTCCAACGAGAAAATAATATTCGCCGGCTGGCCTTCGGCAAACAGATCGGCGTCACCCGACGCCCAAAACTTTGTATTGCCGACATTCTGCGCGTTGACGCGGAATGTCATTGGATATTCGAACGCATCGGTCGAATAAGAGGCGCCCAAATCGACTGTGAAATAGTCCCGTAAAAATGCCTTATTGGTGGCATCCACAGGACGCGCCCCGACATAGTAGATGCCGCCATTGACCGACAGGCCCTGGATGAAGTCATCCAACTTGTACTGGGCGAAGAACGTACCATAGGCCTTCGCCGAGTTCGAAACGTTCAATCCGACAATAGTCGGCGTGAACGTATGGCATGTGGCGGTGACCGGGTATGGCACCACACCGCAGGTCGGGGCGCCTGTGACCTGCTTCGCCATTAGCAGCATGCCGTTGGCAAACACGGACAAGTCCTCAGTGACTTCGCCGCTGGCGCTGAATTCAAAGCCGTTATATTTTGCCTGGCCATCCTCGACATAGTAGTTCGCCGCATTCACGTAGGTCGACGCACGGCGGATGTCGAAATAGTCAAACGTGAGCAGGAAACCCTTAAGGTACTCGGACTTCACGCCGATTTCGCGCTGCATGCTCGGCAATGGCGCCAAAGTCTGACCGGCGTTGAGTGCCGTGATAGGTGCGCCGCCGGCCGATTCCAGCGCTTCGACATAGCTGGCATAGATGCTCAAATCGTTGTCGCCGAACGGTTTGACCACGATGCTATCCGACGTGGTCATCGGCGCGGCATGGAACTTGTGTATCACGGGCACCGTGGGTGCGATGTCGTTATAGTTGCCGAACCGGCCACCGGCCAGAACATCGACATAGTTTCCCCAGCTGATCCTGTCGAAGATATAGAACCCCGCATCTTCGGTGCGATCTGGAGTACCGGTGAGCGTTTGAGGCAGCTGGAGCGTCATGAGAGGCACGAAAGTCGGATTGATGTAGTTGACCGCGACGCCGCTGACCGTGGTGACACCCTTCTGGCAGGTTGTGGTGTACACGCCGCCGGCGCAAACAGCCTGGGCCTGGCTCAGCGCAAGGGAGTCACGAATATTGTCCTGCCATCCGGCCGACGCATTATGCACAAGTCCAAATGTGGAGAAGGTGCCGGATACCTCAAAACGGGCATTTCGGTTCTCGTCTTGCTCGTGCGCAAACTGAAACTGCATGAAGCCGGCCCCGGTGATGAAATTGGTCGGCTGAAGGGTATTGAACACACGGTTACGGTCGAACCTGGAATCGCCCACATCAATGGTCAATTGCCAGGCATCGTTGATCGACCAGACATTATGCGACATCAGGTTGGTCTCTTCCGCACGATAAAGCGCCCACCTCGGACCAAAATTGGTTCTGGGATCGAGCGTCTTGATGTTCGGGAGCGCGTACGTGGGGTAGGGATTGGCGATAGTGGGCGTCGGCAAACCTGAAACCATACGGAAAACGCCAGGTTCGGGCTGGGTCTTGAAGATGTGCTCAACATCGACCTGCATCGTGACACTTTCGATGGGTTTGTAGTCGAAAGCGCCGGAGATCAGCGAACGGATGCCGAGTGCGTGGTCGATGCCGGGATCTTCGTTCGTATAGACGCCATTAATGCGATAGCCGAATTTGCCGTTGGCCACCGTGCCGCCGAAATCGACGGCAGCGCCAGGTCCGCCATATTCGTTGCCGAATAACTTCGCATCGAACAGCGGATCGGCGGTGGGGCGCTTCATGGTGACGTTGATCACGCCGGCCGGAGAAGCGAAGCCGTAATAAAGGCCGGCAGCACCTTTCATGACTTCGACGCGTTCCTTGTCTTCAACCGGCAGTTCGATCAGGTTGACGAAAGGCAGGCTGCCATCCATGCGGAAGCCGTTACGGTTGTCGATCGGGATGCCGCGGATCGACTGGTTGGAGGTGACGACCGTGCCCACCTGGGCGCTGTTAGCGCCCGCGATGTTCTTAAGAATGTCGGTCAGGTTCGTCGCTTGCTCTGCGTTGAGCAAATCTTTGGGCAACACGACGATAGTCATCGGCGTGTCGATGAGGTGAGCGCCGCGGAAGGTGCCTAACTGGGAAACGTCGGTGCCAAAGCCCCTGGTGCCGGTGACCACGATGGTCTCCAGCTTCAACTCGCCACTGTCAGTCGCTTGGGCCAGCGCGGTCTGCGCCATCATCATGGAAATCGAAACGACGCTTGCCGATGCCAGCATCCAACGAGTCTTGGTAGACAAAGCCATTTGAACCCCCCTGTTAATAAGCGCGCTCGCGCCGCGAGATACGCCGCCGAAAATGACGGTCTGAAAAATGTATTATTAAATGCAGAAATGTTACATTGGTTTATTCGTATCAAAAGTACATTTTAAGAATAGTGTGATATTTTTGCCAAAATTTTGAGTTCAGGATGATCCAATGGATGTTTCAGCAAACTTCGCAGCACGCATTTTGGCTGAATAGATTTGTGAGCCAGAAAAAAGGCCCTACATAGAGCCACAATCCGATGCTTATGTACAAGAATTAGGGTCAGACTTCAAAATGAAGCCATTGATTTCAAAGCCTTGTGAGACGCCGCGTCAGGGTTCGGATGTGGCGACGAAGACCCATGCAACGGCGCTTTCGATGGTTGCCGCGAAGTCCTTGGCCGACCTACGGCAGCGCTTGAGTTAAGCGAAGGTGCGCTCAACGACCCAGCGGCCGAGTTCGGCGAGCGCGTCTTTGAGCTTTTCTCCGGCGTAACCGCTATCGACGAAGATATGGCGCCGCCGCGGATAGAGTTTTCGGATCGACGCCAGAACGTCCGCGGCTCCATCGCGATCTTGAACATCGCCAGTTTATGGCGACTTCGCGGATATTGGTTACCGGCTGCATTGCCGAATGTGGCAGGCGCACCAGAGTTCATCAAGATGCAAGCAAGCGATCGCCGCGTCGCTGATGCCAAACAATCGGATTTGCCCTTCGCTCGATCGCTGCTTCGGTACAAGCCCAGCCGCACTGCGAACCGACGGCCGATCTTAAAGCAGGTTCGTTTCCCTACAGCGGCAACTAGCGCTGTTGCTGTCACAGGCCACCTGTCAGCATGGATAAAATAATTTTTCGCTATTATAATATACCAGAAGAGTGTGCGGCTTGGCGCGAGAAATTGAGTCCGTATAACAAGTTGAGCAAAGAGAGATGGCCAGAAAAACGACTGACAAACCCTTGGCGTCCTCGGCACCAAGTCGATTGCAGGCGGAACTCGCGCGCCGCATCCTGCGGCTCCTCAAGGATCAGGGGTCGGGACCTGGTTATCATCTAATCGAACAGGAACTGTGCCAGCAATTCGGGGTCTCCCGCACGCCGATCCGCGGCGCCTTGAAGTTGCTGGCGGACCAAGGGGCTGTCCAGCCGAGGGCCAATCGCGGTTTTGTTCTGGTTGAACCGGTAAAGAATGTGCCCGAAGCCGACGCCCTGCGGCTGCAAGACGAAGAAGACAAACGCCTTTTCGTCGCAATCGCCCAAGCCCGCAACATCGGACGGTTACCGGATGAATGCACCCAACAGGAAATCATGCGCCAGTTGGGCGTTAAGCTTACGACCATCGTGCGGGTGTTGCGGCAATTGTCCGAACTGGGATTGGTCGAGCGCAAGCCCGGCAATGGCTGGTCCTTTCAGGCGTCGATCAATTCGGCGCGCGCCCAGGCAGAAAGCTATGCGTTTCGTCGCGTGGTGGAGCCTGCCCTGCTACTGCAGCCCGGCTTCGAGTTGGATCGCAACTGGTTGATAGCGACGCGCGCGCGGCACATGGAATTCCGCCATAAGCCGTGGCGAGATGTAGAAGCGATAGAGTTCTATGAAATAAATTCCGATTTCCATGAGCAGCTCGCCCGCAGTTCCAAGAATCGCTACATGTTGAACGCCGTGCAGCAACAGATTCAACTGCGCCGCTTTTTGAACTATCAATGGGATTATGGCGTCGAGCGCGTATATGAATCGATCGACGAGCACATGGCCATTCTCGCCGCGCTTGAAGCGGGGAAGAATGAAAAAGCCTCGGCGCTGATGCTAAGCCATCTTACCACCAGTGCACATCACAGCTTGCCTTTCGACGACGACACCCGTGCCGCGTGAAATGCTCGCTTTGAATCGAGAGAATATTTGCTCCCCGCAAGCCGCAATGCAGCACCAAGCAAGAAACGATATGCGCCACAGCGGCTGCCTGCCGCGGCCCTACCGCTTGCTGATCGGCACGTAGTCGCGCTGTTTGGCGCCGGTGTAGATCTGCCGCGGGCGCCCGATCTTCTGGTGCGGGTCGTCCAGCATCTCCTTCCATTGCGCGATCCAGCCCACCGTGCGCGCCAGCGCGAACAGCGCCGTGAACATGCTGAGCGGAAAACCGAGCGCGCGCAGCGTGATGCCGGAATAGAAATCGATGTTCGGATAGAGCTTCTTGTCGACGAAGTACTCGTCCTGCAGCGCGATGCGCTCCAGTTCCAGCGCGACCTTGAGGAGCGGGGTCTCGTGCAGGCCTAGTTCGTCGAGCACGGCATGGCACTCTTTCTGCATCACCTTGGCGCGCGGGTCGTAATTCTTGTAGACGCGGTGGCCGAAGCCCATCAGGCGGAACGGATCGTTCTTGTCCTTGGCGCGGCGGATGTATTCCGGGATGCGCTCGACGGTTCCGATCTCCTCCAGCATTTTCAGCGCCGCCTCGTTGGCGCCGCCGTGCGCCGGTCCCCACAGGCAGGCGATGCCCGCCGCGATGCAGGCGAACGGATTGGCGCCAGAAGAACCGGCCAGCCGCACGGTGGAGGTGGAGGCATTCTGCTCGTGATCGGCGTGCAGGATGAAGATGGTATCGAGCGCCTTGGCCAGCACCGGATTGACCACATACTCCTCGGAGGGCATGGCAAAAGCCATGCGCAGGAAGTTCTCGGTGTAGCCGAGCTTGTTCGACGGATACACGAAGGGATGGCCCAGGCTGTAGCGGAACGCCATCGCGGCGATCGTCGGAATCTTGGCGACGAGGCGATGGCTTGCGATCTGGCGCTGTTTGGGATCGTTGATGTCCGTGGAGTCGTGGTAGAACGCCGACAGCGCGCCCACCACGCCGCACATCACCGCCATCGGATGCGCATCGCGGCGGAAGCCGCGGAAGAACGAGGCCAGCTGCTCGTGCACCATCGTGTGGTGCGTGATGAGGTAGTTGAACTCCTCCATCTCTTTCTTGGTCGGCAGTTCGCCGTAGAGCAACAGGTAGCAGACTTCCAGGAACGACGAATTCCCGGCGAGCTGTTCGATCGGATAGCCCCGATACAACAGAATGCCCTTGTCGCCGTCGATGAAGGTGATGTCGCTTTCGCAGCTCGCCGTGGAGGTGAAGCCCGGATCGTAGGTGAAAAGCTCCGCGTCGGCGTAGAGTTTGCGGATGTCGATGACGTGGGGACCTTCGCTGCCCGAGAGGGCGGGCAGCTCGTGGGATTTGCCCTGGTAGCTGAGCGTTGCCTTGCCGGCGGGGACGGCCTTGCTGTCTCTCATTTTGGTCTCCTGGCTCCGGCCGAGCGGCCTGTGTTATCTTGCGTTGCAGCAATTATAGGATGCAGGGTTCGGCTTCGTCACCTGCTTTCCTATGCGCAGCGACGATCTGCCCGAGAACTACGCGCTGTGGACTTTGATCCGCAGACGCGATTCGTCCCTTCCCAGCACTTCCAGCATCGCGAAAATGGGGGGCGAAGTGGTCCTGCCGGTCAACGCCGCTCTAAGGGGCTGGGCAATTTGTCCCAGCTTGAGGCCGTTCGCATCCGCGAGAGACCGGGCGGCCTCTTCCAGCGCCGCTGCCTGCCAGGCCAATTCCGCCGTAGCCGCAAGGAACCTGCCGTTCAGCCGGCGCGCCTCGTCGTTCAAGACCTTTTGCGCCGCGTCGTCGAGCGCGCGCGGACCGTCGGTGTACAAAAATTCTGCTGAGCCGGCCAACTCGACCAGGGTCTTGGCGCGCTCCTTGAGGCTGGGCATGGCCGCGATCAGCCGCGCATGCGCTTTGTCGCTCAAAGCGCGCGGCGGCGTTTCGCGTCCGATCAGGGCGGCGATCTCGTCCGCCAGCGCCGCGTCGTCCATCGCCCGGATGTAGTGCGCATTGAGATTGTCGAGCTTCTTGAAGTCCAGACGCGCCGGACTTTTGCCGATGCTCTCCAGATTGAACCATTCGACCGCTTGCGCCGTCGGAATGATCTCGTCGTTGCCGTGGCTCCAGCCCAGCCGCAGCAGGTAGTTGCGCATCGTCTCGGGCAGATAGCCCATGTCGCGATAGGCTTCCACCGCCAGCGCGCCATGGCGTTTGGAGAGCTTGGCGCCGTCGGGGCCGTGGATCAGCGGCAGATGGGCGTACACCGGCTCCGGCCAGTTCAGCGCCTGAATGATCTGGAGCTGGCGGGCGGCATTGTTGAGGTGGTCGTCGCCGCGGATGATGTGGGTCACGCCCATGTCGTAATCGTCGACCACGACCGCCAGCATGTAGGTCGGGTTGCCGTCGCTGCGCAGCAGCACCATGTCGTCGAGCTGCTCGTTGGCGAAGCGCACGTCGCCTTGCACGGCGTCGCGCACGACCGTTTCGCCCGTTTGCCGGGCCCGCAGGCGCACCACGAAGGGCGCGCCCGGAAGCGCTTCGCGAGGATCGCGGTCGCGCCAGCGCCCGTCGTAGCGGATGGGCTTTCCGGCCGCGCGCAGGGCGGCGCGCATCTCTTCCAGTTCCGGCGCCGTCGCGTAGCAGCGGTAGGCCTTGCCTTCGGACAGCAACTGCTCGGCGACGGCACGGTGACGGCCGGCGCGCGCGAATTGATAGACGGTCTCGCCATCCCAGTTCAGCCCCAGCCACGTCATTCCGTTCAGGATGGCGCCCACAGCCTCGGGAGTGGAGCGTTCGCGGTCGGTGTCCTCGATCCTCAGCAGGAATTTGCCGCCCGTATGGCGGGCATAGAGCCAGTTGAACAAAGCCGTGCGGGCGCCGCCGATATGCAGCATTCCGGTGGGCGAGGGAGCAAAGCGCAGGACTGGCTTCTGATTTTCGGTCATAATGGACAATCGGCTGGCGTTCTTCGGCTTTAAGTGAAACCGAGGCTTCTGGCAAACGGCATTCGTCCGTGGGGGCAGGTCCAATCGCGGCATTGCGGCGCCTGGCGCCCGACCCGTTCGACGCGGGGGCGCTGGCGACGGCTTTTGCGCGCCTGCTGGGCGTTGTGCGGGCGCAGGCCATCGCGGACCGTAT
The DNA here is from genome assembly GCA_028871795.1 of Alphaproteobacteria bacterium. GTDB lineage: Bacteria > Pseudomonadota > Alphaproteobacteria > Micropepsales > Micropepsaceae > Rhizomicrobium. The sequence goes on along the minus strand of JAGWMG010000009.1, from coordinate 51,399 downwards.
GCGTCGGCCCTTGTGGCTCCCCGTGGCGATGGCGGCGGGAATCGGGCTCTATTTTACGCTGCCGGAAGAACCGGTATGGGCGTTCGCCGTGATGGCAGCCGGGTTGGCGCTTGCGGCCGCGGTATTATCGACGGCAACGCACGACACGCTCGTCCGCATCGCCCTGGCACTGCTGGCAGCCGCCTCTCTCGGCTTCGCCGTGGCTAAGCTGCGCACCGAACTGGTCCGCGCCCCTGTTCTGGCGCGCAAGCTGGGGCCGCTGGGCATCGACGGCCGCGTGGATTTCGTTCAGGCGCATGGCAAGAGTACCCGCGTCACGCTGGGCGCGGTCGCGACCCGGCGCCTGCCGCCAGACCGTACCCCTGCGGCGGTACGCGTATCGGTGCGCAGCGGAGCTGGCTCTCTGGTGCCGGGCCAATGGGTGCATTTGACGGCGGTGCTGATGCCTCCGCCGGGGCCGAGCACGCCCCGCGGCTACGATTTCGGACTGGCGGCGTACTACGAGCGCATCGGCGCGGTGGGCTACGCCTATGGCAGGCCGAAGCCGATTGTGCCTCTGCGGAGGAACAATTGGACCGACGAAATTGCGCTCTCCGTCGCCAAATTGCGCTGGAAGATGACAGCCCGCATCCACTCCGTGCTTTCGGGGAGCACCGGCGGGATCGCCTCGGCGCTGATTACCGGCGACCGCGGCGCGATCTCCAATGAGGACGAACAGGCGCTTCGCGATGCGGGCCTGGCGCATGTGTTGGCCATCGCCGGCCTGCACATGGCGTTGGTCGGGCTCGGCCTGTTCTGGACGGTGCGGGCGCTGCTCGCCCTGATTCCGGCTGTCGCGCTGCGCTATCCCATCAAGAAATGGGCGGCGCTGGCAGCCCTTGCGAGCGCGACGTTCTATCTTGTCATCAGCGGAGCGGCGACGCCGGCCACGCGGGCGTACATCATGCTCGCCGCGATGCTGTCGGCCGTCCTGTTCGATCGCCCGGCGCTGTCGATGCGATCATTGGCGCTGGCCGCGACGATCATTCTGCTGTTGCGGCCCGAGAACCTCCTGGAGCCGGGTTTCCAGATGTCTTTCGCCGCGGTGGCCAGCCTGATCGCGGTGGCCGAATGGGAACAGGCGCGAAGGGCGCGCCGCACGGAGCGGACAGGCCCGCGCGCCTTCGCCGGCGTGCGTCGCTACATGCGCGGCATCGCCATCACCAGTCTGGTCGGCAGTCTGGCCACCGCGCCGTATGCCGTCTTTCACTTTGACCGGGCCACGCATTACGCCGTGCTCGGCAATCTGCTCGCCATGCCGATCATGGGGTTCGTGACCATGCCAGCCGCGGCCCTGTCGGTGTTCTTGATGCCGTTCGGATTGGACGCTTGGTCGCTGCGGGTCATGGGCTGGGGCATCGAGGCGATGCTGGCCGTCGGGCGTTTCGTGGCGGGCCTGCCGGGAGCGGTTTCCGTGATGCCGGCGTGGCCGATGCCGGCGCTTGTCGTGCTTTCGCTGGGCGGCTTGTGGATCGCGATTTGGCGGCGTGGCTGGCGCTGGCTGGGCCTCGTTGCGATGACCGCCGGTGTCGCCGTGGCGATGGCGACGCCGGCGCCCGATCTGCTGGTGGCGCGCGACGCGGTCACTGTGGCCGTGCGCGGAAGCGACGGGCTGCTGCGGTTTGTGCGGCCCGCGCGCGACGACTATTCCGCCGGCGAATGGCTGAAACGCGACGGCGACGAGCGGGAAACCGATGCGGCCGTCGCCACGCCCAACGACGGCGTGCGCTGCGACGCCTATGGCTGCATTGCCAAGGCGCGGGATGGAACGCTGATAGCGGTGCCATCGCGCGTGGATGCCCTGTGGGAAGACTGCGCCCGCGCGGCAATCGTCGTGAGCGTCGTGCCGGCTTGGCGCTTTTGCAAAGGAACGATGCTGGTGATCGACCGTATCGACGTGGCCCGCAACGGCGGTTACGCGGTCTGGCTGGGCCCGCAAAAACGCATCGAAACCGTGGAAGGCGACCGCGGCCGAAGGCCGTGGTCCGCACCGGTACACGCCAAGCGAAGAAGGTCTAATACCGGCGGATGAGGCCGACGAGGCGTCCCTGCACGCGCACGCGGTCCGCCCCGTAAAGGCGCGTTTCGTAGGCGGGATTGGCCGCCTCCAGCGCGATGGAGTCGCCGCGCCGGCGCATGCGCTTCAGCGTCGCTTCCGCGTTATCGACCAGCGCCACGACGATCTCGCCCGTATTCGCGGTATCGACTTCCTGGATGATCACCGTGTCGCCGTCGAGGATGCCCGCGTTGATCATGGAATCGCCGGTGACCTCCAGCGCGTAATGATCGCCGCGGCCGACCATGCCGCTGGGCACCGGAATGTCCGCCATCTTGTTCTGCAAGGCCTCGATGGGCGTGCCCGCCGCGATGCGGCCCACCAGAGGCACATTGATCGCCCCTTCGCCTTCGCCGATGGCGCGCCGCGGACTGCCGGCACCGCGCGTGTCGGAGGAAACCCGCGCCTCGCCGCGCGTGTGATGGCGGCCGGGACTCATGCGCATCGCCTGGCTGCGGGTGGTGGCGGGGCGGAGCGTTTCGGCGACGTTGTCGGGCAGCTTGATGATCTCGAGCGCCCGGGCGCGTTTTTCGAGGCGCCTGAGGAAGCCGCGTTCCTCCAGAGCCGTGATGAGGCGATGGATGCCGGACTTGGATTTCAGATCCAGCGCGTCCTTCATTTCGTCGAAGGAGGGCGGGATGCCGCTCTCGCGCACCCGTTCGTGGATGAACATCAAGAGTTCGTATTGCTTGCGGGTAAGCATCGCCACGCCTCCTTTTGATCCGCCACGCCTAGCGATTCGGGGCGGCGAACAAATCCGAAACATGGAGAATCGTTCTACTTTAGTTCCCTGCGGGCGTCAACACGCCAAATCTTGTGTTGAGAGCAGGTAGCGAACGGCGAATAAGGCACGGCGTCCTCTGCGCTCGTTTGCGAGGAAAGTGGCCGAATTTTGGGGACATGATACTTAATTTGAACGGCAAGTGATGACGCTGCTGAACCCCCGTTCGCGGCGGACGCAGCAAAAAGGAAGTCACCCGCGAGCCAGCCTTTCCGTTGGAAGACGGCAGCGAAAAAGAATCGGGGTCAAACCACTGCTGTCCCATAGCTATGGCTTGCTCCACGACACGAAGGTCATAAACAGCATCGAGACGTCGCCGCCTTCGCCGAGCGGCGCCACAAACATCTCGGCCTTGAGCCAGGTCTTGCCCTGGAAATCGATTCCGGTGGTTACCCGCACCGGCGCCTTGGCGGCCTGCACCGCCCCGAAGACCTCGCGCCAATTCGGCTCGATCTCCGGCGGCAGGAATTCCCAGAGATAACGGCCGGTCATCGGGCCGTAAACCTCTTCCCATTTCGTGCCGGCGCGACGGATGAAGTAATCGGTGGTCCCGTCTTCCGCCTTGCGAATATCGATCAGGCCCACATGAGGAGTGAATTTGCGCATTGCGACCGGATCGAGATCGTTCCGGTTGGGCATCGATCGGCCGCCGCAACGCGAGCGCCAATATTCGCAGGCTAGAATTGTCGCCGGTTTTGTGAGCTGCAAGGTCCAGTCGAATTCGAGCGACTGGGCGCGCGCGCCGACTGTCGTGCCCTTTTTCGGGTCGTTCATTGGTCGTACTCAATGAATTCGAAAGATAAGTTACCGTACCGCATGTGCGCGCTTCAATAAGGGCAAGGTGGTGCACGTTCTCAATGGTCGTCCAGCAGGATGACGTCGGCGCGGTCGCCGGCGGCGGCGGCGGGCGCGCCCGGCGCGCGCACGATCAGCGCGTCGGCTTGGGCCATGACGGTCAGCATCGAGGAATCCTGCACGGCGAAGGCCTCCGCCCAGTATTCGCCGTCGCGGCGCGTCAGCTTGGCGCGCATGTAGTCCTGCCGCGCGCCGTTGGCGGGCAGGGCGCGCACCAGCTTCGCCGCCAGAATCTCCTGCTCGAACGGCGTGCCCAGCATTGCCGCGATGGCGGGCTTGACGAACAGGATGGCGCACACCAGCGTCGAAATGGGATTGCCGGGAAGGCCGAGCAGGGGCGTCCTGCCGAGCTTGCCGAAGATCAGCGGCTTGCCGGGCCGCATGGCGACCTTCCAGAACTCGAGCGCGAAGTCCTTGGTCCCCAGCACTTTGCGGACCAGATCGTGATCGCCGACGGAAACCCCGCCCAAGGTGATAATCAAGTCGGCGTCGGCGTCGGCGACGGTGGCGATCTCGGCTTCGTTGTCGAGCAGGATGCCGAAGTCGCACGGCGCGCCGCCCCAAGCCTGGATCATCGCATATAATCCGTAGCCTGACGAAGCGACGATACCGCCCGCCATGCGCTTCTCGCCCGGCCGGGAAAGCTCGTCGCCGATCGAGATGATGGCGACGCACGGGCGGCGGCGCACTTTCACCTGTGCGATGTCGCCTGCCGCCAGCAGCGCGCAGTCGCGCGCCGTCAGGCGCCGGCCTTTCGCCGCCAGCACCTCGCCTTTCTTGAAGTCCAATCCGGGGGCGCGGATGTGTTGAGGAGCGCACGCTGCCGCGTCGAACGAGACCATGACGCCGTCGGAGGCCGCGTCTTCCTGGATGACGATGGCGTCCGCGCCCTGCGGCACGACTCCGCCGGTGAAAATACGCACCGCTTCGCCGGCGCCCACCGTGCGCGCAAAGGGATGGCCTGCGGGCGCGGAACCGATCAGCCGGCGAGGAGCGCCGCCGTCCGCCAGCCGCACGGCGAAACCGTCCATGGCCGAAACCGGGGCGGGCGGCTGGTCGGTCCTGGCCACGGCATCTTCGACCAGGACGCGCCCCGCCAGATGCGCGACATCCATGATCTCGGTGTCAATCGGTGAAAACGCGGCAGCGATGCGTTTTTCGGCCTCTGCGACACTGATCATCGGAACATGTCCTCAATGCGTACTTGCGCGGCGCGGGCGAGGCGCCCGGCGACGTCCGGCGGCAGCGCCCGCAAGCGCCCGGTCAGGAAAGCATAGATTTGCGCGGCCGGGACACCCGCCGCTTTGGCCCATTCTGTCGCACGCAGGCGGCGGGAGACCATGAAGGCGCGGAAGGCTTCGCGCCGGCCGGCGGTTTCGCCGCGCGGACGAGGATCGCCTATCGGCGTTGCCGGCTTGGCGCGGCCTCCGCCGCTTTCGCCGCTGCGCGAATTCTTGATCGTCTTCGATGGCGAACGCGAGGGGGCAGTATAGGACCCGCTCTTGCCGCCGGATTTCGCCAACAGGCGGACGGATTCGATGACGGCGGATTTGTCGAGCGCTTTCGTCATGTCGTAGATCGTCAGCGCGGCGATAGAGGCGGCCGTCAGCGCTTCCATTTCCACACCGGTCCGTGCCGTGGTCTTCGCCGTGGCGAGAATGCGGATGGCGTTGTCCCCGGCCAGCATTTCGAAGGCGATTTCCGCTTTGGTTAGGGCAATGGAATGGCACAGCGGAATCAGCTCGGGCGTCTTCTTGGCCGCCATGATGCCGGCGATGCGCGCCGCCGCCAGGACGTCGCCCTTGGGTGCGCCGCCGGAAGCGACCGCCGCGAAGGCTTCGTTCGAAAGCACGATGACGGCTTCCGCAGTCGCTTCGCGTTCGCTCGCCGCTTTGTCCGAAACGTCCACCATGCGCGCCGCGCCCTGTTCGTCGAGATGAGTCAGTTTGGTCATGGATTGAGCTTAGCGCCGATGAGGGCCGACGTCGCGGCCGCGACGTCTTTGTGGCGCATCAGGCCTTCCCCGATCAGGAATGTCGTCACGCCGGCTTTCGCCAGCAGCGCCAGATCCTCGCGCCGCGCCAAGCCGCTTTCGGCGACGACGAGCTTGTCCGCGGGAATGCGCGGCGCTAGGCGCAGCGTGACGCCGAGGTCGATGGAAAACGTCTTCAGGTCGCGGTTGTTGATGCCGATGATGTCGGCGCCGAGCGCCAAGGCGCGATCGAGTTCTCCTTCGTTGTGGACTTCCACTAGAACGTCCATGCCGTGATAGTTGCGGGCGATGGCAAACAATTCGCGGCTCTGTGCATCATCGGTCAGCGCCATGATGATAAGAATACAGTCCGCGCCCCAGGCTCGCGTCTCGGTCACCTGATAGGGATCGAGCATGAAGTCCTTGCGCAGGACCGGCAGCGTGGTTGCGGCGTGCGCGGCGGCGAGGAACTCCGGCGCGCCTTGGAACGAAGGCGCGTCCGTCAGCACTGACAGGCACGTCGCGCCTCCCGCCGCGTAGGCGCGCGCCAGTGCCGCCGGGTCGAAGTCCACGCGGATCAGGCCGCGCGACGGGCTGGCCTTCTTGATCTCCGCGATCAGTCCGACGCGATTTTCCGACCGCGCGCGCATCAGCGCGGCGCGAAAGCCTCGTGGCGCAGGCATGGCCCACGCGTCTTGGTCGAGTTGGCCTTCCGGCACGCGCGCCTTCGCGGCGGCGATCTCGCGGCGTTTGTATTCGGCGATGTCGTCCAGGATCGTCATGGCGCTTTGTTCGATACGGCGATCAGGATTTCAAGAGCGCGTGCCGCCGCGCCGCTGTCCAGCGCCTGCGCGGCGAGCTTTGCGCCTTGCCTCAACTCGTTCGCCTTACCGGCCACGATCAGCGCCGCGGCAGTGTTCAGTAGCACGATGTCGCGGTAGGGGCCGCGCTCGCCCGCGAACAGACGGCGGATCGCATCGGCATTCTCGTTCGCCGCTCCGCCTTTGAGATCGGCGAGCGTGGCGCGGGGCACCTCCGCGTCTTCCGGCGCGACGGTGCGCAGCGTCACGCGGCTGGCATCGAGCACGGCGACATCGGTGAGATCCGTCGTGGTGATTTCGTCCAGCCCGTCATGGCCGTGCACCACCCAGGCCTTTTCCGTTCCCAGCGCGCCGAGCACCCGCGCCAACGGTTGCAGCCATTCTCTCGTATAAACGCCCATCAACTGCCTGCGCACGCCGGCGGGGTTCGACAACGGCCCCAGCAGGTTGAAAATCGTGCGAATGCCCAGCCGGCGGCGCACCGGCGCCACGTGCTTCATCGCGGGGTGATAGGTCTGGGCGAACAGAAAGCACAGGTTGGCTTCGCGCAGGCAGACGCTTGCTGCTTCCGGCGGAATATCGATTCTCACGCCGAGCGCTTCCAGCACGTCGGCGGCGCCGGTCTTGGACGACATGTTGCGGTTGCCGTGCTTGGCGACCGGCACGCCGCAGGCCGCCGCCACGAACGAGACGGCGGTCGAGATGTTCAGCGTGCCGTGGCCGTCGCCGCCGGTGCCGCACAGATCGATGGCGCCGGCGGGGGCTTCCATGGTTTTCATCGCGGCGCGCATGGCGCGCGCGGCGCCGGTGATCTCGGGAATGGTCGGGTTGCGCTTCGCCAGCGCGGTCAGGAAGTCCGCAAGGTCGTCATCTCGCGCCCGCCCGGCCATGATCTCGCCGAACGCCAGCGCGGACGCTACCGCGTCGAGGGAATTGCCGCCCAGGACGCGCGTCAGGAAAACATTGAAGTCTTGGCCGCTCATGCCATCGCGGGCTGTCGCGTCTGGCGCAGGAAATTTTGCAGCAGCGCGTGGCCGTTCTCAGAAGCGATGCTTTCGGGATGGAACTGCACGCCGTGCACGGGATGTCTCTTGTGCATGACGCCCATGATGACGCCGTCGTCGCTGGTGGCGGTCACTTCGAGATCGGCGGGCAGGCTTTCGGGAGCGATGGTCAGCGAATGATAACGCGTCGCGAGAAAATCGTTGTTGAGACCGCGGAAGACGCTCTTGCCCGTGTGATGGATGCGCGAGAGCTTGCCGTGCATCGGCACTGGCGCGCGCACGATCTTGCCGCCATAGACCTGGCCGATGGCCTGGTGCCCCAGGCAAACGCCGAGGATGGGAAGCTTGCCGTCCGCCCGCGCGATCAACTCCAAGCAGATGCCGGCCTCGTTGGGCGTGCACGGTCCCGGCGACAGCACCACCGCCTCCGGGTTCATGGCGAGTGCTTCGGCCGCCGAAATCTCGTCATTGCGCTTGACGACGAACTGCGCTCCCAACTGGCCCAGATAATGGAACAGGTTGTAGGTGAAGCTGTCGTAGTTATCGATCAGAAGCAGCATTTGATGTATAACCTATTGAATTTATTCACTCTGTTACGTTACTTATGTGGCTGATACCCGCTATAATACCCGTTTTTTCGCCGGATGCCCCTGCACAACACCGGACGCCGATGGACTTTGGGGGTCTCGTTCGGTGCTTCGCAGGGGCGCGACCGATCATAGAGGTCTCGCGCGAGGGGGCAAGGCGCTCAACATGGAACAAGAGAGCGTTTCTCGCATTGAGCGTCGCGCCGATCTTTTGCTTTCGACCATGCGCAAATATGTAGCGGCGATGGGCGGCGATCTGAAACTCATTGCAGAGTTTCCTGACCGGTCGCCAATTCAGATCGACACCTTGGGAGCGTTGAGCGAGCGGGAAGCCCCGGTCGAGACGAAGCGCAACCACACAAAAAATGATCGCTTTACACCGTCACCGACGGAGCGCTGTCGCGCGTCTCTCGTGGAAAATCGCTCCGACGCCACGCCGGTTTATACTCTATCCCATAGGCGGAAATTCGGACTAAGGACAGCCGGGCCCATCGGCCTGATAAACGTATTGCGTGCGCATGGTCACATGCCGATTTAGAATGGTCTTGCAAACGGTCTGCCTAAGCTATGGGCTTTCTCCAAGCGGCTTCTTCCGGTCAAATATAGCCAATATCGAAGCACCAGAATGAGACGGGCCGAAAATCTTACGCCGAGAAGCGCATCATATGGACGCTAAGAAAAGTACGAAGGTTCTTCACCCGCTCGTCGTGATGATCTTCGTCATCCTTGCCGGGGGAATTCTGACTTATATCGTGGGAGCTGGTAGCTTTGAACGGCACGGCGCTCTCGTTATTCCAGGCACCTACCACGCCATTCCGAAGGACGGCGGATGGCAGGCGCTGTTTTCGCTTAGTCCTGCGGCGCCCGCCGGGAAATCCGTTCACGCGGCAAGCATTGCATCCGTGTTCATGTCCATTCCCGAAGGTCTCGCTAAAAACGCTTCCCTTATCTTCATGGTTATGTTCGTGGGCGGAATGTTCGGTGTCCTGCGGCGGACTGGTGCCATAGACGCAGGCGCGGATCGCCTTATTCACGCGACCTCTTCGAACCTCAATCTGCTCGTTCCCATTCTGATGATGGCCTTGGCTCTAGGCAGTACATTTCTCGGGTTCATTTCCGAATATCTCGTGCTTATTCCAATCGTCGCCATCGTGGGGGAACGTTTGGGCTACGGCCCCATGTTTGCCGCTGCGATAGTCGGGGTTGCCGCCAAAGTCGGTTACGCCACCTCCGTCACCAACCCACTTGCCCTGATCATCGCGCAACCGCTCGCGCATGTTCCGCTTTTTAGCGGAATCGGATTCCGCTTGGCGCTGTTTGTCGTATTTATAAGCTTGGGTATTGCTTATGTGGTCGTCTATCTGCGTTTCGGCGCGCGAACGCTCACCACCGAAGCAGCTCAGATTGCAAGTGGATTATCGCACAAGCAGTCTGCCGTTCTCCTCGCCCTGCTTCTCGCCGGGATCGTCCTGGTCTTCGGCTCGGTGATCTGGGGTTGGCACGAAAACGAGATCGGCGCCTATTACATCGGCCTCAGTTTCATATTTGCATTGCTCGGCGGCTTGAGCGCGCGTGAAGCGGCCGACGCTTTCGTCGACGGCCTCAAGAACATGATGCTGGCGGCGCTGCTGATCGGCCTTGCCGGATCCGTGCAAATTCTGCTTCAGCAGAGTGCCGTGCTGGACACGCTCATTTTCGAAGCAACCCGCGCGATTGGCGGACATTCACGCGCAGTGACGGCCAACGAGCTTATGGGCATCGAGATGCTGCTTGGTGTTTTGATACCCTCGACCGCAGGGAAGGTCGCGGTCAGCATGCCCATCCTGGCGCCTATCGCACAATTGTCCGGCGTCAGCGGGCAGACAACCGTTCTCGCATTCATTCTCGGCAACGGCCTCACCAACATGATCACGCCGACATCCGGCATGTTGCTTGCCTATCTTGCCACGGCGCGCGTCGGCTACACCGAATGGCTGCGCTTCATATCACCGCTCTTCGTATGCCTGTTATTGCTTTCCGCGCTGGCTATGACCGTTGCGGTCGCCATCGGCTATTGACGAACCTGCTGAGCGAAGTAGCGTTTGGTTTCATCGAGGAACGCCTGCGCCAAACGGCTCTTTGGCGTGAGCGCGGATGTGATAAAGACAAACTCGTGCAAGATCGCCGGACGAAACGGCCGCAGCACGAGATCCTTCCCGAGGAAACTCCTTGCCATCAACTCGTTCACAATGGCTATTCCGAGCCCTTTGGCGGCAAAGGCGCAGGCCGCCCCCACCGTATGGGTTTCGATTTTCACGGTCGGATAGACCTTTGCCTTCTTGAAAGCGTCTTCAACCTGGGTCCGCGACCAGCGGCCCCGGCCCAGAAGAATGAGCGGCTCCTCCTTTAGAAGGATCGGTGTGAGGAACGGCTGGCTGGCGAGCGGATGTTTGCGCGGGAGCGCGCAAATCGTATCGCAGCTCACGATCTTTTCTGCCGAAATGTCCGGTCTGTCGAAAGGAAGCTTGGCAAAGCCGCAATCCGCCGCACGCGTCACGACCAGAAGCTTTGCCGTTTCCGTATTGCGCGAGTCGATGTTCAGCCGCACCTTCGGGTAGGCCTTGAGGAAATTCACGACGACATCCGACAGCGGCCCTTCCGAAAAGCTCGGAGACGCGACAATCTTCAACTGCCCTGTGTCATGGTTTTTGATGTCGCGGACCAAGCTGTTGATCCGCTCGATATTGGAAAATGCCAGAGAGACTTCCTCGAAGACAAGCAGCCCTTCCGCCGTCGGAACGAGACGGCCCTTTTCCCGGTAGAAAAGTTTGAAGCCGACGTCATGTTCGAGCTTGGCGATAATTCGGCTTACGCCCGGTTGCGACAAGCCAAGGCGCTCGGCGGCGGCGGTGGCCGAGCCAGCCTGGATGATCTCGTGAAAGCTCTTGAGCGCGCGCAGATTCAGATGCTTCATTACAACCTAGCGGCTGACAATGGGATTTGTCGGAATCATAGCCGACTTTGGGCGTTGCCGCACCTGACCAAGGCCCCACGGTTAGCGGCGCCGTACGATTGGCAACAACATGCGCGACGAGTGCATGCGGTCCATATGTATTCTGTTACGTGCAATTTGCACTCTGGTCGCACGGCCTTCCGGCTCCCCCGTATTGGGATTAACGTCAAAATGCGGAAAATTACTGCTCGAAATGTCAAGGCGGATACGGTGGCCTTTGGCGAACAGGTTGGCTGTCGGGAACGCTTCGACGACGATCTTATATATCTCTCCGGGCTGCATGAGCTTGGGCGCCGCAAAACTATCGCGATAACGCAGCCGCAGGATGCCGTGCGTCAAATTCATGGCAAAACCTTCCGGCCAGTCCTGACTTGGCGGATAGAGGTCGACGAGCTTTAGGGTGATGTCGGTATCCGGTGCCGAGGACGAAACCCACAGGGTTGCCGTAATCGGGCCGATCACCTCAACCTCGGTTTGCAAAGGTTCCGTCTGGAAAACCAGAACGTCCTTCCGCTCGCTCAACGGGCCATGGAAAGTTTCGGCGCCGAATGTCCCCGGCGACACGCGTTGGTCGAAAGCACCCGCTTCCATAATCGGCTCGCCGGAGGCAATGGCGCCGCCTATCGTCGGCACAGGATGGCGCGGGTCGAACGAAAATTCCCGGAAGCTTGACTGTTCTTGAGCTTTCTCCGCCGAAAGCGAACCGGAGGCATGGAGATACAGGGCCGTGTTCGAAGCTTCCGGCAAAGGCCAGTCGGCTTCGTCCTGCCAACGGCCGCCATGATCGAGCCGTCCCTCGGGCGTGCGGCGCCCCGATCCGCCGCCCATCACGAAAATCTTGACGGGACTCGGAAGACAGTCCGACGCCGAAATCCCTTTCAGGTATCGGTCGAACCACGCGAGCCGCATGGTTACGTAATCAGGCGCTATGTTTCCATCCAGCGTTGCCGCGGACCCGAAATCCACATCGCCCGCGTAAGTGACGGATCTTTGGCCGTGGGTCCACGGACCAAGAACCAATTTTACCGGCGCCTGCTTTGTGTGAACCGTCCCCATATAGTTTTCGATCGCCGTACGCGCATAAGGATCGAACCAGCTACTCATATGCACGGTCGGCACGTCGGGAAAAACATCGTAGAAACCCCGCGCATAAAGCCCCGGGCGTTGCCAATACGGGCCGAACGTACCGTTGTGCCACAGTTCCAAAAGGTACTCTTCATACTTCGGCGCCGCTCGGAGCGGCGATTGGCCGTTGGACCATGACATGCGGCCAAACCACTGGCGCAGGTCCTCGGACTGAAGCGCGTGCTTGCAAGCAGGATCGCGTTCGGTTTCCGGGCTGAGCAATGCATGTTTGTAGGCCCAAACTGCCTGCTTGAGTTCAAAAGCGCCGCCTTGGCGTATGCCGCTGTGGTAAGCGCTGGAAAACCCGCCGGAATCCAGAAACATGGCGGCAAGCCCTCGCGGACCCAACGATGCCAGCGCGGCTTGTACATGGGCGCCATAGGACAGACCATAAGTTCCGATTTTGCCGTTGCACCAAGGCTGCGCGCAGAGCCAGGCGATCGTGTCGAAACCGTCTTCTCCCTCGTTCACGTATTTTGCGAAGACCCCTTCGGACTTATACCGTCCTCGGCAATCCTGCACGGCAACGGCGTATCCGGCGCGTGCAAACGCCGCTGCTATGTTCGACTTCGATACGGGAGTTGGATTGGCGCGCGAACGGTCGGCGTGATTGACGCCGGCCTTGTTGTAAGGAGTCCTCTCGAGCAGAACGGGCAGGGCCGCCGCGACCGCTATGCCGCCTACGGCAAGCCTATAGATGTCTGTCGCCAGTCTGATGCCGTCGCGCATGGGCACCATGACGTCACGTATTACGTGAATGTCTTCCGCCCACCCGCGTGCAACTTCACTGGCGGAGGTCCTCATTGTCTCGCCTCAACAAGCAGAACGTATATGCTTTTCAAGAACAATGTCCACGGCCGGCTGCGGGGGTCACAGCCGACCATGGACCGCAGGATCAGAAATCCTTCGATAACTTAAGATAGAAGTATCTGCCCATAATATCGTAGGTGTACATATCGAAGTTGATCGGATTGTTTGCGTAGGAGGCCGGCGGCATCTGATCGAATACGTTGTTTACGCCGAACGTGATCTGCGCGTTGTGTTCTTTGAACATATAGTCTGCTTGCAGGTCGTGATAGGTGATCGAATTCACAAAACCGTTCTTCACCGGAGTGACAGGTAATGCGGGAGGAGCGCCATCACGCGTCTCTCCGATGAAGCGTCCCCTCCACATCAAGGCGAAATCGTCGTTGCTCCATCGCAAAGAGGCCTGCCCCTTCCAACGCGGGTACGTGGCGCGCGTCGTGAGCGAAGTACTTGCAAGGTTGGTGACAATAGCAGCGCCGCCCGCCGGGTTCGGCGCCACGGTCGTGAACCTGTCAAGATAGGTCGAGCTCACCACCGCGTCCCAAGCGCCGACGCGGGTATCGAAACTGTAGCGCAACGTCGTATCCAAACCGGCGGTCCGGATTTTATTCAAGTTCTCATATGTCGAGAAAAAGTGCAGAACTTGTCCGGTTGTCGGATCGCGCTGCACCACGTCGCACAAGGCTCCTCCCTGTGTAGCGCAGAGTTGCAGGGCCGTCGTTGCTGACGGCTGGCTGATCGCGTTATAAATCGTGACCTGATACCAATCGGTCGTGAGCGACAACCCTTGCAGCCATTGCGGCGTCCAGGCTAAGCCGTAATTAAGGGTTTCCGCCGTTTCCGGTTTCAAGTTGGGATTGCCGGAAATCGTCTCCGGCATCAAGCCGGTCTGATGATAAAATGAAGGAACGCCCGCGCAACCTGGCCAAGTGGGATGCGCCGCGGCTCCTCCGCTGCACGGATCTGTGTTGTTGCCGGCAAGGTTGGTCTGACGTTGACCCGCATAAAGCTCGATGAGCGAAGGAGCGCGGAAGCCTTGCGAGAATGTGCCGCGAAGCAGCAAATCCTCGAACGGACGATAACCAATGCCGACCTTGCCTGTGAAATGGCTCCCGACCGAATCGTAGTCGGAGAAGCGCTCAGCGACATCCGCTTCCAGGCTCTTCGCAAAGCGCAGATCGGCCAAGATCGGGATGTTCAATTCGATATACGCTTCCTTGACGTTGTACGAAGCATTCGCCGTCGGCGACCGCATGGAGCCGGTCGTTGTTGCCGTGGTTGGCGGCAAGGGAAACAAACCTGTGCCCGTCGAAACGGTATTGATGTACGCATCAGGCACATCGTGGCCGACAACGCGCCGATATTCGACGCCAAACGCCATCCCCAGCGGGCCGGCCGGCAGGTGGGCGATATCCCCCGTCACATCGGCGCTGAGATCGAAAAGCTGGGTGCTGTTTGTCTCACGCCCGATGAAGCCGATATAATTCGCCATATCAGGCGTCATTTGCCCGAAAATATTGACGGGAATGCAGCCCGGCACTGCTGAGCAAAGAGTGGGATTTAGAGAAAGTTGAAGACGCTCAAGATCGACGCCACCCGGAGCGGTGAATTTCACATCGTTTTCGGAATAGGAACCAAACAGGTTCCAGGCGAATTGGCGGTCAAGAAAGCTCACTGTTCCGTCAAGACCTGCCGAGAAGCGATAGTTATCATCATCTTGGGTATTGTTGCGATTGCCGATCTGCGGCGTCATTATTTGAATGCTCCACGGCGTAGTGGCCGTGAACGCAACGCCGAACGGATTGTAGGGTTGGTTGGCGGCGATCGAGAACCCATGATAGGTTCCGCTCGTCCCGCCGATGTAAATCGTTCCGGGCCCGTAGAGTTGCGCCGATAGGCGGCGGTTATAAAGCGCATCGAATGTAAAGGTGATATCGTTCGTCAGTTCGTTCGTGACGCGTCCATAGAAGCCGTAACGCTTACTTGGACCATTATCGTACAGGCCCTGCGTCATCGTGTTGTAATAATCGCCAGGCAGCGCGGCGGCGTGATAGCTACTGGTGCCCGTTGCTACGGTTACGCCAGCGTTCTGCGTCCACGGATGTCCAGCCGAACCAAGCACGCCCGGCAGGATATAAAGGCCGCTCGGGCTGTACGGAGCCGACGAGAGATTGTTGGGTCCGTTGAACAATGACACCTGAGTCAACGCACGGCTGCTTGAAAGGACCGGCTGATCGTCGACATAACTTGCAGATAGGAAGATCGAACCGTGCGGCAGACTCATGCCCCAGTTGGCAAAGCCGCTATATTCATTGCCGTCGCCCCGAGAAGATGTCCCCACCTTTGCATTCAGTGAAAGGCCATCGAGCTTTTGGACCGTGTGAATATTCACCACGCCGGCAATCGCATCGGAGCCGTAAATCGCCGAAGCTCCGTCCTGAAGGATTTCCACCGAACCGATCATGCCGATGGGCATCGTATTGAGGTCGACGAAATCGCGTATCCCGCGCGAGCCCACCGCATCCACCCAGCGGTGGCCGTCGACCAGGACCAGGGTTCTGTCGGCATCGCCGTCGGAATTCGCCAGATAGCGCAGATTGATGGAACTGGTGCCGAAGGACGTACCCTGCGTGCCGTTGGAGTTGTAGCTCACGCCCGCATCGGGCAGCTTCTGCAGGATTTCGCCGATCGACATTGAGCCGGTATTTTTGATGTCCTCGCCCGTCAGTGTCATAAGAGGACCGACGGAATCCGCATCTTTTCGAGCGATCTTCGAGCCGGTCACAACCACCATTTCGACGGCTGCGCCGCCTTGATCCTGTGCTTGCGCATAATCTGTGGCTGAAGACAAAGCGCTTACTGCGGCGCCAACCAACAGTGCGCGGCGTAAGGTGTTATGATTGTACGTATTGTGAACAGACATTTTGTGCCCCCTCCTGGCAATTTCGTTCGCCGCAGCAACTCCTTCCCGCCCAGCTAACGCGACAGCCCGCTGAGAAATAATTTGCGACATAATGATGATAGGCAGCCCCGTGAGAGCGAAACAATATTATTGCCCTTTGTTATTGGGCTATACGCATCCGGTATGAGATCGCCCATCAATATCCTTAATATCCTTCGTCGAATTCATATGTTCTATCGGAACAGCGGCAGGCCAGGCCCCGCGTGAGCGCCGACAACGCGCTGCGCCGGGCCGCCAAAGCGCTCGATCATTTCGCGCAACTCCGAATTCTGGATAGGCTTGGCGAGAAAGTCGTCAAACTCGGTCGACTTATACGCATTGGTTTGGTGAGACATCACTTCGGCGGTCAACGCTATGATCGGGGTCCGGGTGCGCCCCGTCTCTTTCTCGCGCTTGCGGATAGCTGCAGCGGCTTCGTGCCCGTCCATTTCCGGCATCTGAATATCCAGAAGGATGAGGTCCCAATCGTCATTTTCCCAAGCAGCGACAGCTTTCCTGCCGTCTTCCACGATGATGGGTTCGATGCCGATCTGTTCGAGTAGCGCGCATATGACACGCCGGTTGATCGCGTTATCCTCTGCCACGAGCAGGCGCAGGTTCCGTCCGCTTCCAGAAGACGGTGCCGTCGGTAGCGGCGCGGCAAGAGTGCGGGCTACGGCGATTCTTTCGAGAGGCAGACGTACGTGAAAAACGCTTCCTTTGTCCGGCTCGCTGGACGCTTCGATGGCGCCGCCCATCATTTCGCTGAGCTGACGGCAGATCGAAAGACCAAGGCCCGTACCCCCGTAACGGCGCGTCGTCGAAGCGTCGGCCTGGACGAACTTCTCGAACAGTCGGTTCAGTAGTTCCGGCGCAATGCCGGCGCCGGTATCGGCGACCGACAAAAGCAATTCATTCTCTTCGAGAGTAACCATGACGCTTACCCCGCCCCGGTCGGTGAATTTTAGGGCGTTCGAGATGAGGTTGTTGAGTATCTGGCGTACGCGCATCGGATCGCCGCGATAGACGCCGCGCGCCTTTTGATCGACAGTCAGCGGGAAGGAAAGATTCTTCTTCGCCGCGAGCGCGGCGAACGTACCGTGCGCGAACTTCGCCAACTCGTCGATGTCGAATTCACCGTTTTCCAGTTCGAGCTTGCCGGCCTCGATCTTCGACAGATCGAGAATGTCATTGAGCAGAGCAAGAAGCATCTCGCCCGACTGACGCACGATTTCGAGCCGTTCGCGCTGAGGCGAGGACAATTCGTCTCCCGCCATCACCTGAACCATGCCGAGCACGCCGTTGAGCTGCGTGCGTATCTCATGGCTCATGGTGGCGAGAAAGGCGGTCTTGGCGACGCTGGCGGCGTTGGCCTCGTCCCGGGCTTTGGTCAGCAACGCTTCGCGTTTTTGTAGGTCGAGTAGGCCGCGCTGGCGCTTGCACTCATTGACTACGAGCACGGCGAGACGGCGAAAATGGCCGCGTTCTTCGGCGCTCAAATCGCGCGGCTGCGGGTCGAAGATGCTCAAGACGCCAAGACTTATGCCCGGTTTGGCCCAGAGCGGCGCCGCGCCCAAAAAATTGGCGCGATGATAGCCCTTGATGTCGCGGAATCTTTCGTCCGCCTCCGCATCCGTCACGATCGTGACGTCGGAATTTTCGAATACGCGCTGGGTGAAACTTGTACTGCGCTTGAAACTTTTGCGGCCTATGTGATTTTGGGTAAGATAATAACCGCGGTCCGCACCGAGAAAAGTGACGTGGGAATGCGCGGCGTGAAAGAGACCGCAAGCCAGAAGACAAATTTCCTCCAACGTCTCGTTCGGCATATCGATGAGGAATTCATACTGCGCGAAGGCCGCGAGCCGCTGAATTTCCCGCGCCGCCGCTTCGCTGGATATTTCCTCGATGGCCATTTCTTCTTTCACCGCCGGGAAATCTGCAACTGTTGGTGGTTGATACTGCCGTCCGAAGAGCTATCTCTGAAAGAGATCGGAACTTCTAGACTGTGCGAACAATGACACTCTGAATTTCAATGCGAAGCGATTGTACGACAGCTCCCTCTTGAATATGACCTCGCAACAGGGGCAAACGGATTGCGTTGCGGCTATCCGTCGGAAATCACTGTCGCATCTTCGTTGCAAACACGCGTTGCGCGCAATGTCATAGTTCTCTGTAATCGGTTCATGCAAAAGCGGTATGATTTTATCGTTCCATTGCAGTTACGGCAAAGAATGACTTGGCGCCGTCGTCAGAGTTGCGGCCGAGCGGCGGCGAGAATCTAGGCAGCCTGTCTCCGCTCGATATAACGATCGATCACGCCCGTCAGGATGTCGAGCGGTACCCGTCCGCAGTTCAATCCCGCTTCGTGAAAATCCTTGATGTCATAGCGGGCGCCCAGCGCCGCGCGTGCCCGTTCGCGTGCGCTGGTCCACACCGTGTGACCGATTTTATAGCTGCAGGCTTGGCCTGGCGTCGCGCAATAACGTTCTACTTCGCGCGTAGCGAAACCGGCGGCGTCGCCGGCGAGGTCCGTTAAGTACCGGATCGCCTGTTCGCGGCTCCACCGCAGGTGATGGATTCCGGTGTCTACGGCGCAGCGTCCCGCGCGGAATAGCTGGAACTTCAGATAACCGATGCGGCCGAGCGGATCTGCGTCGTACATGCCAAGCTCGTCCGCGAGCTGTTCGGCATAAAGTGCCCAGCCTTCCGCGTAACCAGGAAAACCCGAAACCTTGCGGATCAAGGGCAAGTCCGTGTTGGAGAGCGCAAGTCCTCCCTCGAGCTGATGCCCCGGCAGGCCTTCATGGAAGACCGTGGTGGAAAGACACCATTTCGGCCACTCCGCCGTGTCGTGCAGATTGAAATACACGATGCCCGGCCGCGATCCGTCGAGCGCGGGGGCCTGCGAGAAGGCGGACGCCGCTCCCGCTTCCGTCGCGGGCGGTACGCGGCGAATTTCGAACTTGTACTGCGGCAAGCGTCTGAATACTTGGGGCAGACGCGGCCGGATGGCGTCGAGCTGTGCGCTGCAATAGGCGATAGCCTCGACCTTTCCCGCATCGGTATTCGGATAGAACGAAGCGGTGTCTCGGTAGAGCGCATGGATTCGCTGACCGACCGTGCCCTTGGTCAGGCCTTGTGTCTTTAGCAAGGTATCGAGGCGCGCGCCGATGGAGGCCGCTTGATCGAGACCCATCTTATGGATTTCGTCAGGACTCATGCTCGTGGTCGTGGTGGCGCGCAGGACCGCCGCATAGAATTGCGCACCCTCCTTGAATTGCCACAGCCCGGCATCATGGACGGCGCTTCTGCGGAGGTCCCGCGTCAGGGCGATCTGGCGGTCCAAAGCGGGGCCGATCTTGCCGTTGTAAATCGCCGCCGCCTTTCGCGCATAGCTGTCATCGAGCCCTTTTTCCTTCGCGCGCCGGGCGATCGAGGTTACGAGCAGGGACTGCTCTGCCGGCGTACGCGTCTTGGTCATCTGCATCAGCGTGGTGTCGAGCAGGAAATCCGGCGGCACGACGCCCTGCGCCGTGTCGTGACGCAATTGTTCCGTATTGCTGTCGAGCTGCACGGCAAAGGCCTCAAGCCGCGCCAAATAGGCGTCGGCATCGGACTTAACTTCGATCTTGTGCTTGGTGTCGAGGAAGTCCGGCACCGACTGATAAGCGCCGGTGAGTTGGCTCACGACGTAGGGCGAGGGGCCATGAGACATCCCGCCGAAATCGAACGCGCCGATCGCCGCGGCGGATTCTTGCGTATAGGCAACCGTGTCGTAATTGACGCGATCGAGTCCGGTCAGCGCATTCGCATCGATCGTTTCGAGGCGCCGCATCTGGTCTCTATTCAACGCTCTTGCCGCCGCGATGCCGGCCGCGGATGCGTCCCGTAGTTTGCTTTTCAGGTCTTCATTCCGTCCCTTGTCAAGGCCGAGCTGCGTCGCGCTTTCGGGATTCTGCCGCAGATTTTCCTGAAAGAATGCATCGAACAGCGCATCGAGCTTCACGGCCTCCGCCGGCTTTGGCTCGGGCCGGAACAGCGAGCATCCCGAAACTAGGGTCCCTGTGACGATGGCAGTGGACGACAAGAACTTGCGGCGGCTGAGCATGAATACTCCCGTCTGAAAAGCGCATGTGAGGAGGTCTCACAACGCCTCGCGCCAAGGTAAATTCCAGCAAGCGACACCAAAGCAAAGAGACCCATTATGGCATCGTACTCGACTCGCATTTATAGAGCGAATGATTTCAAGAGTTTGAACGGGATTTTGGGCGAGAGATGCGTTAACCCGCGTTCGGCCGTCAGATCGCGTTCGTAAAATTGAATGATGGATCGGCGATGCGGCCTGGATGAGGGTTTCCAGCTTCAGCCCAAAATGCTCTGCGCGGGCGGCATGCCGTTCCAAAAGGCACGAATGTCGCCGTGGTGATCGTTCACGACACGGATCGGATCGTCGAAAATCATGGCCGCGCGGTCGTTCGGCCCGAATGCCGGCCAGTGGGGAATGCGGGCGCTATTGGGATCGCCGCAATGGGCAAACGCGACCCAGCTTGCCGCGAGCGCCTCGCAGAGGCCGCGGCCGATTCTTGTGCCGGCGCCGATGATGGCGTCGCGGACATTCCCGAAGGACGCCGACACATCGGTTGCATGCACCGCGCCGAAGCGCCCCTCGAAGGCGGGAGTCGCCCAATCCCATTGGTACAAATAAACGGGCGCCCGCGCTTGCACGGCCTTGCGCTCCGCCTGCGCGTAGGCGAAGCGGCGAAAACCCGAGTCAGTGACGATCTGCGCCTGCATCAGAAAGGGCGATTTATGCGGCCATTTGCTTCTGTAAAGGCGCAGCACGGTCTCTGCCGCCTCGCCATAGCGCGCGTGAAGCATCTGCTTCAGGCCGTTCTCGTCGAGATCGAAATTGTCGAAAAACAGACTGGCATCGTCCAAGGTCGTCGAAACGATGAGAGGCACGGTGGCGCTTTCTTCGGGCGCCGCCGGATCGAACGGGTGGTGGGGGAGATATTTTCCGTCAAGAACGGGAGTAAATAATTGAGCGCCGATCTTGGTTTGGGCGGCCAGCAATATCCGCCAGGGCAAGTCTCGGATTTTCGCGACGGTTTTTTTGGTGAGCCCAAGCTCGGCAACCAGGGCGGTTGAAATTCGTGCGGCTTCCTCGCGCGTCTGGAAGCGCAGCAGGGAGCCGCTTTGAACCGCGGCACGATGGAACAACCCCTTGGCGGCGGGCGTCGCAAGCAACGCGCTCGTCTTCCAGCCGCCGCCGGATTGCCCGAAAATCATCACCCGTTGGGGATCGCCACCGAAATTGACGATGTTGTCGCGCACCCACTTGAGCGCGAGGACGAGATCCATGATCCCGGCCGAGCCCGCCGAGGCAAATCTTCCGGGCGCGCCCAGATCGACGAGATTGAGGAATCCGAAGCTCGCCAGACGGTGTGTCGCCGTTACGACGACGACATCCCCGAGGCGGGCCAATTGCGCGCCGTCGTACATCGCCGCATTACCGGAGCTGATGGCAAAGCCACCGCCGTGAAACGACACCATGACAGGGCGCTTGCCGCCGTCGCGCAAAGCCGGCGTCCAAATGTTCAGGTGCAGACAATCCTCGCCCATGCCGCCTTCCGCGATGGCACGGTCGAAATGAATGAGTTGGCCGTAGGTGTTGTTGAGATCGGTCGGGACTTGCGGCGAAACCCGGCCGTGGCCGAAACAATCCCGTACGCCCCGCCACGGCGCGGGCTTCTGCGGCGGCAGGAAACGGTTCCTGCCGCCGGTCGAAGCGCCATAAGGCACGGCCTTGAACTGCCGGATGCCCCCATTGACGACGCCCTCTATCTTGCCGGACGCGGTTTCGGCAATGCAGAAGAGACTGTGTGCTTCGCCAGCGCTCATCTTGGGCTCACTCCGCTCAATCTATTGTTCCAACGCAACTTTCAATAAACCTCTCGGCCGGCTTGGGAATACCAGTCGCGCGCGAGATAGCGAGAAGCAATCGCGAACAGCAAAGCGGCGAGAAGGTAGAAACCCAGTCCAATCAGAATCGCCGGACGCAAGGAATCGTCACCATAAATCTTATGAAGCGCATCTGAAACGGCGCCGAAGAATATGGTCCCGCAGCCGATGCCGATCAGGTTGTTGACGAAGAGAAAAATCGCCGATGCCGTGGCGCGCAGATTGGGTGCAACCACATGCTGCACGGCGCACAGCACGGGCCCGAGCCAAGCCAGGCCCAGTGCCTGCGGGATCAGGAAGAACAAAAATACCGCCGTCGTCGGCGGCATCAGCACGCCTAACGCATAACACGGCGCCGCGAGCATAAACGCCACCGCCGGTACCAGCACATAAGCGTTACGGTTGACAGCGCCCAGCCGATCGGCCGCCCAGCCGCCCAGCCAGGTGCCCGCCATCCCGCCGATCAAAACGATGGCGCCGTAGACTGCAGACGTATGCAGCAGCGAAAGACCGAAACTTCGGACGAAAAACGACGGCAGCCAGAATAAGAGCCCGTAACCGAGGATCGAACTGCTGGCGGAACCGAAAGCCAGCAGCCAGAAGCTGGGCTTGCCGAAGAGGATGCGCAAAGTCTGGCCAAAACTTGGCATCGCCGAGCTTCGTTTGGCGTGATCGAACAGGCCCCGCTCGGGCTCGCGCACACTGGCGCGAAAAATGGGCACCAGCACCAGGCCAAGCAACCCCACGACAAGAAACGCCATACGCCAATTCACGGTCGCAGCGATGTATCCGCCGAAAAAGATGCCCAGTGCCGAACCGAGCGGAATTCCAAAGGAATAGACCGCCAACGCACGGGCGCGCTCGCCGGGCAGGAAATAGTCGGCGATCAGCGAATAGGCCGGCGCCACGCCGCCGGCTTCGCCGATGCCGACGCCCATGCGGCCAAGAAAAAGTTGTGTGAAATTCTGTACGAAGCCGCAGGCCGCGGTGAACAGACTCCATACGCCCACCGCAAGGGTGATAATCCAGGTGCGGTTGCCGCGGTCTGCCGCGCGGCCGATGGGGATTGCAAGGAATGTGTAGAACAGCGCAAACGCCAGCCCCCCCATCAGACCGAGCTTTGTATCGCTCAAATGCAATTCTGCTTTGATGGGCGGCGCCAGAATGCCGATGATCTGGCGGTCGACGAAATTAAGCGTGTAGAGAACGATCAGGATAAAGAGCACGTAGCGGCGTTTTGCGCGTTCCATATCGCTATCGAGTCCACGCGCCGGCGCGTATCCGGAGAAGAAAACTCAGTCTGCCGTGTCCGGCAAGCCCGCCGGGGGATGCGGGACTTGCCGGGACGGGGCAGACCGAGCCGTATGTTAGATTTTCACATCGAGTGTCGCCATAACAGTGCGCGGCGGGCCGTAGAAGCCGATGACGGAATTGCCGTAGACCGCACCGGGGAAGTCATAGCCGCCGGTCCGGTATTTCTGGTCGAACAGGTTCTGGCCGTGCAGGCCGATCTGGTAGACGCCGCTGTTCGATGTCCAAACCGCGTCCATATTGAAGAGCCAATAGGCTTTCTGGTCGAGCACGGGATCGGGCTGCTGGAAGAACGAGGTGGCGCCGCGATAGGCCCCGTCCGCGGTCACAGCCAGCGAACCCATATTGCGCGGCAGAGGCTGCGTATAGCTCAGACCCAGATAGCTCTGCCATTCCGGCGTATATTGGAAAACGCTGGTCTTGGAGACATCGACATAGCTGTGCGTCGCCACGTTGTAGGTCATGTATTTGTCGAACACGCCCTTGGTATAGCCGACGGAGAAATTGGCCATCAGCCGCTCGCTCAGATGCGCAGCACCTTCCAGTTCGAAGCCGTAGATATGCGAGTTCGCGGCGTTCTCGACCTGGCTGGCCACGGAGGCGCCGTAGGCAACCTGAATGGTCAGCTGCTGGTCGGCGTATTTCGCGTAATAACCGTCGAGATTCAGATCGAGGCGGTGATCGAAATAGGAGCCTTTCACACCCGCCTCGTAGCTGTCGACATATTCGGGCTTGTAGCCTTGCGTCGTGCTGGGTGTGAGGATGGCATCGCCGCGCATATCGAAGCCGCCCGATTTGAAGCCCTTGCCGTAGGAGGCATAGCCGGTCACGTCGGGCGTGAGCTTGTAGCTCAAGGTCGCGCTGGGTGTGGCCGCTTCGAAGGCGCGCGAATTGGTGTAGTTGGTGCGGATCAGGGTCGGCGCCGCCGCCGGGCCGCGCACCAGCGGGCTGCCCAGGACGCCCGCATAATTGGCGCGGAACACGGTGCCGGTCTTCTCGTCGCGCGTCCAACGGACGCCGGCGGAGAGCGACCATCTGCTGGTGATGTCGTAATTGGCGTTGACGAAGGCGGCATAGCTCGTCGTAGCGACCTTGCCGTAGGTGCCGATGGTGAGCGCAAAGGCGTTCAGGATCGTGTCGAAGGCCCCCGACGCCGAGCTGTTGAGGTAATAGAGCCCGCCGACCACCTGCAGATCGTCGCCGGTGTAGAGCGCCTGCAATTCCTGGGTGAACTGATGGTCCTTGTACCAGGCGGGGATGTCGAGACTGGGGGGCTGCAGGCTGTCGAAATCGATATTGGTGACGGTGCTGCCGTTGCGGTAGGCGGTAATGGATTTGAACGTCCAGGTCTTGTTCGCGTCCCATTCTCCCAGCAGCGAGAGGCCTTCGGTCTGCACGTCGTTGTACGGCGACATGCCCGCCTGGGTGTCGTAGACGTTCGAGAGCATCGGGGCGATCAGACGATGGCCCTGCCTGGCGCTGGACGAATCATGCATCTTGTCGCCGGAGAGACGGAAGAAAAGATCGTCGCGCGGAGTATATTCCACGGTTGCGCGCGCCGCCCAGACATCCTTGTTGTAGTTATCGGCGCCGGTGATCAGGTTCTTACCGTAACCGTCGTGCTGCTCGCTGGCGAAGGCGCCGCCGACGGTCAGATCGTCGGTGAGAGGCAGCGATCCACTCGCCACGACGTCGCGTTCGTTGAACGCGCCCACCGTTCCGCGAAGATCGAGCGAGGCGACGTTGTCGAGCCGCCTGGTGACGTATTTCACCGCGCCGCCGATGGTATTGCGGCCGTAGAGGGTGCCCTGCGGACCGCGCAATACTTCGATGTGATCGATATTGTAGACATCGAGCACGGCGCCCTGCGGACGCGCGATATAGACGTCGTCGACATAGAGGCCGACGCCCGGCTCAAAACCCCACAACGGGTCCTGCTGACCGACGCCGCGGATGAAGGCGGTGAGCGTCGAGTTCGAGCCGCGCGCGTCCGACAAGGACAGGTTCGGCGTGCTCTGCTGCAGGGCCGTGATGTCGACCGCGCCGGTCTGGTTGAGCTGTTCGGCGCTGAAGGCGGTGATCGAGATCGGCACGTCCTTGGCCGATTCCTCGCGGCGGCGCGCCGTGACGGTGACAGTTTCGAGAGACGTCGAAGCATTCGTTTGATCGCCGGCCGGCGGCGAGGTTTGCGCGGCCGCGGGCGCTGCCCACGCCAACGCGGCAAGCGAGGCGCCCGCCAGCAAGACTGCCGATTTCACGCTCCAAAATTGCTTTTCCATGGTCGATCCCCTTCCGTGTGTGTTTCTTGCCATTTCCGCGGCACGGCTATGCGCGCGCGACTTGCCGCCGGCCCGCTCCCACAAGGCTTGCGGCAAATTCCTCGATTGCGAGGTTGAACCGCTCGGGTTCCTCCAGATGCGGAGCGTGGCCGGAGCGTGGGAATACGATGCGATGCGCGTTCGGAATTTGCGCGCTTAAATATTCCGCGGTCTGCGCGGGATAAAGCTGGCTGAGCGCGCCATGCGCGATCAGCGCCGGGACGGGAATCGATCGGAGTGCGGTGCGGTAGTCTTGCGCCACCATCGAAGCCCAAAGATCGGCCATGGCCCCGGCTGCGTTCGCCGCCATTTCGACGGCCGCCCGTTCGATGAGGGCGCTGCGTTCCTTTTGCAGGCCCCGCGCGCAGATACGCGGTGCGAAGGCGGCAACGTGTCCCGCCCAGTCGCGCCGCATGGCCGACTGGAAGTGCTTGTCCGCTTCGCCGTCATAGCCGCCGCTGAGGCCGAATTGCCAGCCGGGCGCATTCAGAATGCGCGGGGTCATGTCCTCCACCGCCAGCCCGCCGAAACGCTCCGCCCCATGGCGCGCCATCAGGTCCCAAAGGACCATCGCCCCCATGGACCAGCCGACCGCAAGCACATCTGAAACGCCGAGCCGTTCCAGCAAGGCGTGAAGATCGTCCGCCAGGCGCCGGATGGTGAATGGGCCCGCTGCACGGGACGATCTGCCGTGGCCGGCGAGGTCGGGAACGATGACGCGGAAACGCTGGCATAACGCTTGGATCTGCGGCAAAAAGAAGCCGCCGTGAAGGGCCCAGCCGTGAACCAGAAGCAGCGGGGCACCCGTCCCTTGATCGAGACAAAAGATATTGCCGTCCAATTGGTTATTTCTGCCGTCCAACGATTCTAGCAGTCTCCCGGTTGCGCCTTCGGCGCTTGCCGGTGCCCCGCTCCCCTTGTGTTTCCATGGACGTTGTGCATGAGCCACGCCCATTGTCTTTCATGGCGATCATAGGTGAATATGAAACATGAATCAAGTTTCAAATATGAGACTGGCGCCGCCCAACCGAATGGCCAAGACAGCCCGCGGCAAAATCACCCGCAACAAACTGCTGGAGGCCGCCGCCAAGGAGTTCGGCGAGATGGGGTTCCATGCCGCTTCGATCAGCGGCATTACCCGTGCGGCGAACGTGGCGCTGGGCACCTTCTACGTCTACTTCGACAGCAAGGAGGCGATCTTCCGCGCGCTGGTGGACTATATGAGCCACCTGACGCGCGCCTGGATCGCCGAGCGGGTGGGACCGTCCACTGACCGGCTCGACGCCGAACGCAAAGGCCTTCAGGCATTCATCGAATTCGTTCGCGGACACAGAGACCTGTACCGCCTCGTGATGGAGGCGCAGTTCGTCGCCGACGACGCCTACCGCCGCTATTACAACGATTTTGCCGAAGCCTATCAGCGCAATCTGGCGGCTGCGGTGGCGCGCGGAGAAATCCGCGACGGAAAGAACGAGGTGCGGGCCTGGGCCTTGATGGGCATGAGCGTGTTCCTGGGATTGCGCTACGCGATCTGGGACGACTCGCAGCCCGCCGAGGAAATCGTCGCCGCGATGAGCGATCTCACCGAACACGGATTGGCGCTGCGCGATCCGCCCGCGAAAAATCCAAAGAAGAGGAAACGAGGATGAGTTGGGAACTCATCGACATCACCGCCAAACGCGCGGCGCTGACACCCGAACGTCCCGCCATGGCGGAGCTTCGGACCGGGCGCACACTGAGCTATGCGGCATTGGACCGGCGTGCATTGACGACTGCGGGGTTGCTGGTTCGGCTGGGGATTGCGCATGGCGACCGTATAGCGGTGTTGTGCCGCAACCGCATCGCCTTCTTCGAACTTCTGTTCGCTTGCGGCAAGCTGGGCGCGATCCTGGTGCCGCTCAATTGGCGCATGCCTTCCGCGGAATTGCTGCCGCTGATTGCGGACAGCCGGCCGAGCATCCTGTTTTACGGCGAAGAGGATGCCCGATGCGCCGCCGCGATCGCGGGTTCGGGGCTGCGCGCGATCGGGCTCGACGACACCGGTGGCGACGGTTACGAAGCTATGCTGTCCGCTACGCCGCCGCCGGCCGGTGCGCGGACGCAGTGGCCCGCCGATGAAATCTGGTACCTGCTTTACACATCCGGCACCACCGGCGTTCCGAAAGCCGTGATCCAGACTTACGGCATGGCGCTGGCGAATTACGTCAATCTGCGTGAGGCGGTCGATCTGCACAGTGGCGACCGCAGTCTGAATTTCCTGCCGCTCTTTCATACCGCCGGCATCAATCTGCACACCCTGCCCGTCTTGATGGCGGGCGGCTTTGTCAGCGTGCTTCCCGGATTCGACGCCAATTCCATGATCGAGTTGTTGGCTGGTGCCGAACTTGATGTCTTCTTCGCAGTGCCGGCCGTCTATCAGCAGCTCAGCCTGCATCCGCGCTTCGGTGAGGTCGATTTATCCAAGGTGCGAAGCTGGGGCTGCGGCGGAGCACCCCTGCCGGACGCCACGGTCCAGCAATTCGCGCGGCGCGGCGCGCTCGTCTGCAACGGTTACGGCATGACCGAAACGGGCCCCACCTGCTTTCTCATGTCCCCCGATTGGGTCACCCGCAAAGCCGGATCGATCGGAAAGCCGCAGCTTCTGGTCTCGACGCGCATCGTGGATACAAACGGGGAGGACGTAGCCGACGGCGAAACCGGCGAAATATGGATATCCGGTCCCGGCATCACGCCGGGCTATTGGAACAGGCCCGATGCGACCAAAGCCGCTTTTCACGGCCGCTGGCTGCGCAGCGGAGACTTGGTGCGGCGCGATGCCGACGGCTTTCACTACATCGTCGGCCGGTCCAAGGAGATGTTCATCTCCGGGGCCGAGAACGTCTATCCCGCCGAGGTCGAGAATGTTCTCATCGAGCATCCCCACATTCTGGAAGCCGCCGTCGTGGCGATCCCTGACGCACGCTGGGGCGAGGCCGGTCGCGCCTATGTCTTGCCGCGTCCCGGTTGCCGGCCGGAAATCGGCGATCTTAGACGCTTCTGCCGCGAGCGTCTGGCCGCCTACAAATGCCCCAAGGAATTCGTGATTGTGCGGGATTTTCCCCGAACGGCGGCGGGCAAGGTGCAAAAGCACAAGCTCAAGTCGGAGCCGCCGGCATGAGCGAAGCGGCGCGAAGCATTTTCGAAACCCGTTCGTTCACGCAATCCGATTTCGACCAGTTCGCGCTGATGAGCGGCGACGACAATCCGATCCACGTCGATCCGACGTTCAGCGCACGGACGCGCTTCGGCCGCACCGTGGCGCATGGCATGTTGCTGTTCACGGTGCTGCGCGGGCTGGTGGCGAGGCTGGCGCCCGGCGCCTATCTGACGTCGCAGGAGTTGACGTTTCCCGCACCCACCTACGCCGGCGATCCCATGTGTTTTCTTGTCAGGCTACATGCCTGTGAAGCAGAGATGGAAGTCTCGCGCGTCTGCGACGGCCTCGTAACCTGCATCGGCAAGGCCGCGGTGCGAGGAACACAGACATGAGCGGCCTTGAGATCGGCGCGGCCGCGGAGATTTCCCGCAGCGTGAGCGCGGACGATGTGGCCCGCTACGTTTCGCTGGGCGGCGCGCCCGCGGACGGCGCCTGGCCCGAACCGCTGATTGGCGCGCTCTTTTCCTATCTTCTGGGCGTGAAACTGCCCGGCCCCGGAACGAATTATTTGAAGCAGAGCGTGGAATTTCTGGAACAGGCGCCCATGAATGAACCGTTAACGGCGCGCGTGGAAATCACACGGCTCAGGCCCGAGAAGAACCTCGTCGATCTCGAAACGACATGCCGTCTGGCCAACGGAAGGGTTGTGGCGCGCGGACGCGCGCTGGTTTACGTTGCGGACATCCGTCCGCGCTTGCGTTAAAGCGACGTTGCGCGGACGGCAATCGTCCCTGCCTTGCCAAAAGGACTGGCCTTTTAAGTCTCTGAACGTACTGGAAAGGCGTGCTTTCCCACCCAATTCCCCAGATTGCGAAAACAAGGTCACCTCATGACCGCGGGCGGAGGCGAGAACTTTGCGCACGGCGGCCTCGCGTTTGGCGTCAAGCTTCGGTCGTCACGCTGGGCGCCGCCGCACGAAATCAAACAGGCCGGATTGTTCCGTGCGGCGGGCGTGTTCCTCGGACAGCTCGGAGGTGAATACCTCATTGATATTGAAAGAGTATTCTCTTCGATTGATTTCCGCGGCAATCGTTTTCTCAGCCGATTTTCGCCGTGAGATTCCAATAGTATATTTTCAAGGTGGCCGCACGATCCTGAAATGGCGGCTGATGGCGATCTCGAAGCGGACACGTTCTTTCGGGGTCCAAGCAACTAAAAGTTTTATATCTGAAACTACATGTTTTTCTGCGACGGTGAAAAATCGAGATATTTGTAACGTTTCAGCAACGAATTGCATTCCACTATACAACTTATGATTACATTTGTACAGGGCTGCGGCAACGAGCAATCCCACATGACTCAGAGACGAAAGCCACGTTCTGACATGCGTCGGACACCCAAGCCGCGCGAACGGGCTTTCGCCTCTCTTTTCCCGGTTTGCGACGAAACCGTACAGCCCCAGGCCAGAATCCTCAACCGAACCGCCGGCGGAAACGCCGTGCCGGGCAAACAGACACGGCGGCCGAAGGGAAGATGCCCGGCACACATTCCAGATCGAACGGCGAGCGGCCGGCGCGTGTAAACGTCGCGCGCGGGGGGCCTGTCGAACGAGAACTTGCGCCAGCCGCGCACTTTCTCCTTAACTCTGCAGGAATCCGACGGGGAGTTGGAACGATGCAGGGCGTGACGGTCGTCGATCATCCGCTGATCCAGCACAAGCTGACCTTGATGCGGGACAAGAACAGCAGCACCAAGCTTTTCCGCGAGCTGCTCAACGAAATCGGTATGCTGATCTGCTACGAGGTCACGCGCGATCTGCCCATCGAGATGGTGGAGATCGAAACCCCGCTGACCGGCATGAAGGCGCCAGCGCTCCAGGGCAAGAAGCTCGTCTTCGCGCCGATCCTCAGAGCCGGCACCGCGTTCCTCGACGGGATGTTAAACTTGGTGCCCTCCGCGCGCGTCGCCCACATCGGCCTCTACCGCGATCCCAAGACGCTGAAGAGCGTCGAGTACTACTTCAAGGCGCCCGAGGACATCGCCGAACGGCTGGTCATCGTCATGGACCCGATGCTGGCGACCGGCAATTCCGCCGTCGCGGCGGTCGACAAGCTGAAGACGCGCGGCGTCACCAAACTGCGGCTGATGTGTCTGCTGGCCGCCCCCGAAGGATTGGCGAATTTCACCAAGCATCATCCCGACGTGCATGTTTGGACGGCGGCGATCGACAGCCATCTCAACGACCACGGCTATATCGTGCCGGGCCTGGGCGACGCCGGAGACCGCATGTTCGGGACGAAGTAATGCGCCCTTTTTTGCCCTCGCTTGACTTGCAGCTTTCCGGGTGAAAGCGTCGATAAATGTTCAAAACCCAGCCGGTTCCGTCGAACGACCAACCCGGACAGGATGCCCCCGCCCGCAACCCCGCCGCAGCCTTCGACGCCGATCTTATCGAGTCCGTCCGCGTCAACCGCAGCGCCGCCGAGCGCCGCGTCGCCACGCTGCCCAAACGGCGCACCGTCAAGAAACAATGGCAGGCGGCGTGGCTGGTCAAAGCGGTGCAGTGCATCGACCTGACCACGCTCGCCGGCGACGACACGCCCGGCCGCGTGCAGCGGCTGTGCGCCAAGGCGCGCCAGCCCGTGCGGCAGGATCTGCTCGACGCCATGGGCATCGGCGGCATCACCACCGGCGCGGTCTGCGTCTACCACGCGATGGTGGAGGCGGCGGTCGCGGCGCTGCAAGGCACCGGTATTCCCGTCGCCGCCGTGTCGGCGGGATTTCCCGCCGGCCTTTCGCCGCTGCCGCTGCGCCTCAAGGAAATCGAAGCCTCGGTTGCGGCGGGCGCGCGCGAAATCGACATCGTGCTGAACCGCTCCAATGTCCTCACCGGCAATTACCGCGCCGTCTATGACGAGGTGCGCGCCTTCCGCGAAGCCTGCGGGCCGGCGCATCTGAAGACGATCATCGGGGCGGGAGACCTCGGCACGCTCATCAACGTCGGGCGCGCCTCGCTGGCCTGCATGATGGCGGGTGCCGATTTCATCAAGACCTCGACCGGCAAGGAGAGCGTCAACGCCACGCTGCCCTTCGCGCTGGTGATGGTGCGCATGATCCGCGCCTGGCGCGAGCAGACGGGATTCAAGGTCGGCTTTAAGCCGGCTGGTGGTATCTCCACCGCCAAGGACGCGATGAGTTACCAGTTCGTGATGAAGGAGGAGCTGGGCAACGATTGGCTGCAGCCGAACCTGTTCCGCATCGGCGCTTCCAGCCTGCTCACCGACATCGAGCGCCAATTGGACCATTTCGTCAGCGGGCGCTATTCCTCCGCGCACCGCCACCCCATGGGTTGAATATGAGCACCGTCGCCAAAATCCTTGAGACCATGGAATACGGACCGGCGCCGGAAAGTTCCGCGCCGGTGGAAGCCTGGCTCGACAAGCACAATCGCAACTTCGATCTCTTCATCGGCGGCGAATGGATCGCGGCGCGCGCGCGCCTCGACAGTTTCAATCCCGCCACCGGCAAGAAGCTCGCCTCCGTCGCGCACGCCTCGGAGACGGATGTCGACGCGGCGGTGAAGGCGGCCCGCGCGGCGCAGCCGGCCTGGGCCAGGCTCGGAGGCGCCGGGCGCGCGCGCTATCTCTACGCCATTGCGCGGCTGATCCAGAAGCATTCGCGGCTGTTCGCCGTGCTCGAAACCATGGACAACGGCAAGCCGATCCGCGAGACGCGCGACATCGACGTGCCGCTCACCGCGCGCCATTTCTATCACCATGCCGGTTGGGCGCAGCTGCTCGAAAGCGAATTCCCCGATCAAGAAGCGCTCGGCGTCGCCGGCCAGATCGTGCCGTGGAATTTCCCGCTGCTGATCCTGGCGTGGAAGATTGCCCCCGCGCTGGCGGCGGGCAATACGGTGGTGCTCAAGCCGTCGAAGGAAACCAGCCTGTCGGCGCTGCTGTTCGCCGAAATTTGCGTCGAAGCGCGCCTGCCCAAGGGCGTGGTCAATATCGTCACCGGCCCGGGCAAGGTGGGCGACGCCATCGTGCGGCATCCCGACGTCGACAAGATCGCCTTCACCGGCTCCACCGAAGTCGGCCGCGGCATCCGCATGGCGCTGGCCGGCACCGGCAAGAAGTTGACGCTGGAACTCGGCGGCAAATCGCCGTTCGTGGTGTTCGAGGACGCCGACCTCGACGGCGCGGTGGAAGGCGCGGTGGACGCCATCTGGTTCAATCAGGGCCAAGTGTGCTGCGCCGGTTCGCGGCTTCTGGTGCAGGAGAGCGTCGCCGAGCGGTTTCTCGCGAAGCTGCGCGCGCGCATGGAAACGCTGCGCGTCGGCGATCCGCTCGACAAGGCCACCGACGTCGGCGCCATCGTCTCGATGACCCAGCGCGCCGCCATCGATGCCCTGGTGAAGCGCGGCGTGGCGGAAGGCGCGGAATTGTTCCAGCCCAAGGCGGGCTGCCCGGACGGCTGCTTCTATCCGCCGACGCTGCTCACCAACGTCGAGCCGTCGTCCACCGTAGTGCAGGAGGAAATCTTCGGCCCGGTCCTGGCGGCGATGAGTTTCCGCACGCCTCAGGAAGCGGTGCTGCTCTCCAACAACACGCGCTACGGGCTGGCCGCCAGCGTGTGGAGCGAGGACATCAACGTCGCCCTCGACCTCGCGCCCAAGATCAAGGCGGGCGTGGTGTGGGTGAACTGCACCAACCAGTTCGATGCCGCTTGCGGCTTCGGCGGCTATCGCGAATCCGGCTTCGGCCGCGAAGGCGGGCGCGAGGGCATGTTCGCCTATCTGAAACGGAAGACGGCGAAATCGCGCGCCGCGGCGCCGACTGCCCCCGCGTCGGAACCCGCAATCGTGGCCGTCGATGCCATCGACCGCACGGCCAAGATGTTCATCGGCGGCAAGCAGGCCCGGCCGGACGGCGGCTACAGCCGCGCCATCGTTTCGCCTTCGGGCGAGTTCATCGGCCATGTCGGCGAAGGCAATCGCAAGGACATCCGCAATGCGGTGGAAGCGGCCGCGAAGGCGGAAAGCTGGGGCACCGCGACCGGCCACGCCCGCGCGCAAATCCTGTATTACTGCGCCGAGAATCTTGCGGCCCGCGCGGCGGAGTTCGCCGGGCGCATCCGGCAGATGACCGGCGCAGGCAAGGCGGCGGCCGCGCGCGAGGTGGAGACCTCCATCCGCCGCCTCTTCACCTATGCCGCCTGGGCCGACAAATACGACGGGCTGGTCCACAATCCGCCGCTGCGCGGGGTGGCGCTGGCGATGAACGAGCCCGTCGGCGTCATCGCCATCGCCTGCCCCGACGAGGCGCCGCTGCTGGCCTTCACCTCGTTGTGGGCGCCGGCCGTCGCCATGGGCAATCGCGTGGTGGTGGTGCCGTCGGAGAAGCATCCGCTGGCCGCAACCGATTTCTATCAGGTGCTCGAAACCTCCGACATGCCGGACGGCGTGGTGAACATCGTCACCGGCGCGCGCGACACGCTGGCGCAGGTACTGGCCGAACATCGCGGCGTCGAGGCGATGTGGTATTTCGGTCCCGGCCGCCAGCGCATCGAGCAGGCCGCGGTCGACGACATCAAGCAGACCTGGACGGGTGAAACGCTCGATTGGTTCGACGCCGATGCGGGCGAGGGGCGCGAGTTCCTGCGCCACGCGACGCAGGTCAAGAACGTCTGGATCCCGTACGGAGCGTGATTGCCATGAACGGCCCGGCGCCCGAGATGATCGAACTGGCCAAACTGATGGTGTCGCGCTCCTATTCGCCCTATTCGCGTTACGCGACCGGCGCGGTGCTGCGCGGCGCCGACGGCAAGCTCTACGGCGGCTGCAACGTCGAGAACGCGGCCTATCCCCAGGGCGCCTGCGCGGAAGCGTCGGCGATCTCGGTGATGGTCGCGGCGGGCGAACGGCGCATCGTGGAAATCCTGGTGATCGGCTCGGGTCCGGAAATCATCACGCCGTGCGGCGGCTGCCGCCAGCGCCTGCGCGAGTTCGCCGCCGACGATACGCCGGTGCATCTGTGCGATCCCTCGGGCGTGCGCCGCACCGTCAGGTTCGGCGATCTTTACCCGCTGTCCTTCGGTCCGTCGCATCTGGGCGCGAAGGCATAGCGATGCTCCCCCAGGAAATCATCCGCAAGAAACGCGACGGCCTGGCGCTGAGCGAAGAGGAAATCTCGTTCCTGGTGCGCGGCATCGCCGACGACAGCTTCAGCGAGAGCCAGGTCTCCGCCTTCGCCATGGCGGTGTTCTTCCGCGGCATGACGCTGGACGAGCGCGTGGCGCTGACCCGCGCCATGACCCAGTCGGGCACGGTGCTGCACTGGGACGGGCTTGGTCCGGTGCTCGACAAACATTCCACCGGCGGGGTGGGCGACAAGGTCAGCCTGATGCTCGCGCCCATGGTGGCGGCCTGCGGCGGGTACGTGCCGATGATCTCCGGCCGCGGACTGGGGCACACCGGCGGCACGCTCGACAAGCTCGGCGCCATTCCCGGCTATCGCGCCACCCCCGATCTCGACACCTTGCGCCGCGTCGTGCGCGATGTGGGATGCGCCATCATCGGGCAAACGAGCGAACTCGCCCCTGCCGACAAGCGCTTCTATGCCGTGCGCGACGTCACCGCGACCGTCGAGTCGATCCCGCTGATCTGCGCTTCCATCCTGTCGAAGAAGCTGGCAGCCGGGCTGCAAGGCTTGGCGATGGATGTGAAATGCGGCTCCGGCGCCTTCATGCCGGATTTGAAGGGTGCGCGCGAGCTTGCTGAAAGTATTGTGAAAATCGCGAAAGGCGCCGATCTTCCCACGACTGCTCTCGTGACCGATATGGACGAAATACTGGGCGGAACAGTCGGCAATGCGCTGGAGGTGGGCGAAGCCGTCGATTATCTCACCGGCCGCGCCCGCGAGCACCGCCTGCATGAGGTGACCCTGGCGCTCGCAGGCGAAATGCTGGCGCTTGGCAAGCTGGCGGCGACACCGGCGGAAGGCCGCGCCAAGGCGCAGCAATCGCTCGATTCGGGGGCGGCGGCAGAGACCTTCGCGCGAATGGTTGCGGCGCTGGGCGGCCCGCAGGATTTTTTGGAGCGCTGCGAGTTTTATCTAATCCGCGCACCGGTGACGCTGCCGTTCCTGGCCGGCCGTTCCGGCGTCATTGCCGGTATGAACGCGCGCGAGGTCGGCGTCGCGGTGGTCGATCTGGGCGGCGGCCGCCGCAAGACGGCCGACGAGATCGATCTGGCGGTTGGATTTTCCGGCTTCCGTCCGGTTGGTACGCGCCTCGCCGCGGG
This sequence comes from Alphaproteobacteria bacterium, assembly GCA_028871795.1. Taxonomy (GTDB): domain Bacteria; phylum Pseudomonadota; class Alphaproteobacteria; order Micropepsales; family Micropepsaceae; genus Rhizomicrobium. Next base: position 15,387 of record JAGWMG010000009.1, on the reverse strand, counting down.
TGATCGGATCGCGCTCGTCCATGCGGCCGACGAGACCGCCGCGAAACGCGCCATCGCGGCGCTGGAACACTGCATTCGCATCGCCGATGCCGCGCCCGCGCCCCGTCCGATGGTGTTGGAACGAATCGCCGCAGGATCGTAGATGGCGCGCCAGGCCTATAGAGCTTCGATCTTCCATCTTCTCGGCGACCCGGGATCCGGACAACACATCGAAGACGGCGTGCTCGTGGTCGAAGACGGCCATGTGGCCGAACTCGGAGCCTGGGACGAGATCGCTCCGCGCCTCAGCGGCGTCACGGTGGAGCACTTTGCCGGTAGCCTGATTGTGCCCGGCTTCGTGGACTCGCATGTGCATTATCCGCAAGTGGACATCGTCGCCTCGCGCGGCGCGCATCTGCTCGAATGGCTGTCGGCCCACACCTTTCCGACGGAAGCGCGTTTCCATCACAAGGACGTGGCGGCGGAGACCGCGCGGTTTTTCCTCGACCAGCTTCTGCGCAACGGCACGACCACGGCGCTGGTGTTCGCCACGGTCCACAAGGTTTCCGCCGAAGCGCTATTCGAGGAGGCGCTGGCGCGCAACATGCGCATCGTCGCCGGCAAGGTGCTGATGGACAAGAATGCGCCGGCCGGCATCTCCGACACGGCCGAGACGGGCTATATGGAAAGCCGCGCGCTGATCCGCGCCTGGCACGGCAAGGGCCGGCTGAGCTACGCCGTGACGCCGCGCTTCGCGCTGACCTCCAGCGAGCGCCAGCTCGAATTGGCCGGGCGGTTGCTGGTCGAGCATCCCGGTGTGCGCCTGCACACCCATCTGTCGGAGAATGTGGAAGAGCTGACCGCCGTGCATCGCGCCTTTCCGGATTGTACGGATTATTTCGCCGTCTACGAAAAGTTCGGCTTGGCGACGCCTACTTCCGTGTTCGCGCATTGTCTGCACCTTTCGCCGGGCGAATGGGCGCGGCTGGGAAAATCCGGATCGGGTGTCGCGTTCTGTCCGACATCGAACCTGTTTCTGGGCAGCGGCCTGTTCGACCTCGCCGCGGCGGAAGGCGTCGGCGCGCGCGTCGGGCTCGGCACCGACGTCGGCGCGGGCACCAGCCTGTCGCTGTTCGCGGCCATGAACGACGCCTACAAGGTGTGTCAGATGCGGCAGCGCTCTCTCGACCCCTTCAAGCTTTTCTATCTCGCCACGCTGGGCGGCGCGCGCACGCTGGGATTGGACGACAAGGTGGGGAATTTCGAGACCGGCAAGGAAGCCGACTTCATCGTGCTCGACGCCAAGTCCTTGCCGCTGCTCCGCCGCCGCTTGGCGCATGTGCGGTCCCCGGCCGAGAAACTCTTTGCCATCGCCATTCTCGGCGACGACCGCGCCGTGGCGCGCACATACGTCGCGGGCGCGTTGGCTTATGCGCGGGAATAGGCGGACGGTTGCCAAACCGCAGAAGGCCATGGCATTTTTGGCCATGGACGACTCCTTCATCGCCGGCCTGCCCAAGGCCGAGCTTCACATGCATCTGGAAGGCAGCTTCGAGCCGGAGCAGATGTTCGCCGTCGCGCGCCGCAACAAGGCCGACATTCCCTTCGCGAGCGCCGAGGACGTGCGGCGGGCATACCGCTTCTCGAACCTGCAGGATTTCCTCGACATCTATTACCGGTCCGCCGACGTCCTGCGCGTCGAGGAGGATTTCTACGACCTCGCGCTGGCCTATCTGAAGCGCGCCGCGGACGATAACGTGCGCCACGCGGAAATCTTTTTCGATCCGCAGACCCACACCGCGCGCGGCGTGGCCTTTGCGACGGTGGCGGACGGGATTCTGCACGCGCTCAAGGACGGCGAGGCGCGTTTCGCCATCACCTCCAAGCTCATCCTCTGTTTTCTGCGCCATCTGAGCGAGGCGGAAGCGTTCGCCACGCTGAAGCAGGCTGAACCCTATTTCGACCGCATCGCCGGCGTCGGTCTGGATTCGTCCGAGCTTGGCCATCCGCCGTCGAAGTTCGCGCGCGTCTTCGCGGCGGCGCGTTCCCACGGTCTGAAGCTCGTCGCCCACGCGGGCGAGGAGGGGCCGGCGTCCTACGTCTGGGAGGCGCTCGATCTCTTGCACGTCGACCGCATCGATCACGGCAACCGCTCGCTCGACGATCCCAGGCTGGTGGCGCGCCTCGTCGCCGGGCAGATGACGCTGACCGTCTGCCCGCTGTCCAATCTCAAGCTCTGCGTGGTCAAGGATCTGAAAGACCATCCGCTGAAGCGCATGTTGGACCTGGGACTGCGCGCGACGGTGAACTCCGACGATCCGGCCTATTTCGGCGGCCATGTGAACGCGAACTTCGCCGCGGTGGCGCAGGCGCTGGCGCTGGGCAAGTCCGACCTCGCGACGCTGGCCAAGAACAGCTTTCTCGGCTCGTTTCTCGGCGACGCCGAAAAAGCACGCCACCTCGCGGCGGTGGAGGCGTATGCGGCGGCGCCCGGCACAAACCGAATACGGAGGGAGCCGTGAAGCTGCCGAAATTCGATTGGAAGAATATCGACTGGTTGTCGGCCAAGCCGTCGAAGGAGCGAATCGCCATCGGCGCGGCGGCGATCCTGGTGCTGGTCGGGCTTTTCTATATCGGACGATGGACGGCGCCGGGTGCGCCGCCGCCGACAGCACCGTCGGGCGGCGCGCCAACGCAAAACCAAGGCCTGTTCGGCGGCGGTGTTGCGTCCAATGCCTCCGAGCCGGTTCCGCTGCAACCGCTGGAAGGAGGCCAGTGCCGCACCTTTGCGCCGGCCGGCTGGCGCGTAACCGACGCGAACCGGCAGGGCACGGCGTTCACCGTGGCCTCGCCCGATGGCGACATGACCGCCAGCTACGGCGCGGTCGGTGTCAACGGGGGTGCCGCCGCGGGATATTACGGCGAACAATTCCGCACGCCGGAGAATCTCGCACTCTACACCGTCGGCGTGCTCACCAACGAGCAAGCGCAGGCGAGTGGCCCCGAACAGGCGTTTGGATATTATCAGGTTCTCAGCTTCGCCACCGCGCGCCACCGGGGCTATGTGCTGCTGTACAAGTTCGCGATCCCGGCCGATCCGGCGGGCTACGGCCTCATCCTGAGGATCGCCATTGGCAGCGCCTCCGACTCTCGCTCCGTCGCTGGCGCTGGCAGCGTCGCGGCGGCGACGCGTTGCACGTCGACGCTTGTGCCGCCGCCGGCCGACCTGCCGCGGCCGACCGCCGGCAGCGAGACGCATGACACCGGCAAATCCGGCGGCGACGACGACGTCACCATGGCGGGGACTTACAATGCGCAGCTGGGGACGGGCTGGGTGCACGATTCCACCGGACAGAACTACAATGTCGACGTCACCAGCGATTACCATGAGACCGGCCCCGACGGCCCGGGCTACTACAAGCGCAACGGCAACGACCTGATAAAGCTGACGCCCGGCCTGAGCGACTGAAGCCGCGATGCGGCCGCGGCATGTCGGAGCGCGGAGCGGGAATGGCGCCCCCGCCGCTCCGCTCTGTTCCGTTTCGTACAAGTTGAATCAAGTCTCCGAATCCGAATTACAAAATCCGATACTTTCCTGGCGCATTTCTTCCGTCGCATACGCGGCAAACCCGGCCGCAATTCGGGTGAGGAAGGCGGAAATGCTCAGAACGGCGACAGATTTTGCACCAAACGAGACCAGGGCGACGGCAACCGAGCGAGGCGACATGTCGGTGTTCACCGACAGGCGCACGTTCAGGCGCGTGAAGTCGGCCATCCGCGGCAAATTTTTCCAGCGCGCGCCCGATGCGGCGGACGGCCGGGACTGCGTCGTGACCGACATTTCGCTGGGCGGCGCTTGCGTCGAATGCGCCGACGCGCCGCCGGTCGGCGCCGAAGTCTATCTCAACGCTAACGGCTTCGAGAACATCGCGGGAACCGTGGCCCGGGTTACGGGCGACGGAATGGTCATCGGCTTCGACGGCGCCAACGACACGCGCGAGCAGATCGCCGAGAAGATATTGTCCTACCTCGGGGGCCGCAGGGGCACGACGTCTCTGCGCCGGCACGAACGCCTGCTGGTGCCGCAAGCTCGCCAGTTCAGGCGGCCGGGCGGCGAAGTGGTCGATTTCGTCGTCATCGATCTGTCGTTGAGCGGGGCTTATTTGGGGACCAAAATCAAACCTCCGGTCGGCGAACTCCTGGTCATCGGCAAGTCGCGCGGGCGTATCATTCGGCACCTCGAAAACGGCATCGCCATCGAATTCGTCACCTGACGGCCGGCAGCGACAAGGTTTTGTCCGCCGGCAGGTCCTTTGAGATTTAGACGCAACCCATTGTCGCGCGTTCGCTCCGCGCGAGCGTTTCCGTTGCGCTTCTGCTATGGTGCGGAAAGTCGATCGAAGATCGGGAGGAGGATGCCGTGAAGCCCTTTACAGTCGTTGCCGCGCTGTTGCTGCTGGTGGTCGCCGCGGCGCACGCCTATCGCGCTTATGCGGGCCTTGACCTTGTCGTCGCCAGCCATCTCATTCCCATCTGGGCGAGTTGGGCTTGCGCGGCGGTCGCGGCGTTCCTGGGGATCATGCTGTTCGTCGAGCGCGGCAGATAGCGGCGCGGTCGCGACGATAGTTCGGTCAGCGCTATAAAAACGTCACATCAACGACCTCCCGGCGCCGCATGGCAGGCGTCGCCGGAATCACTGTAGTGTAGATCGAATTGTGTCGCCGATAGAGAGTGTGGGGAATCATGCGCGGACAGGTTCTTGGCTACAGCCCGGAAAGCGGCGACGGGGTCATCTCCGGCGCTGACGGCAAGCGGTATACGTTCAAGGGGACAGAATTTCACGGCGGCGTCTTGACGATCCGGCCCGGGATGGAAGTTGATTTCGAGTCTCACGAAGACGGCACAGCCACTTCTGTGTATCCGCTACCCGGCCAGGTCGGCGCCGACGCCGGCGGCAAATCGAAGATCGCCGCCGGGCTGTTGGCGATTTTCCTCGGCGCTTTGGGCATCCACAAATTCTACCTCGGCTATACTGGGCCAGGGATCATCATGCTGTTGTGCGGCACAATCGGCTGGCTGTTGATTTTGCCCGGGCTGATCACATGTTTGATCGCGTTCATCGAAGGCATCATCTATCTCACCAAGACCGATGCCGAATTCGACGAATTGTATGTCAAGAACAAGCGCGCCTGGTTCTGACCCTCACCGGAACGCCGGCTCCGTGAAGCTGCGCAGTTTGCGCGAGTGCAGCGTGCCGGCGTGGGCTTCCTTGCGCAGCAGCTCCAGCGCGCGGATGCCGATCTGCAGATGCTGGCCGACGCGCTCCTCGTAGAAGGTATCCGCCATGCCGGGCAGCTTGATCTCGCCGTGCAGCGGGCGGTCGGAGACGCAGAGCAACGTCCCGTAGGGCACGCGGAAACGGTAGCCGTTGGCGGCGATGGTGGCGGATTCCATGTCGATGGCGATGGCGCGCGACTGGTTGAAGCGCCGGGCCTGCTCGGCGAAGCGAAGCTCCCAGTTGCGGTCGGCGGTGGTGACGACCGTGCCGGTGCGCAGCCGCTCCTTCAGCACCTGCCCCTTGGCGCCGGTGATCTCGCTCACCGCTTGGGCCAGCGCCACCTGCACCTCGGCGATGGGCGGCACGGGGATTTCGGTCGGCAGCATGTCGTCGAGGACCAGATCGTCGCGTAGATAGGCGTGCGCCAGCACGTAGTCGCCCAGCCGCTGATTGGCGCGCAGCCCGCCGCAATGGCCGACCATCAGCCAGACATGCGGGCGCAGCACCGCCAGATGATCGGTGACCGTTTTGGCGTTCGACGGGCCGACGCCGATGTTGACCAGCGTGATGCCGTCGTTGCCGGGCTGCACCAGATGATAGGCCGGCATCTGCGGCAGCTTGGCGAGCGGCGGGGCGGAGGGCTCTTTGCCGTGCTCGCTGATGCGATTGCCCGGCTCGACGAAGCTCTGCGCGCGGCCTTCCCAGATCTCCTTCTGGCAATAGACGACGAACTCGTCGATGTAGCGCTGATAATTCGTGAACAGCACGAAGCTCTGGAAATGCGCCGGATCGGTGCCGGAATAATGGCGCAGCCGGTGCAGCGAGAAATCGATGCGTTCGGCGGAGAACAGCGACAGCGGCGCCGGCCCCGGGCCGAGCCATTTGCCGCCGTCGACGATGGTGTCGTGCGCGGCGTCCAGCCGCGGCAGGGCGAAGCGCTCGGCCAGCTTGAGCCGCATCCCGGCGTCCATCTGCGAGGCGGCGCGTTCGAGTGCAAACGTCAGCGGGATCGGCGTGCGGCTTTTGCCGACATAGATCGTGGTCTTGTAGCTCCGCGTGAGCAGCGTGAGCTGTTCGATCAGATAGGCGCGGAACAGATGCGGCGCGGTGATCGTCGTGCCGTAGCGGCCCGGGCTGGTGACCTTGCCGAAGGCGAGGCCGGTCGAGCGGCTCTCGCCGAAGGCCACGTCCACGCTGAGATAAGGATAAACCGGAGGCGGTGCCGCCGGTCCGTCCTCGCCGCGCGAGAAGGCGTTGAACGTCGTTTCGATGGCGCCGATGGCCTCGTCGTAGAGCCGCACCAGGCGGTCGAAGGCGGCGTCGGGCGTGGCGCAGGCCACGAGATCGGTGGCGGCTGCGTCGTCGAAGGCGATGGGGTGTCTGCTCATGGGCTCACAGGAATGACGTCCCGGCCGCAAGCGGGTCGAGAGCGAGGTGTTTGGCGATGGACTGGCCGATGTCTGCGAAGGTGGAGCGCTTGCCGATGGCGCCCGCCAGAATGTCCGGACCGAAGGCGAGGATGGGCACGACTTCGCGCGTGTGATCGCTGCCCGTCCAGGTCGGGTCGCAGCCGTGATCGGCGGAGAAGACGGCAAGGTCGCCCGGCTTCAGCACGGCCTGCAATTCTGGGATGCGCGCGTCGAAAGCTTCCAGCGCCCCGGCGTAGCCCGCCACGTCGCGGCGGTGGCCGAAGGACTGGTCGAAATCCACGAAATTGGCGAAGATGATCGACTGGTCGGGCGCCGCCTTCACGCAGTCCACCATGGTGTCGAAGATCTGCTCGTTGCCGTCCGCCTTCAGGCTCCTGGTGATGCCGCTGCCGGCGAAGATGTCCGAAATCTTGCCGATGCCGACGACCTCGTGGCCTTTCGCCTTGACGCGGTCGAGCAGGGTCGGCTTGTGCGGCGGCGTGGCGTAATCGTGGCGGTTGGCCGTGCGCTTGAAGGAGCCCGGCTCCTCGCCGGCGAACGGCCGCGCGATCACGCGCCCGACATTGTACTGATCCACGAGTTTGCGGGCGATGCGGCAGACGAGATACAGCCGCTCCAGCCCGAAATGGGTTTCGTGGGCGGCGATCTGGAACACGGAATCGGCCGAGGTGTAGCAGATCGGCATCCCGGTTCCGATGTGCTCCATGCCGTACTTCTCGATGATCTCGGTGCCGGAGGCGTGGCAGTTGCCCAGGATGCCGGGCAGCTTGGCGCGTTCGATCAAGGCGTCTGTGAGCGCGGCGGGGAAGGCGGGCACGGTGCGCGGGAAATAACCCCAGTCGATCTCGACCGGCAAGCCCATCATTTCCCAATGACCGCTCGGCGTGTCCTTGCCCTTGCTCAGTTCCGCGGCGCTGCCGTAGCGCCCGACGATGCGCCCGCTCTGCATTCTGCCGATTCGCGGATCGGCTTCGCCGGCCGCCAGCCCCAGTCCCAGCGAAAGAAGATTCGGAATGTCCAGCGGGCCCGTGCGGCCGCCGCGGACGACTTTTCCGGCTGCGCAGGCTTCGGCGATGTGGCCGAAGGTGTTGGCGCCGTCGTCCCCGAAGCGCGCAGCGTCCGGGGCGGAGCCGATGCCGAAGGAATCAAGCACTGCAACGATTGCGCGCATATCCTGGCATTGTTCCAAGAAAGTGCGGCCTTGTCCATGCGCACCGGCGGCTGCTAACACCTGATGCCATGAGTTCCTCCGAAACCGTCGAAGCCGCCGCCGCCGCCGTCCGCAAGCGGCTGGGCATGGTGTTTCCGAAGACGGCCATCGTGCTCGGCAGCGGCCTGGGCCGCTTCGCCGACAAACTCGCGCACGCCAAGAGCATGTCCTATGCCGACATTCCCGGGTTTTCGCCTTCGACGGTGGCGGGCCATCACGGGAATCTGGTGATCGGCGATCTCGGCGGGATGCCGCTCGCGGTCATGCAGGGACGCATCCATGCCTACGAAGATCATCCGCCGCAGGCGATTGCGGTTCCCATCCGCACCTTGCGCAAGCTCGGCGTGGATCGGCTTGTCCTCACCAACGCAGCTGGCGGACTGACCTCGGACATGCCGGCGGGCACGCTGATGATCGTCAAGGACCACATCAATCTCTCGGGCATCAATCCGCTGGCGGGGCCGAACGACGAAAGCGTCGGCCCGCGCTTTCCCGACATGTCGCACGCTTACGATCCGGAGCTGCGCGCCATGCTCGCCGTCGCCGCGCGCGAAGCCGGCGTCGCGGTCCGAACCGGCATTTATCTCTACACGCTCGGACCCAACTTCGAGACGCCGGCGGAGGTGCGGATGTTCGCCGCGCTGGGCGCCGATGTTGTCGGAATGTCGACCGTTCCCGAGTGTCTTGTCGCCAGCCATTGCGGGATGAAAGTGGCGGCTTTGTCGCTGGTGACCAACCTCGCGGCCGGCTTATCGACAGCGCCATTGTCGCATGAAGACACGCTCGCAGCCGCACAGAGTGCCTACGACCGCGTCGAACGGCTTCTCCTGAAGTTTTTCGCCGCGCGGGCCTCGTCGTAAATCCTTGTGTTGCAACAATTCGTCTTTGTCGGTCGGGCCGCTTGCGGCAAGATCGTCGCAATCTCAAAGCGGGAGTCCGGTCATGGGCGTTTGGTCGCGTTGGTTGATTTCGCTGTCGCTGGCGTCGGGACTGGCAGCTTCGTCCGCCCTCGCATGGGGCCCGGACGGCCATCGCATGATCGGCGAACTCGCGGTGAAGGCTCTGCCGGCCGCTCTGCCTGCTTTTCTCCATGCGGCGGACGCGGCGACGGAAGCGGGTTATCTGGCGCCGGAGCCGGACCGCGAGCGCGGCGCCGGGGAGACGTTCGACTCCGAACACAGCCCGGCGCATTTTCTCGACGTGTCCGACGATCTCACCGTGCTCGGCGGCCCCGCGCTCAAGTCGCTGCCGACGACGCGCGAGCAATACGACACCGAACTGCGCGCCGCGGGCTCCGACCAGTACAAGGCCGGCTATCTTCCTTATGCCATCGTCGACGGCTTCCAGCTTCTGACGAAGGATTTTGCCTATTGGCGCGTCGACGCCGCGGGCGAGAAGCTGGCCAAAAGCGCGAAGGCGCGCGCCTGGTACGCGAAGGATCGCATCGAGCGCGAAAAGATCGCCCTGCACGATCTTGGGGTGTGGTCGCATTTCGTGGGCGACGGCAGCATGCCGCTGCACGCCAGCGTGCATTACAACGGCTGGGGGGATTTCCCAAATCCCGAAGGCTTCACGCAGGAACATGTCCATGTGCCGTGGGAAAACCAGTATGTGCACAAGAATATCGCAGACGCGGATGTCGAAGCGGCGATGCCGGCCGCTCGCGATTGCGCCTGTTCGATCTCCGCGCGCGTCGCGGATTATCTGACGGCCGCACAGGCGGACGTCGTGCCGTTCTATCGGCTCGAAAAGGCGCGTGCTTTCGCGAAACCGACGGCGGCGGGTAAGGCCTTCACCGCGAAACGGCTGGCGCTGGGCGCGGCGGAATTGCGCGACATGATCGTCGCCGCCTGGCAGGAAAGCGAAAAGCAGTCGGTCGGCTATCCGCCTGTCGCCGTGTCGGACGTCGAGGCCGGCAAGGCCGATCCGTATGCAGAGCTGGCGTATTGAGGCCAGCTTCGCGGGGGCGGAAATTCTACTGTCCCCGTTTGCCCGCCGCGGCGAAGCGCACGGCTTCCTCCGCCGCGCTCATCAGCGCTTTCGCTTTGTTGACGGTCTCCTGGTACTCAGTCTCGGGCACGCTGTCGAAGACGATGCCGCCGCCGGCCTGCACGTACATCGTGCCGTCCTTGACCACGGCGGTGCGCAGCACGATGCAGGTGTCCATCGAGCCGTCGGCCGCGAAATAGCCGACCGCGCCGGCATAGACCGCGCCGCGCTTTTCCTTCTCGAATTCGTCGATGATCTCCATGGCGCGGATTTTCGGCGCGCCCGACAAGGTGCCCGCCGGCAGGCCGGCGGCCAGCGCGTCGACGGCGTCGAGGCCCGGGCGGATACGGCCCTCCACATTGGAAACCAGATGCATCACGTGGCTGTAGCGCTCGATGAAGAAGCTGTCGGTGACGTTCACGCCGCCGATTTGCGCCACGCGGCCCACGTCGTTGCGGCCGAGATCGACCAGCATCAGATGTTCGGCGCGCTCCTTGGGATCGGCGATAAGTTCGTCGGACAGCCGCTTGTCTTCCTCGGGCGTCGCGCCGCGCGGGCGCGTGCCGGCGATGGGACGGATGGTAACGACGCCGTCGCGCAGCCGCACGAGGATTTCCGGGCTCGACCCGACGATGGAAAATCCGGGAAAGGCGAGATGATAGAGGAACGGCGACGGATTGAGCCGCCGCAGCGCGCGATAAAGCGCCAGCGGCGGCAGCGTGAACGGCCGCCTGAAGCGCTGGCTCGGCACGACCTGGAAAATGTCGCCGGCGCGGATATACTCCTTGGCGCGCTCGACCATCGCCAGATATTCGCCGTGCGTCATGTTGGATTCGACCGTGACGGCGGACGGCAGATCGGGCGGCGGGGCAGGGGCCGCCGGCACCGGCCGTTCGAGAGCGGCGACGGCGTCGGCCAGCCGCTCGCCAGCCCGCGCATAAGCCGCGCGCGCGTCGATGCCGCTTCGCGGCCAGACCGGCGTAACGATCGTGATTTCGTCGCGCACCGTATCGAAGACGGCGGTGATGGAGGGGCGCAGCAGGATGGCGTCCGGCAGGCCGAGCGTATCGGGGGGCGCGTTGGGCAGTCGCTCGATCAGCCGCACCATGTCGTAACCGAGATAGCCGAAGAGGCCGACCGCCATCGGCGGCAGGCCGTCCGGCAGCACCATGCGCGTCTCGCCGATCAGCGCGCGCAAGGACTGCAGCGGTGCCAGCGCCTCAGGTACGAAAACGCCGGGCGCGCCGCCGGCGCTGCGATTGATTTCGGCTTTGCCGTCCCGGCAGCGCCAGACGAGATCGGGTTTCAGCCCGATGATGGAATAGCGGCCGCGGACTTCGCCGCCCTGCACGCTTTCGAACAGAAAGGCGTTGTCGCGGCCTTCGGCGAGCTTCAGGAAAGCGCAGACCGGTGTTTCGAGATCGGCGACGAGCCGCGCGTACAGAACCTGCGGTTCGCCCTTGTCGTATCCGCGCGCGAAGGCGGCGAAGTCCGGAAGGATGCCCATGGCGCGATCACGAACCTTCGCCGCCGATCACGCTGTTCAGCAGTTTGTTGTTGATCTTCACGCCTTGCCGGTCGCGCGCCGCCCCGGCGAAGGACGAGACGAGGTCCGTCGCCACGTTCTGCGTGATCGCTCTCAGGCCCCGCGCGAATTCCGCGCTGTCGGTCGGCGGCAAGGGATGAACGACGCCGGTGACGCGCGCCACGACGTAGCCTTCACCCTTGCCCAGCGGGCCGTAAACCGTGGCGCCCGGCGCCGCCGCGTACAGCGCGCTCACAAGCTGGCCCGAGAACGTCGCATCGCTGGTCGAATGCGTCAGCGCCGGGCTGGCTTGCACGGTGGCGCCGGTCGCCCTGGCCGCGCCGTCGATGGAGTGCTCCCTGTTGGCCTGGGCGGCGAGTTCCGCGGCCTTCTTTTGCAGCAGGATCGCCCGCTGCTGGGCCGTCCAATCGGCGAGAGCCTGGGCGCGCACGCTGTCGAGCGGCTTGAGCTTCGGCGGCACGACGGCGTTCACCGACACCACGAATTCCTGGCCCGCTTTGCCCGCGAAAGGATCGCCGTCTTCGCCGGCCTCGGCCTTGAACGCCTGTTCGCGGAACTTCGGATCGTCGGGAGCGGCGGCCTTGCTGCCGTCGGGCGCCAAGCCGTTGGCATCCATCGCCGCCACGCGGCCCGTCTGCATACCGATTTTCTTGGCCGCTTCGGTGAGCGTGGCGCCGCCGCTGGTGGCGTCCATGTAGGCGTTGGCGATGTCGCCCATCTTGGCGTCGGTCAACTGCTGCAGCACCGTCTTTTTGATGTCGTCCCTCGCCTGATCCAGGGTCGTGAGGCGGCCCGGTGCGATCTTGGCGACCCTAATCAGGGCCCAGCCGAACGTGAGCTTGACCGCGTCGCTCACGCCGCCCTCGGGCAATGCGAAGACCGCCTTGGCCTCCGCAGGATCGAGTTCCGCCGCGGTGTGTTCGCCCACATCCAGATCGGACGGCTTCAGGCCGCGCGCAGCCGCGACGTTCGCAAAGCTCGTGCCGGCGGCGATCTTGGCGCGGGCCGCCTGCGCCTCCGCCTGGCTGGGGAAGGTAATCTGCTCCAGGGTGCGCTTTTCCGGGATGTCGTACTTGTCCTTGTTCGCGTCGTACATGTTCTGGATCTGCGCGTCGGTCACCGTCAGGCCCTTGGCCACGTCCTCGGGACTGATCTCAGCGTATGTCACGTCGCGGTATTCGGGCGTCGAGAAACGGTCGGTGTGGGCCTTCACGTAGGCGGCCAGAACGGCGTCCGCAGGCGGCGCGATCGGCGGCAGCGCCTTGGCGTCCACCGTCACGTATTCCGCGGCCCGCACTTCCGTGTAATAGGCGAACAGCGCGCGCGCGTAGCCGGCGGGCAGTTCGAAGCCCGAGCCGGCGGCGTGCAGCAATTGTTCGCGGACCAAATCGTGCCGCATGAGCTCGATGAAACCCTGCTCGCTATAGCCATTGCGCGAGATCAATTCCTGGAAGGCGGCGTGATCGAAAGAGCCGGAAACGCCCGCGAACGCCGGGATGGCGTGGATCTGCTCCGCCACGGTGTCGTCGCCGACGGTCATGTCGAGTTTGCGCGCCACATTGTCCATTGCGACCTGCTGAATATCCTGCTGAAGCAGCGCATTGCCCATATTGGCGCGGCGGATCTGTTCCGGCGTCATTTCCTTGCTCTGATTGCGGACGAAATTGCTGTAGTCGCGTTGGAATTCGGTTTGTTCGATGGACGTCCCGCCGACGGTCGCGACCGCCGTGCTGGTGCCGCCTTTGAGAACGTCGCCCACGCCCCAGGACACGAAGCTGAGCGTCAGCGCCCCCAGGAATATGTTGGCGACCCAGGACTTGGCGAACTTGCGCATATTCTGAAGCATGGCGGACCCGAGGTGGCGAATGGCGCGTGGCGGCGAAAGGCGGCGGATGATAGGGAGGGGGGATCACGACGGCAAGGACAAGGAGAAGGGCATGTTGATCGCGGGAAACTGGAAAATGAACGGCTTGTCGTCCGCCCTGGAGGAAGTCGATGCGCTTGTTCGCGCGCTCAAGGCCCATCCGGCCGGCTGCGATGTGCTGGTCTGTCCGCCGGCGACGCTGGTCTCCCAGGCCGCCGCCCGGGCGCGCGGCAAGATCGCCGTGGGCGGGCAGGACTGCCATCCGCAGCCCTCCGGGGCCTTCACCGGCGAGGTTTCGGCGGAAATGCTGCGCGACGCCGGGGCGAACTGGGTCATCGTCGGCCATTCCGAGCGCCGGCAGTATCATGGCGAAACCGACGCGCTGGTCGCCACCAAGGCCAAGGCCGCCTGGCGCGCCGGGCTGGGCGTCATCGTCTGCATCGGCGAGACCGAAGCCGAGCGCAACGCCGGCCGCGAAGAAGAAGTTGTCGACCGGCAACTTGCCGCCAGCGTACCGGACGGCGCCGCCGCGGCTCGCACCGCGATCGCCTATGAGCCGGTCTGGGCCATCGGGACGGGACGGACACCCACGACCGCGGAGATCGCCCGCATGCACGCCCATCTGCGCAGCGAACTGACCAAGCGCTTCGCAGCCGGCGGGCGGGCGATTCCCATTCTCTACGGCGGCTCCGTGAACCCGCGCAATGCCAAGGAAATCTTGGGCGTCGCGGAGGTCGGCGGCGCGCTGGTCGGCGGGGCAAGCCTCAAGGCCGCCGATTTCCTGACAATCATCGAGTCTGCGCCAGCCGGACATTAACCAACCCGGCCCACCTTTCTTTAACCCCGGCTGTGGCATTCCTTACCAAAGTCCAAGGTGCCCGCGATGCCGAGGCTCTCTTACGAGTCGGCCGAAACTCTGGTGTACGACCCGGTTTCCGCAAACCGCACGGCAACGCGCGCGGTGCTGTACACGCTCGGCTTTCGCAACATCGACACGGTCGCCACCATCGAGGACTGCCGCGAGGCGATCCGCAACCGCCCCCCGGACCTGGCGTTGTGCGAAGCGCAGGGTGCCGACGCCGAACTGTGCCAGATGATCCAGATGCTGCGGCAAGGGGCCACCGGCTATAATCCGTTCATCGTCATCATCGTCACTGCCTGGGAAAAGACCAACGCGCTGGTCAGCCGCGTCCTGAATTCCGGCGCGGACGATCTGATCCTGCGCCCGTTCTCGACCAAACTGCTGGGCGATCGCGTCGAAGCGCACATCGAGCGGCGCAAGGGTTTTGTCATTACCCACGATTATGTCGGCCCGGACCGCAGGCGCGATTCGAGCAGGCCGTCGACCGTGGAGCTGTTCGAGCCGCCCAACTCGCTGAAGATGAAGGCGAAGGAGAGACTGAGCGTCGAGGAGGCGACCGCGCGGCTGGACGCGGAACTGCGCACCGCGCGCGACACGCTGAATTCCGAGAAGCTGCGCCGCGATGCCTTCCAGATCTGCATCCTGTGGCGGTTGCTGCAGGAACGCGGGCCGGGCGAGGAGAGCTACACCGGGGATCTGACGAAGCTGGCGCAATTGACCGAAGCCGTTGCCAAGCGCTGCCGCGACACGGAATTCGAAATCGCGGCGGGATGGTGCGAATCCCTGCTGGCCGCCGTGGAAGGGCTGGAACTGGGCGTCGACCGCAATGCGTCGATGCACCTGCTCGGACATGCGGCGCTGAATCTCAACCAGGTGTTCCACCCGGAAAAATCGACGACCGATCACCTGACCAAGATCGACGCCACGGTGGCGATCATCCGCGCCCGCGGCGAGCGGCGGGCCGCTCCGCCCCCGGACGACGATCTGCGCGTCGCCACCGGCGAATAGCGTTTGCCGCCCTCCCGCTTTGCGGCGGCCGTCTGTTCCTGCGCCACACTCGCAAAACATGTAAACATTAAATTTGGGGCTGACGTAGATAAGGAGATTATCTACGGTGGTTGAATGGGGATTAAGCGCTGCAAATTGGGCACGAAACAGCAGTTGCGGCTGCTGGAATGTTTTGTGCTGGAGGTGACGGCCCGTTCGGCGGCAGACGTGTTGGGAATCCA
>JAGWMG010000008.1 GCA_028871795.1 Alphaproteobacteria bacterium | reverse complement strand
GCTGCGCAAATATAACGGCATCCCGCGCAAAACCTTCTATCTGTTCCTCAAGGAATGCGAATTCCGCTTCAACTACGGCTCGCCCAAACAACAGTTCGATCAGCTCAGAAAATGGGCTAACCTCTGATCCTTATCTACGTCAGCCCCTTCGTTTATAGGCGGGTGCGATGACCTACACCCTATACGGCGACAAGGGTTCCGGCGCCTTCTGCGTGGAGGCCGCATTGGCCGAAGCCGGCGCGCCTTACGAATTTAAGACGATTTCACTCGAGAAGAACGAGCAGAAATCGCC
Source organism: Alphaproteobacteria bacterium (assembly GCA_028871795.1). Lineage (GTDB taxonomy): Bacteria > Pseudomonadota > Alphaproteobacteria > Micropepsales > Micropepsaceae > Rhizomicrobium. Next base: position 130,716 of record JAGWMG010000008.1, on the reverse strand, counting down.
CGCCTTCCTGACCATCAATCCGAGCGGAAAGATTCCGGCGCTGAAGCTGTCGTCCGGCGGGATCGTCACCGAAACGGCGGCGCTGCTGTTGACCGTGGCCGAACGCCATCCGCAAGCCGCGCTCCTGCCGCCCCCGGCAACGGCCGAGCGGGCGCAAGCGCTGCGCTGGATCGCCTTCATGGCGTCGGAGATCTACCCGATGGTAGAGATCGCCGATTATCCCGAACGCTTCGTGCCCGCGGGCGCCGAGGCGGAGGCGCTGAAGCTGAAGGCGCGCGATCGCATCCGCGCGCGCATGCTGACCGTCGAACAGGCGGTCGCCGGACCTTGGTTGCTGGCGAGCGGTTTTTCGGCCGTGGACATCTATGCCGCCATGTTCAGCCGCTGGCGGGAGTGCCGCAGCGAAGGCTGGCGGGAAGAACGCGTGCCGAAGATTTGTGCTATCGCGGCGGCGCTATCGCGGCGCCCGGCCATCGCGCCGGTGTGGTCGAAACATTTTGCGAATTAGGCATTCTCGAGCGCGATGCCTTTTGCGGTGAAATAGGATTTCAATTCGCCGGTCTCGTGCATCTCGCGGACGATGTCGCAACCGCCGACGAATTCGCCCTTGATGTAGAGCTGCGGGATCGTCGGCCAGTTCGAGAACGCCTTGATGCCCTGGCGCACCTCCGCATCCTTCAGCACGTCGACGGCTTTGAACTTCACGCCGAGCGTCGACAGGATCTGCACCACGGCGGCGGAGAAACCGCATTGGGGAAACAGCGGCGTGCCCTTCATAAAAAGAACGACGTCGCTGGAGGCGATGTCTTCGGCGATACGGTCGTGGACGCTGGCCATCTTTCGCGCGCTTTCCCTGGGGTCGAAACATTCAGATAAGGGTGATGCCGCGCAACGTCAAGGCAAGTCAATCCTTCGCCGCCGTCTGCAGCGACAGGGCGTGGAGCACGCCGCCCATGCGCCCGCCCAGCGCCTCGTACACCATCTGGTGCTGCTGCACGCGCGTCTTGCCCTTAAACGCGCTGGAAACGACCATGGCGGCGTAGTGGTCGTTGTCCTCGGCCAGCGGCGTGACCTCCACCTCAGCGTCGGGGAACGCCTGGCGGATCAGCTTCTCGATTTCGCCGGCTGCCATTGCCATCAGAGTTCTCCCGTCATGGTGGACGGAAACCAGGTTTCGTGCGCTGTGCGCAAACGCTCGAGCGCGATCTCGCCGCAGCCTTTCACCGCGATCTTATCCCCGCCGGTTGTTCCGATCAAAGACGCAGTGATTCCGGCGGCTTTTGCACCGGCAACGATGCGTTCGGCTTCGGCGCGCGGGGCGGCGATCAGGTAGCAAGCCTGGTCCTCGCCGAAAAAGCTTGGGATGTCCCCGTCCGAAAGCGCGGTCCCCATGCCGCCCGCCAGCGCCATTTCGGCGGCGGCGACCAACAGCCCGCCGTCGGAAACATCGTGCACGGTGTCGATGCGGCCCGCTTCGATCAACTCACGGACGAAATCGCCATGCTTCTTTTCCGCTGCGAGATCGACGGGCGGGCACGCGCCTTCCTCCTTGCCTTCGACTTCGCGGAGGTAAACCGACTGGCCAAGATGGCCGCGCGGTTTGCCGATCAACAAAATCGCGTCGCCTTCGCGCTTGAAGGCGATGGTCGCCATGCGGTGGACGTTTTTCAGCAGTCCGACGGCGCCGATGGTGGGTGTAGGCAGGATGCCTTCGCCCTGGGTCTCGTTGTAGAGCGAGCAGTTGCCGGAGACGACGGGGAAAGCGAGGGCGCGGCAGGCTTCGGCGATGCCCTCGATGCTCGCCACGATCTCGCCCATGATCTCGGGCTTCTCCGGATTGCCGAAGTTCAGACAGTCGGTGACGGCGAGCGGGGTGGCGCCCACGACGGTGAGGTTGCGCCAGGCTTCCGCGACCGCCTGTTTGGCGCCTTCGAACGGATCGGCTTTGCAGTAGCGCGGCGAGACATCGGTGGTGACGGCGATGCCCTTGCCGGTGCCGTGCACGCGCACCACGGCGGCGTCGCCGCCGGGGCGCTGCGCCGTGTCGGCCATCACCGTGTTGTCGTATTGCTCCCAGACCCAGCGCCTGGAGCACATGTCCGGCGCGCCGATGATTTTCAGCAGCGATTCCATCACCGGCCGCGACGCGTCGAAAGACGGCGCACCGCGCGCGGGCTCACGCTTGACGAAGGGGCGTTCGTAGATCGGCGCCGCCTCCGACAGCGCGCCCACGGGTATGTCGGCGACGGTTTCGCCTTTGTGCTTGACGATCAGGCGATGGCTGTCGGTGGTGACGCCGATCACCGCGAAATCGAGTTCCCATTTGCGGAAGATGCGTTCGGCCTCCGCTTCGCGTCCGGGCTTGAGCACCGCCAGCATGCGTTCCTGGCTCTCCGACAGCATCATGTCGTAGGCGGTCATGCCCGTTTCGCGCTGGGGCACCTTGTCGAGATCGATGACGATGCCGGCGCCGCCCTTGTCCGCCATCTCGGAGGAGGACGAGGTGAGCCCCGCCGCGCCCATGTCCTGGATGGCGACGATGGCGTCGGTCGCCATCAGTTCCAGGCAGGCCTCCAGCAGCAGCTTTTCGGTGAAGGGATCGCCGACCTGAACGGTGGGGCGCTTCTCCTCGGAATCCTCGTTGAACTCCGCCGAGGCCATGGTGGCGCCGTGGATGCCGTCGCGCCCGGTCTTGGAGCCGACATAGACGACGGGATTGCCCGCGCCCTTGGCGGCGGAAAGGAAAATCCTGTCGCTGCGCGCCAGACCCACGCACAGCGCGTTGACCAGGATGTTGCCGTTGTAGGAACGGTGGAAGTTCACCTCGCCGCCCACCGTGGGCACGCCCATGCAATTGCCGTAGCCGCCGATGCCGGAGACGACGCCGCTGACCAGATGGCGCGTCTTGGGATGGCTTGGTTCGCCGAAACGTAGCGAGTTCATCATCGCCACCGGGCGCGCCCCCATGGTGAAGACGTCGCGCATGATGCCGCCGACGCCGGTCGCCGCGCCCTGGTAAGGTTCGATGAAGCTCGGATGGTTGTGGCTCTCCATCTTGAAGATCACCGCGTCGCCGTCGCCGATGTCCACCACGCCGGCATTCTCGCCGGGGCCATGCAGCACGCGCGGGCCTTTGGTCGGCAGCTTCTTCAGATGGGCGCGGGTGGATTTGTAGGAGCAGTGCTCGCTCCACATCACCGAGAAGACGCCCAGTTCCACGAGGTTCGGTTCGCGGCCGAGGAGCGACTTGATGCGGGCATATTCTTCTTCGGAAAGGCCGTGTTCGCGGACGATTTGCGGTGTGATCATGGCAGCGCTTCGATCAGGCTTTCGAACAGGGCGCGCCCGTCGGTGCCGCCGAGCAGCGGATCGACCACGCGCTCGGGATGCGGCATCAGGCCCAGCACGTTGCGCTTTTCGTTCAGGATACCGGCAATGTTGCGGATCGAGCCGTTGGGATTGTCGCCCGGCGCGTAGCGGAAGACCACGCGGCCTTCGCCTTCCAGCCGGTCGAGAGTCTCCTCGTCGGCGAAGTAATTGCCTTCGCCGTGCGCCACCGGAAACACCACGCGCTGGCCGTGATCGTATTTGCGGGTGAAGGCGGACTGCGTTTCGGTCACCTCAAGCCCTACCGGACGGCAGACGAATTTGAGGCCGGCGTTGCGGATCAGCGCGCCGGGCAGCATGTGGGTCTCGGTCAGCACCTGGAAACCGTTGCAGATGCCCAGCACCGCGACGCCCTTTTCCGCCTTGGCTTTGACGTCGCGCATGACGCGGCTTTGGGACGCCATCGCTCCGCAGCGCAGATAGTCGCCGTAGGCGAAGCCGCCGGGCAGCACGATCAGATCGACGTCGGGCACGGCGCTGTCGGCATGCCAGACCATGTGCGGTTTGTTGCCCGTCATCCGCTCCAGAGCCACCGCCGCATCGCGGTCGCAATTGGAAGCCGGAAAAACAACGACGGCGGACTTCATCCCTTCAGCTCGATCTCGTATTTCTCGATGATGGTGTTGGCGAGCAGCTTCTCGCACATCTCGGTCAGGCAGGCGCGGGCTTTGGCCGCGTCGCGTTCGGCCAATTCGAGGTCGATGACCTTGCCCTGACGGACTTCGCCGACGCCGTCGAAGCCCAGTCCCTGCAGCGCATGGCCGATGGCTTTTCCCTGCGGGTCGAGAACCCCATTCTTCAACGTCACAAACACGCGCGCTTTCATTTCACCAGCATCGGCCCTTTGGCTTCTCCCTGCCCCGATTCGGGCATGATTCCCAAGCGCCGCGCGACTTCGGAATAGGCTTCCACCACGCTGCCCAGGTCGCGGCGGAAGCGGTCCTTGTCCATCTTCTCGTTGGTGGCCGCGTCCCACAGCCGGCAGGAATCGGGACTGATCTCGTCGGCCAGCACGATGCGCATGTAGTCGTTTTCCCACAGCCGCCCGAACTCGACCTTGAAATCGACCAGCTTGATGCCGACGCCGAGGAACAATCCGGTGAGAAAATCGTTGATGCGGATGGTGAGGTTGACGACGTCGTCGAGGTCCTGGGGGCTGGCCCAGCCGAAGGCGGTGATGTGTTCCTCGCTCACCCAGGGATCGTGCAGCGCGTCGTTCTTGTAGTAGTACTCGATGATGGAGCGCGGCAGCGCCGTTCCTTCCTCGATGCCCAGCCGTTTGGACAGCGAACCCGCCGCCACGTTGCGCACCACCACTTCGAGGGGAATGATCTCCACCTCCTTGATGAGCTGCTCGCGCATGTTGAGGCGGCGCACGAAATGGGTGGGCACGCCGATGGCGTTCAACTGCGTCATCAGGTATTCGCTGATGCGGTTGTTGAGCACACCCTTGCCCTCGATCACCGCCTTCTTCTGGGCGTCGAAGGCGGTGGTGTCGTCCTTGAAATACTGGATGACCGTGCCGGGTTCCGGCCCCTCGTAGAGGATTTTGGCCTTGCCCTCGTAGATCATGCGCCGGCGCTTCATGGTTTTTCTCCGCCTAAAACGCGAAACGGGGCCCCGACTTTTGAGTCCCCGTCGAAGCGGCAAAATAGCGACGGGAAGCGCGCGCGGCAACGTGCTTGGAGGGCGCATCCGCCGCGCCCGGTCGTCGGCGCCGTCCGGCTGGGCTATGGTACGGATGCGCCGGGAGCGTTTGACGGAGTTCTTTATTGTTTTTCAAGAGGTTGGACATGGCTGACGGGTTCGAGGACCGCAAGAAGAAACATGAGGACAAATGGGCCCATGACGAGGAATTGCGATTCAAGATCGGCGCACGCCGCAACAAGCTTCTGGGATTGTGGGCGGCCGCCGAATTGGGATTTTCCGATGCCGCCGCCGAAAATTATGCCAAAGCGGTCGTCGCCGCCGATCTGGCGGGCTCCGAGGCCGTGTTCGCCAAGCTCCGCGCCGATTTCGACGCAGCCAAGCTCGCCCGTTCCGACCACGTCATCCGGCACAAGATGGAAGAGCTGCTTGCCGAAGCCAAAGACCAGATCATGCGCGAAACGAAGCGGTAGCCGGTCCGGTTAGTTGCCGAACACGCGCGCGAAGATCGTATCGACCTGCTTGAAGTGGTGGGCGAGGTCGAACAGCCCTTCAAGCTCCTTGGCGGACAGCGCGCCCGTCACCTCGGGATCGGCCTTGAGCAGATCGAGCAGCGCCCCTTTGCCCTTCCATGCCCGCATGGCGTTTTTCTGCACCAGGCGATAAGCGTCCTCGCGCCCCAGGCCCTTTTGCGTCAGCGCCAGCAGCACGCGCTGACTGTGCACCAGGCCGTGCGTCTTCTCCAGATTCTCCAACATGCGCTCGGGATAGACGACCAGCTTCTCGACGATGCCCGCCGCGCGCACCAGCGCGAAATCGAGCGTCACCGTCGCGTCGGGCCCGATATAGCGTTCCACCGAGGAATGCGAGATGTCCCGCTCGTGCCACAGCGCCACGTCCTCCAGCGCGGGCGTCACGTAAGCGCGCACCATCCGCGCCAACCCGGCGAGGTTCTCGCTCAAGACCGGATTGCGCTTGTGCGGCATGGCGGAGGAGCCCTTCTGGCCTTCGGAAAAATGCTCTTCCGCTTCCAGGACCTCGGTGCGCTGCAGATGGCGGATTTCGGTGGCCAGCCGCTCCAGCGAACTTGCGACAACGCCCAGCGCCGCGAAATAGGCGGCGTGGCGGTCGCGCGGGATCACCTGCGTCGAAACCGGTTCGACCTTGAGGCCCAGCTTGCTGGCGACGTGGGCTTCCACCGCCGGATCGATATTGGCGAAGGTGCCCACCGCGCCCGAGATCGCACAGGTGGAAATCTCTTCGCGCGCCGCCGTCAGCCGGTCCCTGGCGCGCTCGAATTCCGCGTAGAAGCCCAGGAGCTTCAGACCGAAGGTCGTCGGCTCGGCATGGATGCCGTGGCTGCGCCCGATGGTGGGCGTGTGCTTGTGCTCCAGGGCGCGCGCCCTCAGCGCCGCGAGCAGGCGGTTGACGTCGCTGATAAGAATATCTGCGGCGCGGCGAAGCTGCACGGCAAGACAGGTGTCCAGCACGTCCGACGAAGTCATGCCCTGATGCACGAAGCGCGCCTCGGGGCCGACGATTTCCGACAGGTGCGTCAGGAAGGCGACGACATCGTGCTTCACCTCGCGTTCGATCTCGTCGATGCGGCCGATGTCGAACGCGGCCGCTTTGCCCTTCTCCCAGATTTTCGCGGCGGCTTCTCTGGGGATGACGCCGAGCTTGGCCAGCGCGTCGGCGGCATGGGCCTCGATCTCGAACCAGATGCGGAATTTCGTTTCGGCCGACCAGACGGCCGTCATTTCGGCGCGGGCGTATCGCGGAATCATGGACCGTTTCTAGACCGGCGGCGGGTTTTGCGAAAGACCCGGCAAGGTCACCGCCTCGATCAGTCCGCTGGTGTGGGGGTCTTTGGGCGAGCGCAGGATGTCCACGATCAGACCGCGTTCGACGAGTTTCTTGTCCTTGAAGACCATGGCTTCGTCGGCCAGCGCCTGGGCCACGGTGAAATCGGAGGTGACGACCAAGAACGCCGAGTCTTGTTGGGCGCGAAAATCGGTCAGGACCTCGCGCATGATCGTCTGGGCGAAGGCGTCGAGCCCGCGCAAGGGCTCGTCCACCACCGCCAGCAGCGGCGCGGCGACGATGGCGCGCGCGACCTGCAGACGCCGCTTGTCGAAGGCGCCCAGCGAGGCGACGGTCCGCCTGCCGTCATGGGATGCCAGCCCGACGCGTTTCAGCGCCGCTTCGCGGTAGCCGGCGACCAGGTCGCGCGGGAGTTTCAGGTGTGCCCTGAGCGGCTCGTCGACGGTGTCCCAAAGCGTCATGCGCGGGTCGAGGGCATCGTCGGCGCCGGTGATGAAGGCGACGCGCCGGCGCAGACGCGACGCCATGGCCTGCGACAGGATATTGAGATCGACGGCGTCGAACACCACGCGCCCCGCGGGCGCCCGGGCGAGTCCCAGCACCGCGCGCACCAGTTCGCGCCGGCCGGAGCCCTCTTCGCCGACCAAGGCCAGCGACGCGCCGCGGCGCAATTCGAAGGTGATGCCCTCGCGCCGGCCGGTCGCCACCAGATCGAGGCCGAAGACCTGCAACAAGGGCTGACCGCGGGCGGCGGCGCGGCCCTTGGACTCAGCGAGCGAGAGCCGCGGAATCGCCTTGTACAATGTTTGGGTATAGCCGTGAGCATGGCCGCTCGCCAGCCGGGCCGCATCGCCTTCTTCGACGATCCTTCCGCGGCGGATCACCACCACGCGCCCGCCGAGTCTCGCCGCGGGCTGCAGGCCGCCGGTGGCGTAGAGCAGCGCAAAGCCCAGCCGCTTTTGTTCCGCCGCCAAAACCGCGAGCAGCGTTCGCACCGCCTTCGGCCCCAGATCGGCCAGAGCATGATCGGCGAGCACCAGATCGGGCGTCTGGGCGCAGGCGCAGGCCAGCAGCCCCCAGGCCATGCACACCGGATCGAGCAGGCGCGGCTTCACGTTCAAGAGCGCCGGCGCCGGAGCACCTTCGAGGCGTTCGAGGGCGAGGCGCAGTTCTTCGCCCGCGCTCGCCAAGGGCGATCCCAGCTTGCGCGCCACCACCCGTGTCAATTGCCCCAAGACGCCGACGTGAGGCACGAATGACCGTGGCGAAGGTTTCGGCAGGTAAGCGATGCGGATGGGCGCGCGCGGGCGTTTTGCTGCGGGACGCGCTTCGCCGTCGCCGAAGCGGATGGTGCCCGCGATCTGATCCGTCCTGTCTGCGAACCCGCCCAGCACGCGCACCAGCGCTTCCTTGCCCGATCCGGTTTCGCCAAGCACCACGACGCTTTCGCCCGCATCCAGCGTCAGCGAGAAGCGATCAAGTTCCGGCGCCCCGCCGCCCGGCTTGGCGACCGTCAGCTCGGCGATTTCCAAGATGCGTCTGACGTCGCTCATGGCCGTTCGCCTTCCTCTAGGCCCGCCGCCAGACGCGCGCACAGGATCAGGACGACAAGGGCAAGGGCGGGAAACGCCGCCGCCCACCACGCATACAGGTAGCTGGTCTTTGCCGCGGCGATCATCAGCCCCAGGTCGCGCGCCGGAGGCGTCGCGCCGAAGCCCAGGAAGCTGACGGTCGACAGGATGATGGTCACCGCCGCCAGCGCCCGCGCCGCCACGGTCGCAAAGGTGTCGCGGAATTCGTAGATGAGGTCGCGGCGCAACAGCGTGGCGGCGGCGATGCCCATGGCGCGTGCATATTCGGCATGGGCGGATCTTCTTTGCGCGGCCACCCGGTCGTGGGTGCGCACGAACGCCAGCGGTGCCGCGGCGAGGCCGGCGGCCAAGGGAGCGTAAAGCCGGGCCGTCAGCCCGATCGCCAGGAGAGCAAGCAGTAGCGCCGGAATCGCCGCGAATACGCCCATGGCGGCGCGCAGCGTGGCGCCGGCGGCGCGCGGCAGACGGGCGGCCACGGCGCCGAACAGCCCGCCGACGGCGATGGCGACGGCCGACGCCAGCAGCGCCCGGCCGACCGTCACGCTCAAGCCATGCAGAGTCTCGCTCAGCACGTCGCGGCCGAGCAGGTCGGTTCCGAACGGATGGAGGGTCGAAGGCGCCGCCAGCAGCGGCCCCAGTCCGCTGGCACCGGCCGGCGCGGGCGCCAGGAAATCGCTGAGCGTCACCGCCACCGCGATCAGGCCGAGGCCGCTCCAGCCGACAAGGCGAAGGAAGCTGCGCAACACGGGCGCGGGGGCGGTGTCGATGGCGCTCAACTCTTGCCCTCATTGGCCAAGGCATAAGCGCCGACACGGCCCAGAAAGTCCGCCGCGAAGGCGAGGCCCGCGAAAATGAACAGGATCAGCGCCGTCATGTTCCAATCTTGCAGAGCGACGGACTTCACGAACAGATCGGCGGCGCCGGAGCGGTGGAAGACCCACTCCGCAACCACGGCGGCGGACAGCAGCGCCAGCATGATCTCTCCGGCGCTCGCCAGCAGGCCGGCGATCACTTGCGGCACGGCATAGACCCATTCGATCTCCAGCGCCGAAAGGCCCAGGCGCTTCAGCCCGCTGCGAAACGCTTCGCCGGCGGCCTCGGCGGTAACCCTTCTCAGCGCCAGCTGCACGGCGGCGGCTCCTGCAAACCCGACGGTGAGGACCGGCAAAGCCGCAAGTTTCAAAGCCGGCATGTCGCGGGAGAAAATCGGCGCCGCCGTCGCCACCGCGGTGTTGACCTCGAGCGGCCAATGCAGCAGATGCGCGGCTCCGTAAGCCAATGCCAGGCCGGCACAGAACACCGGCGCCGCCGTCACGATCTGCATCAACGGCGCCGCCGCCCGCCTGACCGGACCGGCTGCGAGCAGCAGTCCCAGCGGCGTGCCCACGATCAGCGCCACGGCGCCGCCGGCCAGCACCAGCTCCAGCGTTGCCGGCAGGCGCAGGCCGAGCACGTCGACCGCCGTCAAGCCGCTGATGGCGCTGCGGCCGAAATCGAGATGGACGAAAGCCCACAGCCGCCGGGCGGCCGCTTCCAGGAACGGCGCCAATCCGGGCGCCCGCGGCGACGCGATCGTTGAGATCGCCGTCGCCAGCACCGCCGCACCCACGAGACCAAGCGCAAAGCGTCCCGCTTGGCGAGCAGCAAATTCCAGCATGCATGCCCCACTCTTTCGCGGATGGACTATATCAGTCGCGCGGCCCCGAGAGGCAAGACGGCTGTCAGCGAATTCACAAGAGTCCCAAAGCTTTGAAACTGGCGTGGCCGCTGCGCCCGACGATGACGTGATCGTGGACGGCAATCCGCAAAGCTTTCGCCGCCGCCGCCACGTCGCGCGTCATCTCGATGTCGGCGCGGCTCGGCGTCGGATCGCCGCTGGGGTGGTTGTGCACCAGGATCACCGCCGACGCGCCCAGCTCCAGCGCACGCTTGACGATCTCGCGCGGATAGACGGGAGTGTGGTCGATGGTGCCGCTCGATTGCACCTCGTCAGCGACCAGCACGTTCTTGCGGTCGAGGAACAGGATGCGAAACTCCTCTTTCGGCGAACGGGCCATGGCCGCGGCGCAATAATCGATGAGCGCCGCCCATGAGCTTAAAGCCGGCCGGCCGAGGACGCGCGTCTGCGACAGCCGCAGCGCCGCCGCAGCCACGATTTTCAACTGGACGGCCGCGCTTTCGCTCATCCCCTCCACTTCCAGGAGGCGTTCGCGCGGCGCGGCAATGGCCTCGGCGAAGCCGCCGAAGCGGGCGATCAGCGCCTTCGCCAGCGGTTTGACGTCGCGCCGCGGAATCGCCGCGAACAGCGCCAGTTCCATCAACTCGTAATCGGGCATGGCCTCCGGACCGCCCGCCAGGAAGCGCTGGCGCAGACGCTCGCGATGGCCGAAATAGTGCGGCGCCTCCTCGAACGGCTGTTCGACGTCAGAAATATGGAGGCTTGTCCCAGCCTTTGGGAGAACGCGTGAAGACTTCGACGCTGTCATCGGTGACACCCACCGTATGTTCGAACTGCGCGGAGAGCGAACGGTCGCGCGTGACCGCCGTCCAGCCGTCGCCCAGGACCTTCACGCCGTAGCCGCCCAGATTGATCATCGGCTCGACGGTGAAGAACATGCCGGGCTTCAGGCCGAGGCCGTGGCCCGCCTTACCGTAATGCACGATATTGGGCAGGGCATGGAAGACTCGGCCCACGCCATGCCCACAGAAATCTCGCACCACCGAGCAATGCTCCTCGCCTTCGACATAGGATTGGATGGCGTGGCCGATGTCGCCGGTGGTGGCGCCCGGTTTCACCGCCGCGATCCCCCGCAGCATGGATTCGTAGGTGATCTCGACCAGGCGGGCGGCTTTGCGCTTGACCTCGCCGACCAGGAACATGCGGCTGGTGTCGCCGTGCCAGCCGTCGAGGATCACGGTCACGTCGATGTTGAGGATATCGCCCTCACGCAACGGCTTGTCGGAAGGAATGCCGTGGCAGACGACATGGTTGATCGAGGTGCACAAGGTGTGCCGATAGCCGCGATAGCCCAGGCAGGCGGGCAATGCCCCGTGGCCGAGCGTGAAATCGTAGGCGAGCTTGTCGAGATGTGCCGTCGTCGCACCGGGCTTCACTTCCGGCACCAGCAGATCGAGCACCTCGGCCGCCAGCCGTCCGGCGCGGCGCATGCCTTCGAAATCCTTTTCCGCGTGCAGCGCCACGGCGAAATGGGCGCGCCGCGCGGCTTCGAAAGTCTCGGCTTCTGGCATCAAGGAAAACATGATTGGTCCTGTCCGGACGCCGAATGTAAAGCTCGGTTCCCCATATTGCCAGCGCCGTCACCTCTTTAATGGCGCCGAAGGCCGCGTCCGCCAGTGTCGCATTGAGTTTCGTCAATGACCCTTTGCCCGCGTGACGCAAGGATAAGCCGTCCAAAGCGCGGGTGCGCAGGGGGGTGGACATGCGGTGGAGCGGTGTCCTGTTGACGGCCGGTCTCTGTCTGGCGGCGAGTTCCGCGCGGGCCGACGACACCTGGAAAGGGCCGGGCTGGTATGTGTACTCTTTAACGGGCTCCATCTCGTTGTGGTCCGGTCCTTATGCCAGCAAGAGCGATTGCGAAGAGGCCTTGGTGCCGGAAAACGATAATTGGCTGGCGTGCGACTGGTTTAACAGCGACCCGCAGCCATCGCCTTAAGTCGTATTGAAATCCCCGCGCCTTCTGGGCGAAAGTGCGCGATGACCTTGGAATGTGCGCCCACCGCCGCAGTGCTGATCATCGGCGACGAAATCCTGTCCGGCCGCACCGCGGACACCAACACCGGCACGATCGCCCGCTTCCTGGGCGCGCTTGGCATCGACCTCAAGGAAGTCCGCGTCGTGGGCGACGTGGAAGACGAGATCGTGGCGGCGCTGAATGCGCTGAGGGTCCGCTATACCTACGTCTTCACCACCGGCGGCATCGGCCCGACGCATGACGACATCACCGCCGATGCCGTCGCCAAGGCTTTCGGTGTGGGCATCGATTATCATCCCGAGGCGCTGGCGATCCTTGCGGCGCGCATCAAGCCGGAAGATTTCAACGCAATGCGCAGGCGCATGGCCCGCATCCCCTTGGGCGCCAGCCTGGTGAAGAACGGTGTGTCGGCGGCGCCGGGCTTCCAGATCGAAAACGTCTTCGTTATGGCCGGGGTGCCAAAGATCATGCAGGCGATGCTGGAGGATATTGCGCCGGGGCTGCGCCGGGGCCGGGTCGTCCGGGCGGTTACAATTTCTGCGAGCATCGGCGAAGGCACAATTGCGGCCGCTTTGGCAAGCCTCCAGGGCCAATACCCTGCGGTGGCCATCGGCAGCTATCCCCATTATCGGGACGGCGGATACGGCGTACAGCTGGTGGCCCGCGGCCGCGACGCCGCCGAGGTGGAAAAAGTGGCGCAGGCGGTCGAGGAGATCGTTCGAAATGCCGGCGCCAAGCCAACCCGGCATTCATCCTGACCGCGTTAAGGCTCTGTCATATTTGCAGAATAGAATGGCAATTCGGGACGAAAAGAGTATCGTCGCCTGCGGGTAAGGGCGGTCGCGAAGTCCGGTCGCCGGGCATTGGGGCCCCATACAGACAAGACGGACGGCGCGCCGGATCTCTTCGGGTGGCGTGCCGCAACCTCCGGGGAGTGGAAGTGGCGTTAAATCGAATTCTGGCCGCCGTTGTCGGCGGAGCGGTGATCGTTGCGGGCGGCGTTGCGGTTGCCGACAGCTACGCGTCCGCGAAACAGACGGATTTCTTCTCCCCGGGCAAGCACCAGTTCTACGTCTGGTGCGCGGCGGGCAACGACTATACGGCCATCCAAAAAGGCAGATCCGCCGAAGACGCCCAGATGAAGCTCTACCAGGCCGTCAAGGCCGTGGGCCGCCCGGCCTGCTGGCCCGTCTGGCAGGGCCGCGTCTCGGGCTGACCAAACTGCTCGTCATGGCCGGGCGGCGTCAGCCTGACCCGGCCAGCCATCCTTATTCCTTCTTCTCTCGATGTTTGCCCTTGGTCAGGGCCACGATCATGCCGCGCAAAGTCCGCACTTCCTGATCCGTCAACGAGGCCCGGTGGAGCATGGCGCGGATGTTGCGGATCATCGGCGGCTTTTTGTCGGGCGGATACAGGAAGCCCGATTTCATCAGTTCGCCTTCGAGATGATCGAAGAGCTGGAACATCTCCTCGCGCGACGCGGGCTTGGAGAGCGGCCCGTGATCGAGGCGCTCCGCCGGCGTCTTGTCGCCGGCACGGAACCATTCAAAGCACACGATCAGCACCGCCTGTCCCAGGTTGAGGGAGGAGAACTCCGCCGTGGGGATGGTGATGATGGCGTCGGCCAGCGAGATGTCCTCGTTGTCCAGCCCGGCGCGCTCGTTGCCGAATAGCAGCCCGGTTGCCGCACCTCCCGCCGCCAGCAGCCGTGCGGCCGCTTCGGTGGGCGTCAGGATCGGCTTGGTGAAGCCGCGCTCGCGCGCCGTGGCGGCATAGACCAGGTTCAAGTCCGCCAGGGCGTCGTGCAGGGTTTCGAAAACGCTCGCCGAGGCGACGATGTCGCAGGCGCCCGCCGCCATGGCCTCGGCCTTTTCGTTCGGCCAGCCGTCGCGCGGCGCCACCAACCGCAATTCCGCGAGCCCGAAATTCTTCATGGCGCGGGCCGCGGCGCCGATGTTCTCGCCGAGCTGGGGCCGGCAGAGGATGATGGCAGGGGACATCAATTGCTGTTCACCGTGCAGGAACGTATTCCATGATCCGCAAGACCGGATGTCCGTTCCGGTTCCTGAGTGGCAGATAGACCAGTCCGGTCGCGGGGTCCACAGCGACGGAGTGCGCGTCGCCGCCCGCCGGTCCTTCGCCGAGCTTGACGATACGCTGCAGGGAGATGTCGAAGACCGAAACCGTTCCGCTTTCGCTGGCGACATAAAGGCGGCGGCGCTGCGCATCGACCGCCAGCACGTCGGGCTCGTCGCCGACCGCAAACGTTTGGATCGTTTTCATGGCGGATAGATCGAACACCAACAAGGTGGCGTTGCCGTCGCAGGCGATGAAGGCACGGCGCGAGGCGGCGTCGATCGAGAGGCCGTGATTGTTCTTGCACGCCACCGGCAACGTCGTGCGATCGGCGATCCGGGCGCTTTCTGGATCGATGGCCACCAGCTCGCCGGCGGTCTGGACGTTGACGTAGATGCGCCCGCCGGCTGGATCAAAGGCGGTCATGCCCGCTTCGCCGCCAAGCGGAATCGTGGCGACGGATTTGCCTGCGCGCGCGTCGATGACGATCTCCTGCCGGCCGCTCTCGTCGGAGACAAACAGACGCCCGGCAACGAAGGCGCTGCCGTCCGGGAAACGACCGGCTGGTACGGTCCAGGCGGTTCTCAGCGTCTGCTCATCGACGGCGGTGATTTTTCCGCCACCGATCACGCTGTTCAACCAGCCGCCCGTGACGCTGACGAAAACGCGATGCAACGGTCCCACAACGGTGATCCCGGTGGCGCCGGGAAATCCCGGCAGATTCGCGACTTCGCGCCGTGCCGCCAGGTCGAACACGATCACGCGCCCCGCGCCCATGTGGGAAATGAAAAGCCGCCGCGAGGCCGGATCGACGCTCAGATAATCGAACCGCGCGATGCTTCCGGACAAAGGCACATCCGCGACCAGCCTGAGCGGCAATCCGCCCGCCGCCTGCGCCGGTCGGCTATCCCATACGACGAGCAACAAGAAGGCTGTCAGGACAAATTTCACGATCCTAGTTCTCTTTGACGCACCAACCTGACCCCGCTATATCGCGCATCTGCGCCACGCCCTTCCGAGGAGTTCCATGGACAAGATCAGAGTAGCAAACCCCGTCGTCGAACTCGACGGCGACGAGATGACCCGCATCATCTGGGACCTCATCAAGCACAAGCTGATCCTGCCCTATCTGGACATCAAGCTCGACTATTACGACCTCGGCATCGAGCATCGCGATGCGACCTCCGACCAGGTGACCGTGGACGCGGCGGAGGCGATTAAGAAGCATGGCGTCGGCGTCAAATGCGCCACCATCACCCCCGACGAAGCCCGGGTGAAGGAATTCCATCTCAAGAAGATGTGGAAGTCGCCCAACGGCACCATCCGCAACATCCTGGGCGGGGTGATCTTCCGCGAGCCGATCATCTGCAAGAACGTGCCGCGCCTGGTGCCGGGCTGGACCAAGCCCATCGTCATCGGCCGCCACGCCTATGGCGATCAGTACCGCGCCACCGATTTCCGCGTGCCGGGTCCGGGCAAGCTGAAGATGGTGTTCACCGGCCATGACGGAAAGACCATCGAGCACGAGGTGTTCGACTATCCGGCGTCGGGCGTGGCGCTGGCGATGTACAATCTCGACGCGTCGATCCGCGATTTCGCGCGCGCCTCGATGAACTACGCGCTGGGGCGCAAATATCCGCTCTATCTTTCCACCAAGAACACCATCCTCAAGGCCTATGACGGCCGCTTCAAGGATTTGTTCCAGGAGGTGTTCGAGGCGGAGTTCGCGGGCCCGTTCAAGGCCGCGGCCATCACCTACGAGCATCGGCTGATCGACGACATGGTGGCGAGCGCGCTCAAGTGGAGCGGCGGCTATGTCTGGGCCTGCAAGAATTACGACGGCGACGTGCAGTCGGACACCGTGGCGCAGGGCTACGGCTCGCTGGGGCTGATGACCAGCGTCTTGATGACGCCCGACGGCAGGACGGTGGAGGCGGAAGCCGCGCACGGCACCGTGACGCGCCATTATCGCGAGCATCAGAAGGGCAATTCCACCTCGACCAATTCCATCGCCTCGATCTTTGCCTGGACGCGCGGGCTGGCCCATCGCGCCAAGCTCGACGGCAACGAGCGGCTGGCGAAGTTCGCCGGCACGCTGGAGAAGGTCTGCGTCGATACGGTGGAGCAGGGCTTTATGACCAAGGACCTGGCGCTGCTCGTCGGTCCCGAGCAGAAATGGCTGACCACCGAAGCCTTCCTCGACAAGGTGGACGAGAACCTGAAGAAGGCGATGGGGTAGCCGGTTTGGTTTCCAATTCACGTAAATTTGTTCTTGATTTGTTCGTATCAATTGGATAGAGTTTTCGGAGCAATTTTTCGGAGGAACGGCATGATCGGTTACGTCACCATCGGCGCACTCGATACGGCGGCGTCGGGCAAGTTCTACGATGCGGTTTTGGGGGCGCTGGGCGACGAGCGCAAATTCGCCGACAACGGCTGGATCGGTTACGGCCCCAAGGGCGAGGACAGCCACTACTGCTATGTCTGCCCGCCGCACGACAAGAAGCCCGCGACTTTCGGCAATGGCAGCATGCTGGCGTTCAAGGGCCATTCCAAAGCCGAAGTGGATGCGGCGCACGCGGCGGGGCTCGCCCATGGCGGCAGCGACGAAGGCAAGCCCGGCCCGCGTCCGGCGGATTCGACCAGCTTCTACGGGGCTTATCTGCGCGATCCCACCGGCAACAAGCTCTGCGTCTATTTCAAGGCCTGACGGTTTCTCTAATCGTCCTCTCGGAACCAGCCGTGGACTTTGCCGGCGGCGGCCATTTCCGACCGCGTGAAGTCGCTTTCGTCGCCGCCATAGGCCTTGATGTGCTCCTGGGCCGCCTCCTCGAGGCGCTTCTTGAGCGCGGGGTGCTTGCGGATCAGCATGGCGAAATCCTCCGCGGCCAGCGCCAGCAGGCGGCATTGCGATAGCGCCACGAGCGTCGCCCGGCGCTGCGTTTCGTGCAGCAACGCCAGTTCGCCGAAGAAATCGCCCGGGCCGAAGCGGATGTTGCGATGCGGAAGCTCGGCCTCGACTTGGCCCGAAACGATGAAGTACATAGCATGGGCGGGGGCGCCCTTCACGGCGATGATGTCGCCCTTCGACACCGACTGCGCGCGCAGCAGGTCCAGGATTTCGCTCAACAAGTGCGCGTCGAAATCCTTGAACAGGGGTACGCGCGCCAGCATGCCGAAAGTGACGACGAAATCGCGCCGGCGGATCGTGTCCATGAAGCCGGTCGCCACGATGCCTACCGGCAAAGCCAGGATGCCCAGACCGACGACCATGGTGCAGCCGGCCACCAGCCGGCCCAGAAACGTGATCGGCACGGCGTCGCCGTAGCCGACGGTGGTCAGCGTCGCGATCGCCCACCACATGGAGCTCGGTATGGTGCCGAAGCGCTCGGGCTGCACCGCGCCTTCCACGGCGTGCATGGCGGCGGCGGCGAAGATGGTGGCGCAGAGCAACACCAGCAGGGTGCCGAACAGCGCACGCCGCTCGTTCACCACCACCCGGCCCAGTGTCGACAGCGCCGGCGAATAGCGTGCGATCTTGAGAAGGCGCAGAAGCCGCACCAGCCTCAGGAAGCGCAAATCGAGGGCCGGGAAGAACAGCGTGAAATAAACCGGCGCCACCGCGAAGAAATCTATCAGCATCAGGGGCTTGAGGGCCGCGCCGAGGCGGCCGCGCCAGCGGCCCATCTCGCGGATCAGCGGGTCCTCCACGGAAACCCAAAGCCTCAGTCCGTATTCGACGGTGAAGATCGCGACGGAAACCGCTTCGAACACGTCGAGATCGAACCAGTATGGCTGGCGGATGGACGGCACGCTTTGCAGCGTGAAGCCGACGACATTGAGGATGATGAGAATAATTAGGAAGCTTTCGACGAAACGGCCGACCGGTCCGCCGGTGTGTCCGCCTTCGAGCACCAGATAGACTTGGCGGCGGAAGCTTCGATATTTCGCGATCCTGGCCGTGATAGCCCCTTTCAAGGTGCCGCGAGACGTTTCTCGATGGCCGCCAGCGCGGCGGCGGCGCGGGTACCGTCGGGCCCGCCGGCTTGGGCCATGTCGGCACGTCCGCCGCCGCCTTTGCCGCCCAACGCTTCGGCGCCCAGCCGCACCAGATCGACGGCGCTGAAGCGGTTCTTCAGGTCGTCGGTGACGCCGACGACGAGCGACGCCTTGCCGTCCGCCACGGCGACGAAGGCCACGACACCGGACCCGAGTTTTGCTTTGGCGTCGTCGGCGAGGCCTTTCAGGTCCTTCGCGGCGACGCCTTCCACGACGCGCAACACCGTCGAGATTCCCGCGATCGTTTTGACATCGCCGCCGTTTCCGCCGCTTGCGGGGCCGGCGAGGGCGAGAGCCTTTTTCGTTTCGCTAAGCTCGCGTTCCAGGCGCCGGCGGTCGTCGGCAAGCTGGGCCACGCGCGCGGGCAATTCCGCCACGTTCGTCTTCAGCGCCGCCGCCGCCTCGCGCGCCAGCTCCGCTTGGTGCGAAAGATATTGCCGCGCCCCTTCGCTGGTCAGCGCCTCGATACGGCGAACCCCCGACGCCACCGCGCCTTCCGACAGGATCGTGAACAGCCCGATGTCGCCCAGCCGGCGCACATGCGTGCCGCCGCACAGTTCCACCGAATAGGGTTTGTCGGCATCTTCGCCCATGGTCAGCACGCGCACCTCGTCGCCGTATTTCTCGCCGAACAAGGCTTCGGCGCCCGCCGCGATCGCCTTGTCGGTCGGCATCAGGCGGGTGGCGACATCGCTGTTCTGGCGCACGACGTCGTTGACCAGGATTTCGACGCGTTCGAGTTCGTCCGTCGTGACCGGCTTGGGATGGCTGAAATCGAAGCGCAGCCGGTCGGGTGCCACCAGCGAGCCCTTTTGCGAAACGTGCGCGCCGAGCACGCGCTTGAGCGCCGCGTGCAGAAGATGCGTCGCCGAGTGGTTGGCGCGCGTGGCGCGGCGGCGCTCGCCGTCGACCTTCAGGTCCACGGAGTCGCCCGGCCGCAAATCGCCTTTGGTCAACGCGACCACATGGACGTGCAGGGCGCCGAGCTTCTTTTCGGTGTCGGTGATTTTGCCTTCGGCGCGCGCGGATTTGAGCGTGCCGGCATCGCCCACCTGGCCGCCGGATTCGGCATAGAACGGCGTCTGATTGGTCAGCATCAGGACGGTGTCGCCTGCCTTGGTTTTTTGAATTCGTTCGCCATCCTTCAGCAACGCGACGACCGTGCCTTCGGCCTCTTCGCTGTCGTAGCCCAGGAACTCCGTCTTGCCGATCTCGTCGAGGAGCGCGAACCATTGCGCGTCGGTGGCAGCTTCCCCCGATCCGGCCCAGGCCTTGCGTGCGTCGGCCTTCTGCTTGGCCATCGCCGCATGGAAGCCTTCGGTATCGACCCCAATGCTGCGCGACTTCAGCGCGTCCTGCGTCAGGTCGAGCGGGAAGCCGAACGTGTCGTAGAGCTTGAAGGCGACCTCGCCCGCTAGGCTGTCGCCCGCCTTCATCGCGCCAGTGGCTTCGTCGAGCAGCTTCAGCCCGCGCGCCAGCGTTTCGCGGAAGCGGGTCTCTTCGAGCTTAAGCGTTTCGGCGATCAGCGCTTCGGCGCGCATCAATTCCGGATAGGCGGTGCCCATCTCGGCGACCAGCGCCGGCACCAGGCGATACATCAGCGGCTCCTTGGAGCCGATCAGATGCGCGTGGCGCATGCCGCGGCGCATGATGCGGCGAAGCACGTAGCCGCGCCCTTCGTTCGAAGGCAGCACGCCGTCGGCGATCAGAAACGAGGTCGAGCGCAGATGGTCGGCGATGACGCGGTGGCTTGAGAGTGCCGCACCCGCGGCCGCGGCACCCGACAGTTCGACGGACATTTCGATGATGTGGCGGAACAGATCGATGTCGTAGTTGTTGTGCACGCCCTGGCGGATGGCGGCGAGGCGCTCCAGCCCCAGTCCGGTGTCGATGGAAGGCTTGGGCAGGTCGACGCGGGTGTTCTCGTCCACCTGCTCGAACTGCATGAAAACGAGATTCCAGAATTCGAGGAAGCGGTCACCGTCCTCTTGCGCGCTGCCGGGCGGGCCGCCGCCGACCGAGGGTCCCTGGTCGTAGAAGATCTCCGAGCAGAAGCCGCACGGACCCACCGGCCCCATCGCCCACAGATTATCGCCGTGGCCGATGATGCGCGCGTCGGGAAGCCCCGCGATCTTCTTCCATAGCGCGCGCGCCTGTTCGTCGGTGGGATGGATCGTGACCAACAGCCTGTCTTTGGTCAGCGCCGCCGTCCTGGTGACGAAATCCCAGGCGAAGTTGATCGCCTCCTCCTTGAAGTAATCGCCGAAGGAGAAGTTCCCCAGCATCTCGAAGAAGGTGTGGTGGCGGGCCGTATAGCCGACATTGTCGAGGTCGTTGTGCTTGCCTCCGGCGCGCACGCATTTCTGCACCGAGGTGGCGCGGGCGTAGGTGCGTTTCTCGGCGCCGGTGAAGACGTTTTTGAACTGCACCATGCCCGCGTTGGTGAACAAGAGCGTGGGGTCGTTGCGCGGCACCAGCGGCGAAGAGGGCACGATGGTGTGTACCCGCTCGCGGAAGAATTCCAGGAAACCGGCCCGGATGTCGGAGAGACTCTTCATGGAGACGTTGTAGCCGCCGCCCAAAATCTTGTCATCCCGGGGGGAAATATTGGCCGCAGGGGGATTGGCGAAAGGGCGCGCCGGTCGCCCGGCACGCCCTTTCTGGAGTCGCTCCCTCATGCCAATAAGGGAACGGACAGGGTCCCAGCGCACGATCTAGAGATCGTGCGCTGGGTTCTTTAATTGTCGCGCAATCTGACGGCGAACCGGTTTCCACTTCGCCGGATTGCGCTTAGCTTTCGGCAGCCTCCGTCGGTTCGTCGCCGCCAAGCGCCAGGCTCTGGCCGATTAGGCCGGCGTTCTGGCGGATCGCGGCCTCGATCTTGGCCGCGGCGTCCTTGTTGGTTTCGAGATATTGCTTGGCCGCTTCGCGCCCCTGGCCGATTCGCGTGCCGTCATGGGAGAACCAGGAGCCGGACTTCTCCACGATCCCAGCCTTGACACCCAGATCCAGAAGCTCGCCGGACTTGGAGATGCCCTGGCCGTACATGATGTCGAACTCGACTTGCTTGAAGGGCGGAGCGACCTTGTTCTTGACCACCTTCACGCGGGTCTGATTGCCCACCACCTCGTCGCGGTCCTTGATGGCGCCGATGCGGCGGATGTCGAGGCGAACGGAAGAATAGAATTTCAGCGCGTTGCCGCCGGTGGTGGTTTCCGGATTGCCGAACATGATGCCGATCTTCATGCGGATCTGGTTGATGAAGACGACGATGGTGTTGGACTTGGAGATCGAACCGGTCAGCTTGCGCAGGGCCTGGCTCATCAGGCGGGCCTGCAGGCCGGGCAACTGATCGCCCATCTCGCCTTCGAGTTCGGCCTTGGGCGTCAGCGCCGCGACCGAGTCGATGACGACGATGTCGACGCCGCCGGAGCGTACCAGCGTATCGGTGATCTCCAGCGCCTGCTCGCCGGTGTCGGGCTGCGAAATGAGAAGCTCGTCGATGTCGACGCCCAGCTTCCTGGCGTAGCCGGGATCGAGCGCGTGCTCGGCGTCGATGTAGGCGGCGATGCCGCCTTTCTTCTGCGTTTCGGCGACGGCATGCAGCGCCAGCGTCGTCTTGCCGGAGGATTCTGGCCCGTAGATCTCGATCACGCGCCCGCGCGGCAGCCCGCCGATGCCCAGCGCGATGTCCAGCCCCAGCGATCCGGTGGAAACCGTGTCGGCCTCCGTCACGGGATCGCGTTGGCCGAGCTTCATCACCGAGCCCTTGCCGAAGGCGCGGTCGATCTGGCTGAGCGCGGCTTCCAGCGCGCGTTTCTTGTCGGATGCGTCTTCCTTGCCCACGACGCGCAATGCCGCCTGACTCATGTGATCGCCCTCCTTATTCCACGGCGCGCGCCCTATTCCCAATGAATTTCTCGCCGCCGGGATGAAGGATAAAGTACATGGTTTGTTCCTATTGGCAAGTGGTATCTAACAAAATGATATTAAACGATAAAAAGTAATACCGTTCCACTATCGTTCGATTTTTTTTGAACCCGATTCCGACACGGCGAAGTGTTAGTACCACCTTAACCGCACGCCGCCTCTAATCAGTCCCACTTGGTGTGGTGTCTTGCTGCAAACCGCAATGGCGGCGGTGCGAACCGAAGTCCCGGCATTCGTCCGCGGGCCGCGCGGACGGCGCCCGCTCGTACCGAGGGTTGCTATGAAAAATTCGACGCTGGCCGACGATTCCATCCTGGATCTCGAGAAACTGCGGAGCCTCGACGGCGTCCTTCCATTCGCCGAGGTCAACGCCTTCGTGGAAATGTGTCTGACGGATGCGGACGCAAGGCTGGCGGCCATCGCCGGCGCGGCCACGGACCTGGCCGGCGTGGCGTGCTCGGCGCACGTGCTGGTGAGCACGGCGGGAAATGTCGGCGCCATGGCCGTCAGCATCAGCGCCCGCCGCCTCGAAGAAGCCTGCCGCAACGGCGATCGCGCCGTGGTCGCGGAGCGGATCGAGGAGTTGCAGACCGCCGGCCGCGCCGCCTGCGATGCCCTGCGCGCCTGGCTCGCCGCGCGAACGGCGCCGGTTGCCGAACGGGCGTAGAGCGCTCCTTCGCGCCGGACGCTGGGATAAAGCGCGCCTTTCGCGGCCTTACCTCGGCTTTGCCATTCGCACTTTGACGACCGGAGCAGGAGGCGGCTCCTTTGCCCTCTCCGCTTGCTGGGCCTTTGTCATGGCATACCGCTTCAGGACGGCAGCCGCGGACATACTTGGAAGCTTGGGCATAAAGGACGCTCTCGGGGTTTCCCGATGTTCATAGGCCCTGATTGTGCCCAGACAAAGGCCAAAGGACTGGCCCTATTGCCCCATCCCGGCGCGCTTCAGCGCGGGGGCGCCCGACAGCACCTCTTTCACCTTCGCCGCCAGTTGCTTGAGTCCGAACGGCTTGGGCAGGAAGTGGAGGTCTTCGGCCTTCTCGTCGTTGCGCCTGAACGCCTCTTCGGCGTAGCCCGACATGAAAATGACCGCCATTTCCGGCCGGATGCGGCGCACGGCGCGCACCAGCGTCGGTCCGTCCATGTTGGGCATCACGACGTCGGTGACCAAGAGATGGATCGGCGCCGATGCCGTGCGCACGATCTCCAGCGCCTCCTCGCCGCCCGCCGCCTCGATGACGTTGTAGCCGCGCATGCGCAGCGCCCGCGCGGCGAAACTGCGCACAGCTTCCTCGTCTTCGACCAAGAGGATGGTGTCCTGGCCGGTGACGTCGCGCGGCTGGGCGCGCTCCGGTTCGGCCTGGATGGCGCTCTGTTCGGCGCGGAAGCGCGGCAAGAAGATGGTGAAGGTCGTGCCCTTGCCGACCTCCGAATCCACGGTGATGAAGCCGCCCGTCTGCTTGATGATGCCATAGACGGTGGCAAGTCCCAGGCCGGTTCCCTGGCCCACCGGCTTGGTGGTGAAGAAGGGATCGAAGATCTTGCCCAGATGTTCCTTGGGAATGCCGATGCCGGTGTCGGCGACTTCTATGCGCACATAGTCGCCCGCCGGCATGATGGCGGTGCCCAGCGCCGCCGGCGCGGTTGCGGTTTCGTTGGCCGTGCGGATGGTGACGGTGCCGCCCTTGGACATGGCGTCGCGCGCGTTGACGACGAGATTGATGATTGCGTTGGACAGTTGGGCTTCGTCGGCGTGCACGGGCCACACCTGCGCGCCGTGCTCCAGTTTCAGATCGACGCCTTCGCGCAGCAGTCGGCGCAGCATCAGCGCCAGCTCGCCCACCACGTCGCGCACCGCCAGCACGCGCGGCTGCAGCGTCTGCTTGCGCGAGAAGGCGAGAAGCTGCCCCACCAGAGTCGCGGCGCGTAGCGCGTTCTGATGGATTTCGTTGATCTCCTTGAAGGACGGGTCGCCCGCCTGATGGCGCATTAGCAGGAATTCCGAATTGCCGATGATGACGGTGAGCAGGTTGTTGAAATCGTGCGCCACGCCGCCGGCCAGCTGTCCCACCGCCTGCATCTTCTGCGACTGGGCGAACTTGATCTCCAGCGCCTTCTGCTCCGAGACGTCGAGCAGATAAAGGATCGCGCGGCCGTCGCTCATCGGGCTGGCGAACAGTTCCGCCATGCGCTCGTCTTGTCCGGCCGCGCGCAGTTCCGCCGAGCCGATGCCGGCGGTTCCTTTCGCCGCCAAGGCCATCAGGCTGTCGACGCGCTCGCGGTCGGAAGGCTCGACCAGATCGACAAGCGGGCGCCCGGAGAGCGCGCCGGCGGTGCCGAAGAACGCCTTGAAGGCCGCATTGGCGTCGAGCAGTCTACCGTTCGCATCGGCAAAGGCGACGCCCATCGGCGCGTCGCGGAAGACGTCGTTGGCGCCGAGATTCATCGCCGCCGCGGCGGGCTTCGCCGGGGCGCGCGCACCCGGCGACAGACGCGGCGTGAACCACCAGGTCGTCTGCCCGCCGGCCAAGGGGCGCACGGCGGCGACGATTTCTAGCCCCGGCGCCACGGTGAAGGATTCCTCGCGCGCCACGCCTTCCGCCGCGCCGCGCGTCAGGCGATAGAGGACCGAGGCCGAAGGCTCTCCGGCCAGCGCCAGTTCGGGCGGCGCGGCGGATTCTCCATCGGCGGCGCCCGCCATGCGCCTGTAAACGTCGTTGCATTCGAGCACCGCGCCGTCCGTTCCCGTGATCGCCCAGGCGACGTTGGCGCGCGCGGCGGCTTCGGCGATACGGCGGGCTTCGGCGGCGCTCATCGATTCGCGCGGCCACACGGCATAAAGGAACAGGCTGCCGACCGCCATGATGCCGCAGAGCAGGGCCACGCCTGCCCAGCGCGCCGCGTCGGGCGCCGCCACCGCCAGCCCGGCCGCGCCCAGCGCCAGAAGGACGAAACCAAACGCCACCCAGCGCCAACTGCCGGCTGGAACGCCCAGATTGCCGCCCACGATGCTGCGAGTCGCCATCATGCGCGGACATTACCCGTCATTATCGGCGGCGGCGAGAGCCACGAACGGCCTCCGACGATTCAATTCTGTCTGATCTTTCCGGTAAGGCGCATGACGTAGCCAATGACCTGCGCCACCGCCTTGTAGTGCTCGACCGGAATTGCCTCGTCGACGTCCACGGCGGCGTGCAGCGCCCGCGCCAAGGGCGGGTTCTCGACGATGGGCACATCATGCTCTTTTGCCACCTCGCGGATGCGCAGCGCCAGGGCGTCCACGCCCTTGGCGACGCAGACCGGAGCCGCCATTTTGCCCGATTCGTACTTGAGCGCGACGGCGAAGTGCGTCGGGTTGGTGATGACCACGGTGGCCCCCGGCACCGCCGCGATCATGCGCCTCTTGGCCCGCTCCTGACGGATCTGGCGGACTTTGGCCTTGATCATCGGATCGCCTTCGCTCTGACGGAATTCCTCCTTGACCTCGTGCTTCGACATCCGGTTGCGCTTGAGGAACTGGTAGCGCTGCATCAGGTAGTCGGCGCCCGCGATGAAGGCCATCGCCGACAGCGCCGCGATCAGCACCTTGAACAGCAGCTGGGTCATGTCGCCGGCGATTCCAGCGGGGGATTGCTGCAGCACCGCTTCGAGGCCTCCACGCGCGGGCCACAGCTGGGTCCAGATCGCCGCGCTGACGATCGCGATCTTGAGCAGTCCTTTGAACAGATTGGCAAAACCGTCGAGCCCGAACATCCGCTTGAGGCCGGAGGTCAGCGAGAGCTTGGACAGGTCCGGCTTGATCTTCTCGAAGGTGAAGCCGGGACGGTGTTGGACAAGGTTTCCGGCCAAAGCCGCGACCATCATAACCGTGAAGAACGGCCCCAGGACCAGCGCCAGCTGTCCCAGCAGCTCGCGCATCATTCCCATCAATTCGCCGGGGTTGATGCCGATCTGGTCCGGCTCGGCCAGGAACAACTGGAAGGTGCGGGCCAGTCCCAGCGCCGCGGACTGGCCGAACACGGCAATCGCAAGCGTGCCGCCCAGGAGCAGCACCAGCGTCTGTACTTCGGGACTTTTGACGACGTCGCCGTGTTCGCGCGCATCGTCGAGGCGTTTTTGTGTCGGTTCTTCGGTCTGTTGGGATGGATCGCGGTCGTCGGCCATCTAGAGGAACGTCCCCATCTGGCTGGTGTAGAAGTCCAGGAACAGCGTCATCATCGAGCCGAGCAACAGCGCGAGCAGGAGGAAGCCCAGCAGGATATTGACGGGCATGGCGACGAAGAAAACCTGCAGTTGCGGCATCATGCGGGCCAACAGACCGAAGGCGGCGTTCACGGCGAAGCCGAACACCAGGAACGGCGCGGCGAGCTGGAAGCCCAGCGCGAAGGAGCCGCTCACCAGCCGGATGGTCAATTGTGCCATGTCGCCGGTCGGCAGGCTGGTTCCCGGCGGGATCAGGTGATAGGAGCCGGCGATCGCGCCGATCGCCAAATGATGCAGGTTGGTGACGAAGATCAGCACCACGCCGAGCAGCGAGAAGAAATTGCCGATGACGGCGCCTTGCTGTCCGTTCGACGTTGGGTCGAGCGTCTCCGCATAGGAAAGCCCCGTCTGGCTGGCGATCAGGAAGCCGGCGACGGAAAGCGCGCTCATAATGATGCGCGCCATGGTGCCGATGAGGACGCCGGCGGTGACTTCCTGGCCGATCAACAGTCCCAGCGCCAGGCTCGACGCCGGCGCCTGCTGGGGATAAGCGCCCGCCACCGTGGGAGCCAGCGCCAGCGAGATCGCCAGGGCGAGCATCAGCCGCACGCGGCCCGGCACGCTGCTGTCGCCGATCGCCGGCAGCAGCATGACCATCGCGCCGGTGCGCGCGAAGACGAGCAGATAGACGAGAACCGCGCCGGAAAGGCCGGGAAGGGTGATCGTCATCGCACTTTCAATACGCCGCGATGCGCTGGGCGATGTCGGTCATCAGCCCGCCCATCGCCTCGCCCGCGAAGGGCAGCGCGATCAACAGCACCACGAAGATGGCGATGATCTTCGGCACGAAGACGAGCGTCATCTCCTGGATCTGGGTCAGGGCCTGCAGCAGGCCGATGACCAGTCCGACCACCAGCGCGGTCAGCATCGCCGGAGTGATGACCTCGAGCAGGACGTAGATCGAGGTGCGGGCGAAATCGATGGCGTCGGCGGGGGTCATGGCGCTTTCTCAAATCGGCATGTTCATAATGGACTGATATGCGGCGACGACCTTGTCGCGTACGGCGACGACCGTATCGAGCGTGAGTTCGGCAGCGTTCACGGCATTGACGACGTCGACGATATTGGATTGGCCGGCGACCTGCTTGGTGGCCATCGCCTCGCCGTGCTTCATGGTGTCGATGCTGTCCTTCACCGCGTCGCTGAGGAAATTGGAGAAGCTTGCGGCTCCCGACACGTCGGCGGGAACGGCGCCCGCCGTCGGCGTCGCATTGGCGCCCATCTGGGCGATCGCCTGATAGGCTGCTGCTGCGGCTGCGGGCAAGACGGCCATCGAAGACTCCTCTTACTGGATCCCCGCCTTCACGGGGATGACGCTTTGCGTCATTTGTTGAGCAGATCCACCGTGCGCGCCAGCATCGCCTTGGTGGCGTCCATCACGGTGAGGTCGGCTTCGTAGGACCGCTGCGCCTCGCGCATGTCCATGATTTCGACGAGGCTGTTGACGTTGGGCAGCTTGACGTAGCCCTGCTTGTCGGCATTGGGATTGCCCGGATCGTATTGCATGCGGAACGGGCTCATGTCCTGGATGGGCTTTCCCGCCTCGACGACGGTGGCGTTCAGCGTGCGGTCGAATTCGCTCTTCACGGAGGCGATCTCGCGACGGTAAGGTTCGCCGCCGGCGACGGGGGAAGTCGAGTGGGCGTTGGCGATGTTCTCGGCGATGGTCTTCATGCGGTCCGACTGCGCGCGCATTCCCGACGCGGCGACCGCCATCGATGTCGAAAAGTCCATGCTTTGCTCCTGTTACATGCCGGTCCGGCCGATGGCGGTCTTCATCATCGAAATAGTCTTGGCGTAGAGGTTGGTTGCGGCCTGGAACTGCGCCTGCGTGTCGGACACCTTGATCATCTCCTGCTCCAGGGACACGGAATTGCCCGACGGATTGGCTTCCACGTCCGGCGCATCGAAATCGGTGAAATTGCCGCCGCTCTGCGAGGCGATGGCGATGTGGTGCGGGTCGTCGGTCATCAGTCCACCCGAAAACCGGTTCTGCGAGGTGACGTTTTTCAGCGCCTGCTCGAAGTCGACGGGCTTGAGGTCGCGCGCGACGTAGCCGGGGGTGTCCGCATTGGCGACGTTCTGCGAAAGGACGTTCTGGCGCTGGCTCAGCCAGGCCATGCGGTCCTTCAACATCGAAAGCAGCGGAATGTTCGATACTTCCATCGCTCCCAACTCCGTACACGGAAAATTAGCCTTAAGACGCCCCATGCTGCGCGGCAACGATTAAGCCACGCTTAACGAAAGCGGAAAAACCTGCCGGGCAAATTGTTCCCGCACTTAACCGGCGGTTAAGCTTGACGGCATTTGATGCGCGCCATGGAGCTTCTCGACATCGCACGCTATCTGGGCGCCCTGCTGCTGGTGCTGGGGCTGATCGGTGTCGCGGGATTGGCGGCACGGCGCTTCGGTCTGCCGGGGCTCGCCAAGCCGGCATCCGCACGGCGTCTCAAGATCGTCGAAACCCTGATGATCTCGCCGCGCCAGCGTCTCGTCATCGTGCGCCGCGACGGCGTCGAACATCTGGTGATGATCGGGCCGGAAGGCGCCTCGGTCATCGAAGCGGCCATTGCGCCCGCAGAGCCGCGGGCATGACCAGGCGTCTCATAATCCCGGCTGCGCTCCTGCTCGCGCTGACGATCCCCGGCGCGGCCCATGCCGCGGCCCCGGCCGCCGCTGCGGCGGGCGGACTGTCGATCGATTTCTCCGGCGGCGGGCTGTTCACCGACCGCATGATGCAGATCATCGCGCTGATCACCATCCTCAGCGTGGCGCCGTCGATCCTCATTATGATGACGAGCTTCGTGCGCATCGTCGTGGTCCTGTCGCTGCTGCGCACGGCGCTGGGCCTGCAGCAAAGCCCGCCCAACAGCGTGATCGTCTCGCTCGCGCTGTTCCTCACCCTGTTCGTGATGACGCCGACGCTGAAGGACGCCTACACGCAGGGCATCGAGCCGCTGGTCAACAATCAGATCACCACCGAACAGGCCTTCGACCGCGCCGCGGTGCCGATGAAGAAGTTCATGCTCGCCCACGTGCGCGAAGCCGACCTCAAGCTGTTCCTGGACATGTCCGGCAAGAAGGCGCCGCCGGCCGCCGAAGCGGTGGCGCTCACCACCATCGCGCCGGCCTTCATGTTGTCGGAACTGAAGCGCGCCTTCGAGATCGGTTTTCTCATCTTCGTGCCGTTCCTCATCATCGACATGGCGGTGGCCTCCATCCTGATGAGTATGGGCATGATGATGCTGCCCCCCGTGATCATCTCGCTGCCGTTCAAGCTCATCTTCTTCGTACTGGTGGACGGCTGGCGGCTAATCTCCGGCTCGCTGGTGGAAAGCTACCTGCACGGCCCGCCGCCGGGCTGACGGACCGGATTGCGCGCGTCATGCGCGGCGCTTGGCCGAGCAATCGGCGCGCCCGGCCGGCTCGGTGAAAAGCGGACATTCCCCGAAGGTGGCTGACGACTGCTTTGCGCCAAGAGCAGATATTGCCAGCAGCGGAAAATTTCCCCCCCATTTGGACAAAACTCGAAGGCTCAGGTCAGCCATATCGCCAAAGCCCATGGCGGCGGTATCGATATTTCCGCTGTCGAAGACGGGGGCGCGCTTATTCGGCTCCGGATCGAGCCGGGTGGCCGGAAGAGCGCGCAGCTGACGCCGCCTTACCGTCACGGGCTGGTCTGGCTGCAGTTGGTATCACCGGTTTCGTGGCTGATCAGCATCATGGCACGATAGCGGTCACGGCTGTCGATATTCAATTCATTCGAGGAAACGACCGCCGCGCCGGAACGTCCAATTGCATATTCGCCGCCTTGCCCGATTTGCGAATCGCCGTTCGGGCCGCTCTTTGCGAGAATGAAGCGGTATTGCCCCTTCGAACCAGCCGGCCCGCTGACGACGCCGTCCATGCGCACAATCGACCCACTGCGCGACACCCGGATTTCGCATCGCTGCGACAACGGATTTCGCATGGCAAAAGCACCGGTAGTGGCCAAGACGCCGAAAGCTAGCGGAACGATACCGATCCATACCCAAAACTTTTTCATCGCCATCACTCCTCGTTTGCGTGCCGATGGGAGGCGTGGTTCGATCCGCCTCCCCCCGATGGGTTCCCTCAGTCGCCACCCTGAATGATCACGCCGACATTGCCGTCACCCGACTGGTGCGCTTCAGCATGCTGTCCGTTGCCGACCTGGATCGTCGCCATGGTGTTGTTCTGGCCTTCCTGTTCGACATACGCCCTGTGGTTCGAGCCGATCTGAGCGATTCCCGCGGTATTGGACCGGCCCGTCTGATAGGTGGTGGCCGCGTTGTCCCAGCCCTGCTGGCCGGTGACGGCATAGTTGTTGTTTCCGAACTGATCGATCAGCGAGCGGTTGCGGTTGCCGAGCTGCTGTTGATAGAGGTAGTTCCATCTCCCCTGTTGAACGGCGCGCGAATAATTATACTCGCCGTCCTGACGGATCGTGCCGCGGTTATACCGGCCGTTCTGCGCGAACGACCCGGTGTTCCGATAACCGTACTGATAAACCGATGCGGCGTTCTGGGCATTCGCCGCAGTCACATCGGCGGCGAAGAAGGCAACCAGAGCCGCTGTAGCCAATAGAGTCCGTCTCATTGCTGTTCTCCTAATTCGGAACGACCGTTGTGGTACGTTCGTATGGCGATGGTTCTAGAGGATTGCGTCTGAGCGACACCTGAACGCCGAATTCACCACCCGTTCAGAACCGTTCGGCGCGACCGTCCCGCCGCTTACCGTCGAGAGGGCGCTTTCTGAACCGCGGCTGAACGCGGTCTTCAGCTGAAGCTCAGAGGAGACAGGGCATACTGCATGGTGAAAAGTTCGAAGAATGGAGATGAAAATGCGCCGCCCGATCTTTGCAGCCTTGACCTGCGCGGTCCTATTCTCCGCTGCTTTTGCAGGGGACCCTGCCCGGGACAACCAATCCGGCAGCTACCAGTTCACCTGGGTGCGCCAGTATAACGGGCGTGTATTGGTCAGCAGACAGAGAATCGATGCCGAGCAATACAACCGGCTTCGCAACCAGCTGGTAGAC
Source organism: Alphaproteobacteria bacterium (assembly GCA_028871795.1). Taxonomy (GTDB): domain Bacteria; phylum Pseudomonadota; class Alphaproteobacteria; order Micropepsales; family Micropepsaceae; genus Rhizomicrobium. The sequence continues at coordinate 99,169 of JAGWMG010000008.1, read as the reverse complement.
GTAGCCCAGAGTGCCGCCGCCAATGCCGGATCCCACGCCGGAAGCCAAAGCAACACCGCCACGCTAGATCAGAGCGGCAGAGGCCATTTTGCCGCCGCCTCCCAGTATGGCAGCAACGACTCCGCCGCCATTCGTCAAAGCGGCGCGGCAAACACTACCTATGTCAACCAGCTAGGGTCTGATTTGAACGCATCGCCGTCCCAATCCGGCGATCACAATGTAACTCTGATTGATCAGTGGAACGGCGCGCCGGCTCAACCGGTCTGGGACAACAACCCACCTCGCCGGTACCGCGGCCGGGCCACAGCGATGAGGAACCTGGATTAAGCGGTTTTGGGCCAGCTCCTGCTTCGCCCTGAGCAGGTGCGGAACGGCAGGAAATGGCGCAAAGTTGCCGCAAGCCGAATGACCGTCGGCAAGATGCGCGTTGATCTCCGGCTCGCTGGTGGAAAGCTCGGCCCGCCGCCGGGCTGAGACTCCGGATTCCGTTCATTCCAGACGAAATCTCCCAAGCAGGATTGCTTTCTCCAATATTTTCATTATTGTAGAAATATGAAATCATCTGAAGCCTTGGCTGCTTTGGCCGCCCTTTCCCAAGAAACGCGTCTTGCGATCTTTCGGCGGCTGATGCGCGCCGGTCCGTCCGGCGAAACGGCCGGCGCCATCGCGGAAGCACTCAACACGCCGGCGCCGACCTTGTCCTTCCACTTGAAAGAACTGGAGCGCGCCGGGCTGATCAGCCAGCGCCGCGAAAGCCGCAATCTCATCTATGCCGTGCGCATCGCGCGTATGCGCGAACTGCTGGGCTTCCTGATGAACGATTGCTGCGGCGGCCGTCCGGAAATCTGCGACATCGCGATGAAGGAATGCTGCGATGACGCTTGAACGGACCTACAACGTGCTTTTCCTGTGCACCGGCAATTCGGCGCGCTCGATCCTGGCGGAGGCCTTCCTGAACGCCGAAGGCCAAGGCCGCTTTCGCGCCTTCTCGGCGGGCAGCTTTCCCAAAGGCGCGGTCAATCCTTTCGCCCTGGCGCTGCTCAAGCAGATCGGATTTCCCACCGACGGCTTGCGTTCCAAGAGCTGGGACGAATTCGCCGTGGCCGGCGCGCCAAAAATGGATTTCGTCTTCACTGTCTGCGATCGGGCGGCGGGCGAGGTTTGTCCCGTCTGGCCCGGGCAGCCGGTGACCGCCCATTGGGGTATTCCAGATCCGGCTGCGGCGGAAGGATCCGACGCGGAGAAGATGCAGGCATTTCGCGAAGCGCTGAGGCAGCTCAGCAACCGTATCGGCGTCTTCACCGAACTGCCGTTCGACAAGCTCGACCGGATCAAGCTCAAAGCCCGCCTCGACGACATCGGCCGCGCGGCCGATTGACGGAGCAATCATGTCTTTCTTCGAACGGTATCTCACGGCCTGGGTCGCTTTGTGCATCGTCGTCGGAATCGCGCTCGGGCATTTCTTTCCGGCCGCATTCCGCCTCATCGGCTCTGCCGAGATCGCCAAGGTCAATCTGCCGGTGGCGGTGCTGATCTGGCTGATGATCGTTCCGATGCTGGTGAGGATCGATTTCGCGGCCCTGTCGCGGGTCAAGGAGCATTGGCGCGGCATTGGCGTGACGCTGTTCGTGAACTGGGCCGTCAAACCTTTTTCGATGGCGTTCCTGGGCTGGCTCTTCATCGGCTGGCTGTTCAGGTCCCATCTGCCGGTCGGGCAGATCGACAGCTACATCGCCGGCCTCATCCTGCTCGCCGCGGCGCCCTGCACCGCGATGGTGTTCGTGTGGAGCAATCTTTCCGGAGGCGAGCCGCATTTCACCTTGAGCCAGGTGGCGCTGAACGACGTTATCATGGTGTTCGCTTTCGCGCCGATCGTGGGGTTTCTCCTCGGCCTTTCAGCCATCGCCGTGCCGTGGGAGACGCTGCTTCTGTCCGTCGTTCTGTACATCGTCGTGCCGGTGCTGATCGCGCAGATCGCGCGGCGAAGCGTGCTGGCCGGCGGGGGCAGTCTGGCCCGGCTGCTGTCGGCGCTGCAGCCGATCTCGCTGGTCTCGCTGCTGGCCACGCTTGTGCTTCTGTTCGGTTTCCAGGGCGAGCAGATTCTGGCGCAGCCGCTGATCATCGCCATCCTGGCGGTGCCGATTCTGATCCAGGTCTATTTCAACGCGGGGATCGCCTATCTCTTGAACCGCGCGGCGGGCGAGGCGCATTGCGTGGCGGCGCCATCGGCGCTCATCGGCGCCAGCAATTTCTTCGAGCTTGCGGTCGCGGCGGCCATCAGCCTGTTCGGCTTCAGTTCGGGAGCGGCGCTGGCGACTGTCGTCGGCGTGCTTGTGGAAGTTCCCGTCATGCTTTCGGTGGTCAGGATCGTCAACGCCAGCCGCGGCTGGTACGAGGCGGGCGCCCGCGTCGGCGAGGGGCTGCGCGGCCCGACCTGAAGGCGTCGCAGGGCCTGTTTAGACTTGCAAATTTTACTAATCTGTCATGCGTTTTACACATATCTAACTATTCCTTTCCAGCGGAACGAAATTTCCTTGTCCAGGGGCTTCATGCCGTCACAGTGCCAATATGCCCTCTTTTCATGGCGGCACGATGTGCATACATAGATTGCTGAATAATAAATTCTGAAGGGAGTATTCAGATGAAAACAATCCGCACTCTTCTCCTCACATCGTTCGCAGTCACACTCGGCGCCGCTGCAGCCAATGCGGCTTCCGCGGACATCTCTGGCACCTGGAAGCTTGCGATCGGCGCGAACACGGTCTGCACCTTGATGCTGTCCACTGACGGAACGGCGACCTACACCGCCGTCTGCACGGCCGGCGACCGCGTCGCGCGTTACAACGCGGCGGCGAACAGGATCGAACTGAGGACGGCATCCGGCGAGACGGTCGGCATCCTCTACGCAAACGGTGATACCTACGCCGGCAAGCGTTTCTCCGACGGACGTACCCTCATACTAAGCCGTTAGACCCCCCATCGATTTGACGGCTGTGCGGGTCGCGAGATTCCCAGATCCCGCGGCCCGTTTTGTTTTGCGCGATGCGTCGGCCGCCCATAATCTTGTGCGCATGACGGCCAAGACACACGATCACGCGGATTGGACCCATGATCACATGTTCCTGGGACAGGCCCACGAACGGGCGGAAGCGCGCACCCGGCTGGTCGTGATTCTGACGGCCTCGTTCATGGTCTTCGAGATCACGACAGGGTTTGTGTTCGGCTCCATGGCGCTGCTTGCCGACGGCGTTCACATGGCCACTCATGTCGGCGCGCTCAGCCTCGCGGCCGGGGCCTACTGGCTGGCGCGCCGCCACGCCACCGATACGCGCTTCTCCTTCGGCTCGGGAAAGTTCGGCGATCTCGCCGCTTTCACCAGCGCCATCGTGTTGGGCTTGATCGCTCTGGGGGTTGTCATCGAATCGGTTCGCCGTCTCATGGCGCCGGTTCATGTGCATTATGCCGAGGCGCTTGCCATCGCCGCCGTCGGCTTGGCGGTGAATGTGGCCAGCGCGGCCCTGCTGCATGATTCGCATGAGCACCACGACGATCGCCGTCTAGAGCATCGCGATCACAATCTGCGCGCCGCTTATGTGCACGTGCTGGCCGATGCGGCGACCAGCGTTCTGGCCATCGCCGCACTCGGCTCCGGCCTGCTTTTCGGCATCGCCTGGGCGGACCCCGTTGTCGGCGTCGTCGGCGCGGCGGTGATCTCGTCCTGGGCTTACGGCTTGGTGCGCCAGAGCGCGCTGGTGCTGCTGGATGCGGAAGACGATCCCGATTTGGCGCGCGACATCAAAGTGCTGGTCGAGCGCGAGGCGGGATCGCAGGTTTCCGATCTGCACCTGTGGCGGCTGGGGCCGGGGCACCGCGGCCTGATCGTCTCGCTCGTCGGCGGCGGCGAAGCGGACAACGAGCGGATCAAACGAATGCTCGTGGAACGCTATCCCGGCCTCAGCCACGTTACGGTGGAAGTCTCCGTCTGCGCCGAGTGCGCCGATCGCTGACAACGAAAAGGCCGCCCGCGCGGACGGCCTCTGAAATCCTGCCGAAAGACAGGGCGCGCCTATTTCGGCAGCAGGCCTTCGCGCTGCATGCGCTTGCGCTGGAGCTTGCGGTAACGGCGGATCGCTTCCGCGCGTTCGCGCGCCCGCTTCTCGCTCGGCTTCTCGTAATGGCCTCTCAGCTTCATCTCGCGGAAGATGCCTTCCCGCTGCATCTTCTTTTTCAGCGCCTTCAGCGCCTGGTCGATGTTGTTGTCGCGAACGATGATCTGCAAAGGCAAGCTCCTGAGCGGTTTCCAGAGGGGCGGCTAGATAACAGAAGGGGTCTGTCATGTCCACACGCCTCTTCCAATCTTCAAATGAATTCCTATCTTTAGCGGCGGGCTGTGGTGTCTTTTCCTCGGCTGTGGGCGTGGGGGTGCCCGGCGCCATTGTCGAGGTTCAATTGGGCGGCCCGCCATTTGACCCCTAAGCCTCTGAATCCCATAGTTCAACCATGGCAATCCTGAAGATCGCCCGCATGGGACATCCGCTTCTGGGGCGTCGCGCCGATCCGGTCCCGGATCCGACGGCTCCTTCGATCCACCGTCTGGTGGCGGACATGCTGGAGACCATGGCCGACGCCAATGGAGCGGGTTTGGCCGCACCACAGGTGTATGTTCCGTTGCGGGTCGTCGTGTTCCAGGCGCCCGCCGAGCGGACCGAGGGTGAGCTGGCGGAGGCCGAGCGTTTCGACCACACCGCGCCTCTGACGGTGCTTATCAACCCCGAGATCGAGGTTCTGAGCCAAGAGACGGAAGGCGGTTGGGAGGGATGCCTGTCCGTCCCCGGCCTGCGCGGCTTCGTCGAACGCCCCGCCCATATCCGCTACAGCGGCTTCGACCACGAGGGCCATCCGATCGAACGCACCGCCAAGGGCTTTCACGCCCGTGTCGTGCAGCACGAATGCGATCACCTCGACGGCATTCTCTACCCGCAGCGCATGAGCGACTTGAAGAAGCTCATTTTCGAGAGTGAAGTCCGCCATTGGACGGAGGCAAGCGAATGACCGCGCAGAAAGACAAGACAAGTGTGAAGAACGATGCGGCGCTGAAGGACGCCATCATCGAGGCGGCACTTCCCCATATCGCCTTCGACGGTTTCACCGACAAGCTCCTGCGGCGTGCGGCCGGCGAGGCGAGTGCAGACGCGAAGGACGTGCCGCGCCTTTTTCCCAAAGGGGCGCTCAGCCTGTTGGAGGCCTACTCGGACCGCGTCGATGCCGAAATGGAACGTCACCTGGCGAAGGTGAAACTGGCATCCACGCCCGTGCGAAAACGCATCGCCACGGCGGTCACGACGCGGCTGGCGATCCTGAAACCCCATAAGGAAGCGGCGCGCCGCGCCGTCGCGCATCTCAGCCTGCCGCCGAATGTGCCTCTCGGGGCCAAGCTCGTCTATCGCACGGTGGACGCGATGTGGCGCGCGGTCGGCGACGTCTCCACGGATTTCAATTTCTACACCAAGCGCGCAATTCTGGCGGGGGTCTATTCGGCGACGCTGATGCGCTGGTTCGCCGACGACAGCGAAGACGAAGCCGCCACCAACGTCTTCCTCGGCGCCCGCATCGCAAACGTCATGCAATTCGAGAAGTTTAAAGGACAGATTAGGGAGCGGGCGAAAAAGCTTCCGACGTTGACCGAGGTTCTTTCCCGCTTCAGCGCGCGGCGGTCTTAGGTCCCAGTCTCGTGATGTGGCCCATCTTGCGTCCCGTGCGCCGCACCTTTTTTCCGTAGAGGTGCAGAGCGCCGCAGCTTTCCGCGAGCTTGTGCCAATCCGCCGCTTCTTCGCCGATGATGTTTTCCATGACGGCGTCCGCGTGGCGTTCTGGCGATCCCAAAGGCCAGCCGGCAATGGCGCGGATGTGCTGCTCGAACTGGCTGACCAGACACGCGTCGATCGTCCAATGGCCGGAATTGTGAACGCGCGGCGCGATTTCGTTGACCAGCAGCGCCCCATCCTTCGTCACGAACAACTCGACGGTGAGCACGCCGGCATAGTCGAGGCCGTCCGCGACGCGCCGCGCGATGGTCTTGGCCTGGGCCACTTGAGCGGCGCTCAACGGCGAAGGCACGCGCGAGCGACGCAGAACGTGATTTTCGTGGACGTTCTGCGGCGGATCGTAAGCGACGAAGTCGCCGTCCTGCCCGCGCGCGGCGATAATGGAAGCCTCGAATTCGAAGTCGACGAAAGCTTCGAGGATCGAAGGTGCGTCCTCGAAGACCGTCCAGGCAGCCATCACGCCATCGGCGGAAGCGATCTTCGCCTGGCCTTTGCCGTCGTAGCCGAACCGGCGGGTCTTCAGAACCGCCGGCGCGCCGATGGCGCCAAATGCCGCGCGCGCCTCTTCCGGCGAAGACACCGCGGTGAAAGCAGGCGTCTGCAGACCCAGAGAGACGAGGAAATTCTTTTCCGCCAGTCTGTCCTGCGTCAGCGCCAGCGCGCCCGCCCCCGGATTGAGCGGCGCACGTTCGGCGACGAACGACGCAGCTTGCGCCGGCACGTTTTCGAATTCGAAGGTGATCGCCTCGCAGGCGCCGGCGAAGTGCGCCAGCGACCTTTCGTCGTCATAACGCGCGAAGGTGTGCGCATGGCAGACATCAAATGCCGGAGCATCGTCCTCGTCGCAATAAACGTGCGCTTTTAAGCCAAGTCTGGCGGCGGCAAGCGCCAGCATCCGCCCCAATTGGCCGCCGCCGAGAATGCCGATCGTGCTTCCGGGCGCGACCGGACGGGAAAGTCGCTTGGCGGCGCTCATTTGTCGGACGGCGTCTCCGCTACGGCGTCGGTTTGCTTCTGGCGCCAGGCGGCAAGCCTTGCCGCCAGCGCGGCGTCGGAAAGCGCCAGGATGGCGGCGGCATGCAATGCGGCGTTCTTGGCGCCGGCCTCGCCGATGGCAAAGGTCGCAACCGCAACGCCGCCCGGCATCTGGACGATGGAAAGGAGGCTGTCGAGTCCCTTGAGCGCCTTCGATTCGACGGGCACGCCGAGGACCGGCAGCGTCGTCATCGACGCCGTCATGCCGGGCAGGTGCGCCGCGCCTCCGGCTGCCGCGATGATCACCTTCAGTCCGCGTCCGGCGGCATTCTTGGCATAGGCGTTCATCCGGTCGGGCGTGCGGTGCGCCGAAACGATCTTGCTTTCATAGGCAACACCCAAGGCGTCGAGCATGTCGGCGGCCGCGCGCAGGCACGGCCAATCGGACTGGCTCCCCATGATGAGGCCGATGAGAGGAATGGTCATGCTTCCTTACCTAAGCTGTCCGAACCTCGCGGGGAGCCGCGATTCAACCACCGGATTGCGCCGCAAGGCGCGAATCGGCCGTCGAGGAAGCGGCGCATTATAGAGGTGGAAAAGGGCAAGAAAAGCGCGCATTTCGGAATTCTTAACCATTTGTTCGTCTTCATAAACGCGTTATTAACGAGCCGGCAATAAGTTCACTCTGTCGGCCAACTGGCCAAGGGGCGCGCGGCACATGAAAGTGGAGAGAACGGGCTCTGTCGGCGGAGCACGTGCGGTGGGGGCCGCTGCCTATGCCAAGCAAACCCAGGCCGTTACCGCCGCCGAAGGCCCCGCCGTCGTCAGCGCTACGGCCAGCGTGTTGGGCATTCCCGAGGCCGAGTTCACGCCGCGCGTGCGCGACGCCGTTATGACGCTGATGGGCGAAGTCGACAATTTGCGCCGCGAGCTGCAGCGCACGCGCGAACGCCTGGAAGAAGTGGAAAAGGCGGCCGATCAGGATCACCTTTTGCCGCTTCTCAACCGGCGCGCCTTCGTGCGCGAGCTGACGCGCTACATCGCCTTCACCGGCCGCTACGGCACGCCTGCGACGCTCATCTATTTCGATCTCGACGGCTTCAAGGCGGTGAACGACACGCATGGCCATGCGGGCGGCGATGCGGTGCTCAATCATTTCGCTGAAACGCTGCTCAGCCATGTGCGCGACAGCGACGTGGTCGGACGGCTTGGCGGCGACGAATTCGGCGTGCTCCTGACCCATGCCAACCAGGAACAGGGTGCCAAGAAGGCGGATCAGCTCGCCGACAAGCTGCGTGCCTCGCCGACCGTCTGGAGCGGCAAGCCCATCCCGACGAATTTTTCCTATGGGGCTTTCGAGCTCAAGCCCGGCGATACGGCGGACCTCGCCATGGCCAGGGCCGACGAAGCGATGTACGCGCACAAGCGCACGGCGCGCTAAGCGATGATGTCCGGCAAGAGCTGGTCGTTGATTTTCTGGATCTGATCCTTGAGCTGCAGTTTGCGCTTTTTCAGCCGCGTCAACTGCAGTTGATCGTGCGCGCCGGTGAGCGCGGCGATGGCGGTGTCGAGGTCGCGATGCTCTTGCACCAGCTCGGCGAGCTTGGCGCGCAACGTGACTTCGTCCGGAGCGGTGACTTCGCCGGTCATTTCACGCCTTCTTGGAGCGGGACTTCCGCGGCGAACCGCTGCGCCTGTCGCCGGAAGCCGCTTCCGGCGGGCCTTCGCCCCAACGCTTGGCCTTGGGCCAATCATAGCCGAAAGAATCGAGGGCACGGGCAACCGTGTGATCGACCAGGTCTTCCAAGGTGTTGGGCAAGGCGTAGAAAGCGGGGACGGGGGGCAGGATGACCGCCCCCATCTCGGTCAGCGCCGTCATGGTCCTGAGATGGCCCAGATGCAGCGGCGTCTCGCGCACCATGAGCACGAGCGTGCGCCGTTCCTTCAGCACCACGTCCGCCGCACGGGTGAGAAGCGTGGTGGTGACGCCAGCGGCAATTTCGCTCATCGTCCGTACCGAGCAGGGCGCCACGATCATCCCTTTGGTCCGGAAGCTGCCCGAGGCGATGGGGGCCGCCATGTCGCCCACGGCATAGGAAAAATCCGCCTTGGCCGCGACGGCTTTGATCTCCAGAGACGTCTCGCAACGGATTGTCAGTTGAGCGGCCTTGCTGATCACCAGGTGGGATTCCACCCCCAGCTCGCCCAGCGCCTCCAGCAGGCGGATGCCGTAGATCGCCCCCGAGGCCCCCGAAATTCCGACCACGAGGCGATTGCCGGGGAGGCCCGTTCTGGTCGCATTTCTTCCCATGGCTCAACCCTTTACAGGTCCTAAGGCATGGGCGGAAGAGGCTCGTGACAGAACCGCGACTTGGTGCTCTAATTGTGGCTGCCTAGAACAAAGAGGTGCATGCATGGCACTGCAAGGGCATATCCAGGAGTTGTCCGAAAAGCATAGGAAACTGGAAGAACTTATCGAAGACGAGATGGCGCACCCCGATTGGAACGAAAGCCGGGTCGCAGCCCTCAAAAAGCAAAAACTCCGAATAAAAGACGAACTGCAACGACTGCGAAGCACGGTCCACTGATCCGTGCTGCTGCCCCGTGAGGCGCCGCCAAGCGGCGCCCGCAGGTGTAGTCTATTCCGCAACCTGCGATGATTTTGCCGCGGCGGCGGTCGTTTCCGGCCTGACCCAGGCGAACACGGCCGCCGCCAAGACGACGCACAAGCTCGCCGCGAGGAAAGCCGCGCCCGGAAAGTAAAACGGCGCCGCGCGGCTGGTGAAAAAGGCGAAGAGATAGGACATCGCCAGCGGCGCGCCCACCGAGGTGAGGCTGCCGACGCTGGCGATCGCGCCTTGTAGCTCGCCCTGCTCGGTGGGTCCGACCTCTTTCGACATGATCGCGCTCAAAGCCGGCGCGGCGAGCCCCGCAAGCGAACCCACAACCATCCAGGCGTAGAGCATCCAGCCCTCGGTGGCGAAGGCATAGCCTGCGAAAGCGGTCGCGGCGGCAGCGAGCCCCAGATAGACCGCGCGCACTTCGCCGAGCAGCGGAATGGCGACGCGCGTCAGCCCGCCATAGACCAGCGCCGTGATGGCGCCCACCGCCATCAGCGAATAGCCCACTTGCGCCGTCGTCCAGTGGAACTTCAGCATGGTGTAATAGGTCCAGGTCGCCGGATTGGAATCATGGGCAATGCGCATGAGCACGATGACGCCGCACAGCGGCAACACGAAGGGAAAGCGGCGCAGCGCCACCAGCGCACCCAACGGATTGGCGCGCCAGATCTCGAACTTGCGGCGGGACTCCTTGGGCAGCGACTCGGCCAGGACAAGGAAGCCGTAAAGTGCATTGGAAAAGGCCAGTGCGGCGGAAACGAAGAACGGCAAGCGTACGCCATGCGCGCCGAGTATCCACTTGGCGAAGGCGAGCCCGGCAGCCGCATATGAGGACAGATGCGCGCCATCGTAGCCGATGAGGCGCGTGCCGTATTCGCCGAGAATTCCGCCGATCGCCGGTCCGACGATGAAGCCGAGCCCGAAGGCGGCGCCGATCAGTCCGAAATTGGCCGCACGCTTCTCGGGTGGCGTCACGTCGGCGATGTAGGCGCCCGCCGTGGTGTAGCTCGCTCCGGCCATGCCCGACAGAACGCGCGCCACGAAGAGCCACACGATGGTCGGCGCCAGTCCGGTGATCGCGTAATCGATGGCGATGGCGACCAGCGACAGGATCAAGACCGGACGGCGGCCGAAGCGGTCGCTCAGGTTTCCGATCACCGGCGCGAAGAGAAACTGCATGCCGGCATAGACGAAGAACAGCCAGCCGCCGTAGCGCGCCGCATCGCTCAACCCGACATGCGCCAATTCCGCGATCAGCTTCGGCGCCACCGGAATGATGATGCCGAGCCCTGTGATGTCTATGAAGATAGTGATGAAGATGAACACCAGCGCGTGCTTGCCGGTCTTGCCTTCGCTCATGTCGGCCTTAACGCCCGGCGTTCTTCGGTTTTGACTTCTTCCCAATTGCGCCCACCGCTGAAACGGCCTGCCGACAGGACGAAACTTGCAGAACCGCCGTCCGCGATCAACGGTGCGACGAAATATCCGCCTGGGCCTTGTCGTTACAGTCGGCGGCGACGGCGTGCATTTGGAAATTCCCCCATCCGACGGGCGCCCGGCAAATAGGTCATATTTATTGCCGATTCGATGCGCCCGGCGCAATGCGATCAAGTGCCGATTTCAACAAGGGAAGGGCAAGCGGCTAGACGATCCCGGCCGGTCCGAGGCCGAGACGCTGGCGCGTTTCCGCGGCAACCTCGGTCCACGAGCGCGAGCCGTCGAAGCTGGCGGCATGGAGGACGAGTCTGGTGTCGCCGTCCTCGGCCCGCAGCGGGGCGCAAAATAATTCGCCGACGATGTGGCTCTTGTCGAATGTATCGCTGCGGACCAGAACGCGCAGCGGCGCGCCGGTGGCAAGAGGAATGTCGTTTATGGCGTACCAGCGCGGCAGGAATTTCTCCGGCACGGCGTCGTCCAGGAAGCGGCCGGTCAATTCCCCCAGGACCTGGACAACCGCGCTTCCCATCAGCCGCACGCGGTAGCGCCGTGTGCCGCCCTCCGCCGGAATACGCTCGTAGAGCGCGAGCATCCGCATGTAGGGCTGGAGCAAGCGCGCCGTCATGTCCTGCCGTCGGGGAACTCCGCGGTCGGCCATGATGTACCATAACGACAGCAGTTCGCTGAGTTTGGGTTGGCTGAATTGACAGGTGGAATCGTACAGAACCGGCCAGCCGTTGCGCCTGGCGATTTCGTTGGCGGCGTCTGCGCTCGCGGTATCGGACAGACCGATGCTGATTTGCATGCCCATCGACCGCATTTAGCAGCCAGGTGTCAATCGGATGTTAAGGCCTTCGATGGGTTTCGATTCGATTTGGCCGCATCCGGGTTCCGCCCGCGCGATTTGCGACGGAACATGTCCGTATACCGAGAGCGGTCTAATGTCCGCACTCGGGTTGTGGTCTCCAGGCGGCGGTCAAGGTACGGCCTTGGCCATTTCGCGCAGCTTGAATTTCTGGATCTTGCCGGTGGAGGTTTTGGGCAGTTCCACGAACACGATATGGCGCGGACATTTGTAATGCGCCAGCTCCGTGCGGCAATGCGCGATCAGATCGGCGGACGAGACGTGATCGCAGCCCGGACGTTTTTCGACGAAGGCGCACGGGCTCTCGCCCCATTTCTCGTCGGGCTTGGCGACTACCGCGGCGAACATCACCGCGGGATGTTTCATCAGCGCGTCCTCCACCTCGACGGAGGAAATGTTCTCGCCGCCGGAAATGATGATGTCCTTGGAGCGATCCTTGAGCTGGATATAGCCGTCCTCGTGCATCACGCCCAGATCGCCGGAATGGAACCAGCCGCCGGCGAAGGCTTGCGCGGTCGCCTTGGGATTCTTGAGGTAGCCCTTCATCACGATATTGCCGCGGAGCATGACCTCGCCGAGAGTCTGGCTGTCGGCGGGCACCGTTTCCATGGTCAGCGGATCCATCACCGCGAGCCCTTCCAGCGCATGATAGCGCACGCCCTGGCGGATTCTCTTGACGCCGCGTTGGTCCTTGTCGAGATCGTCCCACGCCGCTTTCCACTCGTTCACCGTCGCGGGGCCGTAGGTTTCGGTGAGGCCGTAGACATGGGTGACTGCGAAGCCGGCATCCATCATGGCGAGGATCGTCGATTGCGGCGGGGGCGCGGCCGCATGGACGAAGTCGACCTTGTGCGAGAAAGCGCGACGCTCTTCGGGCTTGGCGTTGATCAGCGCCGACATCACGGTCGGCGCGCCGGAAAGATGGGTGACCTTGTGGTCGGCGATGGCGTCGTACATCGCCTTGGCGCGCACCCAGCGCAGGCAGACATGCGTGCCGGCGACGGCGGACAGCGACCAGGGAAAGCACCAGCCGTTGCAGTGGAACATCGGCAGCGTCCACAGATACACCGCGTGGCGTCCCATGTTGGCGGCCAGCGTATTGGCGTAGCACATCAGCGCCGCGCCGCGATGGTGATAGACGACGCCTTTGGGGTTGCCCGTCGTGCCCGACGTGTAATTGAGGGCGATCGCTTCCCATTCGTCGGCGGGAAAGTTCCAGGCGAATTCCGGGTCGCCGCCGGCGAGGAATTCCTCGTATTCGACGCGCCCCAGAAGTTCGCCGGATTGCGGGAATTCGCGATCGTCGTAACCGATGACCAGCGGTTTGCTCTTTGCCAGCTTCAGCGCCTCCTTGATCGTGGCGGAGAATTCACGGTCCACGATCAGCGCCTTGGCTTCGCCATGATCCAGCATGAAGGCGATGGCGGCCGCATCGAGTCTGATGTTGAGCGCGTTCAGCACTGCTCCGCACATCGGGACCCCGTAATGGGCTTCCAACATCGCAGGTGTATTCGCCAGCATCGCCGCCACCGTATCGCCTTTGCGGATGCCGGCGGACGACAGCGCCGATGCCAGCCGCCGCGCGCGGGCGTAGAAGTCGGCATAACTGGTTGTGGCGTTGCCGTGGATGATCGCGGTGTGATCGGGAAATGTGCGCGCGGCGCGATCGAGGAAAATGATCGGCGTCAGGGGCTGGTAATTCGCCGGGTTCTTGTCGAGACCGGTTTCGTAGGGATTGCCGCCCAGTTTCGGCCTCAGATGTGGCGTGATGCGCGCGCCACCGCCCTTTCGCCGCACCAGCGACCGGCGCGGCCGGGGGTGCAACGCGATCTTCGCTGCCGGTTTACGAAGTTTCTTCTTCGAACCCTTCACGATAACACGTCTCGTTGCCGGTTTCTTCTTCCCCGACCCCTGTTTGCCGGAGTTTTTCTTCGTCCTCTTGCGCATCGCCGTTTCCCGCCGACTCGATTTTTGCCGGGAGGCTAGGACGCAGGCCTGTTTACGGCAAGGCGCATGGACTGAGGCGGGGAGCGTTGCTAGGAAGATGGCCCAAGCGAGTGGAGCCGATGACCGACGAAAAGACCGCAGAACGGCGAGGCGGACCCCTGCGCGCCCTTTATGCCTGGATGATGAAGAACGCCCAGGGCAAGCATGCCTGGGCGGCCTTGGCCGGCTTCGCCTTCGCCGAAGCGTCGTGTTTCCCCATTCCGCCCGACGTCATGCTGCTGCCGATGATGCTGGCCGACCGCAAGCGCGCTTTCCGGCTCGCGGGCTGGTGTGCCCTGTGGTCGGTGATCGGCGGCATGTTCGGCTATGCGATCGGCGCGCTGTTCTGGGACACGGCGGGGCTGTGGATCATTCACGCGTTCCATTTCCCGCCGGCACAGGTGGAGGCGCTGCGTCTGAAATATACCCAGCACGCCTATTTCATCATTGTGCAGGGCCTGACCCCGATCCCGTACAAGCTGGTCACCATCACCTCGGGCCTGGCGGGAGTGCCATTCGCACTCTTCATGCTGTATTCGGCGATCACGCGCAGCCTGCGCTTCATCGTGCTCGAAGGGCTTCTGGTTTATTGGTTCGGCGAACAGGCGCGCATCATCCTGGAGAAATACCTGGAAGCCGCGCTGATCGGATTTCTGGTGCTGGTGGTGCTGGGCTTCGTGCTGCTGAACTATATTCTCAAATAGAGTCCGCATGGCCCCATGATCCCGCAACTCGCCTCGGTCGCCGCGATCCTCTCCTCGACGCTGATCTTCCTCGTCGGCAACGGACTGCTCGGTACTTTGATTCCGGTGCGCGCGCACCTGGAGGGTTTCTCCACGCTTGCCATCGGCGTCATCGGCTCGGCCTATTTTGCGGGCTTCGTCGTCGGCTGTTTCACGGGACCGCGCTGGCTGGCGCGCGTCGGCCACGTCCGCACCTTCATGGTGTGCGCAGGCATCGCCGCGGCGGCGACGCTTCTGCAATCCATATTGATCAGCGTGCCGGCCTGGATCGCGATGCGCGCGCTGTTCGGCTTCGCCGCGGCCAACATGTACATGGTGTTGGAGAGCTGGCTCAACGACCGTGCCGGCAACGAGACGCGCGGCCGCATCTTCGCTTCCTATCTGAGCGTCAACTTCGCCGGGCTCTTAATCGGCCAGCTGCTGTTCGCGACCTCGCGGTCGGAGAGCTTCGTGCTGTTCAGTCTGGCGACGATCTTCTACGCGCTGTGCATGATTCCGGTGGGGTTGACGCAGTTGAAGCAGCCGGCGCCGGCGCCGATACCGGTTTTGAGGCCGCTTCGTCTGTTCCGCATTTCGCCGGTCGGCGTCGCCGGCTGCATCGCCGTGGGGCTCGCCAACAACGCGATCTGGACTCTGGCGCCGGTCTATGCCCAGAGCCATGGGCTTTCCAGCGGCTGGATCGCGCTCTTCATGTGCGCCTTCACTATTGGGGGAACGCTGGTACAGGTGCCGGTGGGCCGCCTCTCCGACCGCACGGACCGGCGTTATATCATTGCGGCGATCTGTGTCCTGGCCGCTGCCGCCGGCATCGCCATCGCACTGTTCGTGGGTAACGGACGCGGCCTGATGCTGCTGTCCATCGCCGGGTTCGGCGTTCTGATGCTGCCACTTTACGGCTTGTCGGTGGCGCACGCCAACGACCGCATCCCGCGCGAAGCCTTCGTGGAATCCTCGGCGACGCTGCTGCTGATAAACTCTCTGGCGGCGGTGCTGGGACCGACGATCGCCGCGGGCGTGATGGACGCGTTCGGCGCGCAAGCGCTGTTCTTCTTTACGGCGTCTGTGCATCTGGCGATGACCGTGTTCACCGTCGTGCGCTTGCGCCAGAAGGAAGCGCCAGGCACCGAACACCGCGAAAAGTTCAAACCCTTGCCGAATCAGGCTTCTCCGACCTCGCTGGAGCTCGATCCGCGCGGGCCGGAAGAAGAAAAAGCGGCCTAAGGTTCGCTGGGTTCGTCTTGCGGCTTGTCGGAAGAATCCTCGGCGATCGCCGGTGCCGGCGCATCGGGCTGAATCTCGGGCTGGCCCGGCACGTCCTGCACCGGCTTCAACGTCTCGCCCCGCTTTGCGGCGCGCTTCATCGCCCGCTCGCGCTTGGCCGAGGCGCGGCTTACCGCGAGATCGAGCTCGAGCTGCGAACACAGCCCCAGCGTCACCGGATCGACCGCCTTGATGTTGGTGGCGTTCCAATGCGAGCGCTCGCGGATCTTCTGGATCGTCGCCTTGGTGGTGCCCACCAGCTTGATGATGTCGGCGTCGGTGAATTCGGGATGGTTGCGCAGGATCCAGTAGACGGCGTCGGGCTTGTCCTGGCGCTTGGAGACGGGCGTGTAGCGCGGCGCCTTTTTCTGCTTCACCACGGGCATCTTGTGCTTGGGCGGCGCCATCTTTAGGCGGAGCTTGTGGTTTTTCTCGGCTTCCTCGATGGATTCGCGGGTGAGTTGGCCCGAGGTCACGGGGTCCTGACCCTTGATGCCCTTGGCGACGTCCTCGTCGGCGATGCCCTTCACTTCGAGCGGATGCAGGCCGCAGAAATCGGCGATCTGCTCGAAGGTGAGCGAGGTGTTGTCCACCAGCCAGACGGCGGTGGCCTTAGGCATCAGTGGTTTGTTTTCGACGGCCATTGTAATCTTCTCCCTTGCCGGAGGGAGCGTTCACCGTCCCACCCGACCTCTCAAGGCTTAACCTTTCGAGGAAGGATGGGGTTTTAGCGGGGAAGAAGCGGGAAGGGAAGGGGTGATTTGAACGGCAGCTTCCCCTAAGCCGCTATGAATAACGCTAAATTTGCCATGAATAAGGTTGAGAAAGCTCTCACCTGGACAAATACTTAAGCTGTACTTATATTGTCAGCTAGCTAGGATACTGTCGGCGTGTATAGCGCGCAGTCAGGAGATGATATGTGCTTCGGTAAATCCCCTATCTGATTTCCCCGTCGTCACTCGAATTGGGATGGAATTCGAGTTATGGCATCTTTATTCGGCTTGCCAGCTGAAGAAATAACTGCACTCGGGACATTGATACTTGCCGTTGCGACGGCGGGGCTAGTTGTTGTGGCTTGGCGCCAACTTCCCATTCTCAACGGGCAGCTGGCGATGCTCGCAAACCAGATCGAAGAATCCCGAAAAGCGACACAAGCCGCCGACCAACGTACCAGAGAGATCGAGACGCTTCACGCCTGTCGCCGCGATGAGTCTGAACCTGTACTCGTTGAAGCGGAACGCCGGATATGGGATGCATCCGATGGCGGAAAAAACTATCGGACAGGGAAAGTGAACCAGCATGATCTCATCATCGTACTCAACCACATGGACGGCATCGCCATTGGTGTCATACAGGGATTATATCTCGAAGCGATGGTGAAAGATCATATGGGCCTCATGTACAAGAAAGTAGTCGAAGAGATTTTTCCTTCAAAAGTGATTGATACGGATGGGTATGAAGCGATTCTGGAACTTTACGGTCGTTTGTACCCTAACCCCCGCGCCAAAGTCGAATACGCTCACTAGCGACGCTATGAAAGCAGTAAAATCTTCCCAATGTGCTCGCCGCCGGCCATCCGCGCATGGGCGGCTCCTGCATCGGCGAGCGGGAAGGCGCTATCGATCACCGGCTTGATCTTTCCGGCCTCGATCAGCGGCCAGACGTCGCGGAGCAGCGCGTCGCGGATCGCGCCTTTCTCCGCGTTGGTGCGCGGGCGTAGCGTGGTGGCCGAAAACGTCAGGCGCTTCCTCAGCATCGGCGTGAAATTCACGGTCGCGCGCATCCCGGATTGGAATGCAATATTGACGATGCGCCCGCCGAGCGCGGCGGCGTGGAAATTCCGCTCGATGTAGTCGCCCCCGACCATGTCGAGGATGACATCCGCCCCCTTGCCGCCGGTCGCCTCGAGCACCGTCTGGACAAAATCTTCGGTGCGGTAATTGATCGCGTGCGCGCCCAGAGACCGGCATGCCGCGCATTTTACAACGCTGCCTGCCGTGGCGAACACCGTTTGGCCCCGTGCGGCGCACAGCTGAATCGCCGCCGTGCCGATGCCGCTGGAACCGCCGTGGATCAACACGCTTTCACCCGGCTTGAGGCGGGCGGTGTCGATCAGATTCGTCCAGACGGTAAAATACGCCTCCGGCAAGGCGGCGCCTTCGATGAGGCCGACACCCTTGGGCAACGCCAGCACGCACGCCGCCGGCGCGGCCGCATACTGCGCATAGCCGCCGCCCGCCAGCAGGGCGCAAACCTTGTCCCCGACCTTGTGCCGGACGACACCGTCGCCAAGTTCAGCGATCTCGCCCGCCACTTCCAGCCCAAGCATTAACGGCGCGCCCGGCGGGGGTGGATACAGGCCCATCGCCTGCAGCAAATCGGCGCGGTTAACGCCCGCCGCCGCGACTTTGATCAGGATTTCACCGGCGCCAGCCCGAGGTTTCTCGATTTTCCGCAGCGTCAGCGCGTAAGCGGGGCCCGGATATTCGACGGCGATGGCAGCCATGGTCGGCATGGTTTCGTCCTTGCGGGCGGCGCGCCCCGGAAGGAAACTATCATCGTGTCGCAAGGACCGAAACGATGGCTATCGATCCTGATGAACTGCTGCCCCGCAAGAAATCCGCCGGCGTGACGCTCGGCGAGGATATTTCCGCGATGTCGGAATTCGAATTGTCCGCGCGCATCATGGCCCTGGAAGAAGAAATCGCGCGCTGCCGCCACGCCATCGGCGCGCGGCAGGCGACGAAGTCTGCAGCCGACACGTTCTTCAAGCGATGATCTTCGCAGTCGCAGCACATCAATGATTAATATGAACAGCGTGAACGTGGCCTCCTCGCCACCATGGCGCTGGATTATTCGCCGCACATACGCTGTCGCATCTTGCGCGGCGCGAACGAGTTGATAGCTTGGGTGAGACTTGGGCGGGGGAATTGTATGGCGTACTCAGACGTCGGCGACGACAATCTGCATGAGCTTACGCTTCAGTCTTTCACGGGTTCGGCGCTTTTCCAGCGCACCTTCGACGAAGGCATGTCGCTGGTCGAGGAGACGGCGCGCTATCTCGACGGGCCGGGCCGCGAGGAACAGCGTAACCTGCCACGCAAAGCCGCCATGCTCTATGCCGGCGAAAGCATGCGCGTGACAACCCGCCTGATGCAGGCGGCGAGCTGGCTTCTCGTTCAGCGCGCGGTCCACGAAGGCGACATGAACGTCGAAGACGCGGCGAGCGAACGCTATCGTCTCGGCTCGAGGGAGATTTGTTTCGGCGGCAGCGCGGACGGTATCGAGCTTCTGCCCGCGATGCTGCAGAATCTGCTCGCCCGCAGCGATAATCTCTACCGCCGCATCGCCAGACTGGACCAAGTGTTATTCGACGGCGGTTCGGCCCCGCCGGGTGCGCGCGGACAATTCGCGCGATTGGAGCAGGCGTTCGGCGGGAAGTGACATCGCGCCAGCGATACCATCTCCGACGAGCGTACGGAGCACGCGAGGGAAGGGGATCCAGGATTTTGCGCTTAAGCGCCACCGGCTATTTCACGAAATCCTTGAACTTCTTGTTGAAGCGCGTCAGCCGACCGCCGCGATCGACCAGTTGCTGCTGGCCGCCGGTCCATGCCGGATGGGTGGTGGAGTCGATGTCGAGCGTCAGCTTCTGATCCGGCTGGCCCCAGGTGGTGCGCGTGCGATAGCTCGTGCCGTCGTTCAACTGGACGTTCACAAAGTGATAGTCGGGGTGAATGCCTTTTTTCATGGCGGCAGGCCCTTTTTTCAGCAAGGCGCGGCTTATAGGGGATCGGGCCGAAAGGTTCAAGCATGGCCTTCGCACCGCCCCCGCCACTCCTATATAGAGGGGGGGCATTCGCGGAAGGGCGGTAAAACATGGCGCAATCGGGCGCGGAATACGCCGAACAGCTGCAATATGTCGCCGCCGGGCGGGCCAAGGCCCGCTCGCTGGCGCCGCTGCAGGCGATGCTGCCGTTCCTCAAGCCCTATCGCTGGACCATCGTGGGCGCCGGACTGGCGATGCTGGTAGCCGCCGCCGCGACGCTGGTTCTGCCGGCCATGCTGCGCGGCTTGATCGACCGCGGCTTCAGCGTCGCGCAGATCTCGGAGATCGCTCACTACTTCCTGTTGTTCCTGGCCGCGGCCGGGGTGATGGGCGTGGCGGCCGCGACGCGTTTTTATTTCGTGACGTGGCTGGGTGAGCGCGTCGTCGCCGACATCCGCAAGGCGGTATTCGACCACGTGCTCGCGATGACGCCGGCCTTCTTCGAGGTCACGCGTACCGGCGAGGTGCTGTCGCGGCTCACCGCCGACACCACCTTGATCCAGACGGTGGTGGGTTCGTCCGCATCCGTGGCGCTGCGCAACATGGTGATGTTCGTCGGCGGTCTCATTCTGATGTTCGTGACCAGCCTGAAGCTGACGCTGCTCGTCATCACCGCGGTGCTTCTCGTGGTGTTGCCGCTGCTCGCGTTCGGCCGCTGGATCAGGCGGCTGAGCCGCAGAAGCCAGGACAAGATCGCTGATACCAGCGCGCATGCCAGCGAGACGCTGAACGCCGTTCACACCGTGCAGGCCTTCACCCGCGAAGACCACGAACGCGGCCGTTACGGGCGCGCCGTGGAGGAGTCGTTCGTCGTCGCCATCCTGCGCACCCGCGCGCGCGCCGTGATGACGGCGGTTGCGGTCTTCGCCGTGTTCGGAAGTATCGTCGGCGTCGGCTGGGTCGGCGCGCAGGGCGTCGTCGGCCATACGATGAGCCCGGGCCAGTTGATCCAGTTCATCGTCTATGCGGTGCTGGTGGCGGGCGGCGTCGGCGCCATCAGCGAGACCTGGGGCGATGTGCAGCGCGCCGCGGGCGCGTCGGAACGCCTGGTCGAGTTATTGCACGCCCCGCCCGCCATCGCCGCGCCGGCCCATCCGAAGAAGCTGACCGAGCCCGCACGCGGCGCCATCAAGTTCGAACATGTCGTCTTCCGTTATCCGTCGCGGCCTGATGCGGCTGCGCTCGACAATTTCTCGTTTTCCGTGGCGCCGGGCGAAGCGGTGGCGCTGGTCGGGCCTTCGGGCGCCGGCAAATCGACCGTGTTCCAGCTCCTGTTGCGCTTCTACGCGGCCCAGGAAGGCCGGATTTCCTTCGACGGCGTAGACATCGCGGCTCTCGAGCCCACCGAACTGCGTCGCCATGTCGCCATCGTCGCGCAGGACCCGGTGATCTTCTCCGGTACCATCGCCGACAACATCCGATATGGACGGCCCAAGGCCAGCGACGGCGACGTTGGACGCGCCGTGGACGCCGCCGCCGCCAACGAATTCATCACGCGTCTGCCCGAAGGGTTGGATACGCGCGTCGGCGAACGCGGCGTCACGCTTTCGGGGGGCCAACGCCAACGCGTCGCCATCGCGCGGGCGTTCCTGCGCGATGCACCGTTGCTGTTGCTGGACGAAGCGACCAGTGCGCTCGATGCTGAGAACGAGAGGCTTGTGCAGCAAGGCTTCGCCAATCTGATGACGGGACGAACGACCATCGTGATCGCGCACAGGCTGGCGACGATCCAGCGCTTGAGGCGTATTGTTGTGATGGACCAAGGCCGCGTCGTCGGCGAGGGCAGCCACGCCGAACTGGTCACGCGCGGCGGGCTATATGCGCGGCTGGCGAATCTGCAATTCTCGTCTGCGGCAGCGCTGGCTGGATAGGGGAAAGCGATGAAGATCGATCCGTGGCATCGCATCGCGGCGACGGCCGGTGCGGTCGTCCTCGTTGCGGTCATTGCTGGCGCCTACCGAATGCTGGATTCGCACGGGGTCTTCACCGCGGTCAAACCGGACTTTGCGGGAATTTGCCGCACGGTCCACGGCGTCGTGGGGCCGGAAGACATCGACATCGACGGCGAGGACAAGGTCGCCTTCATCTCGGCGACGGACAGGCGGGCGCGCCGCAAAGGCAAGCCTTCGCGGCAAGACGGCCTTTATTCTTACGCCTACGCGCAGCCCGGCGCCGTGCCGGTCAGGCTTTCCGGCACGCCCGCGGATTTCCATCCGCACGGCATCAGCCTGTATCGCGGGGCGGACGGCACATTGACCCTGATGGCGATCAACCACCGCATGGACAAGACCAACACCGTCGACATTTTTTCGGTGGAGATCGCCGGCGGCACGGCAAAATTGGAAGAGGTCGGCAGCATCGGCGGGCGCATCCTGTCGAGCCCGAACGCCGTGGCAGCCGTCGATGAGGACCGCTTCTATGTCGTCAACGACCACGCCAGCAAGACGGGTCTCGGCCGCTGGCTGGACGACAATCTGGTGCTGCCGCGCGCCAATATCCTCTATTTCGACGGGATAAAGTTCATGGAAGTGGCGAACGGGCTGAATTTCCCCAACGGCGCGGCGCTGTCGTCCGACGGGCATTATCTCTATGTGCCGGAAGCCTATCCGCGCGTTCTGTTGACCTTCGAGCGCAATCCGCTCTCCGGCCAGCTCCAGCAGGTGAATACGCTGCCCATTGCGTCGAACCTCGACGATGCGGACGTCGCCGCCGACGGCAGCGTGTGGGTCGGCAGTCACCCCAAGGCCTACGCCATGGCACAATTCCGCAACGACCCGTCGAAGTTGGCGCCGTCGGAAATCTTCCGCATCTCGGTGAAGGACGGCATCCCGCAAGCCGCCACGCTCGTCTATGCCAACATGGGCGAGGAGATCAGCGGCTCCAGCGTAGGGGCTGCGGCGGACGGCCACCTGCTGATCGGCTCGCCATACGGCGACAAGATACTGGACTGCAAATTGCCGTAAGCCGGCAAACGAAAAGGGCGCTGTGACGGCGCCCTTTTTCACTGCCCCCTGGGAAATTGTCAGGCGGCGGCTTCTTCCGCCGGATCGCGCAGCACATAGCCGCGGCCCCACACGGTTTCGATGTAATTGTCGCCGTTGGTCGCGGCCGCCAGCTTCTTGCGCAGCTTGCAGATGAAGACGTCGATGATCTTCAGCTCGGGCTCGTCCATGCCGCCGTAGAGATGGTTGAGGAACATTTCCTTTGTTAGGGTGGTGCCCTTCCGGAGCGAAAGCAGCTCCAGCATCTGATATTCCTTGCCGGTCAGATGCACGCGGGCGCCGTCGACTTCCACGGTCTTGGCGTCGAGGTTCACGGTGAGCTTGCCCGTGGTGATGACCGACTGAGAATGGCCCTTGGAGCGGCGAACGACCGCCTGGATGCGCGCCACCAGTTCGTCCTTGTGGAACGGTTTGGTCATGTAATCGTCGGCGCCGAAGCCCAGCGCCTTCACTTTCGCTTCGACGATGGCGTTGCCCGAGAGAATGAGAACCGGCGTCTGCACCTTGGCGACGCGCAGGCTCTTCAAGACCTCGAAGCCGCTCATGTCCGGAAGCTGCAGGTCGAGCACGATGATGTCGTAATCGTACAGCTTGCCGAGATCGATCCCCTCCTCGCCCAGATCCGTCGTGTAGACGTTAAAGCCCTCAGACCGCAGCATCAGTTCGATGCTCCGTGCCATCGCGCTATCGTCTTCGATCAAGAGCACGCGCATGTCAGACCCCTTTGGTCATGCAGCCGACAGGATTACTGCCGGATTTGGTTAACCGCCCACTAGACGGTAAGCGGAATTGGTTAACATCCACTTTCTATCATGGTTCCGATTTCACGGGATGCGAACGTGCCTTAACGGCGCCAGAACGAACCCGAACTCTATGTTACATCCCCTTGATTCGGTTTGTTAAGTTTACTGCCATTTAAATCCTTTGCTGCAAGATGACTTTTTTGGGACCAGCCTGCGGAAGGACGCGGAATGCGCGCTTTGCAGAAGGAAATCGAGGCGATTGCAGCCCTGCGCCGGTTCGGCCGGGTGGCCCGGATCGAGGGGCTGCTGGTCGAGGTGACGGGCGCTTCGGGCGCCATCAGCCTGGGCGGGCTGGTGCGTTTAACCCCCCATGCCGGCAAGCAGATTCCCTGCGAAGTGGTCGGGTTTCGCGAGGGCCGCGCGCTGGCGATGCCGCTCGGCGTGCTCGACGGCATGACGCTGGGGGCGCGGGCCGATTTCGAAGGTCATGCGATGTCGATTTTTCCGTGCAAGGCCTGGCTCGGACGCCTGCTCGACGCCTTCGCGTCGCCGATCGACGGCAAGGGGCCGCTGCCACAAGGCCAGGTCGCCTATCCACTCAAGGCACAGCCGCCGCCCGCCCAGTCGCGCGCGCGGGTGGCCGGAAAGCTCGATTTGGGCGTGCGGGCGCTCAATGCTTTCGTCACCTGCTGCAAGGGACAGCGCATGGGCATCTTCGCGGGCTCGGGGGTCGGCAAATCGACGCTGCTCGCCATGCTGGCGCGCAACACCGACGCGGACGCCATCGTCATCGGCCTGGTGGGCGAGCGCGGCCGCGAGGTGAAGGAATTCGTCGAGGACGATCTGGGCGACGAAGGCCTGAAGCGCTCCGTCGTTGTCGCAGCAACCTCCGACGAACCGCCTTTGGTCCGCCGGCAGGCGGCCTACGCGGCGCTGACCATAGCGGAACAACTTCGGGACCAAGGCTTGCATGTGCTGTTGCTTATGGACAGCGTGACTCGTTTCGCAATGGCACAACGCGAAGTCGGTCTCTCCGCCGGAGAGCCGCCGGCGTCGAAGGGCTACACGCCGACGGTCTTCGCGGAATTACCGCGATTGCTGGAACGCGCCGGGCCGGGTGTGGAAGGCTGCGGCGGGTCGATCACCGGATTGTTTACCGTTCTGGTCGAAGGCGACGACCACAACGAGCCGATCTCGGACGCGGTGCGCGGCATTTTGGACGGACATATCGTGCTCGACCGTGCCATTGCGGAACGCGGAAGGTTTCCGGCCGTCAATATTCTGAAGTCGGTGAGCCGCGCCATGCCGGCCTGCAACACGGTGGCGGAACAAGATGTTGTGGCGCAGGCGCGCAAACAGATTTCCGCATATGAGGATATGGCCGATTTGATAAGACTTGGCGCCTACAAGATGGGCACCAATGCCGAGGTCGATGTTGCGATCGGAATGCATCCTCAATTCGAGAACTTTCTCGCACAAAGAAAGGATGAACGCGCTACGTTAACCGAAGGGTATGGAGCGTTGAGCAAAATAATCAGCGGGGGGAAGGATAAGGCGTTATGAAACGACAAAACACGTTGATCCGATTGCGCAGATTCCGCGTCGACGACCTCAAGCGGCGCATGGCGACGCTCGACGGCATGAAAGCCGACGTCGATAAGAAGCTCGCCGATCTCGAGGACAGCGTGGCGCGCGAGCGCCAACGCGCGGGCGAGACCGACATCGGCCGGCTGGCGTTTCCTTCGTTCCTGCGATCCATCGAAGACCGGCGTGAGAACCTGCGTGCGACGCTCAGGGACATCGAGCGCGAGCGGGCCCAGTGCCAATCCGATCTCGCCGCCGCGTTTCAGGATCTGAAGAGCCTGGAGTTCGCCAACGAACAACAGGAAAAACGCTTGGCCGAGATCGAAGCGCGCAGAGCGCAATCGCGCCTGGACGAAATGGCACTGGTCCGCCACCTGCGCAAGCACGCTTTGCGGGGCGCGTGAACAAAGCGAGTAGCGAATAGCGAATGGTTTTCTATTCGCTATTCGCCCGAATAACCTTAGAATCCTCCGCCTGCGCCGCAGGGGAGGCCCTCATGTCCGTTTCCGAGTATCTGTCGCCGCTGGTCGGACGATTGGTGTTGGTCTGGTTCTTTCTCACGCAGGCGTTTCATTACGGCGGCGATTGGGGCAAGACGATTTCGCTGTTGTCGTTCTCGGGCATTCCTGCCGCGCCCTTCGTGTTGCTGGTCGCGCTGATGCTGCTCATCCTTGGCTGCCTGTCGCTGCTTCTGGGATTTCACACCCGCCACGGCGCCATGCTGCTGTTCGGGGTGACCATCATCGCCACCGTGCTCATGCACGATTTCTGGCGGATCAACCACAGTCTCGACGCCCGTCAGGGCGATTTCGAACTGTTCGCGCGCAACATCGCCATCGCGGGCGGCCTGTTGCTGCTCGTGGGCATGGGGCCGGGGCCGTTTGCGCTCGACAACCGCCAGGGCGGGAAGAAAAAGAAGTAACCAAACCTTGCCCGGCGAAAAGCACGCTCCTCGCCGGGCAAAATTCAGCGTTTCGACAAAGCCTTAGCGGAAAACGGTGTCGCGAATGAGCTTCACCACCACGATCAGCACGGCGAAGAAGACGAAATAGGCGAGGAGCGTCATCATCTGCAGGCCGAGAATGTCATGCCAGCCGGTGTGCGCGTACGCCGTGAAATCCTGGTGTCCCATCGTCACGGCGCGCAAGTAGACCAGCGCCACGAAGCCGACCAGCGCCAGAACGGTCGCCGACAGAATGGAGTTGAGACTCTGAATTGCGAATCCGCCCGCGATGGCCACCAGCGCGATGATTGCAAGCGTGATCCAATCGGCATGCGTAACGATGCCCTGAATCGTGTGCCAGATATCGATGAACGCAGACATATTACCCCCTTAAACGCGTGCTTTTACCCCACAGGAATCACGCCCCGCCGCGCCCGGAACGCGAAGCCCACCAACGATGTCCGTTAAAACATCATACACCAATTTCACGGTGCCGCGAGGTTGTGAAAATGGGCCTGTATCTCTGGAATGTATAGTTAACGCAACGACTGTCCGCCTGGCGAACCGCCGGTTTTCCCGCCAAGCTGACCCGCCAGCGCAGCGATTGCCGCCACGGCGGAACTCTGAGGATAAAGCGCACACAGCATGGTCTGCCGGCGCACCGCTTCGACAACCCGCGCGTCCGTCGGCACAAATCCGAGATAGGTGGGAACGGTCTTCAGGAATATCTGCGCCGAACGAATGAACGTATCGGCGGTGCGCTTGGCTTCACTCGCTCCAGCGGCCATGTTGACGACGATCGCCGGCGCGCGTCCGCCCGTGCGCTTCAGCATCAGTTTGGCGAAGGCGTAAGCGTCGGTCAGAGAGGCGGGATCGGGCGTCGCCAACACAAGCGTGTCGTCGGCATGTGCCGCCAGCGTCATCGCGGCGGCGCCGACGCCGGCGCCAAGATCGATCAGCACGCGATCGTAACCGGCGGCGCGTTTGAGAAGCGCCGCCAAACGCTCCGCCGTTTCCCCATCGGCGTCAGCCAGCGCACCGGTGCCCGCCGGCGCCGACAGAAGATCGAAGCCCGCGTGCGGTGCGATGGCGACGTGCGCGACCGCATCGGCCAAGGCGATCCTTCCCGCCAGCAGTCCCGGCAAATCGCCGCCGTTCGCCAGTCCGAGTTGCACCGCCGTATTGGCAAGACCGAGATCGGCGTCGCAAACCAGCACGCTCTCGCCCAGATCGGCGAACGCCTGCGCCAACGCCACGGCGACGAAGGTTTTGCCCGTTCCGCCCTTGCCCGAACCGATGGCGGTCAAACGCGGGGCGAGGGATTTCAAGGTCATTGCGCGCTCTCCTGTTCGCCTTCCGAAAGAAGGCGCGACAGCGCCAATGCCGTAAGCGTCTCCAGGCCGCCCGCCACGAACGGCGAGCGCGTGATGTAAGCGAGACGGACGCCGGACGTCATGGCGGCGGCGGCGAGCGCGCCGGCGCGCCGGGCCAGATCGACGGCGGTGACGATCAGGCGTTCCGCGCCGATGCGAGACAGCGCGGATGCGATCTCGGCGGCTTCTTCTGCGTCGCTCAGCGCCGACAGCACGCCGACGGCCTCCACCGACTCTATCTTGGACAACGCCGCGTACACGGCGGCGATCTTGGGCTGGCGCGGATCGAAACCAGCCGTATCGATGATGGCAAGCGTGCCTTGGGCGACGGCATCGCCGGTCGTGGTCGCCAGCACGAAAGCGGAATCGGCCGTCACGATGGCGGCGTCGAGATGTTCGGCGAAGGCGTTCAGCCGGGCCACGGCGCCGGCGCCGGCCACGTCTGCGGCGATCAGCGTCACGTTGCGGCCGGCAAGCTTGGCGTGGGCCGCCAACTTGGCGGCGACCGCGGTTTTTCCCACGCCGTTGGGGCCCATGAGCAGAAAGGCCTTGGCCTCTACAAAATCGATGGGCGCGGATTTCATTCTGGCGTCGATGGCCGCGGCGAGCGCCAGCGTCATGTCGCTCAGATTCGTCTTGGCACTGGCTTCGGCGAGCATGTGGCCCAACGCGTCGGGCAGGCGGTGGCGCGCAAACGAGGCCAGAAGCTCGCTGCGATCGAAGCGGCGGCGGCCAGGTTTGGCCGCCGGCTTCTCGCGCAAACGGCGGATCAAGGTGTTGCGGTATTCGGCATCGAAGGCGTTGGCGGGTTCGCCGGTCTCCGGCGCCGGCGTCTCGACTGCCTCGAGTGCGGCGCGAACCATGACGCCGCCGCCTTTTGTGCGTTCGCTGCCGACGATGACGGCTTCGGGACCCATTTCGGCGCGCACGTTGACCAGCGCCGCTTTCATGTCCTTGGCAAGGAAGGTCCTGAGTTGCATGGAGCGCTAGACCTGTCCCAGCGTTTTCAGCCGGATCGAGGCATGAATCTCGTTCTGCGACATCACCACGGTCTGGTTGCGGAAGCGCTCGATGATGGAGCGCACGAACGGCCTGATCTGCGGACCGGTCAGCAGTACGGGCACCTCGTTCTTCTGAGTGGCCTCCTCGAAGCGGTCGCGCACGCTGGTGATGAATTGCTGAAGCTGGCTCGGCGCCATCGCAAGCTGACGATCTTCGCCCTGGCCGATGATCGATTCCGCGAAGGCTTGTTCCCAGGCGGGCGACAGCGCCAGAATCGGCAGATAGCCGGCGGACGAAAGATTGGCGTGGCAAAGCTGCCGGGCCAGCCGCGCGCGCACATGCTCGGTTATATAGAGGGCGTTCTTGGTATGGCCGACGGCTTCAGCGATGCCTTCCAGGATTGCCGAAAGGTCGCGGATCGAGACGCGCTCGGCCAACAAGGTCTGCAACACGCGCTGCACGCCTGTGACCGGGATTTGCGAGGGGATGAGCTCTTCGACCAGCTTCTTGTGCTCGGCGGGCAGATCGTCGAGCAACTTCTTGGTCTCGGCGTAGGAAAGCAGCTCGGACATGTGCGACTTGAGCACTTCGGTCAAATGCGTGGTCAGGACGGTGCCGGGTTCGACCACCGTATAGCCGCGGAAGCTTGCTTCCTCGCGCAGCGAGCCCGCGATCCAGGTCGCCGGTAGGCCGAAGGCGGGCTCCGTCGTGTGGGTGCCCGGAAGGTCTATGGGCAGGCCCTTGGGGTCCATGATCAGCAGGCTGCCGGGAATAAGCTCGCCGCGGCCGGAATCCACTTCCTTGACGCTGATGCGGTATTCGTTGCTGCCGAGTTGCATGTTGTCGAGAATGCGCACGGCCGGCATGACAAAACCCATCTCCTGGGCGAGCTGGCGGCGCAGCGCCTTGATCTGGTCGGTGATGCGGTGGCCTTTGACGTCGTTGATGAGCGGCAGGAGGCCGTAGCCCAATTCGACGCGCAACAGGTCAAGCGCCAACGCCGTAGCGATGGGCTCTTCCTTCGGCGCGGCATCGGCCTTGGCTTTCTCTTCTGCGACACGGGTCTTGGTTTCTGCGGTGGACTTGCGCTTGTAAGCGCTCCAGGCGAGCGCACCGACGCCGGCGGAAAGCCCGGCAAAAGCGAAGGTCGGCATGCCGGGGAGCACGGCGACGATGCCCATCACCGCGGACGCCATGCCCAGAGCCTGGGGATAGAAGGACAACTGGCGCATCAGGGCACGGTCGGTGGAACCTTCGACGCCGGCCTTGGAGACCATCAGGCCGGCCGCCGTCGAGACGATCAGCGCCGGCATCTGGCTGACCAGGCCGTCGCCGACGGAGAGCAGCGTGAAGGTGTGGCTGGCGTCGGAGAAGCTCATGCCGTGTTGGGCCACCGCGACGATGATGCCGCCGATGATGTTGATGCCGACGATCAGCAGGCCGGCGATGGCGTCGCCGCGCACGAATTTGCTGGCGCCGTCCATGGCCCCGAAAAAGTTCGATTCCGCTTCCAGGTCCTTGCGGCGCCTGCGGGCCTCCTTCTCGTCGATCAGCCCGGACGACAGATCGGCGTCGATCGCCATCTGCTTGCCGGGCATGGCGTCCAGGGTGAAGCGTGCGGCGACTTCGGCGATGCGCCCGGAACCCTTGGTGATGACCACGAAATTCACCACCACCAGGATCGAGAACACAATCAGGCCGATCACGAAGTTACCGCCCATGATCAACTTGCCGAAGGCCTGGATGACATAGCCGGACGCCGCGGTGCCCTCGTTGCCGTGGCTCAAGATCAAGCGTGTGGAGGCGAGATTGAGCGACAACCGCAGCATGGTGGTGATGAGCAGGATCGCGGGAAAGGAACTGAACTCGAGAGGCTTTCGGATGAACACCGCCGTCATCAGGATCAGAATCGAAAACGACAGCGAGAAGGCGAGGCTGATGTCGAGGAGCCAGGTCGGCAGCGGCAGGATCAGCACCACCAGGATGGCCATGATGCCGAGCGCCAGCGCCAGATCGCTGCGCTTGACGAAATCGACGATGGCGCCAAACGACAGGCTGAAAGCCGGCGTCTGTGCGGTGGTGGAGACCTCGGCCATCTATCTTGTCATCCCGCCAATCTTTGTTCGCCCGGCTGGGGAACGGCGAGGCCGGCCTGGGTGTATTCGCGCAGCTTGTTGCGCAGCGTGCGGATGGAGATGCCGAGAATGTTCGCCGCGTGGGTGCGGTTGCCCAGACAGTGATCGAGCGTGTCCAGGATCAGGTCGCGTTCCACGTCGGCCACGGTGCGTCCGACCAGCCCGCGCGTGACGGCTGCCGCGGATTCCACCGCCGAGCGCACGTGATCGGGAAGATCGGCATGACCGGCGCCGAGTGCGCCGCTGCCGACATGCGTGCCGTCGGGCAGGCGGATGGCCTCGGGGCCGATTTCGGTGCCGGTGGCCAGCAGGACCGCGCGATGGATGGTGTTCTCGAGTTCGCGCACATTGCCGCGCCAGGAATGGGACGCGAGCAGACGCTCCGTCGCCGGAGCGATCGCGCGAAAGGGCACGCCGTTGGCTTCGGCATATTTGCGCGCGAAATGCCGCGCCAGCGCCTGGATGT
Source organism: Alphaproteobacteria bacterium (assembly GCA_028871795.1). GTDB lineage: Bacteria > Pseudomonadota > Alphaproteobacteria > Micropepsales > Micropepsaceae > Rhizomicrobium. Next base: position 68,380 of record JAGWMG010000008.1, on the reverse strand, counting down.
CCTTGGGCCGTTCGCGCAGCGGCGGCAGGCGCAGGTTCACGACGTTCAAGCGATAAAGCAGGTCTTCGCGGAAGGTGCCGCGCTTGGCCGCATCGGCAAGGTCGCGGTTGGAGGTTGCGATGATGCGGATATCGACCTTGACCGGACGGGTGCCGCCGACCCGGTCGATTTCGCGCTCCTGTATGGCGCGCAGGAGTTTGGCCTGCAGGCGCGCATCCATTTCGCTGATTTCGTCGAGCAGGAGCGTGCCGCCGTTGGCTTCCTCGAACTTGCCGACGCGCCGCGCCACGGCGCCGGTGAAGGCGCCTTTTTCGTGGCCGAACAATTCCGATTCCAGAAGGTTCTCGGGGATCGCGGCGCAATTGACCGAAATGAAGGGCATCTCGGCGCGGGGCGACTTCTTGTGGACGTAGCGCGCCAGCACTTCCTTGCCCGAACCGCTCTCGCCGGTGATCAGGATGGAGGCTTCGCTCGAGGCAACCTGATCGGCGAGGGTGATGACGGCCGTCATCGCCTCATCCTCGTAGATCATCTGATGGGTTTCGTCGGCGACGGCCGCCAGCACCGCGGCGATCAGTTCCGGATCGGGCGGCAGCGGCAGATATTCCTTGGCGCCCGCGCGGATGGCGTCCACCGCCTTGCGCGCGTCGGTGCCCACGCCGCACGCCACCACCGGCGTGCAGATGCGTTCCGCCGCCAGGGCCCGTACCAGGGTGCCGATGTCGCAGCAGACATCGCAGAGGACGAGATCCGCTCCCTGGCCGGCGCGCAGACTGGCGAGGCCCTGTTCGATGTCGTTCGCATGCGTGACCTTGGCGCCGCGATCCATCGCGATCTTGGTCGCCGCTCCGATCTGGCCTTGCAGTGTGCCGACGATGAGTAGCCGCATATCCGTGTTCCTTGCCTACCCGGTCAGCTTTGGCCGGCTTTGATGATTTCCGTCATGGTCACGCCGAGGCGGTCTTCCACGAGAACGACCTCGCCGCGAGCGACCAGACGGTCGTTGACGTAGATGTCGATGGCTTCGCCGACCTTGCGGTCGAGCTCGACGATGGTGCCCTTGCCGAGCTTCAGAAGCTGGCTGACCTCCATCGCGGATTTTCCAAGCACCGCCGAGACCGTGACCGGCACGTCGAACACCGCTTCCAGGTCCTGGGCGGAGCGTTTGACGTCCAGCTCGGCAGCGGACTCGCCCGTCAACAAGGCGGGCGCGCTCTCGTCCCTTGCGTCATGGGAGAGATCGGGCAGATCTACGTCGTCGTTTCCCGCCATTGTCTATCCTTTCTTGTTCGCAGTCTTGTCGACATGGGTGAAGCGCCGCGCCACCAACTCGCCGATCGCCTCTTCCAGTGCGGCCAGATTTCGTTCCGCGCCGCCACCGCGCCATTCGATGCGGCAGTCGGCACCCGTGATGGCGACGTCGGCCGAGGCGACGATGCGGCCTTCGAAGCCTTCGTCATGGGCGATTTCCGCGAGCTTCGCGGAAATCGCGTCCAGCACGGCCTGCGACGCGCGCAGCACGACGCGCGGTTCGCCGATCGCCTGGTGCAGCGCTTCCCTGAGCGAGGCTTCGACGTCGCCGTGCGGCAGCGAGGCGATGGCGACCGGCGCCAACTTGCGGGCGGCGGCAACCGCGATGCCCGTGGTTTCCTGGCGCAATGTCTCGATTTCGCCCCGCGAGCAGACAAGTGCGGCGCGCACTGCTTCCGCCAGGTCGGCGACGGAAGCGGCAACCGCTTCCGCGGCGCGGACCTGACCCGCCTTGAGACCTTCGTTGCGCGCCTTGGCGCACAACTGGTCGATTTCGTCCTGGGTGTAGACCTTGCGCTGACGCGCGCGCGCCGCGTTCGAGATCAGATCGCCCTCGGCGCGGAATTCGGTGTCGAAGGTGAACTTGGCTGTGGGATGCGGGGTCCTGCTCATCAATACACCAGCTCGTCTTCGCCTTGCTTGTTGGCGATCATAATCTCACCCTTGTTGGCGAGATCCTTGGCGACGTTGACCATGCGCATCTGCGCCTCGTCGACGTCCTTCAAGCGGACGGGACCCATCGCTTCCATGTCCTCGCGCAGGATTTTCCCGGCGCGTTCGCTCATGTTGGAGAAGAAGACGTCGCGCAGAGAATCGGTGGCCCCCTTGAGCGCCAGCGCCAGCTTGTCCTTTTCGATGTGGCGCAACAGCGTCTGGATGGAGCCGGGATCGAGCTTGCCCAGGTCCTCGAAGGTGAACATCAAGGCCTTGATGCGTTCGGCCGAATCGCGGTTGCGTTCTTCCAGCGCCGTGACGAAGCGGCTCTCCGTCTGGCGGTCGAAATTGTTGAAGATTTCCGCCATGTGCTCGTGGGCGTCGCGCTTGGCCGTGCGCGCCAGGTTGGACATGAATTCGACGCGCAGCGTGCGTTCGACCTTGTCGAGAATATCCTTCTGCACGCTTTCCATGCGCAGCATGCGCTGCACGACTTCGAGCGCGAATTCCTCGGGCAGCGACGCCAGCACGCGCGCGGCATGCTCGGGCTTGATCTTGGAGAGCACGACGGAAACCGTCTGCGGATATTCGTTCTTCAGGTAATTCGCCAACACGGTCTCGTTGACGTTGGCGAGCTTGTCCCACATGGTGCGCCCCGCCGGCCCGCGGATTTCCTCCATGATCTGGGAAACTTTTTCCTGCGGCATGATGCGCGCGATCAGACGCTCGGTGGATTCGTAAGAACCCATTAGCGAGCCGGTGCCCGACATCTGCGAGACGAAATCGACCAGCAGCTTCTCCACCAGGTTCGAACTCACCGTGCCCAAGTTGGACATGATCTGCGAGATTTCCTTGATCTCGTCCTCGTCGAGCATCTGCCAGAGCTTGGCGGAGTGTTCCTCGCCAAGCGACAGCATGAGGATGGCGGTGCGCTCCGCTCCCGACAGCGAGCGGATGTCTTCCTTTATGGTGGCTTTGAGCGCGCGCGACATCGTTTGTTACACCGGTTGGTGGAGCCAGGTGCGCAGGATCGCCAAAGCTTCCTCTGGATGCGCCTGCACGACTTCGCCCACTTTTTTGACCGAGGATTCCCGCACTTGGCCTTCGATTTGGCTGATGTCGATCATACTTTCGCGGCGCGGCGCTGAGATCTGCGCCGGGGCGTGCCCCTGGGAGGCGTGCGCCTCCGCGCTTTGGGCGGAAGGTGCCGCCAACTGGCCCGCGGCGGGCGTGCCCGAGGCGATCTGGGTGGACGCCGCCGCGAAGGATATGGGCGAGAACATCCGCGCGATCAGCGGGCGCATGACGAACAGGCCGATGAGCAAGGCGGTGACCGACAGGATGGCCGCCTCGATGATCTTGAACCAATCGGGTCCGTCTAGGCCCAGGAAAGGCGACGGCGCGGGCGTGCCGCCGATCGTATCGACGCGTGCGAACGGCATGTTGACGACCTGCACCTGATCGCCGCGGGCGGCGTCGTAGCCGATGGCGGATCTCACCAGCGTGTCGATCTGCTTCAGTTCCTGCGTGCTGCGCGGTTTGTAGCCGCCGCCGTCGGTGGTCCCGTCGACGGCCACGGCTATGGAAAGACGTTTCAGCGTGTTGCCATCCTTGCCTTCGGTCGCGCTGGTCGTCACCGTCTTGGAGATTTCGTAGTTCGTGGTTTCTTCCGTGCGACCGGACGTCGATTTTGTGTTGTCGGCAGCGGCGCTGTTTTGCTGGCCGGGCAACGCATTGCCGACGGAAACGGCGCCGGCGCCGGCGCCGTTGCTGTCGTTGGAATTCTGTTCGACGGTCTGCGTGGAGCGCACGACCTTGCTGTCGGGATTGTAGTCCTCCGACGTCGAGGTCGTATGCGTATAGTTCATTTCGGCGGTGACCTCGGCGCGAACATGACCCTGACCGACGATGCTCGCCACCATGGATTCGACGCGCCGGCGCATGCGGTCTTCGAAATCCGTGGTGTCCTGTTCGCTATTCCCCGCCGCGGCGTCGTCGCCGGCCTTTTCCTGTCCGCCGGCGAGGAGATTGCCGCGGTCGTCGACGATGGCGACACGGTCCGGCGAAAGCGAGGCCACGGCGGCGGCGACGAGGTGCTGTATGGCCTGCACCTGGCCGTGGGCCAGCATCGCGCGCGTCTTGACCACGACGGAGGCGCTCGGCGACTGCGAGTCGCGCGAGAAGATTTGCCGCTCGGGAATGACCAGATGCACGCGCACGCTTTCGATGCCGTCAATGGTTTGGATGGAGCGTGCCAGTTCGCCTTCCAACGCGCGCAGCCGGTTGATATTCTGCACGAAGGCGGTGGTTCCGAAGGCGTCGGATTTGTCGAAGATTTCGTAGCCGACGCCGGCGGCGGGCAGGTTCTCCTGCGCCAGCTGCATGCGCAGCTTGGTCACCTGGTCGGCGGGCACCAGAATCGTCGCGCCGTCACCCTTGGCTTCATAGGGTACGTTCATCGCGTCGAGCTTGGCGGTAACCGCTGCGGCATCGCGCGACTCCAGTCCGGAAAACAGGATGGTCTTCGGCGGCTCAGAGATCACACCGGCGACGTAGAGAAAGAACGCGGTCAGCGCGGCGGCGACACCCGCCATCACGCCGAACCGCGCGGCACCGATGGCTTTGATGAAATCGGGCAATGCCTGCTCCCCTGGCGAACTGGCGAGAAAGCGGAGGATCGTCCCGCCAATTCGCCGTGCTAGGCAAACATTGCCGTGTGCGTAGTAAAGGCGCGCTTAACGCGCGCAGAAATCGGAAATCAGAAGTCGGAAATCGGAATTAACAAATTCTTTCTGATTTCCGTTTTCCGATTTCTGACTTCAGTTGCGGTACTGCTGGACGCGCGTTGCACGCAGGCCCGGCAGGCCGAAACGGTCGATCGCGCGCTGCCAGGCGAGGAATTCCTCGACCGTCAGCGTGTAGCGGCGGCACGCTTCGTCAAGGCTGAGAAGCCCGCCGCGCACCGCGGCGACCACTTCCGCTTTGCGGCGTATCACCCAGCGCTTGGTATTGGGAGGCGGCAGATCGGCCATCGTCATCGGGCTTCCATCGGGCCCGATGACGTAGCTCACGCGACCTCTGCGGTCTTCGCCCATGTTCATCGTACTCCTGACTCCACTACCCGCAGGCAAAGTAACCGTGACGCCTTAAAAAAATGCTCTATGCACAAGGTAAACGACATCGTAAAGCGACCCGTAGATTTGCACCTATTCTTGGCCTTCCGGCGTCTTTACTGGATAAAGACGCCGGAAATCTCTGTTAATGGGACATCTGCAACAACTCGTCGAGCATTTGTGACGCGGTGGTGACGATGCGCGAGCACGCCGAATAGGCGCGCTGCGTGGTGATCAGATTGGTGAACTCCGTGGCCAAGTCGACGGTCGAACCTTCGAGTTCCTTCGACTGGATGGTGCCCGCGCCGCCGGTGCTCGCCACGTTGACGATCGGCGTGCCGGAATCGGGCGTCGTGGTGTAGGCATTGCCCGAGACTTCCGCCAGCCCATCCGGGTTGGCGAAGGTGGCCAGCGGAATCTTGAACACCGCCTGACTCAGACCGTTCGAGAAGTTCGCCGAAACGGTGCCGTCGCTCGAGATCGAGATTCCGCTGACGCTGCCGTACACGGCGCCGTCCACGTTCGCGCTGGTCAGCGTGGAGGCGGTGTCGTATTGCGTGAAACCATCGGTCGCACCCACCGTGCCCATGTTCACCGACAAGGCTTGCGAACTGAGACCGGAGGCGGCCGACCACGGGACGGTGAGCGAGATCGTTCCGGTGGCGGGTGTTCCCGATCCGCCGGTCGGCACCACGTTGGCGAGCGAGCCGTCGGAATTGAAGGTCATCGTGCCCGAACCGATCGGATTGCTGCCCGTGATGTTGCCGGCCGCGCCCCGATAGGAAACTTCGTACGCCCAGGTGTTGGCGGCCGTCTTGACGAAGGAGAGTTCCAGGGGCTGGGTGCCGCCCTGGCTGTCGTCGATGCTGACCGTGCGCTGGAAGTCGGGTGTCACCGCGCCGGACGCCATGTTGTTGGTGGCGACGTTGTAGGTGCCGACGGTGGTGGCGCTCGCCTGCAGATTCGCCTGCAGGCCGATCTTGCCGGAAGCAACCGCCTTGCCCGACAGGTTGTTGACGTTGATCAGCGACAGATCGTTCGGGTTGGTCGGCGGCTTGCCGCTGGTGTCGAGCTTCCAGCCAAGCAGGTAAAGCCCGCTCGAGTTCTTGAGATTGCCGCTGGCGTCGGACGTGAAGCTTCCGGCGCGGGTGTATTCGTTGATACCCGCTGTCGACGGCGTCTGGCTGACGATGAAAAGGCCGTTGCCGGAAATGGCCATATCCGTGGACGACGACGTCGTCGTCAGCAGCCCTTGCTGCGTGACGTTCTGCCCGGCGGTAGCCACCACACCCGCCGAAGAAGGATCGCTGGTGCCGGCGGCCGCCGCGAGCAGGGTCGCGAAGTCGCTGGTGGCCGTCTTGTAGCCGACCGTGTTGACGTTCGCGATGTTCGACGAGGCGACGCTCAGGGCTGTGCTGTTGGCGGACAGGCCTGCAACGCCGGTCATCATAGCGCCATAGAGACTCATTTGTTTCTTTCCTTCTCGGCGTTCCGCGCTTCGCCCGGTTGCCGTCCTTCAGAGAGTGCGCCCGGTTCTCGGCCGCGGTTGCGATCAGTTGGTGACAAGAGTTGCGTTCGTAAGCGGCACCTCTGTCGATCCGATGACGAGTTGCGGGCTGCTGCCGGACATATCGATTCCCGTAACCGTGCCTTTGCTGGCCACGGAGGTTGTTACAGTCGAGCCGTCCTGGGCGGTGGAGGCGACGTTGAGCGAGTAGGTACCGTCGGCAAGCTGGTTGCCGTTGTTGTCCTTGCCGTCCCAGGTGAAGCTGTGCGTGCCGGCCGCGGTTTCGCCGGTGGCCGTGTAAACCACCTTGCCGGTGGAGTCGCTCACCGTTAGCGCGGTTGTGGCGGCGGTGCCGTTGAGACCATAGGTCCAGTTCGCCGCGCCGTTCGCAAGCGACGCCTGGCCGTTGGTGAGCACGACACTCTTGCCGAGATAGCTCATGGCATAGCCGTTGTTCTGGGTCTTGCCGAGCGCGATCAGGGAATCGAGCTTGGCGTTGCTGTCGATCTGCTGTTCGACCTGGCTGTACATGACCAGTTGCTGCGTGAACTGATTGGAGTCCATCGGCGACATCGGGTCCTGGTTCTGCAACTGCGTCGTCAGCAAGGTCAGGAAGGTCTGGAAGTTGCCCGACAGCTGCTGCTGGGCGCTTTGTGGCGTGCCGGTCGTGGCGGCTGCGCTGATGGTCGGCGTGATAGTGGTCATGGCAACGTTTCCTTTCGCGCCTTACACGCGGATGTCGAGCCGCGCGCTGTAGGGCGCCTGGCTGGAGAGGAAGTTTAAATTCGAGATCGCGTCCATACCCATAAGGGCCTTCACGGACAGAGCGCGGCTGCGCCCCTTGACCACGCCGCCGCCGTCATTCTGCCGGTCCTGGCCTCTTAGCGAGAAATTGAGGCCATTGTTCGACAGGTTTACGCCGGCATCGTTCAGCGAACGCGTCAAATTGGAGGCGTCGTGCTGCAGCAAGGCGAGAGTCTGCGGTTTGTCCACCACCAGATTCGCCTGGGCCTTGCCGGACGCGTCGACGGAGAGATACACCTCGACACGGCCAAGTTCCGGCGGATCCATGCGAATATCGAAGTGCTTGATGCCGTCGATGGACTTCGCCGCAATCGTCGCGCCAAACGTATCCAGCGTCGATATTGCATGGGAATCGTGGTACTGCGGCGCAACCCCGAAATTGACGTTCACGGAAGGATTGGCCGGCGAACCACCGGGTGGCTGCACGGAAGCTGCCGTAAGTCCGACACCGGCAGATTGTCCCGATGCGGAGGATGGCGGCGGCTGCGGTGCGGATGGAGCCGTGTTGTGCGGGCTTGCGGCGGCGCTCTGCGCCGGCTTGTCGTTCACTTTCCCGTTATTGACGCCCGCCTCGGGTGTGCCGAAGACGGCGTCTTGAGCGCTCCCGCCCGGATTGTTCGCATTGACGGCCGGTTGATTGCCGTCGCCCGCCGCCGCGCCGGCGGCATCCGCGACGGCTTTGTCGCCGGGTTGCGTCTGACCGGGCGGCTTCGCGTTCGCCGTCGGCGTCGCGGCGCGGCCGCTTGCGATGTCTATCGCCGATGCCGCATTGCCGGCCGCCGGCGTCGTGCCCGCTTGCACCTGCACTAGAACGACGGCAAGGCCGATGTCTGCCGGAGCAGTCTTGGGGTCGGGGCTGGCGGCTTTCTCTTGATCGCTTTTCGCCTCGGGCGCCGGCCGTTTATCGGAGGCATTCCGCGTCTGTGGATCGGCGGGGACGGCGACGTTCGTGGCCTCCACGCCGGATTGTGCTTGCGCCGCCAGGGCGAGGCTTTCGGCCGCAGGATCGTTCTGCGTTGCAGCTGGCTTGGCCGGTGCTGCGCCGGTCACGGCAACGGCTGGCGGCATCTGCGGTGACGGCTGGGGCGGCGTTGCAGACGCAACAGGCGCGATCGCACCCAACGACGGCGCGCTGGAGTCGCCGCCCGCGTCCGGTGGGCCGGCATCGTTGGACGGTGTCTGCGCCAGTTGCTGAAGCAAAGCGCCGAACGGCGCACCGAGGCCGTCAGGCGACTTTCCATCTGCCGCCGTGGTTGCCGGAACCTTCAATGCCGTCGCTTTGGTCATAGCAGTGAGTGCCGCGATGTCCGCCACAATGCCTATCCGCAATTCTTCCAGCGTTGGTCAAAGCAAGGCCCGGACCAGGACCGTCATCCGCGTAAAACGCTTCCGGTATATGGAAGTGTCGGCTGCAACCGGGCGCGCAAGCGCAGGGCACGATCTGCCGACTGCGGCAAACTCTGCCGTGTCCGGTGGCGCTTTTGGCCGCATTTCTGCGCGCGCCCAGGCGTCGGTTCATGGCATAGGACTTGCGATCCCGTTCGGCGGAGACAAAGTTTTTCGGGACGCACGCCTTGAGTCTCAACGGAATCATGTCGAGCGCTTTGTCGGCGCTGCAGACGAACACAGCGGCGCTGCGTGTCGTTTCGAACAACGTCTCCAACGTCAACACGCCGGACTATGCGCGCCGCGTCATTGATTTCAAGACGCTCTCGGCGGGCGGCCAGCTCGCCGGCGTCGACGTTTCCGACATCCAGCGCGTCGTGGACCAGTATCTCAACCAGGAATCCCTCGCGGCCGGCGCGTCTTCTGCGAACTACGACGCGCAGACCACGGTCTTCGGCCAGATCAACGCTTTGCTCGGGGCGCCCGGCGACGGCACGGCGTTGACCTCGAAATTGAGCAACGTGTTTTCGGCGCTGGGACAGGCCGCGCTGTCGCCGGCCTCATCGTCAAGCCAACTCAGCGTGCTAAACGCCTTCCAGAGCCTCGCGTCTTCGATTTCATCGCTGTCGAACTCGCTGTCGAATGTGCGCCAGCAGACGGACGGCCAAGTGGCGACGTCGGCCGCGTCGGCCAACACGCTCATCAAGCAGATCTACGATCTCAACCAACAGATCAAGACTGCGACCGCCAGCGGCATCACGGATTCGGCGTTGCAGGACCAGCGCGACGCGGCGCTGCAAAGCCTTTCGCAATTGATGGGCGTGCGCACGGCAACGCAGCCGGACGGAAGCGCGTCCGTGATGACGCAGGACGGTATCAACCTCGTCGGCAACGGCACCTACGCCGAGCTCTCCTACACCGCAGGCGGCTCCAACGGTGTCTATCAGCCCATTATGATACAGAACGTCAATGCCGAGAGCGGCCAGGCCTTTGGCACAGCCCAGGCTCTCGATCCGCATCTTTCGGGCGGCAAGCTCGCAGGTCTCATCGCCATGCGCGACGGCACGCTGGCCGATCTGCAGGACGAGCTCGGCTCGTTCGCGCAGGGCGTGGCGTTGTCGTTCAACGCCCAGCACAACGCCAACAGCGCCTATCCGCCACCGACCACGCTCGCCGGTCGCGACACCGGGCTGCTTTCGGCGGATGCGCTCAACTTCACCGGCAAGATGACGGTGGCGGTGACGGATTCAAGCGGCAATTTGGTTTCCAAGATCGCCGTCGATTTCGGGGCCGGCACGCTGTCCGTTAACGGCGGAGCGGCGACAAGCTTCACGGCGACGGTCGGCGGGTTCGTCAGTGCTCTGAATACCGCGCTCGGCTCGAACGGAACCGCAAGTTTTTCCAACGGCCAGCTGGCGATCTCGGCCACCGCAAGCAACGGCGTCGTCGTGCAGGACGACGCGGGCACTCCGGCGAACCGCGGCGGTTACGGCTTTTCGCAATTCTTCGGCTTGAACGATCTCTTTCAGTCCTCGACACCGTCGATCCTGTCGACCGGACTTTCCGCTGGCGACGCCAGCGGGCTGGCCGCCGGCAGCGAGATCGATCTTTCGCTGAAGGGCCCGGGCGGCGACGTCGTCAAGCAGACAACCCTGACGATCACCGCAGGCATGAGCATCGGCGACGTGGTGAGCGCTCTCAACACGGCCATGAGCGGCGCCGAGACCTTCACGTTGAACGCCGACGGCTCGATCGCGACGGCGCCGTCGGCCACCTATTCGGGTTATCAGCTCCAGGTGAGCGATGACACCACCCAGCGCGGGGCGACCGGAACAAGCTTCACCAAATTGTTCGGCATCGGCTCCAATCAGGTCGCCCAGCAGGGTGTGGGCTTCTCGGTGGCACCGGCGATTTCCGGCGATCCGAGCAAACTGGCTTTCGCCCGGGCGGATTTTTCCTCGAGCGGCGCCATTGTCGGCAGCAACGATTCGAGCGGATTGCTCGCGCTGCAGAAGCTCGAAACCGCGCAGCAGACGTTTGCAGCGGCGGGTGCGATGGGCCGGCAGGTCACCTCGCTCGGCAATTACGCCGGGGGCTTGTATCAAGACGCCGCGACGCGCGCGGCCGATGTCGCATCCAGCAAGACGGCGCAGAACGACCGCCTCACCGAGGCGCAATCGCGCCAGTCCTCGACCTCTGGCGTCAGCCTGGACGAGGAATTGTCCCACATGGTGATCTACCAGCAGGCGTACAGCGCCGGCGCGCGCATGCTGACCGTCGTGGACCAACTCTACCAGGCGCTGCTGCAGATCCAGTAGGGAGTGCGCCATGACCGTCGACCGCGTCGCCACCAGTTCCCAGGCCCAATATCTGCTTTCGCAGATTATGAGCGCGAATTCCGCGCTCGATACCACCCAGGCTCAAGTCGCGAGCGGCAAGGTCTCTTCCAACTACGTCGGTATCGGCGACAAGACCGCCGCCTTGGAGGCCGCGCGCGCCGCCGCCGCACGAGCCGACGCCTATGCGACCAACACCCAGCTCGCGCTGACTCAGACCGATCTGCAGAACACCCAGCTCACCCAACTATCGTCCCTCGCCGCGCAGCTGAAACAGGCGGTCGCGACCGCTGCCGGAAACGGCGACGGCACCGGCCTGATGACGTCGGCGCAGGACATCTTCCAGCAGGCTTCGGCGATCCTCAATTCGACGGACGCCAACGGCAATTACATCTATGGCGGCGGGCAGGGCGACACCAAGCCGTTCACGGCGACTTCGCTATCCGACCTTGCCAGCGGTCCGATCTCAAGCTTCTTCCGGAACGGCGCGCAGAAGAAGTCGGTTCTGGTGGGCGACGGCGACAGCGTGCAGATCGGCGTGCTCGCCTCGGACATCGGCACCGAGCTGATGACGGCGCTGAACACGCTCAATCTCTCCAACTCGCCGCCGGGTAGTCTCGACGGCCAACTGACCGGCGCGCAGTCGTCGAATCTGTCGGACGCGGTGCTGCCGCAGGCGGCGACGGCCGCTACCGGCCTCAACGCCGCGACGGCGGTGAACGGCCAAACCTATTCCCGTCTGAAGGACGACATCGCCAACCAGCAGTCGCTGTCGACGCTTTATAAGGGGTTCGTCTCCGACATCGAGGATGTCGATATGACCCAGGCGGTCGCCAAGCTCAACCAGAACCAGGTTGCGCTGCAGGCCGCTCTCGAGGTGACCGCGAAGCTCGGCCAGCTTTCCTTGCTTAATTATCTGCCCTCGGTCACCATGACGGGTTGAGGCTTGCGGGCTTGCCGGGCAGCGGATAAGACCGCCGCCATGAGCGTTTCTCCCTCCGCGCGCGTTGTCGTGGCCATGTCCGGCGGCGTCGACTCCTCCGTGACCGCCGCGCTGCTCAAGCGCGAAGGCTGCGAAGTGATCGGTGTGACGCTGCAGCTTTACAGCGGGGCGGCGAAGCGCAAGGGCGCCTGCTGCGCCGGACAGGACATCTACGACGCCAGGCGCGTCGCCGAAAAGCTCGGCATCGCGCATTACGTGCTCGATTACGAGCAGCGCTTTCGCGACCGCGTGATCGCCGATTTTGTCGAGACCTACGCCAAGGGGCAGACACCCATTCCTTGCGTGCGGTGCAACGAGCGGGTGAAGTTCGCCGACTTGATGGAGAGTGCGCGCGCGCTCGGTGCCGAGGCGCTGGCGACCGGCCACTACGTCCGCCGCATCGACGGGCCGGACGGCCCGGAACTGCACCGCGCCACCGAAGCCAACCGCGACCAGAGCTATTTCCTGTTCGCCACCACGCGCGATCAGCTTTCCTATCTGCGCTTCCCGCTGGGCGGTATGGAAAAGCCGGCGGTGCGCGCGGTTGCCGCCGAGCTTGGCTTGGTCAACGCCGAGAAGCCGGACAGCCAGGACATCTGCTTCGTGCAGGACGGGCGCTACGCTGCCTTGGTCGCGAAGCTGAACCCGGAGGCGGCGCGCCCGGGCGAGATCGTCGACGAGCGCGGCACCGTCCTCGGCCGCCACGAGGGCGTGATCCATTTCACGGTCGGGCAGAGAAAGCGCCTCGGGCTGTCCGGCAACGGCGAGCCTTTGTTCGTGCTGGCGCTCGATGCCGAACGCGCCCGGGTGATCGTCGGCCCGCGCCAATCGCTCCGTACTCGGAGCATCATGGTCCACGGGGTCAACTGGCTCGCCGCTCCGGCGCAGGCGGCGGATTGCGCGGTCAAGGTGCGTTCCATGCGCGCGCCGGTGCCCGCGCAGGTGATCGACGGCCCCGACCGCACCGCCCGCGTCGAGCTTGCCGTTGCCGAGGAAGCGATCGCACCGGGTCAGGCCTGCGTTTTCTACAAGGGCTCGCGCGTCTTGGGCGGCGGCTGGATCGCGCCGGTTGACCCCGCGCCGGCGGCTGCGGAGTAACGCGCCCGTCCTTTCGCGCGCTTCTTGACAGGGCGCGGCCGGCGCTCCTACATCCCCCGCTTCGGCAGCGTAGCTCAGTGGTAGAGCAGGGGAATCATAATCCCTTGGTCGGGGGTTCAAATCCCTCCGCTGCTACCAGCCCCGCAAAGGGAGTTTTCTTGTCCGCCCCGGCGTTTGCGATCACCATCGACGACGTGCGCGCCGCCGCGAGCGCCATCGAGGGCGCCGTGGAGCGCACGCCGACACGTCTTTCACGCACCTTATCGGAGATCGCCGGCTGCGAGGTCTGGCTCAAGTTCGAGAACCTGCAATTTACCGCCTCGTTCAAGGACCGCGGCGCGCTGAACAAGCTCAAGTCGCTGACGGAAGAGGAACGCAAGCGCGGCGTTATTGCCATGTCCGCCGGCAATCACGCCCAAGGTGTGGCCTATCACGCCGGCCGGCTCGGCGTTCCCGCTACCATCGTGATGCCTCAGTTCACGCCGTTCAGCAAGGTCAAGCACACCAAGGGCTTCGGCGCGCGGGTGGTGCTCGACGGGGCGACGCTGTCGGATTCCTTCGCGCGCGCGCAGAAGATCGCGGCGGAAGAGAACCTCGTCTTCCTGCACCCCTATGACGATCCCAAGGTGATCGCCGGTCAGGGCACGGCGGCGCTGGAGATGCTCGCCGACGCGCCCGGTCTCGATGCGCTGGTCGTGCCCATCGGCGGCGGCGGACTGATCTCCGGAATTTCCGTCGCCGCGAAGGCGCTGAAGCCCACCATCGACATCTACGGCGTGCAGACGCGCGTCTATCCTTCCATGTACAACGCGGTGAAGGGCGCCGATTTTCCCTGTTCGGGCCAGACCATGGCCGAAGGCATCGCGGTCAAACAGCCAGGCGCGCTCACCACGCCGATCATCCGCGGGCTGGTGAAAGACATCTTGCTGGTCGGCGAAAGCGACATCGAGTACGCCATCGCGGCGCTCCTGGAAATCGAGAAGACACTGGTGGAAGGCGCCGCCGCGGCCGCCTACGCTGCCGTCGTCGCCAACCGCGACCTGTTCGCCGGCCGCAAGATCGGCGTCGTCCTCTCGGGCGGCAATATCGACATGCGGCTGCTTTCGAACGTCATCGTCCGCGAACTGTCGCGCCAGGGCCGCATCATGTCGCTGGTGATCGAGATCGTGGACATGCCAGGTATCCTGGCGCGGGTCTCGACGCTGATCGGCGAGGCGGGCGGCAACATTCTCGAAGTCAGCCACAACCGGATGATCACGGACACCTCGGCCAAGCTCGCCGACCTCGGCATGACGGTCGAGGCGCGCGACGCCGGGCACGCCGCCGACATCCGCAAGGCTCTGGAAGCCGCGGGCTTCAAGCTGAAGGCTTAGCGGGACACGGCTGTACGCCCCCCGATGGCCTCTAAGCGTGGACCGCCGAGCAGGAACGCCTCGGAGCCAGCGATCGCTGACGGATTGGCAAGATAATCCAGCCGTCCGTAAGGCGTGTCCACGAGCGCCCACTCGCAACGGCAGCCGCCGCGACAGCGCAGCGCGAAGGGGCAGTTGCGGCAGACCGGCGCCATCGTCTCGAAATCCTGCGCCGTCAGCGCTTGGCCGGTTTTGCGCAGCCCCGCGCTCGCGTCGACGGCGTCCCGGCGCGAATAGCAGCGCACCAATTTCCCCTCGCTGGTGACCGTCAGGCTTTCGTACGGGCCGCAGGTGTGGCCGCCGCCGAACACTTCGAGCGCATCGGACGGATTCTTCAAGGCGCAGAACGGGGCCGCCAGCCCGAGTGCCAGGTCTTTCCACCGCGGTTGCTTGCGTACCTCGGAAATCTTCGCCGCCAGATCGCGCAGGTCGTCCCTGGTCACCGGATGCGCCTGCCCTTCCTGGGGCTCCGCGCGCAGCAGCTTCCAGCGCATGGCCGGATACGGCTCCATCAAGCCAACGAAGCTGCCGAATTGGCGGATGTTCTCGGCCGTCATCACCGTGAGGATTTGGGTGTCGATCTCGAATTTCCTCAGGAGGTCGATGGCCTCCCACTTCCGCCGCCAGGCCTTGCCGTCGCCGGTCAGCCGCGTTGTCGTTTCTTCGTCCGCCGCCGGCAGAGAAATCTTGAAGCAGTCCACCAACCCCTTCAGGGAACGAACGCGTTTTTCGGTCAGGGCGGTGGCGTTGGTGTTGACGACCACCGTGAACCCCAGCTCCTTCGCCCGGCGCAGGAAGGCGTCGATGGATTTCAGCACCATGGGTTCGCCGCCGGTCAGCCGGACGACCTGGACGCGCTCCTTCTTGGCCATCGCCAGCACGCGTTCGTAAACCGCCATATCCAACGTCGTCGTGCCGCCTTTTTCGCCGAAGTTCTGGTGGCAGAACGAGCAGGCCAGGTTGCAGCGGTCGGTCACCTCGAACCGGATCTCGGTCAGGATGCTGGTGGAGGCGCAGGCGACGAAATTGAGGAACGGGTATGGCACTCCCATCCGGTTCAAGGCCTTTGCGGCCGGCACCCAAGCGTTCATCGGCTCCGTCCCGTCATGGAGCGCGAAGGATAGGGACGAATTGGCTAAACAAATCTTTAAGCGGGGCGCCGCCGCTGAGGACACCAATAGCGCACATATGCGAATACTTCTCGACAGCCTGTGCTATCTTGAGAATTTCTCCGACAACACGATGGACGACACCGTCCGCGCCACGCCGTGGATCCTGCCGATACGGTCGAGCGCCGCATCGAGCCGCGCGGGGCCTTCCCCCTCCACCGTCGCGATCAGGTCCGAGGCGCCCGAGACGGCGGCCAGCGAACGGACCTCGGTCAGCTTGCGCAGCTCCGCGCCGACCCGGTCGGCCTGCTTGGGATCAGTGGAAATCATCACGACGGCCTTGAGCCGGCCCGGCACGTCTTCCGACAGTTTGACGGTGTAGCCTTTGATCGTGCCTTCGCGTTCCAGCCGCGCGATGCGTTCTTGGACGGTGGAACGCGCCAGCCCCAGCTTGCGCGCCAGCGAGGCGGTCGGCTCGCGCGCATTGGCACGGAGCAGGGCGATGAGCTTGGCGTCGGAAGGCCGCATTTATCGACTCCCCGCCCCGAGCGTGCCCAGGGTCGGCGTTCCGCCGGGGGACCCGGCGATTCGCCGGATCATACATCAAGTTCCGGCGCTTTGCCGCCTGCCCTCCGGCGCGTTTTGGCCTCACATTCCGCCGGTTACGCAACGGAGTGTGCGCCATGAAGAATGTGATGCTCGTCGGCGGCGGCAAGATCGGGGTCGCCATCGCCCAGTTCCTGTCGGACACCGGGAATTACCAGGTGACGGTCGTCGATCGCGATGCGGCGTCGCTTGCGCGCATGCCCAAAAAGAACGTCGAATTGCGAAAGGTTGTCATCGACAATCCGCGCGACTTCGCCGGCGAGATCAAGGGCAACAACGTCGTGCTCTCGGCCACGCCCTATCATCTGACGGCGACCATCGCCGAAGCCGCCAAGCGCGCCGGCGCCCATTACCTCGATCTCACCGAGGACGTGGAATCCACGCGCGCCATCAAGATTCTCGCGGCGGGCGCCGAGACCGCGTTCATTCCGCAATGCGGGCTGGCGCCGGGCTTCATCTCGATCGCCGCCTACGATCTGGCCAAGAAATTCGACAAGCTGCGCGACGTCAACATGCGTGTCGGGGCCTTGCCGGTGTTTCCCACCAATGCGCTCAAATACAATCTTACCTGGTCGACCGACGGGCTGATCAACGAATACTGCAACTCGTGCGAATCCATCCGCGACGCAGTGCGCGGCGAAGTGCCGGCACTGGAGGAGATCGAGCATTTTTCGCTGGACGGTACGGAATACGAGGCGTTCAACACCTCCGGCGGGCTGGGCACGTTGTGCGATACGCTGGAAGGCAAGGTCGAGAACCTCAACTACAAGACCGTGCGCTATCCCGGCCACCGCGACATCGTCAAGATGCTGGTGCGCGATCTCAGGCTCGGCATGCGCCGCGACATTATGAAAGACGTGTTGGAGACCGCGATCCCCATCACCTATCAGGATGTGGTGCTGATCTTCGTGACGGTCTCGGGCTGGCGCGACGGCTTGCTGACGCAGGAAAGCTACGCCAAGAAGATCTACGCACAGCACGTCGGCGGTCGGCTGATGAGCGCCATCCAGGTGACGACGGCGGCGGGCATCTGCGCCATGTGCGATCTGCTGGTCGAGGGAAAGGTGCCGCAGAAAGGCTTCGTGCGCCAGGAAGACACGGGCCTCGCGAGTTTCCTGTCCAACCGTTTCGGGAAGTATTACGCATAGGAGCAAACCATGCACACCGATCTTCTCGCCGAATTCGGCATCGCGCCGGCGGGCCCCAACGTCGTGCGCTCGCCCATCGACGGCGCGGAGATCGGCCGCATCGCCTATGACGACGCGGCTGCCATAGCGGCGAAAATCGCCGCCAGCGTCGCCGCTTTCCGTCAATGGCGCGAGGTGCCGGCGCCCAAGCGCGGCGAGCTGGTGCGCCTGTTCGGCGAGGAGCTGCGCGTCAACAAGGCGGCGCTTGGCCGGCTGGTGACGGTGGAGAACGGAAAAATCCTGCAGGAAGGTCTCGGCGAAGTGCAGGAGATGATTGACATCTGCGATTTTGCGGTCGGTCTGTCGCGCCAGCTCTATGGCCTCACGATCGCTAGCGAACGTCCGGGTCATCGCATGATGGAGACGTGGCACCCGGCGGGACCGGTGGCGGTGATCTCGGCTTTCAACTTTCCGGTGGCGGTGTGGGCGTGGAACGCGGCGCTCGCCTTCGTGTGCGGCGACAGCGTGCTGTGGAAACCCAGCAAGAAAACCCCGTTGACGGCGCTCGCCACTCAGGCCTTGTTCGCGCGCGCCGCCGCCAAGTTCGGCGAAGCGCCCGCGGCGCTGTCGCAGATCGTTCTGGCGACGCGCGAAGCGGGCGACCTGCTGACGAAAGACCCGCGCATTCCCGTCGTTAGCGCCACGGGATCGACCGCGATGGGCCGCGTGCTCGGGCCGGCGGTGGCCGCGCGGTTCGGCAAAAGCATTCTGGAACTGGGCGGCAACAACGCGATGATCGTCTGCCCGTCGGCGAAACTCGATTTGGCGGAGCGCGCCATCCTCTTCGCCGCGGTCGGCACCGCCGGCCAGCGCTGCACCTCGCTGCGCCGCCTGTTCGTCCATGACAGCATTTACGACAAGTTGCTGGCAGCGTTGAAGCTGCATTACGGCAAGCTTGCCATCGGCGATCCGCTGGCGAAGACGACGCTGGTGGGTCCGCTGATCGACCGCGCCGCCTTCGAAGCCATGGAGCATGCATTGGCCCAGGCCGTGCGCGAAGGCGGAAAAGTCACCGGCGGCGGACGCGTGCTCGAAGCGGAATATCCCGGCGCCGCTTACGTGCGCCCCGCCATCGCGGAGATGCCCAAGCAGACGCCGATCGTCATGCAGGAGACCTTCGCGCCGATCCTCTACGTCATGCGTTATCGCGATTTCGGCGAGGCGCTTGCCGCGCACAATGCGGCGCCGCAAGGTCTATCCTCCTGCATCTTCACGCGTGACCTGCAGGAAGCGGAGAGGTTCCTCGCCGCCGCGGGATCGGATTGCGGCATCGCCAACGTCAACATCGGGCCTTCGGGCGCGGAAATCGGCGGCGCCTTCGGCGGCGAAAAGGAAACCGGCGGCGGACGCGAATCCGGCTCGGATTGCTGGAAGGCCTATATGCGCCGCCAGACCGCCACCATCAATTACTCCGACGCCCTGCCGCTGGCGCAAGGGATCGAGTTCGGGGAATAGGGTTGCCGCCCGCACTTCGCCCCCGTTAACCGCGCCTTAAGCATTTCCTTCATCCCCGCGCGGCGCCGCTCTAGGCTTGCCCGATAATCGGGGGAGCTTTGAGGCATGCCGAAAGTGGCGCATTTGACGGGCATGGTCGTCACCGCGATCGTCGTCTTCGGCACGGATGCGGATGTCTTCACCGCCGTGCCGCTGGGTATTCTTGCGGGCGGCTTGGCGATGTTCTTCGTGGCGCTTGGAAAGAAGCGCGAAACGGCGAAAGTTCGCGGATAGCCTACCCGTGATCCGGCGGGATGTTGTTGAGCGCCTCTTCCAGTTCCTGGAAAGTCGGTTGAGCGACCGAGGGCACGCTGCCGCGCCCGATCTCGACGGAAATCTGCGCCGCATTGCCGTGTAGATGCGCCACCAGCACGTCGCGGATGACGTGATAGAACAGCGCTTCCTCGTCGATGATCGCCTTGAGCCGCACGCTGATCGGCCCGACGATGCCGTAGGCCAGGAACACGCCCATGAAGGTGCCGACCAGAGCCGAGCCGATCATGCGGCCGAGAATTTCCGGCGGTTCGCTGATGGAGCCCATCGTCTTGATGACGCCGAGCACGGCAGCGACGATGCCGAGCGCGGGCAGACCGTCGGCCATCGTCTGCAGTGCATTCGCCGCGCCCAGCGCCTCGTGATGGTGCTTGTCGAGCTGCTTTTCCATCGCCGCTTCGACCTGATGGGGGTCTTCCAGACTCATGGTCATCATGCGCAGCGTGTCGCAGATGAAGGTGAGGGCGAAATGGTCCTTGCCGATCTTGGGATAGCGCCGGAAGATCGAGGATTCCTCGGGCTTTTCGATATGCGCTTCCAGCGCGATCAGGCCTTTGGATTTCATCGTCTTGGTGAGCAGGTACAAAAGGCAGAGCAGGTCGCGGAAATCGGACGGCTTCCATTTTGGGCCGTTGAAGATCTTGCCGAAGTCGCCGCTCATCTTCTTCAGCGAGTACATCGAGCCGCCGATCAGGAGGGCCGCTATGGCGGCGCCGCCAATGGTCAACACTTCGTGCGGTACGGCCTCGATCACGCTGCTGAGCGAGCCGCCCGACATGATGAATCCGCCGAACACGCAAGCGAATAGGACGACAAGACCGGCAATCTGAAGCATGCTACCCGCCCGAGGAACAGGCGCGAGTATTAAGGAAAGGGCTTAAAGAGCGATAAATCAGGCCCGCACGCCGTGGCCCGGCCGCGGCCTTGCCGAATCGTTAATTTCCGCCAGCTTCTTGTCCACCAGCGCCGCCAGTTCGTTGGCGACGGCGTCGCCCAGCCGCGTTGCTTCGTCCTCGGCGCGCGCCGCCCGCGCGATGGCCTCCAGATGCAGCACCACCAGTTCGCGGTCCGACGCGCATTCGGCGCGCTCGATCGCGTCGAGATACTTGCACAATCCGTTGGCGATGCGTCCGGTCGCGACCAGCCCGGCATTTCCCGCCAGGCCGCGGATCTCGTGCGCCTGCTCGAAGGTGGTGACCAGATCGGCGCTGCGCGCCGCTGCTTCCATGCGGCCGACATGGGCAAGCACCGCGATGCGCAATTCCTCCGCTTTGTCGACGATCGCGCGGGCTGCGGTCTCCTGGACTTCGGGATCGCGCAATAGCTGCAACAGGCGCATCGCGGTCTTGTGCGAAAACACCGGATAGGCGCCCGGCATGATCTTGATCGCGCGGGCGTGCTTGTGCGGGGGGGATTTCCTGGCGGTCATTTGAGCTCCAGATCCTTTGCGAGGTCTTCGTGGCGGCGCCACGGACCGGCATAATTGTCGTCCGCGCGCCGCCTGCGATCCGGCCCGAAATAGCTGGCGCAACGCACGTAAGCGCGCGGCCGCTCGACGATCTCCGCGATCCTGAGAAACAGGCCCTGCGCCGTGATCGGCTTGGCCAGGAATTCCGTGACGCCGGCATCGCGCGCGGCTTCGACCTTGTGGCGCTCGGTATGGCCGGTGATCATAATGATCGGGACGTAGGGATTGGGACTGTCGTGGGACAGCCGCACGCTGCGGGTGAACGCGATCCCGTCCACGGGCTTCATCGACAAATCGGTGAGGATCATGTCGGGAGCCTTGTCGCGTAGTGTGGCGAGAGCGTCGGCGCCGTCTGCCGCTTCGTAAACATGATTGATGCCCAACGCCGCCAACAGCGAGCGTAACAATGTGCGCATATGCACATTGTCCTCGACGATCAGCGCCTTCAGATGATCGAACGTCGCCCCCGACATCGTTTCTCAATCCGAGTGTTGAATCGAAACTCCGGCCGTTGCCGCTCCGTTTCGCGCTGGCGCGGCACGGCGCGTGTGGCTAGGCTGCTCCCTCGCCCCGAAACCCCAGTTTATGGCGGCATCATTAGCAAGTGGTTATTGGATAACGCAAAGAAAGGATATTGCGCGACCTCATGCCAAGTCTTTTGGGACAAACGTTTTTTCAGCTCTCCATTTTTCTGAGGGCACTTTCGTCGCCGGTGGCCTTCGGGGCGCTCGCAGTGGTGGAGCGGGCGGGCAAGGTGGTCCTGGTCCGCCATTCCTATGCAACCGGCTGGTACCTTCCAGGCGGCGGCGTGCATCGGGGCGAACTGCCCCAGAAGGCGGTGCTGCGCGAGCTCGAGGAGGAGCTCGGACTTACCTGGGCGAGCGAGCCGGAGTTCGTCGGCATTTTTACGCGCAAGACCTGGCTGGCAACCAACGTGATTACCCTCTTCCGCGTGCGCGAAGCCCGCTTCACGTTCCAGCCGAATCTCGAGGTGCGCGAGATCGTGCTCGCCGACCCCGCGTCGCCGCCGCCCGGCACGTCGTCGGGTGTCTGTCGCCGTCTGGCGGAGCTTTCCGGGAAAGGGCCGCAAAGCTCGTTCTGGTGATCGTCTTGCTTTTGTCCTGCTCGGACAGTAGCCAGAGCGCCATGACCCCAAGAGAGCAGCCTTGGCAGATCAGGCCGGAGCATCCGCAGGACGCTGCGCTGGTCGAGGCTTTGAACGAGGCGAGCTTCGGGCACGGCCGTTTTGCCAAATCGGCGTACCGGCTGCGAGAAGGCGTCGATCCGGTTGCGGGGCTCGGCTTCGTTGCCGCCGAAGAGGGCGACCTGCGCGGCTCCATCCGCTTTTGGCCGGTCGTCATCGGTATGGAGAAGTCCCTGCTGCTGGGGCCTCTGGCCGTGCAATCGGACCAGCGCGGACGCGGCATCGGCATCGCACTGATGATGCGGGGCATCGAAGAGGCTCGCGCCCAGGGCCACGCCAGCATCATCCTGGTCGGCGACGAGTCTTATTACGTGCGCGTGGGCTTCGCGGCCCTGCCGCCGGGGCGCATCTGCTTTCCGGGTCCGGTCGATCAGGCGCGCATCCTCGGCCTATCGCTGAAGCCGAACGTGCTGCTGACGCTGACGGGCGAGGTGCGCCGCGCCCACATCGACCATCCCATCTGCGCCGACGGAGCGCCGGTCGCCTAACGTCCCTCCTGCCGCCAGGCGAACATCAGCGTGCCGAGCAGCAACAGCAATGCCGCCCAGGCAGGCAACAGCGGCGTCTGCTCGACGCTCGTCACCCGCGTGGCGTTGTTGGCGGCGATCCCGATCCAGCCGTCGCCCGCCATGCGATGCCCGCGCGCTACGCGGCGTATGTCCGGCATGCCGTCGGTCAGCCAATGAACCGAGCCGCCGCTTTGTTCCGCCACAGGTCTGAGGATCGCGTCGCTGGCGCGCATGTCGGCGACTTCCTTGGGATTGAGCGGACCGGCGGCCGCCACCGCCGACAATTTGCCGTCGGTCACGCGATAAAGGCCTAGCGCATCGGCTTTCGCCTGCCCGCGCCAGATGCCCGGCTCGACTTTGGTAAGCGTGACGGTCGTCGTTTTGCCCGCCGGATCCGTCAGCGTCACGGGTGGCGTCGCCGCCGCCATCGTGCGGCGCTCGATCACGATGTCGCCTCCAGCAATAGCCGCGGTCAATCGTTCCTCTTCGAGCTCCGGCTCCTTCATCAGCCAATGCGCCAGGCGGCGCAACAACTCGGCTTCCGGTCCGCCGCCTTCGTAGCCGCGCGCCCATAGCCAGCCCTGGTCCGACAGCAACTCGGCGACGCGGCCCTGGCCGATGCGGTCGAGCACCAGCAGCGGCTTGTCGCCCGCGCCGTTCATAACGGTGGCGCCGGTGATCTTGTTCGCACCGATCAGGCGGAACCAGCGGCCCCAGCTCGGCGGCGCCTTGTCCGTGTTGGCGCCCGGCAGATCGCGCGTCACCGGATGGGCGAGACCGTCGGGTGTGACGATGGGCTTGTAGGGCTGCGCCACGATCTCGCCGCTGGGCTGAGCCGGCAGCACGGTGGACAACGGCGTGCGGTAGATGCTCAACGGTCCGGCGAACTCGGGTCCCGCCGACACCAGCAATGCTCCGCCGTTGTAGACATAGGCCGAGATGTTCTGGAAATACGCCAGCGGCAGGATGCCATGCTCGCTGTAGCGGTCGAAAATCACCAAGTCGAAGCCGTCGAGTTTTTCGGCGAACAACTCCTGGGTGGGAAAGACGATCAGCGACAATTCCTTGAGCGGGGTTTCGTCCTGCTTCTCCGGCGGGCGCAGAATCGTGAAGTGCACGAGATCGACGGAGGGATCGCCCTTGAGCAGATTGCGCCATACGCGCTCCCCCGCATTGGGCTCGCCCGAGATCAGCAGCACGCGCAGGCGGTCGCGCACGCCGTTGATGGCGACGACGGCGCGGTTGTTCTGCAGCGTCAGTTCCTCCGGCCCCGGTTCCGCTTCGATCTCGACCACGCTTTCGCCTTCGTGGGCGATCGGCACCGTGATGGGCGTGTTGCGGCCGAGAGGAACGCTCAGAGCCCCCGCGTCGCTGCCGTCGATGCGCAAAGCGACATGCGCCGGCCCGCTTTTGTCGCCGCCCAGATCGTCGACGCGCACGACGATCTGCGCCTTCTGCCCGACGATGGCGTAGCGTGCCGCGTCCACGACTGTGAGTTTGCGATCGCGCTCGCCGCGCCGGCCCACGATCAGCGCCTGCAGCGGCGCGCCGGTGCGCAACTTCGCCGGCGTGTCATGGACTTCGCCGTCGGTGACCAGGATGGCGCCCGCGACGCGCGACGGCGGAACGTCCGCCAGCACCGCGTTCAGGGCGGAGAAGGCTGGCGTGCCGTCGTCCTCGCCGGAAGCTTTTGTTGTGACGGTGGCGTAACGCACGTCCAGATTGGTTTCGCGCGCCAGCCGCTTCTTGAGTTCGCCGAGCGCCCTGTCGGCGTCCGGCAGCCGCGATCCGATGTCCATGCTCTGCGAGCGGTCGATCACCACCGCAAGGACGTCGGACAACGGCGCACGGCTCTGACGCACCATCAGCGGATTGGCGAGCGCAAGGATCAGCACCAGCAGCGCCAGCGCCCGGGCCCCCACGCCGCGAGCGCGCACCAGAAAAGCGTAAGCCGTCAACAGCACGGCGGCGGCGATTGCCGCCCAAAGCAAGCTAGCAGGGACGTGCGGCGCGAATGCGAGCGAGTCCATGCGCTTATTTCCCCAACCGTTCGAGGATGGCGGGGACGTGCACCTGGTCGGTCTTGTAGTTGCCGGTCAAGGTGTACATGACGATGTTGATGCCGAAGCGGATCGCCAGTTCGCGCTGGCGGTCGCCGCCCGGCGAGACGTCGACCAGCGGCCTTCCCCGTGCGTCCACCGCCCAGGCGGCGGCCCAGTCGTTGCCGCCGATGATCACGGGCGAGACCCCGTCGCCGCCGCGCACGGGTCCTGCGTCGGGATTGTCCGGCGGAAGAGCCTGCACCCATACCTGGGAGTCGTCCCAGCGGCCCGGAAAATCCGAGAGCAGATAAAATGCTTTCGTCAGCACGTGATCGGAGGGCAGCGTCTCCAGCGGCGGCAGGTCGAGCTTGCCGAGCAGCCGGCGCAAGGTCTGCTGGCCCGGCGAATTCGCGCCGCGCACCGGCCCCAGCGTCAGATCGCGCGTATCGATCAGGATGGTGCCGCCGTTGCGCATGTAATCGGCGACCTTCGACAGGGCCGCTGGCGAAAGATCCTTTTCGCGCGGGTCCATCGGCCAGTAGAGCAGTGGGAAGAAGGTGAGATTGTCCCTCTCGAGGTCGACCCCCATCGGTTCCTTGGGTTCGTAGGCGGTGCGCGCCGTCAGCGCATTGCCCAGACCCGTCAGCCCCGCCTTGCTCATCGCATCGACGTCGCCGACGCCCGTGATCACGTAAGCGAGCCTGGTGTCGAGCGCCGCCTTCTCGTCGAAGGCCTCGTCGGCGCGCGCTTGCCCCGGATGCATCAGCAGCAGCGCCCCCAGCGCGGCGCCCGCACTGCGCGCGAGACGTCGCGGGGCGTAGCCCCGCAACAGCAGCGACACGATGAAATCCACGAACAGCAACAGCGTCGCCAGCAGCAGCAGCGGCGCTTGCAGGTCCTGGGATGCGCGCGAAGCGTAATAGGCGATGCGCCTGCCGCGCGCCGCGAACGGCAGAAGAACGGTGTCGCCGCGCGCCGCGTTCAGCGCCCGTTCGGCGCCGGGCGGACCGTAAAGCCCGGGTGGGTGCAGGCGCGACGGCTCGGTGGCGGCGATCTGCGCACCGCGAAGGGGCTGCGCCTCGGTGCCCGCCGCCGCCAGACGGCCGAAGCCGTCGAGGGTGAAGGCGGCGGGCAGGCTGGCGTTTGCCGTCAGGTCGCGCGGGTCGGTTCCCGCCGACAGCGACAGCAGCCGCCGCAGCATTTCGACATACAGCCCCGACAGCGGCAGCGTCGACCAGCCCGGCCCGGCCGCGATGTGGAACAGGACGATCCAGCCCTTGCCGCGCCGCGCCGCCGTGACCATCGGCGTGCCGTCGGCGAGCCGCGCCCAGGTGTGGGATGCGAGTTCGACCGACGGTTCGGCCAGGATCTGCCGCGATACCGAAACGTCGCCGGGAATGGTAAGACCGCCGAAGGGGCTGTCGTCGGGAAAAGGCGCCAGATGCTGCGGCGCCGCCCATGCGAGTGCGCCGCCGAGGTAACGCCCGCCGCTGCGCAGATTTACGGGAACCAGATCGTCGGCGCCGTTGGCCATGCGCTCGCCGGCGAAGCGCACCAGCACGCCGCCGTTCTCGACGAATTGGCGGACGCTGTCGTGATTGGCGCCCGCGATCTTGCCGATGTCGGACAGGACCAGCACCGAAACGCGGCGCGAAAGCAGATCCGAAATCGTGCCTTTGCCGACGTCGGCGTAAGGCGACAGGGCGCGTTCCAGATAGTAAAGCCCGGACAGCAACGGTTCTTCGCCGCCGATGCTGCCGGCGGAAACAAGTCCGACGGCACGCCGCGGCGCGCCGCGGTCGAACAGATGCACGGCGCCTGCACTGTCCTGCCCGGCGATGGCGATGCGGGCGGTCCCGTTGCGCATTTCCAGCGGCAGAGCGAGGTGTACGGTGGTCTTGTTGCGGCCGTCGTCGAAGCGAAAGGACGCCGTGGCGAGAAGCTGGCCCTGGTCGCCGAACGCGGAGACGACACCCTGGCGCCCGCTTTCGGTGCCGGCGCGCAGCAGCTCCGCCTCGAAGCCGTCGGCCATATTGGCGACGGACGTCACCGCCAGCGGGGGTTGCCGGTCGGAGAAGATCCGCAAATTGCCGAGGCGCGAGAGCGTTTGCACGGCGGCCCGCGCATGGCCGTCGTCGATGCCATCGGCGAGCCACAGGATCTCGGGGCGCGTCGCGAAGCTTGCTTTTGTCAGCGCCACCAGTGCCGCGCTGCGGTCGGCGAGCCAGGGTTTTGGCGTAAGGGAGCGGGCGACGCGCTGGGCGCGGCCCGCGTCCATGAAATCCGTATCCGGCCTGCCCGCGGTGGTGACGATGGCGATGGGCCGGCGCTGACGCGCCGCCAGCCGCACGGCTTCTTCCGCCAGACCTTGACGGGCGTCCCAGTCCGGCGCGGCCGTCCAGCCGTTGTCGACGAAGAGGATGATCGCGCCGGTGCCTCCTATGTCGAGCGTACGGCCGATCTGCGGATCGGCCAGCGCCACGATCAGGGCCGCCGCGGCGATCAGCCTGAGCAGCATCAGCCACCACGGCGTGCCGGCGGGCGTCTGCTCTTCGTCGCGCAAGCCCATCAGCAGGGCGAGAGGAGGAAACACCACGCGCTTGGGCAAGGGCGGGATGACGCGCAACAGCAGCCAGATTGCCGGCAGCACGACGAGCGCCAGCAAGATCCACGGCGCTCCGAAACTTATGTTTGCCAGCCAGACCATGTGCGGCTTTCGCT
The DNA here is from genome assembly GCA_028871795.1 of Alphaproteobacteria bacterium. Lineage (GTDB taxonomy): Bacteria > Pseudomonadota > Alphaproteobacteria > Micropepsales > Micropepsaceae > Rhizomicrobium. The sequence goes on along the minus strand of JAGWMG010000008.1, from coordinate 41,164 downwards.
AGTTCCGCAGTCTTTGTCCGCCGCCGAGGTCGGCGTAGAGCGCCGCCAAGGCCGTCTGCGGCGAACGGTCGGTGCGGTGCACCAGATAATTCCAGCCGCGTTTGCGCGCCAGCAGCGCCACCGCTTCGCCATGCGCCTTGAAGCGGGCGCGGTATTCCCCCGCCACGCTTTCCGCCCGCCCCAGGATGCGGTTCGCCGAACCCTTCACCGATTCGAAGCGCGTGCGCCCGGCATAGGGGAAGTCCTCTTCCGCCGGATCGACGATATGGACCAGCCGCCCGCCGGCATTCCGCCGCGTCATCCGGCGGATCGCGGTTTCGATCTCGCCCAGCGGCGCCAGGAAATCGCCGAACCAGACGAACTGCGCGTTGCGCGGCAGCGGCCGCTCCGGCGGCACCGCGTCGTCGGCGGGCGCGCGTTCGCAGAGCGCGTAGCCGATCCGCCGATAGGCAGCGCGCGAATTGGCCGGGGCTTCGCGTTCGCCGAACAGCGCGATGCGTTCGCCGCCGCGCACCAGCAGTACGCCCAGCGCCAGCGCCAGCAGACTGGCGCGATCGATCTTGCTCTCGCCGCCGGACGAGTAGCGCATCGTGGGCGATCCGTCGCGCCACAGCCAGACGGATTGCGCCGCCTCCCATTCGCGCTCGCGCACATAAAGATGCTGGGACTTGGCCGATTGGCGCCAGTCGATGGCGTTGGCCGGATCGCCGGGACGGTAGTGGTGGAACTGCCAGAAGCTCTGGCCGATCCCGGCCTTGCGCCGGCCATGCATACCGAGGCTCACCGCCGATGCCAGCCGTTCGGCGCGCACCATCAAAGGCGGCAGGCTGGCGCCCAGCGCCTCGGCGGCATCCTGCAACGATGCAACGGAGCCGGCTTGGCGCATCAAAGAAGCGTCTGACATAGCCGGTCGATGACGCCCATGACGGTGAGGCCTTCCGAACGCGCCGCGAAACTGATTGCCATGCGATGGCGCAGCACCGGTCCGGCCAAGGCCACCACGTCGTCGGTCGAAGGCGACAGCCGGCCGTCGATCAACGCGCGCGCCCGCGCCGCCAGCATGAAGGCCTGGCTGGCGCGAGGACCGGGTCCCCAGGCGATGACGTCGCGCAGCTCCGGGGCGCCGTCCGCTTCCGGGCGCGCCGCGCGCACCAGCCGCAGGATGGATTCGACAACCTTCTCGCCGACCGGCAGACGCCGCACGATGGCTTGCGCCGCGAGCAGCGCCTCCGCGCTGCAGATGCGCACCGGCGCCGTTTCGTCGCCGAAGGTGGTGGCCAGCAGCATGTGCTTTTCCGCCTCCTTGTCGGGATAGCCGACGTCGATCTGAAGCAGGAAACGGTCGAGCTGGGCTTCGGGCAGCGGATAGGTGCCTTCCTGTTCCAGCGGATTCTGGGTGGCCAGCACATGGAACGGCACCGGCAGATTGTAGCGGTCTCCGGCGACCGTCACCTGCCGCTCCTGCATCGACTGCAACAACGCCGATTGCGTGCGCGGACTGGCGCGGTTGATCTCGTCGGCCATCAAGAGCTGGGTGAAGACGGGCCCCTTCAGGAAGCGGAAGGCACGATGCCTGTCGTCGGTTTCCTCCAGGACTTCCGAGCCGGTGATGTCGGCGGGCATCAGGTCGGGCGTGAACTGGATGCGTTTCCAATCCAGGCCGAGAACCGTGCCCAGGGCTTCGACCAGCTTGGTCTTGGCCAGGCCGGGAACGCCGATCAACAGCCCATGGCCGCCGGCAAGCAGCGTCACCAGAGTCTGATCGATCACATCGCTCTGCCCGAAGATGACGCGGCCGATGCCCTCGCGCACGCGGCCAAGGATTTCCGCCGCTTTTTCGGCATGCGCGACCGCTTGGCCCTTCTCGCCGATCATGTCGTTCATTAACGTTCTGTATCCAGGTTGCAGGCGGCTTCATGCTCCGCCTAATCTTTGAGCCGCAACGCGCTTTGCCGGAACGTACCGCGCTCCGGCAGGCGCAACAAGGATAAGCGCGGGTTCTGCGCCCGCTCTTGCGACACGATGGCGGGCGAGTTTTCCATGGATTTGGCGGCCCTGCGGGCGCGGCTTCCGGCGCAGCCGCCGGCGTTGCCGCTGGCCCCGGCGCGCGGCGACTACGACCTGAACCCTTCGGCGCGCACGCAGACGCCGCGCCAACTCCTGCCGGCGGCCGTTTTGCTTCCCATCGTGTTACGCAGCGAACCGACCATGCTGTTCACCAAGCGCAGCGAACATCTGCGCCGTCATCCGGGCCAGGTGAGTTTCCCCGGCGGCCAGGTGCAGGACGGCGATGCCTCGCTGGTCGCCACCGCTTTGCGTGAGCTGACGGAAGAGACTGGCATCGCCGCGGAATTTGTTTCGGTGGCGGGGTTCCTCGATGTCTACGAGACGGGGACGGGCTATGCGGTCGTGCCGGTAGTCGGGCTGCTGCGCGAAGGCTTTTCGCTCGCGCCCGATGCCGGCGAGGTCGCCCACGTGTTCGAAGTGCCGCTGGCATTCCTTCTCGATTCCGTCAATCGCCAGGAGCACATGCTCGAATGGAAGGGCGGGATGCGGCGCGTGCACGCTTTCGAGTACGGAACGAACTATATTTGGGGCGTAACCGCTTCGATCCTGGTGAATTTGGCGGAAAGGCTTTTGGCACCGTGACACGCCTCGATTCCCAGCCCTGGATGAGTGCGCCCGCGACGCGCAAGCTGATGGAGGCGCTGGGCGAAGCGCGCTTTGTCGGCGGCGCCGTCCGCAACGCGCTGCTGGGAATGCCGGTCACCGACATCGACATCGCCACGCCGCTGACGCCCGATAAGATCGGCGCGCGGCTGGTCGCCGCCGGCATCGCTTTCGTTCCGACCGGCGTCGAGCACGGCACGCTCACCGCCGTCGTCGAGGGCAGGCCGTTCGAGGTCACCACCCTGCGCCGCGACGTGGCGACCGACGGGCGGCGCGCCGTCGTGGCGTTCACGGACGATTGGCGGCTGGACGCACAGCGCCGCGATTTCACCATGAACGCGCTCTACGCCGCGCCGGACGGCGAGATTTTCGATTTTGTCGGCGGCGTCGACGATCTGAACGCTGGCCGTGTGCGCTTCGTGGGCGACGCCGCCTCGCGCATCCGCGAGGATTATCTGCGCATCCTGCGCCTGTTCCGCTTCCACGCCTGGTACGGCAAGGGCGAGATCGACGCCGAGGCTCTGCGCGCGGCGGCGGCGGAAAAAGACGGCCTCGGCAGACTCTCGGGCGAACGCATCGCCAAGGAGATGCTGCGCCTGCTGGAAGCGGAGAATCCCGCGCCCGTATTGCGGCTGATGAGGTCGTGCGGAATTCTGGGCGATGTGCTGCCGGGCGAAGCGAATATCGCGCGCCTGGAGAGTTTGGCAAAGATCGACGCGGCGAATTTCTTTGCGCCCGACGCGCTGCTGCGACTGGTGGCGCTGTTGGCTGACGACAAGGTCTTCGCCGCGGAGGTCGCCGGCCGTTGGAAGCTTTCCAACGAGGCCCGCGAAAGGCTGGCGGACATCGCGGGAGCGCGAGAGGAGATCGTGCCGTATCTTTCCGTGCGTGAGGCCCGCAAGCTGCTTTACCGGCTGGGCGTGCGGCCGTTCAAGGATCGCGTGTTGCTGAAATGGGCACAGGACGCCAAGACCTCGAATGCCGTTTCATGGCGCGCGCTGTCGGCGCTGGGCGATGCCTGGGTGCGCCCGCGCTTTCCGCTCAGCGGGCGCGATGTGATGCTGGCGGGCGTGCCGCAGGGGCCGCTGGTGGGCCAGGTGCTCTCCAAGGTCGAGGAATGGTGGATCGACAGCGATTTCACCGACGACGAATTCTCCCTGGCCGAGCGTCTCAAGGCGATGGTCCAGGCGGTGGCGCACTGATGCCGTTCGATCTCGTCGACGCCATGTCCGTTGCGGCCGATCCCGCGAAGCCGAACGAAGACGCCTTCGCCGCGGAGACCAACGACGCGGCCGTCTTGGACGGGGCCACCGGACTTGGCGAGATGCTGCTGCCGGGGCCGAGCGATGCGGCCTGGATCGCGCATTTCGCGGCGCGACGGCTGCTGGCGCATCGGCGCGACGGCGAGGCGCCGAAAGAGGCGCTGCGGCTCGCGCTCGCCGATGCGGAAAAGTCCTTCGCAGGTCTGCGGTGGCGTCCACCCAAGGACACCTGGGAAATCCCGTTCGCTTCGATGATGTTCGTATCGGCCACCGAGGGGGGATTCGGCGCGCTGTGGTTCGGCGATTGCGCGGCGCTGGTCCTGCGCACCGGCGAAGACGTGGAAATCGTCGGCGAAGCCTTCGACAAGCGCGCCGCCGAGGCGCAGCGCGTCAAGATGATGGCGGAAGCGAAGGGGCTGGCGCCCGCGGGCGGCGTGTCGCGCGCCGAGTTCCTTCCACTTCTGCGCGCGGCGCGGAACAAGGTGAATACGCGCGCGGGCGGCTGGCTGCTCTCGCCCGATCCGCGCGCCGCCGATCACGCCGCCTCGAAACGGGTGGCCGCGCCGCCGGGCACGCTGATCCTGCTGGCGACGGACGGATTCCTGGCGCTGGCCAGCGACTACGACGCCTACAGTGCGCAGGGCCTGGCAGAAGCGGTGCGGGACAAAGGCCTCCGCACCTTGAGCGAAGAATTACGCGCCCTCGAAGATGGAGACGCCGAGGGGCGCCGCTTCCCGCGCCTGAAGAAAAGCGACGACGCCACGGCCGTCCTGTTGCGCGTGACATAGCCTCACGCCGCGTGCGCCATCAGCATGCAACCGCTCCAGATCATCCTCAGCGCCACGAACAGCACGATGAAGATGCCGGCGTAGCTGATCCACGGATAGCGGTTCAGCAGCGTGGCGACAAAGCTCGCCGCCAGGCCCATCAGGGCGACCGACAGGGTCAAGCCGATGACCAGCACGAAGGGGTGGTTCATGGCCGCGCCGGCGACGGCCAGCACATTGTCCAGCGACATGGAGATGTCGGCGACGGCGATATGGATGACGGCGCGCTGCACCGCCGCCAAGTTGTTGCAGCGCATCGGCCCGCTGTCGAGCAGTACGCCCGTTTCGGCCATGAGTTTGGCCGCCTGCTTTTCCTTGCGCGCCTGACGAGCTTCGCGCCACAGTCGCCAGCACACCCACAACAGCAGGATGCCTCCGGCGATCATCAGCGGGATGATCCTGAGCAGGTGCACGGCAAAGACCGCCAGCACCACGCGCAGAACGACGGCGGCTGCCAATCCCAGGAAAATCACTCTGCGCCGGTCCGAGACATGCACACGCGCGGCCGACATGCCGATGACGACGGCGTTGTCGCCGGCCAGCACAAGGTCGATCAGGATCACCTGAAGCAGCGCGAAGAAACCGCCTTGGCTGAAAATGTCGAACAATGCGCTTCCTCGCTTGTTGCCGGGCGGCTTTCTTCAGGGCCAGCGCGCTTCCGGCGGCAGGGACATCAGGATGGCGTCGACATTACCTCCGGTCTTCAGGCCGAACTGCGTGCCGCGGTCGTACAGGAGGTTGAACTCTACATACCGGCCGCGACGCACCAGTTGCCTGGCTTTGTCGGCATCGCTCCAGCTTCGTCCCATGTGCCGTCTTACGATTTGGGGGTAAACCTCGAGAAATGCGAGTCCCACCTCCCGGGTGAAGGCAAAATCCTTCTCCCAGTCGCCGCTTTCCAACCCGTCGTAGAAGATGCCGCCCACGCCGCGCGGCTCGCTGCGGTGCGGCAGGAAGAAGTAGTCGTCGCACCATTGCTTGAAACGCGGATAATAAGCCGGATCAAAAGCATCGCAGGCGCGCTTGAGGGCGCCATGAAAATCTGACGTATCCTTGTCGTCCGGTGTGACCGGCGTCAGGTCGGCGCCGCCGCCGAACCAGTGTTTCGTTGTGACGATGTGGCGCGTGTTCATATGCGCGGCGGGCACGTGGGGGTTGCGCGGATGGGCGACGAGCGAGATTCCGCTGGCCCAGAAGCGGGGATTATTCTCGGCGCCTGGAATGGTCTTGGCGAAGTCGGCCGGGAACGCTCCGTACACGGTCGAGACGTTGACGCCCACTTTCTCGAAGACGCCTCCGCGCATCAGGCTCGTCACGCCGCCCCCCGCTTCGCTGCCGTCCTCAGTTGGCCGTGTCCAGGCCCGGCGCTCGAACCGGCCCGCCGGGCGGGCAGCGCCTTCGTCCTCGATGGCTTCGAAAGCCGCGCAGATGCGGTCGCGCAATTCCTCGAACCAGGCGTGGGCGCGGGCTTGCTGCGCGGTCACGGAAACCCCTTCGTCTGTCTCAACGCTTCGGCCAGCACGATGGCCCCCGCTTGCGCCACATTCAGCGACCGCTCTTTGACCGGAATGCGCAGCCGCGCGTCGGCGCGTTCATGCACGTCGTCCGGCACGCCTTCGCTCTCCCGGCCCAGGAGAAGAACATCGTCGGGACGAAAGGCAAAATCCAGATAGTTTTGGGCGGCTTTGGTGGTGAGAAGGATCAGCCGCACCCCGGCGCGGGCCGCAAGGAACGCCCGCCAGGAGGGGTGGCGCACGATTTCCGCCCGGCCGAGATAATCCATGCCGGCGCGGCGAAGCTTGGCGTCGCTGAATAGGAAGCCGCAGGGCTCGACGATGTCCAGGCCGACGCCGAAGCAGGCGCCCAGGCGAATCAACGCGCCGCAATTTTGAGGAATATCAGGGAGATAGAGGGCTAGCTGCATAGAATTAGGTCCCGCTTGATTTCACACTAAAATTCCTATAGTACGTACTAACAAGATCCTAAAACTTAGGATATGCCATGCTTGCATACGATCCTTTGGAGCATTTTCTGGCGCAGCAACCCGGCGACGAAGTGCCAATGACGTTCGAGCAGTTCGAGCGGATTATCGGCAGAAAACTGCCGCATTCGGCGTACAAGGAGGGCAATGCATGGTGGTCCAACAACGCAACCAATCATTCACAAGCCAAAGCATGGCTAAGTGCTGGCTTTGAAGCCGTCAATGTCGTCCGCAAAGCCAAGAAACTAGTCTTCAAGCGCGTGAAAAACGAGACACCGCAGGCCAGCGCACCGCATGAATTCCGGCATAGCGAAAACAACCAGCCGCGCCGTTCGCCGCTGTTCGGCGCCTTGAAGGACACCTTCACGATCGAGCCCGGCTACGACCTCGCGCAACCGGCTTTGCCGACGGAAGAATGGCTGGAACTGCTCAAGGCCAAATATAGCCGGGACGCACGCAAATGAAGGCGTCCGTTCTGCTCGATACCTGCGCCGCGCTTTGGATTGCGCAGAATGCGCCGATGCGGCCCGAGGCGGTTGCCGCCATCGACGAGGCCTTCGATCGCGGCGAGAAAATTCGCCTGTCGCCCATCATCGGATGGGAAATCGGCTTGCTGGCGTCGAATGGGAGGTTCAAGTCGAGCACTTCGCCCCAGCGCTGGCTGGAGCGTCTTCTGGGCCGTCCTCAAATAATGCTCGCCGAATTGCCGCCGGAAGTGCTATTGGCCTCGTCCTTTCTTCCCGGTACGCCGCCGAAGGACCCCGCCGACCGGATCATCGTCGCCACGGCGCGCGAATACGGCTTGACCGTGATGACACGCGACCGCTCCTTGCTCGCCTACGCCAACGAGGGATACCTGAATGCCGTGGAATGTTGATTATTACGCTAGGGAAAGTTTCTTGCTTGTTAGCCGCCGAACGCCGCACCCGGCCCGGGCATTTTCTGCGTCATTCTGCCGCGAGACCCATCAAAATCGACCATCTATTTTGGCTTTTGCGACTTAAGCGCGTTGTCTTTTGCCGCAACGGCGTAATGCCGGTAAATCTCTGCCTTCTACAGTCAAAAAAGGTGAATTCGTGGCTACTGCGATCAAGCCGGAACCGACGCGGCGGGACTTTCTGTACATCGCGACGGGAGCCGTGGGCGCCGTCGGCACCGCCTTCACGGCTTGGCCGTTTATCGATCAGATGAACCCGACGAGCGCGGTGCTGGCCTTGGCCTCCATCGAGGTCGATCTGGCGTCCGTCCAGCCGGGCCAGCAGGTCGTGTTCAAGTGGCGCGGGCACCCACTGTTCGTCCGCCGCCGTACGCCCAAGGAAATCGCCGAAGCGCGGGCGGTTGCCGTGACCGACTTGATCGATCCGCTGGCGCGCAACGCCAACCTGCCGGACAGTGCGCCGGCGACCGACGCCAATCGGGAATTCAAGCCGGAATGGCTGGTGCTGTTGGGCGTGTGTACGCACCTGGGCTGCACGCCGACGGTCTCGACGCCGCAAAGCCCGCAGGGCGATTACGGCGGCTGGCTGTGCCACTGCCACGGCTCGCAATACGATACCTCCGGGCGCGTCCGCAAAGGACCCGCGCCGCAGAACCTCGCGGTTCCGCCTTATTCCTTCATGTCCGACACCAAGATCAAAGTCGGCTAACGGAGCGCATCATGGCCGGCAATTCGACCTACGTTCCCGCCACGGGCTTCACCCGTTGGCTCGACAAGCGTCTGCCGATCCTCAGGCTGACGCACGACACGGTGTCCACGTTCCCGACCCCGCGGAATCTGAACATCTGGTACACATTCGGCGGCATCCTGACGTTTTGCCTGGGCGTGCAGATCGTCACCGGCGTCGTGCTGGCGATGCATTACGTGGCCAGCGCCGATCTTGCCTTCAATTCCGTCGAAGGCGGGATCATGCGCGAGGTCAATTACGGCTGGCTGATCCGCATTCTGCACGCCAACGGCGCCTCGATGTTCTTCCTGGCCGTCTATATCCACATGTTCCGCGGTGTTTACTATGGCTCTTACAAGGAACCGCGCGAGATGATCTGGATCCTGGGTGTGCTGATCTATCTGCTGATGATGGCGACCGCGTTCTTCGGCTACGTGCTGCCGTGGGGACAGATGTCGTTCTGGGGAGCCACGGTCATCACCAGTCTGTTCAGCGCGCTGGATCAGGTGATCCCGCATCTGGGCACCGCCATCACGACCTGGCTGTGGGGCGATTTCGCCGTCGGCGACGCCACGCTGAACCGCTTTTTCTCGCTGCATTATCTGCTGCCGTTCGCCATCGCCGCCGTCGTCGGGCTGCACATCTGGGCGCTGCACATACCGGGCAACAACAATCCGCTTGGTATCGATGTCAAAGGCCCGCAGGACACCGTGCCGTTCCATCCGTACTACACCGCGAAGGATGCGTTCTATCTGGCGCTGTTCATGATCCTGTTTGCGGCCTTCGTGTTCTACGCCCCCGATTTCTTCGGTAATCCCGACAATTCCATACAGGCCAATCCGCTGGTGACACCGACCGACATCGTGCCGGAATGGTACCTGCTACCCTACTACGCGATGTTGCGCTCGGTGCCGCAGAAGCTGATCGGCGTGCTGGTTTTGCTGGGCTCCCTGGTGACGCTTTTCCTCATACCGTGGCTCGATTCTTCGAAGGTGCGTTCCTGCCGGTTCCGCCCGCTGATGAAGCAGTGCTTCTGGGTCTTCGCGCTGGATTGCGTGCTGCTCGGCTATGTCGGCTCGCAGAGCGCGGACGCCGTGCTCAACCTCGGCGGCATGCAATTGCCGCTGGTGTGGCTGGCGCGCGCGGGCACCGCCTATTACTTCGCCTATTTCTGGGTATTGATGCCGCTGGTCGGGCGGATCGAAAGGACCAAGGCCCTGCCCGAAAGCATCGCCAAATCCGTTCTTGGCACAGCGGGAGAACGGATATGAGAATTGCGCTTCCATTTCTCGCCCTGACGCTTGGCCTCCTGCTTGGCGGCACGGCGACCGCCGCCGACGACAGCGCGCCGCTGCCGGTCGAGCACGCGCAGTGGTCCTTCGAGGGGCCGCTCGGCACCTATGACCGCGGCGCGCTGCAACGCGGTTTCCAGGTCTACAAGGAAGTCTGCTCGGCCTGCCACAGCTTGAACCTCGTCGCCTTTCACGATCTGGACGGTCCGGGAGGTCCCGGCTTCACCGAGGCGCAGGCCAAGGCGCTCGCCGCAGGCTACAAGATTCCGGCCGGGCCCAACGACAAGGGCGAGATTTTCGACACCCATGGCAATCCCCTGACGCGGCCCGGTGTTCTCGCCGATCATTTCCCGCCACCTTTCCCCAACGAGGAAGCCGCGCGCGCTTCCAACGGCGGCGCCCTGCCGCCCGATCTGTCGCTGATCGTCAAGGCGCGCGCCGGCGGGCCGGATTATGTCAATTCGCTCCTGATCGGCTTCAGCCAGAAGCCGCCGCACGGTTTCACGGTGCAGGACGGCAAGTTTTACAATCCTTACTTCGCCGGACGGAACATCGCCATGCCGCCGCCGCTGGTGGACGGTTCCGTCACCTACGCGGACGGCACCAAGAGCAGCGTGGTGCAGGAAGCGCACGACGTCGTGACCTTCCTGGCCTGGGCGGCGGACCCCAATCTGGAAGCGCGCCACCAAATGGGCCTCGAAGTGATGGCGTTTCTGGTGCTGTTGTCAGGGCTGTTGTACCTGTCCTACCGCAAGATCTGGAAGGGCCAGCATTGAACTTTTTGCTTCCCCGCAAGGGGGAGGTAGGAATCTTGGTTCCCCGTGCTAAAACCCCTCTTTCCCAAAGGGCGGGTCATGGGCAAAACGGTCCTCGGCATCATCGGCGGCAGCGGCGTCTACGACATCGCCGGCCTTGAAAACCCGCGCTGGGAGCGCGTGAAAAGCCCATGGGGCGAGCCCTCGGACGCGCTCTTGTTCGGCAGCTATGCGGGCGTCGACATGGTGTTCCTGCCGCGCCACGGCCGCGGCCACATCCAGTCGCCCAGCTCGATCGATTACCGCGCCAATATCGACGCCCTGAAGCGGGCCGGCGTCACCGACGCGATCTCGGTGTCGGCTTGCGGCTCGCTCAAAGAGGAGTTCCCGCCGGGCACCTTCGTCATCGTGGACCAGTTCATCGACCGCACCTTCGCGCGCGAGAAGAGTTTCTTCGGGCCGGGATTCGTGGCGCACGTCTCGATGGCCCATCCCGTCTGTCCCAGGCTGACCGGCGCCTTGCTGGAAGCGGCGCGTGCGGAAGCCATCAGCCACGCCCAGGGCGGCACCCACATCTGCATGGAGGGGCCCCAGTTCTCCACGCTGGCCGAATCCAGCCTTTACCGTTCCTGGGGCTGTTCGGTGGTGGGTATGACGGCGATGCCGGAAGCCAAGCTGGCGCGCGAGGCGGAGTTGCCGTATGCGCTAGTCGCCATGGTCACCGATTACGATTGCTGGCATCCCGACCACGACCATGTGACGGTGGACGCGGTGGTGAAAGTGCTTGAGCGGAACGCCGCCAATGCGAGAAGGCTCGTCTGCCGGGTGGCGACCCTGCTCGGGCCCGAGCGCACGCCTTCGCCGCTTGGCATCGAGCACGTGCTCGACACCGCCTTGATCACCGCGCCCGGCAAGCGCGACCCGCTGCTGATCGCCAAGCTCGACGCCGTGGCGGGACGGATACTGAGGAGAGAGTGAGCCTATGGACTTCGCATCCACCATCCGCACCATTCCGGACTATCCCAAGAAGGGGATCATGTTCCGCGATGTCACGACGCTGTTCGGCAACCCGCGGGCTTTCCGCGCCGCGGTCGACGCCCTGGTGCAGCCTTATGCCGGGGTGCGCATCGACAAGGTGGCGGGCATCGAGGCGCGCGGCTTCATTCTGGGCGGGGCGGTGGCGCACCAGCTTTCGACCGGCTTCGTGCCGGTGCGCAAGAAAGGCAAGCTGCCCTTCGACGTGATCGGCGAGGAATACGATCTCGAATACGGCAGGGACCGGGTGGAAATCCACACCGATGCGGTGAAGCAAGGCGAATATGTCGTGGTGGTCGACGACCTGATCGCGACGGGGGGCACGGCCTTCGCCTGCATCAAGCTGCTGGAGCGCGCCGGGGCCAAGGTGGTGGGCTGCTGCTTCGTTATCGACCTTCCCGAACTCGGCGGCGCCGACAAGATCCGCGCGCTCGGCAAGGAGGTCACGACCCTGGTGAGGTTCGAGGGGGAGTGAGGCGGCGGGCGCGAGATGAAACTCTACATGTCGCCTACCTCTCCTTTCGCCCGCAAGGCGCGCATCATCGTCCGCGAGCTCGACCTGACGCGGCTGGTGGAGGAAATCCCCGTCAGCCCCACCACCAGCGAGGAACTGCGCAAGGTCAACCCGCTGGGGAAAGTCCCGGTCCTGGTGCTCGACGACGGCTCGACGCTGATCGATTCGCCGGTGATCTGCGAATACCTCAACAACCTGGGCGGCGGAAAATTCTTTCCCGGCATGACCGTCTGGCGCGAGATCTCCGGGCGCTGGCGGGCGCTCACCTTGCAGGCGCTGGCCGACGGCATCGCCGACGCGGCGGTGGCGCGCGTTTACGAAGGGCGCCGCTCGCCGGAATTACAGAACGACGATGCGATCGCGAAATACTTGGCCGTGATCGGCCGTTCGCTCGATGCCCTGGAGCGCGCCCAATTCGCCGAGCCGCCGACCATCGGTGAAATCGCGGTCGCCTGCGCGCTGGGCTATCTCGATTTCCGCCTTCCCGAACTGAGCTGGCGCGGCACGCGCCCGCAATTGCGCGACTGGTACGAGGCGTTCGCCAAATATCCCTCGATGCAATCCACCTGGCCGGCGAATCTGACGTGAAGATCGGCGGCACGCATTATCGCACCATCTGGCCGCGCGCCGACGAGACCGTGGACGTCATCGACCAGGCGCGCCTGCCCCACGAATTCGCCACCGCGGTTCTGCGCTCGGCCGAGGATTGCGCCGAGGCGATCAAGAAAATGATCGTGCGCGGCGCGCCGCTGATCGGCGCCACGGCGGCGTATGGCGTGGCGTTGGCCATGCGCCGGGAACCGTCCGGCAAGGCGCTGATAAGTGCCCTCGACATGCTGCGGGCGACGCGGCCGACGGCGGTCAATCTGCGCTGGGCGCTGAAGCGCATGCACGACGCCTTGCACAATCGCGGACACGGCGAGCGGTTCGCGATGGCGTGGCGGGAAGCCGCCGCCATCTGCGACGAGGACGTGGCGGTCTGCCGCGCCATCGGCGCGCACGGACTGAAGCTCCTGCGGGCCGCGGCGGCGAAGAAGAACGGCGCGCCGCTCGACATCCTTACGCACTGCAACGCTGGCTGGCTCGCTTGCGTCGATTGGGGCACGGCGCTGGCGCCGATCTACATGGCGCACGACGAAGGCATTGCCGTGCATGTGTGGGTGGACGAGACGCGGCCGCGCAACCAGGGCGCCTCGCTGACGGCTTACGAACTGGGCGCGCACGGCGTCCCGCACACCATCATAGCCGACAATGCCGGCGGGCATTACATGCAGGCGGGACGCGTCGACCTGTGCGTCGTCGGCACCGACCGGGTGACGCGCAACGGCGACGTCGCCAACAAGATCGGCACTTATCTCAAGGCCCTTGCGGCAAAGGACAACGGCGTGCCGTTCTACGTGGCGCTGCCGTCGTCCACCATCGACTGGACGCTGGCGTCGGGCGTGGACATCCCGATCGAAGAGCGTTCCGCCGACGAAGTGCTGAAGATGACCGGGCGTTTGCCCGGCGGCGCGATAGCGACGGTAGAAATCGCCGCGCCCGGATCGCCCGCCGCCAATCCCGGCTTCGACGTGACCCCGGCGCGGTTGGTGACGGGCTTCGTCACCGAACGCGGCGTCTGCGTGCCGAGCGAAGAAGGACTGCATTCGCTATTTCCGCAATAGCTTTCTCTTGGCGCGCCCGCTTGGCCCGCATTCGCAGTCCAAGACAGCGGGGTTTCCGCTGCGTTTATGTGCTGAACCGGAAATGCATCACGTCGCCGTCCTGCACGACGTATTCCTTGCCTTCCAGGCGGAATTTTCCGGCGTCGCGGGCGCCCGCCTCGCCGTTGTGGGCGACATAGTCGCCGTAGGGGATGGTCTCGGCGCGGATGAAGCCGTGCTCGAAATCGGTGTGGATGACGCCGGCGGCCTGCGGCGCACGCGAACCCTTGGTGACGGTCCAGGCTTTCGCTTCCTTCGGTCCCGCGGTGAAGAAGGTGATGAGGCCGAGCAGGCCGTAACCGGCGCGGATCAGCCTGTTCAATCCCGGCTCTTCCAGGCCGAGGCTGGCGAGGAACTCCGCGCGTTCGGCGGGCGCCAGCTGTGCCACTTCCTCTTCGATACGGCAGGAAATGGCGATGGCCCCCGCGCCTTCGCGCCTAGCCTTTTCCTCGACGCGTTCGGAGAACGCGTTGCCCGCCGCCGCCGAGGCTTCGTCGACGTTACAGACGTAGAGCACGGGTTTTTGCGTCAAGAGCCCGAGCTGGCGATAAGGCTCCTGTTGTTCGTGCGACAGCTCCGCAGCCCTCGCGGGCTTGCCTTGGCGCAGCAGGACAACTGCCTTCGTCATCAGCGCCAGTTGTTCCTTGGCTTCCTTTTCGCCGGAGTGAGCCTTTTTCTCGAGTGGTTTGATGCGCTTTTCCAGGCTTTCGAGATCCGCCAGCATCAGCTCGGTTTCCACGACGTCGGCGTCGCTGACCGGATCGATGCGGTTTTCCACGTGGACGACATCGCCGTCCTCGAAACAGCGCAGCACATGGACGACGGCGTCGACCTCGCGGATGTTGGCGAGGAACTGGTTGCCCAGCCCTTCGCCCTTGGATGCCCCGCGCACCAGTCCGGCGATGTCCACGAAGGTGATGCGGGTGGGAACGATCTGGGCGGATTTGGCGATCTCGGCGAGCCTGTCCAGGCGCGCGTCGGGCACCGCCACGTCGCCGACGTTCGGCTCGATGGTGCAGAACGGATAGTTCGCCGCCTGCGCCGCGGCCGTCTGGGTCAGCGCATTGAAGAGCGTCGATTTGCCGACGTTCGGCAGGCCGACGATGCCGCATTTGAATCCCATCAGTCAGAACTTTCCGGCTTCGGTTTCTTCTCGGGCGGCTGAAGGATCAGCGCCACTTTGTTCATAAAGCCGATCATGTCGTTTTCCGCCAACAGCGGCGCGGCCTCGGCGATCGCCGACAGCATCGGCACCAGCCAATCCTCGTCGGCCTTGGAGAAATTCTGCAGGACGTGGCCGTGTACGCGCTCCTTGCCGCCGGGATGGCCGACGCCGAGGCGCACGCGGCGGTAATCGGGTCCGAGCACGGCGGTGATCGAGCGCAGGCCGTTGTGTCCCGCGTCGCCGCCGCCGGTCTTGGCTTTCAGCTTGGAGGCGGCGAGGTCGATCTCGTCATGGAACACCACCACGGCCGACGGCGGCAGTTTCAGGAACCGCGCTGCGGCGCCCACCGAAAGCCCGCTGTCGTTCATGTAGGTCATGGGCTTGAGTAGGTAGGTCTTGCGCCGCGCCAGTTTTCCTTCGGCGACGAAGCCCTGGTACTTGGCGCGCCACGGCCCAAAATCGTAACTCTCGTGGATCGTATCGACGGCCATGAAGCCCGCATTGTGGCGGTTGCGCGCATATTGCGTGCCAGGATTGCCCAGGCCGGCGATGAGGAGCGGTGTGTCCGACATGCTGCGAGACTACCCGCGCAAGCGGTTGCGTGCCTACTTCTTCTCCGGCGTCTTCTTCTCCGGTGTCTTGGCGCCGGCAGCAGGTGCCTTGACACCGGGAGCGGGTGCCGCTGCGGCACCCGTGGCGGGAGCCGCACCGGCGGCGGGGGCTGCGCCGGGCGCGGCAGGAGCGCCTTCGGCGGGCACTTCGCCTTCCTCGACCACCGGAGCGAGAGCGGCGGCGGCAGCAGCAGCAGCAGCAGCGGCTTTCTGCTCTTCGATGACGTGGGTCGGCGCCACGATGGAGGCAACGGTGAAGTCGCGGGCGATCACCGGCTTCACGCCTTCGGGCAGCTTGAAAGCCGAGATGTGCAGGGAATCGCGGATGTCCATGCCGGACAGATCGCCCTCGATGTAATCGGGGATGTTGTCGGCGGGGCAGATCAGGTCCACTTCGTGGCGTACGATATTGAGCACGCCGCCGAGTTTGATGCCGGGGGAGTTTTCCTGCCCCTTGAAGCGCACGGGAATGGCAAGACGCACCTTCGAGCCTTCGGTCAGCCGCATGAAATCGACATGCACGGGGCGGTCGCTGACCGGATCGAGCTGCAGGGCGCGGGGGATCACGCGCGTTTTCTTGCCGTCGAACGTGAGGAAGAAAGGCGTGGTCAGAAATGCGCCGCGTTCGACATGGCGCGCCAGAGTGAGGGCGTCCACCGAAACGGGCAAGGGCTCTTCCTTGCCGCCGTAGACGATGCCGGGGATCTGGCCTTTGCCGCGGGTTTGGAAAGCCGGGCCTTTGCCCGTGCCGGAACGCCGCTCGACGCTGAGTTCCTGAATCTGGCGCATATGATTAAGTCCTTGGTTTTCCAGCCCTTCGCGCGGGGCAGACGGCCCGTCCCGGCCGCAAAGCGCAGGCTTGTAGCGGATGGACGCAGCCAAGGCAACCGCGGCCGGTCTCAGGGCTTGCGGTCTTCCAGCACGTCCTCGATGTAGACCTTCTGGACCAGCACCCACAGCGCCACCGCCAGCGGCGTCGCCAGCACCGCGCCCCAGATGCCGAACAGCGGGGCGAACACCAGGATGGCCAGCAGGTTGGCGACCGGCGGCAGCGAAACCGTCCAGCGCTGCAGCAGCGGCTGACTGATATTGCCTTCGATCGTCAACACGATCAGGTAGACGATGCCTGCGTACAGCGCCAGCATGGGCCTGACGCTGAGTGCCAGCAACAGTCCGGGAATGGTCGCGATGGCGGGGCCGATATAGGGCACGAACACGGCGACACCCGACATCACGGCCAGCGCCAGAGGCAGCGGCACGCCGATCAGCCACATACCGACGCCGGTCATCACCCCCAGGAGCAGCATGTCCAGCGTCATGCCGATCAGCCATTTGCGCAGCGCCAGACTCATGGCGTCGAAGATCTGGCGCGCCCGCTCGCGGCGGCGCGGCGGCACCAGGCGGATCACGCCTGCGACATAGGTGTGCGGATCGGCCGCGAAATAGATGCCCACGGCGATGACCAGGATCGCCTGGCCGATCCCGCCCAGGATGCCGCCGGCCAAGGGCAGGGCGGAGAGCAGCCTGAAGGCCCTGCCGCTCGACGAGTCGATCGCTTGCAGCGCGTCGCGGCCGATGGACGATCCGTTCAGCCAGCTCCGCGCGGAATCGACGGCGCCCGGGATTTTCCGAATGAGGGCCGAGACTTGGTCTCCGGCCAGCGTGCCGAAGATGTCGAAAAACGCAAACACGATGGCCGCCAGCCCCATTGCGGTGATGACCACCGAGATGCGGTCGGAGACGCGCAAGGCTTTGCTGAGCGGCGCGGAGATGTTGCGCAGCGCCACCGCCACGATGACGCCGCCGAAGGTCAGGATCACGACCAGCGACACCTGCCACAGCGCCAGCAGCAGGACGACGATCAGCGCCGCAATGAGGATCCTGCGCACGAAGACGGCCTCCGCCGGGGGCGCCTGTCGAATGTGGCCGCGCGGAACGTTGGAATCGTGGGACTGGGGCATGGCGGGGCTCGCGAATCTAGCGCGAGGATACACGCTTTTTGGCCGGCGGCGGACGGAGGTTCTATCTCCCCGCCACCGCGACCGACGGCGCGGCGAGATAGCCGTAGCCGGTGGCGGGATCGCGCGGGGCCGTGCCGAGCGGAAGGGCGGCGTGTTCCAGCATCGCGGTGGCGCGCTGGGCAGCGTACACATCCGGCTGGGGCATCAAGAGCGCGAAGCGTGCCGCCACCGCCGGCGCGGCGAACGAGGTGCCGGTGACCTTGGCGTAGCCGCGCACCGACGCGGCGCGGACGTCCACGCCCAGCGCCGCGAACGTCACCTCGCCGCGGCCCGCGTCGATCTGCACCCGGCGCTCCATATCGACGGAGGTCACGGCGATCACCCCGGGATAAGAGGCCGGATAGGCCGGCGGCGCGGCCGGACCCGCATTGCCGACGGCGGCGACCAGAACGTGTCCGCGCGCGAGGAAGGCCCGCACGCCCGCCTGCAGCAGGGCGTTTGGCGGTCCGGCGAGGCTGATGTTGGTGACGGCGACGCGGTTGGCGGCGAGCCAGTCGAGCGCGCGCACGATGTCGATGGCCCCGCCGCCGATCGTTTCGCCGCCGAAGGCATCCGCGGCGTAGAGCGTGGCGCCGGGCAGATAGCCGTGGAAATCGCCGGCCTCGCCGACCAGCAGCGAAGCGACGGCGGTGCCGTGCGCAGTGGGCGGCCCGTTGCCCGATCCGACGACATTCTTGGCCAGGATTTTGGCGTCGGCGAAAGCGGGATGGCGGACCGCGATGCCGCCGTCGATCATGCCGATCCTGGCGGCGGTTGCATTCGGGAGGGACATGGCCGCCGCGGGCGCCGCAACGACGGCGTTTGCACCGGACGGGTCGTACAGATGATCGTAGTCGTAGCTGCCTTGCGGATCGGCCTTCTTGAGCGCGGCCAGTGCGTCGCTGGCGCTCATGCCGTGGGGAATGCGCAACGCCACAGCCGTCAAGCCAAGGTCCGCAAGCGGTTCGCTGCGCAGGACCTCGAAGTCCAGTTGCTTGGCGGCGGCGAGGCCCGCCGCGCTCGGCGAGACGGCGAGGATTTCTCCGCGCACGATGCGCGCGCCAAGGGGGTCTCGATCGAGCTGCTGCGGCGCGACCCGGCGTCCGATCGCGTCGCGCTTCACCGTGTCGAGGGTCGAATTCGCCGTGCGCCCGAGATCGTCGGTCGTGGTGGTGACCTTACGTCCCAGATCGTTGGTCGTGTTGTTGATGGTTCCCGGAAGGCCTTGCAGGATGCCGCCTCCCAGGCCGCCAAGTTGCGCCCAGGAAGCTCCCGTCAAGACAAACAACAACCCGCCCGCCGCCGCTGTGCCGGCCAGCATCTTCCACAATCGCCGTGACCGATTCATAACTTCACCTTGACGTCACCGCGGCGCTATCGTCCAACGGTCTGGAGCGATTGTAAATCCGTGTGCGGACCGGTCAAAACTGCATGGAAGAAATCGCCTGGAATATCGTTATCGGCTGAGAGGGCATGGACGCGTCACTCGACCCGATCCGTAACCAGATGGTCGCGCTGCTGCCGCGGCTGCGCCGTTTTGCCTTGTCGCTGACGGCCAACCGGGCGGACGCGGACGATCTGGTGCAGGACACCGTCGAGCGGGCGCTGGCCAATCTGCATCGCTGGGAGCGAGGCACGAAACTGGATAGTTGGATGTTCCGCATCGCACAGAATCTGTTCATCGACGGCGCCAGGGCCAGGAAACGCGCGCGCATGGTGGTGAGCGAAACCCTGGAAGCCGCCGGGAACGTTGCCACCGACGGCATGCGTGCCGCGGAAGCGCATATCGCCCTCACCGACATGTGCCGGGCGTTGGGAGAATTGCCCGAAGAACAGCGCAGCGCGGTGGCGCTGGTGCTGATCGACGGCATGTCCTACCGCGACGCCGCGGCGGTGCTGGGCATTCCCATCGGCACGCTGACGAGCCGGCTGGCGCGCGCCCGCGAGGCGTTGGCGGTCCGCGTGCTGGGCGAAGCGAAATCCGCAGGGGCATGAGGCGATGGAACCGAGCAAAGATCGATTGGATGCTTTCATCGACGGGCAATTGTCCGTGACGGAAATGCAGGAAATGGAATCGCTCCTGGCGAACAGGCCCGATCTGGCCGCCTATGTCGAACGGCAGTCGCGGCTGCGCGCCCGGCTGGCGGAGGCTTTCGCGCCGGTGATCGACGAAGCGATTCCGCAGCATTTGCGCGATGCCGTGGCGTCGTCGCCGGTCTCGGCGCGGTTCCGCGCGGCGGCGTGGCTGCGGGCGGCCGCGTGCACGCCCGTTCTTCCGCGCCTGGCGATTCCGGCCGCCACGCTCGCTTGCGGATTGTTGCTCGGCATGTGGTTTCGCGCGCCATCCGACTTCCAGACCTCGTCCGGCGGGCAGGTGCTGGCGCAAGGCGAATTGGCCGCAGCGCTCACCGAGCGGCTGGCGTCTGCGGGCACGCCGAAAACCGGGGCGCGGATCGGCGTCAGTTTTCGCGATCGAACCGGCCGGGACTGCCGCAGCTTCCTGGTTGCAGGCCGAGGCGCGTCCACGGCGGGCGTTGCCTGCCGCGAGGGTTCCGACTGGGTGGTCGCGGTGCTGGCGGCGGGGCCAAGCCAGACGCCGGGCGCTTATCAGCAGGCTGGCACCGAGATGCCGCCCGTCGTCCGCGGCGCCGTATCCTCGATGATCGAAGGCGAACCGTTCGATGCCGCCGCCGAACGCGCCGCCCGCGACCGCGGTTGGAAGTCTAATTAACTCATTGATCTATTTGTAGAATATTTTTCTCAAGACCCGGGGAAGAATCCATTTCGCCCTGCGTTGTCCTGACAGCGGGCGCCTGGCGCGCCCTTGGAACGCAACCAGTGGAGTCTATGATGAAGATGAATCTGCAAAAACTGGCCCTGTCCACAGCGTTCGCGGGCGCCCTCGCCTTCGCCGCGCCCGCATATGCCGGCGGATTGCTCGGCGGCGGCCTCGGCGGAGGTCTTGGAGGCGCAGGAAGCCTCGGAGGCATGGGCGGGATCGGCGGCTCCGGTGGCTTTGGCGGCATGGGCAATTTCGGAACCTCGCCTATGATCCCGCCGACAGTCACGGGCAACGGCAGCGTGACCGGTTCCGGCAATGTCGGCATCGCTCCCAATGTCTCGCCCGTGACGAACGCGGCGGGCGGCGCCATCGGCCAAGCCGAAGGCACGGCGAACGGCGCGGCGACGACGGCGGAACAGACGGGACAGGGCACGTTCGGCACAGCCGCGTCGGCGGCCGGCACGCCGTCTTTCGACGCCAGCGGCGGCGGGTCCGCGAATGCGGGCGGCGCTTCGCTCGGCGCCAGCGGCTCGGCCAGCGGCAGCGCCGACATGTCCGGCGTGACAAACACGGTCACCGGCGCGACAAACAGCGCGATCGGAACCGCGAACGGTGCGGCGTCCATGGGCGAGTCGACGGCGAACTCCGCCGCCGGCACGGCATTGGGAACCGCCGACAGCCTGTCGCCCAGCGTTAGCGCTTCGGGTTCGGCTTCTGGCTCGGCAAACGCCTCGACCAACCCGCCGAGCAACAAGTCCGGCAGCTCGCGCAAGCCGCGGCATTCCAAGTCGACCGGGAATTCGAACGCGCAGTAAGGCCGGGCGGCGATTTTCCAGTCGTCTGCGGGCGCGGTCTCACCGGCCGCGCCCGTATTTTTTCACCCCGAGCTTGCCGAAAGTTCAGTCGAACAGGCTCGATACGCTTTCTTCGTTGTTGATGCGGCGCATGGCTTCGCCGATCAGTGGCGCGATCGAGATGCGCCGGATGTTGTGGCACTTGGCGACGCCGTCGGTGGCCGCGATCGAGTCGGTGATGACCATCGACTTCAAGACCGAGGATTGGACGCGCGCCACGGCGCCGCCCGACAATACGCCGTGCGAGGCATAGGCGCAGACGTCCTTGGCGCCTGCCTTCATCAGGGCTTCCGCCGCATTGCAGATCGTGCCGCCGGAATCGACGATGTCGTCGACCAGGATGCAGGAACGCCCCTTCACGTCGCCGATGATATTCATCACTTCCGACTCGCCGGCGCGTTCGCGGCGCTTGTCGACGATGGCAAGATCGCCGCCCAGCCGCTTCGCCAGGGCGCGTGCGCGGAGCACGCCGCCGACATCCGGGGAAACCACCATCAGATGGTCGCCGACGCCGAGATAATCCTTGATGTCTTTGGTGATCGCCGGCATGGCGTAGAGATTGTCGGTCGGAATGTCGAAGAAGCCCTGGATCTGGCCGGCATGCAAATCGACGGTGAGCACGCGATTGGCGCCGGCCTGGGTGATGAGATTGGCCACCAGCTTGGCCGAGATCGGCGTGCGCGGGCCGACTTTGCGGTCCTGCCGTGCGTAGCCGAAATAGGGGATGACCGCCGTGATGCGCCGCGCCGAGGCGCGCCTGAGCGCATCGATGATGATCAACAGCTCCATCAGATTGTCGTTGGCGGGGAAGCTGGTCGACTGGATGACGAAGATGTCCTCGCCGCGGACGTTTTCCTGGATCTCGACGAAGATCTCCATGTCGGCGAAGCGCCGCACCACGGCCTTGGTCAGCGGCAGCCTCAGATACTGGGCGATGGCTTCGGCCAGCGGGCGGTTCGAATTGCCGGCCAACAGCTTCATGCCCCGGGTTGTCTTCGTCTCTCCCATGGCCGCGCTCACCCCGTTTTCTGTGACGATTTTGTGACCGGCTTTTAGCAAGGGGAGGGGGGTGGGTAAACCGCCTTCTTATTTCCTCAACGTAATCGCCGAAAGTTCGCGCCCGTAGTCCTTTTCGCCAAGGTGAGTCGCGCGGCGGAAGCTGTAGAAATCGTCTTTCCGCGCATAAGTGCAGGCCGAAAACGTCTCGACGTCGGCGATTCCCGCATCGTCGAGCCGGAACGCGGCGTAGCTTTCGAGGTCGAAGCGGAAATGGCCGGCGCGATCGTTGGGCACGAAGAATCGCGCATTTGCCGAATCGGCGCGCAGGAATTCGGCGCGGAAATCGCTGTCCACCTCGTAATTCGCTTGACTGATGCAAGGTCCGACGGCGGCGGCGATGCGTCGGCGCGCCGCACCGAGTCTTTCCATGGCGTCGACCGTCGCGGCGATGACGCCTTCGAGCGCGCCTTTCCAGCCGGCATGGGCGGCAGCGATCACGCCCGCCTCGGCGTCCGCGAACAGCACCGGCGCACAATCGGCGGTGAGGATGCCGAGCGCGATTCCCGGCAGGTTCGTCACCATGGCGTCGGCCTGCGGGTTTTCGCCGATCTCCCAAGGCGTCCTGACCGCAACGACGTTGGCGCTGTGGATCTGATAGAGCGTGACCAGAGGCGTGCCGCCGAACGCTTCCATCGCGCGGCGGCGGTTCTCGATCACCTTGGCGCGCTCGTCGCCCGAACCGGGTCCGCAATTGAGCGAGGTGTAGATGCCTTCCGAGACGCCGCCTTGCCGGCCGAAAAAGCCGTGGGCGATGTGCGGATGCGAAAGATTCCTGGAACGGAGAATGAGCATGGCTCAGCGATAGCACATCCGGCGAAGCGCCTCAGCAGAATCCCGGCGGCGATGGCGCGGTTTTCGGCGCCAGCGCCAGCGCTTTGAACAGCGCTCCCATCTCCTTGGGGTTCACCAGACGGTCGACGGCGGCCGCGATGGTGCGCGCCTGTGTGGGATTGGCGATCATCAGCCGCTCGGCGCGCGGTCCGATTCCCAGCTCGGCCAGGAAATTGCATTGCGTGACGGGTCCGTACGCCGCCGCCCCGCCCGCCCTTGCCGCCCGCGCCAGGGCGGGAAAATCGACATGCGCCGACAGATCGCTTTCGCCCGGCTCGGCGAGCACCTCGGCGAACTGATGGCCGCTGACGGCTTGCAGCGTTTCGCCGAAGCCGATCTCGTCATAGCCGTAGTCCACGATCAGCGCGCCGCCTTGTACGGCGACGGTGCGCGCGATCTCTTCCACCAGCGCCAGCGCAGCCGGCGCGACCTCATAGACGCCGCCGTTAGGGGCCTCGGCGCGGTCGGAGGGGACGAGCGACGGATTCGCCGGCTGAGGCGCCAGCGCGAAGGCGAGAGCGCCGTCCCGGACCGCGACCATCCGCTCGTGCCAGCCGTGCTGCGTCTTCACGAACTGGCGCACCGGCAGGCAGTCGAAGAATTCGTTGGCGAGCAGGAACAGCGCCCGCTCGCCCGGCGATTCGTCGAAGCGTTCGCACCAGGAAATATCCGCCGCCGACGTTTTCAGTTTTTCCCGCTGCATGGCTTTCAAGACCGGACTCGATTCGACCAGCACGACTTCGCCGTCGGCAAGGAATTCCGGCGCCGCCGCCGCGATGGCGCGCAAGGCGTCCGCCATCAGCGTGCCGCGGCCGGGGCCGAGTTCGACCAGACGCGGGCGGTCGGGCCGGCCCTGGTCGTGCCAGGTCTGCGCCACCCACAGTCCGCAAAGCTCGCCGAAGGTCTGGCTGATCTCCGGTGCGGTGACAAAGTCGCGCCCGATGGGGTCGCGCGAGCCATAAGCGCCGCCAACGGGATCGTGCAGGCAAAGGCCCATGAACTGGGCGATCGAAAGCGGACCTTCCGTTTCGATGAGTTCGACGATTCGCGCCGCCAGGGCGTTCATGCGGGCGACGGCTTCTTGAGCGCGAGCCAGAAGAAGAAGGCCGCCGCCGCCCACATCGGCAGGCTGAGCAGCATGCCCATGCTGAACCAACTCGATCCCGCGATCATCGATTCGGAATCGCGGAAGAATTCCACGAAGAATCGCGCCGCGCCGTAACCGAGGAAAAAGATCGCGGTCACCAGGCCGGGACGTTCGTGCAGACGGAAATGCCGGATGCAGAACTGCAGCACCGCGAACAGCAAAAGCCCTTCGAGCGCCGCTTCGAACAGCTGGCTGGGATAACGCGGCTGCGGTCCCGCCGGGCATCGGCCGTATGTCTCCATGATGGTGCGGTTGCAGAACACCATCCCCAAGGGTGAATCCGTGACCTTTCCCCATAGCTCGCCGTTGATGAAGTTCGCGATGCGGCCGAAGAACAGGCCGATGGGCGTCGCGGCGGCGATCAAGTCGCCGACTCTCAGCACCTCCAGCCTGCGGCTCCGGCAGAACAGGACGATGGCGACTGCGACTCCGATCAGCCCGCCGTGGAACGACATGCCGTACAGCCGCGGCACCCAGCCCTGCCATTCCGCGATCAGGCGCAGCGGATTGTGCAGATAGCCCATCGGCAGATCGCCGCAGTCGCGCCCCGTCCAGATGCCACAGAAAAACGTGCCGTAGAACAGGTCGTAACCGAGTCGTCCGCCGACGATGACGCCCAGCGTGATCCATACGAACAAGTCGCCGATGTCGTCGGCGGTCGCCGGCGGCTTGCCGTCGAACGGCGCGTTTTTCCACAGACTCGCCTGGTGCAGCATCCTGAGGATCAGCCACCAGCCCAGCAGCAGGCCGCTGATGTAGGAGAGCGCATACCAGCGAATCGCAATCGGCCCGAGATGAATCAGGACCGGATCGATCTGGGGATAGGTAAGGAATGCTTCGGTCATCACGGTTAAGACGCGCTGCTTCGGCGGAGTCTGTCAAGACGGATTGCGAATGGCGAATGGGGATTGGTAAACGGCTCCCCCTATTCGCTACTCGCCATTCGCTACCCGCCCGGCATATAAGAGCCCGCCACAAGGACTTCCCCCATGCAAACCGACAATCCCTTCCTCGACGGACTGGCAAAAATGTTCACCGACGCGGCGGGAGCTGCGCAAAGCCTACGCGCCGAAATCGACACCTTCGTGAAGCAGCGGCTGGAGAAGCTGGTCGCCGACATGGATTTCGTCCCCCGCGAGGAATTCGAGGCGGTGAAGGCGATGGCCGCCAAGGCGCGCAGCGAGAACGAGAAGCTGGCAGCCCGGATCGAAGCGCTTGAGCAGCGCGCCGCACGAAATCTGTGAATTGCTTTTTGTGTCCAAAGGGCATGGCGGAGAGACTCTTGTCACGTCACAAAATCTTGTGTCAGGTTGACCCTCGACTGCTTCGTTTTGCGTCGTTCGCCAGTTCCAGGAGTCAGGGATGACCGTTATCCACCAGGACGAGACCGTCAACCGCCCGCATCCGATCGACATGCTGGAGCGGACCGTGGAGGAGAACGGCTGGGCGTTCGAGCGGTCGGGCCGCGACGAATTGAACCTGTCGGTCGCCGGGCGCTGGTCCGACCACCATTTCAGCTTCACTTGGCGCGACGACCTGCAGTCGCTGCATCTGTCGAGCGCCTTCGACATGCGGGTCAAGGGCGAGACACGGCTCGCCGACGTGGCCGCGCTGCTCATGTATGTGAACGCGCGGCTGTGGATCGGCCACTTCGACCTGTGGCCTGAGGACGGCACTATCGTCTTCCGCCACGCTATGATCTTCCCGGATGCCCATGCCAGCGCTTCGCAATGCGAAGCGCTGCTCAACCTGGCGCTGGAAGCCTGCGAGCATTATTACCCGGCGTTCCAGTTCGTGCTGTGGGGCGGCAAGACGGCCGAAGAAGCGGTGGCCGCCGCCATCCTGGAGTGCGCGGGACAGGCGTGAGCGCTCCCATCCTCCTGATCGGCGCCGGCCACATAGGTACCGCGCTCATCCGCGGCTGGATCAAGGCCGGCCTCGGCCCGATCACAGCCGTCGAGCCGAATCCGTCTGCGCAGCTCAAGAGGTTGGAGGGTCCGAATCTGGTTTCCGACCTGCGACGGATACCGCGCGAACGCTGGCGTGCCTGCGTCGTGGCGCTTAAGCCGCAAGTGATGAGGGCCGAGGCCGTGCATCTCAAATCCATTGCGAGCTCGGGCACATTGATGATCTCCATCGCGGCCGGAACCGGCGTGGAATTCATGGCGAAGCAATGGGGGCGGAAAACGCGCATCGTCCGCGCCATGCCGAACACGCCGGGCGCCGTCGACCGCGGGATCACGGCCCTCTATGCCGCACCCACAGCCACCGCGCGGGACCGCACGCTCGCCAAGTCGCTGCTGTCCGCGATCGGTCACACCGTGTGGCTGAAACGCGAGGCGCTGATCGACGCCGCGACGGCGGTATCGGGGAGCGGCCCGGCTTATGTTTTCGCGCTTGTCGAGGCCCTGGCGGCGGCCGGCGTCGCCGCGGGCCTGCCCCGCGCCACCTCCGCCGTGCTGGCGCGCGCCACCGTCGCCGGCTCTGGCGCGCTGCTCGACGCCGACAAGCGCGACGCGGGACAGCTTGCCCGCGACGTGGCGACCCCGGGCGGAACCACCGAAGCGGCGTTCAGGATACTTCTAGCCAAGGACGGCCTTGAGGCGCTGATGACGCGCGCCGTCGCCGCCGCCAAAGCGCGCGCCGAGGAGTTGACGCGCTCTTGAACGTGTCCGGTTGCCTAGATCTGGCCATTCGGCAGAAACCGTGATGTGAGCTATCCTAAGGCCCGTCAGGGAGGGTCGAGGATCATGGCGGGCTACAAACAGCGGGACAACGATGCTTTCATCGATGAGGACGTTGGATACCCAAATCGTGAATCGCAATACCGAGGGTATCGATACTTTCTCCGGTTTATTTTTGTAGCGGCAATTCTGGCGGTAATTATCGGGCTGATCGAGGGAGCAGAACAAGTCTTCGGTGCTTTCTCGTCCTTTTCGTCGCTTCTTGAAGGCGCGGCATGGGCCAGGTTTTTCGCCGGACTTGGTGCACTTACAAGAGTCGGCTTGGTGGCCCTGCTCGTGGCCGTGGTCTTGCGTTGGTGGAATAAGCGCTCGGCCTCTCGGAAGTGAACCGGCCCCGCAGTTGGTGCTGGACGTGCGCCCGCCGCCAAGGCGCGCGCCGAGGAAATGGCGCGGGGCTAGAGTCGGCCATCACCAAATCAGTGGGATGACTGCCCAGGTGCGCCGCCTGTGTGCTTCGAATTCGGCGCCGAACCGCTCGCGCAGCGCGATCTCCTCGACATGGATGCGCCACCCATAGGCAATAGCCACCGAGAGCGGTGCGGCGACTGCAGAAATCCAATTGCCCGTGGCAAGGCCGATCCCGGCGAAGAGCAGAATGCCTCCGGTGTAGGCGGGATGCCGCAACAGGCGATACGGCCCGCTGGTCACCAGACGCTGTCCGTCCAGAAGCTGTACCGAGGTTCGAAAATTCGCGCCCAGCGTCAGTACGGACCAGTTGTAGAGAATGAGGCCGGCCCAGAACAACGCCATCGCGGTGGTGAAGACGGGCTCCGGCGGCAGGCCGATATGCGCCGTCGGCAGCAGTGACGGCGCAGCGAAGGCCCAGGCAACGCCGATCGCGGACGCGATATAGATGAGTGCTTTGCTGCCGCGGTCGCGGTTATCGCCGCGCGCGGCGTTCCTTTCGCGGCGTTGAACCCAGGAGACCAAAATGAAAAATGCGACCCAGCTTGCCCAGAAGACAATGCTCCACAATGGCCGTTCGTTGAAAAGATAGACCGGAAAGATGGCGTGCATGCGTTTCCCCCTGGGCAATGACATGCCAGCGTATCTTGGCCGGGCAAGCTGCGCCATGGCTGGGCTGGCAGCCTCAAGGTTCCACCATGAACGGATAGCGGTAATCCTTCGGCGGCACGAAGGTCTCCTTGATCGTGCGCGGCGAGATCCAGCGCATCAGATTCCACATCGAACCGGCTTTGTCGTTGGTGCCCGACGCCCGGCCGCCGCCGAACGGCTGCTGGCCCACCACGGCACCCGTCGGTTTGTCGTTGATGTAGAAATTTCCCGCGGCATGACGCAAACCCGTCTGGGCGGCGGCGACGGCACCGATGTCCGTGGCGAACACCGCTCCCGTCAGCCCGTAATCGCTGGATCGGTCGACGAGCCCGATCGTGTCGGAGAAAGCGGCATCGTCATACACATATAGAGTGACGATGGGTCCGAAAAGTTCCTCTTTCATCAGGCGCGCTTCGGGGTCCGTGCTTTCCGCCAGCGTCGGGGCGATGAACCAGCCGTCTTTCGCGTCCGCCGTGCCGCCGCAGACGATCTTGTACGCCGGATCGCGGCGGGCCTCGTCCTGCGCATCGCTGAGCTTGCGCCATGACGCTTCGTCGATCACCGCCCCCATGAAATTGCGGAAGTCGGCGACGTCGCCCATCGTGATGCTTTTCACACCGGCGACGAGCCGGTCGCGCAGCTCCCGCCACAAGCTTTTCGGCACGTAGATGCGCGACGCCGCGGAGCATTTCTGTCCCTGATATTCGAAGCCGCCGCGCAGGATGGCCGCGGTCAGCGCCGGCACATCGGCGCTCGCATGCGCCAGAATGAAGTTCTTGCCGCCGGTCTCGCCCACCAGCCGCGGATAGGAGCGATAACGGCCCTCGCCGACGCGCCGCACGATGGCGTTGAAGACCGACGTCGAGCCCGTGAAGTGAACGCCGGCGAGAAGGGGATGCGCCAAGGCGATGTCGGAAATCTCCGCCGCAGCGCCGTGAACGAGGTTGATGACGCCGCCGGGCAGCCCCGCCTGGCGCAGGATGTCCATGATGAAATGCGCGGAGTACTTCGCGGTGCTGGCGGGCTTCCACAGCACGGTGTTTCCCGCCAGTGCCGGCGCGGTGGGAAGGTTTCCGGCGATGGAGGTGAAATTGAACGGCGTCACCGCATAGACGAAGCCGTCGAGCGGGCGGTAATCGACGCGGTTCCAGGTGCCGGGCGCGGAAATCGGCTGCTGCGCATAGATCTGCGCCAGGAACTCGGCATTGAAGCGCCAGAAATCGGCGAGCTCCGCCGCCGCGTCGATCTCCGCCTGGTGGACCGTTTTCGATTGGCCCAGCATGGTCGCGGCATTGAGCGTATCGCGGCACGGTCCGCTCAGGAGCTCCGCCGCGCGCAGGAACACCGCGGCGCGCTCCTGCCAGGGCACCGCGCTCCAGCTTGCGCGCGCATCGAGCGCCGCCGCGATCGCGGCCTCGATCTCGCCCCTGCCTGCCAAGTGCGCATCGGCCAGGACATGGCCGTGGCGATGGGGCATGACCGAAGGCTGGAGCTTGCCAGTGCGAACGTCCCGCCCGCCGATGACGAGGGGAAGCTCGATCCGCTCGCGCGCCATCGCATCCAATCGCGCCTTGATGGCGGCGCGTTCGGGAGACCCCGGAGCGTAGGAACGCACGGGCTCGTTGTGCACCGCCGGCAGGGCGCAAACGGCGTCGAGGGAATCGAATCGATCGGTCATCGTCATCTCCATTCGCAAGGTTCCCCGAGCGCCGAGTAAGTATAGGCGGACGCGAAGCATCGTTCGAGCACGAACAGGAGCGCTGGAATTGTTGCGCCGGTTCCGGAAATTTGCTTCGCAAATTTCGGAAAAGATCGATTCTTTGATCTACACCGGCAGCCGGATCGTGGCGCGCAGGCCGCCGGCGGGGCTTTGCGACAGCAGCAGTTCGCCGCCATGGGCGCGGGCGATGTCGCGGGCGATGGTGAGCCCCAGCCCGACGCCGCCCGTTTGCAGATTGCGGCCCTGGTCGAGGCGATGGAAGGCGCGGAAGGCTTCTTCGCGCATGTTCTCGGCGATGCCTGGCCCGTCGTCGTCCACATGGACCTCGGCGAAACGCGCTTCGCGTGCCAGCGAGACGCGGACATGGCGGCCGTGCTTGAGCGCGTTGTCGATCAGATTGGTGACGCAACGGCGCAGCGCATTCGTCTTCACCGCCAGTAGCACCCCGCTCGGGGTTTCGAGCGAGAGACGCTTTTCCGCGCCCCGGCGCGCGCGGGCCGCCGCCTCCGCCGCGCCGCGCACCAGATCACCGAGATCGACGAGCTGGGCCCGCTCCCCGCCTTCGCCGCGCGCGAAGTCCAGGTATTCGTCGAGCATGCGTTCCATTTCGGCGATGTCCTGCTTGAGCGCGTCGGTTTCCGCACCGTGCGGCATCATCGCCAGTTGCAGGCGGATGCGCGTCAGCGGCGTTTTCAGATCGTGGCTGACGCCGGCCAGCATTTCGGTGCGCTGCTGGACGTGACGCTCGATGCGCTCGCGCATGGTGATGAACGCCTGCGCGGCGCGGCGCACCTCCATGGCGCCGTAAGGCTTGAAGTCGGGAACGGCGCGGCCCTTGCCGAAGGCGTCGGCGGCGCGCGCCAGCCGCTCGATCGGTCTGACCTGGTTGCGCAGGAACAGGATCGCCACGGCGAGCAGGAGCAGCGAGGAAGCCACCATCCACACGATGAAGATGTCCGGGGCCGAGACCGTGACGCGGTCGCGCGGCACCATGATGTGAAGAGCGCCGTCATGCACGTCCACGGTGATGTGAAAGACCGTTGGCCGGCCGCTGACCTTGAAATGCCGCGTGCCGCCGATCTGCTGCGCGATGACGTCGTTCAAGGCTTCGGCGATGGTGCTGAGGGCGTGGAGGTGTTTGGGCGGAGTGACGTCCGCGCCGGGGGCGAACGTCACCTGGTAACGCAGTTGGCGGGCCGCCAGGGCCCTGAGCTTGACGCGTTCCTGCGGCGGATAATTGTCCTCCAGAGCGATGAGGAAGGCGACGTCGGCAGCGACGTCGTTGGCCAGGCGCCGCGTTGTGGTGTCGAGATCGCGTTCGAAGAAGACGTAGGACACGATCGCCTGCAGCAGGAACATCGGGGCGATGATGATGATGAGCGAACGGCCGAACAGGCCGCGCGGCATGGCGCGCTTCAGCAGGCGGCCGGGCCGCAGCCGCGACAGGGCGCCAAGCAGGTTCTCAAAGGATGCGGTCTGGGACAAGGACGTAACCTACGCCGCGGACGGTCTGCAGATAAAGCGGCAGCTTGGGGTCCTCCTCGATCTTGCGCCGCAGCCGCGTCACCTGCACGTCGATGGAACGCTCCAGCGTCACACCCAGCCGCGCACACAGATCGGTGCGCGAAAAGGAGCGCCCGGCGTTGGCGGTGAAAAGCTGCAGCAAGGCGCTCTCGGAACTGGTCAGATGCACCGGCTTGCCCTTGCGGCGGAGCTGGCCGCGCTCGGAATCGTACACACATTCGCCCATGCGGACTTCGACGATGGCCTTCTGTGCCGGCGGCGCGGCGCGGCGCAGCAGCGCGCCGACGCGCAGCAGCAGCTCGCGCGGCTCGAACGGCTTGGGCAGATAATCGTCGGCGCCCTGCTCCAGGCCTCTGATGCGGTCTTCGGCCTCGCCTTTTGCGGTCAGCATCAGGATTGGCACCGAAGAGTTGGCGCGTACCGATTTCGTCAGCTCGAACCCCGATTCGCCCGGCATCATCACGTCGAGGATGAGAAGATCGAAAGTCATGCTCTTCATTAGCGCGCGGGCGTCCGCCGCGGTTGCCGCGACGCTGACGCGAAAGCCGTTCGAGGACAGGTAGCGCTGCAACAGCGTGCGCAGGCGCTCGTCGTCGTCGACGACCAGCAGGTGCGGATCCTCGACCGCGTTCATGTCTTGCCTTTCGCGCGGATGCCGCCAAGGCCCAGGAGGACCTTGCGAAAGCCGTTCACGGCGTCCTGGCCTGCGGCTTTGAACGCGGAGGCGAGCAGCGGACGCTGCGCGTCCCAGACGGCGGCCGCCAGCGCGGCGCCGGCCTCGGTCAGCTGCAAGCGGCGGGTGCGACGATCCTGCATACCGGTCTTGCGTTCGACGTAGCCGCTTTTCAACAGATCGTTGAGCACGCGGTTCAGGCTCTGTTTCGTCACTTTCAGGAAGCCAAGCAATTCGGCGACCGAAAGTCCCGGATTGCGCGCAATGAAATGCAAAGCACGGGCGTGCGCGCGTCCCAATCTTGCTTTGGCGACAGGGCCCGCGCCTTGCGCCGAAACATCGCGAGCGGCAATGAACAGCAAATCCAAGCCTTGCTTTAGCGCCTCATCGCTGAGGTATAATGTTCGCGTATCGGGCGATGTGCCGCCGAATTTTACGTCAGGCATGCTGACACAAATAAGCCGCCGCCCCCGGCAAGGCAAGAGGATGACGCAATGGCCGATGTGATCCCCTTCGACGACCGCGACGGTTCGCTGTGGTACGACGGCAAGCTGGTGGCCTGGCGCGAAGCCAAGACGCATGTGCTGACCCACGGCTTGCATTACGCCTCGTGCATATTCGAAGGCGAGCGGCTTTATTCCGGGCGCATCTACAAGCTCAAGGAGCATACTAGGCGGCTGTTCGAAAGCGCCCGCATCATGGGCATGAAGATCCCGTACACGGAGGAAGACATCAGCGCCGCCTGCGTGCAGGCCGCCGAAGGCTTCGTCGACGCCTATGTCCGGCCGGTGGTGTTCCGCGGCAGCGAGATGATGGCGGTGTCCGCCCAGAAGAACAAAATCCATGTCGCGATTGCCGCGTGGCAATGGCCGACCATGTTCGATCCCAAGGAAAAGCTGAAGGGCATCCGCCTCGACATTTCGGAGTGGAAGCGCCCGGCGCCCGACACCGCGCCGACCAAGGCCAAGGCGGCCGGCCTCTACATGATCTGCACGCTTTCCAAGCACGCCGCCGAGGCCAAAGGCTATGCCGACGCGATGATGGCCGACTACCGCGGCTATATCGCAGAAGCGACGGGCGCCAACGTCTTCTTCGTCAAGGACGGCAAGATGCATACGCCGACCCCGGATTGCTTCCTCGACGGGATCACGCGGCGCTCGGTGATGGCGCTGGCCCGGGCGCGGCAGATCCCCGTGGCCGAGCGGCATATCGACATGAAGGAACTGGGAGAGTTCTCGGAATGCTTCCTCACCGGCTCCGCCGCCGAGGTCACTCCGGTTTCCGAGATCGGGCCTTATCGCTTCAAGCCGGGCGAAATCAGCGAGACGCTGATGCACGCCTATGCCGACGAGGTCCGCTCACCGGTCAGCCAGGTAGATTTGAGCGCGAAATAACGCATTATTTCGTCCACCGCTTCGCCGCGCCGTCGTCCGAGCGCCTGGCTTCGACCCAGACGGTCTCGCCGCCGCGCCGTTCCTGCTTCCAGAACGTCGCGGTGGTCTTGAGATGATCCATCAGGAAGTTGCACGCGGCGAAGGCGTCCCCGCGGTGGCTCGCGGCGACGGCGACCAGCACGATGCGCTCGCCCGGCTTCAATTCGCCGATGCGATGGATGACGGTGACGCCCAGAAGCGGCCAGCGGCTCGCGGCTTCTTGCGCATGGCGTGCGATCTCGCGCTCGGTCATGCCCGGATAATGTTCGAGGACGAGCGACGTCAGCCCGCCGTCGCCGCGCACGTGGCCGGTGAAGCTGACGACCGCGCCGACGCCGTCGCGCGACAAGGCTTCCGCCTCGCGCGCGAGATCGAACGCTTCACGCTGGATGCGGATCGTTGGTGTCATCGCGCTCATCCTCCCGTCACCGGAGGAAAGAAGGCGATTTCGTCGCCCTCGCCGACGGGCGCGTCGAAGCCGACATGCACCTGGTTCGACGCCGCGCGCAATCGCGCCAGATCGCCGAACGCCTGCGCATAGCCAGGCCCGCGCGTGCGCAGATGCACGGCGAGATCGCGCACGGTGGCGACCCCGGCGGGAAGAGCGAACTCTTCTTCCTTCTTGCCGATCGTTTGCCGCACCCAGGCGAAATAGACGAGTTTCACGCCGGCGTCTCGCGGCGCGGACGGGCATGGGCCAGGCCCGCGCGCAAATAGACGTAACCCGTACCCACCGTCAGGGCGGCGGCCACCCACAGCGCCACATAGGCGAAGGCGAGCGCCCCCGGCACCACCTTGTCGGCCATGGGCCCGAGGATCATCGCGCCGATGGCGATCATCTGGATCGCGGTCTTGATCTTGGCGAAGAAGCTGACCGGCACGCTGACGTCGGTGCCCGCCAGGAATTCGCGCAGGCCCGAAACCAGGAACTCGCGCGACAGGATGACCAGCGCCGGCACCAGCCTCCAGCCGTCGAATTTGTGGTCGGCCACCAGCATCATCAGCGCCACACCCACCAGGATCTTGTCGGCGATGGGATCGAGCATGCGGCCGAAATCGCTGCCGGCGTTCAGCTTGCGCGCCGCCAGCCCGTCGAGCGCGTCGCTGATCGCGGCGACGCAGAAGATGGCGAAGGCGATCAGCCGCGCCGTCTCGCCGGGCAGCCAGAAGGCGATGGCGAACACCGGCACCAGGGCGATGCGCAGGACGGTCAGGATGTTGGGCAGCCGTATCATCGCCCCTGGTTTACGCTTTCATCCGCTGGGATGGAAGAAGTCGTGGATTTTCTTGGCGAGTGTGTCCGAGACGCCCGGCACGCCTTCGATGTCCGCCAGACTTGCTCCGGCCACCGCGCGCGCCGAGCCGAAATGCTGCAGCAGCGCGCGCTTGCGCGAGGCGCCGACGCCGGCGATCTCGTCCAGGGGATTGGCGCCGATGGCCTTGGAGCGCTTCTTGCGGTGACTGCCGATGGCGAAGCGGTGGGCCTCGTCGCGCAGGCGTTGCAGATAGTAAAGGACCGCACTCTTCTGATCGAGGCGGAACGGCGCTTTCCCGGGCAGGTGGAAATGCTCGTAGCCGGCGTCGCGCTCGGCGCCCTTGGAAATCGCCGCCAGCGCCACGTTCTCCACGCCCAGATCGGCGAACACCTGGCAGGCGACGGCCAATTGCCCCGGCCCGCCGTCGATCAGCACCAGGTCGGGGCGTTTGGCCTTGGCGTCGTCCTCTTTCATCAGGCGCGCGAAGCGCCGCGTCAGCACTTCGCGCATCATCGCATAATCGTCGCCGGGCGCGAGCTCAGCCGTCTTGATGTTGAACTTGCGGTATTCGCCTTTTTCGAAGCCATCCGGTCCCGCGACAATCATGCCGCCCACCGCGTGGCCGCCCTGGATATGCGAGTTGTCGTACACTTCCACGCGGCGCGGCGGGGTATCGAGGCCGAAGGTGTCCGCCACGCCTTCGAGCAGCTCGCGCTGGGCCGCATTCTCCGCCAGGCGCCGGCCGAGCTGTTCGCGCGCGTTGTTGAGCGCCATCTCCATCAGTTCGCGCTTCTCGCCGCGTTCGGGCGCCACGATCCGCACCTTGCGTTCCGCGCGCAGCGACAACGCTTCGCTGAGCAGCTCGCGGTTGGGTATCTTCTCGGAGAGCAGGATCAGGCCGGGCGCGGGGCGCTCGTCGTAGAACTGGCCGATGAAGGCTTCCAGCACTTCGCCGGTGGAAAGCTCGCCCGTGTGGCGGGGGAAATAGGGGCGATTGCCCCAATTCTGTCCGGCACGGAAGAAGAAGACCTGCACGCAGGTCTCACTACCCTGGTTGAAGGCGGCGAACAGATCGGCCTCGGCGAAGCTGGACGGGTTGATGCCTTGCACCGATTGGATCTGATTCATGGCGCGCACCCGGTCGCGCAGCCGCGCCGCGCGTTCGTAGTCGAGGGCGGCGGCGGCCGTTTCCATGTCCCTCGCGAGTTCGCCTTGCACGGCGCGGCTTTTTCCGGCGAGGAAACGCTGCGCTTCCTCCACCAGTTCCCGGTACGCCGCCGCGTCGATCCGGCCCACGCAGGGCGCCGCGCAGCGCTTGATCTGGAACAGCAGGCAGGGCCGCGTGCGCGCCTCGAACACCGAATCCGAGCAGGAGCGCAACAGAAACGCCCGCTGCAGCGTGTTGAGGGTGCGGTTGACCGCTCCGGTGTTGGCGAACGGCCCGAAATAGACGCCTTTCGTGGTCTTGGCGCCGCGGTGCTTGAGAAGCTGCGGGAAAGCGTGGTCCTGGCGCAGCAGGATGTTGGGGAACGATTTGTCGTCGCGGAACGACACGTTGTAGCGCGGCTTCAGGCGCTTGATGAGGTTCGATTCCAGCAGCAGCGCCTCGGTCTCCGACGCCGTGGTGACGAACAGCATCTCGGCGGTGTCGGCGATCATCCGGGCGATGCGCTCGGTATGTCCGCCGGACTTGGCGTAGGACGCCACGCGTTTTTTCAGGCTCTTGGCCTTGCCGACGTAAAGCACGTCGGCTTTGGCATCCATCATGCGATAGACGCCCGGCGCATCCGGCAGCGTCTTCACATACGCCGCGATGCGCGCAACGCCGGAGAGGGGGGCGGTTATCTGAGCATCATCCTCCATCCTTCAGAGGATAGCTTTCCCCCTCCCCTTGCGGGAGGGGGTAGGGGGAGGAGGGGGTATAGGGATAAGGCTCGAAACAGACATTTTTGGCAACCTTCAGCCGCCGACGTTTCTGCAGAAATGGCTACTTCGACCGGCATATGGAACATACACGTCAGATACGGCTGTTCCGCTATCGGCCAGATGATGACGGGCGCCAATTACATCTCTGCTCGATAGTTGATCGCATTGGTCTGAACTGTGGCCTTCAGTCCTACAATTGCATGTGTTAAGCGGAGGCTCTGTTCGCTCATTTGTGTCAATGCCGAAGTCAAAGTAGTACTCTCGAACGTTTTATCGTAGCACAGGACAAAGGTATCCTTCTTATGGGACACCGTTGATCGGATACGCGACATTTCCTGCCACATCTGAACAGGGTCAGACTTCGGACTATAAAAAACGCCATAATGCCCGAAAGGAAGATCGAGCCCGCGCCCGCCCGTTGTCCGCGTCATGAGCAGAATGCCGCCATTGCTATTGCGGAATTCACGAATCGCTAGGGAGCGCATCGAATCCGACATCTCGCCCGTGAGCTCGAACAAAGGCATCCTTTTTCCGGCGAGTTGAGATTTTAGTCCGTTCAAAAGACGAATGGTTCGACAAAATACGACGCCGCGAAGCTTCGCCTTGCTCTTTTCGCCCAACGTTTGAACCAACGCCTCGACCTTTCTTCCGGGACAAAATTCAAAGCATCCCTCCGGTCGCCGGTCGTCAAGGACGGTGGCTCCTTCAAGGAAGACTATTTCGTTGCGGGACGTCTTAATCCTGCAATCTTGAATTTTGACGCCCAAATTCAGCGTCAGGTCTTCGACTATATGCTGCGGCATCATCTTCAATTTCGTGATGTAACAGTATTGCTCGCGAACCTTGGGAGTAATGATCGTGGTTTGGACCTCGCGGACCGTGCCCGAGGTCCTTGATGATCGAATGGTGACCCCTTTGCATATCGCTGGCGCGAGGCGCTCGACTTTGTTGTAGTCGGTTGGTCCAGCGATTTCGTCCAACATCAGATGAGCTATCCCCTTTGATGTCGATACGCCCGCTAACAATTTTGCGATCCTTGCGTCGTATCGGCGTACTTCAATTACCGACTGGTACGGGATGACTCTTGAGTATTGACGTTCTGGAACTTCTATTCGGACAGGGGCCAATGTTTCGACTATGGCCTGCGCGCGACGGTTCGTGCGTGTGCGATCCCCAGAATCATTTCGTCGATCACCGAGCATTAGAGTGGCTGATTTCACGAGGTATCGTGCCTTGTCAGAGAGCTGGCTTTTCAGCCGAGCCCAGTGATCCGCAAAGCGTGAAACTGTGTCCCATTCCGCTTCCTCTATAACGACAAACGTGTCGAATTCATCCACGATCACAAATCTAATTGACTCAACATATTTGCGATCAACGAGTCTGCGTTCGAGCGCTCCCGCCAATAATCCGGGTGTCGTTATGAGAAGATCGGCTCGCAACAGCGAGGCGCGAAGCGACCCGGGATTGCCAGATTGCTCGTCACGCAGCATATCGACCACAATTTCGGTTGCTACCCATTGCGCGACTTCAAAATGTTGGATGACCAATGTGCGAGATGGGACGACGAGCAAGACACGGCTGTTTGGATAGGTTGCCTTCCAAAGTACAGACGCCAAGCAGGCGATCAATGTCTTTCCCGTTCCCGTAGGAAGTTCGATGGCGGAATTGTCTCCCGCCGAGGCCAACGATACCGCTTCGACCGCTGTGGCAACTTGGTATTTTCTCGAAGAGTATTCTCGTTCTTTGGCAACGCGATTCCGAAAAAGCCGCATTCCGCAACGCGTGAGTTCCGCCTTGCGGCCTGCGCTAAGCGCTGGCGCCGCGCCAGGGTCATTTTTGCGAGGCTTACTTGAGCGCGTCGCCGGTCCGTTTGAGCGACCTTCTAAGCCGTTCGGTAGCGGCGTTGCGCTCAAAAGATTTATCCAGCGTCTTTCGCAACGTGTCCAAACTGGCGGCGATCTTACCGTGTATCAGCCAGCGAGCGATTTCGATGCGTTGCTTTCCATGTTGTGCGGCAAGCTGGGCCTCTACGAGATTGCGCTTCGCGCTATGGCCGACCGCGCTGCCAACAACGTTTACTTCTCCGCGCCAATTCAGTTGAACAAGGGTAATTTGTTGCTCGGAGAACCAACTCAAGGCATCGAACGATAGTCCGCCACTCCCGTCTAGGATGACAATTCGGTCGAGCAAACTCGCATCGCCGGGAAAGAAACGAAATTCCTCACGCTCCTGTGGGTAGTGTGTGAACCCGTTGCGGATAAACAGCGTGCCATGATCGACGCGCAACCGGACACCGTGACCGCACAGAATCAATGGCTGCCGGAACCGGTATTTCCGTTTGCGACCCCGGCCTTGTTTGGGACAGTAAGCCCGCCAGAATTCCGAACGGTCGCACCAGTCGGTATCGTCTTCATCACGTTCATATTGACCCTGAATATGTGGCTTATCGTGCACGCGCAGCCTCCGTCCGTCCCTCACAATATACCCCTCTATGGCGTCTAACTCATTGTTATTATTCGATAAACTTAACAATGGCGCTCTGGTAGCACGCTCAACACGCCTCCTAGCGCTGTTAGGAGCGCATTTACGGGCCGCAAATCACTGACGCCGAAAATGGGTCCAATTACTGAAACGGCAGCACAACGCGTCGTATGCCTCAGAGACGGGCCATGGAAAAAGCAAGCAGGAAAAGTAAGCCTCTTCCAAACCTGTCGTCGAAACACCAAGCAGGCTCGGATAAATACGCGCCGTCGAAGACCAGCACGCTAGAGTTCGCTACTGTATATAGCGATGACTTCGTTGGCGACCTTGTACGCGAATTCGGAATCAGCACGTCCGAACAAATCAATGCCCTAGAAGTTTTTCTCAGGCAGTCTGCGCATACTTACAAGACTTCAAAAACACGCCGACCGCACGACGACGAATTACGTATTCTCCACAAGAAGCTTTTGATGCTATCCGAAAGCGTAAACAACCTCACGCGGCAACTCTCGCAATTGACCAACAGCGAACGGGACCGCCTGTGGAATCCGATTTGGCATGGTCAGCAAAAGCCGGAAATCGTTATTCTTGATCCGAGATTACCTGTCGGCTTTGGGCGCGACCTTATGCGCTACGGCTTCGCCGAAGAAAATCAGGAATACGAATCCGAGCACCGTACCCGCGATACTCTTGTCGAACTGAACACGTTGATCCTAAGTGCGTTGGAGGACATTCCTCACAAGAAAAACCTGGGCGGTCGCCCTTCGGATGATGCACTGCTTCATTGGGTTGTTGCTGCACGCCTTTTCTGGGAAAGAGAACTGGGCCGCCGTTTTTCGTATCACGCAATACCGAATGGTCCAGAATCGACGATACGAAAATCGATGGCCTTCCGATTCTGCAAGAGAGCAATTGCGCCGCTGATTCCAAAGTTATCTGAACAAGCACTTGCGACGGCAATGCGGCACGCCCAAAAGTTTCGCCTATTCAGTTTAACCTTGAAGGCGCCTGATCGCACAAAGATCGCTGGCAGAAACCGTCACTGAATCGACGCGTGTTTCTGCGCGTCGGCCTTGATGACATTCAAATAGACTTGCGTAATATCACTGACCATCGAAACCGATCATTCGGGAACGATGGGAATGAAAAAACGCAAACAGAGTCGGTCCAAAGCGAAGCGCCGTATCGCGGCGAAACCCGCGCGGACGAGTAAGTCGGCAAAAAAAGGCAAGCATCGCAAGAAATCGATCCGGGGCTATGACCCACGCTATGAAGCGGGTCTTAAGTTCATGCGCAACGGCGACACACTCGCCCTGGCCGCCCGGAAAATCGGCGTGTCATCGGTAGAGCTTCGCCGCTATGTTCTAAAGACCGGCGTCGTCGCCCGGCGCAACCGAAAATGGGTCTTCAAGCGTGATAGGCGCTTCCGGCGCATGCCGATCTATACCAATGGCAAGCGCGAGGTCATCACGGTGCGCGATCTGAAGACTGCGCGGCTGATCGGCGAATATATGAGCGCCGTGCGGCAATTCTTCGAAACCGAAGATATCGATTTTCTCGCACCGTTTCGCGGTCAATCGGTCATCGATGTGTCCCGCAAGCGCTACATCTTCGAAACCCGTCCGAATGTGTTGTTTTTTCTGGACGCCTCTGGCGTCGAGCCCTTCGAACTTGTCTACGCAATCGTGAAACCAGAATAGGAGCGCGAAAAATGGATGATGATGAAAAACGCCGTCGCGCGAGAGTTCGCAGGGCATATGCCAGGCTCGGCACGTCAATGCCAGCTTGCGTGATTTGTGGGGAGGACAATCCGTTTTGCCTGGAATTGCATGAACCGGGAGGCCGCCGTTACAGCGACAAGCGGATTATTTTGTGCCGCAACTGCCATCGCAAACTGAGCGATGACCAGCGCGACCACTTTCCACCGGTGTGGACACCGCCCGATCCGTTAGAGCGCCTGAGCCACGCACTGCAAGGCGAAGCCGATTTTTTTCGCGCGCCTGAGCGCGAAGCGGCGGATCGATGCACAGGTGCTCATTGAGCTTTCGCGTAAGCGGCTGGCGTGAGCCAGCCGATGCGAGAATGAGGCCGCACGGTGTTGTAGTCGCGGCGCCACTCTTCGAGTTCGACCCGCGCCTGGGCGAGCGAGGTGAACAGCGTCTCGTTCAAGAACTCGTCGCGCAGCCGGCCGTTGAAGCT
>JAGWMG010000017.1 GCA_028871795.1 Alphaproteobacteria bacterium | reverse complement strand
TGGCTCGCCGTAAGCACACGGTCTGCCTCACCCACATGCTCGTCATCGCATGTTGCGTCACACGATGTGCAGAGTCTTTCACTCTGCGAGATCAAACACGACTTAAAAATCAGATCACTCCTTTCTCTGATTAGGGCCTAACGCACGTGGAAATCCTCAACAAGATTGACCTGTTGGAGTCCGGTGCTCGCGCGGGACTGCTGGCGCGCGCCGCCTCCCGCCCGGAAGCGCCCGCTGCCGTCTCGGCGCTGACCGGCGAGGGGCTCGGCAGTCTACTCAAGCGTCTGGAGGCCGTGTTGACGGGTGGCAACATCCGCCTCCGCCTTGCACTTTCGCCGTCGGACGGCGAGGGCCTGGCCTGGGCCTATCGCCACGCGCGGGTGCTGGCGCGCGACGACAATGGCGGCGGCGAAATCGTCCTGACGCTCAGCGCCAATCCACAGGAAGCGGAGAAGCTTGGTAGCCGGTTTACAGGAAAAATATCGGTAGAGCAGGGCGTTGAAGCCGATATTTAATGTGGACAAGAGGCTGTCCACCTGTGCATGACCAATGACACGTCACTTGTGCTCCACGTTCTTCGCCTCCACCCACAACGCTTCCATCTCCTCCAGGCTGGCGTCGGCCGGCGTCGTGCCGCGCGCCGCAAGTCCGGCCTCGATGGCGCGGAAGCGGCGGACGAATTTCGCGTTGGCGGCGCGCAGTGCTTTCTCCGGACCAACCTTGAGATGGCGCGCCAGATTGGCCACCGCGAACAGCAGGTCGCCGACTTCCTCCTCCAGCTTGTGCGCCGGCGCGCCGGCGGCTTGCGCCTCGGCGATCTCGCCCGCTTCCTCGGCGATCTTCTCGACCACCTTAGGGGCGCTTTCCCAATCGAAACCGACGCTTCCAGCCCGCTTCTGAAGCTTCTCGGCGCGCAGTAGCGCGGGCAGGGCGCGCGGCACGTCGTCCAGGATGCCACCGGGCTTCGCCGCCCGTTCGCCGCGCTTGTGCTCCTCCCAGGCGACGGTCTGCGCGGCGGCGGATTCCGGCACCGTCTTGTCACCGAAAACATGGGGATGGCGGGCGATCATCTTGGCGGTTATGGCGCCGACAACATCGCCGAAATCGAACAGCCCGCGCTCCTCGGCCATGCGGGCATGGAAAACGACTTGGAACAGCAGATCGCCCAATTCGTCCTTCAGATGCGCCCAGTCGGCATCTTCGATGGCACCCGCCACTTCGTAGGCTTCCTCGATGGTGTAGGGCGCGATGGTTTCGAAGGTCTGTTCACGATCCCACGGGCAGCCGGCGCGCAGCCGGCGCATGATCTCAAGAAGAGATTCGATGTCTTTGGAAGGACTCGGCTTTTCCATGCGGAGATAAAGCGCGGGCAGGGGCTTTCCGACAAGGCCCACCCGCGTTTTTTCCACCGTCAGCCGCCTTGTTCTTTCAGCTTCGCCATCGCCTTGCCGACGAAGGCGAAAATCTCCGGATTGAGCGGCAGCTTGGGCCCCGCTTTCAGGTCCGCCATCGCTTCGGACCACACCGCGCGGGCCTTGGCCGCGATGGCGGGATCGCCGCCCGTGAACTGGTCCACCAGCGCTTGCCAGCGGCGGGCCAGATTCAAGGCGACTGGAGAACTCGGATCGCCTTTTGTCATCAATACCTTGGTTTCGGCAATTAAGGCTTCCCATTGGGTGGCGATGGCCGGCTGGTCGAATTTCCTTCGGGCGATGGCCTTGGCTTCTTCGGGCGTGAAATATTTCGCCGAAATCGGGTCGAAAATTGCCTTCATTTCCTCGGGTGTGGCTTTGGTCGTCATCGTCGTCTCCGTGGTCAGGGTTGCGAGATCGTCGATGGAAAGAACATCGCCCTTGGCCAGCTTGGCCCGTGCCGCGCGGACCAAAGACAGAGCGTGGTCCACGCGGCCGCTCTCGCGCGCCAAGGTCTGCTCCTGCAGCTCCAGCAGCGCATCGAGCGACGCGAGACGGCCGCAAAGCAGTTCCGCGATGCGCGACAAAGGCAGGCCGAAGCCTTTGAGCGCCAGAACCTGATGGAGCCGGGCGATCTGGGTGGGGCCATAGGCACGCCAGCCGGCGTCGTTTCTCAGCGGCTTGACCAGACCGCGCTTTTCATAGAGGCGCAGCGCCTTGGCGCTGACGCCCAGACGGCGGGCGGCTTCTGCAGGACTGAGATAGGCGTCGTCGGTCACGGCGTTGCTCATTTCATCGACCCCGACGTCTGTGAGCCCGGACCTTGGGGCAGGGTCAAGCGGAATTTGCGCGTCCGGCAACACCGCCCATCGCCTCATATTTTCGTATAAGATATATTATGAGCAATTACTAAATTTTGTCGGTGCGCCGGACCGGTATATCTTGCGCGCTGCCATTCAGGACAATGCCTCCATGAGCGATTCGAAGAAAAGCCGCCCGCTTTCGCCGCAGGAGATCGCGCGGCGCAAGGAAGCGGCGCAAAAGCAAGCCGCCCTCAACAACGAGCCCCCGGCCAAGTCCTACGCGAACTTGGCCGGCAGAAGCGGCAAGTTCGCGCCCAAGAAAGCGCAGAACTTCAGGCACCAGGGCCGCTAGCGCGGGCGGTTGGGATAAATAACGGTGGAGCTGCAGGCGACGATCACCTGTCCGGCTTGCGGCCATGCCAGCCGCGAAACGATGCCGTTGGACGCTTGCCAGTATTTCTACGACTGCAAGGGCTGCGGCGCGGTGTTGAAGCCGAAGCCCGGGGATTGCTGCGTGTTCTGCTCCTACGCCGACCGGCCGTGCCCGCCGGTCCAGGAAAGCGGCAAGGCGTGCTGCGTCCACCCGCCTCCGACGCCATAGCAGCTTTGCAACTCGAGCGCATTCTCAGGCAAAAATTTTTCCGGCCTCCCCTTGAACCGACAAGGTCGAATGACCATTTCCCTTAAATCACCGCATTTGTGGACGGCAGCCCGGCCGCGACGATCATCCCGTCGTAGGCCGGTTCGACGTTCGGGGGCAGTTCGCGGCGCAGCATCTCGTAATCCAGATCGACATGGAGGTTCGTCAGAATAGCGCGCTTCGGCTTGACGCGCGCGATCCATTCCAGCGTCTGCGCGACATGGGAATGGCTGGGGTGAGGCGCGGTGCGCAGCGCGTCCACGATCCAGCACTCGACGCCGGCAAGCGCGGCGAAGGCGGCTTCGTTCAGCGCGTTGACGTCCGCGGAGTAGGCGACCGTACCAAAACGCAGACCGAGCGAGTTCATCTTGCCGTGGCGCTGCCCGAACGCCAGAACCGGCACCGCGCCCCCTGCCCCTCGGATTGCGAAGGGCGCGAACGGTTCGTCCACGGCGTGCATCTTGGCGACGGGCGGGTAATCGATGCCTTCCGCCTGCACGAAACAATAGGAGAAACGCGAAAGAACGGTCTCCGCAGTTTCCGCGTCGGTGTAGACGTCGACGCGGCGGCGCTGATGGAGGGCCACCTGCCTCAGATCGTCGATGCCGTGCAGCTGATCGGCGTGATCGTGCGTGATGAGCACGCCGTCGAGTTCGCTCGCGCGGGCGCGCAGGAGCTGCTCGCGCATGTCGGGCGAAGTGTCGACCAGGACGCGCGTGACGCCCTCGTCCGATGTCCGCCGCACCAGGATGGAACAGCGGCTGCGGCGGTTTTTCGGATTGGCGGGGTCGCAGACGCCCCAATGGCCGGAGCCGTCGGCTCCGCCCAGCCGCGGCACGCCGCCGGAGGAGCCGCAGCCGAGAATGGTGATGTCGAATTTGTCCGTCATGTTGGGCGTGCGACCTTTGTGAAAAGACGATGGAAATTATCGGTGGTGGCGCGCGCCAGTTC
The DNA here is from genome assembly GCA_028871795.1 of Alphaproteobacteria bacterium. GTDB lineage: Bacteria > Pseudomonadota > Alphaproteobacteria > Micropepsales > Micropepsaceae > Rhizomicrobium. Next base: position 40,111 of record JAGWMG010000017.1, on the reverse strand, counting down.
GTCCGCGCTCACGCCTTTGAGTTCCGCCAGCGCTGCGGCGGTATGCGCGACGAACGCAGGCTCGTTGCGTTTGCCGCGATGGGGCACCGGCGCGAGATACGGCGCATCGGTTTCGACCAGGAGCCTGTCCAGCGGCACCTCCTTCAGAACCGCGCGCAGGGCTTGCGATTTCTTGAACGTCACGATCCCGGAGACCGAAATGGTGAACCCGAGTTCCAACGCCGCGTCCGCCAGCGCCTTGCTGCCCGTGAAGCAATGAAGAACGCCGGCGAACGCGCCGTTCGCCGTTTCCTCGCGCAGGATCGCGATGGTGTCTTCCTCCGCGTCGCGGCTGTGGACGATGAGCGGCAGCTTCGTCCGTCGTGCCGCTTCGATGTGGGCGCGGAAATTCGCCGCTTGCGCCGCGCGCGCAGAGTGCTCGTAGAAGTAATCCAGTCCCGTCTCGCCGATTCCGACCACTTTGGGATCGCCGGCGCGCTCGATCAGCGGCGCGGCGCCGGCAAGCGGCTCGACCGCCGCTTCGTGGGGATGGACGCCGACCGAACACCACACCTCGTCGAAACGCGCCGCCATTTCCCGCACCCGCGGAAAGGTTTGGAGCTTGGTGGAGATGCTGACGCAGAGACCGACGCCGGCGGCGCGCGCCCGCGCCATCACCGCATCGGCGTTGGAGGCAAGATCCGGAAACTCCAGATGGCAATGGCTATCGACCAGCATGGGCCGAATACTACACCGGGCCGGTGCGCCGCGACGCCGCGTTAATTTCGCGCACCACGGTCAGGAGCGTCTGGCGCGGATCGAGATGCAGCGCGCCCGTGCGCGCGAATCTCTTGTTCAGCAGCTCCAGCGCCCCGACCCACCTGTCGAGACAGGGCCGGCCGTTAAGCGCCTGTGCGCGGATGCGCTCGGCCAGTCCTTGCGCGAGAAAGCCGCCCAAAGTGTCGAGTCCGTCGGTGATGCGCGCGAGCTTGTCGGCCAGAACGAACAGCGCCGGAATATCCGCCGGCCCGGCGGCGTTTTCGATCAGCCGGTCGGCTTCCTGGGCGAGCATGGAGCCGTCGCCGCCCGCCAGCCTGAGCGCCGCCCCCAGTGAGCCGCGCGCCAGTCGCGCCAGCGAGGCGCGCTCCTCTGCGCTCAGTTCGGGCAGAAGGCGGGCCAGCTCGGCCGCCAGGTCGGCTTGGTTCAGCGGCCGCAGATTCACGCGCCGGCAGCGCGAGCGGATGGTGGGCAACAGCCGTCCGGGCGCGTTCGACAGCACCAGCAGCATGGCGCGCGAGGGCGGTTCCTCGAGCAGCTTCAACAGCGCGTTGGCGGCGGCATCGTTCATGTCGTCGGCGGTGTCGACGACGGCCACGCGCCAGCCGCCCGCGACGGACGTCATGCCGAAGAAACCGGAGAGCCGCCGCACTTCGCCGACCGACAGCACGCTCATCAATTTTCCGGTCTCGGGATCGGCGCTGCGTTTGAGCACCAGCAGACCCGGATGCGAACCGGCCGCCACTTGCAGGGACGCGGGGTCGTGCGCCGGCACGCTCAGATCGGCCGGCCCTTGGCCGCTTGCGCCGTAGGCCAGCAGATAACGCGCGATGCGATAGGCCAGCGTCGCCTTGCCCACGCCGGGCGGGCCGCAGATCAGCCAGGCCTGCGGCGGCCGTCCGCTGCGCAACGCACGCGAAACGATCGCCAGCGCCGCGTCCTGCCCGATCAGGCGCGTGGTCTGGCGCGGATGATCGACGCCGTCGATGCGATCGGTCTCGACATATTCGGACGGACGTTTGGCCATTAGCCTAACGCAAATCGCGAGGCCACGGCTTTCCAGATTGCCTCCGCGACGGTGTCCTCGTCGGCGCTGGCATCGATCACGCGGCAACGGTCCGGCGCGCGCTTGGCAATATCGAGGAAAGCTTGGCGCAGCCGTTCGTGAAAGGAGATGTCGAACTGCTCAAAGCGCGTTTCTGCCGAGGCGCGGGCACCGGCACGCTTGAGTCCATCCGCTGCGGGCAGATCCAGAACGAAGGTGCAATCCGGCCTGAAATCGCCAATGGCGACGGCTTCGATCCGGCGTACCGTCTCGCGGTCGAGCCCCCTGCCCGCGCCCTGGTAGGCGTAGGTGGAGTCGGCAAAGCGGTCGCAGATCGCCCAACGTCCCCGTGCCATCGCGGGCTTGATCGTGCGTGCGACGTGATCGGCCCGCGCGGCGTACAGCAGCAGCGTTTCGGTGAGGGCGTCCCAGCGGCCCGGATTGCCGTGCACCAGCAGCTTGCGGATTTCCTCCGCGCCGGGCGAGCCGCCGGGCTCGCGGGTCACGACACAAGCGATACCGCGCTTTTCCAGCGCCGACGCCAGCCGGCGCGCCTGCGTGGATTTTCCGGCGCCCTCCCCGCCTTCGAAACTGATGAAGCGGCCGGGTTGCGTCATTGCGTGTGTCGGCCGGAGAGAAGCGCGCGCAGACCTTCGATCATGCGCCCGAAAATCCCGGTGCGCGGCACCTCTTGCGCGGCATAAACCGGCACGGTCAGTCCGGGGAAATCGGGCGCGGTGACGCTAAGCACCCCCACCTGCTGGCCTTGCGCGATCGGCGCTTCCAGCGGCCCGCTGTAGCGCAGCGTCACCTGCATGTTGGGACGGGAATCGACTTGCAGCGTCACGGCGAGAAGCTTTCCCACCGTCACGGGAACGATCTTCTTCGCTCCGCCCCAGATCTGCGCGTTGGCGACGACATCGCCCGGCTTGAAGAGCTGGTAGCTGCGGAATTCGCGGAAGGCCATGCCCAGGACGCGCGCCGCTTCTTCGCCGCGGCGGATTTCGGCAAACCAGTCGCGCTTTACGGGTGCATCCTTGTCGAGATCGGGATACCGCAGGCCGCCAAGCACCAAGACCAAGCGGTGGCCGTTCTGCACCGCCGACGCCGTCACGCTGAACCCTGCCGCGTCGGTGTAACCCGTCTTGAGGCCGTCGGCGCCGGGGAATTTCGTCAACACAGTATTGCGGTTCGGCTGATGAATGTTGTTCCAGGTGAACTCAAGTTCGGAGAAGTAGTGATAATAGGTGGGGTAATCCGCCGCCAGATGGCGCGCCAGCACCGCCAGATCGTAGGCCGACATGAGCTGACCCGGAGGATCGGGAAGCCCGTCCGGATTCACGAAATGCGAATTCTTGAGCCCAAGCTCCTTGGCGCGGCGGTTCATCATGTCCACGAAGCCTTCCACGGTCCCGCCCAAGCCTTCGGCGACCACGACGCAGGCATCGTTGCCCGATTGGATGATGATGCCGCGGATCAGATCCTGCACGGAAATCCGGCTGCCCAGCGACACGAACATCTTCGATCCCTGGGTGCTCCAGGCGCGTTGGGACACCGCGAACGTATCGGTGAGCTTCACGCGGCCGTCCTTCAGCCGCTGGAACAGCAGCTCCAGCGTCATCAGCTTGCTCATGGAAGCGGGCGGCATCGGCGTGTAGCCGTCCTTCTCCCACAGCACCTGGCCGGTGGCTCCGTCCATGAGGATGGCGTGTTCGGCACTGGTGGCCATCGCGGCGCGCGCGGGCGAAAGGGCGAACGCCATGAGAAGCGATGCAAGGATGAAAAAGCGCAAGCGCATGGAAGCACTCCAGTACAAGAAAGGGCGACCGTTATTGGTCGACTACGATGTGTGCGTCGTTGCCGCCGAGGCTGCTGATCCTGGACAGCGCCGCATCGGCATCGTCGGTCGTGTTGAACGGACCCAACCGCACTCTATAGAGCGTTTGGCCGCCCCGTTGAATGGCGGAAATCTTCAATCCGCCGTCCAGGCGCGCTGCCAGACGGGCGGCATTCTGGTAATTGCTGAAGGCGCCCGCCTGGACATAAAGACGGGTGACGGCCGGTACGGGAACGCGGTACACCTGCCCTGTCGGCAGCGCACCCGCATCGGCGGTGAGGGGCGACGGGGCGGCCGGCGTCGGAAGCGGCACCGCCGCCGTTGGCGCCTCCTGGCCGGCTCCGGCAAGCGGAGCCAGAGTCCCGGTCTCGACCGTCCCGGCCGGCACAGCCGACGCCACCGCCGGGGGTGTGGTGACGCCGAAGGGCTGCGGCTGGCCGTTGGGCAGATCGGCGCGCGCCAGGTACTGGACGCGAACCCGCGCCGTGCCTGCTCCGAAGAAACCGAGCAGCCTGGCGGCGCGCTCCGACACGTCGATGATGCGCCCCTTGGAGAACGGCCCGCGATCGTTGACGCGCAGCACGACGGTCTCTCCGTTCTCCAGATTGGTCACGCGCACGTTCACCGGCAGCGGCAGCGTGCGATGCGCCGCCGTCAAGCCGTCGGCTGCGAGGATTTCGCCGTCCGCGGTGTTGTGCCCGTAGAAACCCGGCCCATACCAGGAGGCGATGCCGGTTTCGTCGTAATCGGGCTGTTCGTGCGGATAATACCAGGTGCCGCCGATCTGATAAGGGTTGCCGATCCTGTACACGCCGGCATTGGGCGGAACGGTGGCTTTGTATTCCACCGGCGCCGAGGAGCAACCGGCGGCAAGCGCGCCGAGCACAACCGCGGCGCAAGTGTGTCGCAGTGATCGATTCATTTGAACGAATCAGGCTCTGGACTGAGCCTTAAGCGTAAACGATGGTCATGGGATGCTCAACCGCGGGTGATCGCCCGAACCTTGCCAATTGCCGGGTTTCGGGGCAAGGAGCGGGCATCGGATGGGTGGCCGAGCGGTTGAAGGCACCGGTCTTGAAAATCCTTTCGTCGCAATTTTGAATCAACGCATTATGCCAATAAACTCTATTTTTCAACACCTTAACATCACGCGATGTTTCACAGATTTACGCTGATTTTCACCCGCACTGTCCCGCAATTGTCCCGCAAAAGCTGCCATAGTTTGTCCAACTTTACCGCAGGATCAGTCGCCGCTTGCGGTGTTTGGAGAGCGCAGTGAGGTTTTTGCCGACCATGAGCTATTCCGTCTCGAAGCGTCCGATCCGACTTGCCGCAAGAGACCAAGTCAGAAGGTGTCGCGTGTTCCTAGCGCGACGGGTTTTCGACAGCATTGCACCGGCGAGCGCGGCTCGGCAAACGTGTTTGCCGACCTTGGCTTTCCAAACGCCGATACCCACCTCCTCAAAGCACATTTGATGAGTTGCGTGCAGGATATTCGCCGCCGATTTGACCGAGGAAGACGCCCGCCGCGCGGAATAAACTTGCTTGTTTGATTTCGGGTGGCGTTGCCCAACGGGACGATCCGTACGTGGTCGAGAGGTGCGCCTGCCGTGCCCGCCAGAGCGAGCCAGTAATGGCAACGGCGCAACCGGCAAACCCGCTCAGCGCGGCAATCGCGCCCGCTTTGTTGAACAGCGCCGGTGCATAAGCGTCATAGGCATACCACCAGCCGAACAGGCTCCACGGCCGATACATCGGATGGCTTGTGATCGAGAACCATGGGGCTCCAAGTTGCGTCTGATAGCCCAGTTGCCAAGCGGCCCATTGCGTCGCGAACCAGAGCCCGCCAATCGCGACGGCAAAGACGACAACAATCTGACCGACGAGGAATTTGGTGGGTGTCATAGCCGTGCGTCTCCTGACGAATCAGGATTCGCGCTGCACAGAAGAATCCACAATCGTCTTTATCTGCGCAGCCGCCGCCACATCGCGCCACGCATTCCGTACGCTCTGCAGTGAACTTCTGTTGATTGCAAGAAGAGGTCCGCATTGCACTCAATGCAGTCAGTAGCGCGATGTGGTTTCAGTCAACTTCAACCCACCCACCTCATCCAATACCGACGCGTAAAAGGCGTCCATATCGACGTGGATGATTTTGCGTATCGGGGTTTTGCTCATCGCAAAAGCCGGCTCGGCAAGGCGGAATGGAGGTCCGTTTCCGAACCCTGTGAGAGCAATCGAATTAAAACGTTTCGCGGCGGCGGGGGAGAAAACCAAGCCCCGACGCCCCTACGCGCGGAGATTCAGCGCGCTGCCGCGGACATATCCGCGTTGAGCCGATCGGCGACGTCCGCCGCGCCCGGTCCGATCAGGACGTGAACGGTTTCGCGCATTTTCGACACGCCGCGCGTGCCCGCCGTCCGCAACGCTCTTTCGTCGACCAGCACAGTGCTCCGCACGCCGACGCACAATCTGCTGGAACAGACGGCGATATTGCGAATGTTGGCTGCGCCGCCGAGACCAGACAGTATCGCCAGAACTTGACCGGGGTCGACCGCAGGAGCGGCAGACGATGCCGATCGGCGGCTGGACTGTGAAAATGCCCGCTGCCGTAACGGTGCGGACGAGCTGCTTTGCGATAGTGCAGTGCGCATCTCGCCTGCGACCTGCTCTGCAATCGGCCCCAGAATGACCTGAAGGGCCGTTTCGGAAGGCCGCACGAAACCGCGCGCGCCCAAGGCCCTCAGCCTGGGTTCATCGATAGAGGAACTGTTTCTCACGACCAGGCGTAGCCGTGTCGTACAGGAGTCGACGCTGCGCACGTTGCCGGAACCGCCAAGAGCGTCGGAAAATGCGCGCCCGCGTCCGCCGGCATCCGCGATGGACACCGTTGCCGACTGGTCGTCGTCCTCACGGCCCACCATCTTAAGGTTGAACTTCAAAATCGCAAAACGGAAGATGCCGTAATAAAGCGCGAAATATGCAGCGCCCACCGGCAAGAGCATGAGCGGACGGGTCGCCTTGTTGAAGTTGATCACATAATCGAACAAGCCGGCCGAAAACCCGAAGCCGAGTCTGACGCCCAGCATGTCCATGACGATCATCGAAAAGCCCGTCAACACGGTGTGGATCGCGTAAAGTGGCGGCGCCAGAAACATGAAGCTGAATTCGATGGGCTCCGTCACTCCGGTCAGAAACGCGGTCAACGCCATGGAAACCAGCAGTCCGCCGGCCATCTTGCGCCGGTCGGGCCGCGCGGTGTGGTACATCGCAAGGCAGGCCGCCGGCAGGCCGAACATCATCACCGGAAAGAAGCCGGACATGAACACGCCCGCCGAAGGATCGCCTGCAAAGAAGCGTTTGAGATCACCGGTGACGCCGTGATAATCGCCAATAATGAACCACGCGATGTTATTGAGGATGTGGTGCAGCCCGGTGACGATCAGCAGCCGGTTCAGCACGCCGTAGATAAAGAGCCCCAGGGGGCCGGCGCCGAGAATGACGTGGCTGGCGACGTCCATCCCTCGCTCGATATAGGGCCAACCAATCCCGATAATCGCGGCCAGGGCCAGAGCAGAAAAACCGGTGGCGATGGGGACAAAGCGGCGGCCGCCGAAAAAGGCCAGATAGTCCGGCAGTTTGATGTCGTAGAAGCGGTTGTAGTTCCATCCCGCGATGAGGCCGGACGCAAGCCCCGTGGGCACCCCCAATTTGGCCAGCGCTCTCGTCCTAAATGCCTCGCTCGCCAGATCGTGCGCCGTTCCCGAAAAACCGGCGAGCGCGTCCGGTGGAACGACAATAAGCGCCTTGGCGCCTGTCGTGGCGACCAGAAAACAAACCACGCCGGCAAGCCCGGCCGCGCCATGGTTGTCCTTGGCGAGTCCGACGGCGACGCCGATGGCAAAAAGGAATCCTAGGTTGGAAAAGATCGCATCGCCCGCGGCCGAAACAAACGGCACATTCAGCAGATCGGGCTGGCCGAAACGCAACAGCAGACCGGCCACCGGCAGCACCGCAATCGGCAGCATGAGGGCGCGGCCGAGCGGCTGGAGGAATTCGAAAGCGGATTTCATGGCCCGATACCCCTCTTGCTGGAGATGATCGAGGCGCGGACGTAGGCACGCACGGCGCCCGGGGACTCCAGCGTCAAAACGTGACGCGCCGCCGCGCGGCAGTCTGTCATCGCGAGCGCGTGAACGGCGGCTTTCAGATTCGGAATGGCCGGCGGCGGCACCGACAACTCGCCGATTCCAAGGCCCAGCAGAATTGGTGTCGCTAGCGGATCGGTCGCCAATCCGCCGCAAACGCCAATCGGTTTCCCGACAGCGCGCGCGGAGTCAGCCGCTTTGGCAATGAGTCGCAAGACTGCGGGATGCAGAGCGTCGAACTGGTCGGCAAGCTGGCGATGGCCGCGATCGATCGCCAGCACGTATTGCGTGAGGTCGTTGGTGCCGATCGACAGGAAATCGGCCTCCCGCGAAAGCTGGTCGGCGAGCACCGCAGAAGACGGGGTTTCAATCATAACGCCGAGCGGAATCCTCGCCGCGACGTTGCGCTCTTCGCACATGGCATCGAGGATCGCCCGGGCGGCAACAAATTCTCCGAGCGAGACGATCATCGGAAGCATGATCTTGCATCGTCCGGCCGGTTTCACGCGAATGATCGCGCCGAATTGCGCACGCAGAAGATCCGGCCACAAAAGTCCTGCACGCACGCCTCGCAGGCCCAGCGCCGGATTCTCCTCCGGCGGGAATGCGAGATACCGCACCGGCTTGTCGCCGCCGATGTCGAACGTGCGCAAAGTGAACGGACGGCCATCGAGCGCATCGGCAACGGCCTGGTATTGCTGATACTGCTCGTCTTCGCTTGGCGGCGCATTGCGGTCCAGGAAGAGGAATTCCGTGCGCAGCAGGCCGCATCCTTCCGCTCCCATATGCAAGGCGGCTGCCGCCTCGGGCGCGCCCGCGCCGAGATTGGCGAGGATTTCGATGCGCGTCCCGTCCGCCGTGCGGCATTTCTCGCCCGCGGTTGCCATGGCATCCGTCCGTTGGTGCGACTGAACGGCAAACGTCGCTCTTGCCGCAGCGACGGCCGCGCTGTCGGGCCTCAAGTACAAGAGGCCTTCGTCCGCATCCAGAAGCACTTCGGTTCCTTCGGCGACGAGCCGAACGGCCGGGCCTGCCCCAACCACGGCCGGCACGTTCATGCCCGATGCAAGAATGGCAATATGCGATGTCGGCCCGCCGCGGGATGTCACGAAGCCGGCAATTTTCGCCGCATCCAACGACACCAGATCGGACGGCAGAAGCTCCTCGGCGATCAGAATGGCATTTTCCGGCAAGTCGATATTGCGACCGGGGTTCGCACCGGTGAGAACTGCCAGGAATTGGCGCTCTAGATCGAGAAGATCGCTCGCACGCTCCTGCATACGCACGTTGTCGCTGGCTTTCAGCGTGCCGGCAAAGCTGCGAATCGCCTGCCGCCAGGCAAAGCCGGCACTCTTTCCATTCTCGATATGCTGGCGTGCGGCGCCGTGGAGTTCCGGATCGTCGAGCAATGCGAGATGGGCGGACAGGATATCCCGCCGCTGGCGATCCCCCGACGACGACGACGCCTCGATGCGCAACCTCGCTTCGCCCAGGGCACGATGGAATTCCTCCGTTTCACGGGCGATGCCTTTGCCCGCCTCCGGCACCGAAATCTCGGTGACGTGAAAATGGACGGCCCGCCCCAGCGCAATCCCGGGCGCCGCACGAACACCGCGTACCACGTTCTGGCCGTCGACCGCGGGCGCGGCTTTCTCTTTGTTCGGCTGGGCGGGCGCCGCCTGGGACGGCACGACACCGTCGCCAAGCCCGGCCCCGATCAGATCGACGACGGCCGCGACCGCTTGTTCGGCGTCGGCACCCTTTGCAGCGACGCTCACCGCATCGTTGAAGCCGACGCCCAGCGACATCAATGCCGCGACGCTCTTTGCATTGGCGTTGCGACCGCGCAGGGAAAGCGTGACATCCGACGAGAATCTCTTGGCGCAGTTCGACAGCATCGCGGCCGGACGCGCATGAATCCCGAGTGTCAAAGGAACGACGACGTCGCGCGACTCGCTGCCGGCCGACCGCTCTGCGGCAACGGCGGAATCAACGGGCTGCAATTCCATGAGAAAATCGCCCACCGCGACTTCGCAGTCGTGGCTGCGGCGCACGATCTTGAACGCCTCGCCGTTGGTGACAACGATCGGAGAGATCAGGCTTTTCACGCGCGCCGCGAGGAATTCGAGATCAAAAGTCAAAAGTGGATCGCCCGCCTTGATCGCCTTGCCTTCGCGCACGAGGCTGATGAAGCCTTGCCCGCCCAGCGCCACGGTTTCCAGGCCGATGTGAATGAGAATCTCCGCGCCGTTCGCGGCATGCAGCGTCACCGCATGCTTGGCGGAAGAAATCATCACACCGTCGCAGGGCGCGCGCAGCATCGCACCGGTCGGATCGATCGCCAGCCCGTCTCCGAGAATACGTTCGGAGAACACGGGGTCAGGCACTTCGTCCAGCGCCGCCACCCAGCCTTGAATTGGCGCAACCAATATCAAATTCGACACGTCGTCATTCCTTGTGTGGCGTTGCCTCAGGGATCAGCTGCGCTTCGTCGATGGCCCAGACGGGGTCCACGCTGCGGCGGGTGAAGGTGAAACACACATCGTGGATGCTTTGCTGCGGCTCGAACCTCGCGCGCAGCGTTGTTATCGCGTTGCCGGTTGCCGCCGGGGCGAGAGGCAGAACGGCGATGCGTTTGCCCTGGCAGGTGTCAAGGCGGATCTCCAGCTCGCCGGCAGGCGTTTGCGGCGGATAAAGCGGAATCTTGCGGATATCCTTGCCGATCTGGAAATTGAAAGGCAGCCGGCCGACCGTCACTTCAACGCCGCCGATCCTTGAGAGGTCCGCCTGCTCGTAAATCCAGCAGGGATCCATGACGTTGACCAGGAACATGGCGGGCTTGCCGTCCGTCTTGACGCCGCCTGCCAAAGACAGCGGCAAGCCGCTCGTACACTGCTTCATCGCGTAGCTGCTGCGCCGTAGAACCGACAAAACGTCGAGATTCTTCTGCAATGGTGCCGTGAGCGGGCGCTCATGCCAGAACGCCGCGGCGGCGATGGTCGCGGGCAGCGCCGTCGCGAAGGGCACGGTGTAGAGCGGCGACGTCGCGGTCGGAACGCTGCCGTCGCGTGTATAGTGAATCTCGCCGAACCCCACTTGATTGGCGAGCGATACACGCCCGCCCGCCCCGTCCGCGCGCGCATCGATCCGCACCGTCAACGCGCTTTCCGAATGTGGTATGCCGAGCGCGCGGTAACGGTCTATTTGTGCCGGCAAGCGCTGAAGGAAATCCCGCCAATCGTGCTTGGCGGCGGGCGACCAGGCAAGTTCGGCGAGTGCCGCCGCGCGCGGAAACGCCGCATAATCAACGAGGCTGCCGTCTGCGATGTATTCGGTCCAGATGCACGCCTCCAGGCCGATGATATGGGCTTGCTGCTCCGCGTTCAGTTGCGGCGTGGCCGGATCGAAGTCGTAGACATCCTTGAGCGAGATGAAGTCGGCGCGGCAGGGCGGCTCTCCTGCGGTCTCGACTTGGCAATTGGAGAAGTAAAGCTTGTTGCTGGGAGAGAGAACCGCGTCGTGCCCGAGGCGCGCCGCCGTGATGGCCCCTCCGATGCCATGCCAGGAGGTGATGGCGGCGTTCTGCGTCAGCCCGTTGTTCAGGATCTCGTCCCAGCCGATCAAGCGGCGGCCATGCGCGTTGAGGAATTTCCCGATCCTGTCCACAAAATAACTTTGCAGCGCGTCCTCATCCTTGATGTGACGGGCGCGCATCAGCCGACGGGTGCGGGGAGAAGAATTCCATTCGTCCTTGACCGCCTCGTCGCCGCCGATGTGGATATACCGGCTCGGGAAGAGTGCCATCACTTCGGTCAGCACGTTTTCGAGGAAGGAAAAACTGGCGTCGTCGGTGTTGTAAAGATAGGGGAAGATACCCCAGTCGCTCGACACGCTCCTTGGCGGACGCCTGACGGACGCGAGCCTGGGATAAGCGGCGATCGCCGCCAGCGAGTGCCCGGGCATCTCGATCTCCGGCACGATCGTCACATTACGCTGCCGGGCATAGGCAACGACGCCGCGCACTTCTTTCTGCGAATAATAACCGCCGTAGAGTCCGGACTGTCCGGGAATCCGGCGCCAGGCACCGGCTGCCGTCAGTTTGGGATACCGCTTGATCTGTAGGCGCCAGCCCTGGTCGTCCGTCAAATGCCAATGAAGGACGTTGAGCTTGTGCAGCGCCATCGCGTCGATGAACGACTTCACGAAGCCGAGCGATTGAAAATGGCGGGCAGAATCGAGAAGCATTCCGCGCCAGCCGAAGCGCGGGGCGTCCACGATCTGCAAAGCGGGGACGGCGATCGCCCGGGCCGGCCCGCTGTCCTGGCTCAGCAGTTGCCAGAACGTCACCGCGCCGTAAAACAGTCCGGCGTCCGTGCCCGCGGAAATCACCACGCCGCCGGGCCCGACTTCAAGGCGATAGGCTTCGGGATTCGCCGACAGAGGATAGGCCAAACGCCGGAAGACGACGGTCCCACTCGGCGCCCCGGAAACGTCGCCGCTTGCCGGCACCAGTTCGATGCCGCGCGTGCGGCGGGCCAAGTCGCTCAGATAGCCGGCCAGCCAAGCGCAACCCTTGTCGCCCTCGGGGCACACCAACTGCGTTCCCGCCGCGACGGTGAAATGTCCCTCATGCCGGACCAGCTCTTGCGGAAACGGGATCAGGGCAAGCGGCGGCTCGGGTGCGGGCGGCGGTGCAACCGGGTTCTGGGCCGAACTGCTGCTCCGACCCGCCCAGCCCGGCAAAACTCCCCGGCAGGAGGCAAGAAGCGGCGCGGCAAGAAACACCACCGCACAAAGCTGCAACCCGAAAAGCGTTTGACGAGAACAGCGAGCGGCAGTCTGCATCGAACGGCGATCCGGCCTTTCGTGAAAGGCTTAAAAGGAAGGAGCGGAGCAACTCTCGCCACTCCGCCCCAGCGGGGAACTTATTAGGTAGAAGCGCAGTTGTGAAGGGTAAACCCGGACACGTTCTGGTGTGCCCGGGATTCGTCCCACCTCTCAGTATTTCACTCGAATACCGGCATAGAGCTGTCTGCCGTTGTCGTAGATCGCCCGAGGTTCTGACGTGCCTTGGGTATACCGCAACAGCCGGTTGGTCAGATTCAGAGCGTCGAACGTAAGGGAGATGTTGTCCGTCACTGTGAATTGAACCGACGCATCGATCCTGTCGCCAGGGCTCTGGTATTCCGCGGTGCTGCGGTCCAGCCCGATCAGCATCTTCGAACGATAACCGTAGGCCACGCGGGCGCTGAGCCACTCGTTCTCGTAATAGGCGGTCAGGTTGGCCGTGACCTTCGCATCGCCAACCAGCGGCCCGCCGGAGTTGTCCACACCATCGGCATAAGTGAAGTTGGTCTGCACGCCGAAGCCGCCATAAATCGGCTGCTCCCACTGGACTTCCACGCCCTCGTCATGCCCGCTCGTGTTGATCGGGGAGGTGATGTTGTAAGTCGAGTAGACAGGAGCACCCATACCAGTCTTGAGCATGTTCAGATAGACGCCCTGATGGGTGCCGAAGCCCACATAGGAAGACAGGTCCATGTAGAACACGCTGACGGCCACCATCGACGTCGGCCCGTAATAGTATTCGTAGCTGGCGTTGTAGTTAGCCGACTTGATCGGCTTCAGGTTCGGGTTGCCTCCCGATCCCGTCAGGATGAGGTCGGTGAGCGACACTGCACCGCCCAAGGCGCTGTAGTCCGGACGCGACATCGTTTCGGCAGCGGCAAAGCGCAGGATGCTTTTCTCGCTCAGGTCGATGCTGATATTGGCGCTGGGCAGGATGTCCCAGTAGTTATGAGTGATCTTATCGACCACAAAGCAGCCAAAATCTTCATACGTGCCGCCGGAGGGGCAAGTGGCCGTCCCCCAGTCCGTGGTGGCATTGGCATTCTGGTTGATCGTTTCCGCCGTTTCGACGATGCGGACGCCGAAGTTGCCTTTCCAGCTTTCGCCGCCAAAATTCGCCATCGCATACATGGCGGAATCGCGCTCCTTCAGGTCCATGCTGCCCGGCCAGTAGTACCTATGATGAGCCGGATCGGAGATGGCGGCCGGCGATTGCGGATAGGGCCGCCAGCTGTTGTTGTTGAACAGAAGATTCTCGATCAGCGCCGTGTCGCCGAGCGGCACATTGTACAGGAAGCCCGGGATTCTGAAGCTGCTCGCGAAGTCGGACGGGTAATTCGACTTGGAGATGCCGCTCCCCAGCGACCCGCCGTAGGAGACGCCGCCATCCCACACGGTGACGGTGTGCCGGTGGTCGGCATACCGCGCACCAACCTTGATGGAGTCGATCGGGCCGGCTTGCACTTTATACGTGGCGTCGATTTGGCCATAAAATTCGCGGTCGGCCGACGTGTCCACGACGGTCCAGGCCCAATCATTGACCAGATTGGCGGCGTTGGAGAGGTCGACGCCCGGAACGCTGACGGTCGCCACACCACTGGGCGTAATATTATAGCTGGCGGTACCGCCCGATGCCCCCTGGACTTCGCCTTCCCACGCTACCTGCGGATTTGTCACACCGCTGCCGTGGGTGTAACCGGCCTGGACGGCGACCGACAGCTTGTCGCTCGCGTCCCAGCGGCCATGGCCGTTAAGGTAATAGCTGTCGGACGCGGCGCCCGGCCGGCCGATCGAGTCGGCAACGATAGGGGTGCCGCCCGCCGATGGGAACGTCGCCGCGGTGACCGTGTTGTTCGCGATCGTGTAGCTCGAGGGCACATTGCCGCCGAACTCGTTCGAGCCCCAGAACATGAAGTTGTTGTTGATGTTGCTGGCTTTGAGTTTCGAATAGAAGCCCTCGACGTCGAACTCGAAGCTGTCGCTGGGCTGGAACTGCACGCTGATGTCGCCGCCTTCGCGCGTGCGCTGCTGCAGGAACAACGCCGAGCCGATCAGGTTCGGGTAGTACGTTCCGACGAGATCTGGATGGGCCGTACCGGCAGGGCTGCCAGCCCCGACCTGCGAATAACCCAGGAATTCCTGACCGTCGCGGCGGATGTCGCGCGCTTCATAGAAGCCCTGTATGATCACGCCGAACTTGCCGGAATCGTCTCTCCAGCCGAACAACGCGTTGAGCTGCGGCGTGGTCTTGCCGCGCAGTGTCGTATAGACAGCCTCCGCGCTCGCTTCGACTGTGACGGGATCCTTCAAGTCGAGCGGCTTGCGGGTGACGATGTCGACCATGCCGGCCACGCCGCCTTCCAGAAGGTCGGCCTGCTGGCTCTTATAGACTTTCAGGTTGCTCACGATTTCCGAAGGCAACAGCGTGAAGCTGACGCTGCGGCCGACCGTTCCGAACTGGTCGAGAATGAACCAATCTCCGGTGGAGATTTTGTGCCCATCGACCTGGACGTCGGTCAAACTCGGGTTTGTGCCGCGGATGGACACTCGGTCGTTCTCGTCGAAGCCGCCTTCGCCACCGCCCGCCGAAACCGTGTTAACGCCTGGAACGCGTTGCAGCGCATCGGCGACGTTTTTGTCCGGGAACTTGCCGATGTCTTCTGCCGACACGGCATCCACGATCGTGGTTGAATCGCGCTTGATGTCGATGGCACGATCCAGTGACGCACGGATGCCGGTTACGACGACGGTCTCGACCCCTGCATCCTGGGCAAACGCAGGCGCCGCCATAGCCGAGATGGCAAGCAAGCTCGCAGATCCGACCAATACTTCCCTCAGTTTCATTGCTGTTTCCCTCCGTTGCTGTCCCCAAAGATGCAGACCTCCGCACCTTTGCCGCCCATTACTGCCCCAGCGGGATCCGCTCGATCCCGGACTCGGAACACCATATTGAGCCCAATGCAATACCATCTATAAACAGGTACTATGTGTCAAGCTAAGACCGTACCAATTTTGTCACAAGAACCGCCAATTTTTGATCATTGACGAATAGGTAGTACCGTGTGGTATCTAATTGGTGCTGTACCATTGTCTTGTCATATGGTATGATACCATTGTGTTGTAACCGCAATTTGGGGAGGACTTCGGTGCCTTCTTTTTCAATGATTATCGGGGCTTTGGACGAAGCCAACAGCTTGCCGTTGTACCAGCAGCTGCAACGTGGTCTTAGGCAGGCGATCACCCAGAAGCTTTTGACGGCCAACGACGCCTTGCCTCCCGAGCGGGATCTCGCCGAGGAATTCGCAATATCGCGCATCACCGTTCGGCGCGCCATCGACGGCCTCGTGAACGAAGGATTGCTGACGCGGCGCCAAGGCTCGGGCACCTTCGTGGCCAGCCGCGTCGAAAAGAGTTTCTCCAAGCTGACGAGCTTTTCTGAGGACATGACCGCCCGCGGCCGCACGCCGCGCTCCGCCTGGCTCAAACGCTCGCAAGGCACTGTGACGCCGGAAGAAGCAATGACCATGGGGCTCAGCCCCGGAACGCCGGTCTATCGCTTCAACCGTTTGCGATACGCCGACGACGTACCGATGGCGCTGGAATTCTGCACCGTACCGACCTTCTGTCTGCCCTCGATCGACGCCGTCACGTCATCGCTCTACGAGGCCTTGGAGAAGTCCGGCCATCGTCCCAAGCGCGCCTTGCAACGCTTGCGCGCCGTTCTTCTGACCAGTCTGCAGGCGGAACATCTCCAGGGAAATGTCGGCGACGCCGGTCTTTTGGTCGAACGGCGCGGTTTTCTGCTCGACGGGCGCGTCGTGGAATTTTCGCAGTCCTATTACCGGGGCGACACCTACGACTTCGTCGCGGACCTTAACGCATCGGAGTAGCGGATGGAGACTCGGCGGCAAGACTTCGGAAAGCCTGCGTTGCAAGTCGGCCGGACGAAGATGTTCAGCGAAGCGCAAGTGGCGCCGCAGGTGGTCGAGCGCCAGTTGCAGGCCAATGAAGATGCCATAAGGGACATCGCGTCCCGTCTACGCGCCAAGGCCCCGCGCGCCGTTGTGACCGTGGCGCGCGGCAGTTCCGACAACGCCGCGACCTACGCCAAGTATCTCGTTGAGACCAAAGTCGGGATTCTCACGTCTTCCGCCGCCCCATCGGTCAGCTCGATATACAGCGCCAAACCCGACCTCAAAGACACTCTGGTCGTGGCGATCTCGCAGTCCGGCCGCAGCCCCGATCTAATGACCGCCATCGACATCGCAAGACACGCTGGCGCCTTCACGCTCGCGCTCGTCAATGCCGTCGAGTCGCCGCTGGCCCAACTCGCCGATGTGGTTCTGCCGCTGCACGCCGGATCGGAATACAGCGTCGCCGCCACGAAATCCTGCATCGCCGCGATGACCGCGATCGCCCATTTGGTCGCCACCTGGAGCGGCGATCGGATGTTGCGCGAAGCGCTCGAACGGCTGCCGGCACAGATGAAGGACGCATGGTCGCTCGACTGGAGCGCGGCGACCGCGAGGCTGCAGGCCGCGCGCGATCTCTACGTCATCGCCCGCGGCATAGGCTTCGGCGCAGCGCAGGAGGCGGCCTTGAAATTCAAGGAAACCTGTGCCCTGCATGCGGAGGCCTTCAGCGCCGCGGAGGTCCGCCACGGTCCGATGGCGCTGGCGAACAAGGGCTTTCCGGTCCTGGTGTTGTCGCAGGACGACGAAACCAGGCCCGGTATCAAGGACACGATCAACGCTTTTGCGGCGCACGGCGCCGACGTCCTATTGGCGGGATTTGAAGATTCCCGTGCCTTGAATCTTTCATCCCTGGCTGCCAATCCCGCGTTGCAGCCGATTCTTTTCCTGCAGAGCTTCTACCGGATGGCCGAGGCCCTGTCGCGTGCGCGCGGCCTGGATCCCGACAACCCGCCTTACCTCAACAAAGTGACCGAGACTTTTTGATGACAATCGCACTTGCCAACGGCCGTATCGTGACCGGCAGAGCCCTCGCCACGGGGCTGGCCGTGCTCATCGAAGACGGACGGATCAAGGCTGTCGTGCCGGCGCCAGCCGTGCCGCAAGGATCGGAGGTCTACGATCTGGAAGGCGGCACGCTGCTGCCCGGCTTCATCGATGTTCAGGTCAACGGCGGGGGCGGCATCCTGTTCAACGACATTCCGACTGTGCAGGCGCTGCGCACGATCGGCCGCGCCCATAGCCGCTTCGGCACCACGGGGTTCTTGCCGACCATCATCAGCGCCGACCTTGCCACCCTCGCAAAGGCTATCGCGACCGTGGACGACGCAATCGCCGCGGGCGTACCGGGTGTCTTGGGCATCCACATCGAGGGCCCATTCCTCAACGCGGAGCGCAAGGGCATCCACGATCCCGCCAATTTCGGCGTTCTGGATACCAACGCTTTTTCGCTCGTCACCTCGCTCAAGCACGGCAAGACGGTGCTGACACTGGCGCCGGAAACCACAAACCCGCGGATGATTACGGCCCTGACCGAGGCGGGCGTGCTGGTTTCTGCCGGGCACACCAATGCGAGCTACGAGATCCTGACGGCCGCGTTCGCTGCCGGGCTGCGGGGCTTCACGCATCTGTTCAATGCCATGTCGCAGCTGGAGGGCCGGACGCCCGGCGCGGTGGGAAGTGCGCTCGAACATGACGAGAGCTGGTGTGGGATCATTGCGGACGGCCACCACGTGCATCCGGCTTCGCTACGCGTCGCGCTGCGCTGCAAGGGGCGCGACCGGCTGATGCTCGTCACCGACGCGATGTCGAGCGTCGGGTCCTCTCAGAAATCTTTTGAGCTGTCGGGCAAGACGATCAGCGTCCAGAACGGCGTCTGCGTCGGCCCGGACGGCACGTTGGCGGGATCGGATCTCGACATGGCGGCGGCGTTCCGCAACGCAAGATCCATCTTCAAGCTCGATCTGCCCGACCTCTCGCGCCTGGCAAGTGGCAATGCGGCGGAATTTCTCGGCCTCGAACATGAGATCGGCTTCATCCGGCTGGGCACCCGCGCCGATCTCGTCCTGATGAACGATGAACTGCAGGTGCGCCAATGTTGGATCGGCGGCAACCCGCAGATCGGCCGGGAGTGAGCCATGCTGCTCCGGCGCGGGCCTGGAAGAACATACCGGAGCCGGCACCGGCAGTGGCGCGCAGCGCGTGTCATAAGATGGACTGCGGGTGTTCTTCTGCTTTGCTGCGGCGCGAACCTCTCCGCCCGAGCGGCACCTTCGGCACCGGACTCCACCGCCGACACGCGATGCGGCCAGCCTGTTGCCGAAAGAGGCCGCGAAGCGGGCGGGCAACGCAGAGTGTTCGTCGGATACTACCCGAGCTGGCTCGATTCCATCCCTGCGCCAAGCGCCGGCGGCCGCGACACGGCGAATGATGCGGCAATCGCCAGCGGCCTCGCGCTCGTGCCCTTGGTCTACAGCCACATTGTCATCGCTTTCGCGGATCCCAATTTTTCCTGGGATGGCGACATGACATCCTGGGTAGGTAGCGGGCTGCAGTTCCACGCGTCGCCGGCACAGATCGAATGCGCCATCGAGACGCTGCACGCCCGCAAGCTGCGCGTTCTGCTGGCGGTCGGCGGAGCAACCTACACGAACTGGACGGCCCTCGCCGCCGAACGCCGCAGCCGGTCCGCCGGACCGACGATAAAGGCCCTGGTGCATATGATCGACGCGCTGGGGCTCGACGGCTTGGACGTCGATTTCGAGCTCGGCGGGGCAGACGATGCCGCGGTTCAAGAATATCGCGACGCAATCCGCGCGCTTGACACGGCTGTGCATCTCGCCGGCCGCGACAAGCTCTTGACCCTCGCCGCCTGGTCCACGGGTGCCGACTGCACGGCTGCGGCCGCCCTGTCCCCCTGTGGCGGCAAGACGTCCATGTGGGTGGGGGGCCGCACCGGGCGCGAGCGTATGACCTTTGCGGATCTCGATATAGTCCATACGCTGAGCATGGTCAGTATCATGTCCTACGACGCGGGATACGAGAATTACGACGCCGTCAAGGAGTGGACGCTGTATCGCGCGCTGCTGCCCGAAAGGATCGTCGTCAATATTGGATTTGAAATCGCGCCGGAAGGATGGGGCGGCGGCAGGCTGGTCGCCGAAGACACGCAAGCCAAATGCCCCGGCTCCATCGTCTTAGCCGATCAATTCGGCCAGCCCGTGAACCGGCCTTATTCGGTAGACCGCCTGATCAAGACCGGTCCTTTGAGCCGGCCGCCGCACGGCAATCCGCAGGACGGGATCATGCTCTGGCACATGCTCAAGGATGGCAATCTGCCGGATTGCGGTTCCTTGCCTGTCGTTTCGCCACAGGGATTGGAAGCCAAGGTCGCTTCCCTGCTGAATTCCGGTCCCGGCCGTGCCGCTTCCCCGTCCGCGCATACCGAGGCTGCCCTTGTCCGGTGAGAGTTCCATCGCTCCGACGCCGGCCAAGACAGTCGCTGCCGGACGTCGCCGCTTCCACCCGGCCGCTTGGGTGCCCACGCTTTATACCGCCGAAGGCCTGCCATTCGTGATGGTGAATGTGGTTTCGGTGCTGATGTACAAGAGCCTTGGCCTGCGCGACAGCGAGATCGCCTTCTTCACCAGCCTCGTAACCATCCCCTGGGCGATGAAGCCGCTGTGGGGACCCCTGGTCGAAATGTTCCGCACCAAGAAGGCGTTCGTTCTGGCCACGGAACTGGGCGGCGGCGTCTGCTTCGGGCTGCTGGCGCTCAGTCTGCACCTGCCCGCCTGGTTCGCCTGGACGCTCATCTTCTTTGGCCTCATCGCGATCAATTCGGCCGTCCACGACACGGCCGCCGACGGGATCTATGTCACCGTCCTCAGTCCCAAACAGCAGGCCCAATATGTCGGCTGGCAAGGCGCGTTCTACAATGTCGGCAAGATCCTCAGCCAGGGTGGTTTCGTCTGGGTCGCCGGATTTCTTGAAAAGCGCTACGGGCCGGTGGTGGCCTGGACGCTGGTGATGTCCGCTTTCGGAATGCTGATGGCGGCGCTCAGCCTCTGGCATTTGCGGTTTCTACCCACGGGCGGGCGCGCCAAGCCGATCTCCACGGCTCAGACCGCCCGCACGTTCCTGGATGTGCTCGTTACCTTCTTCCATAAGAAATACATCCTGTGGGGAATTTTGTTCCTCGTGCTCTACCGTTTTGCGGAGGGTCAGGCGATCAAGATCGTACCGCTGTTCATGCGCGCCGCGCGCGACCATGGCGGTCTAGGGCTCACGACGGAGGATATCGGACTGCTCTATGGCGTCTTTCCGCCCATCGTTTTTATCCTCGGCTCGATCGCGGCGGGCTATTTCACGGCGGGCAGAGGATTGCGCAGATCGCTTCTGGCACTCTGCGCGGCGTTCAACATTCCCTTCGCCGTGTATCTCTTCCTCTCCTTGGTGCAGCCCGTCGGCCTTCCGAACATCACCGTCTTGGTGAGTCTGGAATACTTCGGATACGGATTCGGCTTTGTCGGCCTGCAGCTCTTTATGATGCAGCAGATCGCGCCCGGCCCCTACCGCACAGCCCATTACGCCTTCGCGACCTCCCTGATGAACATCGGCTTCTTGATCCCCGCGTCGATGAGCGGCTTCTTGAGCGACACGCTGGGTTACCAGAAATTCTTCATGTGGGTGATGCTGGCGACCATCCCTTCCTTCCTCATTTCCTGGCTGGTGCCCTTCCGCGATGTCTCGTCGGAAACGCAGCCGGGCGCGGTTCGACTGGAGTGAACGACATGAACACGCCCTTGAAAATCCTTGTCCTCGCGGCGGGGCAGAAGTTGATGCCGTCCGGCGGCGGCGCGCTCGAGCTGCAGCCGCTCGGCGACTGCACGGTGCTCGGACACGTGGTGCGAAATTTGCGCGGGCTCGCGGCGGCGCGCGATCTTATCGTCGTGGCGGCGCCGGGATCGCTCAAGGCGATACAGAAAGAGCTGGGTTGGGAGCCCGCCTACGTCATCCAGGAAGAGCCGCAGGGCACCGGCCATGCCGTCTTGCAGGCGGCGGGGATCCTGAGCGGATACAAAGGGGATCTGCTCATTCTTTATGCCGACACGCCGCTGCTGCGGCCCGCCTCGCTGCGCGGTCTTCTGAACCGCCACCGGCTGAAAGCCGCCGATCTCACCCTTTTGACCGCAAATGTTCCCCAGGACCTGCCCTACGGGCGCGTACGGCGCGACGCCTCGGGTCGGATTCTCGACATCGTCGAGCAGTCCGAGGCCACGACCGAGGTCAAGGCGCTGCGCGAATTGAACGTCGGCGCCTATATGGTACGCGCGGTGACGATCCTCGAGGCACTGCGCGGTCTCGAGCGTGCGGATGATGCTGCCGAATTGCGCCTGACGGACTGCGTGCAGCAACTTCTGCGCTCGGGCCTGAAAGTGGACAGCTTCCAGCTCTACGATGCGGACGAAGTCCGCGGCATCAACGACATCGCGGACCTGGAACAGGCCGCTTTCATTCTCCAGAAGCGGCTATTCCGGCCGCGCCGCCAGGAAGAGGAGAACGAGGTGGCGTTCGGTACCGGCGGCTGGCGCGCCATCATCGGCGAGGGGTTCACACTGCACAATGTGCGGCGGCTCTGTCAGGCCCTTGCCAACGAGATCATCCGCAACGGGGTAGAGAAAAAGGGCGTCATCGTCGGCTACGACCGCCGCTTCCTCAGCCGCCAGTCCGCCGAGGCCGCGAGCGAGGTGTTCGCCGGCAACAACATTCCGACGGTGCTGTGCAGCGAAGATGCGCCGACCCCCCTCATCAACTATGCCACGGCGATGCTGGGCAGCGCCTACGGCCTGGCGTTCACCGCCAGCCACAACCCGCCGGAATGGAACGGCCTCAAGGTGTTCCACGGCGACGGCTCGCTGCTGCTCGACCACGAGACGAAAGCCATCGCCGCCGAGACCAATGCCCTGACCACGTCAGACGTCATCAAACTGGAACTGGACCTCGCCCTGGGGGCCGGAATCGTCAAGGTCAGGGACTTCACCAACGAATATGTCGATGCGGTGGAGGCCCTGATCGATATGGAGGTGATCCGCAAGGCGGGACTCAAGCTGATCGTGGATCCGATGTACGGCGTGGGGCAATTGACCCTCGAGACGGTTCTCACCGAAGCGCGCTGCCGGGTCCATTTCATCCATAACCGCCACAATCCGCTTTTCGGCGGGCGCAGTCCGGCGCCGGATCTGGAGGCGATGCGCGATCTCATCAACGAGCTGCAGCAGAAAAGTTACGATCTCGGGCTGGCGATGGACGGTGACGCGGACCGCATCGCCATCGTCGACGAGAAAGGCCGCTACATCTCGTTCAACGACGTGCTCGTGCTGCTCTACTGGTATCTGCACGAGGTGCGCGGCGAACGCGGTGCCGTGGTGCGCAATTTGAGCACCACGCACGTCCTGGACCGTCTCGCCAAGGCCCTCGGCGAGAATTGTATCGAGGTGCCGGTAGGCTTCAAGCATATCGCCGCCGCGATGGTCGAACACAACGCCCTGCTGGGTGGCGAGAGCAGCGGCGGGCTCACCATCCGCGGTCATATCCTCGGCAAGGACGGCATCTTCGCCTCGGCGATCGTGGTGGAGATGATAGCGCGCAGCGGACTCAAGATCAGCGAATTACAGCAGAAGGTGTGGTCCTTGACCGGCCGGCTTTACAGCGCGGAGGAGAATTTTCCCGCCACCCCCGAGATGAAGGTCGCCATCCCGAAGCGGCTGAAGGAAACACCTTGCAGCCATGTCGCCGGCTATCCGGTGGAGCGCGTCAGTCATGTGGACGGCACCAAGCTCTACCTGGCCAACGACAACTGGGCGCAGCTCCGCTTCAGCGGCACCGAACCGGTGTTGCGCCTGGCGGCGGAAGCGGACAGCCCCGAGAAGGCGCAGGACCTGATCGCCTGGCTCAAGCAGTTCGTCTCCGCCAGAGCCGAGAAATCGACAACCGCCGAGGAACCATGCGTTACGGCACCTTCGACAATGAAAACCGCGAATATGTGATCGACCGGATCGACGTCCCGGTCTCCTGGACCAACTACATCGGCGTCAACCGGATGTGCGCGATACTCAGCCAAGTGGCGGGCGGCTATAGCTTCTACCGCGACGCCGAGCACGGCCGCATCACCCGTTTCCGCTCCAATGGCGTGCCGATGGATTGGCCAGGCCACTGGGTGTACCTGCGCGACGACGAGGACGGGGACTATTGGACGATCACCTGGCAGCCGGTGGGAAAGCCTTTGGACCAGGCGAGATACGAATGCCGCCACGGCCTGTCCTATTCGCGCTACGAGGCCGAATATAAAGGTATTCTGGCGGAACAGCTGATCTTCATCACCCGCGAGGACGACGTGGAGATCTGGGACGTGCGGGTGAAGAATCTTTCCAGCCGTCGGCGCACGCTCAGCCTTTTCAGCTATCTCGAATGGAGCTTCCACCATATCGAGATCGACAACCAGAATTTCCAGATGTCGCTTTACGCCAGCGGCTCGAGCTACGCCCAGGGCGTCATCGTCTACGACTTCCACTACGACGAACCGCGGACCTATCACTTCCATTCCGCGAGTTTCGAGCCCGACAGCTTCGACAGCATGCGCGACAGCTGGATCGGAGCCTATCGCAGCGAACGCGATCCGCTAGCCGTGAGCACCGGCCATTGCGGCGGCAGCGAGGAATTGACCGGCAACCATTGCGCCAGCCTCCACAAGCGGATCACGCTTGCCCCCGGCGAGGAACAGCGGTTTATCTTTATGATCGGCTGCGGCGACCGTGCGGCGGGGATCGAGAAGAAGGCCAAATACGCCGACTGCAAGAACGTCGATGCCGCGTTCGCCGACCTCAAGCACTATTGGGACCAGAAATGCGCCGTCTTCCAGGCGGCCACACCCCATCCCGGGCTCGACACCATGGCCAACATCTGGACGCTCTACCAGGCGGAAACCTGCGTGGTGTGGAGCCGCTTCGCCAGCTTCATCGAGGTGGGCGGGCGCACCGGGCTCGGCTATCGCGACACCAGCCAGGACGTGATGGCGGTTGCCCACACCAATCCGGCGAAGGTCAAGCAACGCCTCAAGGAGCTGCTCCACGGTCAAGTCAGCATGGGCTATGGCCTGCACCTCTTCGATCCGGAATGGTTCCGCCCGCAGCAAAAGCCGAAATTCAAGAGCCCGACGATCGCCCATGCGCCGGACAAATCAAACTATATCCACGGGCCCGATCAGGCCTGCTCGGACGATCATCTCTGGCTTATCCCCTCGATCTGCGACTACGTGAAGGAGACCGGCGATGCCGCCTTCTTCGACGAGGCGATCCCCTACTGCGACGAAGGCGAAGCTGCGGTTTGGGATCATATGAAAGCAGGCCTCGATTTCAGCGCCAAATTTGTCGGCCCTTCGGGCATCTGCCTCGGCCTGCGCGCCGACTGGAACGACTGTCTCAATCTCGGCGGCGGCGAGAGCGCCATGGTGAGCTTCCTGCACCATTGGGCCCTGCTCGCTTTCGTGGAGGCAGCCGAGTTCATGGGCCGCCATGAGGACGCAGAAACCTATCGCACCCTGGCGGCAAAGGTGCGTACCGCCTGCGAGCGCGAATTGTGGGACGGCAAGTGGTACGCCCGCGGCACCACCGCATCCGGCCTCAAGATCGGCACCGACGCCAGCGAAGAGGCCAAGGTTTTCATCGAAAGCAACAGCTGGGCGGTCCTCTCCGACGCGGCGCCGCGCGATCACGCCGAAAGCGCTGTCGCGGCGATGGACGAGCATCTCTTCTCGCCTTGGGGACTGCACCTTCTGCAGCCGAGCTTTTCCCGGCCCAACGACGAGATCGGTTTCATGGGCCGCGTCTACAAAGGCATCAAGGAGAACGGCGCCATTTTCAGCCATCCCAACCCCTGGGCGGTGATCGCCGCGGCGAAGCTCGGCCAAGGCGACCGCGCGATGCGCTTCTACGACAGCCTCTTGCCCTACGCTCAGAACGACAAGATCGAAACCCGGCAGGCGGAACCCTACAGCTATTGCCAGTTCGTGTACGGCGCCGAGCACCAGCGGCATGGCCGGGCGCGGCATCCCTGGCTGACCGGCAGCGCCGGCTGGAACTACACCGCCGTCACCAAATGGATTCTCGGCGTGCGTCCCGGCTTTAAAGGCTTGGTGGTCGATCCCTGCATTCCAAGCGCTTGGAAAGGTTTCACGGTTGTGCGCCAATGGCGCGGCGCCAGCTATCGCATCGAGATCCGCAATCCGGACGGCGTCAGCAAAGGGGTGCGCTACATTCTTCACGATGGAAAACGCATTGCGGGCGAAATACCAGTCCAGCCCGCCGGCAGCTTGAATGACGTCACGGTCGTAATGGGATAGCGTCGGATGCGTTTCGCAGGCCGAAAAACGGGACACCATGAAAGACGCCAACCGCGAGCTTGCCGGCCGGCAGCATTTTGAAGCCGCGACCTTGCTGCATCGCCAGGACAGGCTGGCGGAAGCCGAAATGCACTACCGGGCCGCGCTGCAGGCCGATCCCCGTCATCGCGGCACTTTGCACGGCTTGGGCTTGATTCACATTCAACGAGGGCGGATCGACGAAGCGGCGGAATTCTTTCGGCGTGCGGTTGCCGCTGCGCCGCAGGACGCCACGATCCATTACCATCTCGGCCTGACTCTGTCGCAGCTCGGCCGCAACGAGGAGGCCGCAGCCGAGTTCGAGGCGGCGCTGAAACTCAAGCCTGATTTCGCCGACGCGCTTGTCAATCTCGGCCATGCGTGCCTGATGCTCGGGCGCTATGAAGAGGCCGTGCACCGGTTCGAAGAGACGTTGGCGGCGAGTCCAGACCATGCCGCGGCGCTCATGGGCCTGGGCGATGCGCTGAGCATCCTCGGCCGTCACGTCGAAGCGCAGGATACATTCGAGAAGCTTGTGGTCCTCGATCCCGCACACCCGGCGGCCCATTTCGGAATCGGCAACATTATGAAGCAGCTGGGCCGCTTTGCGGAGGCGCGCCGCGCTTTCGAGCGCGCCGTCGCTCTGTCGCCGAAATGTCCGGCCTATCACCGCGCCCTAGCGGAGACCGCGCGGTTCGGCGAAAACGATCCACGGCTGGCGGCGTTGGAGGAATTGGCGCGGGAAGTGGACGCATTTCCCGAAGACCAGAAGGTGGAACTCCATTTCGCGCTGGCAAAAGCTTATGACGATCTGAAGCGCTACGGTCCCGCCTTCGAACATCTGCAAGAAGGTAACGTCATCAAGCGTCGGCTGGTGCCCTATGACGAAGCGGCGGTGATGGATTTCTTCCGCGAGATCACCGCGGTTTTCACACCCGTGGTGATGCAAGCAAAGCGCGGGGCGGGCCATCCCTCCGAAGTATCGGTGTTCATCGTCGGCGTGCCGCGTTCGGGCACGTCGCTGGTCGAGCAGATCCTGGCGAGCCACCCAAGCGTCTTCGGTGCGGGCGAATTGACGACTGTAAACGACCTTATTGCGGGCGGTTATGCAGGGGCGGAATATCCCCACGGCCTCCCGTCGCTTGCAGTCGATGCGCTTCGCCGGTTCGGCGCTTCCTATTTGGAGCGGGTAAGCGCCCTGGCGCCGCAGACCAAACGTATCGTCGACAAACTGCCGGCGAATTTCCGCCACCTCGGGTTGATCCATCTGGCGTTGCCGAACGCGCGCATCATCCATTTGCGCCGCGATCCGGTCGATACCTGCTTTTCATGCTATTCCAAACTCTTCCTGAGCGGTCTGAACTACACATACGATCTTGGTGAGCTCGGCCGATATTACAAAGCCTACGAGGCGCTGATGGCGCATTGGCGCGCCGTGTTGCCGCAAAACGCGATGCTTGAAGTGCAATACGAGAACCTCGTCGAACATTTCGCGGACGAAGCCCGCCGGGTCGTCGAATTTTGCGGCGTCGAATGGGACGAACGCTGCTTGAAGTTTTACAAAACCGAACGGGCCGTGCGCACCGCCAGTGAATTCCAGGTGCGTCAACCGTTATTCAAGAGTTCGATCGGACGCTGGCGGCCTTATGAAAAATGGCTGCAACCGCTGCTCGAGGCTTTGACCTAAAGCAAGGGCGATTGCGCGTTTTGGCTGCAGAATCGACCCGATTGCCGCGTCGGCTGTGCAACATTGCCGCAATTGCAGCGGCGCCTTGGGAGCGCTATATACCCCCTATGGGTATACGAGCGGCAAGCAAACACGATGCCAAATTGCTGGTCCGCCTGAACCGCATCGAAGGCCACCCAAGCGATGAGTGTACCGTCGCCTTCACGCCCGACGGCATCGAATACCTTCAACAATTAATCGCTGACTCGCAAAACTAATGGATCGTCCCGCGGGCCGAAATCTCAGATTCCGCGGTACTCGCCGGATGCATACGATAGACCGTGTGATTGGCTACGTTCGATAAAGTGTGGTTGGCATTCGGATGCGTTGCTTAAAATTACGAACAAGTTGGAGTATTCTGAACTGTTGCATCTACCTTCGCGCCGTCAAAACGGCCCGCCTATAGTAACGCCTTCAACAACAAGGACTTCTAAGCCATGCGGTATCGAGCGCGTTTCACCGACCCCATCGGTGTAAAAACGCCGCCAGCTTTGCGAACGCCTTCGCTGCAGCCGCAATGTCCCGCCACCACACTCCATGCGTCGCTATTAACACATTGATTTAGCTACATTTTCAAATTGACAGACCGTCCCTATGCATCGTCTGATTCATAGATGAACCATGTTTTCGCCTGCCTTTGGCGGTGGAGACATCAAGTGCAGAGTTTAAGTGTTAGTGCGAATTCATGAGCGACATACGATCGACGTTTGAGTCAATGAACGTCCAACCGCAACTTGATGTCGTGGGCTTGGCCCAAGTTCTGGGCGCAACTGAGGCAGCCATTCGGATGCGCCTCTACCGCAGCCCGCAAACCTTACCGTCGTATTACCGCCTGGGCCGATTGTTCCGGTGGAATCCGTGCGCCGTTCAAGAGTGGATTGAGAGCCAGACCAAGGCAGCAAACAACGCAAGGGTTAAGGAAGCAGACATCAAATCGGTGACGCCACGGCCGATTCGCAATCGACGAAGCCGTCGAATGCGCGAACTCGCACGGGTTTAGCCGTCGTGACGTTCCAGCAGATCAGGATCAACTTCCAACGCTCTGCTAAATTTCGTACGCAGCTTGCGCCCGACGCGCCGTTCGCCCCGTTCAAGTTGCGAGACATAGACGGAGCTTGTGCCGACAGCGGCGGCGAGTTGCGCCTGGGTCATGGCGCGATGCTCACGAAACGCTTTGATCGGATGGCAGCCGTCTAAGATCGCCGTTACGACAGTGTCTGGAAATATCTCTGATGGGTTCTTCTGGTATGCACTTACCGCGGCGGCGTCAACGCGATCCTCCAAGGTGGATTCAATTCGACGCCATTCGTCGATCGGAATAACAACGAAGGCGGGTTTACCGCCTTGGGTGATAATTTGTTTCGTCATTTGTAAACCTCTCTTCGATGCCCCACGCGAACGACAACCACCGTCAGGGTTTGGTGCTTCAACGTATAGATCACACGCCAATCGCCAACTCGCAGCCGATAGCCCTCGACGCCAGTCAGCTTCTTGACGGTGTTATTCGGCGCAGATGGATTCAACGCCAACGCCAAGATCTTCGACCTTATGCGCTTGGCAACCATCTGATCCATGCGGCTCAACACCTTGAGCGCATCGGCTGTGTAGGTGACAGACCACATGTCTCTATATGGCAATTAGCGTTATATAAGTCAAGCAAATTGCTTTACTGACCGTAGACGCACCGATGTTGATATGTCGTTTTGCAGCGAAGAAAAACATTGCGCCGCCTGATTCTTGTGAATCTTTGGGACGGCTCCAAACTGCACGAGATTCCTCATTGGGGCTAGCTTAGCACCCGTGTAACCTGCAATTTGAGGTGCGTCGGCAGTCATGGATAAATCGCTCGAGGTTGCTCGACATGTCGAAAGAGATCCGCGTCGTTCTCAGCCTCGCGGCCGTAGGCGCGATTGCGATGGCCATTGCTGCAATTCTTTGGCCGTACGCCTTCCCGACGGGCGCCTCCGCAAACGCTGCTATCGGTAAACTGGGATTTGCCACGTTCTTGGTCGTCATGATTTCCTTTTTCTTCTGGGCGGGTGCCGTTCTTTGCTTGAGCGTGATCGTCTTTGACCGGCTAAACGGGCACTTCAACCTGAAAAGAAAGATGGCGAGTGCCGCAAAGCGAATAAACAGAGCTAAGTTGGCCGTTTTGCTGTCGACGGCGGCTTCGGTTGTGATCGCACTGGCCTGGACTTGGATGACGGTCACTGGATCGTTCGCAGGGCGAGGCCAAGGTCTCAGCGGATTGGAACTAGGGACGATGCTTCTCAGCCTCATCACGTTGGTCGGCTGGCTTTTCAGCATTGGATTACTTCTCACCGAGTTTACTAAAGGTGACCCAGCTCCGGCAGCAGGCAGACGTCAAAGCGTCTACCGCGCCATTGACCGCTTGGGCAATTCCGAGGGGGTGATGATACTTGCTATATTCGCCGGGTTCGGCTGGCTGGTCATCTCTGTCTCATTCATGATGCTTGGAGACTGGCGCGCATTCCTCGCGATGGGTATTCCGTTTCTGCTCGCTATCCTTCTTCGCGCTTTTCCATATTGGGCAGAGCCGCCACGCTGGCTGAACCGGCTGCTCGATGCCTCGGTTCTCGGTGGCGTCGTCTTGGTGTCGTATGCATTGGTACGTTTTGATGATGAGAAAACCTTTGAAGATCATATAAACACGTACCTACTTGCCAATGATTTTGCGTCGGCTGTTCGCGAGGCCAAGTTAGCATCGTGGGGTGTTGATCATGATCGCGCATACGACGCATTGACGCTGGCCATTGCGCGCAAGGCAAAGATGGCATTCAGCAACTGTGGATCGATCGGCGACCGGCCGGTGCAACGGGCCGGGCAGACGCTCGCATGGGATCTCAACTCCAATGTACCGCATGAGGCCCAATATTTATTGGATAATCGTGACTACGAGAACAAGCCGACCACAGTGTTTCTCGTCGGCGTCAAGCAACAAGAACAGGTCGGTGTCTATTCTATATCGAAGGAACCTGCGTTTCGCGAATGGGTCAATGTTTGCGTAGTCCAGTTCGACGATCTCGCGGCGCGTGGAACGGCTGTTTCTTCTCACACGGTGATAAGTCTTGACCCGGCGACCCAGAGAGAGGTGAGGAATACGCCTGAATACGGGGCCGTAGGCCCTCCTGTCGCCAATTGGATAAAGTCGCTCGCGGCACGATGAGGCACCGCTTCCCAACTGACTCGATTCTCTATCTGCGCCATCATTCCGCGCCACTCGACAATTCCGCAGCTACTAGAGCATTTTCCGGTCATTGTGGATCGTAGCCGCAGGCGGTGAAATAGTTTTGGCATTCGGCAGTGAAGGTTATGAGGGCGTCGGCGATAGCTGTCCAGAGACCTCCGACGGTTCTCACCCTATCCGTTTTGCCAAATCCTCGGCGCGGAGTTGCACATATCGCCGGACCATATTTAGGGTACGATGGCCGGCGATGGTCGCCAGCTCCAATGCACCAAAACCACGTTCGGAGAGGCGTGAAAGGGCTTCGTGGCGCAGATCGTGGAAGCGTAAACCCTCGATCTTCGCTGCAACGCACGCTGCGCGGAACGCCTTGATGAGGGCTTCCTTCTCGACCGGAAATATCCGGCCTTTGATTTCCCGCGGGATCGTTTCGAGGATTACAACCGCTGTACTCGATAGCGGAACTTCCCGCGGTGTATTGTTTTTCGTATCCGCTAGGCGCGCAACACGCTTCTTGAGATCAACCCGATGCCATTCCAGGACCAGAATTTCGCCTTGGCGCATCCCTGTCTCAATGGCGAATTGGACGATCGGCTTGGCCCACCAGTGCTTGGACTTTCCCAGCGATTCCAGCAACCGCGTTTCCTCATCGTCTTGAAGGCGACGTTCGCGAGCCGGCCCCAGGCTTGGCACCTTGATCGCTTGTACCGGATTGGCGAGAGCTTCCATCCCCCATTCACGCCGTGCGGTCGTGAAGAGGCTTGAAAGCAACATGAGGTCGTGATGGACCGTCGTGGGCGAAATCATCGCCTTAAGTCTATCATCGCGCCACCGCGCTAGATCGTTACCGCGGATTGCTGCCAGTGAGCGATCCATCAGGTTACTCTTACGCCACAGATTAAGTCGGTGTTTCTCCTGGTCCGCCCCCTTCTTCTTGGGCGTGATTTCACGCTCGTAACGATCAAGGGCCTCGCGCAGCGTCGTCGCTTCGGCTTCGCGGCGGCTCACGAAGATGCCCCTGTCCATCTCGCCTTCGAGGCTACGTGCCCAGGCTTCCGCATCGCGCTTGGTGGCAAAACTTCGACTTTCGGCGGGATACCCTTTTCGCCTAATCTTGGCTTGCCAACCGATCATTTGACCGGTGCGGTCGGTTCGTTGCGTTATCGTTGCCATCTGAGTGTCCCGCAATTGTCCCGCAAACGGATTCGGACTCGCCTCTTGCGGGGAAGACTAAACCGAACTATGTCATAATACATTGGATAAATAAAAACTTACAGGTGTCATTGGAATTGCGGATGGGTGGCCGAGCGGTTGAAGGCACCGGTCTTGAAAACCGGCAAACCCGCAAGGGTTTCGTGGGTTCGAATCCCACCCCGTCCGCCAATCGCAATGACGTAGGGACATGCGTGCGGTTTCGATCACTTCTGATGATTTTCTTCCTGTTGAAGACGAAACACGATCCGAGCCAGCAGAGCCAACGGGACGAGCGCTGAGACGGGAATGCCCGCGAGACCGAGTCCGAAGGCCGCAGCAGGCAACGTCCACGCCGCCAGCGCTACAGCATCGTCCCACACATTGACGCCGGCGCGCTCGCGCAATCGGGTGATTGCCCAGATCAGCATGACCGTGTCGTACGGAAACATATAGGGCGTCGCAACGAGTGAAGCCGTGATGAACAGCGCACTCGACAGAGCCGGATCGCGCCGCTGACGGAACGTCCAGATCACCGCAGCTAACGCCGCCGCTGACACCAATGCCTGTACGATCCAGGCCAGACCGAGGGGCAAGCCGATGAGGCGCATATTCATAAATGCCGTCGGCATGTAGGCGATGAATTGACTCTTGTCCTCCTGCAATATGTGATTTTGCGCCGGCAGGGCGAAGTGGATATAGGCATCCCATACGTCGTTGCCAAAAATGACACTGGTCGATACGACCAGCACGAGCGTGGTCGTGGCAGCCGCGAAGATGCAACGCCATTGTCTGGTGACACACAACATCGCCGGTACGAGGAGGCCGATCTGCGGTTTCAAAGTGAGCAGACCGAACAAGACGCCCGCGAGTATCGGCCTTTTTCCCGTATGTTTGAGCCCGCCGATCATCAGCGCAGCGGTCACGAAACCATTTTGACCGACCAGCACGTTCGAGACGACGGCCGGCGCCAGGGAGAAGAACAGCAAGCGGTCGAAGCGGCGTTCTCCTTTCATCACAACGACGAAATAGAGTGCCAAGCCGGCCACGTTCCACGCCGCGCAGGCCGGAACATAGGGCAGCAGACCCAAGACCCACGTAAAGAGCAGAATATGCGGTGGATACGACCAGTTCTGTTCCGGGAAGCCGGCGCCGAAAACGTGGCGCACGGCGGCGTTATAGACATGCGGATCAAGCCAAGGTCCGGGATTGCCCGTCAACGCCGCGCGGCCTGACATCCATGTGTTTACGAAATCTTCGCCGACGACGTAACCGCCAACGTCATACGGCGGACGCATTCCGATGGCAGCCGCGATCACGAACAAAATCACACTGACACCGGATGAAACAGCGAAGGCAAGATAAAGAGCATCCCTCGCCCTCCGCGTCGATGGAAGGAGGAGGATTCCAGAGACTGCCGATAGATTGTTTGGAATCTGTTCCTGGTTCTTCAATCACGAATACCCAATTTCCGGACGAGATCGATCTCTACCGCACACGCCAGAGCGTCTCTAAATATAGGCCCCGCTATCCGACCCACAAAGCAGCTTCGATCACACACCCGCCATAAGCAGGTGCGCTTCCCACTTGTGAACCTCGATAAGCGTGCTCGACGGCGGCTTAAGGTCCCCGAGACGATGGCTTCGAACCCACCCCGTCCGCCATTACGTCGGCCGCGGAACCGTCTGCGTCACGCCTGCCGTGCGCGCGGACCGTTCACTTCACTTTGTTCGAGGCAATGCGCAGAACATCGCGCAATGGCGCGGCATCGGCCACGGCAGGCGCGGTCTGCGGCGTCTCATACTGCTTATAGTCGGGAACCTGATCGAGACGCACGAAGGTGTAGCCTTCCTCGACCAGCGGCGGCACCACGGCCGCGACAAGCTCGCCGGACTGAGCGTGGATGCAGTGCATCAGCACCACGCCCCCGTTGTCGCGGCGGATTTCGCGCAGATAGCCCTTGGCGCAGACCTGAGCGCTCCATTTGTGCTTCCAGCAGGCCCAGTCGGCGGAGCTCATCACATAGCCATCGCGCATCGAGATGTCGCCGCCGATGTCCCAGTAGATGGGGCCGACATAGTTGCGCAGGACCGGATCGGCATTGAGGATGGTGGCGTGCGCCGAGCGCCAATAGCCGTAGGGCGCGCGGAAATAAAGCGTGTCGGTCTGTTTCATCAGCGGTGCGATGAAGTCGTGCACGTTCTTGAGCTGGTAGATCAGCTTGTTGGGATCGTCGTCGAAGCTGCTAGTCAGTTCGGGATGGCTGGCGCTGTGGTTGGCGAGCAAATTCCCTTCGGCGGCGACGCGCGCCAGCATTTCGGGATGGGTTTTCGCCATCTGGCCGACGATGAAGAACGTGGCCTTCACGTTGTTGGCGTCGAGCGCATCCAGCACCGCGCCGGTGAAGGCGTTGGGACCGTCGTCGAAGGTCAGCGCGATGGTGTGCGTGTCGCGCAGACCCGAATGAAAGATGCTGCGAGCTTGGAACCAGGCGAGTTGCGTTGGCGCAGACGCCGGCCCGTCGCCGGCATTGGCCGCGGCGCCCGCCGCGAACGCGGCGATCACATAGGCACCTAGACTAAACCGCATGAACCCCATTCCTGACCGCGCTGGTTCGGAACCCCTTCGAAGTCTAGGGAAGCTTGGCCGTGTGGGCAAGGTAATCTTCCGCTGCGTCACTAGTTAACCCTACGGGACATCGTGGAAACGTTACCTTTTTGCGCAAGCCAGCGGTCGATGTTCTCTTTCAGCAGCCATAATGGCATCGCGCCGTTCTCCAGGATCACCGTATGGAATTCCTTGAGATCGAATCTCGATCCGAGCTTGGTTTGCGCCTGCGCGCGCAAATCCAGCATGGATTTCATTCCGATCTTGTAGGCGCAAGCCTGTCCGGGCCAGACGACGTAGCGTTCGACCTCCGCGGTCACGTCCGACTTCGCCATGCCGGTCGTCGACTGCATGTAGTCGATCGCCTGTTCGCGCGACCAGCGCTTCGCGTGCATCCCGGTGTCGACCACCAGTCTGACCGCCCGGAACAACTCCGCCTGCAACCGCCCCAGGTCGCCGTAGGGATCGTTGTCGTACAGGCCGATGTCCTTCGCCAGATGCTCGGAATACAGCGCCCAGCCTTCGCCGTAAGCCGGCATGAAACCCATGCGCCGTTGCAGTGGCAGGTCTTGAATCTCCGTTGCCGTCGCAATCTGCAGGTGATGGCCGGGAATGCCCTCGTGATACGCCAATGTCGGCATCGCCCACATCGGCGTTTCCGCCACGTCGCGCAAATTCGCGAAGAAGATTCCTGGCCGCGCGCCGTTCAGCGACGGCCGCTCATAATAGGCACCGGGAGCGCCTTTCTCGGAGAACGCGGGCACCCGGCGTACGTCCAGCGGCGTCTTGGGAATGTGCGCGAAGTATCTTGGCAGCATCAGGCGCACGCGGCCGAGGATTTGCCGGTAACGGGTGAGCACTTGCGCGCGCCCGGCGTCGTCGTTGGGATAAAGAAAGCGCGGATCGGCCATCAACGCGTCCATCCGCTCGCCCACCGTTCCTTGCGTCAGTCCGACGGATTTGAGTTCGGCGTCCATTTCGGCGGTGATGCGCGCCACTTCGCTCAGACCGTAGGCGTGGATCTCGTCGGGCGTGAGGTTTGTCGAGGTCAGCGTCTTGAACTGGTCGGCGTAATAGGCGCCGCCGTCTTTCAGCCGCCACACCCCGGCGTCATGGCCGGCGCGCGCGCGCAGGCGTTTCTCTTCCGCGATCAGCCGGCGATAGGCGGGATAGACGGTCGTGAGCATCGTCGCGATGGTGCTGTTGACCAGCGTATCGCGTTCGGCCCCGTCCATGCCGATGGCGGCGGATTTTTCGGCCAGATGCGTTACCAGTGGATTCTCGCCGGGGATCGGCGCGATCAGCGCCTTCATCTCCTCGATCGAACGGTCGATGACAAAATCGGGCGCGATCACGCCGGCTTCGGCTTGGCGCTCGATGTCGCCGCGCACGGCGTCCAAGACGTGCCCAAGCGCATTCAGTCGCTGCACATAACGGCGCGCCAGCTTGGCGTTGGTGATCTGGTGCGTCGACAGCAGGAAATTCGCCAGCTCCGTTTGGATGCCGAACGCCTGGTTGACGGGATAGAGCTGCCGGTTTGCGCCGAGCCAGGGATACTTCTCGTCCGCCAGCACGCGCGAATAATTCCAGCGCACGATGTCATAGGAAAGCTGTTCCTGCGGGTTAAGACTCGCCTTGTCCCAGGCGGCGATTTGCGCATCGAATTCGCGCGTGCGCGCAAAAATCTTCTCGCGCTCCGCCAGCGAATAGGTGTCGAGCTTGCCGCTGGTGAGGTCGTACCAGGCGCCGTCGGTGACGCCGACCTGGGTAAGGGTCTGCGGGCTGTCCAGCGCCGCGGTAATCGCTTGGCGGTTCAGCAGGTCGTTGAAGCGGAACGGCGTGCCCCACACCACCCGATAGACGAAGTAGGACGCGCCCAACAGAACGAACGCCACGACCAGCGTCGTCCCTTTCAGGAACCACCGCATGACAATCCCCCTCGTTAGGCCAGAGCGTATCACGACCCAGGCGCAAGCTTCAGTCATTCCGCCCGCGATGAAAAGGGGGAATCTGATTCTGAACCTACTTGTTCGAGGCGGTTATGCGGCCTTGCGTGTCTTCAATGCGCGCGCTTGTCTGCGGAAAATCGGTGTTGGTCAGATAGAAGACATACCGCGCCGCTTCGTCCGCCGGATCGAGATGCGGCACACCCAGCCCGGCTTGGCGCGTCGAGTGGATGCTGAACCCGGCGACGGTGCCGTCGGGCGCCAGCCAAGTTTCCAGTACGGGCCCTAACCCGTATACGGCGTAGCTGGTCACGCCCGTATAGGTCCAGAAATTGCCGAGGCTGTAGGCGATCAGGTGGCTGCGGTAGAATTCCACGGCGCGCGGCACATGCGGTCCCTGCCCGACTACGAGATCGGCCCCCGCATCGATGGCGGCGTGGGCGAAGCGCACGACGTCGCCGCGGTCTTCGCCGTCGAAACTCTCGTCGCCCCTGACGATGTGGACATGGTCCCAGCCTTCCGCGCCGCCGTGGAACGACACGATGACCAGATCGTGCGTCTTCTTGCACGCGCGGATCAGCTTTTCCGCCGCGGGAATGTTATTCAGATCGAGTGTGCCATCGTTGGGCGCGAAAGCCGCGAAGGCGATCTTGCGCCCGCCCGGAAGCAGCAGCGTCGCGGCGCGCGCACCGTCGCGATCGAGTCCGCCGAAGCCGATGCCGTGCGCGCGCAAGGTCGCCATGGTGGAGTCGCGGCCGATTTCGCCGTAATCGCCGCTATGGTTGTTGGCGAGACTGACCGCATCGATGCCGAGACTGGCGAGCACGCCCGCATAATAAGTGGGACTATGAAAGGAGTAGCAGCTCGTGCAATTTTTCGCCGGCGGGTTCGGCCCGTCGTACAGCGGCCCTTCGAGATTGACGAAGGCGATGTCGGCGCGCTTGAAAATGGCGGCCAGATCGCCGCCGATCAACGCGGTCGCGTCCACGCCCGGTCTCACCTCCGGATTGAGGCCCAAATCGGTCGAGCCCATCATCACGTCGCCGGCCGCAACGACGTCGACAAGGCGCGGGTCGCCGGGCTTATAGCTCGCCGAAAGCCAAACTTGCGTGCCCGGCGGAGGCCAGCGGTTGCTGCGCACTGCGGGCTGCAAGGCGAGCGGCGGCTGGAGTACGCGTGCCATGTCGGTCGGTCCTGGCGGCAAAGCGAGCGCGACGACGGCTTTCTTCTCTTGCGGTTGGCGCGGCGCAGTCTTCGACACCTGCGCGCCGTGATCGTGCGCCGCCAGGAAAAACGCGGTGGCGTAGGCGATGGTTGCCGATGCCAACAGCACCGCCGCCACGCCCATGAACCATCCGAAGAGACCGCCCCAACGCCGATCCATTGTTTCCCCCGACCGGAGCGGCGATTGTAGAGCGCCATCGCGCTAAGTCGAGGGCGGCATGGTTAATACCTTTAGCCCGCGAAATCCTTGCGCTCCGGAATACGGTTGAACGCCACCTTCGCGCCCATATAGGCGGGCAGACCCGCAGGCGTCGCACCGATCGAGACCGTGTCACAACCGTAGCGCTGGTTGAGGTGGTCGATCGCCAACGACAAACGAAGCCGCTCCGGCCGCTCGTCCACGTCGGGAGTCCAGCCAAACAAATCCGGGGCGATGCATGTTGCGGGGATGAGATCCAGTAAGGTGATGCCGACATGCTTGACCGGCAAGATTTCCACCGGCCGCACAACGTCATTCCATAAATGATCGAGCACGCCGAGCAAGGAGAATGTGTCGGCCGTATGGGGAAAGCGCGCGGCGCTTTCGCGCGCTCCCTCGCCTTCCACGCGCAGCCACAGTGCCAGCTTGCCCGTCTTGTGTTCGGCACGGCGCAAGCGACTCGACGCCCGCGCCAACAGACGTCGCGCCACACGATAGGCGGCGGCGCGATTGCGCAAGGCCGGCCCCAGCACGTGGCTATGGCCGATTGACTGACGATGCGTTTCGATCTCCGGCGGATCGATGCCGTGCAGTGCATACCAGAGCCGTTCGCCGCCGATGGAGCCCCAGATGGCGCGCGCCCGCGAAGGCGTCAACGCCCACAGGGTTGCGATATCAGGTACGCCGGCGACCTTCAAACGGCGCTCCATGTTGCGGCCGATGCCGGCCAGATCGCCGAGGTCGAGGCCCAGGATCGCCCCGGGGAGCTGGTCTGCCCCCAGCACAGTGAGGCCCGCGGGCTTTTTCATGTCGCTCGCCGTTTTGGCAAGAAGAACGCTGGGGCCCAGCCCCACCGAGGAGCGTAGACATTCGCCGACGTGCTTCAGGATGCCCTGCTGCACTTCGCGGGCGAGCGCGATGGCATTCTCCGTGCGACGCTCGGCGCCCAGCAGCTCGCAGGCCACTTCGTCGATGGATTCCACCTTGGTGACATGCAGATGGCGCTCGATCTCGTCCACGATGCGATGATGGTATTCGACATAAACGTCGTGCCGCGCATTGACAGTTTTGAGTCCTGGGCAAAGCCGCCGGGCTTCGTAAACCGGCGTGCCGGTGCGGATGCCAAAGGCCTTGGCCTCATAGCTCGCCGCAATGGCGCAAGTGCCCTCAGAGGCAACAGGTGTCACGATAATCGGCCGCCCGCGCAGCTTCGGATTTTCCTGCTGCTCGACGCTGGCAAAATAACTGTTCAGATCGAGGAACAGCCAACGCAAACAGGCCGCATCCCGTCCACGGAACATCGTAGAGGCTTGCAGAGCGCTCCCATCCATGAATAGAACATAACAGGAACATACACGGCGACCAAGCCAAAAGGCGATATTATACTTCACGTTCCCAGTTGCGAGGGGTAATATTGGGGGTAGACCGTGAGTCCGCCATGTGATCCGGGCTCGCGCTATTTTATGCGCAATCTCTCGTGTCCGGTGGAGATTATGAGATTCCGTCTCGTTTGGTCTGGATCACTTCGGTCTTCAGGTAATTCTAGAAAGCCGGAGGACGTGCGGACTATTCGCGACGAGATACACCCGCAACTGGTCGAATTATGGCGCATACACACCGCCTTAAGGCGTCTGAAATGGACTGCGATTGTCAATCAACACCCGACCTTTGGTCCGATGAGTTGGCCGCCAATGGCCTATCTCCCGGATAACATTGATCCGCCCAAAGGCTTCGTGGGGTTTGGTCAAGGCCCGCAAGTCGATCTGTCTGAACCAATCCAGGTTGGCGCAAGGAAGGTGGTGCCCCTTGTCCGAAAATCTCTCAGCTTAGCGTGCAGGCTCAGAGTCTGACTCAAAAAGCTGTGCATCGGATCAAGCCCTTGCGAGACGGCGTGTAAGATTTCGGATGTGGGCGATGAAGACCCAGGCGACGGCGCTTTCGATGGTAGCCTCGAAGTCCTTGGCCAGCCTGCGGCACCGATTGAGCCAAG
>JAGWMG010000007.1 GCA_028871795.1 Alphaproteobacteria bacterium | reverse complement strand
GTGCTGCGCAAATATAACGGCATCCCGCGCAAAACCTTCTATCTGTTCCTCAAGGAATGCGAATTCCGCTTCAACTACGGCTCGCCCAAACAACAGTTCGATCAGCTCAGAAAATGGGCTAACCTCTGATCCTTATCTACGTCAGCCCCAAAATAAGAACTGTCGGCTTTAAGTGGAAAGCGGACCTCGGGTTATTGGTTACACTGACAATGCGGCGCGCAGATCGTGTCCAACCTCACTTCTGCGGAACGTCGGCTTAAGCTATTCTGAAGAACCTGGGGTGGAGGTTTTGTAGCATGGCGAAGCTCGTGTATGAATTGAACCAGTCCCTGGACGGCTACGTCGACCACCAGAGAATGGGGCCACCTCGTCCCGCGCTCTTTCGTCATTTCATCGAGCGGGTACGCGGCTTGACGGGCATGGTATACGGTCGCGGGATGTACGAGGTAATGCGTTATTGGGACGATGACCTTCCGGATTGGGATGCGGAGGAACGCGACTACGCTGCGGTATGGCGGGCCCAGCCGAAGTGGGTTGTGTCGCGCTCCTTGAAGTCGGTCGGCCCCAACGCCACACTCGTCGAGGGCGACATGGAGGCGGCGATACGCGGGCTGAAGATTCAGCTAGGCGGGGAGATTGAAGTTGCCGGACCAGTCCTGGCAGGAAGCCTGACCGACCTTGGTCTTATTGACGAGTATCGACTCTACTTCTACCCCGTCGTGCTTGGTCGCGGCAAGCCATTCTTCGCCGGCCCCCGGCCGCCCCTCCGCCTGGTGGCCAGCGATCTAATTACCGAGGACGTGATTAGGTTGACGTACGTTCCCGCTTAATCGCGCGACTCGTCCGACGGACTGCGTCGACGCGTCCGGTCCGCTTTGGGTCGAAGGGGCAGGTTCAGACCCTGTCGACCACCAACACCCAGTTCGCAGTTTTATCCTGGCCGGTGCGCCAAAGCTGTCATCGCATCAGCCGCGCGGTTTTTCCGCCCGGATGAAGGCGCTGATGAACTTGCCGTCAACGTAAGGCGCCATCTTCTCGAAATCGACGCCCAGCTCCTTGAGCCACTCGCGCGCATCTTCGGCCTTGTGGACGCGCGTCGGCTCGATGGTGATGTTGTTGAAGCCGGCGGCGGCGAGTTTCGCCGAATACTCCGTGTCCTGCAGCGCGCCGGCGACGCAACCGGCCCACAACAAAACGTCTTTGCGGATCTGGGCCGGAATATCGCCGCGCGTGACGATGTCGGAGACGGCGAAACGCCCGCCCGGCTTGAGCACGCGGAAAGCTTCGCGGAAAACCCGATCCTTGTCGCCCGAGAGATTGATGACGCAGTTCGAGATGACCACATCCACCGAATTATCGGGCAGGGGGATGTTTTCGATCTCGCCCTTGAGGAACTCGACGTTGGCGACGCCGGCCTTGTGCTGGTTCTCCCGCGCCAGCGCCAGCATCTCGTCGGTCATGTCGAGCCCGTAGGCCTTGCCCGAGGGGCCGACACGCCGCGCCGACAACAGCACGTCGATGCCGCCGCCCGAGCCGAGGTCGAGCACCGTCTCGCCCGCCTTCAGTTCCGCCAGCGCGGTTGGATTGCCGCAGCCGAGCGAGGCGAGAACCGCCTTTTCCGGCAGCGCGCCGATCTGCGAGGCGTCGTAGAGGTTTGCCGTCACCGGATCGTAGCGCTTGTCCGAACTTCCGCAACAGCAAGATTCTTCGGCGCCGGCGCGCAGCGCGGCTTGGGCATACTTCTCGCGGACGATGTCCTTCAGATCGGCGGTGCTCATATGATCTCCATTCAGCAGCAGGTAACGGCTTCGGGTTCGACGACTTTGTTGCGGGTGCAGCACTCGGCGTAGAGAAACGCCAGGAGTTCCT
The DNA here is from genome assembly GCA_028871795.1 of Alphaproteobacteria bacterium. Classification (GTDB taxonomy): domain Bacteria; phylum Pseudomonadota; class Alphaproteobacteria; order Micropepsales; family Micropepsaceae; genus Rhizomicrobium. The sequence continues at coordinate 129,627 of JAGWMG010000007.1, read as the reverse complement.
GCAAGGCTTCGTGGTTTGCGGTGTAGCGCAGGAAGGCGCTTTCGCGGCGCACCTTCACCAGCGCTTCGTTCTTCAGCTTTTCGAGATGATGGGAGAGCGTGGAATTCGGGATGCCGAGTTCGGCGCCGATCTCGCCCACCACCAGTCCGCCGGGATGCGCCGCCAGCAGCAAGCGCACGATGCGCAGGCGCGGCTCGGCGCCCATCGCCGACAGCATGTCGGCGAAGCGGGTTATCCGAGCGTCGGCTTCGCAATTCATTCGCGCATTCTCTAGTAATTCGATATTTCCATATATATAGAAATTACGAATCAGTCAAGACTTTTTTTTGCCGCGCGAAGACGGCGCGCTAACCCTGCCTAACGCTTGTTCCCCACAGGCAATGCCGCTATGTGTGCGCGCCCCTTTGCGGACCATTAAGCCGATGCCTCTGCTGCGATTTCTCCCGGAAGCGACCAACATCGATTTCATCGGCGCGCGCTATTACGCGTTCGCGGTGGACGGGCTGCTGGTTTTGATTTCGATCTTCGCTATCGCCGTGTACGGCTTCAATCTCGGCATCGATTTCAAGGGCGGCGTGCAGATGCAGGTCAAATATCCGACCGTGATCGCCTTGGATCATGTGCGCTCCGAAGTGAGCGGCCTCGGCTTCAACGACGGGCAAATTCAGAACATCGGCGGCGGCACCTGCGACCGGCCGGTCAATTCGTGCATCCTGATCAAGGTTCAACCCAAGCCCGGCCAGGACGGCAACGCGGCGAAGGTCCAGATTCAGAACAAGCTCGGTCCCAGCTATACGGTCGAGAGCTTCCAGGTCATCGGCCCCAAAGTGAGCCACGAACTGTTCCAGGGCGGCGTTTACGCGACGATCCTCGCCATCATCGCCATCGCCATCTGGGTGGCGATCCGCTTCGAATGGCAATACGGCATCGCTGCCGCCTTCTGCACGGGCCACGACGTGTTCGTGACGGCGGGCCTGTTTTCGGTGCTGCATCTCGATTTCACGCTGACCAGCATCGCCGCGCTGCTGACGCTGGCGGGCTATTCGATCAACGACACGGTGGTGGTGTTCGACCGCATCCGCGAGAACCGGCGCAAGTACAAGCGCATGGCGCTCTCCGACCTCATCAACCTGTCGACCAATCAGATGCTGACGCGGACGATTCTGACCTCTGCGGCCACCGCCATCACGATCATCCCGTTGATGATGTACGTTCCGGTGCTGCGCGATTTCACCGGTGCGATCCTGTTCGGCATCGTTGTCGGAACGTACTCGTCGACCTATGTGGCGGCGGCGCTGCTGCTCTACCTGCCCGCACCGGCCGGCGCCATCGACACGCCCGCGCCGGCAAGCCCGTAAACCAGCTTGTCATCCCGGACGCGATGCTTTTGCATCGCTGGCCGGGATGACATTTCGGGTTACAGCGGGAACCAGTCGCGCTTGTCGGTGAATTCTTCGTACTGCGCGTTGACGCCAGCGCGCAGGCCGACGCCGGTGCGCATCGGCGCCAGGGTCACGCCGCCCGAGCGCATGTAGAGCACGCCGATTCCGGCGACGAAATAGATGCTGCCTTCGACGCCCGGGAAGCGCTGGAACAGCCGCTGCTCCCGCCTCAGGTTGTACACCAGCGTGAAGCATTTCGACGCGTTGCCGCCGAAATCGAAGCCCACCGACGGTCCGCGCCAATAGACCTTTTTCGGATCGTGGTTCTTGCGGATCAGCCAGCCGGAGCCGTAGCGTAGGCCGACAACGAACGCGCCCGACCCTTCGTCGCCCTTGACGTAGGCGTCGGGCTGACCCTGGTCCTTGAATACGTGCTGCACCGCCTTGGCCGCGGCCTCGGTGGTGATGCCGAAGAAATCCGCCGCCGCATGGGTGATTTCATCCGCGGTGTAAGTGGCATCGTCGTCTTCCGCGAACGCCGGAGCCGCGACCAGCGAGAAGGCCGTCGCGGCCGCACCGAGGATCAATTTCCGCCTGATCATGTACCGATACTCCTTTCGAATCCCCATCGTGTGGCAGCATCGCCCAAAATCCCCCATTGCGCGAGATGGGCTTGGCGTCCTTCAGGATGGCGAGGAATATGGCAACACCATGATGCTCCGGTGAACGAAGTTTTGATTCCCGCTTTATGGACACGCCAGTAAGGGAAGCTTCGATCCAATCATAGAATTCAAAGTATTTTTCGCGGCGCCCCTTGAAGGAGTGGAATCCGTTCCTACATGCGCCGTAGGGGCTTGCTTTGTCCGTTTGAGGCGCACTTTTTTCAAATTGGTGCGAACTCGAATCTCGGCCGCCCAACGGAGGAATGCACCGGGGTATCCCCTCGGAATTCGGAGGTTCAATTGGGCAGGAGGTCGTCAGGGGGATACCCCCCTCAGAAAGCCGAAACAACCTCCGAGGAAAAATTCAATAATTACAGATACTTATAGAAATGCGCGGCACGCCGCTTCGTTTACTTCGCCAGCCCGCGCGCCACGAAATGCGGATTGACGAACCCCGCCTTGCCGTAGGTGAACGGCTTGCCTTCCGGCGTCGTCAGGCTGCCGCCCGCCGCACTCAGGATGGCGTGGCCCGCGGCGGTGTCCCACTCCATGGTGCGGCCGTGACGCGGATAGATGTCGGCTTCGCCCGCCGCCAGCAGGCAGAATTTCAGCGACGATCCCGCCACCACGAACGCCTTGACGTTGTAGCGGGCGAGGTACTCTTGCGTCTTGTTGTCGTTGTGCGAGCGGCTGATGGCGACGACGAGTCCGTCCGGCGCCGGCGCGCGGGCGCGGATCTGCCGCGCTTCGGCGAAGTCCGGCGCGCCGCCCGGCGGAGCGAAGGCCTCGTAGGCGCCCGCCAGCGCTTCGCCCATGAACAGACGGTCTCTTGCCGGCGCGTAGACCACGCCGCGCACCGGCTTGCCTTCGACGATCTCGGCGATGTTGACGGTGAACTCGCCGTTGCGGCTGAGGAATTCCTTGGTGCCGTCGAGCGGATCGACCAGGAAGAAACGGTGGCCGACCTTGGGTGTGTGCCCGGCCGCGACGTCCTCCTCCGCCACGACGGGAACGCCCGGCGCCAGTTGCGCCAGCCGCTTCAGGATGAAGCGCTCGGATTGGAGGTCGGCGGCGGTCACCGGCGATTGGTCGTCCTTGCGCCGCGCCGTGATCTCTTCGGTGTAGTGTTCGAGCACGATCGCACCCGCTTCGTAGGCGATCATCGCCAGGGCCCTGAGCATGGGCGAGGTCGCGTGGGCGTGGATCGTTTCCGTCATGGTTGCTCGCCCGCCGGCTCCAGTGTTGAGATCATCTTAAGTATTCCTTAAGAGGCAAGTCTGACGATAACCAAATGCCAACCGTCCGTCACAGCCCGGAGACCTGAAATCCCATGAACGACCTGGAATTTTCTTCATATCTGGTCAGCCGGGTATGCCACGATCTTGTGGGGCCGTTGGGGGCCGTGGTCAACGGCCTGGAGGTCCTGGAAGACGAGCGCGACCACGCGATGCGCGCCGATGCCCTCAAGATCGTGACCTCCAGCGCGGCCCAGGCCCTGGCGCGGCTGCAATTCATGCGGATCGCTTTCGGAGCCGCGGGCTCGGCCGGGGCGGAATTGGACCTGGGCGAGGTCAACCGTCTGGTCGGCGGGCTTTTGAGCGGCGGCAAGGTGGCGATGCACTGGGAGGCGCCCAGTACGAACTGGCCCAAGGATTGGGCGAAACTGGTGATGAACGTCGCGCTGATCGCGGCCGATTGTCTGCCGCGCGGCGGCACGCTGCGGATCGAGACCGGCAGCGATGCGGGCGTTTACGGGTTCAAGATCGTCGCCGCCGGCCAGGGCGCGCGCATTGTCGGCGGCATCGAACGGGCGCTGCGCGGCGAGACCGCCGAGGAGGGCTACGATGCCCGGGGCGTGCAGCCCTATCTCACCTACCGGCTTGCGAAAAAGCTGAACGCCGGATTGACCATGACGGCGCACGAGGGCTGCGTCGAATTGGTCGCCGGTTAACCGCGCCGCAGCGGCGTAAATCCGGCATTTACTTTCCCTGCGTAGGCTTTCGCCCGCATATTCGTTTTGGCCCCGTACCGGTTGGGGTTCGCCATGAAGCATTGCCTTGTCGTCGACGACAGCCGCGTCATCCGCAAAGTCGCGTGCCGCATCCTTGCGGACCTCGCATTCGAAACCGAAGAAGCGGCGGACGGCGCCGCGGCGCTGCAAGCCTGCCGCCTCAGGATGCCGGACGTGATCCTGCTCGACTGGCACATGCCGAACATGGACGGCATCGAGTTCCTGCGCGCCCTGCGCGCCGGGCGGGACGGCAGTCGTCCCATGGTGGTCTTCTGCACCACCGAGAACGATGTGGCTCACATTACCGAAGCGCTCGGCGCCGGCGCCGACGAATACATTATGAAGCCCTTCGACCGCAGCATTATCGAGGCGAAGTTCGCCGAAGTGGGTCTGGTGTGAAGACGCAGCCGACGATGGACCAGAACGACTTCGCCTTCTTTACAGAGCTGTTGCGCCGGCGTTCGGGGCTTCTGCTGACGCAACAGAAGACGCATCTGGTCGAAAGCCGGCTGGCGCCCGTCATGCGCCGCTTCGGCTTCAAGGACAGCGCCGCGCTGATGCGCGAGCTGCGCCACGGCCACGAAGCGCTGGCCGCGGCCGTGACCGAAGCGATGACCACCAACGATTCGGCTTTTTTCCGCGACCGCAGGACATTCGAGGAATTCCGCGACATCGTCCTGCCGGAACTCCTGATCAACCGCGCCGCGAGCAAGCGTCTGCGCATCTGGTGCGCCGCCTGCGCGGCGGGCCAGGAACCGTATTCGATCGCCATGATGCTGGACGACGGCAAGCTTCTCGCCCAGGGCTGGACGATCGACCTTCTCGCCACCGACCTCAACTCCCAGATGATCGCGCGCGCCGAGGAAGGCGTTTACTCGCAGTTCGAAGTGCAGCGCGGGCTGCCGATCCGCAGGCTGGTACGCAATTTCACGCAGGAGGGCAGCAACTGGCGCATCTCGGAAAGTCTGCGCCGCATGGTGACGTTCCGCACCTTCAATCTGCTGGATTCCTTCGGCTGGCTGGCGGAGATGGACGTTGTCTTCTGCCGCAACGTGCTGATGTATTTCGACCAGAAGACGCGTATCTCCGTGATCGACAGAGTCGCCGACATCATCGCGCCCGACGGCGCGCTGCTGGTCGGTCCGGCGGAATCGATCTTGGGGCTGACCATTGCCTTCGCGCAGACCGAGCACGCGCCAGGCCTCTATTACCGGGCGAAACCCATGTCGCCCCAGATGCGTCACGCGGTGGGATGAAAGGCGGCGGCGGCCGCCGCCTTTCTCCGTCACAGACTGGCGCTTACGCCCGCATAGAATGCCCGCCCGGGCGCGCCGTAGCCGGCCACCGGCTCCGCGCGATTGCCGAACAGATTCTCCGCGCGGCCGAACAATTCGATATGGTCGTTCAGTTTGAACGACGCAAACAGCTTGACGTGCGCCGCCGGCGAAAGCGCCGTGAAATGATAAGCGTCGTCGAAACGCTTGCCGATGTAATCCGCGCCGATGCCGAGCGTCAGCTCCGCGGTCGGCCGCCAGGTTGCGACGGCGTTCGCCGAGGCGTGCGGCCGGCGCGCCAATTGCAGTCCGGTCGCCAGGTCGACGTCCGACAGCGTCGTGTAATTCACCGATACGTCGAGCGTGTCGCTCAACCGGGCTGTCACCGCGGCCTCCGCGCCGGTCGCGCGCGAACGGCCGACGTTGTAATAATAACCGCCCTGCACGGCGCGCAGCGCGCACGCGGTCGACGTGACACCGAAGCATGAGAAGAAATCGATCTGGTTCTTGGTCCGCCGTTCGAAATAGGTGAGCGACGCGCGCAGCCGGCCATCCCAGAAGCCTTGATCGATACCGGCCTCCCAGCCCTTCGCGGTCTCCGGCTTCAGCGCCTCGATCGGATTGGAATATTGCGAGAACTGTTCGTAGAGGCTGGGCGCCTTGAAGCCGTCGCCGTAGTTGGCGCGAAGCGTCGTCGCCGCCAGAACCTGCCAGGCGCCCGACAACTTCACCGAGTTGTGCCCGCCGAAGGCCTGGTCGTCGTCATGGCGGACGCCTCCCGTCAGCGTGAACCCCGCAAAAGGATTGCTCTGCCATTGCGCATAGAAACCGTTGATGCGGTCGCTGCCGGTGGTGGGGAGCGAAGTGGGATCGTAGATGCTGTGCGTGGAAAGAGTCCGGGTCTCGGTTTCCGCGCCGAACACGATTTCATTGGCGGCGTCGGCCTCGAATACGCCTTGGTATTCGAAGCGCGTTGCCCCGCCCTTGGCGGAAAAGTCCTCCTCCGGCGTCAAGGTCGGGTCGAAAGTCTTGCGGTCGCTGGCGGTTCGCAGCGCCGCGAAACGGCTGGAGAAGCGTCCGTCGAGCAGCGAGAGGTTGACGCCGCCGTAGACGGCCAACAGCGTGTCTTTTCCGTATTCGTGAGTGTCCTGGAAGGTATAAGTGGGCGGCGGGTAGCCGTCGAAGCTGTCGCGCGCTTTCGTGTAATAGAGGCGGGCATCGAGACTGACCGTATCGGCGACACGCCAGCGCAGGTTTCCCGTGGCGCCGAAATGGTGATAGCCGTCGGCCTCGCGGTTGCCATTCCTTGCATCCGCCGCCGAGATGCCGTTGGTGCCGTAGTAATTCGCGGCCGCGCCGTATTCGATCTCCCCGCTGGTGCCGTTTGCCGCAACATTGAAGCGATAGGTGTCGAACGAACCGCCTTCCGCCCGCGCCTGCAGAGCAAGCGGCCCGTCGCCGCCGCGCTTGGTGAGAATGTTCACGACGCCGCCGATCGCGTCGCTGCCGTAGAGCGTCGATTGCGGCCCGCGCAGCACTTCGATGCGGTCGATGCCGTTCGCCAGCACGTCGCCGAGGATCGCATATCCGGTGGTCGAGCTGGGATCGTTGATCCGCACGCCGTCCACCAGCACCAAGGTCTGCCCGCCTTCGGCTCCGCGCATCAGGATGTTGGTCGGCTGGCCGACGCCGCCGTTGCGCACGACCGTCAATCCCGGCGTTTGCGCGAGAGCGTCGCTGACGACGTCGATCTGTTGCGTGTCGATGTCGGCGGCGGTGATCACCGACATGGACGCGCCCGTGACCTCCAAGGGTTGGGGACTGCGCGTGGCGGTGACGACCACGGTTTCGGGCGCCGCTGCGGCGGGCGCGACGATTGCGAGCAGAGCAACGGATGAAAGCAAAGCAGAATTACGCATGAGGTTCTCCCGGTTTGAGCCAAGAGCCGGCACGCGGAAGCGCCATTTGCGTTTTGCAGAAGAAAATCTTGCGAACACTCGGGTTCCCCGCGGCGACGACTCCACACTTGTCGCCGCGACGGTTTCCCCCGCAGTCCCCGGCACACCCCGACCGGAAACAGGACGACGGCGCAAAGCAGGTCTCCTGACTTCCGGGTCTCCGTCGGCATCCGCCTTCCCAAGACATTCGTCCCAGTGGCGGTTGGATGCGTTCTCGCCGGTCACAGTTGCGAGGGCAGCCGCGGTGTCGCACCGCGTTCCCTAACCTTACGCCTGGGAACAGATAACCTTGCCGCGGCCGCGGCGTCAACGAGGGAACTGACGCAACGGCGAAAACTTTTGGCAAACCGGCAGCGAACCGTTGCGGCCGGACGCCGTGCATGGATAATCGCGCCAACGACAAATTGTCAGGAAGGACCGGGAAGAATGGTTGCCATGCCGAAGACTTGGCCGGCGATGTCGATCACGCATGCGCACGCCTTGCTGACTGCGCCCGGTTCGCGCTTCGAGATGGCAGACGTCGTGATCGACGGCGTCAGGACCCGCACCTGGAAATACGCGCCGCCGAGCTTGCGCGAGCTTTTCCTCGTCGCGCGGTCTTACGGCGAACGCGAATTCCTGGTCAGCGGCGACGAACGCGCGACGTTCGAAGGTTTTGCGCGCGCCAGCCTCGCCGTTGCCGCCGAACTTCGCCGCCGCGGCGTGGCAAAAGGCGACCGCGTCGCCATCGCCATGCGGAATCTTCCCGAATGGCCCGCCGTGTTCTTCGGCGCCGCGCTGGTCGGCGCCATCGTCACGCCGCTGAACGCCTGGTGGACGGGCTCAGAGCTGGAGTACGGCCTCAACGATTCGGGCGCCAAGATCGTTTTTGTCGACGCCAAATGCCTGGAGCGTCTGGCCGAGCGCTTCGCCCGTTGCCACGCTGTCGAGCGCGTCTATGTCAGCCGGTATCCCGGCAATCTGCCGCATCCCATGGTTCGCCGGCTGGAAGACCTGACGGGCGGGGTGAACGATTGGAACGGGCTGCCCATAGGGGAAATGCCTGATGTGGCGCTCGGTTCTGACGACGATGCGACGATACTTTACACCTCGGGCACCACCGGAAGGCCCAAAGGCGCGCTCGGCACGCATCGCAACATGCTGTCGAACATCATGGCGGTGGGCATATCGGGAGCGCGCAATTTCCTGCGGCGGGGCGAGCCCGTTCCGATGATCGATCTGCGGACGGCGCCGCAGATCGTCTCGCTCCTTTCGATCCCGCTTTTCCACGCGACGGGGTGTTTCGCCGTGCTGGGACCGACGCTGTTCGTCGGCGGCAAGCTGGTGATGATGCGCAAATGGGATCCCGAGATCGCCATGCAGTTGATCGAGCGCGAGAAGATCAACCAGGCGGGCGGGGTTCCGACCATCGCCTGGCAACTGATCGAACACCCCGCGCGCGCCAAATACGATTTATCTTCGCTCGAAGCGATTGGCTACGGCGGCGCGCCGTCCGCGCCGGAGCTGGTCCGCAAGATTCATGAAGCGTTCCCCAAATCGTTTCCCGGCAACGGCTGGGGCATGACGGAGACCTCGGCAACCTGTACCCATCACAGCGGCGAGGATTACCTCAACCGCCCCGATTCCTGCGGGCCCGCCGCTCCGGTATGCGATCTCAAGATTATGAGCATCGACGGTTCGCGCGAACTTGCCATCGGCGAAGTGGGCGAGCTTTGGGCGCGCGGCCCGAATATCGTCAGGGGCTATTGGAACAAGCCGGCGGACACGGCGCATACGTTCGTCAACGGCTGGGTCCGCACCGGCGATCTGGCGCGGCTGGACGAGGAGGGTTTCTGTTACATCATCGATCGCGCCAAGGACATGCTGATCCGCGGCGGCGAGAACATCTATTGCATCGAGGTGGAAAGCGTCCTCTACGAACATCCCGCGGTGATCGATGCGGCGGTGGTGCCGATTCCCCACCACTCGCTCGGCGAAGAACCCGCAGCCGTTGTTCATCTCAACCCCGGTATGCGCGTGAGCGAGGATGAGCTGCGTGCGCTGGTGGCCTCGAAGCTCGCGGCGTTCAAGGTGCCGGTGAAGATCGTCTTCTCGCGGGAGCCGTTGCCGCGCAACGCCACCGGCAAGCTTCTCAAGGCGGAACTGCGCAAGCTTTTTTCCCCGCCGGCGGCCGTTTGACGTCGACGTCCGAAAATGGCCAGACTCGCCGCGCGCTTTGCGCCATAGTCGCGGCATGGAAATGCCCCCGCACGAGGTTTGTTACCGCGCCCTTGCCACGCGCGACGTCCGTTTCGACGGCCGTTTGTTCGTCGGCGTCAAGACGACGGGAATCTATTGCCGCCCGATCTGTCCGGCGCGCCCGGCAAAGCCGCAGAATTGCGTGTTCTTCCCCAGCGCGGCGGCGGCGCAGGGCGCCGGCTTTCGCCCCTGTCTGCGTTGCCGGCCGGAGATTTCGCCGGACGCGGCGGCGTGGCGGGGGACTTCCAGCACTGTGTCGCGCGCCCTGGCGCTGATAGCGGAAGGCGGATTCGACGGAGAAGAGAGTGTCGGCGCGCTGGCTTCCCGCCTCGGCGTCGGCGAGCGGCAGTTGCGCCGGCTCTTCGACAAGCACCTGGGCGCACCGCCCATCGCGGTGGCGCAGACGCGGCGCATCCTGTTCGCCAAGCAGCTCATCCAGGACAGCGAGCTGCCGATGAGCGCGGTGGCCCAGGCGTCGGGGTTCGGCAGCATACGGCGCTTCAACGATGCCTTCCGCAAGCTGTACGGCCGCCCGCCGCGGGAATTGCGGGTTCGCAAGGCCATGCATACTTCCGCCGTCAGCGTGCGGCTCGGCTACCGTCCGCCTTACGATTGGGACGCGATACTTGCTTTCCTCGCCGCGCGCGCCGTGGAAGGTGTCGAGCTGGTCGAACCGCGCCTCTATGCCAGGACGGTTGAAATCGCGGGAGAGTTCGGCAGCGTCGCGATTTCACCCGGGCGCACCCACCTCGAGGCGGCGATCCGCTTTCCAAACGTGGGCGCCCTGCTCGGCATCGTCGGACGCCTGCGGCGCCTGTTCGATCTCGATGCCGACGTGGAAGCCATCGGTGCACATCTGTCGGGCGATGCCTCGCTGGCGCCGCTGGTCGCCAAACGTCCGGGGTTACGCACGCCGGGCGGCTGGGACGGTTTCGAGCTTGCCGTGCGCGCCATGTTGGGCCAGCAGATCAGCGTGGCGGCGGCCCGAAAACTTGCGGGCAGACTGGTGGCGCGCACCAGCCCCGTGCTGTCGCCCGATGTCACCGGCGACGAGCGGCTGAGGTCGGTCTTCCCGACGGCGGCGCGCGTCGCCGCCGCCGATCTTTCGTCGGTTGGCATGCCGTCCGCGCGTATCGAGGCATTGCAGGGGCTGGCGAGAGCCGCCGCCGGCGATCCGGACCTGCTCGGTCCTGCCGGACCTTACGAGGAATCCGTGGCGCGGCTTTTGGCGCTGCCGGGTTTCGGCCCATGGACGGCGCAATATTGGGCGCTGCGGGCGTTGCGCGACAGCGACGCCTTTCCGGCGGTCGACGTCGCCTTGCTGCGCAGCCCTGTCGTCGCGCAGAAAGGCAAACGGCCGACGCCGAAGGCGCTGCTCGCGCGCGCCGAGGCTTGGCGGCCGTGGCGCGCCTATGCCGCACAGCATCTGTGGGCCCATGATGGAGAACCGGCGCATGACTAGTCCGGCGCGCCTTCTGATCGACCGTTTGTCCACGCCCATCGGCGCGGCGCTGATCGCCAGCGACGAGGAAGGAAATCTGCGCCTGTTCGACTGGGCCGATCACGAGGATCGTTGGCTCCCGCTGCTGCGCGCCCGTTACGGCGACGTGAAACTCGTTTCGCAACACGATCCGTTCGGTCATGCGCGGGCGGTCGCGGCTTACATGGAAGGCGAGGTTCATGCGATCGACGCCTTGCCGGTGGCGTTCGCCGGCACGCCGTTCCAGAACAAGGTCTGGCAGACGCTGCGTGAAATTCCGGCCGGCGGGACGCTCAGCTATGGCGCCCTCGCACGGAAAATCGACAAGCCCAAAGCCGTTCGCGCGGTCGGTCTCGCCAACGGCGCCAACCCGGTTGCCGTCGTCGTACCCTGCCACCGCGTAATCGGTAGCGACGGTTCGCTGACCGGTTATGGCGGCGGATTGGAACGCAAACGCTGGCTGCTGGCGCACGAAGCGCGACATGCCGGCGGCGGTCTCTTGCTCCCGCCCGATGCCTGCGACGAATTTCTGCGCCGCGGCTAATTCGGTTGTCGCGGACCGGCCGCAAATCGCGCATAAGATGCCCGAACGCGAATCGGAACGGGCGCGCGACATGGCGAAGGAATCCGCTTTCTGGGTGGGCTTGCGTCGTACCTTATGGGCGGTGGTAGCGGGATTGCTCGTCGGCGGCGGCGTGTTTGCCTGGCTCGGCGAGACCGGAATGTGGGTCGTGGCGGCAGCGCTGGCGGCGACGGCGATGGTCACCAGCGTTATTGCGCAGCGGATCCGCCCGGTGGCGCAAGAGAGCTTCGCCAGCCTGGAATCGTCGCTGCCGATCCTGTCGCCGTTGGCGCGGGAGGTCCTGGAGCGGCTGCCGGACCCGTTGCTGCTCGTCGATACGGCCGGTCGCGTCCTGTTCGCCAACCGGGCCATGCGCGATGTGATCGGCGTCGGGGCCGAGCGCAAGCACGTTTCCTCGCTGCTGCGCACGCCCAGCGTGCTGGAGGCGCTGGCGCGCACCTCGGCGAGCGGCGAGGCCGGATCGGTCGAATTCGCCTTTCGTGTTCCCGTCGAGCGGCATTATCAGGCGTACACCGCGCGGATCGGCGCCGACCCCGTCGTCACCACGCTGCTCTTGCACGACCTGACCGCGCTGAAGCGCGCCGAGCAGATGCGGGTGGACTTCGTCGCCAACGCCAGCCACGAATTGCGTACGCCGCTGGCCGCGGTTACCGGCTTCATCGAGACACTGAAGGGTCCGGCCAAGGAAGACGCGGCGGCGCGCGAGAAATTCCTCGACATCATGGCCGTCGAGGCGGCGCGTATGCACCGGCTGATCGAAGACCTCCTGTCGCTGTCCAGGATCGAACTCAACGAGCATGTGCCGCCGCAAGGCGAGGTCTCCGTCGAAGCCATCGTCCGCGAAGCCGCCACCGCACTCGCCCCCTTGGCCCAGGCCGACGGCATCGCGATCACCATCGACGCCGCCGAGGGCTTGCCCAAGGTGGCCGGCGAGCGCGACGAATTGATCCAGCTCTTTCAGAACCTCATCCACAACGCCATCAAATACGGCCGCGAAAACGGTCACGTCGCGATTTCGCTGCGCCAGACGCCGTCCGCCGGGCGCCGGGGTTCGGACGCTCTGGTCGTCGCCAGCGTGCGTGATGACGGCGAGGGCATCCCGCAAGAGGCCATCCCGCGTCTGACCGAACGCTTCTACCGCATCGACGTGAAGCGAAGCCGCGAGCGCGGCGGAACGGGCTTGGGCCTCGCCATCGTTAAGCACATCGTCAACCGCCATAACGGCAAGCTGCAGATCGAAAGCCGGGCGGGGGAAGGCAGCACCTTTACGATTTCCCTGCCGAGCGTCCCCAAATCGGCCGATGTGTCTGTCACAGAAGTGTTATAGAACTGTCACATAGGCATGGCGGTTTGCGCCTAAGCAATGGTTTGCCGCTGCCATTTCGATTGAATCGGACGAAACGCCCATGACCGACCACACCGTAAAAGCGTTCACGGATCAGCTGGAAGCGCTGGCCTCCTCCGTCGCCCAGATGGGAGGGCTGGCCGAAGCCCAGCTTGCCGACGCCATCGACGCCATCGCACGGCGCGACACCGGGCGGGCGGAGAGCGTCGTGGGCGGAGACAGACGCGTCGACGAGCTGCAGCAGCAGATCGAGGATCAGGCGCTGAAGCTGCTGGCTTTGCGCCAACCGATGGCGGGGGACCTGCGCGAGACTCTTGCCGCGATCAAGTCCGCGAGCGAACTCGAACGCATCGGCGACCTGGCGAAGAACATCGCCAAGCGCGCCATCGTGCTGAACCGCGAACCGCCGATCCGTCTGACCCAGAGTCTGGCGCGGATGGGCGGCCAGACGCTCGGACAGCTCAAGCTGGTGCTCGACGCCTATTCCGACCGCGACGCGGAAGCCGCCGAGGCCGTGTGGCGCCAGGACGGTGAAATCGACGAGATGTACAACAGCCTGTTCCGCGAACTCCTCACCTACATGATGGAGGACCCGCGCACGATCGGGCTTTGCACGCACCTGCTGTTCATCGCCAAGAATATCGAACGCGCGGGCGATCACGCCACCAACATCGCGGAGGTCGTCTACAACATGGTGACGGGCAACAATCTCGCCACCGACCGTCCCAAGGCCGACACCACGAGCGAAACCCACTTCGAGAAAAAGGCGTAAGCCATGAAACCGTCGGTTCTGGTGGCAGAGGACGAAGGCGCGCTTGTCACCCTGCTGCGCTACAATCTGGAACGCGAAGGTTATCGCGTCTTGGAGGCGCAGGACGGCGAAGAGGCGCTGTTGGTCGCCGCCGAGGAGAAGCCCGACCTGGTGCTGCTCGATTGGATGCTGCCGCAATTGTCGGGCATCGAGGTCTGCCGGCGCCTGCGCGGGAGGCAGGAAACCCGCAACGTGCCGATCATCATGCTGACGGCGCGCGGCGAGGAAAGCGACCGCATCCGCGGCCTCGATACGGGCGCCGACGATTATCTCACCAAGCCCTTCTCGATGACCGAACTGCTCGCGCGCCTGCGCGCGGTTCTGCGCCGCATCCGCCCCAGCCTGGCCGAAGACGTGGTTCGCGTCGGCGACATCGAAATGGACCGTGCCGCCCATCGCGTGCGCCGTTCGGGCAAGGAAGTTCATCTTGGGCCGACCGAATACAAACTCCTCGAACACCTTATCCAGCACCCGGGCAGAGTGTTTTCGCGCGAGCAGCTGCTGGACGCGGTATGGGGATCGGACGTCTATGTCGAGGCCCGCACGGTGGACGTCCATGTCGGGCGCCTGCGCAAGGCGCTCAACCTCGACGGTGTGCGCGATCCCGTCCGCACCGTGCGCTCGGCCGGTTACGCGCTCGAGGATGGCGTCACCGCCGCCTGAACCCGCTTGTCGCGGCACCCTTGCTAGCGCAGGTAACAAGCCCTGCGTACGTATGTGTCGCGCAGCAATTTTTCGAGCGGTAAGGGCAGTTTTGCGCCGACGCCGTCTTCCGTCCGGTCGCGCTTGGCAAGGCGCGCCACGCGCATTTCTCCGTCGGACGGTGCGCGCTTTGCCCTTGGCTTGTCCGCATGTTTTCTCATGCGGAAATCCTAGCACGAAGACGGGCGCTTCGTCTTCCCCAGAATCAACTCGCCATCTTATCGCGGCGCTGCTGCTGCGGCTGGTAGGCTTTGCGTGCGTGCGCTTCGCAATAAGGCGAGCCGGCCTTGGGCTTGCGGCCGCAGAAATGAAACTCGTTTTCGGATGGGTCGCCGATCGGCCAGCGGCACATGCGGTCGTTGATCGTCAGCACGGTCGCGAAATGGCCGTCGTCCAGCGGCAGGGGGTCTTCTTCCACCACGGGCGGCGGCGGGATATGGGACCGCATCGAGACGCGCGGCGTGCTCGGCAGGCGGGGGCGGTCGATGCGCGAAGGACTCGCACGGCCCGCGAGGCCGAGGCGATGCACTTTGCCGATCACGGCATTGCGGGTGACGCCCCCGAGTACGCGGGCGATCTGGCTTGCCGAGAGTCCCTCGGTCCAGAGACTCTTGAGCTGTTCGACGCGGTCCTCGGTCCAATTCGCCTGTGTCATGGCGTCTTCCTTTCAGGCCCTTTCTGGTCACAACATATCGTAGCCGCTGTGCGACGACGCACAAGACGTGTGGAGCACCTACCACCCCTTCGTCCACAGAAACCGACTCAGCGCCAATTTTGCCCCGCAAAACCATCCACAATCCGGAATTGCGCGCGATTCCAACGCTGTGGAATGCGCATCACAGGTCGCCAAGCCGCCTCGCTTGTGTGGTAAAGGCAGAAAGCGGATAAAGCCGGCCCCGCGCGTGGGTTTATCCACAAGAGCGCAAAGCTATGGGAGGATCGGGTGTTTCCGTCATTGCTGCCAACTTACAATCGGGCGGATGTCGCATTCGTCCGGGGCGAAGGATCGTACCTTTTCGCCGAGGATGGGCAGCGATACCTCGATTTCGGGGCAGGCATTGCGGTCAACGCCTTCGGTCACGCGCATCCCAGGCTGGTGGCGGCGCTGACCGAACAGGCCGGCAAGCTCTGGCATACCTCCAATCTCTATCGGGTGCCCGGGCAGGAAGCGTTGGCTAAGCGGCTGGTCGAAGTCACCTTCGCCGACACGGCGTTCTTCACCAATTCGGGCGTGGAAGCTTGCGAACTCGCCTTCAAGATGGCGCGGCGCTATCAGCATGTGAGCGGCCATCCCGAACGTTTCCGTATCATTACTTTCGAGGGCGCTTTCCACGGCCGCACCTTGGCCGGTATCGCGGCGGGAGGCCAAGCGAAGTATTTGGAAGGCTTCGGCCCGAAGGTGGACGGTTTCGACCAGGTTCCGCCCGGCGATCTGAAGGCCGCGGAAGCGGCTATAACGCCCCAAACCGCGGCAATCCTGGTGGAGCCGATCCAGGGCGAAGGCGGTGTGCGGGTCCTGCCGGCGGAATTCCTGCGCGGTCTGCGCAAACTGTGCGACGAGCGCGGTCTGCTGCTGATCTTCGACGAAATCCAGACCGGCGTCGGCCGCACCGGAAAACTTTTTGCCTACGAATGGCTAGGCATTACGCCCGACATCATGCCGATCGCCAAAGGCATCGGCGGCGGCTATCCGCTGGGGGCTTGCCTTGCCACCGCCGAAGCGGCGAAGGGCATGACGCCCGGCACCCACGGCTCGACCTATGGCGGCAATCCGCTCGGCATGGCCGTGGGCAATGCCGTGCTCGATCTCGTGCTGGCGCCGGATTTCCTGCCGCACGTCGAGGCCATCGGCAACTATCTGCGCCAACAGCTTGCCGGGCTGCTCGCCGAACATCCTATGGTGTTCGAGGAAGTGCGCGGGCAAGGTCTGTTGCTCGGCCTCAAGCTGCGCGTGCCGAACACGGATTTCGTCGCGGCGGCGCGCAAACAAGGCCTGCTGATTGTCGGCGCGGGCGACAACGTCGTGCGGCTTGTGCCGCCGCTGGTCATCGAGGAAGCCCAGGTGCGCGAAGCGATGGCGATGCTGTCGGCGGCCGCGAAGAGCCTTGCAGCCTCCGGCAAGAAAACGGAGGCGGCATGAACGCCCCCGCGGAGCGGACGGTCCGGCATTTCCTGGACATCGCCGATTTCGATGCCGTTACGCTGCAGGCGCTGATCGCGGAAGCGCGCCGGCGCAAGCAGGCCCGCGCGGGCCTGCCGCACGGTGTCGCCGATTCCGACAGGCCCCTCGACGGGCGCGTGCTGGCGATGATCTTCGACAAGCAGTCCACGCGCACCCGCATCTCCTTCGACGTCGCCATGCGCCAGCTCGGCGGCACCACGATCATGCTGACGGGGAGCGAAATGCAGCTTGCCCGCGAGGAAACGATTGCGGATACGGCGCGCGTCATTTCGCGCTACGTCGACGCGGTGATGATCCGCTTGCTCGATCACGAGATGGTCCTGGATCTGGCCGCCAACGCCACCGTTCCCGTCATCAACGGACTGACCAAGCTGTCGCATCCCTGCCAGGTGCTGGCCGACTTGGTGACGTTCGAGGAGCACAAAGGCCCGATTAAGGGCCGCCTCGTCGCCTGGAGCGGCGACTCGAACAACACGCTCGCTTCCTGGGTGCACGCCGCCGTGCGCCTGGGCTTTTCGCTACGCGTCGCCTCGCCGCCGGAACTCTCGGCGCGGCCGGCGCTGCGCGAATGGGTGAAGGCGAACGGCGGCGACGTGCGGTTCGGCGACGACCCGCAAAAGGCGGTCGCCGGGGCGGAGTGCGTGATTTCCGACGCCTGGGTGTCGATGGGCGACGAGGATTCGACCAAGCGCCACAATCTGCTCAAGGCCTATCAGGTGAACAGCCGCCTGATGTCCGGCGCGGCGAAGGACGCGATCTTCATGCACTGCCTGCCGGCGCATCGCGGCGAGGAGGTCACCGACGAGGTGATCGACGGGCCGCAATCCGTCGTGTGGGACGAAGCCGAAAACCGCCTGCACGCGCAGAAAGCGATCCTGAAGTGGTGCTTGGGCAAATCGTAGTGTATTTTCTTGCCTTCCCCATCGAGGGAAGGATGGAATCATTGTTCTACCCGTCCATGCTCGTCGCCGGATTGCCGATCACGCTGAGGAACTCGCGCCGCGTCAGCGGATTCTTGCGGAATTCGCCCGACATGCTGGAGGTCACCATGGTCACGCCCGGCTTGTGCACGCCGCGCGTCGTCATGCATTGATGCGTCGCCTCGATGACGACGGCCACGCCCTTGGGCTCCAGCACGTTCTGGATGCAATGGACGATCTGGGCGTTCATCGTCTCCTGCACCTGCAGGCGCCGGGCGAAGGTGTCCACCACGCGCGCCAGCTTCGAGATTCCCACCACCTTGTTGTTCGGCAGATAGCCGATGTGGACGCGCCCGATGATCGGCGCCAGATGGTGCTCGCAATGGGACTCGAAGCGGATGTCCTTGAGCACGACCATGTCGTCGTAACCCTGGACCTCCTCGAAGGTGCGGCGGAGGAATTCCTCGGGGTCCTCGTTGTAGCCCGAGAACCAATCCTCGAAAGCCCGGGCGACGCGTTGTGGCGTGTCGCGCAGTCCCTCGCGCGCCGGATCGTCGCCGGCCCACTTCAGCAGTGTGCGGATCGCGGTTTCCGCCTCTTCGCGCGAAGGCCGCACGATATTCGGCTTGGCGCTGCAGGCAACGGGCTTGGTCTTGGCGTCTGACATCGGGGCGCTCCGGGGCTGGGCAGAGAATAGTTGCCCCTGCGCGCCCGCGGATCAACCCGCGGCGGTCTGGGGCTTTAATGTAGTTGGCGACGCTCGTACGGACTTTCAAGGATGAAGGCGGGAATTTCCGCCTCGAACGCCTCCCCCGATGCCGAGCGCATCTGGTACCGCCCCGTCATAAAACCGCACGCCGTCGGCAGCGGACAGCCGCTCGTATACTGGAACACCTGTCCCGGCGCGAGCACCGGCTGCGCGCCCACGACACCGGGCCCGCGCACTTCCTGTACGCGGCCTTCGCCGTCGGTAATGTGCCAGTAGCGCGACAGCAGCTGCACCGATTCCCGGCCCTTGTTCTCGATGGTGACGGTGTACGACCACAGGAACTGGCTTTCCCCAGGGTCCGATTGATCGTCGAGGTAGGCGGATTTTACCGCCACCCGGATGCCATGTGTCGTGCGCTCGTACATGGCGCAATTATCTGATGGCGGCGAAGCGGACCGCAAGTCTTGGCTGTGCGGCGGGTTAACGCTGGTCAGATCTATGGCTCTACGGCCCCGTACGTGGTTACCGGGTTGGCGAGAAGGCGGTTTTCGTGGGCGTTACGGCGAAGACCGGCCAGCGCCCGCTATAGTTTGGCGAGCGCCTGCTGCAAATCATCGCAAAGATCGGCGGGGTCTTCGAGGCCGACGGACAACCGCAACATGCCGTCGCTGACGCCAAGCTCCGCCCGGGCTTCGGCCGTCAGGCGCTGATGCGTCGTGGTCGCCGGATGGGTGATGAGGCTCTTGGTGTCGCCCAGGTTGTTGGAGACGTCGATCAATTCCAGCGCATTCTCGAGGCGGAACGCGCTTTTCTTGCCGCCTTCCACCGCGAAGGTCACGACGCCGCCGCCGCCGTCCATCTGCGCCCGGGCCAGATCGTGCTGAGGATGATCGGCACGGAACGGGTAGAGCACGCGCGACACCTTCTTATGCCCGGCCAGGAAGTCGGCGATCTTCGCCGCGCTCTCGCAATGGGCGTTCATCCGCAGGGACAGCGTCTCCAGGCTCTTCAGGTGCAGCCAGGCATTGAACGGGCTGAGGCAGGGCCCGGTGTTGCGCAGGAATGCCTGCAGATGGTCCTGGAGGAAGTCTTCCTTGCAGAGGATCACGCCGCCCATGGCGCGGCCCTGTCCGTCGATATATTTGGTGGAGGAATGCACCACCACATGCGCTCCCATCTCCATCGGCCGCTGCAGGGCCGGCGTGGCGAACGCGTTGTCGACGATCAACCGCGCCCCGGCGGCCTCGGCGATGTTCGCGACCGTTTTCAGATCGATGATGGCGAGCGTGGGGTTGGCGGGCGTCTCCAGGAACAGCATCCTGGTCGCCGGCTTCATGGCGCGCCGCCACTGCTCGACGTCCGTGCCGTCCACCAGCGTGTTGGCGATCCCGAAGCGCGGCAGTATCTCCTCGATCACGGTGCGGCACGCCCCGAACATGGCTCGTGCGGCCACCATATGGTCGCCCTGGCGCAGCCCGGCGAGGAGCGTTGCCGTCACCGCCGCCATGCCGCTCGCGGTAGCGCGGGCGCAGGGGGCGCCTTCCAGCGCCGCCATCCGTGTCTCGAACATCGAAACGGTCGGATTGCCGAAGCGGGTGTAGGTGAAACCGTCGGCCTCGCCCTTGAAACGGGCTTCCGCCTCTTCGGGCGCTTCGTAGGCGTAGCCGGAGGTCAGGAACAGCGCTTCGGCGGTCTCTTGAAAGGGGGTTCGAATCTGCCCCCCACGCACGGCCTGGGTGAGCGGACGCCATTTGCCCGGCTTTTTGTGTGTAGCCATGGTGTTTTGTTGCGCGCCTTGCCGGGCAGGGTCAAGTTTCTTAAGGTCGCCCCGCGAATACGAGGCTCGATTTCACCTTCATGCGGACCATCAGCCACCATGCCGCCCTTGTCTACGTCATGGTCGTCGTCTCCGCCGCCGACGGGGCGATGAGCGACAAGGAACTGAGAGCGATCGGCGATCTCACCCGCAGTCTGCCGGTGTTCAAGGACTTCGATCGCGACCGGCTGGTGGTTCTGGCGCAGGATTGCAGCGCCATCCTCCAGGAGGAAGACGGCCTGGCCGCGGTGCTCGGCCTGGTCAAGGATGCGTTGCCCGAACCTTTGCGCGAAACCGCTTATTGGCTCGCGCTCGAAGTCGCCCTCACGGACAGCCACATAAAGCTGGAGGAGGTCCGCATCATCAAGACTCTGCGCCGGACGCTTGGCATCGACCGTCTGGTCGCCGCCGCTCTGGAGCGCGGAGCGCGGGCGAGGTTCCAGGTCGCGTGAAGCGGCTATTCCTCCTTCGACACGCCAAGGCCGAACGGGAGACACCCGGCAGCGACGACGAAGCCCGCGCGCTGGCGCCGCGCGGCCGCGAGGACGCCTCGCGCATGGGCCGGTACCTGTGCGAAGAGGTCCACATACCCGACTTGGTGTTGTGCTCGTCGGCGGTCAGGACCAAGCAGACACTGGAACTGCTGCTGCCGGAATTGGGCGCACGGCCGACCGTGCAATATCTCGACGCACTCTACCTGGCCGCGCCGGATACGATCCTTTCACTCGTCCGGCAGGCGCGGGACGCTGCCGGTTCGCTGATGATCGTCGGCCATAATCCCGGCCTGGCGGATTGCGCAAACGCGCTGGCACGCGAGCCCGAGAGCCGTGCGATGCGCAAGCGCTATCTGTCCATGCTGGAGAAATTCCCTACCGGTGCCCTGGCGGTGCTGGATTTCGAGATGGCGCAATGGCGCGGCGTCGCGGCGGACGGCGGCGAACTCGAAATTTTCGTGCGTCCCAAGGATTTGCGGGAAGAGTAAAGCAGGCTTTACCGCGCCGGGCTGCGCTCGGTGAGCGCCAGCGTCTTCCATCCGAAGGCGGTTTCGGGAACCGTCTCTCCCATCAATTTCGCCGTCCGTTCCGCGATCAGTCTGCCGCCCATGGCTTCATAGAAGAAGCGCGCATTGTTGCGGGCGTGCGCCCATATCAGGCAGGACGACATGCCGTTCTTGCGCAGGGTCGTAAATGCGCCCTTCAATAATGCCCGTCCGGCGCCGCGGCCGTAGAATGCCGGATCGATGTAGAGCGTATAGATTTCACCGTCGAAGCCGAGCCCGTCGTCGCGTGCGGGCCCCAGGCTCGTCATGCCGACGATTCCGTAGCGGCTGCTTTCCGCCACCAGGACGGCCTCGCGCCCTTGGGCGCGGATCGACGCCTGCCAGCGCGCGGTCTGGCCCTTGGGCGTCATGGCGCGCAACAGCGCCGTCGGCAGAACGCCGGGATACGTGTCGTGCCACGATTCAATATAAACACGCGCCACTTCCGCGGCGTCTTCCTGCCGCGCCATCCGGATCTGAAGCGCGAGATTGCTCATAATGGAAGCTTTGCGCGAACGCGCGCATGCCGCAAGCGGTTTGTTGGAACTAATTGTCCCGCCACGATCGTATGCCGCAGAACGGGAACACCATCCCAACCGCCGGATCAATACAATCCGAGCTTCGCCTGGGTTGCCGCACCGGCAACTCCGTCGGCGGGAATGGTGTTGGCGGTCTGATAGGCCCTCACTGCGTCTGCCGTGGTCTTGTCATAATCACCGGTAATCTTTCCATGATAATATCCGGCCGCGGCCAGCGCGCTTTGCAGTTGCCGCACCGCGAGGCCTTTGTCGCCTTGCTGGAGGGTGTAGCCGCTGCGATCGCCGCTTTTCGCCCGATAGAGACGCTGCTTGCTCGCCTTGAGATAACTCGCTTGAGCTTCGGGTGAAGGCGCGGCCGCCGCCGCGGCCATGCGGTCCTGCTCGACGCTCATGGCCTCGATCTTGCGGGCGATGCGTTCGTCCTTGAGGGTGCCGTTCCTGTTTTTCAGGCCGGCGATGATGGCAGCGTTTCCGGCGCGCGCCTGATCGTAGTTGCCTTGCTGGTAAAGCTTGACGTCGTTGGCGAGGTCGCGTTCGCTTTCGGCCAGCGCCGCTTCGACGGCGACGTCCTTGTTCACCGTGCGGTCCGAGGCCGCCGTATCGTTGGTGACGACGACCCGGATCGGCATATCGAGGGTGCCGGAGGCGCCGCTCTGCGCGTCGCGCCAGACGACATCGAACTTGCCGAGGTCAAGCGGGCCTTCGGCGCCGGCATCGACTTCGAGGCGCAGCAGGACCGTCCGCGTTTCGCCGGCGTAAAAGTCCGGCCAGTCGGCGCCGACGTTTGGTCCGTCCGATGCGGCAAACCCGATCAATTCGGCGCGCTTGACGGCGGAACTGCCGTGGAAGGCCAGGTGGACATCGCGGGCTCTGGTGGCGAAGGCGCCCTTCATCTCGTCCTCGAATATGCTCGCGAGCTGGGTGGGACTTTCCACATAGTGGTATCGGCCTCCTCCGGCCTCGGCGATGGCCTGCATCAGGTCTTCGTCGTAATCGACTCCCAGGCCGATCGTCGAAACCCGCACACCCTTTGTCCGCGCTGCGGATGCCAGTCTGGCGATTTCGCCGTGATCGGTGATGCCCGTATTGGCCAGGCCGTCGGACAGCAGGATGACACGGTCGAGCGTTTCGCCGGAAAGCCCGAGGCGCTTCGCGGCGCCGGAGTTCTCGTCGATGCCGAGTTCAAGCCCGCCCGCGAGATTGGTCGAGCCGCGCGGGGTCAGTTCGTCGATCTTCCGTTTGACGGCGTCGATGTCGGCGGGGTGCGACGCCGGCCACAATAGGGTGATCCGATCGTCGAATTCGACAACCGACACGACGTCTCGTTCGCGAAGCTGCCCTACCGCCATTTTCGCAGCCTGCCGCAGATACTCGATCTTGCCCTTGTCAGCCATCGATCCCGAGCGGTCGAGCACCAGCGTAAAGTTGAGCGGCGGACGGCGGGCCGAGGGAATATCGAGATCGGGTGCCGCGAAATGGATGAGCACATAAATCGGATGCCCCTTCACGATCATGGTGCGCTCGACGGTCAGACTGGACTCAAGCGCCGGAGCAGGTTTTGCGTCACCGGCTCCGCCGGTCGACGACAAAAGCGCCAGCCCGAGGACTGTTGCCGATAAAGCGACCGACTTTTTGATTTTGCGGAAAAAGTTGCCGCGAGTGCGGCTCGTGCGGTCAAGCATGTAATCCACTCTCCATGCGCATCACGCGTGAACGGAGCGTCACGGCGGAATGTGGCCCGACGCCGATGCAATCAAGGCCGCGTGCGGTCCTATCGTGGCCTTTCTGTGACGCGGTGCCCGGAAATATGTCGTCGCGGCCTTTGGATTGAGACCAAATCGGCGTACACTGATACGTGATCGACCGGGTCCTTAAGGGCCGCTGCCACAACGCTTTTGCGTAACGAGGCCGGCGAGGTGACGATGGAAGACGCAACTGAGACGGGTCACGGACGCGCGGGAATGGCGCGGGACGACCGGGGTTGCGTTTTGCAGGCTAAGTCTCTGAGAATCGAAGAGGTTAACCCTTGGTTCAGGCAAGGATGAGAGGATGGTTGTTACGCGGTAGACTGATCCGTCTTGTCATGCCCGCGGCGGGACACGATATTTAGGTTCGTGAGGGCATGAGGACGCAACGGGAGTATCGGTAGCGATGGGTACGCTTGATGTCTTCGACGTCTTTTCACGCGATTATGCGCGCGAACGCTTCGAAACGATGTCCTTACGCGATTGGCTGCTGGCGGCTCGCGACGACAAGATGCTTTACGCGACGCCCGCCGAGCGCATGGTCGCGGCGATTGGAGAGCCGGACCTTGTCGATACCGCCCAGGACTCGCGTCTCGGCCGGATGTTCTTCAACCGCACCATAAAGATTTATCGCGCCTTCGAAGGCTTTTACGGCATGGAGGACACGATCGAGCGGATCGTGGGCTACTTCAAGCACGCCGCCCAGGGGCTCGAAGAGAAGCGCCAGATTCTCTATCTGCTGGGGCCGGTCGGCGGTGGCAAGTCTTCCCTTGCCGAACGTCTCAAGGACCTGATGGAGAAGCACCCGATCTACGTTCTCAAGGCCGGCAACGATATCAGCCCGGTGTTCGAATCCCCGCTGGGGCTGTTCCGCTCCGGCGAGCTCACCGATTTGCTGGCCGAGAAATACGGCGTCGAGAAACATCGCCTCGGAAGCGTGATGAGCCCGTGGGCCGTGAAGCGCCTCGACGAGTTCGGCGGCGACATTTCCAAGTTCGAGGTGTCGCGGATTTATCCCTCCAAGCTGCGCCAGATCGCCATCGCCAAGACCGAGCCCGGCGACGAAAACAACCAGGACATCTCCTCGCTGGCGGGCAAGGTCGACATCCGCAAGCTCGAGCATTTCAGTCAGAACGATCCCGACGCCTATTCTTTTTCGGGCGGGCTGTGCCGCGCCAACCAGGGCCTGCTCGAATTCGTCGAAATGTTCAAGGCGCCGATCAAGGTGCTGCATCCGCTGCTCACCGCGACGCAGGAAGGCAATTACATCGGAACGGAAACGCTGGGGCCGATTCCTTTCGCGGGCATCATCCTGGCCCACTCCAACGAAGCGGAATGGACGGTCTTCAAGGCCAACAAGAACAACGAGGCGTTCCTCGACCGCATCAGCGTCATCACCGTGCCGTATTGCCTGCGCGTGACGGAAGAGACGCAGATTTATCTGAAGCTGCTGAGAGCAAGCGAATTGAGCGGCGCACCTTGCGCCCCCGAGACGCTCGAGCTGCTCGCCAAGTTCTGCGTGATGACGCGGTTGAAGGAACACGAGAATTCCAACCTTACCTCCAAGATGCGCGTCTATGACGGCGAGAAGCTGAAGGACACCGATCCCAAGGCCAAGACGCTGCAGGAGTACAAGGAGCAGGCGGGCCTCGACGAGGGGATGACGGGCATCTCCACCCGCTTCGCCTACAAGACGCTATCGGAGACCTTCAATTACGACGTCACCGAAGTCGCCGCCGATCCCGTGCATCTGATGTACGTCCTCGAACAGTCGATCAGGCGCGAACAATACCCCGAGGATGTCGAGAAGAAATATCTCGAGTTCATCAAGGGCGAGTTGGCGCCGCGCTATGCCGAGTTCATCGGCAAGGAAATCCAGAAGGCGTATCTGGAATCCTACGGCGAGTACGGCCAGAACCTGTTCGACCGCTACATCGCCTATGCCGACGCCTGGATCGAGGATCAGGATTTCAAGGACGCCGACACCGGCCAGTTGCTCGACCGCAATGCGATCGACAACGAGCTGTCGAAGATCGAGAAGCCGGCGGGCATCGCCAATCCCAAGGACTTCCGCAACGAAGTGGTGAAGTTCGCGTTGCGCTACCGCGCCCAGCACGACGGCAAGAATCCGGCCTGGACGGCCTACGAGAAGATCCGTTCGGTGATCGAGAAGCGCATGTTCACCCAGGTCGAGGACCTCTTGCCGGTCATCAGCTTCGAGTCCAAGAAGGACACGGATA
This sequence comes from Alphaproteobacteria bacterium, assembly GCA_028871795.1. Classification (GTDB taxonomy): domain Bacteria; phylum Pseudomonadota; class Alphaproteobacteria; order Micropepsales; family Micropepsaceae; genus Rhizomicrobium. The sequence continues at coordinate 103,991 of JAGWMG010000007.1, read as the reverse complement.
CCGAGACCAAGCACAACGAGTTCGTCAAGCGCATGCTGGCGCGCGGCTACACCTCGCGTCAGGTCCGCCGCCTCGTGGAATGGTACATGCGCGTCAACAAGGCAGGGTAGCGCGCAGAACGGTAGGGCCGGCTAATGCCGTATTTCATAGACCGGCGTCTTAACCCCAAAGGCAAGAGCCTCGCCAACCGTCAGCGCTTCCTGCGCCGCGCGCGCGCGCAAATCCGCGAAGCCGTGCAGAAGTCTTTGAAGGACTCCGCCGTCGCCGACATCGTCAAGGAGCGCAAGGTCAAGATCTCCGCCAAGGGGACGCGCGAGCCGCGCTTCCGCCTCGACCCGAAGGCGGCGGGCGAGCGCGATTTCGTGATGCCGGGCAACCGCGAGTACATGCCCGGCGACGAGATCAAGAAACCCAAGAGCGACGAAGACGGCGGACGCGGCAAGCAGGCAGCCGATTATGCCGAGGGCGAAGACGATTTCGAATTCGTGATGCGCCAGGAGGAGGTGCTTGACATCTTCTTCGAGGACCTGGAGCTGCCCAACCTCGTGCGCACCATGCTCAAGGAGACGCCCAACACGGTGTGGAAGCGCGCCGGCATCACCACCTCCGGGTCGCCGGCGCAGATCAACCTCATCCGCACCATGCGCAACGCGCACGGCCGCCGCCTGGCGATGAGGCGGCCCTCGCTTTCCGACGTCAAGGCGCTCGAAGACGAACTCGACCGCCTCGAACGCCAGGACCCGCAGACCGAAGAGACGCGCGCCAAGATGGCGGCGCTGAAGGAAACCCTCGCCAAGGCCAACGCCAAGCGCAGATGGGTGGGATTCATCGATCCCGTGGACGTGCGCTACAATTCCTTCACCGAGCAGCCGGTGCCCACCAGCCAGGCGGTGATGTTCTGCCTGATGGACGTGTCGGGTTCGATGGGCGAGCGCGAGAAGGACCTCGCCAAGCGCTTCTACATGCTGCTGCACCTGTTCCTCAGGCGGCGCTACGAACGGGTCGACATCGTCTTCATCCGCCACACCCACGATGCGCAGGAAGTGGACGAGCAGGAATTCTTCTATTCGCGCCAGTCCGGCGGCACCATCGTTTCGACCGCGCTCGACAAGATGCTGGAAATCCAGCGCGAGCGTTACACCACGTCGGATTGGAACATCTACGCGGCCCAGGCCAGCGACGGCTATACGCAGTCGGGCGACGCGCGGCGCTGCGTGGAGATGCTGAACGCCGACATCATGCCGCTGTGCCAGTATTACGCCTATATCGAGATTCTGGACGAGCGCGAGATGGAGGTCTTCGCCTCCGAGGATTCCGGCGCCGAGCTGTGGCGGGCCTACCGCACGGTCGCCGGATTATGGTCGAACTTCGCCACCAAGCGCATTTCCAAACCGGCCGACATCTTCCCCGTCTTCCACGAGCTGTTCAAGAAGACGGAGAATGCGGGATGAGCGCGCTCACCTTCACCAATTATCTCGATTTGTCATGGCCCGGCTTGTCCGGGCCATCCAGCCGCCGCGTGTCCACGCGGCGAATGAGCTTGTGTCACCTGGATGGCCCGCAGTTGCGGGCCATGACAAAGGAGGATTGACTTGAGCAGCGGGTCCAACCTCCTCTTCACCGAAGCCGAATGGGATTTCGAGGCGCTGGACCGCACCTACAAGGCCATCGAGGAAGTCGCGCTCAACGACCTCAAGCTCGACGTCTATCCCAACCAGGTGGAGGTGATTTCCTCGGAGCAGATGCTCGACGCCTATTCCTCGCTCGGCATGCCACTGATGTACAACCACTGGAGCTTCGGCAAGCTGTTCGCGCGCGAGGAGACCATGTATCGCGCGGGCTATTCCGCGCTCGCCTACGAGATCGTCATCAATTCGAGCCCGTGCATTTCCTATCTGCTCGAAGAAAACACCATGACCATGCAGGCGCTGGTGATGGCGCATGCAGCCTTCGGGCACAATCATTTCTTCAAGAACAACTATCTGTTCCGCCAATGGACCAACGCCGAGGGCATCCTCGAATACCTCGCCTTCGCCAAGAAGTACATTGCCGCCTGCGAGGAGCGTCACGGCCGCGAAGCGGTGGAATCCGTTCTCGATGCGGCCCACGCGTTGATGAACCAGGGCGTGTTCCGTTATCGCCGTCCGCCCAGGCCGTCGAAGGAACGCGTCCTCGAAAAGCGCCGCCGCCGCGCCGAATACGAAGAGGAAGCCTATAACGACCTTTGGCGCACGCTCCCCGTCGGGGTCGAACCTCCCGGCGCACCGCCCACGCTCGAAGACGACGACGAATTCGGCGGCGACATGAAGCTGCCGGAGGAGAATCTTCTCTATTTCCTGGAAAAGCATTCGCCGACACTAAAGGCGTGGCAGCGCGAGGTTCTGCGGATCGTGCGCAATCTGGCGCAGTATTTCTATCCGCAGCGCCAGACCAAGGTGATGAACGAGGGCTGCGCCACTTTCGTCCATCACGCGATCATGAATCTGCTGTACGACCGCGGGCTGATCTCGGAAGGCTCGCTGCTCGAATTCCTGCACAGCCACACGTCGGTGGTGTTCCAGCCCGAATTCAACGACCCGCGCTATTCCGGTATCAATCCCTATGCGCTCGGCTTCGCGATGATGAGCGACATCCGCCGTATCGCCGAGAACCCCAGCGAGGAAGATCGCGAGTGGTTTCCGGCCTTCGCGGGTTCGGGGGACTGGATCGGCGCCTTGAAGGATGCATGGAGCAATTACCGCGATGAGAGCTTCATCGAACAGTTCCTCTCGCCCCGGCTGATGCGGGAATTCCGGATGTTCGCGCTCTTCGACAAGGCGGAAGAGAGCACCTACAAGGTTTCCGCCATCCACAACGAGGGCGGCTATCGCAAGGTGCGCAGCCTATTGGCCGGCCAATATGACGTCGGCACCACCGATCCCAATATCCAGGTCGTCGGAGCGGCTCTGAAGGGCGATCGCACACTCTTTCTCGATCACCACATGCACCGCGGCGTTCCGCTGCACCATGCCGCCAAGGAACTCGTCGTCACCCATATCGAACAACTCTGGGGTCACGACGTCGTGCTCCAAGAAGCGGCGGATTGACGCACGCTTACAGACGCTTCTGTTCCCTAGCTATCGTCGCAATTTCGGCCGGCGATTCCATATCGTCGAGCGACGACGGCGTGCTTCACCTCATCCAACGAACAGCGTGGTGTAGACGAAATACCCCACGCCAACGAACAAAGCCAAAGTGAGGATACCTGCACCGATGGATTTTCCGATGGAATCCATTGTTCCTCTCCTTCACATGGCCGGCAGCGACGCCACAGCGGGCAGCGCATTAACCAACCATTCGAGCCGAGGATACGCCCGCCACAATTGGGCCACAATGCTTTTCGTCAGGTTTCAAAAGCATGGGGGACATGCAAGCGGTCTAGGCGACGATGCCCCGATCACTTGATTGGGGGCACCCGCCGTCATGCCCACAGTTACCGCAATGCGGAATCAGATATTCCGTCGTGCAATCGGTGAGCCGAGGCGGGCTTATGAAGCCCGCCTGGTTCCTGTTACGGTCACTGTTTCGATCGCCGGGCCGTATGACTGCGGCGTCGTGATTTCGGTTGCCTGTTTGGGCTTTGCGGGGATGAGGGACATCGTCAAATATCCGCCAATGCCGCCGATTACGGCCAGCGTCAGCAAGCCCGCAGTGAAATTTCTCGTGAATTCGGTCATGGCCCACTCCTAGTTTCGAAGCTGGCTGCAATCGGCTTGGCCGCGCGTTAACCAGCGATATTCGTTAGATGGGGTGCATGATCCTGGCGGCAATAGTTTGATGCTGCGCTGCAGCGGATGGTGGCCATGCGGTTTCGGCATAATGCGAAACCTTGACATCCATCGGTGTCACACTACTGGCTACTTGACAGTAGTGTGACATGGTCTTGGTGCGGGCTGTTTCCCGCATGGGGTAAGGTGCGTTGTTCCGCGCCTTCCGCTAGCCGATGATCGGCGGGTCCTGCAGCCGGGCAAAGAATTTCTCCGACTGCTCCGAACCCTGGAAATAGTGCTTGGCGGCGGAGAAGTCCGCGATCTCGGCAAAGTTCGCCGCCACGTCGTCCGCGGTCGCCTTGTGGCCGAGATTGACGCCCTCCGTCTCCTCGATCCGGGCCGCCGCGAAGACGCCCGCGCCCGCCGTCAGGATCACGCCGGTCGGGACGTCGTCGCTCGCCAGATAGACCACGGCCGGCGTCACATATTCGGGCTTCAGCATCTCCAGCATGTTCGGCGGCATGATGTTCTCGGTCATGCGCGTGCCGGCTACCGGACAGATGGCGTTGACCTTGATGTTGTCGCGCGCGCCTTCGAGCTTCAGCGAGTTCATAAAGCCGATGAGCGAAGCCTTGGCGGCGCCGTAGTTGGTCTGTCCGAAGTTGCCATAGAGGCCGGTGGAGGAAGTCGTCACCACGATACGGCCGTATTGCTGATCGCGCATGATCTGCCAGACGGCCTTGCAAGGCTTTACGGTGCCCATCAGATGCACGGCCATCACCGCCTCGAAATCCTTCAGCTCCATCTTGCCGAAGCTCTTGTCGCGCAGGATGCCGGCGTTGGCGATGAGCACGTCGATGCGCCCGAAGGCGTCCATCGTCTGCTTGACGAGATGGGTGACGCCCGCGTCGTCGGTCACCGATGCGCCGTTGGCGATCGCGGTGCCGCCGGCCCCCTTGATCTGTGAAACCACGGCTTCCGCCGCTTGGCTGTTTCCGCCTGTCCCGTCGACGGCTCCGCCCAGATCGTTCACCACCACCTTGGCGCCGCGTGCGGCGAATTCGAGAGCATGGGCGCGGCCCAGCCCGCCGCCCGCGCCGGTGACGATCGCAACTTTACCTTCGAAACGAATGGCCATGAGCAGTCCTCCCGCTGACAAATTGTCTGTTGCAGTGATCGCCCGCCAAGGGCTTGCGGTCAAGTCGCGAGCGCCTGCTTCCGCCGCGAAAACATCCTTCTCAACGCGGCGTTCGCCGGATGCTCGATGAAGACCGCCAGCAGCGCCCCCCACCCCACGCAGACCAGAACCAGCGCGACCGGCTCGATCCACCAGATCAAATCGGCGAAGCGTTGACCGAACACCACGCTATCGGGCGGCGGATAAAGCCGCTGCTCGCAGGTGCGCACGAGCTGCAACCAGAAGGTCTGTCCCATGTAGACCGCATAGGACCATTCGCCAAGCTTGCGCGGCACCGCCGTGGAAAGCGCCTGCGCCAGGAAGCCGCGGTCGAAGGCAAGCACGAACACCAGAGTATCCAGCGCCAGCGCCGTCCATATGTCGTTGGGCTGGTGCGCCCAGCCGGTGCGGTAGGTAGCCCAATACAGAAAGCCCAACGCCGCGGCTTGCACGGCGGAATGGACCCAGTCCGGCAGACGTCCCGCGCCGGCATCGTTCGCCAGCCGAAACAGCGTCGCCAGGCCGGCGCCGATGGCGAAGCCGGCCATGCCGCGGAAGACGCTGTCATGGAAGGTGATGTCCAGGCCGTGTCCGGAGATCCGGGACATGAAGGTCAAGGCCGCGACGCCGGCGCCGACCAAAGCGAACGCCCGCAGCCAGCCTCCGCGCGACAACAGCACGAAGACCGGAAACAGCAGGCACAGGAAGAACTCCACACTGACGAACCAGGAGGCGCCGTTCCACGTCAGCCAGGGGAATAGGTTCCACCCCTGCACGAGGAACAGGCTGGCGACGAAGCTCCAGAGGGTGTTCATCGGGTGATAGGGCTGGTGATAGATGGAGACATAGCCGCCAAGATCGGCCAGGGCGTCGAGGGCCAGCATCAGGAACAGCATCGAGAACAGGGTGAAAACGTGCAGCGGATAAAGCCGCGACAGCCGCGCCTGCAGGAACGGCCAGTAGGCCTTGCCGCGCCGGAACTCCGGCGCCCGCGGGCCGTAGACATGGATCAGGATGAAGCCCGAGAGCGCGAAGAAGAATTCCACCCACAGATAGCCCTTGCCGACGGGCATATCGAACCAGCCCGCGCCGCGGTAGCCGTGACCTTCGCAGAAATGGAAGAGCACCAGAATCAGTGGCGGAAAAGCGCGCGCACCGGCAAGAGCCTTGATTTCGGGCGGGCGGCTGGCGGGCGGCATGGCATTCTTTCGATTCGGCGCAGATAGTGTAGGCTGCGGTCAAGTGGCGGGGGTAGCGTGCTTTCCGATCTCCAATCCATGTTTGTTGCGAGCGGCGCGGCGGGGTTTCTTTCGCATCTGCAGGCCTTGCTCCAAGCCGCGTACGCTACGAAAGAAGGAGCAAGCATGTTTCCGCACCTCCAGTCTCTGCTCGGCATTTTCGTGATCTTGACGGTGGCGTGGATTCTATCGGAGAACCGGCGGGCTTTTCCCCTCCGCACCGTGGTATCCGGCCTCGCCCTGCAGATCGGGCTGGCGCTGCTTTTGTTAAAGGTTCCGGTGGCGCGCGACGCGCTGTATGGGCTCAACGGCGTTGTCGGCGCGCTGACGGGGGCGACCAGGGCGGGAACCTCGTTCGTCTTCGGCGTGCTGGGCGGCGCCGATCCGCCGTTCGCCGTCACCAATCCCAAGGGGATGGTGAACTTCGCTTTCGGCATCTTGCCCTTGGTGATCGTGATCTCGGCGCTTTCGGCGCTGTTGTGGCATTGGAAAATCCTTCCCGTCATCGTCAAGGCCATCGCCTTCGTGCTGCGCAAGTTGCTGGGCGTCGGCGGCGCGGTGGGACTGGGCGGCGGCTCGATGGTCTTTCTCGGCAATGTCGAAGGCCTGCTGGTCATCCGCCCCTATCTGGCGCGTCTCACCCGCGCTGAGATGTTCATTCTGTTCACGGTCGGGATGGCTGTCGTGTCGGGCACGGTCTTCGTGCTCTACGCGATGATCTTGAAAGAGGTTCTTCCCGGTGCGCTCGGCCATGTCCTCGTCGCATCGTTCCTGTCGCTGGTGAGCGCCATCGTGATCGGACGCATCATTGTCCCGACCGAGGCCGGGATCGACGCGGTGGACGCCGCCGGATCGCGCTATCACTCCAGCATGGATTCGATCGCCCACGGCACCGAGGAAGGCCTCAAGCTCTATTGGCAGATCATCGCGATGCTGGTCGTCGTGGTGGCGCTGGTGGCGCTGCTCAACGTCATCCTGGCGGTCCTGCCGCCGATCTTCGGCGCGCCGCTGACCTTGCAGCGCATCTTCGGCTGGCTGTTCGCGCCGGTGGTATGGCTCATCGGCGTTCCGTGGCGGGAATCGGCTACGGCCGGCAGTCTTCTGGGCCTCAAGACAAGCCTCAACGAAGTCATCGCCTATCTCAGCATGGCGGCGCTGCCCAAGGGGGCGCTCGATCCGCGCTCCATGCTGATTATGGTTTACGCACTCTGCGGCTTCGCCAATTTCTCCTCGGTCGGCATCTTGATCGCCGGCACCAGCGCGCTGGTGCCGGAGCGGCGGGACGAGATCGTTCCGCTGGCCCTGCGCGCGCTGGTTTCGGGCACGATGGCAAGCTGCATGACCGGCGCCGTGATAGGCCTGTTGCCGGTCGTCTAGGGGGTGCCGCGCGGACCGCGGTTGTGGCGGGCGAGTGCCGAAAACGGGGGAAATGCGTCGCGTTTCCGATGAAATGACGTGGACGTCACCTTTCTAAACGGACCTTTAACCACCCATGGGCGATTCTGGATAAGGACGCGCGGTTAACCTACCCAACCAATGCCCACGAAAAAAGAGCCGGAAACAGCAGTGTTGGACTCTGGCCGCGTGCCCGAAGAGTTAAACCATCGCATTGCGCTCGGCGAAATCGATAGCACGTTGCTTCTGCGGGGCGCCGCCTATTGGCGCGGCTTGTGTCGCGGGCGGAAATTCCCTTCGCGGGCGGCCGTGACGCCGCGCGGCCTAGCCGGCCTATTGCGCTACACGACGCTGCTGCGTGTGATCGACGGCGGCAAGGACTACGAATACCGCATCGTCGGCGACGCCTATGTGATCGCACACGGTATTTCGTTCCAGGGAAAACGCTGGAGCGAGACCGGCAATCTTTCTCCCGGCTACCAAACGACAATCAAGTCCACCTACGACCGCGTCGTGCGCAAGGGCGAGCCGGTCGCCATGCGCGGCTGGATCGAACGCGGCCGCGAGACATCGGAATTGGTGTACAGCGAATATCTCTTTCTGCCCTTGGGGGACGACGACCGGACCGTCGACCATATTCTGGTGTTCGCCATTTACGCTCCGCGGGAAAAACTCGACAACCGTGCTTGAAACCGTCGAATTGCTCTAAGCTTCTCCCGACCGCAGGACTGGGACAAAGCATGGTGCGCGGCACTCGCGAACAGTCGAAACTCTCCCGGCTTCTCGCCGAGATTCGCGTCTGCCGGATTTGCGAGGCGCATCTTTCGCCCCGCCCGGTCATTCACGCCAGCGCCACGGCCAGGCTGTGCATCGTGGCGCAGGCGCCGGGCATCCGCGTCCACGAGACCGGGATTTCCTTCAACGATCCGTCGGGCGACCGTTTGCGCGAGTGGATGGGCGTCGACCGCGCGACGTTCTACGACGAAAGCCGCATCGCCATCATCGGCATGGGCTTCTGTTTTCCCGGCCATGACGCCAACGGCGGCGATCTGCCGCCGCGCAAGGAATGCGCCAAGGCCTGGCAGGACAAGCTTTTCGCCACGCTGCCGAAGTCCGAACTCACGCTGCTGGTTGGAAGCTACGCCTTCGATTGGCATCTGCGCGGCCGCGCCAAAGCCAATGTGACCGAAACCGTACGGGCGTGGCGCGAATATGCTCCGCGCCACATTCCGTTGCCGCATCCCTCGTGGCGCAACAACGGCTGGCTCAAGAAGAATCCGTGGTTCTCCGCGGAGCTGCTTCCCTATTTGCGCAGACGCGTGTCCGCGGTCGTCGGGGGGGCGAAGCAGGCCGTGCCTTGATGCGGACTTGCCCATTCTCGTTTCCTCTTTATTCTTCCGTGCCTGGATGCCTTTTGAAGGCGTCATCGTGGCCGCGCGGGAATCGCCAATGAATCCTGTGCCCGAAAAGGACAAGACGTGCGCAGAGCGTTCTCGACGATGGCGTCCCTTTTCTTGTCCGTTTGTGCGTTGGGCGCTTGCGCGCCGATGATCGCGCCGCTCGGGGACGAGAGCGTCCCTCCTTCGTTGACGGGAGACACCTTTCTCACACGCGACGGATTGCGCCTGCCGCTGCGCCACTGGGATGCCGAACATCCGCGCGCGGTCATCGTCGCGCTGCACGGCATGAGCGATTACTCCAACGCCTTCGATATGCCCGCCGAGTGGTGGGCGAGCCGCGGCATCACCAGCTATGCTTACGACCAGCGCGGCTTCGGCAAGGCTCCGAATACCGGCATCTGGCCGGGCGCCGAGGCGCTGCGCGGGGACCTGGCGGATTGCGTGGACGCGGTGCGCGAACGCCATCCGGGCATACCCGTCCTGGCGCTGGGCGAGAGCATGGGCGGAGCGGTCGTCTTGTCGGCGCTCGCCGGGCCGCATCCGCCGAACGTCGACGCTGTGATCCTGGTCGCACCGGCCGTGTGGTCGCGCGAGGACATGCCGATTCCCTACCGCATGGCGCTGTGGCTGACCGCGCACACCATGCCTTGGTTGAAGGTTTCCGGCAAAGGTCTGAAGATCTGGCCGTCGGACAACATCGAAATGTTGAAGAAGCTTTCGCGCGATCCGCTGTTCCAGAAGGAAACCCGCGCCGACGCGGTGTGGGGACTGACCAATCTGATGGACGCCGCGCGCAAGGCGCCGGATCGTCTGGGCGCGACGCCGCCGATTCTGTTTCTCTACGGGGCCAAGGATCAGATCATTCCGCGCGCGCCGACCGAGGCGGTGGCCAAGGAACTGGGCCCGCGGACCGAGGTGCGCGAATATCCCAACGGCTACCACATGCTTCTGCGCGACCTGGACGGTCCGGGCATATGGCAGGACATCGCGGCATGGATCGAGGCGCGGCGCATTGAGCGCTAGGGTTTGATCGTGCTCGCGTCCATGTGGACGGTTGCGCCGGCGCTGATGTCGGCGGACGAGCTGCCCAGCGCCAGCCCGTAATCGCCCGCCGCAACGCGCCAGAGTTTGGCTTCGGAATCGAAACTCGCCAACAGCCGCGGATCGGTGGTGAGCGACACGCGGCGGGTCTCTCCCGGCTTGAGATCGAGTTTGCTCCAGCCGATCAACCGCGCAACTCCGCCCGGCGGCGTCGCATAAACCTGCGCCGTGGCCATGCCTTCGCGCTTGCCGGTATTGCGCATGTCGAACGTCACGGTGAGCGCCGCGCCGCCGGCGGCTTTGAGGCGGCTGAAATCGAAACTGGTATAGGAAAGGCCGAAGCCGAACGGGAACAGCGGGATCAGCTTCTTCGATTTGAACCATTTGTATCCGACGTTCGCGCCCTCGGTGTAGTCGACGTCGAACGGGCTATGCGTATCTTCCAGCGGCAGGCGCATATAGGCCCGTTCGCGGCCGGGGATGGCCGTCCGCGGCAACTGGCTTTCGCTTTGCGGAAAGGTGATCGGCAGCCGCCCGGAGGGGTTGACCGCGCCGAACAGGATGCGCGCGATCGCATTGGCGCCGCGGTTGCCGGGATACCAAGTCTCCAGCACCGCGCCCACCTTGTCGAGCCATGGCATCGTCACCGGCGTGCCGCTCTCGATCGCCACGATGGTGCGCGGATTGGCGCCGGCTACCGCAGCGATCAGCTCGTCCTGATTTCCGGGCAACGAAAGATCGGGAACATCCCAGCCCTCGCCGGTCCATTGCTGGGCGAAAACGATGACGATGTCTGAGATGCGCGCAAGCGCGGCGGCCTTGGCGATGTCGCTGCCGTCGTAGTAGACGACGCGCGCCCAGGGCGCCAGCGAGCGGATCGCCGCGTAAGGCGACGGCGGACTCAGGATGATCGTGCCTGTTGGAATCTGCGGTTTCTGGTCGGGACCCATGCGTACCGCACCGCCGGTCAGGACCTCCAACTCCGGCACGTTACCAACGGGAATGACTTGCGAGGAGCCGCCGCCCGAAAGCACCCCGAGATCGGCGTAGCCGCCGATGATGGTGATGCGTCGTGACGGACGCTTGACGAACGAAATCGGCAGCAGCTTTTTCGCATTCTTCAGCAGGACGATGCCTTCTTCCGCATCGCGCTGCGCCACGGCCAGATCCGCGCCCGCGTCGATCGGTTTCTTGACGGGCGGATTGTCGAACAGGCCTTTGGCGAACATGGTGCGCAGGATGCGGTGGACCATGTCGTGCAGGCGCGCCTGCGGAACCGTGCCGGCGGCGAGCGCCTGGCCGAGCGCCGCGCCGAAATAATCCTCCTTGTCGAAATTGTAGGCGGATTCCTGATCGAGGCCGTTGTTCGCCGCCTCCACGGTCGAATGCACGGCCCCCCAGTCGGACAAGACAAATCCCTTGTAACCCCAATCGCCCTTCAGGATCTTGTTCAGCAGGATGTCGTTCTCGCAGGCATAAACGGTATTGATCCGGTTGTAGGAGCACATCACCGCGCCGGGATCGCCGCGCTCGATAGCGATCTCGAAGGCCAGCAGATCGCTTTCGCGCATCGCCGCGTCGGAGATGTTGGCGCTCATCGTGTTGCGGCCGGTTTCCTGGTCGTTCAAGGCAAAGTGCTTAATGGTGGAAATGATGCGCTGGTCCTGGGTTCCGCGAATGGCCTCACCGGCCATGACGCCGGCGAGCAGCGGATCCTCGCCGACATATTCGAAGGTGCGCCCGCCGCGAGGCTCGCGCGCCAGATCTATGCCGCCGGCGAGCATCACATTAAAGCCCTTCCTGCGGGCTTCGGCTCCGATCATCGCCCCGCCCGCATAGGCAAGAGCGCTGTTCCAGGTCGCGGCGGTGAGCAGCGAGGAGGGCAGTGCGACGGCTTGATCGCCCGGGCGCATTTCGCCGCCGTTGGCGACGCCAAGGCTGGCGTCGGATTCCGTCAACGCCGGAATGCTCAACCGCGGAATTCCCGCAACGTAGCCGGCCGATCCGGGCAGCGCCTTGCGGATCCCGTCGGGGTAAGCGTCCGTCCGCCCGCGGTTATTGGCGCCGAAATAGCCGCGAACGAGCGTGAGTTCCTCTTCGTGCGTCAATTGCGCTTGGACCAGATCGGCACGGATGTCCGGGGCCAGCGATTTGTCCATCCAGGCCTGCGCCGCGACGGGGGCGACAAGGGAGGGAGCCGCCGCTTGTGGCTGTGCCTGGACGCTTGTTGTCAGGAATGCTGCAAAGATGGATAAAATGGCGGCGGTCGCGCATTTGCCGTTCATGCCATGCCCCTTCGGAAACGCTGGAGACGCTATTCCTTTTGCCTGCCGTGTTCGAGGGGCCGGTGCGCCGCACGGTCTGGGTGCGCCCTTCGACGGACTTGCTTAAGCCTCGGAATTACGCGAGATTCATTTGCGTGTGACGCGGCAGGCCATAGCGGAAAATGCGGCGTCGGGGGCACTAAGAAGGCAGAATGAACGGTAAGGCGAAGCCCGGCCTTAAAGGCAGTGGGCCGGTTCAACTCGTAGCGACGATTTACGACGTCGCGGACCGCGCCGGTGTCTCGAAAACGACGGTTTCGCGGGTTCTCAACGGCGAGACAAGCGTGCGGCCTGAAACGCGCGCGATCGTCCTCGACGCCGTGAAAGAGCTGCAATTCCTGCCCAACAAAGCCGCCCGCAGCTTGGCGAGCCAGGCCGAAGCGCGTGTGGGATTGCTCTACAACAATCCGTCGGTCGCCTATTTCAGCGAACTGCTGATCGGCGCGCTCGACGGCAGCGGCCGCAGCGGAGCGCAGCTTGTGGTCGGCAAATGCGAGATCGGCAATACGGAAGCCGCATACGACGCCGTGCGAAATCTGGTCAAAGGCGGGCTCAACGGAATCTTGCTCACCGCGCCGCTCTGCGAATCGGACGGGCTCATAGACGAGCTGACGCAGGCGGGAATTTCCATCGTTGCGGTCGCCACGGGCTATTTCCGCGGCAACGTCACCTGTGTCGGAATCGACGACTTCAAAGCCGCATACGAGATGACAGCCTATCTCCTTGGGCTTGGCCACAGGCGCATCGGGTTTGTCAAAGGGCACCCCAGCCACACCTCCAGCACACAGCGCGCACGAGGCTTCGAAGCGGCGTTGCGCGATGCCGGCGGCAAAGCCGGGACGCCGATGGTTGCGCAAGGCGAATACAGTTATCGCTCCGGCTTGGAGGCAGGCGAGCGGCTGCTGTCGGGCCGCAAGCTGCCGACGGCGATTTTCGCCAGCAACGACGACATGGCCTCTGGCGTCACCGCGGTCGCGCACCGCAAGGGTCTGGATGTGCCGCGCGATCTTTCCGTGGTCGGTTTCGACGACACGATTGCGGGCGCGGTCTGGCCGCAATTGACAACCATCCGGCAGCCAATCTTCGAAATCGCCTCAACTGCGATTACCGTCATCGTGCGCAACATTCACAGCCGCAGGTCGGGCGTAAGAGCAAAGCCGCGCAACTACCTTATTCCGCACACGCTTGTCGAACGCGAGTCTGCGGGTCCGCCGCGGAGATAAATGTCTGATGCCTTCGGCGGCAGGTCCGACAATCCGGCTGTCGGAATATTGCGATGCAATAGCATCCTTCTCGATGGCATCGAGAAGCAGAAGAACGCGAGGCGCGCCGCAAACGTTCGGGTAAATGCAAGCCATGATTTGTTAGGTTTTCGGCGCGATACACCGTGGCCAAATAGACACCCTCACAAACAACTTTGATGTGCTTGCACCGCAGCAAGGGGTATTTACTTGACCCGAACATTTCATACGCCTAACAATGGTAGCGCTACCATTCTCGAAAGGAAGCGCTACCATTCGCCCGGCAAAATAGCCTTACGACAAGAACGAATGGGCGACCGCCAACCGAGACCGGTGAAGGAAACCATCGTACGCGTGTACGCGACAGCGGGGAGGAAATACGTATGTCGAACCAGACAAATCGTAGGATTCAATCAAGATCGTCGTTGCTGATGGGTACGTCGCTCCTCGTGGGAGTGGCCTCGGCGCTGCTTGCCGCCGCTCCAACCTTTGCTCAAGAGGCCGGCATCGAAACCGTCACGATAACGGGCTATCGCGCAAGCTTGGCCGACGCGACCAACGCGAAGCGTGCGTCCGTCGGCTTCATCGATACGGTCTTCGCGGAAGACATCGGCAAATTCCCGGACACCAACATCGCGGAATCCTTGAACCGCATTCCGGGCGTCACGATCTCCCGTGAAATCGACGGCGAAGGCGTGAACGTTCAAATCCGCGGTCTGGGCTCCAGCTTTACCAAAGTTCTGCTGAACGGCGCCCAAGTTACGATGGGATCGACCGGCACGACGGACGCGCAGGGTACCAACCGTGAAGTCGACCTCAACATGCTGCCTTCCGAGCTGTTCACGCAGTTGACGGTCCACCTGAGTCCGCTGGCGGATACGCTCGAAGGCGGCGCCGCCGGCACGGTGGACATGCGCACTATGCGCCCGTTTGACAAGCCGGGCCTGCACTTCACCTATTCGGCCCAGGGCACCGCGTTCGACCACGGCCATGCCGAGGTCGGTCCGCGCGGCACGTTGATCGTCAGCGACACCGAGGGTCCGTTCGGCCTTCTCGTCGGCCTCACCGGCCAGATCAACCACATGTACACGACCGGCTTCGAGACCATCGGCTGGACCACGCCGAAGCTGAACGCGGCCATGTGCCCTGCAGCGGATTGCGGAAGCATCGGCGGCGGCAACTGGACGATTCCCGCAACAGTCCCGGCCAACGTTACAACCGGCGGCCTCGTTCCGGGCCAGACAATCAACCAGGCTTTGCTGATGTCGCTCAATCCCGGCCTGACGGTCGAGCAGATCAGCAAGGCCCTCATCCCGCGCCTGGGACGCCCGATGTACGAAAAAGGCACGCGCTCGCGGTATAACGCCATCGTCAGCGCCGAATACCGGCCCTCCGACAATCTGCATTTCTACATCGACTTCATCGGCGGACGCCTCGACAACAATCTCGATCGCAGCGACATCGACTGGGTCGGGCGCAACGGTTCGATGATCCCGGAGAACCTGAAGATCGACTCCAACGGCGTCGTGACCAGCGGTGTCTTCGCCAACTCGCAGTTCTTCCTGGAAGCCCGCCCGTACAAGGAGAAGGAAGACTTCCTCAGCCTTAATCCGGGCATGGATTGGCAGGTCACCGATCTGTTGCACGTCTCATTGAAGGCGAACGTGGCCCGCAGCCACTTCTTCCGTGATTCGCCGACCATCCTGGTCAACACGCCGGCAAGCAGTCACACCACGCCCTTGACGGCCGGCGACCCGGTCGCGCCCGCGGGCGGCGCATTTGTGACTTACACGAATACCAGCATGTTCCCGACCGAAGCGTTTAACATCGACCTCAACAATCCGGCCAACTTCACATGGCAGGGCGGTCGCGTGAACGTCCAGGACGAAAAGCGCTACACCTACACCAACGGCATTCACGGCGACGTCGAGTACGGCGGCGACGAAATGAACGTCAAAGCCGGTTTCGCCTATGACGAGGCATACCGGAACATCACGGGTTACAACAACGACGCGGCGTGGCAGGCCTCCATCTGCGGCGACGGCCCGAGCGTCCTTCCCGCCGGCAACTCGTCTCCGGGATGCAACGGCTTGAATGTCACCGGTCCCGCTCTTACGGGAGCGCCTGGCCCGGGTCCGGCTTACGATCCCAGGAATCCCGCGATCGTCGCTGCGGGATTACCGACGTATTTCCTCTATAATGCCGCCGGCAACGGCCTCAGCGTGGTTCCGAACGTGTACCCTGCAGGGGCGATTTACGGTTTGGGCGCCGGCTCTACCGTCGGCTCCCCGGCGCTGACCTATCAAGGCTCGTCGATCCCGCAATCGGCACTGGCAAATTATCTGATGACGGGACCGAACGGATTCATCACGGCCAACTACGCCAAGATCAAAGCGGATTCTCATTATGCTTCGTTCGACTATCCGAACGCACCCGTGTCCGGCGGTTCCAACACCGGCGCCAATGCGGGCTTGGTCGACGAAAAGAACTGGGGCGCATACGCCGAACTGAACGGCATGTTTCCTTTTTTCGACCGCGATCTGAAGTACAACGTCGGTCTGCGCTGGGTGCAGACGCGCCAGTTGATCGGCGGATTCGTGTCGCATGCCGATCCGCGCAACAACGTCACCGTCTATTGCGGGCAGCCGGCCGCGCCCATCTCGGCGTCATGTCTGGCGGGCCACACCACGATCATTTCGTTGCCGGACGGCGCCAAGTACCCGAGCTATAATACGTTCGCTACCACGCTCCACACGTACCATTCGATCCTGCCGTCCTTGAGTCTCGTCTACAATGTGGCAGACAACTGGCAGATCAGAGGGTCGCTCTCCCGCACGATGACACGGCCCAATCCGAGCGCAATGCTCCCGGGCGTAAGCTTCGGCGATCCCTCGGCCGCACAAGTTGGCATCGGCAACCCGGCGTTGGCGCCTTATTACTCCAACAATATCGACCTCGGTGTCGAGTACTACACCGGCGGCGAGGGTTACATCGGGGCTTCGTACTTCCATAAGAACCTGAGCGGCTTCACCGTCCTCGGCAACACGACGGAACCGTTCTCGTTCCTGGCGCAATACGGGATCACCTACTCGACCGTGAACCCGACGCAGCAAGCGGCTCTTCAGGCCAGAGGCTGTACGTCGGACAGCAACTGTAACACCACCGTCATCGTCCAGGAGCAGGTCAATGCATCGGGCCATCTGCACATCGAGGGTGTTGAGTTCGACTGGGTGCAGCCTCTCGACTTCCTGCTCGCGGACTATGGTCTGAAAGGCTTCGGCTTTACCGCCAACATGACGATTGTCGGGCAAGTGGGCACTGGGTCCGGTGCGCCGGCGATCGCCACCGGCGTTTCGCCGTTCACTGACAACGCGACGATCTATTACGAGAACAACGGCATCATGTTGCGCCTCTCGCACAACTACAACGCCAAGACCTACGCGTCGGGCTCGAACCAGAACGGCATCTGCCTGCCGACCTCTTCGTCTGCAGGCTGCCCGCAGGGTGCGTACCTCTTCGGTGCGCCGTACGCACAGACGGATTTCTCGTCCAGCCTGAAACTTTCCACTCTGTTCGGAGATATCCCGACGGATCCAGAACTGACCTTCGACATCCAGAATCTTTTCAAAGCCAAGCAGAAGTCCTACTTCCAATATCCTTCTGCTCCGTTCACCTACTACGACCGCGGCAGCTTCTATCTGTTCGGCCTCCGCGGCACGTTCTAAGCCGTAAACTTATCCTTTCCGCCACCACTTCCTCTCGCAAGAGAGGGGTGGCGGAAAGGAAAACTTGGTACTCCCCTGAAGTACTTTCGTTGATCCGCCTTGCAAGACTTCCGAGTGGTGCACAAAACAAGTGCGCCACTCGTTTCTTTTTGGGATAATCGGCGCCGTCTCAGAGGCCGTCCATGAACGCTCCGCAGAAGAAGCACGACTCCGAAAGACGCCGCCTGACGGCGCAAAGCTTGTCCGCTGTGCGGTCCGGCGTCATTGTCCCGCGTTACGATCGCGGACGGACGCAAGTCGGCATCGTCCATTTCGGGCCCGGTGCGTTCCATCGCGGTCATCAAGCCTGGTACTACGACACGCTCCTGGAGCGCGATCCGCGCTGGGCCGTCTGTGGTGCCGAGCTGCGTCCGCCCGGGCTTGCGAAGGCGCTGCGGCCGCAGGATTGCCTTTACGTCGTCGCCGAGCTGGATGCCCAAATCCGGTATCGCGTCGTGGGTTCGCTCAAGGAAATTCTCGTGGTGCCGGACGACGCCGAGACGATTTTCTCCCGCCTGACCCATCCCCAGGTCAAGCTCGTGACGCTTACGGTGACCGAGAAGGGCTACTGCCTCGACGGCAGCGGCGCGCTGGATTTCCGGCATCCCGACATCGCCCATGACCTCGCCGATCCGGCCAGGCCCGTCAGCGCCGTGGGCTGGGTGACGGAGGGATTGGCGCGGCGCAAAGCCAAGGGGCTTGCCCCTTTCGTCGCCATGAGTTGCGACAACATGGTGGCCAATGGCGAGAAGCTGCACGCGGCGGTTCTGAGCTTCGCGAAAGCCTGCGGCGACAAGGATTTGACGGCCTGGATTGCCGGCGAGGTGCGCTTTCCATGCACGATGGTCGACAGCATCACGCCCGCCGGCGACGAGGCGCTGAAGCAGAAGGTGGCCGAAGCGGTCGGCGTGTTCGACGACGCACCGGTGCAGCGGGAAAGCTTCCTGCAATGGGTTGTCGAGGACATCCTTGGTCCCGATGCTCCCGATCTTGCCGGTGTGGGCGCCAGCCTGACGGGCGACGTGAAGGCCTATGAGCTTGCGAAGCTGCGGCTGCTGAACGGCGCCCACTCGACGCTCGCCTATGTCGGGCTGCTGATGGGCTATGCCTCTGTCGGCGAAGCCATGGGCGACGCCCGCTTGGCGGGCTTCGTCGAGCGCATGATGCGTGAGGACATCGCGGTCTCGCTGCGCAAGACCCGCGGCCTCGACTTCGATTCCTATGTCTCCGACATCCTGAAGCGCTTCCGCAACCCCGCACTGACGCACAAGCTCATCCAGATCGGGTCCGACGGCTCCCAGAAGCTGCCTTATCGCATTCTCGCGACGATCGCAGACGCGTTATCGGCCGGACGCCCGATCGAGCGGCTTGCGGTTTCCGTTGCGGCCTGGATGCGCTTCGCGGTGCGCGAGGCCAAGGAGGGGCGAACGCTCAACGATCCGCTTGCCGAGCGCCTGGCGCGTATCGGCCGGGAATGCACCGGCGAAGCGGGCGCCGACGTGCCGCGGTTTCTTGCCGTGCGCGAAATCTTTGCGTCCGATCTTGCCGGCGACCGGCGATTTGCGGCGGCCGTGGCCTCCGCCTACGACCGGCTCCCCAAGCTTCTGCCGGCGGAGTGAGCGCCGTGCCGCGTTCGGAGGATCACCGCGCGGTTCCCGGCTCATAAGGAAAGCTCAGGCCCTTATAATACGCCAGCGGATGTTCGGGAGGTGCCATGCCGGGCGGCAGCGGGCGGTTCGAGAAGGTCTGGAAATAGGCGATGCACGCATCGCGCCACCACTTGGCTTCCTTCTCTTGGATCGCCAGATAGGCGGCCGTCTCCTCGTATCTCTGGGGATCGACATAGGGCCTTAGCTTTGCCCAGGTGGTCCGCATCTTCGCCACGTCCTCGACCCCATGCGTGTAGTGCAGCACCAGCTTGTCCCACAATGTGCGCCCGGATTTCATCTTGTAATCCCACGCAACGTGATGGAACCACAGGAGATACTTGTCGGGTGTCTTGTCGAGATCGGTAAACTGCGCCGCCAGCGGTGGCGCATATTGTGCGACGGCATTGCTGCCTGTCGGTGTCCGATCGACGCCGATACCCTGCGCGTCGGCGCGATGATAATAGACCGGGTTCCAGTCGGGACGCCCGGCGTTGTCGACCCACGGGGCCGGTCCATAGTGATGGCCGGTGCCCATGAGATGCGCCAGCCCGAGCGGCGTCATGTAGTCCACGACGGTTTCGCGCGAGCCCATCATCATGTCGACGACCGGCGCGACGAAGGCCTTGTCGTTGGTGAAGGTCATGCGCACCCACTCCTCGGCAATCGCGCGCGCCGAAAGATTCGGATTCCAGGCCAGGCGGCCGAAGGCGTACCAGTTCGCCTGGTTGAACTGCGAGCCGGTCCAGTTGCGGTCCGTGCCGACGTTGCCGACGCCCGCCATGGCGGTGAGCTTGTTCGCGAACAGCGAGCCGTCGACGACTTTCGCGACCGTCGAGCCGGGTCCGCGCGCATAGGTGTCGCTTTCGAGGACCTCCTGCCACATGGTCCCGAGATAGGCGAGATGCGTGGCAAATCCGAGATATTCCTTGGTGATCTGGACTTCGAGCGCGAGGTTCGTCTTCGGCGTCGCGCCGAACAGCGGACTGAACGGCTCGCGCGGCTGGAAATCGAGCGGCCCGTTCTTCACCTGCACGATGACGTTGTCGTCGAACTTGCCGTCGAGCGGCACGAACTCATCATAGGCCTGCTTGACGCGATCCACGGGATTGTTTTGCGAATAGACGAAGGCCCGCCACATGACGATGCCGTGATGGGGCGCCAGCGCGTCCGCCAGCATGTTGGCGCCGTCGGCGTGCGTGCGCTTGTAGTCCTGCGGGCCGGGTTGGCCTTCGGAATTGGCCTTCACCAGGAAACCGCCGAAATCGGGAATGGCGCCGTAGATTTCGTCGGCTTTGGCCTTCCACCACGCGATCACGGCCGGGTCGAGCGGATCGGCGCTCTTGAGGCCGTCGAGTTCCATCGGCGTGCTCCACCGCACGGAAAAATAGACCTTGATCCCGTAGGGGCGGAAGACGTCGGCCAGGGCGGCGGCTTTTTTCAGGTACAGCGGAGTCAGCATTGCGGTCTGGGCGCCGACATTGTTGAGCACGACGCCGTTGACGCCGATGGAAGCTTGCGCGCGGGCATAGTCCGTGTAGCGCGGATCGAGATAGTCCGGCAGCTTCTGCCAGTCCCAGATCGAAAACCCCGCGTAGCCGCGCTCGACGGTGCGGTCGAGATTGTCCCAGTGATCGAGAATTCGATATTGGATGCGCGGCACCGAGGCGACGTCCAGATGGTCGATGGACTGGCGCGTCTGCATCAGGCGCAGGAAGTGGAACGCACCGTAGAGCACGCCGACATCGCCATTCGCGGCAATCACGGTCAGCTTGCGGCCGCGCGCCGTCACGCTCCTGATAACATAGCCTTCCGCTCCGAGCTTGGCGAGCGGCAGGTTCAGCCCGGCGATCGTGCGCGAGTTCGCCGGTGTCCCGAACAGGACAGCGCCGTTGCCGCGGATCGTGTCGTCGAGCTTGACGGCGCGGCCCAACAGCCCGCGAAGCCCCCGCGCCAGCTCGTCTCGTGCGGCCCGGGCTGTCGGCGAGCTTCCCGCGGTGACGAGCGTCGTCGCGTCGGTGCGGTACCGGCCCAGCCATTCCTTTTCGACGGGATGGTAACGCAGCCAAAGATCGTAGCCGTCTTCGGCGTGCGCAGCGGACGCTAAGGCGAGTATCGCCGATACAAAAAGACCTTGCAGCAGCGAAGCGATTTTCACCGGATATTCTCCTTCATTGTTTCGGCGGGGGATGGGCGTCGATCCCTGCTCATCGCCGTCTCCCTTCAGCCAGCTTTCATGGAGGGCCTGGTCGGTGCGGCGCGAAAGGCATTCGCTACGGCCTCGCGCAACAGCTTGGGCCGATAGTTCTCATCGTACGGACACGGCCGCTTGGGCAATCCGTCCGCGCGCGGTGGACGATTCTGCAGCCACGAATATTTGTCCACCAGTCCCCAGGCCATCACGTAGCGCAACCGAGGATAGCTCAGCATCAGGTCGAGATAGGCGCGGCCCAGATCGGCGACGGCGCGGTCGCGTGTCGGGATGTCGCCGGGCACATCCTTGTCGTGCACGTCGAATTCCGTGACGACGAGATCGAGATTCATGCCGACCACCTCATCCAGGAACTTCCGCCATTCGGTCTCGCGCGCCTCCGCGAAGCCCGGGGCGCCGCCGGGATTGTTGTTCGATCCGATATGGCTTTGCACGCCCAACGCATCGACCGGCACGTCGTTTTTCTTCATCCGTTCCAGCAGCTTGAGGACGCCGGCGCGATGCTTCCCGCCGCCGGGCTCCCAGCCCATATAGTCGTTATAGACGAGTTGCGCGTGCGGCGCCGCCTCGCGTGCGGTGTGAAAGGCAATGTCCACGACGTCCGGCCCCAGATATTTCGTGAACACGGTCTCGGCCAGTTCGCCCGTCTCCGGCATCACCGTCTCGTTGATCACGTCATAGGCGAAGATGCGCTTCCCGTAGCGGCCACATACCGTCTCAATGTGTCGGCGCAGCATGCGTTCGGCCTCGGCGCGCGGGGTGGGGCCGAAATCGTAGTTCGCCACCCAGTCGGGAAACCACTGCGCCCGATTCCACAGCAGGGTATGGCCGCGGATCGCCATGCCGTTCGCTTCCGCGAAATCGACCAGCTTGTCGGCGCGCCGGAAGTCGAACGTCGTCGGCGATTTCCGCAGCGAATACCATTTGAGTTCGTTCTCGGGGACCAGCATGCCGCACTGGGAGGTCATCAGCGTGCGCAAATTGGCGTCGTCGAACTGGCTCCCGCGCCGGTCCGCGGCGCCCCCGGGCGCACTGCTGGGGCCGGTTCCCAGGCAGCTTCCGAAGCGCAGCCCTTTTGCCTTCGCCAGTCCGTTCAGAGAATCCGACGCGGGGCCGGGCGTCAGAGCGCCGAAGATCGGGTCGAACTCCGCGCACCCGCCCGCCGCCGCGGCCAGCGCCAGCGTCATGCAGGTGCGGCGCGTGATCTTGCTCACGGCTTGATCCTTGTTTCGGGAACCGGTCCGTAGGCGCGCTGCGCCCCCGTGAAGCTGACTTCAAGGCGATCCAGTGTGACGCCCGGATCGAGCGCATAAACGGTCAATGCATGCGCGCCTGGCGCCAGCCGCAGGTTTCCGATTTGACCGACGGCGGTATTGGTCAGGACGTTTCGCCGCCACGTCGCGCTGAATTCGGCCGCACTGAGGTCGAGTATCTTCGGTGCGCCGCCGTCGACGGAAACCGCGATCCGCATGCCGTTTGCCGAGGTGACGGGCAGCATCGGCAGTGCGATCGCGCGCAGTGTCGCGGGATCATCCGCCGTCGCCGTGGCAAAGCGATAGGTGACGGCCGGCGCTTTCAAAATCGCAGCCGGATCGGCGGTATCGATCGACGCCATATCGAGCCTGGTGCGCAGGCTGGCGCCGGCATGGCCCAACCCGTCGAGCACCTCCCAGCCGTCGCTCCTCGTATCCGCGTGGGCGGCATACATCGACACGATCCGGTCCGCCTCGATGAAGGAGACGCCGGGCGGGCTGCGCGGCGCGATCGGTACGCCGACCGGAATTGGTTTTTTCGCCGCTCCGCAAGTAAGCGTGATCTTGCTGCGCCCTTTCTCCGGCGCGCCGGCCCAGTCGATCGAGACTAGGAAGCGCTGCTCGGGGTTCTTCGGCCCGAGACCGCCCTTGGTCCGGCTGAGTTTGATCCACGGTGCGCCGGCCGTGGCGGTCCATGCGGCGGCCACGGGCGTCTTGACGAAAATATCGACGTAGCGGCTGCCGCCCAGTTCGCGATGGAACGCGGGCAAAACCGGCAAGCCGCCGCCGGCGTCGTAATAGCCGCCGCCCTCGGCTTGCACGCCGCAACCCGTGTCGCCGCCACCCTTCCAGGTTGGAAAGACGGGCGGTTCGAACTGCGGCAGCCGGTTCGGCGCAATGTCCATCATATTGCGCCATTTCCCGCCGGACATCACATCGTTGTAGGTATGCGTGGCGGCGAGGAGGCGGGCCTGCGCCTGTCCGGCGCGCGCCGAATAGAGATTGGCGCTGGCGCGGTGCTGCAGGCCATAGGCGATGGCCTTGTCGGTGTCGAGGATGCGCTCGTTGAAATCCGCGGCGGCATCCACCGGATAGCGGACGAGTTGGAAGAAGGCGTCGCGGCGGTCCTTCGGCAGTTGCGCCGTCAACTTGTCGGCCTGCAAAGCGATGTCCTGGTAGGCGGCGACGCGGCGCGCATTCTCGTCGCCGAAATCGAGCATGTTGAACGCGGTCTCATGCAGCGGCAGGTTCGGATAAAGTTCGTTCCAGCCCATGAATTCCGGCTTCCGCGCGAAGGCGAGATCGTAATAGCGCCACAGGATGTCGGCAATTTCGCCCGCATGTTCTTCGCCGAAGCTCCCCGCCGCCCAGTTCTTCAGATGGGCGCGAACGCTGTCGATGTTGGGGAAGGCGCCGTCGTCGAACGCCATGTCGAGGAAAAGCTGGGTCAGGTATTCGCCGGGCTTTGTGTCGCCGACATTGACGATCCAGATCCTGCGCGCTTCGAAGCGGTAGGCTTTGTCCATTTCCTCCCACAACAGCGCGGGGTGCGTCGTCGCCAGCCACAGATAGGACATCGGCGAGCCCCAGTAGGAGATGTGGTAATAGACGCCGGAACCGCCCGAGCGCGCGCGCTCCTGCGCGTTGCCGAGCCGGCGGATATAGCCGTAATTGTCGTCCGGCCAGGTGATGGTGATGTCGTCGGGCAGTTTCAGGCCGGCGTCGTAGGCGGGGAGCACTTCCTTGTAGGGCGTGAAGACCTGCGGGATCCGGTCCGCCGGTTTGCCGACCCGGTCCTCCAGGATTTTGCGTTGTTCGGCGATCACGTCCTCGAGCACTCTGGCGGTCTGCTGGGGCGTTTCGACGCCTTCCATTGGACTGTCGCCCGTGCCGCGAAGTCCGACCGTATAGAGATTCTCGAACTGCTTTTTCTCGTTCACCACGTCGTCCCAGTACTTGAGGACGTTCTGTTTGTTGGTGAGCCAGTTGAACGGCCCCATCGTCTTTTCGTTCCATTCGCGCTCGTTGGAACGCAGCATGGGTTCGGCATGGGAGGAGGCCCGCACGATCGCGTAGGACGCCGCCATCTCGGTATTACCGGGATCGGCGTTGAACGGATCAGTGATCTTGTGCATCGCCGGCCAGATCGTGTTGGCCTTCAGCCGCCACATCAGTTCGAAGATGCGCGCGTAGGTCTTGGGCCCGATGTCGCCGCCCTTGGGATCATAGGTCTTGGCGGACCACGGATGGAGGCCGAAATCCTCGTCGTTCAGGAAGATGCCGCGATATTTTACCGACGGCTCTTTCGAATAGCGCAGAGTGGCATCGACGGCGATGCGGGCGACCCTGCGGGTCTTGACGTCCGCCCACCATTCCCAGGGTGAGACTCCCAACTCGCGCGTCAGGTCGATCACGCCCCAGATGGTGCCGCGCGTATCCGATCCGAAGACGACAAGAACACGCTCCTTGGGGTTCCAGGGCGCGGGAACCGCGGCGCGGCCATAGGTTTCCCATTTTCCCGCGATCGACGCGGTGCTGATGGCGTTGGCCTTCAGGATGGCGGCGATCTCGGGCGAGTCCGCGCGGCCGATCACCACCGCGACGCCTTTGCCGCCGGAGACGCTGGAGGCGACCGTGGGGAGGCGGCCGGTCAGTTCGCTCAGATCGTGCGAAAGAAGGGCGGCGGCCTTCGACATCGCAGTGCCGTCCGATCCCGCGTAGACAATGGAAGCAACCGTCTTGCCGTCGAATAAGACAAGGTTGTCCGCCAGCGCGGGTGTGATAATGACGAGGGCCGCGATGGCGCCGAGCACGATCCTCATAAGCGTGGAGATCGTCGGTTGCATTGCACCATCCTCGCTTCGCATTGCAACATCGAGCATGCAATTTTTTTCTTGGTACTCTTGGAATGGGAGCGCTACCATTAATTTGCCCTTGGCTCAACTCGCAAAATGGAAGCTGTCCGGCGGGAAGGGAAAACTTCGGTGACAAAATCGATCCGCAGTGGCGTCGTGTGGCATCTGCTCGCCTGCGCCGCAGCTTGTGTTTTTGCCGGAATGTCTTGGGCCGCACCTGACGTCGTTCAAGGCGAATTGACAGTCCATACGGACAGGCCGCTCGCCGTCATCAGCCCGGAGATCTACGGGCAATTCGCCGAACATCTCGGCAACGGCATGTATGGCGGGCTGTGGGTCGGCGCACACTCGAAGATCCCGAACGTCCGCGGCTTCCGGAAGGACGTCGTCGACGCCTTGAAAAAACTGGGCGTGCCGGTCGTGCGCTGGCCGGGCGGCTGTTTTGCCGACCAGTACCACTGGCGCGACGGGATCGGATCGCACCGCCCGACCCGGATCAACACGACCTGGGGCGGCGTTGCGGAGACAAACGCGGTGGGCACCCACGAGTACCTCGATCTGATGCAGCAATTGGGGGCCAAGTCCTACATCGACAGCAACGTCGGAACCGGTTCGCCGCAGGAAACCAAGGACTGGCTCGAGTATCTGACATCGGATTCCAAGTCGTCACTGGCGCAGCTTCGCGCGAAGAACGGGCGCAAGAAACCGTGGAAGGTGGACTATTTTGCCTTCGGCAACGAGTTGTGGGGCTGCGGCGGCAACATGCGGCCGGAATTCTACGCCGACCTGTATCACTGGTACGCGACGTTCGCGAAGACGCCCAAAGACGACACGCCAAAATGGATCGCCGCCGGCTCGTACGACGACAACACCGCCTGGACCGAAGCCTTGATGGCCAGCAACAAGTTCCACGACATGGACGCCGTCACCTTGCATCATTTTTCCTTGCCGACCGGCAGTTGGACGGGCTCCAAGGGCCCGGCGACGGGCTTCGGCGAGGATCAATGGATGTCCATCATGCAGCGGGCGCTGAAGATGGACGCCCTGATCGCCGCGCACAGCGCCGTAATGGACAAGTACGATCCCGACAAGAAGGTGGCGCTGTACGTCGATGAATGGAGCAACTGGTACGACGTGGAGCCGGGAACCAATCCGGCTTTCCTGCATCAGCAGAACACCTTGCGCGACGCGGTCACGGCGGCGGTCAATCTCGACATCTTCCAGGCCCATGCCGACCGCGTGCGCATGGCGTGCATCACGCAGATGGTGAACGTCCTGCAGGCCATGATCTTCACCAACGGCCCGTGGATGATGCTGACGCCGACCTATCATGTCTTTATGATGTACAAGCCGTTCCGCGGCGCGATGAATCTGGCATTCGATTTGAACACGCCGGATTACCGCTTCGGCGGCGCCGCGGTTCCCGCGCTGCACGTCGCCGTGGCGCGCGACCCAGACGGCCGCGTCGTGATCGCGCTCGTCAACCTCGACCCCCACCGCGCGGCTCACACGGACGTCTCGCTTGAGCCGGCGGGCTACACATCGGTGAGCGGCTCGATCCTCAGCGCGAACACGATGGACGCGCACAATACCTTCGCTCGTCCCGACGCGGTGAAGCCTGCCGTGTTCACGGGCGCCGCGCTTGCGGGCGGCAAGCTCGCTGTGGACATGCCGGCGAAATCTGTCGTCGTGCTCACACTGCAATGACTATGGCCAGGCTTCCCGACCTTCGCGCAACGCTATTTCCACGTCCTCACTCCGGGGAAAAACGAATGAAGACCAATCGCCTTTCCGCCGCGGTGTTCCTGCTAGGCCTTGTTCTGTGCGCGGCGGCGCCCGCAACGGCAGCCGAACCACTGCTCAACGCGATGTTCCAGGATCACGTCGTGCTCCAACGCGACAAGCCGATACGGATATGGGGACACGCCACACCGGGCGCCACGGTGACCCTCTCCATCGCACAGGCATCGGTTCGCGCACAAGCCGACGGCACGGGCCGCTGGCAGGCGGCGTTGCCCGCGATGGAGGCCGGCGGACCTTATACCCTCACGGTGAACACGGACTCCGGCAGCAGCCAGACCGTCAACGACGTTCTCGTCGGCGACGTGTGGCTGTGCTCCGGTCAGTCGAACATGGTCCTTCAGGTGAGCCGGACCCTGGATTCCCGCTCGGAGATCGAGAATTCCGCCAACAGCACGATCCGGATGCTCACGGTCGGATTGAACGGCAGCGGCGTGCCTCTCGATGCTTTCCCGACACCGGTCAAATGGCAGGTGGCGGGACCGGCGACGGTCGCAGATTTCTCCGCCGCCTGTTTTTATTTCGCCCGCGAATTGCAGAAAACCGTCCACGTCCCGATGGGTCTGGTCACGGCAGCGTCGGGCGGCGCCAACATCACGACCTGGATGAGCTCCGAGGCGCTCCATGCGGTCGGCGGCTACGACGAGGATCTCGAGCTTGTGAAGCTGCACGAAACCGACCCGAAGACGGCGACGGAGCGTTGGGCCGCGATGTGGGAGGTCTGGTGGCGCGCTCATAGCCACACGCAGGCGGGGTCGGAACTGTGGAGCGCTTCGCTTGACGACAGCAACTGGGCGGTCGCGCCGGCGGGTCTCGGCAATTGGCAAAACTGGAATGTCCCGGGGCTCGCCGGGTTTGCGGGCCAGCTCTGGTATCGCACCACGGTGACTCTCACGGCAAGCCAGGCCGCGCAGGACGCGTCGCTTTCGCTCGGCGCGGTCAACGAGGAAGACGAGACCTGGGTCAACGGCAAGCCCGTGGGAAACATGTTCGGCTTCGGCAAGGTGCGGACTTATGAGCTTCCTGCCGGAACGCTCCATGCCGGCGAAAACTCCTTGGTTACGAATGTGCTGTGCACGTACCGCGGCTGCGGCCTGATCGGAACGGCAGAAAAGCGCGCGCTGAAGTTTCAGGACGGGACGTCCGTTCCGCTGAACGGCCCTTGGCGCTACCGGATCGTCCCCGCCGGCGCGGGACCGGCCCCGCGCGCGCCCTGGGGCGAAACCGCCGGACTGGGCATAGCCTACAACGCGATGATCGTGCCGATGGGGTCGTTCGGCTTTCGCGGCGTGGTGTGGTACCAGGGCGAATCCAACACCGGCCGGCCAGACAATTATCGCGCTCTGCTGTCCGCTCTGATGGCGGACTGGCGAGGACGTTTCGGTGCGGACCTGCCGTTCCTGATCGTGCAGCTGCCGGGCTACGGCTTGCCGCCGACCAAGCCCGCGGCTTCGGACTGGGCACTGTTGCGCGAAGCCCAACGTCAGGCGGTGGCGAACGACGCCCATGCCGCGCTTGTCGTTACCATCGACATCGGCGAGCACACCGACATCCATCCGGCCAACAAGCAGGAGGTCGGCAAACGGCTGGCGCGCGCCGCGCGCCATTTGATTTATGGCAATCCCATCGTCCCGAACGGACCGACGGCCGCGAGGGTGCGCCACGACGGGCGCCGCATCGCCGTGACCTTCTCCGACGTCGAGAGCGGTCTCGCCGCCTACGGCGCCTCCACGCCGATAGGCTTCGAGCTTTGCGGACCCACCCAGGCGACGTGCCGCTATGCGACCGCGCATATCCGGGCGAGCGGCGTTTTGTTGGACGTTCCCGCCAAGTTCGCGCCCACGCATGTGCGCTATTGCTGGGCCGACGGCCCGATCTGCACCCTGTTCGATGGGGCCGGGTTGCCGGCCGCTCCTTTCGATCTGCCGCTCCAGCCCGCCCGCGGACATGCCCGCAATCGCGCGCCCCGCGTCAAACCTCGGTAGAGAAATGGCCAAGCGCAAGATCGTCGGGCTTAGGTGGTGGATCATCGGCCTCGTCATGCTGGGCGGGGTCGTCAACTATCTGACGCGCAGCACGCTCTCGGTCGCCGCGCCGACCATCCTCACGGACCTGCACATCACCACACAGCAATATTCGTGGATCACGGGCGCCTTCCAGGGCGCGATCATGCTGCAGCCCGCCGCGGGCTACGCTCTCGACGTGATCGGGCTCAAATACGGCGCGGCGCTGTTCGCCCTGGCGTGGTCGCTGATCTGCATGGCGCACGGACTGGCGCACAGCTGGCAGGCTTTCGCATGGCTTAGAGGAGCGCTGGGGCTGGCGGAAGGATCGGCCAATCCCGCCGGCATGAAAGCGACGGCGGAGTGGTTCCCGGCGAAGGAGCGCGGGCTTTCCGGCGGCATATTCAACATCGGCGCCTCCGTCGGCTCGATGCTGGCGCCGCCGCTCGTGGTGTGGGCGATCCTCGTCTATGATTGGCAGACCGCATTCGTCATCGCCGGTGCGCTCGGCCTCGTCTGGGTGGCGCTGTGGCTGTTCTTTTACGATCCGCCGGAGAAGCACCGGGCACTTTCGGACGAGGAACGCAAGCACATCGTTTTGGGACAGGAGAAATTCCTGCAGGCTGGCAGCGCGCGCCCTTCGATCCGGCAAATTCTCGAGCGGCGCAATTTCTGGGGCATCGCGCTGCCGCGCTTCCTGGCCGATCCGACCTGGGGCACGCTGACCTTCTGGCTGCCGCTTTATCTGAGTCAGGCCCGGCATTTCGATCTCGCGCATATCGCGCTGTTCGCCTGGATACCGTTCCTGGCCTCCGATCTGGGCTGCCTGTTCGGGCCGCTGGTCGTGCTGGCGTTGCAGAAGCGCGGCGTCGCGTTGATCGACGCGCGCCGTTGGGCCTTCACGCTCGGCGCCTGCATGATGACGGGCGTTGCTTTCGCCGGCTTCGTGGCGAGTCCGTATCTGGCGATCGCACTCATCAGCCTCGCTGGCTTCGCGCACCAGACCTTGTCGATCACCGTGATCACCATGGCCTCCGATCTGTTCAAGAAGAACGAGGTAGGAACCGTCGCGGGCATGCAGGGCACTTTGGGCAATTTCGGCCTGTTGCTGTTCAATCTGCTGATCGGCGGTTTGGTCGCGACCATCGGCTACACGCCGTTTTTCGTGGCGCTGGGCGCCTTCGATCTTGTGGGCGCGGCCGTTTTGTGGACCCTGGTGCGCGCGCCCGAAGGGAGCTGATCCGACGATGCCGGACATCCGCAATCCGATCCTCAGAGGCTTCAATCCTGACCCCTCGATCGTGCGCGTCGGCGACGACTACTACATCGCCACTTCGACCTTCGAATGGTATCCGGGCGTCCAAATCCACCATTCGCGCGATCTGGCGCACTGGCGGCTGCTGACGCGCCCGCTCCGGCGCGCCAGCCAGCTCGACATGCTGGGAAATCCTGATTCGTGCGGCGTGTGGGCACCGTGCCTGTCGTACGCGGACGGACGGTTCTGGCTGGTCTACACCGACGTGAAACGCTACGGCCGCACCACGGTCGGCGGCGCGTCGGGCGCGTCGCTGCGCGATTTCCACAATTATCTCGTCACCTCTCCCGCCATCGACGGCGACTGGTCCGATCCCGTCCATCTCAATTCCAGCGGCTTCGATCCCTCGCTTTTCCACGATGAGGACGGACGCAAGTATCTCGTCAACATGCTGTGGGACCATCGTCCGGGGCAAAACCGGTTTGCCGGCATCGTGCTGCAGGAATATTCCGCCGAAAAACGCCGGCTGATCGGCGAGCGCAAGCTGATCTTCAAAGGCACGCCGCTCGGTCTCACCGAGGCGCCGCATCTCTACAAGCGCGGCGGCTATTACTATCTGCTGACAGCGGAAGGCGGCACCGGCTGGAACCATGCCGTCGCCATGGCGCGGGCGCGCCACATCGCCGGGCCGTACGAACTTCACCCCGATGTGCATATCCTGAGTTCGCGTCATCGCCCCGATGTGGCGTTGCAGCGCGCCGGACACGCCGATCTGGTCGAAACGCAGAGTGATCAGACCTACATGGTGTATCTGTGCGGACGGCCGTTGCGCAACCGCGGACGCTGCCCACTTGGACGGGAAACTGCAATCCAACCAATGGCTTGGGGGGCGGACGGCTGGTTGCGCACGGCGGACGGGCAAGCTGTTCCGCACACGGACGTTCCAGCGTCCGACCTGCCGGTGCATGAATTCCCGCCGGCGCCCGAACGCGAGGATTTCAACGCTCCCGCGTTGCCGCTCGCCTTTCAGTGGCTGCGATCTCCGCGGCCGGACGAATTGTTCAGCCTGAAGGCGCGCCCGGGGTTCTTGCGGCTGTTCGGCCGCGAAACGATCGGCAGTCTGTTCCGCCAAGCCCTGGTCGCGAGGCGTCAGCAGTCGCACTGCTACAGCGCGGCGACCGTGATGGAATTCGAACCGGAGCACTTCCAACAGATGGCCGGTCTGGTGTGCTATTACGGCGGCTCGAAATTCCACTATCTCTATGTGTCGCACGACGACACGGCCGGAAAACATATCCGCGTGATGTCGGCATTGCCCGATCAACCGCAATCCGACTCGTTCACGCCGCCCATTGCCATTGCGCGCGGCAAGCCCGTGCATCTTCGCGTCGAGGTCGATTTCGAACGGCTGCGCTTCGCCTTTCGCATGGACGACGGCGACTGGCAGTGGCTGCCGCAGCAATTTGACGCAAGCATCCTCTCGGACGAAGCGGCGGCGCCGGGCAGCCCGAATTTCACCGGAGCCTTCGTCGGCATGGCGTGCCAGGATTTGGCGGGAACGGGTCTGCCCGCCGACTTCGATTTCTTCGAGGTCAAGGAGCGCGACTACCGTCCCGTTCTTTGACAAGAAGTCCAGCAGTTCGTACGATGGGAGCGCTACCATTAACCGCCGCCGGCGGGACATCCCGGTTCGCGCGGCACCACAGGGAAAGCGCAGCCATGAAGCTCTCCAGCGCGTTTCGCAGCGCGGCCAAGATCGCCGCCTGCGCCGTCGCGGTTTGCGCGGTCGTGAACGTGTTGGCGCCCGCGGACGCCGCAAGAAGTTCGCATCTCCGGCATACGGCCGTGCGGCACAAGGTCGTGCGCCATGCGGTGAAGCCCGTTGTCCTCTACAAGGACGCCTCCGCGCCTGTCGAGGCGCGTGTGAAGGATCTGCTCTCGCGCATGACGCTGGAAGAGAAGGTCGCGCAGATGCTTGCCGTGTGGAACGGCAAGATAAACGTGATGGGCGCCAACAACCAATTCGACGAAGCGAAGGCCAAAGCGGCGTTTCCGAACGGCATCGGGCAATTCACCCGCCCGTCGGATTTCAATGGATCGAACTCCGATCCCGACAAGCGCTGGCGCACCACGCGCGGGACGGTCGATTTCGTGAACGCGGTTCAGCACTGGGCGGTCAACGATACCCGGTTTGGCATCCCGGTCTGGTTCCATGAGGAAGGCCTGCATGGCTACCCGACGCTCGGCGCCACTAGCTTCCCCGATCCCATGGCGCTGGCCAGTTCGTGGGACCCCGATCTCGTGACCGAAGTCAACACGATCACGGCGCGCGAAGTCGCCGCGCGCGGCGTATCGCAGGTGCTTTCTCCGGTGGTCGATGTGGCGCGCGATCCGCGCTGGGGCCGCATCGAGGAAACGTTCGGCGAGGATCCCTATCTCGTCGGCGAAATGGGCGTCGCCGCCGTTCGCGGCCTGCAAGGCGATACCCTGCCGCTGGCGCCGGGCAAGGTCTTCGCCACGCTCAAGCACTTCACCGGTCACGGTCAACCCGAAAGCGGCACCAATGTCGGGCCGGCGGAAATCTCCGAGCGCACCCTGCGCGAGAATTTCTTTCCCCCGTTCGAGGAAGCCGTGCGCCGCACCAACGTTCGCTTCCTGATGGCTTCGTACAACGAGATCGACGGGGTGCCGTCGCACGAGAACAAGTGGCTGCTAGGCAAGGTACTGCGCGGCGAATGGGGCTACAAGGGCGCGGTGGTCAGCGATTATTACGGCATCGAACAGCTTGCCGATCTGCACCACGTGGCGAAGGACTACGCCACCGCCGCCGTCGAGGCCCTGCATGCCGGCGTCGATTGCGATTTGCCCGACGGCGACGCCTACAAGACGCTGGTCGATGCAGTGCATGAAAAGCTGGTGTCGCCGAAAGAAATCGACACGGCGGTCGGCCGCATCCTCACGCTGAAGTTCGAGGCCGGACTGTTTGAGCATCCCACTGCGGATGCCGCCGCCGCCGAAGCGATCACCGCCAACGCCGAGGCCGACGCGATTGCGCTCAAGGCCGCGCGGCGTTCGGTCGTGCTGCTGAAGAACGACGGCACGCTGCCGTTATCCGCCGACAAGATCAAGACGCTTGCGGTCATCGGACCGAATGCGAATGTCGCCCGGCTTGGCGGCTATTCCGGCATTCCTCCCCATACCGTCAATGTGCTCGATGCAATCCGCGCCAAGGTCGGCGGCAAGGCGAAAGTCGTGTTCGCGCAAGGCGTAAAGATCACCGAGAGCGACGACTGGTGGGCCGACGCGGTGAAATTGGCCGATCCGACACAGAACGAAAAGCTCATCAGACAGGCGGTCGATGTCGCCAAAGGGGCCGACCGGATCGTCCTCGTTCTGGGCGATACGGAGCAGACGAGCCGCGAAGGCTGGGCGCCCAACCACCTTGGCGACCGCGACGAACTCACGCTCCCCGGTCAGCAGGACGAACTCGCCTCGGCGATCTTCGCGCTGGGCAAGCCCACGGTGGTCGTGCTGCTGAACGGCAGGCCGCCGGCGGTGGTGAACATCTCCGAAAAAGCCAATGCGCTGGTGGAGGGTTGGTATCTCGGCCAGGAAGGCGGAACCGCGATGGCCGACATCCTGTTCGGCGACGCGAACCCCGGCGGCAAGCTAGCGGTGACCATTCCGCGTTCGGCCGGCCAGCTTCCCATGTTCCACAACTACAAGCCCAGCGCGCATCGCGGCTATCTGTTCGGCTCGACCAAGCCGCTGTACCCGTTCGGCTGGGGCCTCAGCTACACGACGTTCGACATCGGCGAACCGCGCCTGTCGTCGGCGACGATCAAGCCGAACGGTTCGCTTGATGTTTCCGTGAACGTCAAGAACACTGGAAACCGCGCCGGCGACGAAGTCGTGCAGCTCTATATCCGCGACCAAGTCAGTTCGGTCACCCGCCCACTCCAGGAGCTCAAGGGTTTCAGGCGCGTGACGCTCGAGCCGGGCGAAACGAAGACGGTGACTTTCCGGCTCACCCCGCATTCGCTGGAATTCTGGAATCTCGACATGAAACGTGTGGTCGAACCTGGTGCGTTCGATGTTATGGTCGGTCCGGATTCCGTGGATCTGAAGAAAACCGTTCTGACGGTGGAGAAGTAGAGCCTCATGCCGAAGATCCGATCCGCCAAGGTCATCGTCGCCAGCCCGGCCCGCAATTTCGTCACCCTCAAGATCGAGACCGAGGACGGCGTTCACGGCGTCGGCGACGCGACCTTGAACGGGCGCGAACTGGCGGTGGCGAGCTACCTCGGCGATCACGTGATCCCCTGCCTGATCGGCCGCGAGGCGCATCGCATCGAGGACATCTGGCAATATCTCTATCGCGGGGCCTATTGGCGCCGGGGTCCCGTGACCATGTCGGCGATCGCCGCCGTGGACATGGCGCTGTGGGACATCAAGGGAAAGATCGCCGGGCTACCTCTCTATCAGCTGTTGGGAGGAGCGAGCCGCGACGGCGTGATGGTCTATTGCCACGCCAACGGCACGACCATCGAGGAGGCGGTCGCCGCCGGACGCGCCTACATGGATCAAGGCTACAAGGCGGTGCGCCTGCAGGCGGGCGTGCCGGGCCTGAAATCGACCTACGGTGTGCCCAAAGGCAAGCAACCCTACGAGCCCGCCGACGCCGACATCCCGACCGAGAATCTGTGGTCGACCGAGAAGTACATGCGCTCCGTGCCCGCCTTGTTCGAGGCCGGGCGCGACAAGCTGGGATGGGACGTCCATCTGCTGCACGACGCCCATCACCGTCTGACGCCGATCGAGGCGGGGCGGCTGGGAAAGGACCTGGAGCCTTTCCGCCTGTTCTGGCTCGAGGACCCGGTGCCGGCGGAAAACCAGGAATCGTTCCGCCTGATCCGCCGGCACACCACGACGCCGCTGGCGGTGGGCGAGGTCTTCAACACCATCTGGGACTGCAAGCAGCTCATCGAGGAGCAGCTGATCGACTATATCCGCGCCACCGTGGTGCACGCTGGCGGCATCACGCATCTGCGCCGGATCGCCTCGCTGGCGGACCTTTACAACGTGCGCACCGGCTGCCACGGCGCCACCGACCTATCGCCCATCGCCATGGCGGCGGCGCTGCACTTCAATCTCGCGGTTCCGAATTTCGGCATCCAGGAACACATGTCCCACGCGCCGCTGACGGAAACCGTGTTTCCGCACACCTACAGCTATGCCGGCGGCTATATGCACCCAGGCGACAAGCCGGGCCTGGGTGTCGACATCGACGAAGCGGAAGCCGCCAAGCATCCGTACAAACGCGCCTATCTTCCGGTCAACCGGCTGGAGGATGGGACCCTGTACAATTGGTGAGAAGCCGCCGGTCGAGCACGTCGAAACAACAGAAGCGGTCTTCGAAGGCTGCGAGTCGAGGGAGGTGCAAATGGTTTTATCAGACGACGGACCGTCCGCTGCATTTCCCACGAAACCGACGCTGGCGGCGCGCATCGGCTGGTACCGCTGGGTGATCCTGGCATTCATCTTTTTCGCGACCACGCTCAATTACGTCGACCGCTTCACGATCTCCGTCCTCAAGCCGACGCTCTCCCTCGAATTCCACTGGAGCGAGCTGGACTACTCCAAGATCGTTTTCTTCTTCACGCTCGCTTATGCGGTCGGGTACGTCCTTTTCGGCCGGGCGATCGATTGGCTCGGCGCAAAGTTGGGCTACTCCATCGCCGTCGTGATCTGGACCTGCGCCCATATCGCCTGCGCCTTCGTCAGTTCGCTGACGGGCTTTTCGGTTATGATGTTCGGGCTCGGCCTGGGCCAATCGGGCAACTTTCCCGCGGCGCTGAAGGCCGTGGCCGAATGGTTCCCCCAGCGCGAGCGCGCCCTTGCCAACGGCATCTTCAACGCCGGCACCAATATCGGCGCGATCGTCACGCCGCTGGTCGTCCCGGTCATCACGCTGGCGTTGGGCTGGCGCATGGCCTTCGTCGCTACCGGCAGCTTGAGTCTGATCTGGCTGATCGCGTGGTTTGGCGTCTATCGTCATCCTCGCGAACATCCCAAGGTGACGCCCGCCGAGCTTGCCTATATCGAGAGCGACAAACAGGCTGCGGTCAAGTCTCTGCCCTGGATCAAGCTTTTTCCCGTGAAGGAAACCTGGGCCTTCACGCTCGCCAAGTTCCTGACCGATCCGATCTGGTGGTTCTACCTGTTCTGGCTGCCGTCTTTCTTCCACCAAAAATTCGGATTGGATCTCAAGAACTTCGGGCCGCCGATCATCGCCATCTACATCATTTCCGACGTCGGCAGCATCTTCGGCGGCTGGATGTCGTCGGCCATGATCAAGAGCGGCGCCAGCGTGAATGTGGCGCGCAAGATGACGATGCTGTTGTGCGCGGTGGGTGTCATGCCGGTGATGGCCATCATGTTCGTCGACAACCAGTGGGTGGCGGTCTGCCTTGTGGGGCTGGCCACGGCGGCGCATCAGGCGTTCTCCGCGAACCTCCTCACTTTGCCTTCGGACACGATGCCGAAAGCGGCGGTCGGCTCGGTGGTGGGCATCGGCGGCACGGCCGGCGCGATTGGCGGCATGCTGATCGCCGGCGTCACCGGCCTGGTGCTCACCTACACGGGCAGCTACACGCCGCTCTTCATCATCGCTGGAACGATGTACCTGATCGCGCTGGGTGTCGTGCACATCCTGTCGCCGAAACTGGAGCCGGCCAAGATCTGACGGGACGGGCAAAAGTGGTGGGCGCGGCAGGGATTGAACCTGCGACCCCTCCCGTGTGAAGGGACGCGAACGTCCTTTTATCTCAATAACTCAAGTGTATAGCGTCGATCTTCGATAGGCCGCGGCTTTCATGTGGCGCCGGCCTGTGCCTTCCATTTTGTCGCGTTCACGCCGACCACGATGAGCCACAGCATCAGCGATCCTTCCCCGAAGAGGCCGGGCATCAAAATATAGGGAGACAGATAGTTTGCGAGCGGAGGCGAGAGAAAGTACGCGAAGGTATAGGTCAGGTAGCACAAGCCCGTGATGACCAGCAGCACGCCGATTATGCGCGGGAGGAAGGTCGACCCGACGATGAGGCATCCGAGCAAGAAGCAATAGAATCCGAAAAACATCATGCCGATGTTGGCGCCGAAACCATACAACCCGAGAGACACCATCGCCAGCGCTTGTAACTGGTCCGTTCTAAAGACGGTCAAATAGTGCTCGCCTCCCAGGACGAATAAAGGGGCGAACGTATTGACCAGGTTGATGGCGGAAACGGCGCAACCCGCAAGACCGAAGAACGCCGCAACCAAAGAGAGGCTCTTGTTAACCGGCTTCAACAACACATAGAGGATGGCTGTCACACCGACATAGGCCGCGAGTGCAATGAGATCGGCGGCGAAGGCGAGACGAAACTGCAACTCCGACCTCAGGATGTTGCTCGCCGTCGCCGCCGCATTGCCGTGAACGATCAGCGCGGAGCGCGTGATGAGGGCGAATGGGGCCAAGCCTGTGAACAAGTACAAGAAGCCGGCAATGCGAGCTTGCAACCGCGGCGACGACTTTGAAGTTCGATCTGTCATTTTAAGATCGCATTAGAGGGGCCGTCAGTGAACCTGGTGAATCGGATTTATTGCGCAGCGACAAGACAACGCCGATAACCGTCATCGCCAGGATGGCGAGGATAAAGGCGGAGCCGAGTTGGGCGGTGGAGACGCCGGACCTGACGATCGGGTGCACCAGCACAAGCGCCTTGCTGCCCAATTGCACGATCAACAGTAGGAGATACATGAACGGAATCATCGCGCGATAACGGATCAGCACCACGATGCCTTGCAGGGCGAGCAACACGCGGAAGAGCCCCGCGATCGCAAAGAGCGCAATCACGGCATCCGCGCCGCCGGCGCCGTAGCGATCGAGGGGGATTCCATCGGCCGACATCGCCACAGTGCGGGTGTTGATGATCGAGTTCGCGCCCATCGCCAGCTCCATGAGTACGACGGGCACGAAGAGCCAGATCGCAAGCCAGTGGCCGCGATAGGTATTATCGAACTGCTTGGGAAAGATGCGGTTGAACATGTGTTACACCTTCGCGAGAAGGGGCTGCCACAAGACCTTGTGGCTTGCCCCTTGGCCTGATTGTATTCGATTCTAGCCTATCTAAGA
Source organism: Alphaproteobacteria bacterium (assembly GCA_028871795.1). Classification (GTDB taxonomy): domain Bacteria; phylum Pseudomonadota; class Alphaproteobacteria; order Micropepsales; family Micropepsaceae; genus Rhizomicrobium. The sequence continues at coordinate 65,462 of JAGWMG010000007.1, read as the reverse complement.
CAGGCGAAATGGCGATGACGCCACGCATCAAAAACATGACCGCAGGTAACAAGAGGCACCGGAGCGATGACTGAGCCCACAATTGCGGCCGGTTTTGCGCGGGCGCTGATGGAACTGGCTGTGTCGCAGGGCGCCGATCGAAAGCTGCTGGCCGAGCGCTCCCATATTGATCTCGAAGAATTGCAGGACCAGGACAACCGTATTCCGTTCGCGAAATATGTTGCGCTCATGCGTGCGGGCAAGGAGCTGTGCAACGATCCCGCGCTGGCGCTTCACTTCGGCGAAGCGTTCGATATGGACGAATTGTCGATCGTTGGCTTGATCGGCCAAGCGTGCGAGACCGCGGCCGAGGCCTTCGTGCAGGTGAACCGCTATACCCGGCTGATCGCCGACGTCGAGGTTGATGGCGCCGCAGCCGGCAAGCGCCTTGTGCTTTCGCGCAGCGCAGGCCAGATCTGGCTGATCGACACGCGCAAGAATCCCAACGACTTTCCTGAAATGACCGAATCTTCGTTTGCCCGCATGGTTTGCATGTCGCGCCGGTTCAGCGATTCACAGTTAGTGAAAGCCATCCATGTCACCCACGCGACGCCAGCGTATCGCGCGGAATACGAGCGGATTTTTCGGGTGCCGGTGGTGTTCGAGAGCGACAAGAACGCGCTCTTGATGACCGACGACTCGTTTCTGACGCTCAAGAACCCGCTCCCGTCGCGCTATGTTTTCGGCATTCTCAGCGAGCGGGCCGAGGCGCTGCTCAAGAGTTTGGAGAATTCCAAATCGACCCGGGGCCGCGTCGAAAGCCTGTTGATGCCCATCCTGCACACCGGCGATGCGAGCATGGACACCATCGCCGGCAAGATGGAGCTCAGCCGCCAGACGCTTTACCGGGATTTGAAAGCGGAGGGCGTGACCTTCGAGAAGGTGCTGGATGAGCTGCGCCACAAGATGGCGCTCAATTACTTGGACGGAAAGAAGGTCTCGGTGAACGAGACGGCCTATCTGGTGGGGTTCTCCGAACCGTCCGCGTTCTCGCGCGCCTTCAAGCGCTGGACCGGTTTCAGCCCGCGCATGATGCGCGCTACAACGATTGAAAATAACCAGACAGGGATTTCGTAGTTCGCTGCCGTTGCAATACGTAACTATTTGATTTTCCTGAAGAATGGTGGGCGCGGCAGGGATTGAACCTGCGACCCCTCCCGTGTGAAGAGTGCACACGATTACGATTTCGCTTTCTGCTGCTTGGGTTTAGCAACGACTTCATTGGACGTGCACGGATTCTGCACGACCGGAAGCCGATCCGCTGCTCTTGCCGCCTCGCCTGGCGCGACATGTGCGTAACGCGCGACGGATTGCACGTTGTCCCAACCGCCCGCTTCCATGATGCCCTTCAAATCGAGGCCAGCGTGCGATCTGAGCCACGTAGCGTAGGTGTGACGGCCTTGCTGATGGGGCGGGAGATATTCGACGCCGGCGCGCTTGCAAGCCCGTCGTAGCGGCCCATAAACCGAATGGCGCTTCTGCCAGTCGAAGAGTTTGCCGGTTCGCTTCTCTTCGGGAACCGCCGCCAGCTCGATCAACACCGAATCGGGTAGATGAACCGCACGGGGCTTGCCGTTCTTCGTGCGCCGCAGGATCACTGTCCGCTGCGCCAACGAAACGTCCTTCTCCCAATCGATCCGCAGTGCTTCCGAAATCCGCGCGCCTGTGTAGGTCAGGAAGATCACCAAACGGCGCAGCTTCGCCGAACAATGGGGCAGCAGCTTTTCCAACCGCTCCGGCGTGGACCATTTGGTCTGCGGCGGCGGCACGCGCGGATGGCGCAGGCGTGGTGCCTTGATCCAGCCTTTCTGTTCGGCGTGGTGCAGGACTGCGCCAAGCGGGATGTAAAGCTGGCGCTTGCGCGTGGCGGGCTTGACGTTCGGGTAGAGAACACGCGCGGCTTTGTCGGCTTCCTCCTGGCCGATCTTGGCAAGCGGCGTCTTGTCGAAATGGCCGATCAGGAGTGTCCACCGGCCCGTCTCTTCGATGTAGCGCCCGAGGAATCGCGCCTCGCCGCCTTCATCTAGGTATGAGAGGGCCGCTTCAAGGAAGCTGACGGTAGCGCCGGGACCAAAGACGCTCCGTTCGAGGAGTTCGCTCTCGCGCTTTGCTTTGATGGCCTCTGCCGTGGCGCGGTCGTCAGTTCCCGTAGTCTCGAATACAGCTTGGCCTCGGACAGTGCCGCGAATGTACCAATGCGATGAGCGTTTGAAGTAGCGAATGAGCTTGAGGGACATTTCTGGACCTCATAGAGACGCGCCAAGTCATCCTCGGAGATGACAATCTTGCGCTTGCCGACACGCGAATAGAAGGGGTACGCCGCCAAAATTCCGCGCAGCGTCTTTGTCGAGATGCGCAGTTTGTCGGCAGCTTCGAGAAGCGTGAAATAGGCGAGGTTCATGGCGCAGTCTCGATCATCGATGGCAGCTCCCGCAACGCTTCACCCGAAGGCGCTATCCGTCAATATGGGTAGGCGGCTGTTGCGTAGTGCTGTGTGCACAAAGGTGGTTCCTGTCGGTTTGTCTCGGCACTCGGCGGCGCATGGAAACTTGACCGCTTTGCACCCCATATTGCAATATTGCGGGTAATATCATATAAGCGGGTATGAGACTGGTGCTCGACACGGCTGCCATGGTGGCCGCGATCCGCAGCGACGCGGGGGCCTCCCGGTGGCTGCTTCGCTCGGCTCTCGAACGGCGGCGCGACCTGACACTCTTGGTCTCGGTTCCGCTGCTGATCGAATACGAGGCGGTGATGACGCGTGCCGAGCATCTCAAGGCAGCGGGGTTGTCGGTGGAGGATGTCGCGGTGTTGCTCGATGCGGTCGCGGCGGTGGCCGAGCCGGTGAGGCTGGCCTATCTCTGGCGGCCGACCTTGCCGGATGCGGACGACGACATGGTGTTGGAGGCGGCGGTCAATGGCCGGGCGGACGGGATTGTCACGTTCAACCTGCGCGACTTCGGCCCGGCGGCGGAACAGTTTGGAATTGCGGTCTTGCCGCCGGGCGAGGCCTTGAAGCGATTGGAGAAGAGATCATGAGGAAGAGCAATTTCGCACTGCGGCTGCAGCCGTCGCTTCTCGACGAGGCGCGCAAGCTGGCCGAGGCGGAGGGCGTGGCCCTCAACCAGCTCATCAACGTGGCGGTGGCTGAGAAGGTCTCGGCCCTGCGCACGGAAAGTTACATCACGGAGCGTGCCGCCCGCGCCGATGTTCCCAAGGCGCTTCGAATCCTCAAGCGTGCCGGTGTTGGCCGCCCACCGATGAAGGGCGACGAGATGCCGGAAACCAAACGCAAGCGCTAGTAGTTCGGAACAGGAGCAATTTGCTCCTGAAAATTCTTCGGAGCATCGCAAGCCTAAGCCGGGCCGGAGAGGCGCGCGGTCAAGCCCCAAGGCCGAAGGGCGCGTGAGCGCGGGCTTGACGGCGCGCCGCGGCCCGGCCTCCTGCGCAATGCTCCGAAGTCCGTTCACGCTGCCAATAGGTTCTTTGCCTCCGTCCTCGCCGCTAATTCCTCGAAGCTGAAACAAGGACTTACGAAGCAATGGCGGCGGCTCGGGCAAGGAATGGCGGCATCGCAAGTCGCGATGGTGGCACAAAAAATGATGTGCAGACAATGGGTTAGTGCCGCTATGGCGGCACTGCTTTTATCTTGCCGACCACATTCTTAGCTCTTCAAAACCCGTACCTGGCTAATCGGAAAGGCGTCATCTCGACTGCCCGCGACCAAATTATCGGTTGATATAATGACGCCAGCAAGCGCTTTTGGTCTAAGGAATGACCTTGCCAGACACGATAGCGCTACAAATAAAACGATAAATTACGTTCGAAAATCGCTGTAAGAATTGCCAAATAGTGCCTTCCATTGAGGTGTCGAATGCCTGTTGCCCCGCCCGCTAAGGCTTCCGCAACCGCGCCCTCAAGTGCCTCGCCAAAGGATCGAAGTTACTGCACGAGCGCATATGGCTTCACGTCAGTGTGATAGCAGTGCCCGCGCTTCTTTCCGTATCGAGGTATGTCCGGGTAACAGAGGCGCGGTCGCGACCGTTCCGCCTCGAGCGCCTTGGCCTCATTGCCCGCACGTTCAACGTCAGCGCTCGAATTGCGCAAGTCGCTTGGCGCAAGCCAACCGATATTTGTCAGCACCTCCCCGAAGGCATCTTGCAAGATTTGGACTGCGGTGCCGTCTCCATAAACCGAACAGGAAAAATAGGCAGGTGAAACCGACATCCCCGTCGATGCGTCCGGCGGCCTCGGTATTCCCGCCAAATCCATGAAATGCCAATCGTGGGGCCGCGCGTTATAGGCGAGAATGAAGCTCTCGCGCGTGGGACATACGAGCGTGCCGACTCGCGTGAATAGCGGTTTGTGCAAGTCAGCGCGCCGGCAGTCATCGACCGAAGGCCGAAGCGAGTGATACTGATCGAGCCAATTCGGCGATTCACAGCTTGCCACTGCAGCCGATGGAAGTATGACCAGGGCGAGCGACAAGAGTGTTGCCCGAACTAATAACATCCCCATTATTTTTCGTCCTTGTTCCAGCCAGCCGGGCCAGTTGTCGCCGCCAAATGCTCAGAGAGGCTCAAGGCAGAACTGCCTCAGCGTAGCACCGGCAATATCCATTGGTGATGCATTCCGCCTCGCCCGGATGACCATGAGGCGGGGAAACATTCCAATCAAATCGCTTGCCATCGCTTGCCGCACAAGCTGGGCAAACGTCGGAGTCGCCAGCGCTTCGCCAAATATATAATCGTGAGCCAACACGATGCGCTTGTGCGCGTTCTTGCCTAAATGACGCCGCGCCTTGCTTTCTCAGTCTTGTGGCGAGCCTTTTTCGGTCGGCGAGAATTTCTTCTTTAGATCGGCGTCGTCGCCTTGACTTCTTTACACTTTTCTTGCGGGGCTTGATCGTGACACCCGTTTCCTCAACGAACTTCATTCGCTGTGCTGACCGGAACAGGTCCAATAGCCATCTCATTCAAGCCCGCAATGGCGCTCCCGACTAAACAAGCTTGCAAGCAACTAGAAAATCAACATTGGTCACCATGTGAAGCCGAGTCTCCCACTGAGTGCCTTGAAGAAGACCGCCCGTCTCTTCATCTAGGTAGGTCACTGCGCCGACGGGCTCGACCGTCTTTCGGAACATGGGATTGCGAGGGAACCGAGGGTATTTCGGGCTTAGTGCCGACTTTCTTTCTATATCGAAACGGTGCCCGTTCGCTATTGCCGTATCAAATTCGGAAACTTCGTCATTCAACATGAAAATGGAAAAATACTTCACAACCGAAGCTCCTGTTTGGGGTGGTGACCGCACAAACCGACTTGGGCGTCTCCTACCCAGCATGACAAATATAGCAGGAGGATTTCCGATTTTGCAGCGTGTATCTACGCGGTATCGGTGCGGGATACATTGCGGCGTGGGTGCTCTCAGACTGCACGGATTTTGCACGGATTTGATGTGCAGTTCGTTCTCCGTTCCGGCTCTAATTTCCGCTTCTGTTCGCTTTCAGAACGAACAGTGCCCATCAAAATCCAGGAATTTCGCGGAGTTAATGGTGGGCGCGACAGGGATTGAACCTGTGACCCCTCCCGTGTGAAGGGAGTGCTCTCCCGCTGAGCTACGCGCCCCGTCCTACTTGGCCGCGCTCGCTGACGGCAAACCGGTATCCACTTTGCCGGCGAGCGCTCCCCGGGGGAAAAGGGCTATAAGGCCGCCGCCCGACGAGCGTCAAGCAGAGCCGAGAAGCCGCCGCGCCGCCGCCGGAATTTCGCGGAAATCGTCGACCACCGCATCCGCGCCCAGCGTCCGCGCCGGTTCCGGCGTGTAGCCGTAGGACACCAGGATCACCGGGGCGCCGCCGGCGCGCGCCGTGGTCACATCGGTGACGCTGTCGCCGATCATCAGCGCGCCCGCGCCGGGTCCGCCGATCTCCCACACCACGTCCTGGAAGATGCGCGCGTCGGGCTTTGTGTAGGGCATCCGCCCCTGCCCGAAGATCACGGCGAAATAGCGGTCCAGCTTCAGTTTTGACAACAGCAGCACGGTCAGCTCGTGAGGCTTGTTGGTCAGCACGCCCAGCCGCGCGCCTGCGGCCCTAAAGCCGGCAAGCGTCTCTTCGACGCCCGGAAAGGGCCGGCTGCAGTCGGCGATGTGGCGGCGGTAATGGTCGAGGAACGCGGGCATCATCGCTTCGATCTGCGCCGGGTCGGCCGGGTTGCCGGTCATCTCGAAGGCCTGGGCGATCATGCTGCGCGCGCCGAATCCCACCATATGGCGCAGGTCCGCGTGATCGACCGGGCGGCGGCCTTCGCCCGCCAGGACGGCATTGAGGGCGTCCAGCAGGTCCGGCGCGGTATCGACAAGGGTCCCGTCCAGGTCGAAAATGAGGGCAGCAGTCATCGCGGTTAACGCATCCCGATCGACGGCAATATAGCGTCGCAATTCTTCACTTTACCCTTATGACACGGCGGACTATCGAAACAAGCATGGCGCGCGCTGGAATCGTCTTGGCCGCAGGGCAGGGAACGCGGATGAAATCCGCGACGCCCAAAGTCATGCATACCGTTGCCGGTCTTCCGATCCTCGGGCATGTGATCGCCGCCATGCGCGCAGCGGGGGTGGAGCGCATCGTCGTCGTCACCCACAAGGAAGGCGAAGACGTCCGCGCCTTCGCCGCGAAATCCGGCGCGGGCAGCGTCGTCCAGGAACCCCAGCTCGGCACCGGCCACGCGGCGGCTTGCGCGGCGGCGGCGCTTGCCGGCTTTTCCGGCAAGCTGATCGTGGCGTATGGCGACATGCCGCTGGTTGCGCCCGCAACGTTCGAGGCTTCGTTCGCCGCGCAGGCCAAGGCCGGCATGGCGATGATCGGTTTCCGTCCGAAGGATCCCGCCGCCTACGGGCGGATGATTCTGGACGGGCAGGGCTTCCTCGACCGCATCGTCGAATTCAGGGACGCCAACGCGCGGGAACGCGCCGAGAGCTTGTGCAATGCCGGAATTCTCGCAGCCGATGCGAAGGAATTTTTCCGCTGCGCCGCAAAGCTCGGCAACGACAACGCACAGAAGGAATACTACCTCACCGACGTGCCGCGGCTGGCGAAGGGGGAGGGCGTGCGTTGTGCCGTGGTCGAGGCCGACGAGACCGAGATGATGGGCGTCAACAGCCGCGCCGAACTGGCGGCGGCGGAAGCGGCGATGCAGAGCCGCCTGCGCGTGCGCGCGCTGGCGGGAGCGGTGGGCATGACCGCGCCGGATACGGTTTTCCTGTCCTACGACACGGTGCTCGAAGCCGACGTGCAGGTCGAGCCCTACGTGATTTTCGCGCCGGGCGTGGCCGTGCGTGCGGGCGCGCGCATCCGCGCTTTCAGCCATCTCGAAGGCGCCGAGGTCGGCGCGGGCGCGATTGTCGGACCGTATGCGCGGCTGCGCCCGGGTACGGTGCTGGAAGAGAACGCCCATGTCGGCAATTTCGTCGAGGTCAAGAACAGCCGCGTCGAGAAAGGCGCCAAGGCGAACCATCTGACCTATCTTGGCGATGCGCGGGTTGGGGCGGGCGCCAATATCGGCGCGGGCACCATCACCTGCAATTACGACGGCTTCGACAAGCACCGGACCGACATCGGCGCCGGCGCCTTCATCGGTTCGGACACCGCGCTGGTGGCGCCGGTGAAAGTCGGCGCCGGCGCTATCGTCGGCGCGGGCTCCGTCGTCACCAAGGACGTGGCGGCCGGTTCGCTGGTTTTGACCCGCGCGGAGCAGAAAGAGATTCCCGGCTGGGCGGAGAAATTCCAGGCTCGGAAGAAGGCGTCAAAAGCCGCGAAATCGAAGGACAAGTGAGATGTGCGGCATCGTCGGCATCGCGGGCACCAAGGATTGTGCGCCGGTCATCCTCGAAGCGCTGAAACGGCTGGAGTACCGCGGCTACGATTCCGCCGGCATCGCCACGCTGGTCGACGGCCAAATCCAGCGCCGCCGCGCGCCGGGCAAGCTCGCCAAGCTCGGCGATGTTCTTCAACATCATCCGCTGCCCGGCCGCACCGGCATCGGCCACACCCGCTGGGCCACGCACGGTAAGCCGTCTGAGATCAACGCCCACCCCCACGCCAGCGAACGCGTCGCCATCGTCCACAACGGCATCATCGAGAATTTCCGCGAGCTGCGCGCGGAACTCCTTGCCAAGGACCATAAGTTCGAATCCGAAACCGACAGCGAAGTCGTCGCCCATCTGGTCACCGACTACCTTAGGCAAGGCCTGACGCCCGAGGAGGCGGCGAAAGCCGCGGTTCGCCGGCTGACCGGCGCCTATTCGCTCGCTATGATCTTCAGGGGCGAAGAAGGCCTGTTGGTCGGCGCGCGGATGGGAAGCCCGCTGGCGGTGGGCTACGGCGAGCATGAAGGTTATCTCGGGTCGGACGCTTTCGCGCTGGCGCCGTTCACCAATCGCGTGGCCTATCTGGAAGACGGCGACGTGGCCGTGGTGCGCGGGCCCGAAGTCGCGATCTTCGACGCGACCGGCCGTCCCGCCAACCGCGAAGTGAAGCTCACCTCGGCAACTACGGGGCTGGTAGATAAGGCAGGCCACCGTCATTTCATGGCCAAGGAAATCCACGAACAGCCGGAGGTCATCGCCCACACGCTCGCCCATTATCTCGATCCCGCCGGACCGAACGTGCACCTCGCCGATCCCGGCGTCGCCAAAGCATTCGCCGGCGCCTCGCGGCTCACCGTCTCCGCTTGCGGCACGGCCTATTATGCCGGCCTGGTGGGCAAATACTGGTTCGAGAAGCTGGCGCGGCTGCCGGTGGAGATCGACGTAGCGTCGGAGCTGCGCTATCGCGATCCCGTTTATCCCAAGGACGGGCTGGCGCTGTTCGTCTCGCAGTCGGGTGAGACGGCGGATACGCTGGCGGCGCTGCGCGACGCCAAGGCGCGGGGCCAGACCACGTTCGCCATCGTCAACGTGCCCGAAAGCTCGATCGCGCGCGAAGCCGACGTCGTGCTGCCGACATTCGCGGGGCCGGAGATCGGCGTCGCCTCGACCAAGGCCTTCACCTGCCAGCTCGCGGCGCTGGCGGCGCTCGCCGTCGCGGCAGGACGCGCGCGCGGCACGCTCGACGGGGCCGCCGAGAAGAAGCTGTGCACCGCGCTGCTCGAAACCCCGCGCCATATCGTCGAATTCCTCAAGCAGGAGCCGAAGCTCGAAGCGCTGGGCCAGGACATCGCCAAGGCCCACGACGTACTCTATCTCGGCCGCGGACCGAGCTTCCCGCTCGCGCTCGAAGGCGCGCTCAAGCTCAAGGAAATCTCCTATCTCCATGCCGAAGGCTACGCGGCGGGCGAAATGAAGCACGGCCCCATCGCGCTGATCGACGAGAGCGTGCCGGTGATCGTCATCGCGCCGCACGACGCGCTGTTCGAGAAGACCACCTCCAACATGCAGGAAGTGATGGCGCGCGGCGGCAAGGTGCTGCTCATCTCCGACGCGCAGGGGATTGCCGCGGGAGGCGCGCAGGTATGGGCGAGCGTCGAGGTTCCCGGCGCCGATCCCTTCATCGCGCCGCTGCTTTACGCCGTGCCGGTGCAGCTGCTCGCCTATTACGCCGCCGTCGCCAAAGGCACCGACGTCGACCAGCCGCGCAATCTGGCGAAGAGCGTCACGGTGGAGTAGGGCCTGCGGCGGACTGGCATTTGTTCTTAATTGAGGCATGAGGCTTTACGCCGCCCGCGCCATCGGTTTGAGTTAAGCCATGACCGACTCCGCCGCCCTCAAACGCGCCGCCGCCGCCCGCGCTCTCGATTTTATCTCCGACGGGATGAAGCTCGGACTCGGCTCCGGCTCGACGGCCGAGGCGTTCGTCGAGCTTCTGGGCGCGCGCGTGCGCGGCGGCTTGAACGTCCTGTGCGTGCCGACCTCGGAGCGCACGGCGCAGATGGCGCGCGCGTTGGGCATGGTGCTGGCGAACCTCGACGACGTGGCGCCGCTCGACCTTGTCGTGGACGGCGCCGACGAAGCCGATGCCGCTTTCAATCTCATCAAGGGCGGCGGCGGCGCCTTGCTGCGCGAGAAGATCGTGGCGACCTCGTCCAGGCGGATGATCGTCGTCGCCGCCGCCAGCAAGCTGGTGGCGCGGCTGGGGCGCTTTCCGCTTCCGGTGGAAGTCGTGGAGTTCGGCCACGCCACCACCGCCGCGCGCATCATCCGCGCGGTGGCGGGTTTGGGTTACGCCAACACGCCGGTTCTGCTGCGCAAGAAGGACGCAGCGGTCTATAAGACCGACAGCGGCAACGTCATCTACGATTGCGCTTTCGGGGCCATCGCCGATGCCGCGAAGCTCGCCGCGGCGCTGTCCTGTGTCGCCGGCGTGGTCGAGCATGGGCTTTACGTCGGTATCGCCAAGACGCTGGTGATCGCGCGCGAGGACGGCGTCGAGGTCAGAACGGAATCAACGGCACCAGCTTGACCAGGATGCGCGAGATCAGGCGCGGCTGCCGGCCCTTGCCGGCGGCGAGCGCATAGCGCGCATCGCTGCCGCAAGGCCCGTTCTTGACGTCGGTACAGACCAGCGTCGGCTTCCAGCCGTCGATCGCCGTCAGCCTGTCCGCCGTCGGCACGCCCGCCAGCGCCAGACTCATGTCGGCGACCGCCTCGTAGGACATCGTGAAATAGCTGTGGTCGAGGATGTCAGCGGGCACGTCCGAGGCGTCGATGACGTCGACGATATGGGTCTTGCCGTCGGCGCGATACTGTAGGTCGGCTTCGGGTTCGCGTCCCAGCCGCGGCACCCCGCCATGCGCGCCTTTGGAGATTGTCAGCACGGAGTCGATCGACGAGGCGTAGATCGTGGTCCGGCGCACGTACGGGGTCGCGTCGTGCAGCAGATGCGCGAAATCGTCGTTGTCCTTTTCGACGCCGACGTCGCCCGCCGCCAGCACCAGTTCGTCGATGAAGCCTCCTTTCACGGGAAAGGGGCTGCGGGCGAAGCCGGACAGCACCGACAGCACCATTCTGTCGCCGATGCTGTGCGCCAGGATGTTAACGTGCAGGTTCGCCGCCGCCAGCTCGCGCAGCAGTTCGGCCAGCAGCGGCTCGGCGTATTGGCTGTGTTCGACGTCGGCGATATAGCGGCGGAGTTCGACTTCGCTGCTCCAACTGAAGGTCGCGACGGCGCATCCCGTCTGGGCGTCGTGGGCGATCTGGGCGGCACGCAGCACGGAGTTGTCGAACCCCGTATGGAAGCCGTGGACGAACAGGAAGACCGAATTGCAGTTGCGCGCCTTGGCCTGCGCCTGGATTTCGGCCACGACGCCGGCGAGCAAACCTTTGTCCGTGGCGCAGGCACCGGGCCAGGTCTTGGCGACATAACCGTATTGGGGCTTCTCGCCGACCAGCAGGGCGGCCGGGATGACGGTCTCGGCGGTGCCGCAGGATGCCTCGTCGGCCCAATGCGAGCCAAAGCCGCCCGCCGCCTGCGGGTCGGGCTGGCGATCCGTCAGGTACACCACGGCGGTATAGGTGGGTTTTCCGTCCGCGGGCCGCCAGACCGACCGCACGGGGCCGGAATCGTCGATCGAGCAAGCCGCCAGCAGCCCAGCCAGCGCCAGCACCGCGAAACTGCCGATCCTCTGCCCGAGCCTTGCCAAAGCGCCCCCCGGCGTTGATGGCCCATCAAACCCCGGTTGGGCAATGGCTGGCAAGGGCGGCCGGCGGTTCCGCCTGCGAAACTCAACGGCGTTTCAGCACCGCATAGCTGAAATTCTGCACGCTTTGCCAGGGTGTCAGGTGGCGTTCGGACGCTTGCGACACCAGTTCGAAATCGCCGCCGATCCGGGCGGCTAGGATCGCCGCACTGTAGCGCTGCACTGGAAGGCCGCTGCATTTTTCCGGCCCGTCCAGCGCGAAGCACGACATGACGACCATCGCTCCCGGGGCGGTCGCCGCCTTCAAGGCGCGGATGTAGGCGTCCTGGTCGGCCGTTGCGGTCAGGAAGTGGAACACCGCGCGGTCATGCCAAACGCGCCACGTCCGCGGCGGACGCCATGCCGTAATGTCGGCGACGATCCAGGAAACCTTGCCGGCCCGTTGTCCCAGCCGCGCCTTCGAACGGGCGAGCGCCGCTTCGGAAACATCGAGAACCGTCAGATCGCTGTAGCCCTGGGCCAGCAGACCGTCGACCAGCGTCGAGGTGCCGCCGCCGACGTCCAGGATGGCTGCCGACTGGTCGGGAACGGCGGAGTTGATGAGCGCCAGCGACCGCTCGGGGCGCGGCTGATACCAGCTCACTTCGGTCTCGCCCTTCGTCGCGTAGACGCCGTCCCAATGCTCACGCATCGTATGCATCTGTCATCCTCCGGCATTGCATCTTATCTTGCCGAAGCCGCGTCTTGGTTAACGGATTGGAAATGCGCGCCGGGCGATGGTTGGCGGTCGCAAGCCACGGAATCCGACCATGATCCGGGTCCTCCTCTTCGTCATCTATATACTGGCGAGCCTCACGCTCGGCAGCTTGGCCGGCCTCTATCAGGGCCTCTCCGCCGGGGTTTTTTGCGCCTCCATCGCCTTCCTGCTGATCCTGCAAATAGACGCGGCCGTGCTGCGCCGGCTGGACCGCAAGTCGCACAAGGCGGCGATCGCCGGCCTCAAGCGTTCGGGCGCCGCCATGGAAAAGGCGCTGGCCGAGACCCGCGCCAAGATGGAAGAGGTCACTAAGGCGGTCGAAGCGCGCGCCACGGCCCAGAGCAGGAAGATCGTCTCCGAACTGCAGGTACTCGAAAGCCTGATGCGCGAATTCGCCGGCCGGATTTCCGACAAGGCTAAGAACGAACCTGTCGAGGACGCCCCGTTCGAACGCGCCGTGCAGGCGCCGATGAAATCCTATCTCAGCGGCCTGGGCGAGCCGGAATTGCTGGAGACCATCCGCGCCTCGCTCGAAGAGAACCGCGTGGACCTCTATCTGCAGCCCATCGTTAGCCTGCCGCAGAGGAAGCTGCGCTTCTACGAAGCGCTGTCGCGGCTGCGCGCGGAAGACGGTTCGGTCATCATGCCGGCGCAGTACATCAAGGTGGCCGCGCCCGCCGGACTGATGTCCATCGTCGACAACCTGCTGCTGTTCCGCTGCGTCCAGATCGTGCGCAAGCTGACCGTGAAAAACCGCGGCATCGGCGTCTTCTGCAACATTTCCGGCGACACGCTGCGCGACGCGGAATTCTTCCCGCAGTTCCTCGAATACATGCACAACAACCGCGACCTGTCGGGCCAGATCGTGTTCGAATTCGACCAGGGCGCCGTGCTCAAGGCCGGGCCGGAAGGCGAAGCCAATCTGAATTACCTCGCCGGGCTGGGATTTGCGCTCTCCATGGACCATGTGGAGACCCTGGCGCTCGACTTCGGCAAGCTGAAGAACATGGGTTTCAAGCACCTGAAGGTGCGCGCCGAAACGCTGATCGGGGGCATGGGACCGGCGCAGGCCGACGTCGCCGCCGAGGACATCAAGAAGCTGTTGGAGCGCCACGGCGTCAACCTGATCGCCGAACGCGTGGAAGACGAAAAGACCGTGGTGCAGCTTTTGGACTACGCGGTCGATTTCGCCCAGGGCTATCTCTTCGGCGAACCGCGCGCGGTGCGCGACGACGCCATCAAGCCCGCGGAAAAGACGGACCCCCCCGCGCCGATCATTCCATTCCGCCGGGTGGGATAAAACCTATTGACCGCGCCCGCGCGGCCATCTAACCGCTACGCCATGACGCCCTTGCCCACGATCCTCACCGGTCTTCGCGAGATTGCCGGCGACTACGACGCGCTCGTGTGCGACGTCTGGGGTGTCGTGCACGACGGCGAGCGGCCGCATCCCGGCGCGGTGGAGGCCTTGAGGCGGTTCCGCACCGATCATGGCCGGGTGGTGCTGCTGTCCAACGCCCCGCGCCCCGCCGCCGCCGTCGAGCGGCAATTGACGGCTATCGGTGTGCCGGCTGCCTGCTACGATGCCGTGGTGACCTCCGGCGCCGCCGCGCGCGAAGACATTGCGCGCCGCGCCGCGAACGGCCCGCTGGCCATGATGCATCTGGGTCCCGATCGCGACAGCGCGCTATACGAGGGGCTGAACGTCGCGCTGGTCGGTCCCGACAAGGCTTCCGTCGTGCTGTTGACCGGGCTTTACGACGACGAAACCGAAACGCCCGAGCATTACCGCGAAATCCTCGCCGAATTGAAAAGCCGGGGGCTGACGTTGATCTGCGCCAATCCCGACCTGATCGTGCCGCGCGGCGGTCGACTGGTGCATTGCGCCGGCGGTCTGGCGCGCGCTTATGAGGCGATCGGCGGCGACGTCGTTTATTACGGCAAGCCGCATCCGGCGATCTTCAAAGCGGCGCTGGCGGCGGCGGGTTCGCCCTCTCGCCCGCTGGTCGTCGGCGACGGACTGGAGACCGACATCCGCGGCGCCAATCGCTTGGGCGCGGACGCCCTGTTTGTCGTCCATGGCGTTCACGCCGAAGAATTGGGGGCGCTGACGGCCGACAATCTCGCCGCCCTGTTTGCCAAGAAATGTGTGACTGCGCGCGCGGCAATGGGCGCGCTAGCGTGGTAGGCTGACGGTCCCCATAAACCGCATATAAGGATGTGCACGGAATGACCTATTACTTCGAGGATTTGAAGCCCGGCATGGCCGAGAGCTTTACCAAGACCGTCAGCGAGCGCGACGTGCAGCTTTTCGGCGAGGTCTCCGGCGACACCAATCCGGTCCATTTCGACGAGGCCTACGCCAGGACCACGGTCTTCCGGGGCCGCATCGCCCACGGCGTCTTGTCGTTGAGCTATATGTCGGCGGTGCTGGGCACGAAGATACCGGGACCGGGAACCATCTTCGTGAGCCAGAGCACGCGCTTCAAGGCGCCGGTGCGCATCGGCGATACGGTGGTGACCGTCTGCACGGTGCGCGAGCTGCTGGAAAAGCGCCGCGTAATCTTCGATTGCATCTGCAAGGTGAAGGACACCGTGGTCGTGGAAGGTGAGGCGTTGGTGATCGCGCCCGCGCGTCCGGCGGCCTGAAGCGTCGATGCGGATATTCCGTCACATCGCCGACGTGCCGGCGGCCTTCAAGGGCGCCGTCGTCGCCATCGGCAATTTCGACGGCGTGCATCTTGGCCACAAGGCCCTGATCGGCGAAGCGCGCCGCTTGGCGGACGAGCGTTCCGCGCCGCTGGCCGTGCTGGTCTTCGAGCCGCATCCCCGGGAGTTCTTCCGTCCCGGCGCCGAGCCGTTTCGCCTGACGCCGTTTCGCATCAAGGCGCACCTGATCGCGGAGCTGGGCGTGGACACGATGTTCGCGCTCGCCTTCGACGCCGAGATGGCGCAGCGCAGCGCGCAGAGCTTCGTTCTCGACGTCCTGGTGGACGGGCTGGGCGTGGGCTGTGTCGTGGTCGGCAAGGATTTCCAGTTCGGCAAGGGCCGCGCCGGTGACACCGCCATGCTCTCCTATATGGGCGAGATGGAAGGCTTCGGCGTGGTGGTCTTCGAGCCGGTCACGGTGGACGACGGCGGCAAGATTTCCTCGACACGCATCCGCGCGGCGCTCAAGGCGGGCAGGCCACAGGAAGCGGCGCGCCTGCTCGGCCATCCCTTCGCGGTGGAGGGACGCGTCGAGCGGGGCGATGGGCGCGGCCATGCGCTGGGCTTTCCCACCGCCAACATGCGTCTCGACGGCCACATGCGGCCGGCTTACGGCATCTATGCCGTGCGCGTGGCGGTGCTGGAGGAAGACTTGGTCGTCTGCCGCCGCGACGGCGTCGCCAGCCTCGGCATCCGCCCCATGTTCGAAAGTCCCGAACCGATTCTGGAAGCCTACCTGTTCGATTTTTCGGGCGATCTCTACGGCAAGCACCTGTCGGTGGAACTGATCGCCTACCTCCGCCCCGAAGCCAGGTTCGCCGGGCTGGAGGAGCTGAAGGCGCAGATCGAAAAAGATTGCCAAGCAGCCAAAGCAGCATTGAAATAATTTGCCTCCCCCTTGAGGGGGTGAGTCGGGTACGCGCAACTGATTTCCCGGCTATTGTCCGAAATGCCCGGATGTTATCCTTGAATCTCTCAATGGGGGCACGCGCATGTCAACACAACGGATTGGCCTTATTGCTGCAATCGCCGCGGCGGTTGTTGTTGCCATTCTTGGCGCGCTTTATTTCGGAGGGGGCTTTGATCGGCCTGATTTGATCTCCGTGAAGATGGCGGACAAATGGGGCTACGTGGACGTGACCGGAAAATATGTGATCAATCCTCAATTCGATGACGCCCGTGTCTTCGACCGGCGATCTGATTTGGCGGTGGTGAAGCTCGGCAGCAAATG
Source organism: Alphaproteobacteria bacterium (assembly GCA_028871795.1). Taxonomy (GTDB): domain Bacteria; phylum Pseudomonadota; class Alphaproteobacteria; order Micropepsales; family Micropepsaceae; genus Rhizomicrobium. The sequence continues at coordinate 49,092 of JAGWMG010000007.1, read as the reverse complement.
GGGCTATATCGGCAGGGACGGAAAATACGCCATCAACCCGCAATTCGACGAAGCCGAAGGCTTCGACAAGGAAACGGGGCTTGCGGCCGTGGAACTCGGCAATAAGTGGGGGTTTGTCGATAAGAGCGGAAAATACGTGGTCAACCCGCAATTCGACGGTGTCGGCGCATTCGACGAACGCACCAAGCTCTGCAACGTGCAGCTCAACGGCAAATGGGGCTACATCGATGCCAAGGGAAACTTCGCGATCAACCCTCAGTTCGATGACGCCACGGTCTTCGGCAGAAAAACCGGGCTCGCGGCGGTGCTGGTAAATGGCAAGTGGGGCTTCATCGATCATACCGGCAAGTACGTCATCAACACCCAATTCGATGGCGTGCGGTACGACATGCTCAACAACTGACAGGGCGACGCCGGCCCGTCTCCGCTCAAAAAGGGGAGGTGATCGGTCCGCTGGACCGCCACCCCCGGCGCTGTTAGAAGGTAGCCACTGATTTGAAGGCGGGAATTATGCGGTTTTTCGGCGGATTTGCGCGAATTCGGTGCCCGGCTTCGCGGGCGGGGGGCTGAAGCCGCCTGCCGGACGCGAAGGCCGGGGTTCGCCCTTCGCACGCCACTGACTGACCAAGGCCTGACCGTATGTCCAGCAAGTCCCTAGAAGAAGGCGCGAAGGATTACCGCGCCACCCTGTTCCTGCCGCAGACCGATTTCCCCATGAAGGCCGGCCTGCCCGAGGCCGAGCCGAAATGGCTCAAGCGCTGGGAAAAGATGAACCTCTACGGCCGCATCCGCGAGCGGGCCAAGGGCCGGCCGCTGTTCATCCTGCACGACGGCCCGCCTTACGCCAACGGCGAGATCCATTCCGGCACCGGGCTGAACAAGATCCTCAAGGACTTCGTGGTGCGCTCGCAGGGGATGCTGGGCAAGGACGCGCCCTATGTGCCCGGCTGGGACTGCCACGGCCTGCCCATCGAATGGAAGATCGAGGAGCAGTACCGCGCCGCCGGCAAGTCGAAGGACGACGTGCCCATCGACCAATTGCGCCGCGACTGCCGCGAATTCGCCGCGCGCTGGATCGACGTGCAGCGCGAACAGTTCAAGCGGCTGGGCTGCATGGGCGAGTGGGAGCGGCCCTACACCACGATGAACTACCGCGCCGAAGCGGCGATCGCCGCCGAGCTGCACAAATTCGTGGCCAACGGACTGCTCTACCGCGGCTTCCGCCCGGTGATGTGGTCGCCCATCGAGAAGACGGCGCTGGCCGAGGCGGAGGTGGAGTACAAGGAAAAACAATCGCCGACGATCTATGTGAAGTTTCCGGTCCGTGCAATCGTCTATTTCGAGAGCTTCCCGCGTTCTCTAGACGATGAGCGCCCAGCCCCGGTTCCTGCCCCCCCGCCTCCGAAGGAATTGAGCAACGCATCGGTCGTGATCTGGACGACAACCCCGTGGACGATCCCCGGGAATCGCGCCATCGCCTATTCGAGGGACATCGATTACAGCGTCTATGAAGTTGTCAGTTCGCAGGATGGCTCACTTGCCGTGGCGGGCGAGTTCATCGTTTTGGCGGACATTCTTGCCGATCAAACCGCAAAGAACGCGAAGGTCGATCTGCGGCGGATCGGCAAGGTCGATCCCGATGTCATCAAGTTCGTGGCGCACCCCTTCCGCGGACAGGGCTATGACTTCGATGTTCCGTTACTCGCTGGCGATCATGTCACTTCTGACACCGGCACTGGCTTTGTCCATACAGCGCCCGGTCACGGCGAAGACGATTTCGAGCTGATGGTTTCGGCGTTTGGAACCGATTATCCGACGAAACACCCCGACGCTTTCAGCATCATCACGGCGGAGGGTGCGTTTGCACCGCAAGTTCCGTTGTTTGCCGGCAAGCACATCCTGTCGCGCGACGGCAAGAAGGACGGCGATGCGAACAAGGCGGTCATTGAGGAATTAGAGAAAGCAGGCGCGCTGCTCGCGAAAGGCACGCTGCATCACCAGTATCCCCATTCCTGGCGCTCGAAGGCGCCGGTGATCTTCCGCGCTACGCCGCAATGGTTCGCGGCCATGGACAAGCCGTTCAAGAACTCGAACGGCAAAACCCTGCGCCAGATCGCCATGCAGGCCATCCGCGACACCAAATGGTATCCGCCGCAAGGCGAGAACCGCATCGCCTCGATGGTGGAAGGCCGTCCCGACTGGGTGCTGTCGCGCCAGCGCGCCTGGGGCGTGCCGCTCGCAATCTTCGTCAACAAGAAATCCGGCGAAATCCTCAACGACGCGGCCGTCAACGCCCGCATCGTCGCCGCCTTCGAGCAGGAAGGCGCCGACGCCTGGTTCAACTCGCCGCCGTCGCGCTTCCTCGGCAACCTTCCCGCCGGCGATTACGAGCAGGTGCGCGACATCCTCGACGTCTGGTTCGATTCCGGCTCCACGCACGTCTTCACGGTGGAGCAGCCCATCGAGCCGTCGTGGCCGAAGAAGGCCCGCGCCGATCTCTATCTCGAAGGCTCCGACCAGCACCGCGGCTGGTTCCAGTCGTCGCTCCTGGAAAGCTGCGGCACGCGGGGACGCGCGCCCTACGAGGCGGTGCTCACTCACGGCTTCGTGCTGGACGAGCAGGGCTACAAGATGTCCAAGTCGCTCGGCAACACCGTGCTGCCGCAGGCCATCGCGGAGAAGAACGGCGCCGACATCCTGCGGCTGTGGGTCGCTTCGTCGGATTTCACCGAGGACCTGCGCCTCGGCCAGGACATCATCAAGACCAACGTCGACGCCTACCGCCGCCTGCGCAACACCATCCGCTTCATGCTGGCGAACCTCGCCGGTTTCGACGATCGCGAACGCATCGCCGCCGCCGAAATGCCGGAACTCGAGCGCTACATGCTGGCCAAGCTGGCGGAACTCGACGCCCTGGTGCGCCGCGGCTACGCGGAATACGATTTCAACCGCGTCTTCAACGCGCTGTTCAATTTCTGCACCAACGAGCTGTCGGCCTTCTATTTCGACATCCGCAAGGACGCGCTGTACTGCGACCCGCTCGCCGCCCCGCGCCGGCGCGTCGCCCGCACCGTGCTCGACGAAACCTTCCGCCGCGTGGTGACGTGGCTGGCGCCGATCCTCTGTTTCACCATGGAGGAAGCCTGGACGCTGCGCTTCCCGGACGACAGCGTGCATCTGCAGCTGTTCCCCGCGACGCCTGCCGCCTGGAGCGCGCCCGCGCTCATCGAGAAATGGAACCGCATCCGCGCGCTGCGCCGCGTCGTCACCGGGGCGCTGGAGATCAAGCGCCGCGACAAGGTGATCGGCGCCAGCCTGGAGGCCGCGCCCGTCCTTTATGTCTCCGACGAGGCGGATGTGGCCGTGCTCGAAGGTGTCGATTTTGCGGAGATCGCCATCACCTCGGCCGCCCATGTCGTCACGCGCTCCCCGCCGCCCGACGCCTTCGCGCTGCCCGACGTGCCCGGCGTGGCCGTCAGTTTCCATCATGCCGAGGGCGACAAGTGTGCGCGCTGCTGGATGATCCTGCCGGAAGTAGGCAAGAATCCGTCCTATCCGGACTTGTGCAACCGCTGCGCCGGCGCCATGGAGGGTGCATGAGAACGCGCGACATCGGGCTCGCGGCCGCCGCGGCCGCCCTCGTCCTCGACCAGGGCACCAAGCTCTTGATGCTATACGAGTTCGGCTTCGTGCATATGGGCCCCGGCCAGTCGGTGTCCGTCTTGCCTTTTTTTAATCTTGTGATGCTGTGGAACCCGGGCGTCAGTTTTGGGCTGTTTCCGGCCAGCGGGCCGGAGGGAACCGTGATTCTGGCGACATTTCAGCTTGTTGCCATAGGCATCCTGGGCTGGTGGTTGTGGCTGGTGAAGCACCGCACCCCGGCCATTGCGCTGGGGCTGGTGATCGGGGGCGCGCTGAGCAATCTCATCGACCGCTTGGTTTACGGCACGGTCGCCGACTTTTTCCACTTTTACGGCTTTGGCTACGACTGGTATGTCTTCAACGTCGCGGACGCCGCGATCACTTTCGGCGTCGTGGGTTTGTTGTACGATGCGTTATTGAAGCCCGAGACGCCGCAAAGCGAAACCGGCAAGGAGTAGCCTATGAACATTCGTTCGCCGCACGTCGTGCGTGCCGCCGTCTTGGTCGGCGTGGGTCTGGCGCTAAGCGGCTGTCAAACCATCCGCGATGCCGCCGGCCTCGAGAAGGCCTCGCCCGACGAGTTCGCCGTGCTGACGAAAGCGCCGCTGGTGGTGCCGCCCGACTATAATCTGAAGCCGCCGAGGCCCGGCGCCGCGCCGACCAACCAGACGGAGCCCGCCGACACGGCGGAGGCGGCCCTGTTCGGCAGCGATCCGGCGACGATCGCCTCCAATATCCCGGGCGACGCCAGCGAGGGCGAGAAGCTGCTGTTGGCCAATGCCGGGTTCGCCAATGCCGATCCGGCCATCCGCCAGCATCTGCAATCCGACCGCAAGTCGATGCTGGGAGCCGACGACAGCTTCACCGACGAAATTCTCTTCTGGAAGGGTCCGACGAGCGAACCCGGCAAGGTCGTCGATGCCGATGCCGAGGCCAAACGCATCGCGGCCCAAAAGGCCGGCCAGGCGCCCGCGCAGGAGCAAAAGCCCGAAGCTCCCAAACCCGAGGAAAGTAAGAGCGGTTGGTTCGACGGTTGGTTCGACTGGTTCTAGGAGCGTCCGGCCTCTCGTCCTGCGGCAAATGAGAGAGACGCGCGCCTCGTACTGAGTGCGGAGGGGATCGAAGCGTCGTGACCGCCCTGTCGAAGGCAATTTCCCTGTTCGCAGTCTGTGCGCTGCTCCTGCTCGGCGCGGAAGCGCGCGCGGCGTCGGCGCCCAAGGCGTTCCAGTTCGTGATGCAGAACGGCCTGCAGGTCGTGGTGGTGCCCGATCACCGCGCGCCGGTGTTCACCCAGATGATCTGGTTCAAGACCGGCGCCGTGGACGATCCGCCCGGCGTTTCGGGCCTGGCCTATTTCCTCGAGCACATGATGTTCCGCGGCACGCGGGCGCTGCCGGCGGACGGGTTCTCGCAGACCATCGCGCGCAATGGCGGCGACGACGGCGCCTTCACGACCCACGACTACACCGTCTTCCACGAGCAGATCGCCAAGGACAAGCTGCGCCTCGTCATGCATCTGGAGGCGGATCGGATGACGAATCTCGATCTTTCGGATGCGGCCGTCGGCGCCGGACGCGAGATGATGCTGGCGCAGCGCCGCCTGCGCGTCGACGACGATCCCGAAGCGCTGACGGCCGAGCAGGCCGAAGCGGCGCTGTATCTGTCCCATCCCTATGGACGGCCGGTGATCGGCTGGCCCGACGAGATCCGCCATATCGGCCGCGCCGAGGCCGAGGATTTCTACAGGCGCCATTACGCGCCCAACAACGCCATCCTGGTCGTAGCCGGCGACGTGACGGCGGACGACGTGCGCGCCGCAGCGGAATCGGAGTTCGGGCCGTTGCCCGCCCGCGAACTGATCGCGCGCGCCGATTACGCGCAGCCGCCGCGGCTTGGCGAGACGCATCTCGTCATCGCCCGCAAGAACGTGAAGGCGGCGATGTTCCTGCGCCTTTATCGCGTCCAGGGCTATGCGGAAGCGGCGCCCGGACGCGCCGAGACGCTTGAGGTTCTGGCCAAGCTGCTGGGAGGCGATGCCGCCTCCGCGCTCTATCGCCGGCTGGTCGTGGAGCGCAAGCTCGCCACCGACGCCGGCGCCGCCTATGACGGCTATACGCGCGACGCGGGCGTGTTCGCCGTGACGGCCAGGCTGCGTCCCGGCGTCTCGCCGGAAACGCTGGAACGCGCCGTCGACGACGTTGTTGCGCCATATCTGCGCCGCCCGCCGACGGCGGCGGAGTTGACGCGCGCCAAGGCACAACTCGTCGCCGGCGCCGCGTTTCGCCGCGACAGTCCGTTCGAGATGGCGTCGGCGTACGGCCGGGCGCTGGCGATCGGGCTGACCGTATTCGACGTGCAGCAATGGCCTCAACGCATTCAGGCGGTGACGCGCGGCGATGTGCGCAAGGCCGCCGCGGCCAGTCTGGTCAAGGCGGAATCGGTGAGCGCGTATCTGCTGCCCGCCTCGCAATGATCGACTTCCCCCTTTCAAAAGGGAAGAAATTCCCCGAATCCGCTACACTGCGCCCATGAAGATCCGCCGTCTCGCAGAAGGCACCATCAACCGCATTGCCGCGGGCGAGGTGGTCGAACGTCCGGCCAGCGCGGTCAAGGAACTGGTCGAGAACGCGCTCGACGCGGGCGCCGGGCGCATCGACGTCGCCGCTGCCAACGGCGGCTGCGACCTGGTGCTGGTGGAGGACGACGGCGAGGGCATGGCGGCGGACGATCTCGTCCTCGCGGTGGAGCGCCATGCCACCTCCAAGCTCGGCGGCGACGACCTCTCGCACATCGTGACGATGGGGTTTCGCGGCGAGGCGTTGCCGTCCATCGGCGCCGTGGCGCGCCTTTCGATCGTCAGCCGCGTGCAGAAGGGCGAAGCGCACGAGATTCGCGTGGACGGCGGGCGCGCCTCCTCGGCGATGCCGGCGGGTTTCCTCGCCAAGGGCCAGACCGGCACGCGGGTCGAAGTGCGTGAGCTGTTCTTCGCGACGCCGGCGCGGCTGAAATTCCTCAAATCCGCGCGCTCGGAAGACATAGCCACCACGGACATCGTCAAACGGCTGGCGATGGCGCGCGCCGACGTCGCCTTCACGCTGACGCTGGACGGCAGGCGCGTGCTCGACCTGCCGGCGGAAGCCGATCTGTTTGCGGGTCGCTTGAAGCGGCTTTCGCGCATCATGGGGGGCGAATTCGCCGACAACGCGGTGCCGGTCCAAGCCGCGCGCGAAGACGTGCGCGTGCACGGATATGCGGGGGTGCCCACCTACAACCGCGGCAACGCGCAGATGCAGTTCCTATTCGTCAACGGCCGGCCGGTGCGCGACAAGCTGCTGGTCGGCGCGGTGCGCGGAGCCTACGCCGATTTCCTGACGCGCGACCGCCATCCGGCGCTGGCGCTGTTCGTCGAATGCGATCCGGTTTTCGTCGACGTCAACGTGCATCCCGCCAAGACCGAAGTGCGTTTCCGCGACGCGGGCCTGGTGCGCGCACTGATCGTTTCCGCGCTCAAGCGGGCGCTGCACGAGGCCGGCCACAAGGCGTCCACCACGGTGGCGGGCGAGGCGCTGGCGGCGCTGCGCCCACACACGGGGTATGCCGAGCCGCCCGCTTATCGCGCGACCTCTGCTGCGTACGATCCCGCGCGCGATTTCCAGTCGCCGCTGTTCGACGCGCCGTCCGCCCGCGTCGAAACCGAAACTCCGCCCACGGACAGTCCGCTGGGCGCGGCACGGGCGCAATTGCACGAGACCTACATCGTGGCGCAGACCGCCGACGGCATCGTCATCGTCGACCAGCACGCCGCGCACGAGCGCCTCACCTACGAGAAGATGAAGCGGGCGCTGGAGGAGGGCGCCATCGCGCGCCAGCCGCTGCTCGTTCCCGAAGTGGTGAGCCTCGATCCCGCCGAGGTCGAGCGCCTCACCGGCCGCGCCTCTGACCTCGCCGCGTTCGGGCTGATCGTGGAGCCGTTCGGCCCCGACGCGGTGGTGGTGCGCGAAGTGCCCGCCATGCTCGGCCGGATGGATTTGAAGGGATTGATGCGCGATCTCGCCGACGACATCGCCGAGACCGGCTCGGCCTTGTCGCTGAAGGAACGCCTTCAGGACGTCGCCGGCACGCTCGCCTGCCACACCTCGGTGCGCGCCGGCCGCCGCCTTACCGCCGAGGAGATGAACGCGCTGCTGCGCGAGATGGAATCCACGCCCCACTCCGGCCAATGCAACCACGGAAGGCCAACCTACGTGGAGTTAAAACTCTCCGACATCGAAAAACTGTTCGGGCGGCGGTAGGCGCCGCCGTCGATTATGTTCTGTCGCTTGACTTGTTCGCTATGAGCGAATACCATTCTTCCATGCGGCTGTTGCTGGAAAAGGCTGCGCGCAAAGGTCTCGACCGGATGACGGCGAGGGCGGCGGAAGCGCTCCTGAAGCGGCTGGAGCGAATTGCGGCCGATCCGTTCGCCAGACATCCGAATGTGGAGGCCATGAAAGGCACGAAGGATGCTTTCCGGTTGCGGCAGGGCGACTGGCGCGCCGTGTACCGGCTTGACCGCGGCGCCGATGAAATGCGCGTCGTTCTCGTCGATGTGAGAGGAAGCGTGTACCGATGAACAAGATGCCGAAACCTGTCGCTACCACCAAGGAGACGGTGACACTGGCACGCGCCGATTGGGAGATGATCCTCGGCCGTCTGGACGATACCGCCGACCGCACGGCCCTGCGGCGCTCCTTGGCGCGTGCCGTTGTGGACAAGGACGACGCGCTTCCGGCGGCGCTCTACCGCCGTGTTCGCCGGGGCGAGAACGCTTTGCGTATCTGGCGCGAGTATCGCGGTCTGGGCCTCAACGCGCTGGCGCGCGCGGCGGGCGTTTCGGCGCCGTACCTTTCGGAGATCGAGAATGGCACAAAACCCGGAAGCGCCGTTGTGCTGAAGAAGCTCGCCCACACCCTTGAAATCGACATGGACGAGTTGGTCTGACCCGCTCTTGTCGATGTCATCACGGTAGGCCGACCTATGTGGAGCTGAAACTGGCGGATATAGAAAAACTGTTCGGGCGGCGTTAAGGGAAGTTATCACGCCCTGAGGAATAACACCCGCGTGTCGCCGTAGATACGGTCGCCGAGCCGGACGAATACGTCCGTACACGGATTGTCATCGTCCGCGGCCGCCTCGGCCACCAGCACGGCGCCATCCGCCAGCCAGCCGTCCTGGCGCAGGCTCGCCAATGCGGGCGCGATCAGTCCCTTGCGGTAAGGCGGGTCGAGGAAGACGAGTTCGAACGGCCCGCCGGCGCCCGCCGCCATCGGTCCGAGCTTGGTGGCGTCGCGCCGCCAGATCTTGCTGGCGCCGGTCAGCGCCAGCGCCTCGACGTTCTGGCGGATGACGGCGCGGCTTTCGGCGGCGTCGTCCACGAACAGGCAGAAAGACGCGCCGCGGCTCAGTGCCTCGATGCCCAGCGCCCCGGTTCCGGCGAACAGGTCGGCGGCGCGCGCGCCTTGCAGCGTCACGCCGAAATCGTTGTGGAGAAGGATGTTGAAGATCGCCTGGCGCACCTTGTCCGACGTCGGACGCACGCGGTCGTCGCTGGGCGCCACGAGCGCGCGGCCCCCGAATATGCCTCCCGTGATGCGCATGGAATGCCCCGTACTTCGGGCGGAAACTAGCGCAATCCTTCACCTTCGCGCGAGGGCTTGGTCGTACGGCTGGCGGAAGTCCGCCGGGCAGGCTATGAGCGGCGCCATGGCGATGCGGCTCTTCCGGTTCTCGCTCCTTGTCCTGCTGGCGGCTCTGGCTCCGGCCGCGGCCCAGATCGACCAGGCGCCGAAGGTCCACGCCCGGCTGATCGCCGAGCACGACGAGGTTGCGCCCGGCGGCAAGCTCACGGTGGCGCTGGAAGAGGCCATACGCCCCGGCTGGCATACCTATTGGTCCAATCCCGGCGAGGCGGGCGCGCCGACCGAGATCAAATGGACTTTGCCGCCAGGCTGGAAGGCCGGCGCGATCCAATGGCCTTATCCGCATCGCGACCCGGTCGGACCGTTGATGGACTACGGCTACGAAGACAACGTCTGGCTGCTGGTCGATCTGCAGGCGCCTGCCGAGGCCAAGCCCGGCGAAGAAGTGCATCTGAGCGCGGCGGTCGATTGGCTGGTCTGCCGCGAGGTCTGCATTCCCGAAGACACGGTGCTGAATCTGACGCTGTTCGTCGGATCGAATCCGCCGCCGCCCGATCCGATCGGCGCCGAGCAGTTCGCCGCCGCCCGCGCCAAGCTTCCCGTCGCCTCGCCTTGGCCGGCACGTTTTGCGCTCGGCGACGACCTTCGCCTTTACCTGCGCGCGCCCGCGCTGGCCGGCAAGGCGAGGCCGGTGGACGCGCAGTTCTTCCCGGCCCGTCCGGGCGAAGTACAGGACGCCGCGCCGCAAGCGCTCGGCTTTGCGCAAGACGGCATCGTGTTGCGCCTGCAGACGGGAAATAAGCTTGGCAAAGCGCTCGACGGCGTGCTGGTGCTGACCTCCGCCGACAAATCCGTGCAGGCGTTGGTGGTGAAGGCCACGCCGGGCGCGGTGCCGCCGGCGCGGTTCGACGAAGCGGCGCAGCTCGGCTTTGCCCTGGCGCTGTTCTTCGCCTTCGTCGGCGGGCTGATCCTCAACGTGATGCCCTGCGTACTGCCGGTTCTGGCGATGAAGGCCCTGGCTTTGGCTGGGCATACGGGCCGCGCCGAGGCGCGCGCGGAATCCTTCGCCTACAGCGCCGGCGCCGTCCTGAGTTTCGTGGCTTTCGGCGTGCTGCTTGTCGCCCTGCGCGCCGGCGGGGCCGCCATCGGCTGGGGCTATCAGTTGCAGGAGCCCGTCGTGGTGGCGGGACTGGCGCTTTTGATGTTCGCGGTAGGCCTTAATTTGTCGGGTGTCTTCGAGGTCGGGGGGATCGCGGCGGGTGAGGGGTTGGCGCGCCGGGGCGGGCTCGTCGGCGCGTTCTTCACGGGCGTGCTGGCGGTGGCCGTCGCCGCGCCTTGCACGGCGCCATTCATGGCAACCGCCATCGGTTACGGCCTGACGCAATCCACGCCCGTCGTGGTCGCCGTGTTCGCGGCGCTGGGTCTGGGCTTCGCGCTGCCGTTCCTGCTGCTGGGCCTGTGGCCCGCGCTGCATCGCATCCTGCCCAAGCCCGGCGGCTGGATGCTGCGCCTGAAGCAGATTCTCGCGATCCCGATGTATGGTGCCGCCGCATGGCTGTTGTGGGTGTTGTCGCAGCAGGTGGACCGCGACGGCCTGGTCGCCGCAGCGGCCGCGATGGCCGCGCTTGGCGTCTCGCTATGGCTGTGGGGCGCCACCCGCACGGCCAAGGATTGGATCCGCCTGGCCGGCACGTTCGTCGCGGCTGCCGGGATTATCGGTGCGCTGTCTGCGCTGACTTTGGTTGGCCGCGGAGCGCCGCCGCCGTCGGTCCAGACCAGCTTCGCGGGCATCAAATCGGAGCCCTATTCCGCCGCGCGCCTCGATGTGCTGCGCCGCGCACGCCGCGCCGTGTTCGTCGACGCGACCGCCTCGTGGTGCATCACCTGCCTAGTGAACGAGGAAGCGGCTTTGTCGAGGCCCGCCGTGCGCGCCGCGTTTGCGGACAAGCACATCGCCCTGCTGGTCGCCGATTGGACCAACCGCAATCCCGGGATCACCGCGCTGCTCGAAGCGCATGGCCGCTCCGGGGTGCCGCTCTATCTCTATTATGCGCCCGGCGCCGGCGACGCAGTCGTGCTGCCGCAAGTTCTGACCGAAGGAGAAGTGCTGAGGACGATCGGGGCAGCCCGGTAGCTCGGAACTTCCGCGTTGCGCTTCTTGCCGTCATTCTCGAACCGACGATTATGGTCAAGGAAGATCGTCGCTGGAAACCACCCAGAACCGCGCCAGCGCTTCGACTCCCCGTGCGTCGTCATCATCGAAACGATTGAACAACGGACTGTCCAAATCGATTACCCCGATGACCGTGGCGAATTTTATCAACGGTACTACGAGTTCCGAACTTGACGCCTCATCGCATGCAATATGCCCGTCGAACTTGTGCACATCGGGAACCACCAACGTTTTAGCTTTCTTTGCCGCCGTTCCGCACACGCCGGCACCCATCTGCAAACGGGAACAGGCCGGCTTTCCCTGGAATGGACCCAGTACAAGCCAGCCAGCCTTCCGGAAATAGAACCCCGCCCAATTTATGTCGGGAAGCGTTTGCCAGATGAGCGCCGCAAAATTGGAGGCGTTGGCGTAGGGATCGCGTTCACCTTCGAGCAGACTGTGGGCCTGTTGTTCAAGATCTTTATACAGATCGACCTTTTCCATTTTGCTCCACCTCCGTGCGCTTTTGGACCGCCATGACGGCATCGTGGCTCAATGGCTAAGCCGGTTTAAGGCCAGTCGGACTGCGTGTCCATCGACCGCCAGAGTAGTAGCCATTCGTCAAACAAATTTAAAGGCGTCCACGGTTGCTCGAATCAACGGCGGTTTGGCCTGGCTTTTGAGTGCCTGAAGTTGGCGCGAAGCGGACACGGTGTGGCTAAACCGCCGCGTGGCTGCCCGCGCGGTAGCTGTGCGTGCCGCGGGTTAGAACGCGGTCCGCTGCCAGCACGTCGCCGGGCCTGTAGCCGGGGCCGCTCGCGAGTCTGGCGTAGAGCGCGGCGAAATCCTTGTAGGTCTCGGCGAACAATTCCTCGAACGAGGAGATGACGAAATAGGATTCCTGGAAATCGTCGATGCGGTAATCGGTGCGCATCACCCGCTCCAGGTCGAAGCCGATGCGGTTGGGCGAAGGGCTTTCCACGGCGTACATCGATTCCGCGCTCGACGACACGATGCCGGAGCCGTAGATGCGCAAGCCGTCGCGGCTCTCGATCAACCCGAACTCGACGGTGTACCAATAGAGGCGCGCCAGATTCTTGAGGGCACCGAATTCGGAGAGCGCGCGCTGCCCGCCTTTGCCGTAGGCTTCCATGTAATCCGCAAAGACGGGATGGGCGAGCATCGGCACGTGGCCGAAGACGTCGTGGAAGACGTCGGGCTCTTCGATGTAGTCGAGCTGCTGCGGCTTGCGGATGAATTGTCCGGCGGGAAAACGGCGGTTCGCCAAGTGATCGAAGAAGACGTCGTCCGGCACGAGGGAAGGCACCGCCACCACCCGCCAGCCCGTCAAGGCGCTGAGTTCCTCGGAAAGCCTTTCGAAGTCGGGGATTTGGTCCGACGCGAGTTTAAGCTTGCTCAGCCCTTCCAGGAATTCGCGGCAGGCGCGCCCCGGAAGTACGCGCGCCTGGCGGTCGAACAGGGTCCGCCAAATCCCGTGTTCCGCCGCGCCATAGCGTTCCCAATGCTGGGGAATCGTGTAATCCGGCCCTATATTGGGATGGCTGCGGCGAAGTTCGTCTAGCGTCGGCATGGCGGGATTAGAAGGCCGATCGGGATCGCCTGTAAAGCCATATCGTCGATGCGCGTACCGAATTTCTTGAAGCCCGCCGGGACCATGTCTGTGCCGCGCGTTGTCGCACCAAGCTCGACGCCTTGCGCGTGCCGGAGCGTAAACTCGAACGCAAGATGAAAGCGAACGTATTGATGATGCCGCGCCGTTTGCCCTTGACCGGCAACGATCCTGCGTCTGATATGCCCGCTGTCCAAGCCGCGGAATAGATTGGCCATGAACGTATTTGAATCGTCCGATTTCGATGCCCACGAGACCGTTGCCTTCTTTCACGACAAGAAGACCGGCCTGAAGGCGATCATCGCCATCCATTCGACGGCGCTGGGGCCGGCTTGCGGCGGCACGCGCATGTATCCTTACGTCAGCGCCGACGCCGCGCTGACCGATGCGCTCCGTCTTTCGCGCGGCATGAGCTACAAGAGCGCCATCGCGGATTTGCCGCTGGGAGGCGGCAAGGCGGTGATCATCGGCGATCCCGCCAAGGACAAGAGCGAGGTGCGTCTGCTCGCCTACGCACAAGCCGTCAATGCGCTGGGCGGCCGCTATGTCACGGCGATGGATGTCGGCATGCGGCCCGCGGACATGCCCGTCATCGCGCGCGGAACCAAGTTCATCGCCGGATACGATCAAGCGGGGAAGACCGGAGGCGATTCCGGACCGCTGACGGCGCTCGGCGTCTTTGTGGGGATGAAAGCCGCGGTAAAGCACCGCCTCGGCCTCGACACGACGAAAGGATTGACGATTGCGATCCAGGGCCTCGGGAAGGTCGGCATGGGGGTCGCCAAGCGCCTTCACGAAGAAGAGGCAAAGCTGGTTGTCGCCGACGTCAACGATGACGTCGTGCGCCGCGCCGTGGAGGCTTTCGATGCGCGCATCGCCTCGCCCGACGACATCGTCACGGTGGAATGCGATGTGCTGTCGCCGAACGCCATGGGCGCAATCCTGGACGAGCGGACGATTCCCCATCTTCGCGCGCATGTGGTGGCGGGCGGGGCCAACAACCAGTTGGCCCGCGACGAGCACGGCGCGATGCTTGCCGCGCGCGGGGTGCTTTACGCTCCGGACTATGCCATCAACGGCGGCGGCATCATCCGCGTGGCGGGTCAGATCTGCGGCTGGAGCGACGCCGAGATCGAGCGGCGCACGCTTGCCATCGCCGACACGTTGACGGCCATCTTCCGCCGCGCCGACGCCGAAAAGCGCCCCACCAACGTCATCGCCGACGCCATGGCCGAAAAGCGCATGGCGGCGGGCAACCCCGGCGCAGCCATGGCTACCGATTAAGTCCTGCCGAGCGCTTTGACGCGCCATCCCGAAAAAGCCAACATCGAATAGCGGGACTCGTCACAGGGCACACAAAGGATCGACGGCATATGGAGACCATCCGACGGTTTTCTTCGCGTCTTCTCTTTGCACTGCTGTTTGGCGGACTGGCGTGCACGGCCATGACGCAGGAGGCAGGCGCAACTCCGCGCATCGGCCATGTGTTCGTCATCGTGCTGGAGAACCAATCCTATTCCCTCACCTTCGGGAAGCATTCGCCTGCGCCTTATCTGTCGCGGACGCTGAGAAAGAGGGGCGCCTTCCTCTCGCACTATTACGGTATCGGGCACGCCAGCCTCGACAACTATATCGCGATGGTCAGCGGACAACCGCCCAACGAAGACACCCAGCGCGATTGTCCCGTGTTCGACGATTTTCAGATGCGGGCGCCCGGCCTCGATCCGAAAGGCCGCGCCTTGGGACGCGGCTGCGTCTATCCCGCTCTGGTCAAGACACTCCCCGATCAGTTGGAGGCGGCCGGCCGTTCCTGGCGCGCTTACATGGAGGACATGGGAAAGGATCCCGACCGCGAAGGCGCGGCTTGCGCCCATTCGGCGGTCGGCGCCAAAGAAAATCTTCTTCACGCCACGCCCGGCGACCAGTATGCCGTCAGGCACGACCCCTTCGTCTATTTCCACTCGATCATCGACGACCCGGCGCGTTGCAATAGCCATGTCGTGCCGCTCGACGCCTTGGAAAACGACCTCAAGACTCCCGCCACGACCGCCGATTTCAACTTCATCACACCCAATCTCTGCGACGATGGACACGACGCCCCTTGCATCGATCGTAGACTGGGCGGGCTTGTCTCCGCCGACGCCTTCCTGCGGAAATGGGTTCCGCTCATCCGGCGGTCGCCCGCGTTCAAGCGGGACGGGCTTCTGATCGTCACTTTCGACGAAGCGGGCGCCATCGGCCGCGAGGATTCTGCGGCCTGTTGCGGCGAGGAAGCGATGCCGGGAGCCTCGGGCCCGCCCGGCGGCAACGGACCCGGCGGAGGCAGAGTCGGCGCGGTGCTGTTGTCGCCGTCCATCCGCCCCGGCACCGTGTCGCGGCATTCCTACAACCACTACAGCCTGCTGCGCTCCATCGAAGACATTTTCGGCATCGGCCATTTGGCCCTGGCGGGCGGACCGCGGGTAAAGAGCTTCGGCGCCGACGTCTTCGGGCGCTAGCCAAACGGGGATGGAAACTGGTGCCGGAGGACAGAATTGAACTGTCGACCTACCCCTTACCAAGGGGTTGCGCTACCACTACGCTACTCCGGCGACCGGCGGACCGGAGAAACCCCGGTCCGAAAGGAGCGCTGCTATAGCCCAGGTCCGGGCGAAAGGGAAAGGGCTGCGGCATGGCCAAACCGGGCAAATCTTCCGGTCGGCGGGAACGGCTGGCTGCCACGCTGCGCGAGAATTTAAAGCGCCGCAAAGCCCGCGCCCGCGAATTGTCCGGCGAAGGGGCAAAACCTCGGGCCGAAGCCGCGGTCCGCGCCCCGGAATCGCCGTCAAAGGACCGGAATAAGGCTCCAAAAGCGAGTTAATCAGGCTTCAGTTTGCCGCTGTTGTTGACGGCGCGCGCGCGCTAAAACGCTCGGCTTACGCACCACCCGAGGGGCTATGGACAAGATTAGAATTAGAGGCGGGGTCCGTCTCAAGGGTGAAATCCCGATCAGCGGCGCCAAGAACGCCGCCTTGCCGCTGATGGCGGCCTGCCTGCTCACCGACGCGCCGCTGACGCTGACCAACGTACCGAAATTGGCCGATGTGGCCTTCATGGCCGACCTTCTGCGTCTGTTCGGGGCCGGTGTGGAATGGACGCCGGAATCCTCGCCGGGCGCGGGCGGACGCTATCGTCTTTGCGCCGCCAATCTGGTCGGGACCACCGCCGATTACGACATCGTGCGCAAGATGCGCGCGAGCTTCGTGGTCCTGGGGCCCCTGCTGGCTCGCGCCGGTCAGGCCAAGGTTTCCTTGCCGGGCGGCTGTGCCATCGGCGCGCGCCCCGTCAACCTGCACTTGATGGCGCTGGAGGCGCTGGGCGCCGCCGTCGAACTCTCGGACGGCTATGTGATCGCCAGCGCCCCTGGCGGTTTGAAAGGCGCGCGCATCGAATTCCCCACCGTCTCGGTCGGGGCTACGGAGAACGCCCTGATGGCCGCCACGCTGGCCGAGGGTCACAGCGTCATCGCCAACGCCGCCCGCGAGCCGGAGATCGGCGATCTGGGCGATTGCCTTATGGCCATGGGTGCGCGGATTTCCGGCCTGGGCACGTCGACCATCGTGGTCGATGGCGTCGCTGCCCTGCATGCGGCCGAGCACGCAGTGCTGCCGGACCGGATCGAAACCGGCACTTACGCCATGGCGGCGGCGATCGCCGGCGGCGAGATCGAATTGACCGGGACGCGCGCCGATCTCATCGGCTCGCTCATCACCGTGCTGGAAATGGCCGGCGCCCAGGTCTCGCAGACCAATCGCGGCCTTGCGGTCGCCCGCAACGGCGTCCGTCCGACGTCCGTATCCGCCACGACGGCGCCGTTTCCGGGATTTCCCACCGATCTTCAGGCGCAGTTCATGGCCCTGATGGCAACGGCCGAGGGGACTTCCCATATCAGGGAGACGATTTTCGAGAATCGCTTCATGCATGTGCCCGAACTTCTGCGAATGAGCGCCGACATCACGATCGAAGGCGACACGGCCATCGTCAGAGGGGTGCCGAGGCTGGCAGGCGCCCCGGTGATGGCGACCGATCTGCGCGCCTCGTCCAGCCTGGTGCTGGCCGGCCTGGGGGCGGAAGGAGAGACCATCGTCAATCGCGTCTATCATCTGGACCGCGGTTTCGAAAGGCTGGAGGAAAAACTCAGCCGCGTCGGCGCGGACATCGAACGGCTGCCGGCATGAGCGCGCGCGAACCCGTCCTGGCGGCCGTCGATGCCGAAGACCTGGAGGTGATCTCCGCGCGCCTGCAGGACGCCGTCGCGCGCATGGGCGATCTCGTCTATCTGCCGAAGCAGCGGCGCTTTGCGGCCCTGTTCAACCGCTTCAAATGGGAAAGCGGCAAACACGAAAACCTGCGCGTACGCTCCGGGCTGCATTTCGACGGCGTTTTGTCGGTGAAATCGCGGAACTTGAAACGCGGCGCGCCCGATGCCGTGGTTTCTCTTCTGGCGGTCCGCTTCACGCCCAAGACAGCGGACGATCCGTTGGGCACCGTGGAGCTAGTCTTCGCGGGCGGCGGCGCGATGATGCTCGAAGTCGAATGTCTGGACGCCGGTTTGGCGGATGTCAGCGGCGATTGGGCGGCGCGCCGCCGTCCCGAGCACGACAGCGAAGAGCATTGAAATGGCGCGTTGGCTCGATGCGCGCGACACGAACTTCGCCGGCTGCTTCGACGCTTTTCTTTCGCTCAAGCGGGAAGCGGACGAAGACCTCGCGGCTTCCGTCCGCTCGATCGTCGCCGAGGTACGCTCCCGCGGTGACGCCGCGCTGATCGAATTCACCGAGCGCTTCGACAAGGTCCGCCTCACGCCGGCGACGCTGCGCCTCGACGCTGCGGAAATCGCCGCTGCGGCTGACGGTTGCGGGCGCCACGTATTGGCCGCCCTCGATGTCGCCGCCAAGCGGATCGAAGATTATCACCGTCGCCAGATTCCCTGCGACGTCTCCTATGTCGACGAGCTTGGCGCCCGGCTGGGCTGGCGCTGGACGCCCCTTGACAGCGTCGGCCTTTATGTTCCGGGCGGCACGGCGAGCTATCCCAGTTCGGTGTTGATGAACGCCATTCCGGCGGTGGTGGCCGGCGTGAAACGCATCGTCATGGTCACGCCGGCGGGCGGCGGCGCCATCAATCCTTTGACCGTCGAGGCCGCGCGTCGTGTCGGCATCGGCGAGATCTATCGCGTCGGCGGCGCCCAGGCGGTGGCGGCGCTCGCCTACGGCACGAAGACCATCGCCCCGGTCGACAAGATCGTCGGCCCCGGCAACGCCTATGTGGCGGCGGCCAAGCGCGAAGTCTTCGGCCAAGTCGGTATTGATTCCGTCGCCGGACCGTCGGAAATCCTGATTGTCGCCGACGGCGCCAACGACCCGGACTGGATCGCGGCGGACCTGTTGGCACAGGCCGAGCACGATACCTCGGCGCAGAGCATCCTGATCACCGACGACGCCGGCTTTGCCAAGAGAGTGGAGGAGGCTGTCGCCCGCGCACTGCCGCTGCTGCCGCGCAAGGACATCGCGTCGGCGAGCTGGCGCGATCACGGCGCCATCGTCGTGGTCGCGAAGTTGAGCGACGCGGCGGCGCTGGTCGACAAGATCGCGCCCGAGCATCTGGAGATCGCCACCGCCGATCCCGATGTTTTGCTGAAGCGCGTGCGGCACGCCGGCGCCATTTTCCTCGGCCGCACTACGCCCGAGGCCATGGGCGACTATATCGCCGGACCGAACCACGTGCTGCCTACCGCGCGTACCGCGCGTTTTTCTTCGGGTCTGTCGGTGCTCGACTTCCTCAAGCGCTCGACCCTGCTTGCCTGCAGCCCCGCGGCAATCGCGAAGCTGGGGCCGGACGCGATCGCGCTCGCGCAAGCCGAGGGGCTGGAGGCGCATGCGCGCTCCATCGCCGCGAGGCTGAAGGCGCGCACCGGCCGATGAGCGGAACATCGCCCTTTCGCTTGAGCAGCGTGACGCTGGAGGAACACAGCTTCGGGCGCCGTACCCGCGAGATCGAACACGAACGCGACATCGCGCTCTACGATCTGTTGGAGTCGAACAACTTTCGGCCCGCAGGCTCGGATGGCGGTCCCTATCGGCTGGTGCTCGGCGTCGAGGAGAACCGCCTCATCTTCGACGTGCGCCTTGCCGACGGCAAGACGCACGGCAAGCTGATGCTTTCGCTCACGCCGTTTCGTCGCATCGTCAAGGATTATCTCATCGTTTGCGAAAGCTATTTCGCGGCCATCGGTGGCTCCCACACCAAGGCCCAGATCGAGGCCATCGACATGGGCCGGCGCGGCCTGCACGACGAAGGCGCCGAGCTGCTGCGCCAGCGGCTGAAGGGCAAGATCGAGGTCGATTTCGACACCGCCAGGCGACTTTTCACGCTGATCTGCGTGCTGCATTTGAAGGCATAAGCGGGAATGAGACCTCGCAAACCCTTGCTTTTGGCCGATTTCGGTGCAATCTCCCGGCCCGGAATTAACCCAGAGGGCGAATGCCAAAGGAAGAACTTCTCGAATTCGAAGGCGTGGTCAGCGAGCTTCTGCCCAACGCGACCTTTCGCGTCAAGCTGCAGAACGGGCACGAGATCATCGCCCACACCGCCGGAAAGATGCGCAAGAACCGCATCCGGGTGCTGACGGGCGACAAGGTCATGGTCGAGATGACGCCTTACGACCTGACGAAAGGGCGTATCACCTATCGCTTCAAATGAGTCATCCGCGCGGCTGGTGCTGGCGAGCGAAAGTGTGCGGCGCAAGGCGCTGTTGGCGCAGGCCGGAATCGTGCCCGACGCGATCCGTTCCGCATCGATCGACGAGAGTCCCCTGAAAGGCGAGCTGCCGCGGCTTCACGCACTCAGGCTGGCTTGCGAAAAGGTCCGCGTTGTCGCGGCCAAATACACGGACGAGCCGGCCATCGTGCTGGGAGCCGACACGGTGGTGGCATGCGGGCGGCGCATCCTGCCCAAAGCGGACGGTGCCGAAACGGTGCGCGCCTGCCTGAAACTGCTCTCCGGGCGCCGCCACCAAGTCGTCACGGCAGTCGCCGCCGCTGCGCCCGGCGAGGCGATCCGTACACGGATCGCGGTGACGTCCGTGGTCTTCCGCCGCTTGTCCGCCGCCGAAATCGAAGCGTATGCCGAGTGCCGCGAAGGCGAGGGCAAGGCGGGCAGCTACGCCATCCAGGGCCGCGCCGAGGTCTTCGTGCGCCGCATCAACGGCTCCTATTCCAACATCGTCGGCCTGCCGCTGGCCGAAACCGTGGCCCTGCTCCGTGGCTGCGGGTATGGGTGCTGAAGGGGAAATGGATTTCCGTTTCCGCGTGAGGATCGATTTTCCCGCGCGACGCATCTGCGATCTTATGCCGGGTGGGCGGGTTTCGCCGATCCGTTGGAATCGCTGGACAAGATCGCCTGCCTGAGTAACCCTCGGCAAATGGAAAACAAAGAACTCGACGTCCGTGCGATCCTGGCCGGCGAAGCGCCGAGGGATACCCCGGTCACGGTCAAGGGCTGGGTGCGCACAAGGCGGGACTCAAAGGCGGGCATTTCGTTCGTGCAGCTGTCGGACGGATCATCGTTCCATCCGGTGCAGGTGGTGGTGCCGAACACGCTGCCCAACTACAGCGACGAAGTCCTGAGGCTCACGGCCGGCTGCGCGGTGGAGGCGACGGGGACGGTCGTGCCGTCGCCCGCGAAGGGGCAGCCCTTCGAAATGCAGGCAAGCGCGATCAAGGTGATCGGCTGGGTGGAGGACCCGGACACCTATCCGATTCAGCCGAAACCGCACTCTCTGGAATACCTGCGCGAGGTGGCGCATCTCAGACCGCGGACCAACGTGATCGGGGCGGCGACGCGGGTACGGCACACGCTGGCGCAGGCGATCCATCGTTTTTTCGATGAGAACGGTTTTCTTTGGGTCAATACGCCGATCATCACCGCGTCCGACGCGGAGGGCGCGGGGGCGCTGTTCCGGGTGTCGACGCTGGATCTCGCCAATCTGCCGCGCACGCCGCAAGGCACCGTGGATTTCGCGAAGGACTTTTTCGGCCGCGAAACGTTCCTGACGGTGTCGGGGCAGCTCAACGTGGAGGCTTACTGTCTCGCGCTCAGCAAGGTTTACACCTTCGGGCCGACGTTCCGTGCGGAAAACTCGAACACCAGCCGCCACCTTGCCGAGTTCTGGATGGTCGAGCCGGAGATCGCTTTCGCGGACCTCTCGGACGATGCCACGCTGGCGGAGTGCCTGCTGAAGTTCGCCTTCGAGACGCTGCTGAAGGAGCGGCACGAAGACCTCGCCTTCTTCGACGAACGGATCGAAAAGGGGCTGGTGGCGAAACTCGAGGGCATCGTCAATTCCGAATTCGTGCGCATGGATTACAGCGAGGCGGTCGCGGTGCTCGAACGCGCGAGCGAGAAGTTTGAATTTCCCGTGAAGTGGGGCATCGACCTGCAGTCCGAGCACGAGCGCTATCTCACCGAAAAGCACGCGAAGAAGCCGGTGATCGTGATGAACTACCCGAAAGACATCAAAGCGTTCTACATGCGGGTGAACGACGACGGCAAGACGGTCGCGGCGATGGATGTGCTGGCGCCGGGGATCGGCGAGATCATCGGCGGCAGCCAGCGCGAGGAGCGCCTCGCGATGCTGGACGCGCACATGACGCAGCTTGGCATCGACAAGGAGCACTACGCCTGGTACCGCGATCTGCGCCGCTACGGCACGGTGCCGCATGCAGGCTTCGGTCTCGGCTTCGAGCGCACCATCGCCTACGTCACGGGCCTCGCCAACGTGCGCGACGCGATCCCCTTCCCGCGCACGCCCGGAAGCGCGCGGTATTGAGGCATATTCCGCATCAACGGCTCTTATTCCAACGTCGTCGGCCTGCCGCCGGCGGAAACCGCGGCCCTGCCGCGCGGCTGCGGCTATGGGTGCCGACGGGCGTGCACGCTGACCCCGTTCTTTTAATGGCAGTAGTAATTTTCATCGCTTGAGGTTAGCTTCCGTGCGTCTTGCATTTTCGGAGGGCAGATGGATCGTTTTATCTTCGCCGCTTTGGCAGCGCTCGGCGCATTGTGTTTCGCCGTTCCGGTAAAAGCCGATAGCAACGACACGGCGAATATGATCGCGCAGTGCAGAGTCAATCTCATTAACTGCAGAAACAGCATCGGCCTGGCCGTGTTAACGGGCGGCGATTGGTGCGCGCCGAAAGATATGGTGATGCCGACCGATGCCGAGGTTGAAGGCGTCCTCTCCTGGCTGGAAGCGAACCCGCAAGTCCATCCGGACGATTGGGAGGCCGCGTCGGATGCTGCGCTGGAAGCGCTTTACCCCTGTTCGAAATAACGTCTTGTCTCGGTTGATCCGCCGACAGGCTGCAAATTGCCCCGCTGAAATATGTTTTCCGCTCGATATGAAGAATTGGGGTCGGAGTGAAATTGTTTCATTCCGCAGACAGATGAAAGCGCTTCCCATTCGCGAACATTAAATCTCTCCCCCACCCTTGAATCCCCGTTTGGCGTTCCCCATTTGTCCAAATGAGTTCCAAAGGAAACGCCATGCTCGTCTGTGTGTCGCGGGGCCGGCCCAAAGTCCCGAAGCGAAGATAACGTGTGCCCATACAGGGCAGGGTGCGAGCCGCGTGCAACCCGTGTGGAGATTGACGCCGCTGACAACGGCGCTCCGCGAAGCCCGTGGGAAAGCGAAGGTGCTTGGGGATTCCGCCTGAAAAACGGAGACCACTGGCCTGCCGTAGCTTCGAACCGAAGGCGGGTTCGCCGGGAGTGGCCAGAAAATCGGCCGCCCGCGCGCAGCCCGCTTTCGGCATGTTTGCCTCGGGCGCCGTGGAGGCTTCGCCGCGCGATTGCCGATGCAACGCCCGCGCTCTAAAGTCCGCGGCCATTCCTCAAGGTCCGGTCTTGCACGAAATCCTCGTCAATGTGAGCGCCGCGGAAATCCGCATCGCCGTGGTCGAAGACGGCCGGCTGCAGGTGCTTCGCTGCGAGCGGACGATCGGTGCCGACGATGAATCGACCGGCGGCGGCCGCAGTTTCGTCGGCGATGTCGTGCTCGGGCGCGTGTTGCGCGTGCTGCCGGCGGTGCAGGCCGCCTTCGTCGACATCGGGCACGAGCGGGCGGGTTTCCTGGGGGCACGGGAGGCGCGCTGTCTCGCGGGCGCCGCCGCCGAGCACGAAGCGCCGATCGGCGAGCTGGTGCGCGAAGGCGACGAGGTCCTGGTCCAGATCGTCAAGGACCCGATCGGCGAAAAGGGCGCACGGCTCACCGCCGCCGTGACGATTCCGGGCCGGCTGTGCGTGCTTGCTCCGCATCAGCCCGGCATCTCCCTGTCGCGGCGCATCGAGGACGGGAACGAGCGTGCCCGTCTGCTGGCGCTCGGCGAAGCCTTGATAACCCAGCCTGGCGGCATTGCCGGTGCCGGCTATATCTTTCGCACGGCCGCCATCGGCGCCGGACTTGACGAGCTTCGCGACGACGCGGTTCGGCTGGGGCATGAATGGCGGACGATCCTTGCCGCGCGCAAGCAGGCAAGGCCGCCGGCGCTGCTGCATCGCGACGTCGGTCCCGTGGCGCGCGCACTGCGCGACCTCGTCCGCGAGGACACGGCCCGCGTCATCTTCGACGACGCCGACGCTGCCGAAGCCGCGCGGGCGTTCTGCCGCCATGCGATGCCGCAGACCGAAGAGCGCGTGGAACTTTTTTGCGGCCCGGGCGCTCTGTTCGATCTCCACGATCTCGAAACCGATATAGACGGCCTGATGCGTCCGCGCGTGCCGCTCCCCTGCGGCGGCTGGATCACCATCGAAGGGAGCGAAGCCCTCACCGCGGTCGACGTCAATTCCGGCGCTTTCACACATGCTTCCGGTCTGGAGGACACGAGTCTGACGGTGAATTTGGAGGCGGCGCACGAGCTCGGCCGGCAGTTGCGCCTGCGCGGCATCGGCGGGCTGATCGTGGTGGATTTCATGCACATGAAAGAGCAAACGCAGGTCAACCGGATCCTGGAAACGCTCGCACAAAGCCTGTCAAGGGACGGTGTTCCGGTCGCGGTATCGCCTCCGTCGCCGCTTGGTCTCGTCGAGGTCACCCGCAAGCGTGTCCGCGAGCCGCTCGTTTCTCTTGCGAGCGAAAGCTGTGAGGCGTGCGCAGGGCACGGGCTGGTGCGCAGGCCCGACGCGGTGGCGAGGGATATTATCAGGCGGATCGAAGCCGCTGCCCACGCGGCGCCCGGCAAGCGGATCGGCGTCCGCGCCGCGCCGGAAGTCATCCGCTGGATCGACAGCCGGGGCGAAACGCTGCGTGCCGCTCTTGCGCGCAAAGGCGCTTCGAGCGTCAGCTTTCAGGAAGACGAGGCCTGTCCGCGCGAGAGGTTCGAAGTTGCCACCCTTGTCTGACGTGCGTCGCCGAAGTCTTCTTCGCCATAGCCAAGCTCCTTTCCAAGACAGGTTCTCTCAAACCGCATTGTCCAAAAAAAATCGGTCAGGCGAGTTCCATTCCGGTGAGGCGTTTCTTGCGGCCAACTGCTATATTGCCCAGCGAAATCCTCGCCGCACTGTGATTTGAACGGGTCAAAAGGAAATCCCATGCCGGACCTCAAACCATTGCATGATGCGATCCTCACAGGGGACGCGAAGACGGCAAAAGCCACCACCGAAGCCGCCTTTGCCGCCGGTGTCGAGCCGATGAAGCTGGTTCAGGAAACCATGATGCCGGCGATGGACGAGGTGGGGCGCCGGTTTGAGTGCAACGAGTATTTTGTGCCGGAGCTGCTTCTCGCCGCGCGCGCCATGAAAGCCGCCTTGGAGCTTATTCGTCCGTTGCTCATCGCCGGCGGCGTGGAACCAGCCGGACGCATCGTCATCGGAACCGTCAAAGGCGACCTCCACGACATCGGCAAGAACTTGGTCGCCGCCATGCTCGAAGGCGGCGGCTACGAGGTCATCGACCTGGGCGTGAACGTGGAGCCGGAGAAATTCGTGACGGCCGTGAAGGAAAAGAACGCGCGGATCGTCGCGATGTCCGCTCTGTTGACCACCACGATGCCGGCCATGAAAACCACCATCGAAGCTTTGAAACAAGCCGGCATTCGCGACCAGGTGAAAGTGATGGTCGGCGGCGCGCCCATCAGTGAGAAATACGCCGAGGAGATCGGCGCCGACGGTTACAGCAAAAGCGCGGCCGGCGCGGTGGCAGCGGCCCGCGAACTCTAGGCCGTCTCGGGGAAGCGCATTTCCTCGGCGAAGATGTCTTGAAATTCCGGCTCTTCATGGAGCGCCACGTGTTCGATGCGGCACGCGAGGCCATCCCAAGCGGCTGCGTCCTCGAACAAGGCGCGTTTCGCGCCAAGCAGGGCGGTGTTGCCGGCGGGAACGATCCGATCGACGGGAGTGCGCAACAAGCCGATCCGCTGCGCGCTGGTGCGACTGATGTAATTGCCGAACGCTCCGGCGAGATAAAGCTGCTGGATATCGGCGAGCGTCGCGCCGAATCGCGCGGCGAGTATCCGCAGGCCGGCCGCAATCGCCCCCTTGGCCAGCTGCAGTTCGCGCACGTCTTGAGGGAGCAACGCCACGGGGCCGGACAACGGCATGGCTCCTGCGAGCGTCATCCGTCCGTTGGCTTCTATCCAACGCAGATCCAATCCCGCCGCCACGGCGTCCACCAGCCCGCTGCCGCACAATCCGCGCGGCGCACCGCTCCCAATGACGCGGCATACAACGGCGCGGTCGATCAGTTGCACCTCGCTGATGGCGCCGGTAGCCGCACGCATGCCCATCGAGATGCGGGCGCCTTCGAACGCCGGCCCTGCCGCCGTCGAGGTACAAAGCAATTTATCACGGTTCCCCGCGACCACTTCACCGTTGGTACCGAGATCCAGGAGGACCGCCAGGCCGGCACCTTCGTGCAGACCGGTCGCGACAATGCCCGCTAAGATGTCGGGACCGACCAAGCCGCCGATGCAGGGCAGAAACTCCACCATCGTTTCCTCGCCGAAATTCCAACCCAATTGAGAGGGCGAGAATCGGAACCTTCCCGGATGCTCGGGCTCGAAAGGGTGAGTCGCCAGCGGCGTGACGTCGATGCCGCAGAACAGGTGATGCATCACCGTATTGCCGACAAGGACGATTCGAGCCAGCGATTGTTCCGGCGCCGCCGCAGCCAGCAGGTGCTCGATCATCCGCCCGAGTTGTTCGCGGATCAGCCGCTCGAGCTCCGTTTGTCCGCCGTGCAACGCGAACTCGACGCGGGTTATGATGTCGTCGCCGTGGCGGGCTTGCGCATTCAGCGCCGTCGCAACGGCCAACACATTGCCGGTTCCCATATCGAGAAGCTGCGCGGCGATCGTGGTGGTGCCCAGATCGACGGCCACGCCAAGGCCCGCTTGCGGGGTAAACGTGAAAGCGGAATGATCGCTCAAGATGGGCATTTCCCATTGCGCGAGTTCCAACTCCAGATCGCCATCGATGCAATGTCGGCATGCCAGACGCCAGCCGTCGGCAAGCTCCACGGCTGTCAGTAGCTTGGTTTCCTCCGCATTCGCCTGCAGGCGGCCTTTCAAAAGTTTGACACGGCAGCTTTTGCATCGCCCGCGGCCGCCACAGGGAAATTCGACGCCCTGTTCGAAAAGGACATCCTGCAACGCCGAGCCGGCTGCAACCCTCAGCCGCCTGCCGGCCGGCGAAAGCGTGAGGTCGCAGGTTGGCTGGTTCATGCCGGTTCCGCGCCGATAAGAAGTTCATCGAACGTCAAAACAACGCGCTCGCCCGGCCGCAACGTGAGAAACTCGCGCTCGTTCCATTCGCCGTTCAAGAGCCGCCGCAACCAGCCGAGATCGCCCGGGAGTCGCTCGAATTTCCAATTGCGGTCGCCGGCGGTCTTCTTGGCCGCCGCCTCCCAACGGGGCGACGCGGGCACCGGTGTGGCGATGTACGCGAGCCGCTCATAGTGCCGGGTGAATCCGTCGAATTGCCCGAGCAAGTAATCGGCGTTTTCTTCGCCGTATCGCTCGACGAGGCGCTCGCGTGTGACGTTGGAGTTGGGGCCGAAGGTGAAACCCGGTTGGCGGACATCGCCGTTGGCTGACGAATTCTCCAGCCAGCCGGCGCTCTGGAAATACGTGCCGGGCTGCGCTTCCAGTTGGGCAAGATAACACCGATTGCCGCCCAGGAGCATTCCGATGCAATCATGCGCCCGCGGAATGACCACCGGCAAGGTCCGCGCCCGCAGCCCGACGATGCCGTGATGGCAGAGTCCGTAGCCGATGGCGACGGCATCGCATCGGTCGTCCGCCTCCCGGTCGATCGCGCTTTGCAGCACGTCATGGAGGGCTCCGGCGGAGCGTTCGTGCAGGCCAGTTTCCAAACGACGAAACGTGACGGCGGTCTTGGCTTCGACAGCGAGCATTTCCAGTTCCGGTTGGAACGTGGGACAGGCCATGACGCACAGCCGCAGCCGGTCCATCAGAGGGCGCGAAGCAGGCGATGAATATCCCGGATGAATTCCGGAGATGTTCCACAGCAGCCGCCGATGAAGTCGGCGCCGGCTGCCAGCACGGCGGGGACATAGCCTGTGAACTCCGCCGCCGTCATGGCATAGACCGTTTTTCCATCCCGGATCTGTGGCAAACCGGCGTTGGCCTTGATCCAAACGGGATGTCCGTCTGCCGCCGCTTTCAATCGCGCGCAGATCGTAACGAACCCGGCGATGCCCTGGCCGCAATTCGCGCCGATGACATCGGCACCGGCCTTCACCAAGCCGGCCGCCGCCTGTTCGGGCGTGATCCCCATCATCGTGCGGTCTTTGTCCCTACCCGAATCGAAGACCATGCTGGCGATCACCGGCAGGCCAGTGGCATTTGCCGCAGCGGTGGCGAGTTTCGCTTCCTCCAAGTCCTGCATCGTTTCCACCACCAGGCCATCGGCTCCGCCGTCGGCCAGAGCCCGAACCTGCTCCGTGAAAGCGGCGCGCAACTCCTTCTCGGTTATGTCGCCGCTCGCGAACAGCTTGCCGCTGGGACCCACCGAAGCGAAGACAAACGCGCGTTTGCCGGCCGCTTCGCGCGAAAGGGCAACACCCGCCCGGTTGATTTCCAGAAGGCGGTCCACGCAACCGCTCTCAGCCAGGCGGATGCGGTTTGCCCCGAACGTGTTCGTCAGGATGATTTGCGAACCGGCTGCGACATAGGCGCGAGCCACCTCGGCGACCTCTTTGGGATGGGTCAGGTTCCAGAGATCCGGCATCTCGCCCGGTGCGAGTCCGCGCGCCTGGAGTTGCGTGCCCCAGGCGCCGTCCGTGATCGTCGGTCCCCGATCGATTAGTTTCCGGATGAGCGGATGAAGTGTCATGCGTTGTCCTCCAAATCCGCTTCTTCCGCGCAAAATCCTGCGGCTTCGATTCACAATATGTCACCATGTGGCGAGCAATGCACGACGTGTCGCATGACTGGGCTGTCGAGAAGCCCGTCGCGGTTGTATGCTGGCCACATTGGAGGCGATGGCGTGCGTCTTCCGCCGGCCGGCAAAGGTGAAAATTATGACCGAGCAACAATGGAACGATCTACTTGCGGTTTTGCGCGGCGAGCAACGGCGGCCATTGCCGGTAGCGTTCATCATTGACTGCCCCTGGTTGCCAAACTGGTACGGCGTGAACATCCTCGATTACTTCTCCAGCGATGAGGTGTGGTTCGCGGCGAACAAGAAAGCCATCGAGACCTTTTCGGAGTGTATGTTCCTGCCGGGGTTCTGGTCGGAGTTCGGGATGTGTACCGAACCGTCGGCGTTCGGGTGCAAATGCCAATTTCCCGAGAACGAGTTTCCCTTTGCCGAGAAGAACATCCTGACCGAAGAAGACATCGACAAGGTCACGGCACCAAACGTGACTACCGACGGACTGTTGCCGTTCATGCTCAATCGGCTGGTCCGCAACCGTGCGCGCATCGAGGTGATGGGGCACCGCATCCGCTTCTCCGTTTCGCGCGGCCCGCTCAACATCGCCACCTTCCTCATGGGCACCACGGAGTTCTTGATGATGCTCGGCACCGATCCCGAGCGGACCCACAAACTGCTGCGCATCATCAACACGTTCCTCATCGAATGGCACGCCCGTCAGCGACAGGCCATCGACTCGATCGATGGCATGCTGGTGCTCGACGACATTGTCGGATTCATCGGCGAGCGCGATTTCAAGGAGTTCGCTTTGCCATACTTGAAAGAGCTGTTCGCCGCACCGGTCTCGGTAAAATTCTTCCACAACGATGCCGATTGCCGCCAGTCGGTCAAGTATTACCCCGACCTAGGCATCAACCTCTACAACCCAGGCATCCAGATGACCATGAACGACCTCCATCGCGCTACCGGCAACCGGCTTGCAATTCTCGGCAACATCCCGCCGCGAGACGTGTTGGCGCAGGGCACGCCTGACGACGTCCGTGCTGCCGTGCGCAAACTGTTGTCGGAAACCGCGGACCACACTCATCTGATTCCGTCTTGCGGCGGCGGCATGCCCCCCGGCGTCACCACCGCCAACATCCGCGCATTCATCGAGAGTGTTCGTTATTGAGTCATGGTCCGGAAGGATTGGGATTTGCCCCGCTGAAAAACCTATGGCGTTTGCGCCGTAATACCGCAATTATCCTAACCCATCAAAATCCGCGATGGCGTCACGGCGTTGGCGGGGTGGGCTGAAGATATTTGGCCAGGAATTCGAAAATGCGTTGTTCGGAATCGCGAGCCTGCGGCGTGTCCACTTCGCTGTAAAGATGGCCGCCAGGCGCCATGTCGTAGATTTTCGATTCGAAACCCTTGCCATGAGCCTTCAGCACCTCGATTAACCGCCCGCTATGTAGCTGAACCGGCGCGGTCTTGTCGCCGGTTGTGGCATGAATCAACAATGGGGTTTCGATCGCATCGACATGGTTGAGCGGCGAGACATCGATATAGGGGGCCGCATCCTGCTGGATCGTCTTGCCGCCGAAACGCGGCTGCTTGGCGACATCCTCGCCGCGAAAGCCAGGCTTATAGGCCATATAGGCGATCATATCGGTCAGGCCGACAACATCGACGGCTGCCTTGAAGCTTTTGGGAAAGCGTTCGATAGCGAGCAAGGTGACCATCCCTCCCTTGCTGCGCCCATAAATGCCGATGCGATCGCGCGGTACCGGCCGGGTTTGCGCGAGATAATCGGCTGCCGCCTCCACGTCGTCGACTTCCTTGCCGCCGAAATCGATGGCGTCATAATGAGCCTGACCGTAACCGCGGCTACCGCGATATTCTGGGAAAATAACAATGTAGCCTTTGTCGACGGCGGTCGCGATCAGTTCGAAAATGCTGGGATCTAAAGACCCGTGATAGGAACCGTGAACGATCACCAAGCCGGGATACTGACGATTTTTTTCGAGCACCGCAGGCGCAAAAACATAAGCCGGCGTTCCCCCGCCATCGACATTGGCAATATTGACCCTGTCGGCTGTAATCCGACCGGCGAATTGCTGGCGAAACAATAGGAGATAGAGGTATTGCTGTGTGATATAGACCTCCTGCTCCAGACTTCGCAGCTGCACAGTCACGTCGCGTGATTCCGTGTCGACAGAGGTATCCAGCGCCCCTTCGGCCTTTGCCGTATGCGCGGCAACTCTTTTTGCCACGGGCGCGCTATAGCTCACGGTGACACACATGAGCGGAAGAAGGACTGCGAAGGTGATCGCCTTGCCGAATTTTCGTTGCATCATTGTCCTGTCAACCTCTCGGCGATTGTGTTTTCACTTTCCGTGCGGATGGTCTGCTTGACGTCGTTGAGCGCTTTCCAGGCCGGATCCGCGCGAAGTGTCTCGCGCACTTTGGCGACGATTTGTTCGCGTCGCCCGAACGCCTCTAGATCGCGATATTGAAACACAAACAGCGAATCCCAAGCCGGTCCTACCGGATAGCGGTTCATGTAAATACGATAGCTGCTCAACACGCCTTCCTTGAGCCAGCCCTCGGTCTGCGGGATTACATAATCATCGACATATTTTTTGTACTGATCGGTGGCATTGTATTCATAGGGAATGACGTAGAAAACCGAATTTTTCTCGGTATCTGCACCGGGTGCGGCGCCTTCCCAGGACAGATCGGCGCTAACGGTGTCGATGGACGTTGCCAAACGCAGGCCCGTCGGACTGAGTCCGCCCGGCGCGGTGCGCTCGATTTCCTTCCAGCGCCGGGTATCGGTATAACGCTGAAAACTCAGCACGGCCATCGCGTCCCATGTGCGCGCCGTCACAAACGGATTGAACAAAATCTGATAACTTCTCAGGATGCCGTCGCGCCTGAGATTTTCAAGCCTCGCGGTTTCTTCTCTGAGCAGAAATCTGCGAAACGCCGGACGATTCTCGGGCTTCACGCGATAGCTGATAAGCAGTTCACAAGGGCCACCGGCGACGGGAATCTCGCCAGCCATAGCGGGAACGATACCGAAAAACATACCTGCCGTCAGAATCCAAGAGAACAACCGGCGTGGACGGCCTGTCAGGGGCATAATATTTCACACCTCGATAGTGTAGAACTTTCTTAACCTTAAAGGCAGGGAATTCAGGCGGAAATATTCTCATTGGTTTTTTGCACAAGAAAATACAGAATACACTGACGTGCTCTGCGGTCAACCGTATTCACATACTCTATTTGTCGACTTTCGATCGTAACACGCAGCATAACTAACTTACTGATATGGTTGAATAATGTCTACTTTCTCACCAATCGTGGATGCCGTTCGTGAAGTTGGCGCTCTCCATGCTTGTGCTGCACAGATTGATGGGCTGGCGCGCGCTGCGCCTAGCGCGGTTGGCGTGGATGCCGGCGAAGTTGAAGCGTTTTTGAACAATGTGGAGGCGGCGGAGCTGGAATTGCATAGCCTAATGCTGCACCGCGCCGGCCATGTGGCGGTCGAAGCTTGGTGGTGGCCTTACCGCGCGCAATATCCTCACATCATGCATTCTCTGGCAAAAAGTTTCACCGCTGCGGCTATTGGCTTAGCGCTGGAAGAAGGCCGCTTCGCACTGGACGACAAAATTGTTTCCTTCTTCCCGGAATTTCTGCCGCCGTTGGTGAACGACAACCTCGCGGCGATGACCGTCAAAGATCTTTTGACCATGCGCACGGGTCATGCGGAGGAAACCTCCGGCGCATCCTGGCGCGGCATCGAAACCAGCTGGATCGCCGAATTCTTCAAGATCCCCGTCGTCCATCGGCCGGGCACGACCTTCGTCTATACCAGCGCAGCGAGTTATATGCTCTCGGCCATCCTGACAAAGGCGACCGGCGAGACGCTGCACGACTATCTGAAACCACGTCTGCTAGAACCGCTGGGCATTATAGGCGAGCATTGGGACATTGGCCCGGACGGCATCAATCCGGGCGGCAACGGCCTGACATGCAAGACTGCGGATATTCTGAAATTCGGCGTGCTGCACGCGCAGAAAGGCATCTGGAACGGCAAGCGTCTGTTGCCTCAAGCATGGATTGAAACCGTAACACGCCCGCATGGCGGTAATGATTACGGCTATCACTGGGTCACAGACAAAGGTGGCAGTTACCGCGCGCTTGGCGTTTTCGTGCAGATGGTAATGGTGTTTCCGCAAGCTGGCGGCACGTTGGCGCTGACCGCAGGCATCGGGGGTAGCCATCTCATCCTACCTCTGGTGCATCGGCATTTTCCGAAGCTCTTCCGCGATGCGCCTTTTGAGAATGCCAAGGCCGATGCACATCTGAAGGCCCGGCTTGCGACACTCAGCCTTGCCAGACAACTCACCTCCGCGCCGTCTCAATTACCGCTGAAGGTTTCCGGCGTCCGTTACCGGGTAGAGTGCAATCCCTTGGGTGTCAGCGAAGTACGTTTCGATTTCTCCAATAAGCGCAGCGTATTTTATTTGACCGACGCCGAAGGCGAACATGTCGTATTCATGGGCAATGACGGGTGGCTCGAAGGTCAAACCGATATGCCCGGGCGCGACCTCCATCATGGTTACCATTTGAAAGGCACACGGATCGTCGCGGGCGCTAACTGGCTCGATGCAACGACTCTGCAAATGATCTGGATATTCGTCAATACCGCTTTCCGCGACACAGTGATTTGTCGTTTTGAGGATGACGGCAGCCACGTAACGATCGACCGCAGCGTGAATGTCAATTCATCTGCACTCAGTCATCCTACATTGGTTGGCGCTCGGGCAAGGAACTGACAATTCAAGGTGCTTGGTTCGGCATAGTTGATCTACCCAGCGCAGATGACGATTCGGGCGGCGCCGTGGGCGCTTGTCGAAGCGGTGGGACTAAGCACGGCGGTCCTGTTCGCGATCCTCGAAACTTTCACTGCGCGATCAGCCGATCGACCCGCTTTTTTTTCGGACACCTAATACGTTCCTGCCCGTTTGTTGTATCTTTGCACAATACCAAAATCGTGAGGATTCAGGCCGTTAGAGCCAGAGCACTGAAGCTTGGCGTGGCCGAAAGTAATGCCTTCGTATACTCATGTTGCGGATCATCAAGGATGGCATCCGTCATTCCCGACTCTACCACCGTGCCCTCTGACATCACCACCACCCAGTCTGCCACCTGTGCCACGACTGCCAAATCATGGGTAATGAATAAACAGGCAAAGCCATATTGTGACTGCAACTTCTGAAACAGGGTCAGAACCTGCAGTTGGATGGTCATGTCAAGTGCCGAGACCGGCTCATCGGCAACCACCAGACGTGGGCGCGAGATGATCGCACGGGCGATCGCCACGCGCTGCCGCTGGCCGCCCGACATTTGATGTGGAAAGCGTTCGGCAAACCCTGCAAGCCCTACTTCGTCCAAAACCGCCTCGACACGCGCTCGGCGCTCCGCGCGGCCAAGACCCGATACATGGCGCAAGGTGGCGCCGACTGTATCGCCGATCCGCGTGCGCGGGTCGAGCGACGAAAAGGGGTCCTGAAATACAAGCTGGGCGGCACGCCGGAAATCTATGCTTTGCCGCGGCGACATTGCACCGAGATCGACGCCGTCAAAACGGATTGCGCCGCCCGAAAGAGGCTTGAGGCCCAGCACGGCACGGCCAAGTGTCGTCTTGCCTGACCCACTGGCGCCGACCAACGCCACGATCTCGCCTTCGCGCACTTGGAGATCGACATTTTTTACCACCCGCTTCGGCGGACCTGCGCGCAGCAATCCCGGGCGTCCCGGATAATCGACCGAGGCACGCGCCACCGACAAAACAACCGGTGCGTTTGCGTTAATCGCCGCACGGACGTCCGGCCGATGCGGCAGGGAATTGACAAGACGCTGCGTATAGGCATGAGCGGGATGGCAGAGAATCTGCTGTGTCTCGCCGCTTTCGACCAACCGGCCTTTTTCCAGCACGACAACGCGCCGCGCATACTGGGCGACCAAACCCAGATCATGGGTGATGAGAAGAACGGCAACGCCGTCATCGCGCGCCAGTTCGACGATCAACTCCAGTACTTCGCGCTGGCTCAGCGTGTCGAGCGCCGTGGTCGGTTCGTCGGCAATCAGCAGTTTGGGCTTCGGCAACAGAACCGACGCCAACATGATGCGCTGGCGCATACCGCCGGAAAATTCGTGCGGATATGAAGCGAGACAACGTTCTGGATCGGCGATCTGCACCCGCGTCAGCATCTGCAAACAGCGGCGATGAATTTCCACCGACGAAAGTTTGCGGT
The DNA here is from genome assembly GCA_028871795.1 of Alphaproteobacteria bacterium. Classification (GTDB taxonomy): domain Bacteria; phylum Pseudomonadota; class Alphaproteobacteria; order Micropepsales; family Micropepsaceae; genus Rhizomicrobium. The sequence continues at coordinate 14,250 of JAGWMG010000007.1, read as the reverse complement.
GCAGCTTGAGGCCTTCGGCCAGTTGGCAACGGATGGTCAATGCCGGGTTGAGTGAAACCATAGGCTCCTGAAACACCATGCCAACATCGCCGCCGCGAACTTTTCGCATCTGGTCCGGAGACAGCGTCATCAGATCGCGGCCGTCCAGACGGATGCTGCCCGCAGCTCGCTTCACCCCCGGTGGCAACAGGTTAAGTATTGCCCGTGCAGTTATTGTCTTGCCGCTTCCCGACTCGCCAACAATTGCGACGAACTCGCCTGGTGCAACATCGAAGGAAAAATCGTCCAACAAAGGCGGGCGCCCATCTGCCTCGTGGCCCACTGCCAAAATGCGAAGTCCTTCAACTTGCAACAGAGGTGCCGGCATCAGGTTTCACCTCGCGGATCCAGCCAATCGCGCAACGCATCTCCCAAAAGATTGACGCCGAGCACAGTTCCCATAATGCAAAAGCCCGGCACGATGCTTAGCCAGTTCGCCGCTTCCATGTAGGGCCGCGCGTCCGACAGCATATTGCCCCAGCTGGGCGCGGGCGGCGGAACGCCGACGCCCAGAAAACTGAGCGCACTTTCCGCAAGCACCACCCAACCGAACAGGCTAGTCGCCAACACCACGACCGGCGGCAGCGCATTGGGCAGGACATGACGCAGCACGATGTAAATCGTGCCGTCACCCGCCACACGCGAGGCCTCGATATATTCACGTTCGCGGATCGAAAGCACGGCGCTACGCACCACCCGCGCGACCGAAGGCAGATAGGCGATGGAAAGCGCGAGAATGATGCTGGAGCGGCTCGACCCCAGAACGGCAATCAACGCCAGTGCCAACAGAATGCCCGGGAAAGCCAGAATGGCGTCACTTGCCGCCATCAAAAGCCGGTCGGTCCAACCGCGCAGAAAACCCGTAATTAGGCCAACGCAGGTGCCCGTGGAAATCGCCACAACCACCGTGCCCAGCGCAATCGATGTGCTGATCCGCGCGCCCAACATCGCGCGGCTCAGGACATCGCGGCCGAACTGATCGGTCCCGAACCAATGCGCCCAAGACGGTGGCGCCAAAGGGTGATCCAGATCGATGGCGATGGGGCCGTAGGGCATCCAGAACAAGCCTATCAGGATCGCTGCCACCAGCAGACCGACCAGCGCCGTGCCCAGAATCGCGTTCAGCGGCAACCGGTGAATCGCAGGCCCCGTCATTGCGTGGTCACCCGTGGATCGAGCAGCGGATAGCAAATATCGATGAGGAGATTGACCACAACATAGACGAAGGCGGTAAACAGCAGGCAGCCCTGCACCACCGGATAGTCCCGCGCCAGAATTGAATCGACCATCAGGCGGCCCAACCCCGGCAAGGTGAAGACCGTCTCGAGCACGGCGATGCCGCCCAGCAAATGCCCCAGCGACAGGCCGACCAGCGTCAGCGTCGGCGCAAAGGCGTTAGGGAACACATGCCGCGAAAGCACGACCCGCTCCGCTAGGCCCTTGGCGCGGGCATGGGTGATATACTCCTGTCGCAGCACGTCGATGGAGCTGGCTCGCATCATGCGCGTCAGCACACCACTTTGGGTGAGCGTCAACGTCACGATGGGCAGGATCAGAAACAACGCCGCCTGAGCGGCGCTTTCGGAAAAGGGCACATACCCCACCACTGGCAGCCAGCCGAATTTAAGGCCGAACACCAGCAGAAGAACAAGGCCGAGCCAGAAGCTGGGCACAGCCAGAACGATGCTCGCCGAGCCCACCACTGCCAGATCGATGATGCTGTCCCGGCGCCAAGCCGCGACCAATCCGGCCACTACGGCAATAAGCGTTGCCAACAGCACAGCTACCAGCACGATGATCGCCGTCAGTTGGAACCGCTGCAAAATCATGCTCGCTACCGGCTCGCCCGTCACGATCGAATGCCCTAAATCGCCGGATAGCGCATGGCCAAACCATGCAGCGAACTGCACTGGCAGAGGATGATCCAACCCCATATCGTGATGCAAAGCGGCCAGCGAGGCGGCATCAGCACCTTCGCCCAGCATGACCTGTGCGGGATCACCCGGAATAAGACGGATCAACAAAAACACAGCCACCGCCACTAGCAACAGGGTGGGAATAGCAAGCAGCAGTCTTTTTGCGATGTATGACAGCATGCCGTTACCGCATTCCGCTGAAACCGACATTCCACAGACGCAACTGCGCCGCGGGCCAGCCCTTATATCCCGTCACATTCGCGCGGAACGCCGCGATGTGGGTGGTGTTGAACAGTATGATAGCGGGCACCTCGCGCATAAAGGCGGTGTTGAGAGTGTTGAACAATGCCTGGCGCTGGCGCGGATCGTCCGTCTCCATCGTTTGGCGCAAGAGCTTTTGAGCCTCGGGCGAACCCCATACTTTGCGCGGATCTCTCGTCTTATCGCCGATCAGTAGTCCAAAATTGAAAGACGGATCGAGCTTGGCGGAAACGGCGAAGGACATTGCTTGGTAGCTGCCGCTGCCGTAGCGGGCGAACTGACTTGCCCAATCGAGAGTTTCGATCTCCAGATCGATACCCGCCTCGGCCGCCATTGCCTGCACCAGAACGGCAATGTCGAACATTTGCGGATAGCGGCGGTTTGTGATCAGGCTGATCGGCTGGCCGTGATAGCCAGCCTCGTTCAGCAAGCGGCGCGCGGCCGCCAGATCGGGCCTACGCAATGTCTCCGTCGGACCGTAATAAGGACTGGCCGATGGGATGGGAGAATTGTCGGGACGCGCAGTGCCCTGGGTGACCGCCTTTGTCAGGCCCGCCGTATCGAGTGTGAGCGCAATCGCCCGGCGGATACGCGCATCCCGCAGCAACGGGTCGTTTGTCTGAAACAGAATGGCGTAAAAATCCAGCGTCGGTGCCATGTCCAGCTTGATGTCGCCACGCCCGCGCATGAGCACAAGATCGGAGGGGGCGAGCGCATCGAGAATATCCAGGCTACCGCGCTCCAAAGCCGTCAACGCGGCTGAACTGTCGGGAATGACCAGAAACCGGATTCGATCCACCAGTGCGTGCTTGCCACCGGTATTGCCGTCTCGTGGTCCAGGCAAGGCGGCGTAACGAGGAAAGCGCACCAGATCGATGAACTGGTTGCGCTGCCAGGCGCCGAACATAAAAGGACCGGTGCCGATGGGCTTTCGCCAAACTCCGTTCGGTCCCACAGACGCGCGCTGTAAAATGCCGGTGCCGCCGCAATCTGCACGCGCCAGCGTTTTGAGAAACAGCGGCGCGGCGCGGTTCAAGGTAATGATGACCGTTTGCGGGTTCGGCGCGGTGATGGATAAAATCTGCGCGATGCCGTCTTTGGCGAATTCCAGACGGCAGCGCCAGCGCGTCTCAGGTTTGAGGTAACGCCTCAGCGACCACACGACATCGTCGGCGGTGAGCGGTGCGCCATTGTGGAAGACGACGCCCTGGCGCAACTTGAACGTATACGTGCGGCCACCTTGGGACACGGTCCAGCTTTCTGCGAGCAGCGGGCCGACCGAGCCGTTCTCGCGTGAAGCGACAAGCCCTTCGACTACATGCAGAATGACGGCATCGGTATTCTCGTCCCGCCTGGTGCCGGGATCGGAGGAGAGAATGTCGGAATTCAACCTTGTACGCAGAACGGTCTCGGCGGCAACGGGAGCAGCCACGCCACACGCGATTACGAGGGCCGCGAGTTGAGTGCACAAGCGGCGATACGGCTGACCGTGGCCGGCGCGCAATTTGGCGAAAAAACTAGCCAGCATCCAATTCATCGTGCGTTTGTGGCCGGAACAATTCAGCCTTTCGGCTTCAGAACGGGAAAGCCCGGCACGCGCGTGATTATCCGGGTCATTCTTCATCGACCATGACGCCTATTGCCGATGGGAACATTCACCCCTCCTTAAGTCTGAGCTTGCAATCGTAGTACTGTTTTCTTTATATTAAAAAGACAATTTTTTGCTCGTATGGTTTTTGAGCAATCTTTTGAACCTCTTGCTGTGGCTGGACCCGACGAAAAGGAAGGGTTTGTGCGGAAGATTTCGTTGCGTCGGCCCAGTATTCATCCAACTCAGAGCCTCGACGGATTGCGATTCACACTCTTCGTATCCAAAGGGTGAATTGTAGTGGGGAATGAAAAGCATGCTTCAGAATAACAAGATGGAAGATCGCCTATCGAATAGCGCCACCGCTCTGAATCGGAGCGAACCGCAGCAATTACCGGGTCCTCTTATTCTAGTCTGGTGGTGGAAGATTGTGGATTTCAAGATCGGGATCGTGCCGATACCGGTCTTTGCCGGTCTCCTGGGCCTCATTGCTGCTTTTGTTCGTACCGGCAGCGTCCCTGCGGATATATTGATGAACATGGCCCTTTTGGCCGTCGGAGGGTTCGCCTGCGCCGAACTGGGAAAGCGAATGCCGCTGATCAAGCATATCGGTGCCGCTGCAATCTTCGCAACTTTCATTCCCTCTTATCTCGCTTATGCCCACTTGATTCCAGCGCCGGTTGTCGACTCGGTGACGACCTTCACCAAATCAAGCAACTTCCTCTATCTCTTCATCGCGTCGATCATTGTAGGCAGCATTCTGGGGATGGATCGGCATGTCCTGATTGCGGGATTTTTTAAGATTTTCGTACCGCTGGCAGCCGGCTCCGTCGTGGCAGGCGTGGTGGGTACGCTGGTCGGAACAGCACTGGGGCTTGGCGCGTATCATACGTTTTTCTTCATTGTCGTACCGATCATGGCTGGAGGCGTCGGTGAAGGCGCTATCCCGCTCTCCTTAGGTTATAGCTCAATACTGCATGAGACACATGGCGAGCTTGTGGCGTTGGTGCTGCCTCCGGTCATGCTGGGAAGCCTGTGCGCGATCATCCTTTCCGGCTTCTTGAATTTCATTGGCAAGCGTTACCCGCATCTGACGGGCGAGGGACGGCTTCAAGCGGACAGTCGCGAAGACAAACCGCAGAGCAAACAAAAACCAATGACGATACCCGACGTAACCACTGTTGCGGCCGCTTCGGTTATGACCGTGACGCTATATCTTGTTGGCGTGTTGGCGCAGCGCCTCTGGGGATGGCCTGCTCCCGTCGTGATGCTGTTTGCGGTCGTTGCAATCAAGCTGTGTTACATCACCTCTCCAAAGCTGGAGCAGGGCGCTTTCGTCGTTTACCGTTTCTTTTCGGTGGCCGTTACCTATCCGCTGTTATTTGCGATCGGCGTGACGATGACGCCATGGGATAAACTTGTCTCCTCTCTCGCATGGCCCAATCTCATCACGATTTTTGCAACCGTCGTCACCATCATGGCGACGGGATTTTCTGTCGCGCGATACCTTAAAATGTACCCGATCGATGTTGCCATTGTGAACGCGTGCCACAGCGGCCAAGGCGGAACGGGTGACGTGGCCATTCTTACGGCTGCCAACCGTTTGCAGCTCATGCCATTTGCGCAGATCGCCACGCGCATCGGCGGCGCCTTGACGGTGATCGTTGCCCTGATGGCCATGGCGCATTTTGCTCATCCGCTGTGACTGGTGCAGCAAAGGCCCGTGGCTGCGATAAAGGACGCACAATGAACATCAAGAGCCCTGCTGCGAAATCGCTGGCCGATACCACCGCGTGCTACGACCCTCCGACCATCGAGCTGCATTGGGTGACGGCCGTCTTGGTCGTTATGCAGTGGAGCGGCGCGATGCTGATGCATCTGATCGATGAGCGGCCAATACGAATGATCTACTGGAATTTCCATTTTAGCTTCGGCCTGTTACTGTTTTTTGTGATCGTCGCGCGGTTGTGGTGGCGCAGGTTCGGCGGTCGCGTTTTGTCGCCGGTCGGCTCAGACGCTTTGCGATTTGCGTCGCGCGCGATTCACATCGTGCTTTATCTCCTCGTTTTGGTGTTGATCGCGCTGGGCTTCGCCATCATCTTACTGCGCGGCTGGCCGCTGGCGGGTCTTTTCACGATTTCCCCCATCGTCTTGGGCTTTAAGCCGCTGTCGAGCACGCTTATCGAGGTTCACAAATGGACGGCGCACCTGCTTATGGCGGTGGCGTTCGGCCATGCAGTGATTGCGCTATTCCATCATTTCGTCATCAAGGATGGCATGTTGCTGAGAATGGTGGGCCGGGTTGGCCGAGTCTAACTGGTATCAACCACCAACCCAATCGGGACGTGCCCTGAAACGACCTTCAATCGACTTTTGCAACAATATCCGCCATGAGCGGCCACGTCGATTATACTGCACTTCTCATAGTCTAAAGCGGTCATTCGTAGCTGCTACAGGGTGTCCAAAGTGAACGAGGTAAAACAGCGCCGGGATCACTGCGAGCGTGAGAACAGTGGATGAGACCATGCCGCCGATCATCGGCACGGCGATGCGCTGCATGATCTCCGAACCGGCACCCGTTGCCCACAGGATCGGTACGAGACCGGCCATGATCGCGGAAACGGTCATCATCTTGGGTCGTACGCGGTCCACGGCGCCTTTCATCACCGCCGCCGCGAGGTCCGCGCGCGTCAGTGTCCTGTTGTTCGAAGCGGCTTGGGCCTTCGCCTCCCCTAGCGCGTTGTTGAGATAAATCAGCATCACCACACCGGTTTCCGCTGCCACACCCGCCAGGGCGATAAACCCGACCGCGGCAGCGACGGACATGTTGAAGCCCATGGCCCACATAAACCAGAATCCGCCCGCCAACGCGAACGGCAGCGACAGCATCACGATCAGGGTGTCCGAGAGTTTGCGGAAGTTGAGCCAAAGCAGGAACAGGATCAGGAGTAGCGTCGCCGGTACCACGATCTTGAGGCGCTGGTTCGCCCGTTCGAGATATTCGAACTGGCCACTCCAACGCACGTAAGTGCCGGGCGGGAAGAAGACATGTTCGGCCACCGCGCGCTGGGCGTCCTTGACATAACCACCCAGGTCGCGGTCGTGGAAATCCACATACACGTAGTTCACGAGTTGCCCGTCCTCGGTGCGGATCATGGTGGGACCGCGCGCCCGCGTGACCTTCGCCACCTCGCCAAGCGGGATCGCTCCGCCCGACGGCAGCGACACCAGCGTATTTGCGGCGATGGCGTCGGGGTCGCTGCGTACGTCGCGGGGATAGCGCAGCACCACGCCGTAGCGCTCGCGGCCCTCCACCGTCGTCGTGATGGTCTTGGCGCCGATGGCATTCGAGATCGTGGACAGGACGTCGTCCATCGACAACCCATAGCGGGCGATCTGCTCGCGGTCCGGGGTGATGTCGAGGTAATAGCCGCCGTTCACGCGTTCGGCATAGGCCGACGTGGTGCCGGGCACCGTGCGCACCGCCGCCTCCACTTCGCGCGACAGTTTTTCGATCTCGTTCAGGTCCTTGCCGTAGACCTTGACGCCGACCGGCGTGCGGATGCCCGTGGACAGCATGTCGGTGCGCGCTTTGATCGGCATGGTCCAGGCATTGCTGATGCCGGGGAACTGCAGCGCCTTGTCGAGCGCCGCGATCAGCTTGTCGGTGGTCATGCCCGAGGGCCATTGCCCCTGCGGCTTCAGGTTGATGACGGTCTCGAACATCTCCAGCGGTGCGGGATCGGTGGCGGTCTCGGCGCGCCCCGCCTTGCCCCACACGGATTCCACCTCTGGGAAGGACTTGATGATGCGGTCCTGGGTTTGCAGGATTTGCGCCGCCTTGGTGATCGACAGTCCCGGCAGCGTGGTCGGCATGTAGAGCAGCGTGCCTTCGTTGAGCGTGGGCATGAACTCGCTGCCGATGCGCGAGGCGGGATAGAGGCTGACCGCAAGCACAGCCGCCGCCAGCCCGAGCGTCGCCCAGGGTCGCTGCAGCACCGTGGCGATTACCGGGCGATAGACCCGGATGAGGAAACGATTGATCGGGTTTTTTGCCTCGGGCGCGATCCTGCCGCGCACGAATAGTGCCATCAACGCGGGCACAAGCGTCACAGAGAGCATCGCTGCCGCCGCCATCGCGAAGCTTTTCGTGAAGGCGAGCGGGTGGAACAACCGGCCCTCCTGCTCCTGAAGCGCAAAGATCGGGATGAACGAGACGGTGATGACCAAAAGGCTGAAGAACAGTGCCGGACCAACCTCCACCGCTGCCGCGACCAACACCTTCAGGCGCGGTTCGTCCGGCCCGGCGCGTTCCAGACGCTTGTGCGCGTTCTCGATCATCACGATGGCGGCGTCCACCATCGCGCCGATGGCGATCGCGATGCCGCCCAGGCTCATAATGTTGGAGCCGATGCCCAGCGCCTGCATGGCGATGAAGGCGATGAGAATGCCGACGGGCAGGGTGAGAATGGCGACTAACGCACTCCTCGCATGCATCAGGAACAGGAAGCAAACCAGTGCCACGATCACGCTTTCCTCCAGCAGCGTGCTCTTGAGGGTGCCGATGGCCCGCTCTATCAGCTGCGAACGGTCATAGACCGGCAACATCTTTACGCCCGCCGGCAGGCTTGCTGCGATCTCCGCGATCCGCGCCTTCACCGCGCGGATGACATTGAGCGCATTGGCGCCAAAGCGCTGCACCACGATGCCGGATGCCACCTCGCCCTCGCCGTTCAGTTCGGTCAGCCCCCGGCGCTCGTCTGGAACGGTCTCCATATGCGCAACGGCGCCGAGAAGGATGGGCGTACCGTCCTTGGCTTTCAGCACCACACGGTCGAGATCGCTGGGCGATTTGATGTAACCGCGGCCACGAATCATGAATTCGGTTTCGGAAAGCTCGATGGTGCGTCCGCCGACATCCATATTGGCGTTCCCCACCGCATCGCGGATTTGTCCCAGGGTGATGCCGTAGGCGCGCATCCGGCTCGGGTCGGCAACGACCGCGTACTGCTTGACGAAACCGCCGACGCTTGCGACTTCCGAGACGCCCTCGGTCTTCGCCAGCGCGTAGCGCAGATGCCAGTCCTGTAGCGACCGCAGTTGCGCTAGGTCCTGCGTCTTGCCGGTGAGCGCGTATTCATAGACCCAGCCGACGCCGGTAGCGTCGGGGCCGAGGCTCGGTGTCACGCCTTGCGGCAATTGCTGGACCGCCGCGTTCAGGTACTCCAGCACGCGCGAACGCGCCCAGTAGATGTCCGTGCCCTCATCGAAGATCACATAGATGAAGGAAACGCCGAAGAACGACACGCCGCGCACCGTCTTGGCCTTGGGCACGCTGAGGAGCGCGGAAGTCAAGGGAAACGTGACTTGATCCTCGACAACCTGCGGTGCCTGGCCGGGATATTCGGTGTAGACGATGACCTGCGTATCCGACAGGTCGGGAATGGCATCGAGCGGGATGCGGCTGACGGCCAGGATGCCGAGCACGACGAGCGCCGCGGTCCCAATCAGAACCAATCCCCAATGGCCCGCCGACCAGCGGATGATGCGAGCGATCATTTTTGCGGTCCAAAGGTCTGAAGCGCGGTCTCAAGATTGCTTTCGGCGTCGATCAGGAAATTTCCGGAGGTGACGACGCGCTCGCCTGGCTTCAGCCCCGCGAGCACTTCCACCATGTCGCCGGAGCGGGCACCAAGTTTCAGATCGCGGGGCTCGAATATCCCGCCCGGCTTGGCGACAAACGCGACCTGCCGCGTGCCGTCGTCGAGCACTGCGGAAACCGGCACCGTCAACATGGGCGCCGTCGATACCAGCGCGTCGATCAGCACATCAGCGTATTGGCCGATGCGCAACTGGTTGGCTTTGTTCGCTACGGCTATCCGCACCTTGACCGTGCGGGTCGCGGGATCGATCTCCGGGTAGATGAACAGCACTTTGCCGTCGAAAGAGGCCGCCGGATTATCGCGGAAGGTGACCGTAGCCTTCTGGCCGGGCTTCACCGCGGCCAAATCGCGCTCCGACACCTCGGCCAAGACCCATAATTGCGTCACGTCCGTCGTCTTGAACAACGTGTCGCCCGCCGCGAAGTGCATACCTTGCACGATGGGCTTTTCCATCACTGTACCGCTTGCGGGCGCGGCGATTGTGATAGTGCGCGTGGGCGCGCCGCTTCTTGCCATGGCGTTCAGTTCGGATTGCGGCACTCCGTATTGGCGCAGCAGGTTTGCCGCCAGCGCGGCGTGTGCCTCCGCGTGCGAAGCCAGCGAGCCGATATAGTCAGCTTCCTTCACCAGCACATCGGGGCTTTCGATCCACACCCGCATCAGGGACTGGCCGGCGCGTACAACATCGCCGGTTTGGGAGACATAGAGCTTCTCGACAAAACCGCTGAAGCGGGCCGTCAGAACGGCCTGCCGGTTCTCGTCCGCAGCGACGGTGCCGGTGGCGCGCACCGTCTTCGCCAGCTTCATGCGCATGACGACAGTGGTGCGCACGCCCGCGCGCTGGATTTTCTCGGTTGTGAGCCGAACCGCACCCCGAACCTTCATCACCTCGTCGGCATAAACAGGGATGTAGTCCATCCCCATCGCGTCCTTCTTGGGCACGGGCGAAGTGTCGGCCAAGCCCATCGGATTGCGGTAGGTGAGAATGCGGTGGGACGGAGGCGGCGATGCCGCCTCCTCACGCTTCTGGCCGGCTGTGACGACCACGCTGCCCTTGATGGGGTTGCCGTCGACAGTGGCCGCAAGGATCACCGCCCAGCGACCCGGCGCGGTGAGGTTGGTTTCGACCACCACGACGCCCGACTCCTTTGTCGGCAGCACCTTCGCCGGCGCCGTCATCGCGGCCATGTTGTCCGGGCTCATGTCCACCCGGACGGACAACACAGTGACGGCCTGCCGGACCATATGCCCGGTGCCGTCAACGAGCTGAACCCTGATCTGGCTGCTGACATTGGCGGGGAGAGAAGGATCGAGCACCCTCCAGCCGAGGCCTGTCAGAGCCGAGGCTGGATGCGCCAGCGTGACGGTAAAAACGAACGCCAGAGCGGCAAACAATATGCGTTGCATCTGTTGTCTCCAGACGAGAAGAAGTGAAATCGGACACGGCGCGGAGCCGGCGCTAATCGGATCCGGCCTTTACGCGTCAGCTCTTGGCCGTCAGGGTGAGCCACACGGGAGAAGACCCGCCTGGACCGGTGCCGCGCAGCGTCAGCCGTTCTCCCGGCACGTGATGTTCGCCGGGACAGACGAAGTTGCCGTATGCGTCCCGCGCCAGAGGCACGGGGACGTATTGGATCATCGGCGAAGCCTTGATGCCCAGATTGACGGGCCGCATTACCGCGACCTGGCCGTCGCTCACGGGCTGTCCGTCCGCCTTGTTCACCAGCGAGATTAGAAGCGGCTTACTTGCTTCGGGTGCAGCGGCGGTCTTGAGTTCATAAACAGGGTGCGGGCGGTCCGCTGGCATAACGTGCGACGGCGCGCCAGCCGCCGATGACTGCACCAAAACGAGAGCGGCGGCGAGCATCGCGGCGCTGAAGAGAGCATTCTGTTTGAAGTTGTTATACATGGCATCCTCCTGCCTGGGCGGCGCCCAGGACTGATCGCGGCAAACGGTCCGGGAATTGCGATGACGCTGGAGCAAACAAGCGCGGGCGTCGTCGCGAAGAACGCGCGGCTCGGTTTGGGAGCGGCGCGATCAGCCATCAGGCGATGGGGGGAGGGTTGTCAGGCTGAAGCGTCAGCCCCGATGCGGTCTGCTGAAAATAAGGCGCGGTCGCGTACACCGCGGTGGTCGGAAGCAAAGGATATTCGGCGGCGATTACGGCCATCCCAAAACAGTTCAACATGCCAAGGCAGACGGACATGCCTTTGCACGGGCTGCGCTGGTTTTTTTGCTGGTTCATGTGACCGCAAGCAGGTGAGGCGTGTGACATGCTCGCCATGGCCGCCGGCTTCGGCGCAGGCATCGCCATAGTGCCCGGCTCCGCAGCAATGGCAAACACCATCGCCACGAAAACGCTTATCAGGGTACGCAGGGAAAGCTTCCTCAACCACATGTCTGCAAAGTAGGCCTACTCAATACCGGTTTCAACGGCCTCAGCGCCGCAGGGGCAACGGTGTGTTTGCTGCATAATACCGAAATTTAGCGGTATTATGGCGCATCTACCGGAAGATTCTGACGGATCATCGCCTATCTTTCAAGCATGGGCGAACCACATGCAGCATTTGCACTGAAACGGAAGCGCAATCAGATTTGCGGCGTCATTGCTCATTATGAGCGGCTGTTACGCGAGGCGCAGCACGACCTGGCGCACGTCAACGCGGCGCTGAGGCTGTTCGAGGCCACGGGCGAAGCCGCCGATCTGCCGCCCTATGTTGACCTCAACCGTGTTCTGAGGCGGGGAGAGACCACCAAAATCTGCATGGATGCGTTGGCAGCGGAAGGCCCACTAGATACCCGCCAACTCGCCCTGCGCGTTATCCGGGCTAAGGGTCTAAACGAGAGCGACAAGGTGCTGGCGCAGACGATTGCGCTGCGGATCGTGCAGACGCTCAGGATGCGAGCACGGCGCGGCAAGGTCGAAAGCGTGGCGCGGACCAAGGGCGTTTGCGTGTGGCGGATACCGGAAGGCCCGTGGCGTCCTACGGAAGATGTCACGCTGCTTTGAGGTGGCGCTGCCAGTAACCGGAGAAGTCCACAGAGGGGCCGCGCTTCATGGCAAGCCTATCTCACCGACGTCCTCACCCGCCTCGTCAATCTGTGGCCAAACAACCGGCTCGACGGGCTCCTGCCCTGGAGCTGGACCGCCGAGCGTCAGCAACTTCAGCGCGCTGCGTGAACCGCCGCCGGTCAAATGCAACCGCCAAAGTCAAGGCTTCTGCAAAAGGGTGTCGCTGAATCGCTCACGGATCTTCACGTGGCTCGCTCTTTAATGGCGAGTTCGGTTTCGGGTCAATTCGTCATAGCCAGACTCGGACGCCGACGATGAAGCGAAGGTCCGAAGTTTTGTCCCCACCGACACGAACCAAATTGGCGGTGCTTCCGAATTTGCTCTCGTATGTCAGGCCGATATAGGGGGCGAATTTGCGGGTGATTTCGTAGCGCAGACGTAGGCCGGCATCGAGATTGGAAAACCCCGAGTCGACGGCGCGGGCGGGATCGTTCTTCGAATAGAAGTTCATCTCGATCTGGGGCTGTAGGATCAGCCGTTGCGTGATGAGAAGATCGGTGGAGCCCTCTAGCTTGGCGGCGTAGTGGCCCTCGTCACTGGCATAGGCCGTCGCCGAGACTTCGAAGAAATAAGGCGCGAGACCTTCCACACCGAATGCCGCCCAGGTTCGACCGGCCCGGGAGTCGATATCGCTCCGTAGACCGGCCTGAAGGTCGAAATATGTGGTGATCGGGCGATCGTAGAATATCTCCTGCTGACTGTCCTGCACACCATGGGTCCCGGCTTCGCCTTCGCTCTTGATCCACAGCCGGTTGGTATCAGTGCCCGCCCATGCCTCCCCGGACCAACGAAACTTGTTGTTTGTTCCGAAGCGACCTTCGAGCTGATTCATGATGGCATGGAAGTAGAGCGGGGTCTCCATCGGCATGCCGAAAGGCGCGCTGGGTGTTGCGTCCGGCGTTCCCATCTGCGCCAACGCCGCGACGGGCCAGACCACCACGGCCGCAACCATACAGGCGACTGTAGCTCGCACGTTCATGACACCACCACCGTGCGAAACATGCCCATCTCCATGTGATACAGGAGGTGACAATGGAATGCCCAATAGCCGGGCGTGTCCGCCGTGAACACGAAGCTGAGCCGCTCGTTGGGCTTGACGTTTACTGTGTGCTTGCGAGGAAGCTGGCTTTGCCCGTTCTCAAGCGAGAACAGAAACCCGTGAAGATGGATCGGGTGCTCCATCATCGTGTCGTTGGTCAAAACGAAGCGAACGCATTCTCCTAGCTTAACGTGAACAGGCGGCGCTTCGGAGAAGGCCTTTCCGTCGAAGCCCCACGTAAAGCGTTCCATATTTCCCGTCAGATGAAACTCGATTTCGCGTGTAGGAAGTGCGGAGTCTTCATCCGGCTCCGATGCGGCGAGATCGGCATAGGTAAGATTGCGCCGGCCGTTGCCATCCAATCCGTCCCCCGCTTCCGCCAAACGGCTTTGCGGCATCATCGCGACGTTGTCGACATTCGGATTGCCGGTCAACGTCGCAGGATCGACGCCGCTGGCATTGACTGTTGGAATTTTAGCGGCGGCAGGCATCGTCGTCTGCCCCATTCCGGGCATGTTGCCTTGGGTCGTATTACCCATGCCCGACATATTCATGTTGGGCATGCTATCCATAGGTGCGGTGGAATTTCCCGATGATGTGGCGGGAGATTGTGACATGCCTGCCATCGGCGCTCCGCCGCCGGAAGAATTGGCATTCATGCCCGCCATAT
>JAGWMG010000003.1 GCA_028871795.1 Alphaproteobacteria bacterium | reverse complement strand
TCCGCGAAGCCTGTGGGATGGCAAAGGTGCTCGGGGATTCCGCCTGAAAAACGGATTTCACGGGCCGGCCGATGCCGGAAATCAGGGGCGGGTTCGCCGGGCGCAGTTCGACAAATCGGGCGCTCGGTGTGCCCGCCTTTTCGTTGGAGGGCCTTAAGCTTTCGGCAAGCGCAGTTCGGCGCAGGTGCCTTCGCCGTGCGCGCTCGCCAGCCTGACGGCGCCGCCCATGCGCCGGGCCAGCGCCATGACGATCGCCAAGCCCAGCCCCGTTCCGGTGCTCACCCCGGCGCGTTCGAAGCGGCGAAAGGCGGTGCCCGCTTTATGCGCCTCGTTGGGGTTGAAGCCGTTGCCGTTGTCCGACACGGCGACGGCGACGGCGCCGTCGTCTTCGCGCACGCCGACGCGCACGCGGCCGCCTTCCTGGGTGTAGAGCAGGGCGTTCGACAACAGGTTGGTGACGATGCGCTTGACCGCCAGGGGATCGGCGTTCACCTCGGCGGGACCGGACGGCACCATGTCCAAGGCGATGCGCCGCGAGAAGGCGCGCCCGACGCTTTCGTTCACGCAGGCGCAGACGAGATCGGTGACGTCGAAGCGGACGGGCTTAAGGGGATAGCGGCCCGCTTCCAGATTGGCGAATTCGAGGATGTCGCCGATCTTGGAATGCAGGCCGCGGCCGGCCATGCTGATGTCGCGGGCGTATTCGATGTACTTGGGATGGCCGACCGCGCCGTAGAAGCCGCGCTCGATCACTTCGGCGAAGCCGATGATGGCGTTCAAGGGCGTGCGCAGCTCGTGGCTCATATGGGCGACGAATTCGGTCTTGGAGCGCTGGGCCTCCACCGCCTCGCGCTCGGCGTTGGCCAGACGCACCAGCAGGCGCGCCTCGGCGGGACGCGTCGAGCGCAGGGCGCGGATGGCCTCGGACGCCTTGGCGCGGCGCTCGAACTCGCGCACGAAGACGGCCGCAAGACCGCCGCCGACCAGCGCCGGTCCCAGGATCACGAACAGGTAAAGCGGCAGCGAGCCGTACCAGGCGCTGAGCGCGTTTTCGTCGTCGAGCGCCGCGCGCACTTCCACAGGCCAGCCGCCGACGCGCGCGCTGACCTCATGCCCGTCACTCGCCGCGCCGGCAAGCCGCGTCCCGGTCGCGTTCACCAGTTCCACGCCGTCCAGCGTCGCCGCCGGCGCCAGTGCGGAAGCATCGAACGAGACGGCCACCGCATTGTCACCGTCCATGAAGGCGATGACCGTGCGTTGCCCCGTGCCCAGCACGACGCGGCCTTTTTGCGCCAGCTCGCTCAGGCTTCGCATGTCCAGGGCCGCGCCGCCGGCACGCAGGATTTGTCCGGCGGAATCCGCGACCGCGATTCCATACAGCTCAGGCGACGCGGCGAGCTCGCTGAGCTTGCCGGCGGCGAACAGACGGCCCAGCCGCTCGAAACGCGCCAGCGAGGCTTGCGTCACCGCCGCGACGGCATGGGCGCGCTTGGCTTCGAAATAGGCCGCCTGGCGGAAAGCCTGGACACGGTCGAAGCGCATCTGCAGCGCCCCCGCGGCGGCGAAGCTGCCGCCGATCGCGACGACGCACAGAAACACCGTGGCGCGGATGGGCAGGGAGGCGATCCTCGCCACCACTCCGTGAAGGAGCGCGAAGGGCCATGCCGCTGCTCGTTCGCCCGCCATGAAGAAATTACCCCAACCCGCGCGAACCGGTGATTCGCGCGTCTTCGATTATGCGAATCGGCGAGTCGCTGTCACCTGCCGCAACGCCGAATCAACCCAGCATCTTGGTGACGACTTCGTACAGGTTCGGGGAAATGCCGGGCGCCCCGAGCATCGCTTCGAGTTCACGGCGCATCATCGCCTGCCGCTTGGGATCGAAACGCCGCCATGTCTCGAAGGCGCCCGCCATGCGTGCGGCCACCATCGCGTTGATCGAATCAAGCGTGCGGATGGTCTCGCCGACCAGGGCGTAGCCGCGCCCGTCTTCCGCATGGAAACGGACGTGATTGCCCGAAAAGGCGCCGACCAGCGCGCGCACGCGATTGGGATTCTTGATGTCGAAGGCCGGATGTTTCGTCAACGCCCGCACGCGTTCCACCGTGTCGGGACGCGGTGAACCGGCTTGCAGCCCCATCCATTTGTCGATCACCAGAAGATCGTCGGCGAAGCGGTCGTGGAAATGCGCGAAGGCGGCGTCGGCGCGCGGCGAGACCATCCGCGACAGCGCCGCCAGGCCGGCGGTCATATCCGTCATGTTGGCTGCCTGCCGGTAATGCTCGTCCGCGAGCGCCGCCGCGTCCTCGTCGTCGGAGGCGGTGAGGTAGCGCAGGCAGGCGTTGCGCAAGGCGCGCCGACCGGCCGCGGTGGCGTCCGGCGAGAACGGCGCCGCACTCGCCAGGCTTTGATACAGCGCCGCAAAGCGTTCGCGGTGCGCCGCCGCAAACGCGCGGATCAAGGTCAGGCGCGCGGCGTGGATGGCGTCGGGATCGATGACAGCCATCGCCATGGCGACTTCGTTCTCCAGCGGCGGCGTCAGCATGGCGGCGGCGAACGCCATGTCGTCTTTGGCGCGCCCCAGAACTTCGCCGACGGCGGCAATGTAGGATGGCTCGGGCGCACGCCCGGCGATCATGGCCAGCATCGCGTCGCGCGCCGCCGCGTAGCCTGCTTCCCAGCGGTTGAAGAAATCCCGGTCGCGCGCCATCAGCGCCGCGCGGTCCTCAGGGGACTGCGCGATCTTGAAGACCGCCGGCGCGGAAAACCGCCGTCCGGCGGACAGAAGCGGCTTCTCGTCCACGCCGACGAAGACGAATGTCTGCTCGGGCTTGGTCAGTTCGAGTACGCGCTCTTCGGGTCCGGCCGCGTTCTCGCCTTCCAGCGTCAGCGGCAGCGCCCGTCCGGATTCGCCCACCAGACCCAAGCGCAGAGGAATATGCATCGGTTTCTTATCGGGCTGGCCCGGGGTCGGCGCGAGGCTCTGCTTCAAGGTCAGGACATAGGATTTCTTGACCGCGCAATAGACGCCCGTTGCCTCGATCACGGGCGTTCCGGCCTGTGCGTACCAGAGGCGGAATTGTGTGAGATCGCGCCCGCTGGTGTCCTCGAAGCATTTGACCCAGTCCTCGACTGTGGCGGCGTGGCCGTCGTGGCGTGCGAAATAGAGATCGGTGGCCTTGCGATAGCCTTCCTCGCCGATGAGGGTCTTCAGCATGCCGATGACCTCGGCGCCCTTCTCGTAAACCGTGGAGGTGTAGAAATTGTCGATGGTGATGTAGCTCTGCGGCTGCACCGGATGGGCGAGCGGACCCGCATCCTCCTGGAACTGGCGCAGGCGCAGGAAGCGCACATCGTCGATGCGCTTGACGCCGGCAGAGCGCTGGTCGGCGGAAAAGCTCTGGTCGCGGAATACGGTTAGGCCTTCCTTGAGCGAGAGCTGGAACCAGTCGCGGCAGGTGATGCGGTCGCCCGTCCAGTTGTGGAAATATTCGTGGGCGACCACGCCTTCGATGCGCGCGTAATCGTCGTCGGTGGCGGTCTCGGGCGAGGCCAGCAGCACCTTGTCGTTGAAGATGTTGAGGCCCTTGTTCTCCATGGCGCCGAAATTGAACGCCGAAACGGCGACGATCATAAAGATGTCGAGATCGTATTCGCGGCCGTATTTCTCCTCGTCCCATTTCATTGCGCGCTTGAGCGAATCCATGGCGTAGAGCACCTTCGGCTCGTTGCCGTGCTCGACGAAGATGCTCAGGCCGACCTTGCGCCCGGACATGGTGACGAACTGGTCGGTGACGACGCCCAGATTGCCGGCCACCAGCGCGAACAGATAACATGGCTTGGGAAACGGATCGTTCCACACCGCGAAATGGCGTCCGCCGGCCATCTCGCCCTTGTCGATCGGATTGCCGTTGGACAGCAGAACCGGATATTCCGCCTTCGGCGCCTCGATGCGGGTGGTGTAAACGGCCAATACGTCCGGCCGGTCGAGGAAATAGGTGATGCGTCGGAAGCCCTCCGCTTCGCATTGCGTGCAGAAGATACCCTTCGCCAGATAAAGCCCTTGCAGCGACGTGTTCCTGGCGGGAGCGATCTCGGTCACAACCTCGAGGCTAAAGCGGTCGGGCACCTTGGCGATGGCGAGCGTCTCCGCGCCGACGGTGAATTCCCCGGGACCAAGCGCACGGCCGTCCACGGCGAGAGACACCAGCTTCAACTGTTCGCCGTCGAGCACCAGCGGCACGCAGGCGCCGGTGCGCACCACCTTCATCCTCGCCGTGACACGCGTCGATTCCGGATCGAGCACGAAATCCAGCGCGATCTCCGACACAATGTAATCCGGGGCGCGATAGTCCTTCAGACGGACGGAACGAGGTTCTTCGGTGCGCATGCGCGATCCTCGGGTCGGGGGGCCGCACGGGTATAGCCGAAAGTGGAGCGCAGTTGCTCCTCTTTTTTCATGTCTTTGGCGTGCCCGCAGCCACCTTGGCGCGAACCACCCGGTTGATGGCGGGATGCTTGCGGCAGTTCAGCCGTCGCGTTCGATGGCCGTGAGCGCGTCCTGCGCGTGGTGCGCGAGATCGGCCAGCGCCGCGGGCATTTCTTCGCCCGATTTGCGGGCCCAATCGACCAGGGCGTTGGCAAAGTCCTTGAGTCTGGGCGCGGCGGCGATCAGTCGCGCCTGGCGCTCGATCTTGACGGGATCGAGATCGTATTCCGCACCGGGTACGCGCCAGCCGCCCCAATCGGCCTGTCCGGTGATGACGACAGGATAGGTGCCGGGCACGGGATGACGCGAGCAATCTTCCATCGGCTGCCACTTGTTGCGCGCGCGTGTGACGCGCCAGTTTTCCGAGGCCCGTTCGGTGCGATCGACCAGCGCCTCTTCGGCTTGCAACTCCTCGGCGGCGAATTCGCGGCCCAGGCCGCAGTCGTAGAACACGCGAATCGGCTCATCGAGGCCTTTCGCCCAATGGGGCACGACGTGTTCGACCATTGCCCAGGTGCCGACCGGCTTCACGAAGACCCGCTGGTTCTTGTGGAATTGCGCTTTGGCCATTTCATTCACCCACGTCCGACCGGGTAAAGCTAAGACCTTGACCTTAAGTGGAAGTTAAGCCTGGAACGCTTCCATCCGGCACTTCGCCGCTTTAGGGTCCCCAAAAGTCAAATGATTCAAAGCCCCTGCATCAAAGTCTGTGCGGTGGACGCCGCCACCGGGCTGTGTACCGGCTGTGCCAGGACGCTCGACGAAATCGCCCGCTGGGGAAGCATGAGCGATACGGAACGGGCGGAGGTGATGCGCGTCCTCAAGGAACGCAAAGCTCGGTTATCATCCGCATCGCGTGAGCCGGAATGACAAGTGTGGCTATATCACGTCGCGGAGTTTGTTCTGCCCCAACGGATCGGGATCGAGCGCCTTGCCCGCGAGAGCGCCAAGCCAGTCCATGCCCGCGCGCAGCTTTACGTTCTCGCCGATGACGAGGATCGCCGGCGCGCTGCTGTCGGCGGCCGCGGCGCCGAGGTCCTTGAGAGTCGTCACGCGCACGGTCTGAGCTGCGGCGGAGGCGTTGCCGACGACGGCCGCCGGCTCGCCCGCGTCCCGCCCGGCTGCGATCAGTTTGGCGGCGATGTCGGTCGCGTATTTGCGCGCCATGTAGAGCACGATGGTCGGCGAGCCGCGTGCGATGGCGTCCCAGTCGAGCTTCGGCAGTTTTCCGTCGACGCCGTGACCGGTGAGGAACGTCACCACATGATTGGTGTCGCGGTGCGTCGCCGGAATCCCGGCGTAAGCCAACCCGCCGATCCCGGCGGTCACGCCCGGCACGATGCGGAACGGCACGCCCGCCCGTGCCAGCGCGAGGGCTTCCTCGGCGCCGCGCCCGAACACCAAAGGATCGCCGCCTTTCAGCCGGAGCACGCGCTTGCCTTTGCGCGCCAGCGACACCAGCGTACGCGAGATGTCGGTTTGCCTGCAGGAGCGCTTGCCGGCGCGTTTGCCGGCATAGATCGCCTCCGCGTCCGGCCGCGCCATCTTCAGCAGCGCGTCGTTCACCAGCGCGTCGTACAGGACGACGTCTGCGTTCGCGACGGCATGCAGCCCGAGTGCGGTGATAAGTCCCGGATCGCCTGGTCCCGCGCCGGCCAGCCAGACCCAACCCTTGTCGAACGAGGGCAAGGCGAACGCCATCGCGAGACGCTGAATGGCGGCCCGTTCGGCGGCATTCAAAAGATCTCCAGACATTTAACACCTTTCAG
The DNA here is from genome assembly GCA_028871795.1 of Alphaproteobacteria bacterium. Classification (GTDB taxonomy): domain Bacteria; phylum Pseudomonadota; class Alphaproteobacteria; order Micropepsales; family Micropepsaceae; genus Rhizomicrobium. The sequence continues at coordinate 317,723 of JAGWMG010000003.1, read as the reverse complement.
AATGTATATATTATTTTATCACAAGTCCAAATTGGAAAACTAGACGGTGCTGGCCAGCCGCGGGCCGCGAATATCGCCAGATTCCGCTGACTTTCGCCGCGCGGTTGGGCTAGACAGGCAGCCTTTCCAGCCTATGGGTGTCAGACATCATGTCCAAGCCGAGAAGCGACCTGAAGCCCAACACCGCAGATTACGAGAATCTTCCGCTCGTCACGCCGAACGGCTTTCGCGAGTACGACGCGCGCTGGCTGTTCGGGAAGGAGATCAATCTGCTCGGCGTGCAGGCGCTGGGGCTGGGGCTCGGCACGTATCTGCACGAAGTCGGCGCACCTAAGGTCGTCACCGGCCACGATTACCGCTCCTATTCGCTGTCGATAAAACAGGCATTGACGCTTGGGCTGATGAACGCCGGCTGCGAGGTGGTGGACATCGGTTTGGCGACCACGCCGGTCTCCTACTACGCGCAGTTCGCGCTCGACGTACCCGCCGTGGCGATGGTGACGGCCAGCCACAACGAGAACGGCTGGACGGGGGTGAAGATGGGCGCGTCGAGGCCGCTGACCTTCGGACCCGACGAGATGATCCGCCTGAAGCAGATCGTGCTGGGCGGCGAAGGCAAGGCGCGGGCGGGCGGGCACTATTCGTTTGTGGAGAATTTCCGCGAGCGCTATCTGCAAGCGGTGACCGCGGGCCACAGACTCTCGCGGCCTATCAAGGTGGTTGCGGCGTGCGGCAACGGCACGGCCGGCGCGTTTGCGCCCGAAGCGCTTCGCCGCATCGGCGCCGAGGTGATCGCGATGGACGCGGAGCTCGACTACACCTTCCCGAAATACAACCCCAATCCCGAAGACCTCCGCATGCTGCACGCCATGGCGGATGCCGTGCGCGCGCACAAGGCCGAGCTGTGCGTCGGCTTCGACGGCGACGGCGACCGTTGCGGCGTGGTGGACGACATGGGCGAGGAAATTTTTGCCGACAAGGTGGGCGTGCTGCTGGCGCGCGATCTGTCGTCGCGCATCGCGAACGCGCAATTCGTGGTGGACGTGAAATCGACCGGCATCTATCTCATGGACCCGGTGTTGAAGAAGAACGGCGTGCGCGTCGATTACTGGAAGACCGGCCATTCCTACATCAAGCGGCGCACCGCGGAGTTAAAGGCGGTCGCGGGCTTCGAGAAGAGCGGCCACTATTTCTTCAACCCGCCCGTCGGGCGCGGCTACGACGACGGCATCGTGGCGGCCATCGCCGTGCTCGAAATGCTGGACCGTGCGGGAAAGAAGATGTCGGCGCTGGTCGCAAGCCTGCCGAAGACGTGGTCGTCGCCGACCATGAGTCCCTTCTGCGCCGACGAAAGCAAATACGATGTTGTCGCCGCGATAACCAAGGAATACGAGGGCGTCAGGGCGCGCGGCGAAAAAGTCCTGGGCCGGAAGATCGTCAGCATCGTTACCGTCAACGGCGTGCGCGTGACCCTGGAGGACGGAACCTGGTGCCTGGTGCGCGCCTCCTCGAACAAGCCGTCGCTGGTGGTCGTGGTGGAAAGCCCGACGTCCGAAGCCAACATGCACGCCATCTTCGCCGACCTCGACGGGCGGCTGTCGAAACATCCCGAAGTGGGCAAGTACGATCAGAAGATTTGAAAAAGCGCGAGTAACGAATAGTAATTTTCTCTCTTCCCTGTTCGCCCATTCATGCCAATGCATCCCACAGCATCTTGCCCGCGGTAATCGCGATGAACAGCGCGAACACCTTGCGCAGTCGGTTCTTGTCGGTCATGTGGGCGACAGCGGCGCCTGCGGGAGCCACGAAAAACGAGACCGGCGCGATCAGAAGAAAACCAAGCAGGTTGGCGTAGCCCAGCGAATAGGGCGGCAGGCCGTGCGCGCCCCAACCGGCAATGACGGCACCGATTGTTCCCGGTATCGAGATGATGGCGCCGAACACCGAAGCGGTGCCGACCGCGCGGTGAATCGGCACGCCGCACAAAGTCATGCTGGTCACGCCGAGCAATCCGCCGCCGATGCCCATCATGGTCGAGACGCCGCCGATGCCGAACGGCAGCGCCGCGCCGCCGGCGCCGCCCGGCAGATGATCGGACAACCGCCACGACTCCTTGCCGAACGCCATGTTCGCCGCAAACGGCAGCGCCACCAGTCCGAAGATCAGCGTCAGAGTCTGGCCTCTGACGTAACCCGCCAGCACACTACCGGCAATCACGCCGATGAGCATGGGACCCGCCCAACGTTTCAGGAGCGCCCAATCGACCGCACTGCGCCTGTTGTGCGCGCGCAGCGACGAGATTGAGGTCGGAATGATGGTGGCCAGCGAGGTGCCGACCGCGACGTGCATGCGCAGATCTTCGGGAACGTTCATGGCGGCGAGCACTTGATACATCACCGGCACAACTACGATGCCGCCCCCGACGCCCAGCATACCTGCGACCAGGCCGGAGACAACGCCTGCGATCACGAGGCCCAGTGCCAGCGTGCCGAGGTTGCCGCCCATCATCGCGGTCGTCAATCCCATCGCTACTCGTTCCCGTGTCGAAGTGCGGCGCGAGTGAACTTGCATTCGGCCCTGGGCGCAAGCGATGCTTGGCGCTAATCACGACAGAAGAGGCGTGCATGGACAGGCGGACGGTGTTGGGTCTTGGCATGGCGGCGGCGTTCGCGGGGCTGTCGCGAAGCGCCCTCGCTGAGGACATGAATGCGGCCGGCGCTCTCTCTACCGATCCGACGGAAGTCGTCTCTTTGTGGCCGGGAACGCCGCCGGGCGGGGAGGGCGTCAAGCTGACGGCCAAGATCGCCGAGCGCAGCACTGACACCTCGCTCTATCACGACCGTTTCGTCGCCGATGCTCGAGGCGCGCTTCCCCCGCGCTGCCCACGAGTTGCGTCAGCCGCGCACGCGATTCCTCCAGACCGACGGGTTGGGAATGGGATCAATTACGAACGCGACAGGCAGGCAAAACAGAAGTGATATCAGTTCAATCGACGGCATCATTCCCTCCTGCCATGATTTGTAAGAACAGCCTACGCGTGATCAGGTGCGCCCGAAACCTCCAGTGGCGCACTTTCAGGTGCTAATGATTTGCACCTGCACCGATGTTGTTGCTGTTGTGTATTATCGTTGGCCCGGAGGCCACGTGATGTCTAACAACTTGGAACGCACTTTTCCAACTGTTGCGATTGCCATTGGTGCTTTGGTATTTTTCGTTAGTGGCTTTCTGGCCTATCCAATTGCAGAGCGCAGTTCCTGGATCGGACAAGTTTTAGCTTTTGTGAACTTATCAGCCGTCTCGTTTGGCTTCTTTTTTTGGGCGCTGTTGTGTGGAGAGGATTTTACAGACTACTTCCGAACATTCCTGCCATCATGGGCCGTTTTTGTAATCCTATATTCACTGCAAGTTTGTGGTGTTGTCATTGCGTGGGCCATCTTCAGCGGAAAACCACATGCGATAGATCACGTCATCGAAATTGCCCAATCATACCTTCGATGGAACTACTGCGATTTGTACCTTTATGGAACTTCAGATGATTTCGCCAAGCATGTAATTGGAGATCCCAAGCAAGAAATGGACAGCTTCGAGGAATTTGTATCCTTTTTCTTGGGCGCAATTGTAAATTTCATACCAGCAATGATCAACCTGATTATTGTGAAGGCGTTCTATTTTAGGGATGTCTATCTCGTCGCTTACGTTGCCATCACTTCGTATTGGTACGGCGTTTTTAGGGTAATTGTTAAGATCGCGCGTAACTACTCACCATAACCGCGTGGCTATGGGCTCGCGCGACAAGCTGCTTGGGCCTCATCCGACCGACGCGCTCGTCGCCGCTTATTCCTGCGAGACGCTGGTGACGCGAGACACGCCGCCGAACTTCATCTGTTATGCCGCCGACGACGACACCGTGCCGCCGATGGAGAACGGCATGGCGATGTTCCACGCGCTGCGCCGTGCAAAGGTTCCTGCCGAGATGCACGTGTTTCAGGAAGGCGGCCACGGCTTCGGCATCAGGCTTGCGAAGGGCAAGCCCGCCTCCGCATGGCCGGAGCTGTTCCTGCGCTGGGCTTACGGCAACGGCTGGATTCGCGATCCGAGCGCCGCGCCAGCCTAAGCCGCACGCTCCTCGCGCCGTACAACATACGCCAGCGCATCGCGAAGGACGCCGATGCCCGCGCCCGGCCGCGTGGCATTCTCGCTGAGATGGCGGCGGAACAGGCGCGCGCCGGGACGCGCGTTGAATAGCCCGAGCATATGCCTGGTCATGGCGTTCAGCGGCACGCCTTGCGCCAGTTGGTGCGTCACGTAATCGAGATAGCCTTCCACGGCTGCTTCGAGCGAGTGCGGACTGCCGCCGAAGAAGCGTGCATCCACCTCGGCCAGGATGGCGGGCGCCTGATAAGCGGCGCGGCCCAGCATGACGCCGTCCACGTGCTTCAGATGGGCGTCGGCCTGATCGAGCGTGGAAATGCCGCCGTTGAGCACGACGGTCAGCGCCGGATTCTCGCGCTTGACCGCGTAGACCAGCTCGTAGTCGAGCGGGGGCACGTCGCGGTTCTCCTTGGGCGACAGACCCTCCAGCCACGCCTTGCGCGCATGCACTATGAACGTGACGATGCCGGCGACCGCGCATGCCGCGATCAACGCGCGCAGTGCCTCGCCGGGGTCCTGGTCGTCGACACCGATGCGGCATTTGACCGTAACGGGGATGGAGACTGCGTTGCGCATCGCGGCTACGCACGCGGCCACAAGCTCGGGCTCGCGCATCAGGCAGGCGCCGAAGCGGCCCGACTGCACGCGATCCGACGGACAGCCGACATTCAGATTGATCTCGTCGTAGCCGAAGTCTTCGCCGATCTTCGCGGCTTCGGCCAGCGCCGCCGGTTCGGCGCCGCCGAGTTGCAGCGCCACGGGGTGTTCGCGGGCGTCGAAGCCGATCAGACGCGCGCGATCGCCGCGGATCACCGCCTGCGCCGTCACCATCTCGGTGTAGAGCCGCGCGTTGCCGCAGAGCAGCCGGTGCAGCATCCGGCAATGCCGGTCGCTCCACTCCATCATTGGTGCAACGCAGAATCTATGTGCTTGATTTTGTTGCATTATTATGATAAAGTCCAAAGACTTACGAGGCGACGATCACACTTTTTCGTATCCGAAAATACGACGCTTTTCGCCAAGTTTCGACGCCTCACTGTGATCGTTTTGTGCACGAAGAGTACCTCAAGATGGCCACGATAAGACAGTTACCTGCCGCAAGGAGGAATTCGGTCTTCGCGCTACGACTTGGCAATCCACGACAGCTGCCGGTTGACGGCGCATTCCGTCGGTCGTTGGAGTACATTGTCGCCAACAACGACAGGAGGCTTCCATGCGCCACCGGATGAATCTGATCTGCCTCGCACTCGTGCTGACAGTCTCGACCGCCCGTGCAGACATCACGCCGGAACCGGACCGCGGTCCGCCCATGGCCACTGCCGCCGGTTTGGACTTCGCCGTCCAATACGCCAGCGTGAAGTTCCCCCCGGGCTACACCAAGACGGTGCAGGTCGCCGTGCTCACCGGGTGCACCCAAGGACATCCCAACTGCAAACTGGCCAAATCCAAGAATCTCATCGGGATGGAGGTGCTCACTGTCGACGGCGCCTATTTGCAGCCCGAGCAGGGAATGGTGCAGCAGATCGTCGACGCCTTCGACAGCAAATCGGGCACCAGGGCCGTCACACTCGAGCTGTTTTCGCGCGCATCGAATAGCGAATCGATAAAGGTCTCCTTCGCCAAGCAGTGACGGTCTGGCGGGACCTGCGGAGCAAGACGCCTTCGCGGTGCTCAGCCGGACAAGGTATTGATCAGGAAACCGGCAGCACAAGACGCCGTGTTAGTGACCAGCGACAGCAACAGCGCGCGGGGAAGCGAAAGGCGGACTATCCAACAGATCAATACGCCTTCGACAAGGACGACGATCGTTTCCAGGACAACGAGGCTCGGCCAATAGCCATACCTTGGATAGGCCCACAATGCCGCCGCCCAAAGCTGGGGATGGGTCACCGCCGTCGCAACGGCGGCCGCAAGTCCGCCATGGACCGCACCGCGGCTTTGCCAACGCATTGCGCGGATGATCAAAAACGCAATCGGCGCCTCGATCGCCGCCGAAACCAGAAGCGCTTCAGATTCCAGCATACGGGTTGAGCCTTTGCTGCGGGCCTCAGTACTTCGGCTTTGCGGGTGCGCGCCAACGGCGAACGATCTCCGCCAGCGTCTCCTTGTCGATCTGCGAATGCTTCCAGGCACGAGAGAAGGCGGCGTGCTGGTTCTCTGCGATCTTGCGGTTCCTCAGATCGTTGAAGCGGATGCGCATCGGGACCACGACACCCTGGCCCAGCACGACGGCTTCGCGGTCGCCCAGCAGCGGAAGGAAATCGAGCAGGTCCAGGGCGCCTTCGTGGGTGTTGGCGCGCACGACGCTCTGATCGCGCTCGGTGGAAAGACGCATCGCGATCACGGTGCTGCATTGGGACAGGATGGTCGGATCGAGTTCGGACGGCCTCTGGGTGATGAGTGCGAGCGAAACGCCGTATTTGCGGCCTTCCTTCGCGATGCGCGCGAGGGCTTGCCTTGTGGGCATGAATTTCTTGCCGTCGTCGGCGGGCGCATAACGGTGTGCCTCCTCGCAGACAATGAGGATCGGAAGACGCGCGTCACTCCAGCTCGCGAGGTCGAACGCCAAGCGGGACACGACCGAGATTACAACATCCATGATTTCCGCCGGCACTGCGGAGAGGTTGAGCACGGTGATCGGCTTGTCGCCCACCGGCACGCGGAACAACCGGCCCAGCACGTCGGTCATGGTGTCTTCGATCATCAGGCTGCCGAACATGAAACTGTAGCGCGAGTCGCTGACCAGTGTTTCGACGCGACTCTTCAGGCGTTTGTAGAGCAGGGTGATCGCCGTGCGATCGAGCCTGCCAAGCTGTTCGTCGATGTAGGCGACGAGATCGGCGAGACGGAACGGCACCGGCGTATCGACAGTGATGCATTGGCCGTCGAGGGAGCGGCGCGCGCGCCCCGTGAACGAGTCGGAATAGCGCCGTTTGGCCCACAGCACGGCGTCGCCCAGGATTTCGGTCTCGGCGTCGCGATGCTCGTCGGCGCTGGTGAAGGCTACCGTCAGCTCCTGGAAGTTCAGCAGCCAGAAGGGAAGATTGAGGCTCGACGGGTCGATCGATTCCGCCTGCTGACCGAACGCGGCGGAGTATTCGTTGTGGATGTCGAGGACGACGACGCGAGCCTGTTTGTATTCCGGCAGCAGGCTCTGCAGGATGCAGGTCAAAGCGGACGATTTCCCGCATCCCGTGGTGCCGACGATCAGGAAATGCTTGCCGAACAGGTCGTCCACCAGAAGCCGCGCCGGTACGGTCGGGTTCTGATAGAGCGTGCCGACATCGATGGTCGCCGAATCCGGCTGGGTATAGGCCAGGGTCAGCGCCTGGCGGTCGGCCAGATGCACGCCGTCGCCGATGCTGGGCAGGCTCGAGACTCCGCGGCGAAAGACGAGCCGCGAAGTGTCGCGATCCACGACGATCTCGCCGGCCAGATTGAGTTCGACAAGGCTGATATCATCCCGGCCCGCGGTCGCGTCGGGGATCGGCACGCTCACCGCCGAGACAAGCCCCACCACGCTCGCGTGCGGGGTGGGGATCGTCATGGTCGCGCCGATTTCTACGCGCACCGGCGCCGCAGCGGATCGCTCGATGATGGCGACGGCCTGGGCGCCGGAAACCGAAACGATATGTGCGACGCGCGGCGACATGCTCGGCTGGTACAATTCCCACTGCGCCTTTGGTAACGAGGCCGGATCGGTTGCTGCCTGGCTCATAATATCTCCTCCTTCGCCGCCGCGACCCTGTTTTCCGGAAGCGTGAACGTAACGGTGGTGCCGGCGTTTTTCTTGCTCGTGACGGAAAAGCTGCCGCCATGCTGCTCGATCAGCGCCTTGGCGATCGGCAGCCCGAGGCCCGTCCCTTCATGGCTGCGCGTCTGGCTAAATCCCACTTGTCCGAACGGCCTAAGCGCGACGGCGATCTCTTCGGCGGTCATGCCGACGCCGCTATCATGCACGGAAACGGTGACTGTTCCGCTGGCGCAGGACGCCGCGGTCAACACGATGCGTCCGCCCTCGGGCGTAAACTTGTGTGCATTGCTCAGGAGATTGATGAGCACCTGCTTGACCCGTCTGCTGTCGACGGGGACCACGGGAAGGACCGCGGGCAGCTTCAGCGCCAGCGTCTGTCTCTTCTCTTTGATCCGCGACTCGACCAGGGCGGCGCTGGCGTCGATGACATCGCGCAGCACGACGGGCTCGAGGTCGAGCGCGAAGGTGCCGCTTTCGATCTTGGAGATGTCGAGGATGTCGGAAATGATATTGAGCAGGTGCTTGCCCGCGCGGTTGACGAAGCCGGCGTATTCGCATGTTCTGACCGACACCGGCTCGCGATCCGCCGGACGGCCGATCAGATCGGAGAATCCGATGATCGCGTTGAGCGGCGTGCGCAGCTCATGGCTCATGTTGGCGAGGAATTCTGACTTGGCGCGGCTTGCCAATGCCTGTTCCATCGCTGCGGCACGCAGGGCTCGTTCGGAGCGTTGGCGCGACAGGCATTGCCCCAAATCGGCGGAGTATCGGGAAAGGAGCGATGTGCGCTCGCGGCGCGAGCGGCAACTGTCACGCAGATTCATCTCGTTCATCCCGCCCCCTGTCACGCTGCTACCAAGGCGGGCAAATCTAGCGTGCCGCAGCTAAATCCTTCTTTAAGAGCGATCCGCGCCTGCGCCCTCGACATTTGAGTCCATTTGCCGCGACATCGTGGCATTGGATCGCGACTGCGAATTAGTCCAAGTACGACATTATGCCTTCGGCGGCGCGCTGGCCGGCAATTATCTGGGCCTGATGGACACGATTAGTGGGGGCTGGTTCCGATTCGGCAACCTGGGCTTTCGTATATCGCATTCGGCCGCTTTTGGCAGATCGGATTTTTCACGGGGTTGGTCATCTGGAGGTTGTCGGTCTTCCGGGCTTTGTGGCCGACACACGATAGCCTGCTCAAGGCAACGCGCAAGTTCTGGACCGGGCGGATCCGGATCGAGCATCTGATCTGAGCCGTCACCACCAACATCGCACTGCTCTACGCGCACAGCATGGCATTCTACGATCCCACGACATACCGACAGCAGATGCGACTGCCCTGCGACGTCGTCTTTGCGCTCGGCGCCGTGCTGATGGCGCTGGATTTCGTCCTGAAACTCAGGGCGTTGTTGCGGCGCCTGGCGGACGAGGTGCGACAATAAGCCGATCTGTCCGCGACGGTCGCTCCGCAGCGGTCTTGCGCGGCTGGGCGTATTCTTTCCCGCGGATGCTCACGAGCACGGCCGCACCGGCCGCGCGATCGCACCCGTCGGAGACGTGACCGTGCGGCTCACTCTGCATACCGACTTTGCCCTGCGCCTGCTGATGCTTCTGGCGGTGGAACCCGACGGTTTGCACACGATCGCGGAAGTGGCACAGCGTTACGCCATCTCGCGCAATCATCTGGTGAAGGTGGCGCAGACGCTGATCCAGGCAGGAATCGTCGAAAGCGTCCGCGGCCGCCGCGGTGGGTTGCGGCTTGCCCACAGGCCGGCAGACATCAATCTCGGCGCCGTGGTCCGCGCCACCGAGGACAGCTTCAATCTGGTCGAATGCTTCGACCGCACGACTTGCACCTGCGTGGTGAGGCCGGTCTGCGGTCTGCGGCGGCCGCTGGGGCAAGCGGCAACCGCTTTCCTTTTCGCGCTCGACGGCTATACGCTTGCCGACGTCGTACAGAACTCCGGCCGCGTGACGCGTATGCGCCGTCTGCTCGATGGCGGCACGGCATCCGCACCCAGAGCTTAGGTGTTCTTCAGCCCTGTGGGGTGGTGAAGCGGGTTTAGCCAGCGCTGCGCATCGTCGACGCGGTTGTTGGGACTCGTGCAGGCGACAAGCTCGAACTGCGGGTTCGCACGCGACGGGCGGTTCTGGAGAAGGCGGACACGGTCTAATATCTTTGTAATATCATTTATATTACTAATGAAGATCAGCCCTGCGCCACGTGTGTTGCGCTCAAACCGCCACCCAGCGCAGCGGTCGGATACTCCTAAGACCCTTGCCGCAATGGCAGATTTTGCGTCCCGACCTGCTCACTGCGACACTTCCTTCGGTGCAACCGATTGAGCACCCAATAAATGCTCGTAAAGGAGCACCATTAAATTATAGACTGCGAACAATTCGTAGGGGAGAACCTCCAATGATCAACCGGCCCGCATTGACGCTCGCTGCGGCGAGCTTGGCGTTTGCCGCAACTTTTGCATTGCCGTCCTTTGCGCAGGGCGCGGCCGCTATGCCGTACGGTGGCCCGAAGAAAAGCGTTTCAGTCACCGCTTTCGAGGCGCCGGAACTGGTACAAGGCGGGGCCACCTCCGAAGAACTGAACGCGCTCTTGGTAAACGCGCTGCTAAAAGATGGACGCTTCGTTGTCGTGGAACGCACGGCGATGGCGGATATGCAAGCGGAACAGCAACTTGGAGCGGGCGGTGCCGCGACGGCGGAAACTGCCGCGCAGGCGGGGCACTTCCTGGGTTCCAGCGCCATCGTCAAAGGCACGGTCACCAAATTTGAACCTGCGACGAGTGGGACCTCGCTCGGCATCGGCGGCATTCCATTTCTTGGCGGGGGCGGCCCGACGGTCGGCTCGCAGACAGCAGTCGTCGAGATTAGCTTGCGCGTGATCGACACGACCACCAGCCAGATTATCTACACGGGAACGGCCGAGGGACGTGCATCCGCCAAGAATTTCCAGGTGACGGGACAGACCGGTGCATACCAGTGGAATGCGGGCGGTTTCCTCAAAACGCCGCTTGGCGAAGCGTTGCAGGACGCAATCGAGAAGAGCGTGGACAAGATTGCGATTGGTATGGCGAAAGTGCCGTGGTCGGCTTTCGTGATCGATAACGACGGAACCAATGTCTATATCACCGCCGGTGCGGATCAGGGCATCCAGCCGGGCATGACCTTCCACGTCTATCGCAAGGGCAAGGCGCTTACCGATCCATCCACCGGCGTCGTGCTCGACATGCTGATGGACACCGTCGGCACCATCCAGGTCGCGAACGTCCGCGACCATGTGTCGATTGCAACAACCACCAGCGGCAATCCGCCGGCGCGCGGCGATGTCGTCAAGCTCAACTAGACTTTCCTGCCCAAGACGGCATTTGAAGGCGACGGCGTCGATGCGGTAAGCTGTGCGTCGCCTGTCTTTCCCCAAGTGGTAGTCAGGCCGAGGGGGCCGATCGCAATAGTGAGCAGCACAAAAGAGTTGCCGAATACCCCGCAAAAACCAGGCCGACAACGTCGCGGTGCCGCGACGATCCACGACGTGGCGCAGCGCGCCGGCGTCTCGCCGATGACGGTCTCGCGCGTGGTCAACGGCGAAAAGAACGTGCGCGACGCAACACGTGCCGCGGTGATGTCCGCCGTCCACGATCTCAATTATGCGCCCAATCCCGCGGCGCGCAGCTTGGCCGGCGCCGCAGGTGCGCGCATCGGCCTGCTCTACAGCAATCCGAGCGCGGCTTATCTGAGCGAGTTCCTGGTCGGCACCCTCGATGAGACGAGCCGCAAGACTGCCCAGATCATCCTGGAAAAATGCGAGCTTACCAGTGCGGCGGCGGAACGAGCCGCCGTCAGAAAGCTGATCGACGGCGGCGCCGCCGGCGTGATCTTGCCGCCGCCCTTGTGCGAGTCCCCCGACGTGCTGGATGAACTCAAGGCGGCGGGCCTGCCGGCGGTGGCGGTGGCGACCGGGCGTTTCAACGCGGAAGCCTCGTGTGTGCGCATCGACGACTTTGCCGCCGCCCGCGAAATGACGAATTTTCTCTTATCGCTCGGTCACCGCCGTATCGGATTCATCAAAGGTCATCCCAACCAGACGGCCAGTGTGGAGCGCGAGCACGGTTTCGAGGCGGCCTTGCGCGAGGCCGGTGCCCGCAGCGACAAAAACCTGATCGTGCAGGGTTATTTCAGCTACCGCTCGGGGCTGGAAGCGGCGGAGAACCTGTTGGCGCGAAAGGTCATTCCCACCGCGATCTTCGCCAGTAATGACGACATGGCCGCGGCCACGGTCTCCGTGGCGCATCGCAAAGGCCTCGACGTACCGGGCGATCTCTCGGTGGTGGGCTTCGACGATACCGCAATTGCGGCGACCATATGGCCCGAGTTGACGACCATCCGCCAGCCGATCACCAGCATGGCCGAAATTGCCGTCGATCTCGTCACGCGCGCTATCCGCGACTGCAAGTTGGGCCGCGAGCCCAAGCTGGTCGACCATCTCGTCACTTATTCTCTGGTCAAGCGTCAATCGGCGGTGGCTCCGAAGGCGGATTAATACCTCCCCACTTCGATGTTCCAGCTTTGACGTTGACGGCGGCAAGTGGCTGTATACGGCCGGGAAATCTGTCGGGAGTGGCCTTTTGGACAGCGGAACCTTGGCCCTGAGACATCTGATCGGCGGAGATTGGGTCGGCGCTGGCGTCGGCATCGAAAGCCTTAATCCGTCCGACACCAGAGACGTCGTCGCGCGGGCGCCAAGCGACGAGGGCAGCGTAATGCGCGCGGCGATCGCGGCGGCAAGCGAAGCCTTTCCATCCTGGTCCGAAGCAAGCCCGGAAGTGCGCTCCGATGTGCTCGACCGCGCCGGCACGCTGATCCTCGAACGCCGCAACCAACTCGGCCGGCTGCTGGCGCGTGAGGAAGGCAAGACCCTGCCCGAGGGTGTCGGCGAAGTCGCCCGCGCCGGGCGCATCTTCAAGTTCTTCGCGGGAGAAGCGCTGCGCCGCACGGGCGTGACCGTCGATTCGACCCGACCTGGTGTGGAGGTCGCCACCTGCCGCCAGCCGCTGGGCGTGTTCGGGCTGATAGCACCCTGGAATTTTCCCATCGCCATACCGGCCTGGAAAAGCGCTCCGGCGCTCGCCTTCGGCAACACAGTCGTGTTGAAGCCCGCTTCGCTCACGCCTGCCACCGCTGCGGCGATGGCCGAGATCATCCAGGAGGCGGGCGCGCCGAAGGGTGTATTCAACTTGGTATTCGGCGGCTCGGTGGCGGGCACGGCGCTAGTCGCGGACCGGCGCGTGGCCGGCATCTCGTTCACCGGGTCGCAAGGCGTCGGTGCGGGCATCGCAAGGCTCGCGGTCGAACGACAGGCCAGGCTGCAGATGGAGATGGGCGGAAAGAATCCGCTGGTCGTGCTCGACGACGCGGAACTGGATCGTGCGGTCCAATGCGCGCTGGACGGCGCGTTCTTCGCCAGCGGACAGCGCTGCACGGCCTCGAGCCGCATCATCGTCACGAAGGCAATCCATGACCGGTTCGTCGCCGCGCTTAGAGACAAGGTCGCGGGATTGCGTGTGGGCGATGCGTTGGATGCCGACACCAGAATCGGGCCGGTGGCGAGCCAGGCACAGCTCGACACGGTGCTGTCCTACATCGAAATCGCCGCGAAGGAAGGTGCGCGCCGCGTTATTGGTGGCGAGCGGTTGAATCTGGAAAAGCCCGGCTATTACGTCTCCCCGGTGCTGCTGGTCGACACCGATCCCGGCATGAGGGTCAATTGCGAGGAGATATTCGGGCCGGTGGCCAGCGTCGTGCGCGTGAAAGATTACGACGAAGCACTGGCCGTCGCGAATGCCGGCGAGTTCGGCCTGTCGGCCGGTATCGTGACGTCCTCATTGAAATACGCCCACCATTTCACGCGCCACGTCCGCGCCGGGATGACCATGGTCAATCTGCCGACGGCCGGCGTCGATTACCACGTGCCGTTTGGTGGGACCCGCAAATCCAGCTATGGTCCGCACGAACAGGGCGCTGCTGCCGTGGAATTCTATACGCAGTTGAAAACCTCCTATATATCGGCCTGAAGGCGCCATTGAGGAGAAATCGGTGACGTCCGACAAAGGCCAGAAACGGTTTCGTTCGCGGGAGTGGTTCGACGATCCCGCGCGCGCGGACATGGTGGCGCTCTATCTCGAACGTTGGATGAACAGCGGATTCACGCCGGAGGAATTCCGCTCGGGTCGGCCGATCATCGGCATTGCGCAAAGCGGCAGCGACCTCAACCCCTGTAATCGCGTGCATCTCGAACTGGCGCGGCGCGTGAAGGAAGGCATCCGAGACGCAGGCGGCCTGCCGCTGGAATTTCCCACCCATCCGCTGTTCGAGAATTGTCGGCGGCCGACCGCCGCCATCGACCGCAATCTTGCCTATCTTGGATTGGTCGAAATTCTGCACGGTTATCCGATTGATGCGGTGGTTCTGACGACGGGCTGCGATAAGACCACGCCTTCGGCGATCATGGCCGCAGCGACCGTCGATATTCCTGCCATCGTTCTGTCCGGCGGGCCGATGCTGGACGGCTGGTTCGAGGGCGAACTGGTCGGTTCGGGCACGGCGATCTGGAAGAGTCGGCGAAAACTCGGTGCGGGCGAGATCGGCGAGGAGGAATTCATCGACGCGGCTGCGGCGTCGGCGCCCTCGCTCGGCCACTGCAACACGATGGGCACGGCTTCCACGATGAACGCTGTCGCCGAAACGCTGGGACTTTCGCTGCCCGGATGCGCGGCCATCCCCGCGCCGTACCGCGAACGCGGCCAGATGGCCTACGCAACCGGCAAGCGCATCGTCGAAATGGCGTACGAGGATTTGCGACCGTCGAAGATCCTGACGCGCGCAGCATTCCGCAATGCCATCGCCGCCGTCGCCGCCATCGGCGGGTCGACGAACGCTCAGCCGCACATTCACGCAATGGCGCGTCATGCCGGCATCGAGATCGGGGCGCAGGACTGGATGGATGCGCGCGACATCCCGCTGCTCGTCAACATGCAGCCGGCGGGAAAATACCTGGGCGAGCGCTTCCACCGCGCCGGCAGCGTCCCGGCCGTGCTGTGCGAATTGCTGCGCGCCCGAAAGATCGACGGCGCGGCGCTGACCGTCACCGGCAGGAGCGTGGCCGAGAACCTCAAAGGCCGCGAAAGCACGGACCGCGAGATGATCGCCGTCTACGAGACGCCCATCCAGCAGCGTGCCGGCTTCTTGGTGATGAGCGGCAATCTGTTCGATTTCGCGATCATGAAGACAAGCGTGATTTCCGAGGAATTCCGCCGCCGCTATCTCAGCGAACCGGGCCGCGTCGGCGTCTACGAGGGCCGCGTGGTGGTATTCGACGGCGGCGACGATTATCACGCGCGCATCAACGATCCTTTGCTCGGCATCGACGAACGCACGATCCTGGTGATCCGCGGCTCCGGTCCCATCGGCTGGCCGGGATCTGCGGAAGTCGTCAACATGCAGCCGCCGGATGCCCTTTTGAAGAAAGGCATCGTCAGCCTGCCAACCATCGGCGACGGACGGCAATCGGGTACTTCCGACAGTCCGTCGATCCTGAACGTGTCGCCCGAAAGCGCCGTGGGTGGTGGGCTTTCTTGGCTGCGCACGGGGGACACTGTCCGTATCGATGTCGAACGCGGCCGCTGCGACGTACTTTTGTCCGAAGACGAAATCGCTCGGCGTAAGAAGCAGTCCCCTCCGCCGATCCCGGCAAGCCAGACCCCCTGGCAGGAACTGTTCCGCGCCACGACCGGGCAGCTCGACAAAGGCGCAGTGATGGAGCTTGCCGTGAAATACCGCGGCGTCGCTGCCAAGACGCCTCGGCACAACCATTAGGCCCCTTGAATTTGGACGACGTGCGCGCTTGCAGTGCGTTAACGCTATCATTACGGTCGCGGCGCCGGACAATAGGGTAACAAGCCCAATTGAGGGATAACCTTCAATTCCGGCGGGAAAAAACGGGACGTTGCGTCTACAAAAGGGGACACCATGGCGAAGGCGAATTATGGACTCGTGGCCGGGCTGACGATTGCCGCAACGCTCGGCGGCTTGTTGTTCGGTTACGACACGGCGGTGATTTCCGGGGCGACAGACGCCATCACCTACAACTTCGTCACTCCGCGGCATTTGGCGGAAGGCGCTGCGAACACTCTGTCCGGATTTGCCATCGGCTGTGCGCTGCTCGGCTGCGTACTCGGCGCCGGAATCGCGGGCCCTATTTCGACAAGCCTCGGCCGCAAAACCGGCCTACTGATCGCGGGCATCCTGTTCTTCGTATCGTCGATCGGCGCGGGTTTTCCGGAATTCGGCTGGAGCATCCTCGGCGGGACCGGTGAGAAGGCGCTTCCGGCCTTCATCTTCTATCGTCTGATGGGTGGAACGGCCATCGGCATGGCGTCGATGCTGGCGCCGATGTACATCGCGGAAGTGGCGCCGCCTTCCACGCGCGGCATGTTGGTGACATTCCAACAGATTGCCATCGTGGTTGGCATCAACCTGGTCTATTTCGTTAACTTTGGCATACAGTCCGGGCGCGACCACCAATTCCTTATGGACCTGGGCTGGCGCTACATGCTCGCCTCGGCGGCTATTCCCGCGACGCTTTTGATCGCGTGCATGCTACTGGTGCCGGAAACGCCGCGCTTTCTTGTGCTCAAGGATCGCGATAACGAGGCCCTGGCTCTGCTCAAGCGGTTGGTCGGCCCCGAAGCCGCGCAATCGACGCTGAAGGAGATCGAAGCTTCATTGGTCCAGCACACGCGGCCGCTGTTCAGCTATGGCGCGCTGGTCCTGATCGTCGGCATCATGCTCTCGATATTTCAGCAGGTCGTCGGCATCAATGCGGTGCTCTATTTCGCGCCGAAGATGTTCGAGAACATGGGTGCCTCGACCAATGACGCTTATTTTGAGTCGGCTTGGTTTGTCGGTGTCACGATGACGCTGTTCACCTTGGTTGCGACTGCGACGGTCGACAAGCTGGGACGCAAGCCGCTTCTGATCGCCGGTGCGCTGATCATGGCCGCCGCGATGCTCACCATCGGCGCGCTGTTTGACATGCATCTCGTCAGCGCGACCGTGCAGCACGCCGGCGCGGCCAGCACGACCGGATCGTCCTACATCGCGATCGCGGCCGTGGTCGTCTACATCATCGGGTTTTCGTTTTCCTGGGGACCGATCGTGTGGGTGATGCTGTCCGAGATTTTCCCGAACTCGATCAAGGGCAAGGCGATGTCCATCGCCGTCGCGGCGCAGTGGATAATGAACTTCATCGTGTCGCAGACCTTCCCGATGATGGACGGCAGTTCGTGGCTGAACGCCATGTTCAACCACGGTTTCGCCTATTGGCTCTACGGCGCCGGCGCCATCCTGGCCGCGCTGTTCGTGATGCGCTTTGTGCCGGAAACCAAAGGCCGCACGCTGGAGGCCATCGAGGGGCTGTGGCACCACATGCCGCCTGACGCGAAGATCAAAGCGACGGTCAAATGATTGCACTCAAGCAAGGCGGACTGGAACTCGATCTTGCTCCCGAGGTGGGTGGAGCGGTGACCCGTTTCGTCTTCGAGGGCAAGAACGTTCTTCGCCCCGCGCCCAGGGGCGCCTTCACTCAGCGCGACGCATGCACTTTCGCACTGGTTCCGTACGCCAACCGCATCGAGAACGGGGTCTTTCATTTTCAGGGCCGCGAGGTCCGTCTGACGCGGAATTTCGGAGACCATCCGCATTCCTTGCACGGCCACGGCTGGCAGACCGCTTGGCGCGTCGTTTCGCTGTCGCGTGACCAGGCCGTGCTGGCGTACGACCACGAGGCGGACGATTGGCCCTGGACCTATGGCGTCGAACAGATCCTTACCCTGACGAATGGCGGGTTGACGCATCGCCTCACGGTACGCAGCCGCGACGGCAAACCGATGCCCGCCACCCTCGGTTTCCATCCCTACTTTCCCCGTATGGCTTCAACGCGGCTGACCGCGTCGGTGGCGGGGATGTGGAAGTCCAACGGCACTCAGATTCCGACCGAGCATGTGGCCGGCTCCCCGCTGCTCGATCTTGCCCACGGCGCGCTGGTGGACAAGGCTCCGTTTATCGACCATTGCCACACCGGCTGGCGCTCCCCGGCGCGCATCGATCAGCCGGACCTTGGTCTGACGATTTCGCTGGAAGGGTCTCCGGAATGCACCTTCCTGCACATTTTCGTGCCGCTCGGCCAGAATCTTTTCTGCGCCGAGCCCGTCAGCGCCATGCCCAATGCCTTCAACCGGCCGGAGCCGGCAAGCGTAACGGGTGCGCGGACTCTCAGCCCCGGCGCGAGCTTTTCCATCGAGATGCGCATAGCAGTCCGCAGGCTATAATCCGCCAGATTCGGTTTCACCTGCTCGATAACGGATAAAGGTGGATGAAAGTCACAGCGCTCGGCGGCGTAATGCGGGATGTCCCGATTCAAGGTGCGGTCAGGATGCTGCGCAATGCGTTGCTGGTACTGGTGGGCGCGCTGACGCTCGCCGCCTGTTCTTCATTGCCGGAGGTCACTTCCATGTTTGGCACCGCGAGCGCGTCGGCGAACCAGGCGCCTGCAGCAGCCGCACCGCAAGAGGATGTCGATTACGCGACGTCGGCCGATGTTCATCCCGACATCTGGCCCGCCGTCCAAAGCGGCGTAGCGCGCGATCCGGCTATCGAAGCCCAGATCGCCGCGTTCCTTTCCCAGATGACGCTGGAGGAAAAAGTTGGCCAGGTGATCCAGGCGGATACCGACTGGGTGACGCCCGACGACGTGCGTAAATATCACCTCGGTTCCATTCTGAGCGGCGGGGATTCCGGCCCCTATGGCAACGGCAGGGCGCCGGCGCCACAATGGCTGAAGCTCGCTGACGAAATGTACAACGCCTCCGTCGGTGTGGCGCCGGGCCATCCGGCGATCCCGGTCATCTGGGGTCAGGACGCCGTCCACGGCAATTCCCACATCATCGGCGCCACTGTCTTTCCGCACAATATCGGGCTGGGTGCCATGCACGATCCCGACCTGATGCGCAGGATCGGCGCGGTCACGGCTCAGGAGCTTCGCGTCGTCGGCGGCGACTGGACGTTCGCACCTACGATTGCCGTGGTGCGCGACGACCGCTGGGGGCGCACCTATGAAAGCTATTCGGAGGATCCGAGGATCGTCGCCGACTACGCTGCTGCAATCGTCGAAGGCATCCAGGGCAAACCGGGCGATCTGGATTTCCTGAAGGGCGGACACGTCATCGCCACGGCCAAGCATTTCATCGGCGACGGCGGCACCGACAAGGGCCACGACCAGGGCGACAATCTCTACAGCGAACCGGCGCTGCACGACATCTTCGCGCCGCCGTACGAAGCCGCGATCAAGGTGGGCGTGCAGTCGGTGATGGCGTCTTTTTCGAGCTGGCGCGGCCATAAGATGCACGGCGACAAGCAGTTTCTGACGGATATCCTGAGAGGCCGCATGGGCTTCGACGGACTGGTCGTCGGCGACTGGGACGGCCACGCCCAGCCCGATGGCTGCAACAAATACAACTGCCCGGATGCGATGAAAGCGGGCCTCGACATGTACATGGCACCCGACAGCTGGAAGAATCTCTATGGAAGCGTCCTGGCGCAGGTCAAGGCCGGCACCATTCCTATGGCTCGTCTCGATGAAGCGGTGGGGCGTATCCTCCGCGTCAAGCTGCGCGCAGGCGTGTTGAGCGAGCCCAAGCCGTCGTCGCGGCTCTTTGCCGGACAATACAATCTGCTCGGTTCGCCCGATCATCGCGCCGTGGCGCGTCAGGCGGTACGCGAGTCGATGGTGCTGCTGAAGAACGACGGCGGGATTCTTCCGCTTTCGCCGAGGGCGCATGTCCTGGTAGCTGGCGACGGCGCCGACAATCTGCCCAAGCAGGCAGGCGGCTGGACGATTTCCTGGCAGGGCGACGGCAATACGCGCGCCGATTTTCCGAATGGCAATACGATTTTCGAAGGCATCAAAGCGAATGTCGAGGCAGCGGGCGGAACGGCGACGCTCAGCGTCGACGGCGGCTTTGCCGAGAAGCCGGACGTCGCCATCGTGGTGTTCGGAGAAAATCCTTATGCGGAGTTCCGCGGCGACCGGCCGAATGTCGATTTTGCCCCCGGCGAACGGCGCGATCTGAAGCTGCTGCAAAGGCTGCGCGCGCAGGGCATTCCGGTCGTGAGCGTGTTCCTTTCGGGGCGACCGCTTTACGTCACGCCGGAAATCAATGCGTCACAAGCGTTCGTCGCGGCCTGGCTTCCCGGTTCGGAAGGCGCAGGCGTCGCCGATGTGCTGTTCTCGAGGCCGGACGGTGCGGTGGCCTACGATTTCCGCGGCATGTTGTCTTTTTCCTGGCCGCGCGCGCCCGACCAGACGCCGCTCAATGTTGGCACCGAGCCTTATTTTCCGCTGTTCCCATACGGCTACGGACTGACTTACGCCACACCGCGCAATCTGGGCACGTTGCCCGAAGCCGCGTCCGCCGCCGCAACGCTCAACACGATCATGGACACGGGACGCGCCGCGGCGCCGTGGTCGATCCTGCTGGCAGATACGAGCGGCGAGAAGGTCGCCACCGATCCTGCGCCCGCGACGCTGTCCAACGCCGCATTGCGTGCCGTGCGCGGCAACCGCAACAAGCAGGAGGATGTGCTCGTCGCGACCTGGAGCGGCGTTGGCCAAGCCAGCCTCGTTGCGGCGACCGACGGGGCCGCCAGCTTCGCCAAACAGACAAATGACGGCATGACCCTGACGATGGACATGCGCGTCGACAGCGCGCCGGAACGGCAAGTGACGCTTGCCATGGGCAATGCGACGACCCTGGGCACGGTCGATCTCACGCAAGCCCTGAGAGCGGCGCGTGGCAAGGGCTGGACGAAGATCGCGGTGCCATTGTCCTGCTTCCAAAAAGCGGGCGCGGACATGAGCGCCGTCACCCTGCCGATGGTGCTGACCACCAGCGGCCGCCTCGCGATCGGCCTCTACTTTGTGCAGGTTGAACCGGCCAGTGCTCAGGCGAGTTGCCCGGCGGCAGAAGCATTGCGAGCACCCGCAGCAGCGCCCGTGAAGGCATTCGTCAAGGTCGGGGCGCGAACCACGGCGAAGTCGCATGTCAAGATGAAGTCCCACGTCAAGATAAAGTCGCGTGCCAAGCCGAAAGCGCACCTCAAGGTGCGCAAGCGACACGCCAAGTGACCATGTCGCTGCTTGGCGCATCGGGTATTGAGGCGAGAAACAAGGGGCAGATTGGCATGCGTCAAATATTCTGGATCGCGATGGCGTTGCTCCTGGCGCTGGTTGCGGCCGAAGCCCGCGACGCCGGCGAGGTTCCGCAAGGGACGCCGAACGGTCTCGCGCTGACGCCGCCGATGATCTGCAACGATCACTTCTCGGCCATGACCGAAGAGACAAAAGCGATCCTTTTGAACAAGGAAATTATTACCGTCGATCAGGATGCGCTGGGCGTCCAAGCCGGCCGCATGGCAAAGGGCGGCGGCAGCGAAGTCTGAGTGAGACCTCTCAAAGGCGGCGGACGCCCCGTGGTGCTGTTCAACCGCGGTACGGCGCCGCACGAAATCTCGGTGACCTGAGGGAAGCATTGCGCTACCCCGGCACTCTCAAGGCGGGTATTCGCGATCTACGGCGGCACCAGGATCTGCCGCCCGTGCAGGGTGGTTTCACGGCAACTGTGCCGGGTCACGGAATAGTGATGGTCACCGTCAAGCCGTAGGACGATCGAATCGTGTGTCGTCGCCGAAATCGGAGGGTTGCCTAATTCTCCGACATATTTCCGACACAGGCACGGTGAAACGATACATAATATGCAGCCACCCATTCCCAGCGGAAAGGCCAGCATGGGTGCCTTGTCGCCACTCGAACGGTTTTCGCGCCGTCGGTTTGTGAATGCGGGCGCGGTGTCGTTGGTATTTCACACCGCGCTTGCAAGAGCCCAGAAAGTTCCACCCAACACGCCGCTTCCGCCGAACGATGCCGCACAGGTTGCGGCAGGCAAGGACATCGCCAATCATCTCACGATCGACGTCGCGCTCAACGGCAAAGGACCGTTCCGCTTCGTTGTGGATACCGGCGCTGATCGCAGCGTCATTGCCGAGGACGTCGCCGTCCAGCTTGGCTTGTTGCGGCTGAGACAGGTGATGGTGGAAGGCGTGGTGCGGACGATACCAGCCCAAACGGTCAAACTCAGCAGCATATCCTTCGGACAGATTTCCCGCGAAGACCTCGAAGTGCCAGTCCTGCCCCGCACGCTGCTGGCAGCCGACGGTTATCTCGGTCTCGACGCCATCGATGGCTATCGCGTGACGTTCGATTTCAAGAATCACGCGCTGACGATCGAGCGGCCGCAATACGGGACCTTCATCGGTTGGAATCCTCCCGCCGAGGCAAGAGTTTCCGTCGTCGGCCGCTATGGCCATTTGCGCAACGCCGCCGGCAAGGCAGACGGCGTTCGTGTGACGGCCTTCATCGACACCGGCGCCGAAGTCTCCTGCGGCAATGAGAAATTGCTACAGGCTTTGATGGAGATCAGCCCGACATATGCCAGGCCCGATGTAGTGCCGCTGACCGGTGTCACCGGCGGTGTCATCCAGGGCCATATCACGACGATCAAAAGGGTTCATCTGGGCGGGCTGACACTCGGCGGTTGCAACGTTGTCATTGCAAACTTGCAGATCTTCGATCTTTGGGGCCTACAGGATACCCCTGCGCTGCTGATTGGGATGAATTTCCTGCGTGGTTTCTCGCAAGTGTCGATCGACTATGGGCGCAGAGAACTGTGGTTCGAAATCGCCAGACTAATGTTTGCGGCGCGGGCCTGACTGCTATGTCTCGGTAACCCGCTTGCGGGAGCGAGGAGCTTTCGTGGCGTTCGCCTGGGCGCTTCGGATCAGGCCAGGCGCATCTGCGTGAATTCGATCAGCAGCGGGAACGACAGCTTACGTTCCGGCAGCTGGCGCAGCACGTCCGGATCCAGAAGATTCCACGCGTCTTCCGTTTGAACCCAGATACCTTGGCGCGGCTTGGCGCCGAGCAGTCCTTTTGCAGTGAGCATCTTGACGGCCTCGCGCAGGATGATGTCGGTCCTGTATACAAACAAGTTTCCTGCATATGGCTGTTCCAAAAATATATTACCCTTCAGGCCATCGCGGGCGTCGGATAGGCCTCGTCCGGCTGCGACAGACGCGGCAAGAGAACAACGACTGCGATGCCGGGCAGCACCACCAGAACCGGGATCAGCAGTTTCAGAAAAGCCGCCAAAACGGCGCCCTTCTGCGCTTCGCGCATGCTCTTCGCCGTCAACGCGCGCTGGATGATAGCCTGGTTGAAGCCCCAATAGAACAGATGGACAATCCACATTCCGCCGACCAGAACGGAAATGCCCGGGACGTATTTGTAGAAAGGGTTGTCGGGCTTCAGGATTAAGTGGAAATGTTTGGGCAGTCGCGCCACGACCGTGATATCGGGAATCGATAGATGCATGTTCCCACTCATAATAGACCGAAGCGACTAATATCGGGTTGTGAGCTGCAGCAGCCAATCGGGTGAATGAGAGACGAGGTAGGCCTCTATGGTCTGATTTAGACCGCTCAGGATCAAAACTCCAAAGAGAACCAGAATTGCGCCGAGAAACGCCTTTGCGCCGTAGCTCGAACCGGCGATCTTGCCCCGCCAGCGCATAAGGCTCACGCGCGATATGGTTCCGAGAGCGAGAAGCGGAACCGCCGCCCCGATACCGAAGGCAAGCATGATGAATGTGACTTGGATGAGGTTATGTCCGTTCGCTGCCATAAGCGCCGCCGCACCAAGCGTAGGCCCCGCACAGGGGCTCCAGACGGCGCCGAAAAGCAGGCCAAGGCCAAATTGCCCCGATAGGCCGGCAGTGGAGAACCCTCCAAAACGCTGTTCGGCCCAATTTCCCAAAGGCCCCGCTACAGTGGCGAACTCCACCTGTAATCGCGGTACCATCAGGATGATTCCCATAACCACCAGCAGAACCGCCCCAACCATTTGGAAGGCGCCGCTGCCAAGGCCGACGGAGAAGCCGAGCGTGGCAACGAAAAGCCCTATGGCTGTAAACGAGACGGCCAGGCCTGCGGAGAGCGCTATGGGGCCAAACCGATGAGCTGCAACAGCGCCTCCCAGCGCTATCGGCAGAATTGGCAAGACACATGGCGACAGGACCGACAAAATGCCGGCAACGAAAGCAACGGTCGCTGAACCAACGGGAAGCACGGACGATGTCCCTCAATCGGCCGCTCGACGCATCATGGCATCGATGATGTTTGGATCGGTGACACCGACCAATCTCGTTTTTTCGTTCTTGCCCTTAAAGACAATCAAGGTGCTCTGCATCGGCGCGTTGAAGGCGCGAACAACATCCTTCTGGCTGTCAAAATCCACGCTGAACACGACGTAGCGTGCGAATTCCGGCTTTGCCAGCTCACGCTCGATGACAGAGTTCTGTGCCTTACAGACCGGACACCAGGATGCCGAAATGTCGACAAGAATCGGCTTTCCTGTAGCCTGCGCCTCGCCGAACTTCGAGGCGCTGTACGTGTAGTGGTTTGCCGCTGCGGCGGGGCCGATCAACAGGCTGCCGCCCAGAGCAACCGCAAGAAGCAATCTGGGAAGGCGTGTCATGCCGGGGATACCTTTCATAGGGGGGTACTGCTTCGGTCAGGCAGCCTTTGGCTGCATACGCAACCCATAGACGGCGCCCAACGTGCAGCCAAAAACCTCATGCAGGAGGAACGTCATCACAGGCGCAGCCATTCCGAAGTGCAGGCCGAACAGTCCGGCCCCTGCCAACGGCATCACCATCACCATCATGAGAAGCCATGCCCCAGCGCCGAAAATGGCGTCGCGAAGAATGATGTTGCCGTCGGGGATATGACCTTGGGTTAGCGCGAACAGGCCGCCCCAGACGATGCTTCCAATCATGAAATGCATCAGCCACCCGACAACTGGTGAGGATGCGCCCGACATCGTGGTCAGCATGTTGATGACGTCGAGCTCAGGCATCATCCCCATCATTTGCTTCATCACCATAAAAGCGGACAGAACGATCGTGGCGACAAGGCCGGCGAATATGCCATTGCCAAAGCGTGCCATATTTGAAACTCCGAAACCTATTTATGCCGGTCGCCCGGCCTGACAAATGCGGGAT
Organism: Alphaproteobacteria bacterium; assembly: GCA_028871795.1. GTDB lineage: Bacteria > Pseudomonadota > Alphaproteobacteria > Micropepsales > Micropepsaceae > Rhizomicrobium. The sequence continues at coordinate 292,583 of JAGWMG010000003.1, read as the reverse complement.
ATTGCGGTTCGGCGACCCAATGGCGGTGCGCCGAATCTGGTTAGTGCGGCGCGCAGGGATTTGTTTTTGCAGCGCACGGATTGGGCTTTGCCGCACATGGGTTGCTCTTCGCGGCGCAAGGGTTCGCTTTAGCCGCGCACGGATTGGCCATCGCTGCACGGTGCTTGCGGTGGTGCCTACGCGTGTGGGCGGCGCAGGTGTGAACGGGTTTCGCCCGACAGGGCCTTGCCGCTGGCGCACATGGATTTGTCCCGGCGGCAATGGCAGGCGCATAAGCGGCCGCGAAGCCTCCCATGGCGACAGCGGTACCCAGGGTCAACATGGATTTCCGAAAACTCTTCATGTGGGCTCCTTAAGAATTCTGGTTGAAACGCTACGGACGGCCGGTAGATGGTCGAGCGTGCCGCTATATCCATTTCTTCGCGGGGGCGAGTCCAAAGGTTACACTTGGAGGTGTCATGCGTTGCAATGCTTAAGAGCCGATCTGCGATGATCGGCCAAACAAGCGCAGTCCAGACGATGAAGAAAGCTCTGTGATGAGCCAGCGCGCTACAATCTGACCAAACCGTGTGAAGGTATCAGTCAGTCGTCTCGGCAACAGGCAGGGGCATCGCCCGGAACGTGCAATTGCTGTTGCATCGGTGGACACGGGACTGAGCCATAAGAGCAGAAGACGCAGCAGTCTCCGGCTTTCGGCCGCAGCACAGCGCCACAGCCCTTGCAGTCATAAAAGAATTGGCAGGCGTCCTGCGGCATCGTCTCCGTCATCGAAAACCCGCAACTGGGGCAGGTAATAACGGATTTGTCCGTCACACCAGAAGCAATGTCATGCTCATGTTTTATGTTTTGCCCCATGTGCTTTAGGCCTCACCGCGCGCGGGGTAATTGTTTTTGGTTACAAAGTGGATGGCGCCAAGCACTTCCGCGAAACTTGGCCGTGCAAACGGCATCGTTTGGACTGAGGCGGCATATAACGTCTTGTCCGGCCTGACGAGAAATAGGCCAGGCTCCAGAAACTCCGCAGGCTCTTTATCGGAGATGCCACGCGAAACGAATAGGCCCCATTTTCGACCCAGTTCGATCGGCATGCCGTACGCCATGCGTAGCTTGTCGAGATTCCAGTCGGTTTTAGCCTTTTCGGCGCGATCTGCCGTATCCGATGTTGCCGCGACGATGGTGACGCCAACGGACTCGAAGTCCTCCGCTTTGCCGTTAAGGTCGCGCAAGTAAGTCTTGCAGAGCGGGCAGTGTAATCCGCGGTAGACCACGATCATCGTGAATGCGGCAGGCTGCTCCATATCGAGTGAGAACCGCCCGCCGCCGACGAGCGGAAGGTCGAGTCCTGGCACCATAAGACGGGGTTTCACCATCGCTGTTTTCTCCTAATTTTTGGCGTCAAAAGCGTGCTTGCGCACGTCGGCATGACGCCACCGCAGAACACGCCGCCCGAACAACCCCGCAATGAGTGTAAGTCCGACAACCGTTCCGGCCTGCCACACGAGCACCATCAGACTGGCATCCACCTGGTGAAACAGGCGCAAGCCAACTTCGGCGAGCCCGCCTGCAGCCAAAGCGCCAAGTGCGGTCGTCGTCATCGGCGCCAGAGGCGCACCGCGAAGGATCATTGCCGCCATCGCGACGGCAGGTCCCATTCCAACCATGATAATACCCGGCAGGCATTGCCAGTCCGGGTGAAGCGTAAGGCCCGCACTTCCATAAGAAATCCATCCCTGAAGGCAGTCTTGGCCAAGAGCGCCGAGCCAAACCGCCAGTGGCAGAAGCGGAAGAAGGTGCTCCCAGCGCGGCCGGCCTGGAACGCCTGCGCAGAATGCGGCCATGGCGGCCATAAGGGCGGTCGCGAGTGCGGCGCCTTGCTCGATCAACCAGTGTGCATTGGACATCTGTGCACGGAGGTCCGGGCGCAAGCCCATGACGAAAACGATCGCGAATACCCAAGGCAGCGAAATCGCCAGCCATATGGCGGTACGGGTCATGGGCGAACGCAAGTGCCGCACCGGGGCCGGTTCGGAGGCCAATTGCAGGATCAACTCGTCGGTACGTATCTTACTCATTCCGCTTTTTCTTTCGTCGAGGGGGCTTCGCCGGTGAGACGGGCACGGAGCGCCTTCATTCCCCGGTGGGCTGCTACCTTCAATGCTGCGACAGATATGCCGCTGACGGCTGAAGCCTCCTTCAATGAAAGTTCCTGCAGTTTCAACAGCTCGACGGCGTGTCTTTGTCCAATAGGAAGATCAGCGATCGCCCGTTTGAGCAGTTCGGGGTCACCCTGGCCTGCCACTTCCCAATTCGTTTGATCGTCCGAAAAGGTTTCAAGGAGTTCGGGAACGGCGTCTTCATTCTGGGTTATTCGGATGCGCCGCCGCTGGGCATCTATCAACCGGTGATGGGCGATCGTTGCAAGCCACGGAATAAACCGCCGCCCCGGGTCGTAGGTGTGGCGGACGTAATGGAGAGATAGCAGGACATCTTGGACGATATCATCGATCTCCAGACCGTAGGGATGTTGCGAGCTGACAACGCGTGTTATGATTGGCACTGCAAGCTTCAGTAGTTGCGCGTATGCGGCGCCATCGCCGGCCTGCGCGGCTTTCATCAGCGTGCTAAGGCGTGCATCGGTATCGCCAGCGCTCAATAGCGTGCTCCCTCAGAACTCAATCGTCATGTGGAGATCGAAGCTTCTACGCGGTTCGATCTTGTAGGTGAGTTCGCTCTGAAGAGAGACAAGGTAACCGACAGTTGCGGCGCTATCAATGCGCGAAACGGGCGCTCTAACACATTTGCGAAGTCCAAAGACCTCATCCTGCCTCATCGTCACGTTATGGGCTTCGTCCGGTTCCGCCCAGAAGCCCGGTCTTCACAAGCGTCTGGTCTGAGGGCAGCGAGTGCGACGATTTGTAGGTTTGTGAGGATGGTCCGACGTCAGCACGAGCCGCCCGGAGGGGGCTGGGGGCGGGTGGGGTGAATCCGCTGTCGTCGTTCCATCCTCATAAACTATTTGCGAAGACGGAGTCGAAAAGGTTACGCGCGAGTCGGAACAGTTCCGGTTCTATTTGATTCACTCCATTCGGAGGAATTTTGCGGGGTGTAAATGCCACACCATCGCTTAAAGGCCGCGATCTCGTTTGAGTGATCGGGCCCTGCCCGCGTCATTTGGAATTCGCGCCGCTGAGGCCATCGCGGTTGGCGGCAGAACGTAACCTTTCCGACTGTGCACCCGAATACATCCACATAAGTAATCGTATTCGAGGAGATCCCGGCATGAAGTCGTTCACACGATCCGCGCTTACACTGGGCGCGGTGATTACGCTAGGTACGGCACTGGCTTCATGCCAGTCGATCAACAATATGGTTCATGGGCACAGCCCGTGTGCCCCTGCGGCGGCGACGGCCAATCCGTGTGCGGCCAAAAACCCTTGTGCGGCACAGAATCCATGTGCGCCGAAAAAGAACCCCTGTGCGGCCCAGAATCCCTGCGCGGCCTCGCCTCACTAGCGAGGCAAGACATTACACCCTCGTTCACCCCCAAAACAGGAGCTTATTATGAACATACGCTTGGCCATTCGTTCCTCCCTCGCGGCCGCGGGGGCCGTTGTGGCGACGGTCGGATACCTCTCGACGGCAGCCGCGGCTCCTCTCCAGATATCGCCGGACCAAATGGCGTCGATGGAGAAGTGTTACGGGGTCGCTCTGGCGGCCCACAACGACTGCAAGGCTGGCCCGGGAACGACCTGTGCCGGCACCTCCAAGATCGATTACCAGTCGAATTCCTGGAAGCTCGTACCGAAGGGCACCTGCGAGAAAATCAAGACACCTTTCGGGCATGGTTCTCTACAAGATTCGAATTCGCATCTGCCGGTTTGACGGATCCAATAGATGCGTTCACGGTCCCCCAGCTGTGATGGCATCGCCCCGGTTCCCGCACGCGCGGGAATCGGGGTTAAACCGGCGCATTATCGCGATCTATTGAGAACAAAGCCTGCCCTTGCCTTCGTGGAAGTGCATCCGGAAAACTATATGGGGGCGGGCGGGCCGCCGCATGCGTATCTGGAAGTCATTGCTGGCACCTATCCACTTTCATTCCATGGTGTCGGCATGTCGTTGGCTGGAGCGGAACCGCTCGATCGCGGCCACCTCTCGCGTTGGCGTTCGCTCATCGAACGCTACGAGCCCGCGCTGGTGTCGGAACATATCGCGTGGTCGCGGTTTGACGGCATTTCGCTGCACGATCTTCTGCCGATTCCATATACAAACGAGTCGCTGAAGCTAGTTTGCGAACACATCGACGAAATGCAAAATACTTTGGGGCGCACAATTCTCGTGGAGAACCCGTCAACCTACATTTCATTCCGGCAGTCGGAAATTCCAGAACCCGAATTCATGGCGCAGGCAGCTCACCGGTCGGGTTGCGGCCTACTGATCGACATCAACAATGTCTATGTCAGCGCCTGCAATCATGGGTTTGATCCTTGCATCTGGCTGACGCGAATTCCCGGCAATCTTGTTCACGAAATCCATCTTGCCGGGCATTCTGTCATCAAGGAAGACGAATTTGAGGTCCGGATTGACGATCACGGTAGCCGCGTGAGCCCGGACGTGTGGAATCTCTACCAGGAAACGATCGCTCGCATCGGTGCGAGGCCCACTTTGATCGAATGGGACACGGATGTGCCGGAACTAGCCGTCTTGCTGGAAGAAGCCAACCGCGCCAACGAACTGGCTACGCAAGCAGGAGACGCCTATGTCGACGTTGCGTGAGTTTCAGACCGCGATGGCCGGTTATCTGACGGCGACGCCCGGCCCAAATGTTCCGGAGGCATTGCGCAAGCTGCTCCTGCCTGGAGAATCGCGAGCCGATAGGCGCTTTACAATATACAAGAACAACGTCTACGCACGCCTCGTCGATGCGCTGCGCGATACATTCCCGGCCGTTGAGCGTCTCGTCGGCGAGGAGTTCTTTCGCTTTGCGGCAGTCGAATACATTGCCAAAACGTCGCCGAAGATTGCCACGCTTCTCACCTATGGCGCTGAGTTTCCCGGTTTCCTCGCAGCGCTTCCGCCCACCGCCGGCATTCCATATCTCGCAGATGTGGCTAGGCTGGAGTTCGCTTACCTGGAGGCTTACCATGCCAGAGACGCAAGTCCTCTCGGCCGCGCCGCGGCCATAGTGGGCGGCGATGACGTCCGGCTGCCCCTTCATCCGTCCGCGCGTTTGATGACCTCGCCATTCCAAGTCTCCCGCATCTGGGAACTCAATCGTAATGAAGCGTCTTTCGACAATGTGACCCTGCCGCAGCTGCGCGAATATCTTCTGGTTATCCGCCCTGCACGCGAGGTCGAAGTTCGCCGCCTGCACCTTGGCGCCTACGCGATGTTGCTGGCATTCGATGGCGGCGCCTCCCGGGCCGAAGCCCGGCGGGAAGCCGAATGGGCCGATCCGGACTTCGATTTTCAAACACATTTTGCGACACTGGCCGACACAGGAACCTTCGTCGGCACCTCTGGAAAGGATCGACCTCTATGACAGTCGAGCAATCGGTTGGAGACGCAAAGCCCATGTCGGGACTCGCTGCGACAGGACATACTGTCATTGGTTGGCTGGAGCGCGTCTCCTACGACACTCTGCTGGCGACGCCGGCGCGCATTTTCATAGCTGTGACGTTTTTTCTCTCGGGACGCACAAAGGTGGACGGTTTTCTGACGCTCAAGCTCAGCACCTACTATCTATTCCAGTACGAATACAAGATACCGGTCATTCCGGCGCCTATCGCCGCGCACATCGCTGCTTACTCCGAGACTTTCTTCCCGGTGTTGCTGGTTCTCGGACTCGCTTCACGACTCAGCGCGGCCGCGCTTCTGGGCATGACAACAGTGATCGAGATGTTCGTCTATCCGGACGCCTGGGAAACCCATCTTGGCTGGGCGACGGCGCTTGCCTTCATCATTTTCCGCGGGCCGGGTGCATTGTCGCTCGATCACCTGATCCGGCGAAGACTTTCCTCCTGAGTTGTGGTAAGCACACACCCTTCGAACTGAGTGGCCGCGCTATTGTACCCAACCAAGGGTGCGAATGAGACGTGCAATTCCATGGGCGCCATAAACCCCATTTCGATTTGTCTGCGCTGCAGCGGAAAAGTTCTCCGAACGCTTCTTCACTATGTACCTGCCGTCCTGATTGCGGCCTCGCTGTCCGGGTGTGCAACCCGAACCTGGAACGCGCCGCTCATAGAAACAGACACGGCGCCACGTTACGATTTTAAAAGCCGTCTGCCGCGCGATAACGCGCAGAATGTATTTGTTGTTCTCGCGTTCTCCGGCGGTGGCACCCGGGCAGCGGCTTTCTCCTACGGGGTCTTGAAGGCTCTGCGAGACACCAAGATTACCGTCGACGGTCGAAGCGGAGCGCTCCTGGATCAAGTGGACGTGATTTCATCGGTATCGGGCGGCAGCTACACAGCCGCCTATTATGGCTTGTTCGGAAGCCGCATCTTCGACGATTTCGAAGAGAAGGTCCTGAAACGTGATGTCGAAGCAGGCATGTTAAGCGAATTGCTTGATCCGCTGAACGACGGCTCCCTGATGCGTCCAAACTATAACCGCGGCGACTTGGCAGCCAAATGGCTCGACGACAACGTTTTCGATCACAAGACGTTTTCCGATATGTCGCTGGACCAACGTCCGTTCGTTATTATCAACGCAAGCGACATCAACAATGCGTTGACGTTTTCCTTCATTCAGCAGCAATTCGATTTCTTGTGTTCGAATCTCAATAGCTACCCAGTGGCGAACGCCGTTATGGCATCTTCGGCGGTTCCTGCCATATTCGCCCCCATCGCAGTCAGAAATTACGACTCGGACTGCACTGAGCGACGAAACTCCTGGGTGCCTTACGAACTAGCAGCGGACGAGTCCTATACACGCGAGCACCAGGTGGCAAGGGCTCTCGACCGCTATTTCTATCCGAAGCGGATGCCGGTCGTCCGGCTGCTCGATGGAGGGATAACCGATAATCTCGGAGTGAGAGGTTCGATGATGAGTCCGGTTGCCCATTACGGCAATGTCGAGGACATGGCCGGTGCATTCACACCACAGGCATTGGACCGTGTGACGAAGGTGCTCGTGATCGTCGCAAACGCCCAAGTCTACAACGAATTCGATTGGTCGCGCGACGGCACGGATCCTTCAATTCCCGAGATGCTTGTCTCGTCATTCGATGCATCCGTGGATATATTGAGCACCGAAACCGTTTCTCTGGCAAAAAATGGCTTCCAGATGTGGGCCGATCGGATCAATGCGCGCCGTAAGCCGGGCCTTCCAAGGGTAACTGTGGATTTTGCCACTTTGACGTTCGACGATATCAAGGACCCAGGAGAGAGAGGACGGTTCAATAGCATACCTACTGCGCTGTCTTTGCCTGGAAAGGATGTAGACGACCTTGAGGCACTCGCGGCGACATTGGTGCAGCAGTCGCCGGACATCCAGCGTTTCGTGAAATCGCTGCATTGAACCGAGGCTGCGTTCGTCTTTACGTCTCCAGAAGCTTGAGGAGCCCAGCATAGCCATTTTGGTACAGACGCTTGCCGGATAACTGGAAATAGTTCGCATCGGCCGTAACCCCGATGCCCTCGACGAGGCGATTCATGAAATTGAATAAGGCGCATACCGATATGGTGTCGTGCAAAGCCTGGTCGTTCCAGCCGGCGGCATAAACCGCCTCGGCGTCGGCGCTCGTGAGGCGGGCAGGCAGCCGTGTCAACTTGTTCACATATCGCAGAAGGGTCTTCATCCTGTCATCGACTGGAGCCGTATCCACATTATCGAGCAACGCTTGAAGCGCGCCTTCTTCGATGCCAAAAGCTTCCGCGGTCACGGTATGGACCCTGTGGCAGTAGGCGCAGGCATTCAGACCCGAGACATAGGCTGCGATAAGTTCGCGTTCACCTACACTGAGCGGAGATTCTCCGCGCATCAACGCCTCGTGGTACTCGATTAGCGGTCGCGCCGTGGCCGGATAGGCGCGAAACACATCGAGAAGTGACGCGTCGTCAGAGAGATTCTTCAAGAAAGTCATGGACACGACCTCATGCAGATAAATTTGCCCTTATCATGGGCTGTGATCCCACGCACCCAATTCTGTCCTGTAATTTGGAATTGATCCAGTATGGCGCAGCCACATGCCTGCACATTGGCCTTGATGTTGCCAATAACGGTTGCGCGCCGCAGCTTCCGATGCTGCTATTGTGTCCTGACACAGAAATTTTGCCGGAAGATGAAACTTTCCACCTTGGTCCAGCGAATAACAACGTAGCAGCATAATGTTCGGTTGCGTCGAGACAGGACCAATACGGCCAATGCTTTGTGTGGGATGGCGCATTTGTGATGGATGTATGTTCTAGAATTGCCAATCGGAATGTGGGCGGCTGTGGCAAGTTCAAAGACCCCTATTGGACTGCGAAAGGCGAGCCGCGGGCCGTCGTCGCTCCACAAGGCCTCAAGATCTTGTGGTTCAACACCGGTACGCTCTGCAACTTGGCGTGCCAAGGATGTTATATCGAATCAAGCTCCCGCAATGACCAACTGTCGTATTTGACTTCCGGCGACGTCCGAAAATTCATCACTGAAGCCGAACGTGACCACAAGGGTATTGAGGAGATTGGATTCACCGGCGGCGAGCCATTCATGAATCCCAACATCATCGCCATGCTCATGGACGCGCTCAACTCAGGCTACCGTGTGCTTGTGTTGACGAACGCCATGCTGCCAATGCAACACCATAAAAACGCATTGCTTGAGCTGCGCGCCAATTATCCCCGGCAACTCGTGTTACGCGTCTCACTCGACCACTTTGGCGCAGAGACCCATGAACGTGTGCGCGGAGCTCGCACGTGGGCGCCGGCGATCGAAGGGCTGAAATGGCTCTCCGACAACGGCTTCAACATTGCAGTGGCGGCGCGCATGCTCGATTCCAATGACGAACAAGCGCTGCGAAACGGATTTGCGGCACTCTTTTCCAAGGAGCAAATTGAAGTAGACGCGTGGGACCCTCATCGCTTCGTGTTGTTTCCGGAAATGAACGCTACAGTCGACGTGCCGGAAATCACCGAGCACTGCTGGGAGATTCTTGGAAAGAAACCTTCGGATGTGATGTGCGCGACATCGCGGATGGTGATCAAGCGAAAAGGTGGCGATCACCCGGTCGTTGTATCCTGCACGCTACTTCCGTATGACGACCAATTCGAGTTGGGCAGCACGCTCGCCGAGGCAAACCGGTTGGTACGTCTGAACCATCCCCATTGTGCCAAGTTCTGCGTCTTAGGCGGCGCATCGTGCAGTCAATAGTCTGACGTGAAAAATTGGAAGATCGATACCATGACAGAACATCGCCGGTCTCTGGAAGCCGTTCAGCAGTACTATGGGGAAATTTTGAAATCCTCCGCCGATCTTCAAACGTCGGCGTGCTGTATCGGAAGCGCGCCGGCGCCGCATATTGCCGAAGCGCTCGGCAACGTTCATGAAGAAGTGAAGGCGCGATTCTACGGATGTGGTTCTCCCATCCCACACATGCTTGAGGGTGCGCGTGTTCTCGATCTAGGCTGCGGCGCAGGACGCGATTGCTATGTCCTTTCCCAGTTGGTGGGACCCGAGGGAAGCGTAATTGGCGTCGATATGACTGAGGCGCAGCTTGCTGTCGCCCGCAAGCATCGCGACTACCACGCCAAGAAATTCGGTTTTGCCAATGTGGAATTCCGCCAGGGTTACATTGAAGATCTGAACACGACACGTATTGCCGATGACAGTGTGGACGTCGTTGTATCGAATTGCGTGCTCAATCTTTCTCCTGACAAAAAAAGTGTGTTTCGCGAGATATTTCGGGTCCTGAGACCCGGGGGAGAACTCTATTTTTCCGATGTGTTTGCGGACCGGCGCATCCCCAGCGAATTGGCAACCGATCCGGTCCTTCTCGGCGAATGTCTCGGTGGAGCGCTTTATTGGGAAGATTTCCGCCGCCTCATGGCGGAAGTTGGCTGCTGCGACAGCCGGACCATCGAGCGCCGCCGCGTGGCGATCAACAATCCCGACATCGAGAACCGGGTAGGGTTTGTCGGCTTTCATTCGGTCACAATCCGCGCATTCAAGTTGGACTTGGAGGACCGCTGCGAGGATTACGGCCAAGTCGCGATCTATCGAGGCACCATTCGGGCAACGCCCCACGCATTCGATCTGGATGACCATCATCGATTCGAGGCTGGCAAGGCGATGGCCGTGTGCGGCAACACCGCGGACATGGTTGCACAAACCCGCTACGCGCCGCATTTCCAGGTCATCGGCGATCGGTCTGTTCATTATGGATTGTTCGATTGCGCACCTAGCCCCAGTGTCGAGGGCGGTGCGGCGCCCATCAAGTGCTGTTGAGGCAAGAAACATCCCATGATTTCCGCAGTGATATTGTCTACGACAACGTTGGCGCTTGCCTGGGCCAACGGCGCCAACGATGTGTCGAAAGGTGTCGCAGCGTTGACCGGAAGCGGCGTGGCGACGCCGCGTGCGGCCTGGATTCTTGGAGTCCTCGCTACGCTGGCAGGTGGTTTGGCGGCAATTATGTGGGGCGGCGCACTCGGCACCTTGTTCGGTGGCGGGTTCTTGAAAGGTGCGTCCGAATTACCGGTCGGGGCTGCCTTGGCGGCGCTCGCAGGCGCGGCAGGCTTCGTCCTTTTGGCGACGTGGCAGCGGTGGCCGGTATCGACCACGCATGCCCTGATCGGAGGCATTATCGGCGCAGCGATTGTTCAGTTCGGTATCGGGGACGTTGCTTACCGCACCGTCGCGGCGAAATTTCTGGTGCCGCTCCTCGCCAGCCCCGTTCTGGCAATCGGCCTGTGCTGGGTCTTGCTGCTGCTCAATCGCGCGCTGGAGGCACGAATGCCGCACTGGACGCCGGGATGTTGCGATCCGGCGGACTACAAGAAAGACCCGTTCGTTTGTGCACCGCCGGCGCAAAGGCCGTCTCTTTTAGTGCGCAGGTTCTGGTTGGCGCTGCATTGGCTCAGCGGTGGCGCGGTGAGCTTTGCGCGCGGCCTTAACGATGTTCCAAAGATGGCAGCTTTGATGATTCCGGCGTTCATCGCCACGCCGGCGCTCATATCGCGAAGCGAGGGCCCAGCGCTTGCCATTGCTATCACGGCATTGGCCATGACCGGTGGCGCCGTCATGGCTGGCCGGCGATTGTTGCCGGTTCTGGCGACGGAGGTCTCGACCATGACGCCATCGACTGGCTTGTTTGCAAACCTGGGCACTGCATTATTGGTGCTTGGCGCCACCCCTTTGGGACTTCCCGTCTCGACGACACACGTCGCGGCCGGGTCGCTGATCGGTGTGCGGGTGGCCGATCATGCTCCGCCGCGTGCGCGTGATGCGCTGCGGACAATCTTGATGGCTTGGCTCGTAACCCTACCATCTGCCGCCATCTTTTCCGCCGTGATCGCGTCAATTGTGACGCGATGAACACGCCGATACATGGCGCTTCCGACTTGGAGCATGATCGGGGCTCCCGAAACTGGGGCCGTCTGCTGCTGCTGCCGGTTCTGATCGCGTTAGGAATCGCCGCAATTTTCATCGTTCATCTCGACCGTTATCTGACCTTCGACGTCTTGGCGGCCAATCGCGCTTGGTTGCTGAGGCAGGTGACGGATCATCTCCTTGCAACGATCCTTGTGTTCGCCGCCGTTTACGTCGCTGCGACCACCTTGTCGCTGCCCGGGTCCTCCATCTTGACGATGACCGCGGGCTTCCTGTTCGGGACGATACTCGGGACCGCCGTTGCCGTGATCGCGGCGACACTCGGTGCAACCTTGTTGTTCGTCGTGGCCCGCACAAGTTTGGGCGAAGCTTTCCGCGACCGGACCCAAGGGGCGTTGGTGGCGCTCAGGGAGGGCTTCCGCAAGAATGCGTTCAACTATCTGCTTTTCCTGCGGCTCGTACCGCTGTTTCCTTTCTGGCTCATCAATCTCGTTGCAGCGTTTCTTGAAGTGCCATTGCGGATCTTCGTTCTCGGGACGCTCATCGGCATCATCCCCGGTGCGGCGGTCTATGCCAGCGTCGGAAGCGGCTTGGGCTCCGTTCTGGATCGCGGCCAGAAGCCCGACCTCGGAATCATTCTCTCGCCGGCATTCCTGGTTCCAATTCTGGCGCTTGCCACACTTTCGCTGGCACCGATCATCTACCGGCGTCTGCGGCGCCGTTGAGGGGGAGGCCATGTCAAAGACCATCAGGTGCGACATTTGCGTGATCGGTGCGGGTTCGGGCGGTCTGTCGGTCGCCGCCGGTGCGGCCCAACTTGGCGCGCGTACGGTACTGTTCGAACGCGGACAGATGGGCGGCGATTGTCTCAATTACGGATGCGTCCCGTCGAAGGCCCTGCTCGCAGCGGCGCATGCCGCGCAAATCATCCGGCAATCAGGTCGCTTTGGCATCACTTGTTCCGAACCGCAGGTCGATTTTCCGGCGGTCATGCGGCATGTACGAGACGTCATTTCCACAATTGCGCCACATGACTCGGTAGGGCGGTTCGAAGGCTTGGGCGTTCGCGTCATAAGAGCGGAGGCGCGCTTTACAAGTACGCGCGAGGTTAGCGGCGGCGATGTGTGCGTACGTGCCCGTCGCTTCGTGATCGCAACTGGGTCGACGGCAATTGTGCCGACAATCCCGGGGATCGAAACCGTGCCCGCGCTGACGAATGAAACGGTCTTCTCGCTCGAAAATCGGCCGGAGCACCTTCTGATCGTCGGAGCCGGTCCAATCGGCGTAGAAATGGCCCAGGCGTTCCGGCGGCTGGGCAGTAAAGTGACGATCTTCGAAGGTACGCGGCTGCTTGGAAAGGACGAACCGGAATTTGCGGCGATATTGCGCCAACAATTTCTCGCGGAAGGGATCATCATCCGCAAAGGGACGGAAATCAACAGTATCGCGCGGGCGGAAAGCGGGATCGAGATTGCGTTGGGTACTGGTGGTGAGCATGTTATAGGCACACATCTTCTTGTCGCGGCTGGTCGCCGCCCACGCATCGAATCTCTCGACCTTGATCGCGCCGGTGTCGCCTTTACGCCCAAAGGCATTATGGTCGATGCCCGACTTCGCACGTCAAACAAACGCATCTACGCGATTGGAGATGTCGCCAGCGGTCCGCAGTTCACGCACGTGGCAAGCTACCATGCCGGAATTTTCATTCGTAATGCGCTTTTTCGCATCCCAGCCAAAGTGGACTATCGTGCATTGCCCTGGGTCACCTATTGCGATCCGGAACTCGCCCATGTCGGTTTTACGGAGGCGGAAGCGCGAAAGCAGTACGGCTCGGACGTACGCATCACGGCGGCTGATTTCTCGGCCAATGACCGCGCCCAGACTGAGAGAGAAATCAAGGGAGGTATCAAGGTTGTCACGCGCGGTAATGGGACTATTCTGGGCGCCTCGATACTCGGCAACCATGCCGGTGAATTAATCCATCTGTGGGTGCTTGCCATCACGCGCGAATTGAAGCTGAGCGCATTGACCGGTGTCATTTTTCCCTATCCGACGTTGGGCGAGATTTCCAAAGCGGCGTCAAGCGCATTCTATACGCCGAAACTGTTCAGCTTCTGGCCAAGGCGCCTCGTGCGTCTGCTTGCGTTGCTTGGATAATCCGCCGTCGCGGACACTGTGTTTACCGAGCCCTGTCATGTAAGGCGAAGTTGTGCGGGGTCGCGAAATATGTCCAAGCCGATCGTCACGTCCTCGTGACCGGCCGCCGGCTGGGCGCGATAAGTGCCAAGCAAGCGGTCCCACCAAGGTAGATTGAAACCGAAATTGCTGTTGGTCTCGTTTGGGACGATCGAATAGTGGGCGCGATGCATATCGGGCGTGACGACGATCCAGCGCAATCGGCTATCCAGCCGCCCGGGCAGGGATACGTTGCCATGATCGAACATCGCGGTTGCGTTGAGCAATACCTCAAAGATGGGAACGCTCACGGCCGGCGCGCCAAGCGCTGCGACAACCGCACGTTTGAAGCCAATTGAGAGCAGAATTTCGAACGGGTGAAAGCGAGAACCGGTGGTTATGTCAAAATCGATGTTGGCGTGGTGCTCGCCCCGGAATTGCGAACGACCACGACAGTTTCGACTGTCGCCATCACAATACGCCGCATTGAATCGCCCGCTCATAATCTTCTGGCCGGTCAATATCCCAGAGCGGTGGAAGTTCCGTCAGCTTCAGCCCCGCGGCTCGCGCGCGCAATCTGGTCTCGTCCATGACACGCTCGGTTCCCCAGGGCATCGCGTCGAACAATTCTGGTGAGGGGCTCTTCAACCCGACCAAGATATACCCCCCGTCTTCGACTGGAACGAACACCGCATCTGAGTAATTACGGAGAAGGTCTGCGCACTGCACCAACTGTTGCGGTGTGATCACCGCACAATCGGTACCCATCAGGAGTGCCGGGGACTCCGTTGTCAGCGCAACAAATGCATGGTGCATCCGCGTGCCCAGATCGCTGCCGATCTGTTCGCGGAGCGTTACCTCATAGCGCTCATGCAGTGACTTGAAGATGTCTTGGTCTATATCCGGTGAACACCACAATGAAACCGGGCCGACATTGGCGGCGCAAGCGACCTGGACTGCGTGCTCGATCAAGTGACGCTGCAAATCTGCTGCGCCCTTCGCCCCAAGGCGGGAAATGAGGCGCGTCTTGGCAAAGCCCTCGATTGGGGCCTTTGCAAATATCGCCACCGCGACAGAACTATGGCGTTCGGGGGGCATAGCCATAACGTTTCGCAAGCCTATAGGTATCTGCACCGAAGAAATAAGCCAGACGCAGGCTCCACATCAGCAATATTGTGCGCACGACACCATGCCTCAGCCAGCGCCTGGCTAATGTCGTGACCTTGTCACGCAGGCAAATTGGCGTACTTAGGCGTTTCAGCGCCTTTGAAAGAGCGATATCCTCCATCAAGGGAATATCTGTAAAACCTCCGACCGACTCGAAGGCGGATCGTCGGACAAACATCGCTTGATCGCCGGTCGCAATGCCGGAAAGCCGTGATCGCCAGTTCATCATCCATGCAACGACGGTGAGCAGTGGACTTTTAGGTACGATGCAGACGTCGAAACGGCCCCAGACTTGCGGCGAGCGTGCAAACGCTTTCTCGATCAGCGCATCCGCATTCTTTGGTAACAGCGTGTCGGCGTGAAGAAACAACAGTACCTCGCCATTAGCTTTGGCCGCCCCGGCGTTCATCTGCGAAGCGCGGCCCCGCGGAGCCAAAATGACTTTGTCAGAATATGAGTGAGCGATACGTTCTGTTTCGTCACTGCTACCACCATCAACTAAGACGATTTCAACGCCACGTCTTCGAAAATCGACGAGGGACGCAAGTTGGGCACCGATTGTTAGCGCCTCATTCAGCGTCGGTACGATTATCGACAGGCGGGTGTCCACCGAGGTCATAATCGAAACATACTTGGGCAAATAATTGCTGGCCAGTGGGCCTAAATGCGACTTCTGGCTGGTCTGTCCAGACCGGCGCCATTGGCGAGGCCGTCATTGCAGCAGGTTTGATACTGGCGTCGGATGGTCGGCTTAGCTGACTTTGGATCGCGCTGAATCGATTACGCCTACATTCTGCGCGGAAGGAAACCGATCCGCCCAACTCGCCACCAGAAACCGGGCGCGGACCCGGCGTCCGATCGACGGGTTCCTTCGCCGATGGCAGGGGAAGAGAGACTGCAAAGATAGGAAATAGCCGCACACATTCGGCCAATTGTGAGGGTACAATCCGAACGGCCAGGAAATGGCCGAACTGATTGGCGGACAGGGAGACCATAGCGGCCTGTCCGCCGGTATCCATGGTTGTTCAAAATCAGAATAAAAACAAGGCGTTAACGATAAGACCTGTCTCGACTCGTCTGCCGCAATCCACCACAATCGACGATGCCTCTGTGGGTAGATTTGTGGGTGGGAGAGTTCGAATTCCAAATCGTCTGACAGCATTGTTCGTGTCACGCGCCAAAGCCAAGGGCATGTACCCCGACGGCGACGGACTCTATCTGCAGGTCACCGCCAGCAGCGCGCGGTCCTGGATTTATCGCTACATGCTTCATGGGCGAGCGCGGGAGATGGGCCTTGGCTCTCTGCGGGAATTCAGCCTCGCGGAGGCTCGCATCAGAGCCGCCGAATGTCGCAAGCTCCGAGCTGATGGAATAGACCCTATCGACAGACGACGTGCCGCCCGGAGCGGCCAGAGATTAGCTACGGCAAAGGCGATGACGTTCGAAGACGCGGCAAAGGCCTATATCGAGGCGAACAGTCCCGGATGGCGTAACGAAAAACAGGCTGTGCAATGGACCAGCAGCCTGAAAATGTACGCCTATCCTGTGTTCGGGTCCTTGCCGGTGCAAGACATCGATACAGCCCTGGTTATGAAGGTTTTGGAACCTATCTGGAAAACCAAAACCGAGACAGCGAGCCGAGTTCGCGGCCGTATCGAAGCGGTGCTCGATTGGGCAAAGGCGCGTGACTATCGCACGGGCGAAAACCCCGCCGTATGGCGAGGGCACATCGAGAACTTGTTGCCGGCGCGCAGCCGGGTCAAGAAAGTCAAACATCATCCGGCGTTGCCGTATGACGAGATTGGCGATTTTGTGAAACTGCTACGCGGCTGCGAAGGAACGGCAGCTCGAGCCTTTGGGTTCCTGATTTTGACCGCGGCGCGCACGAGCGAAGTGGTAGGAGCGCAGTGGGACGAGGTCGATCTGGAAAAGGCAACCTGGATCATTCCAGCGGATCGAATCAAGGCTGGTCGGGAACATCGCGTGCCATTGTCACAGGCAGCCTTATCCGTCCTTCAATCAATGGAAAAGAACCGCCAGAACAAGTTCGTGTTCCCGGGCGGGCAACAGAACCAGTCCCTCAGCAACATGGCGCTCCTCGCCCTCCTCAAGCGCATCGGCAAAACGGACATAACGGCACACGGATTCCGCAGCACGTTTCGGGATTGGGCGGCGGAACGCACGAACTATCCCCGCGAAGTCGCCGAAATGGCCCTTGCCCACGCCATCGGCGACAAAGTCGAAGCCGCCTACCGCCGCGGCGATCTGTTCGAAAAGCGGCGCCGGCTGATGCACGACTGGGCGAACTATTGCAATTCTCCCAAACCAGCCGGGCAAGTCGTCGCGATCAAAGCGGCCCGTCAATAATCCAGCGGCGGCTTCAATCTCGTGGTCTCTCTCAAGAAAAGTTGGCCTTCGAGGCCGAGATTGATTTTCCTATCCGGGTGGAATTGAACGCGGCAGACGGAAGCCCAGCTTGCCTGTCATGGTAAGAATTGCAGAAGCTCTTACGGCACACCCTGCCGAGCTACTGAGTCAGAATTAGGTTTTTTTGCACTCGTCTCGGGTCGTACTGAAAACCCCCACGAAAGTGTCATCGCAAGAGCCACTCAAAGCTTGGCGTTCTGAATCTTCTTTTTGCCATAGAGAAAACATCTGTTTGTAGTATGGATCGTGACGACGCATAAAGCGCCTCGCAGACGATTGCGGAGCATCCGATGACAAAGCGTGTTGCATTTTACGCCCGCGTTTCCACTGACGGGCAATCGGTCGAAAATCCGATTAATACTTGTGCGACGTAATCTGCCTCTCGATCCTCATACCGTATTGGTTTCCTGGCGATGGAGTTCTTCGTTCATGGCGCGTCTCATTGCGAACTTCTGGATCTTGCCGGTAACGGTCATCGGAAAACTCTCGACGAAACGGATGTGTCTGGGAATTTTGAACGGGGCGATGCGGCTCTTACAATAGTCCACCAATTCCTCGGTCGTCAGCGGTGCGCGCAGGCGGATCCAAGCGCAGACCTCCTCGCCATACCGGGCATCTGGTATTCCGAACACCGAGACTTCCGCTATGGCAGGATGCTGGAAGAGAAAGTCCTCCACCTCCACCGGATAGATATTCTCCCCGCCGCGAATGATCATATCCTTCACGCGGCCTACAATACGGGCACAGCCCCTTTCATCAATCGTGGCGAGATCGCCGCTATGCATCCATCCATTCACGTCTATGACCTCCGCCGTGCGGCCGGGGTCATCCCAGTAGCCTTTCATCACACTATAGCCGCGCACGAGTAACTCGCCTTTCTCGCCGCGTGGCACAATTGTGCCTGCCATGTTGACGACTTTGGCTTCGACAAAGGGGTGCACCGTGCCAACCGTCGATACGCGCGTTTCGATATCCGCATCGCGAGACGTCTGGAAGCTGACGGGGCTCGTCTCGGTCATACCGTAGCAGATTGTGATCTCGCGCATGTGCATCTCACCGATGACGCGTTTCATAATCTCGATTGGACAAGGTGCGCCGGCCATGATGCCCGTGCGCAGAGACGAGAGGTCGAACTGCGCGAATTTCGGATGATTAAGCTCCGCGACGAACATTGTCGGGACACCGAAGAGCGCCGTGCAGCGCTCCTCTTGCACAGTGGACAATACGCTGATCGGATCGAATATCTCTCCCGGAAATACCATAGCGGTGCCATGAACAATGCAGTCGAGGACGCCCAGTACCATACCAAAACAATGATAGAGCGGAACGGGAATGCAAAGGCGATCGGCAACGGTCAGCCCCATCGCCGCGCTGACATTGGCGCCATTGTTCAAGATATTGCGGTGCGTCAGCGTGGCGCCCTTGGGCGCACCTGTCGTGCCGCTAGTGAATTGGATGTTGATGGGGTCGTCGGGTTTGGTTATCGCCTCAGCCTGTGCGAGCTCCGTGGTCGACGCCGCCTGCTCGGCGAGCGACGTGAAGGCGATGAAGCCTGGATATTTTGTGGCCTCTCCTATGCCAATTACGAATTCGAGTTTGGGCAAGGCGCCGCTGCGTTTGCCAGTGGCAAGTTCCGGCGCGACGTCCATCAGGATGCAAACCATGTCCGTATCTTTGTAGCGCGAGGCGAGGATCAACGCGCGGCACCCTGCGAGCTTGAGTGCGTGTCCGAGCTCCGCCGAGCGAAAAGCCGGATTTATTGTCACAAGGATGATACCGGCCCGCGCGGTGGCGAGCTGCGTGAGCACCCATTCGGCGCAATTAGGTGCCCAGATCGCAAGGCGATCTCCCAACTCGAGCCCCAGAGAGAGCAAGGCCGCCGTGAGACGGTCGACTCGCTCGTCCAGTTCCGCCCAACTCCACTTTATGCCTTGATACGGCACGACCAAGGCATCCGCGCGGGAATGACGCGCCGCAGTCTGCCGCAGCGCCGCACCAATCGTCTTATCCAGAAGCTCGCCGCTGAAATCGCCTTTGACATAGCTGTTGGCGATTGCGTGCGAAGTGGCTCCAGCAGCGGCGGTCAGTTCATCCATCGCTGATCCCCTCTCAGTTTTTCGCTGCCCTTCCCGGCTGACGGTAAACACGGATTTCATGCGAATTCTCGTTTATTGCTTTGATCTGCTTGTTATCGGGCGGCGTGCAGAACGAGCGCTGCGCGGCTGATACCTCAGCATTGAGAATAGCAGTGAAATTAAATCTCGACAGCGTCTTTTGGCGCTAGGTTTTTAGAGCCGTCCAATTGACCACAGTCGAGCCAAACCACCAAGCGAAGCATCACAGATATCGCGTCGATGCGGCGTCTTGACTCTTCAAGCGGCGTCTCGATCATGGCATCGTTGATGAGTTATTCTTGCCTTCTTCGCTACCACTGATAGCGAACTTGAATGGATATATTGCTGAGTTCCTCCTTCTGGGCATAAACTGAGCCCACCGTGGTCGGAACGTTAAGCGCGAATGTCTCGATGATCTGATTGTTCAAATTCTTCCCGATCAGATCGAGCGCCCACCGGCGATCCGGGCTCTCAAGCGTCAGCCGGGCGTCGAGCCGCGCATAGGAACTCTGCTTCACGAGCGGATCATCGACATTGGTGAGAAAGTAACTGGACGCGAAAATCGCAATCAGCTCGGTGGTCAATTGGTAATTGCCTGGCAGTGCCGCGCTGTATGTGCCGCTCACGCTTCCGCTCAATTGAGGCGCGAACTCCGTCGGGCGACCGGAGAGGTTTTGGATCGACGGCACGGGATTCGGAAGGCCAGTGCAAGCCGGAAGTACATAACTGCCACGACAGAACGTTTGGAAATTAGTGAGACTGCCATTTGGATAGCTGACATAATGTGAGTCTAAGTATGTGCCCACGGCTGCCAGGCGAAAATTCTCGCTGACTGCCCATTGCCCGTCGAATTCGATGCCTTGGGACAGAGCCGACGCCGCATTCGTCACCAAGCTTATGATGGCGCCGGTAGACGTCAAATTTGATGTAACCTGAAGATTGTTATAGTCGCTGCGGAATGCGTCAACGTTCAGAAGCAGCGTATCGTCAAACCACTCGCTCTTCATGCCCACTTCGTATGCATTTACACTTTCCGGATTGAACGGCAGGTTTGCGGCGACGCCGGTGTTGTCGGTGCCGTTGAAGCCGCCCGCTTTGAAGCCCTTGGAATAGGAAAAGTAGACCATTGCGGCCGGGTCGATCTGATATTGGATCTTGGCGGACGGCATCCAGGCATGGTCGTCGCGCTCGCCGCTGATGGTGCCGGTTTTCCCCAGCCCCAGCGCTGCGGGAAGCGTGGCTACGGGCGCTGGCAGCGCGACGACGCCTCCATAGGTCTGGGTCCCGGTTCCATAGAACAGATTCCAGTCGAAGCTCTTGTGCACCCAGCTTCCACGCAGTCCTCCGCTCAGCTTCAGACGATCCGTCACGTTCCAGGTCAACGACCCGAACACGGAATAGCTGTCTTCATCCTGACCGAAGTTATCGTCCTGTGCGAGCGGCAGATACGGTACGAGAGCGGCGAAGGGTGGAATGGACGCAATCTTCGGGCTCAGAAAGTAATACGTGAAGTCCTGCCGGAAGAAGAGGCGATCCGTTTGAAAATAGGCTCCAGCCAAATACTCAAGTGACTGCCCCGCGGGGGAAGCAACGCGGAACTCCTGGCTGAACTGGTGGTACTTCTCCGGGGCCTGAATATTCAATAAGGGCAGCGGCGTAAAGTCGGCATCCAGATTTCCGGTGTAGTGGTAGTCGTAAAATCCGGTAATGGATGTGAAAGTGTGATCCCATCGACGGTAATTGACTGTGAGAACGGTCTCGCCCGTGTCGAGCTTGTCGCCAGTCCCTGCGCTATCCGCAAACTTGTTGTTGCCGAGCCCCGTCGGAAGACCAAGACCGATCCTGGTGCTGCAGAATCCTGCGGTCACAAACGGAGAGGGCGGCGGACAATCGAGGACCTGCACACCCCAAGAACCTCGGTTGTTCTTTTTGCTGCCTTCAATTTTCAGCGTGGCATCGAGGTCTTGGTTGGGCGTGAAGAGCAATGTGAGCCTGCCAGCGATGTTATCCTCCTCCGGCGCGTGCCCCCCCGTGCTCACATTTGTCAGCCAGCCGGATTGGCCGTTGAAGGTCACTGCCGCTCGCGCGGATAGTGTGTCGGTAATAGGTCCGCTGATGGCGCCCTCTGTCGCATATTGGCCGTCTTCGCCATAAAGCGCGCGGGCCCAGCCTTCGAACGTGTCGCTTGGCTTAGCGGTCACGATGTTGAAGGAACCTGCAATCGCGTTATTTCCGAAGAATGTGCTCTGAGGTCCCTTCAATACCTCGACCCGCTCAAGGTCAAGAAAAGTCGCGCCGCTAGTTCGCGACCGACCATGGTAGATGTCATCGATGAACATACCAACGGATTGATCGAAAGACTGATTGTTGCCTGAACCAATGCCGCGAATAAAAAGCTCGTTCGCTCGGCCGCCACCACCGACACCTGATATGTGCACTGAGGGAATGGTTTGAACCATATCATTGAGCGAAGTTAGATTCTGCTGATTGAGCATCTGCGCGCTGACGACTTGGGCCGAGATTGCCACACTCTGGAGATTTTCCGCGCGCTTCTCGGCAGTCACGGTGACTGTTTCAATTTGGCCATACTGATCGGACGAGGTATCGGCGGCAACGGCCGGCCCATAGATCAGAAATGCGAGGCCACCTCCCAGGGCTGCGGCCGTGAGTGTACGCCAGGAACAAGATTGAGAAAGTTCGTGTACGAAATTCCGTCCCATATGCCCCTCCCAAGAAATCGCCGACGCCCCGTTGCTCGGCTTCATAAAGCCAAAAAGAATGCCAACCCGATCGCGTGAACGGATGGTGATGCCAGAGGGACAGCTGTCCTTTCGCGTGCCCCCCCTGTCCCCAGCGCTCGCAAAAAAGGCGAAGATTCTTTTCTAGGTTAGAGAAGTTGGACGGGATCCTATTTTGTGTCCATTATCGATTACATATCGTTCGTTAATCAGGAGTTTATTGTACTCGACCCGCAATTATACCGTTATGGATTTCAAACAGTTGATTGAAGTGGCACCGCGCCAGTGACGTCAGTCGCCGACTGGCGACAATCCCGGGGATCGGGCCGATTACTGCAAGCGCGATCGCGGCGGCTGTGCCGGATGCTGCGCTTTTCCGTTCTGGACCCCAATTCGCGGCGTGGCTCCGATTGACGCCCCGTGCCCACAGTAGTGGCGGAAAGGAGTGGCTGTCTGGCATCGCTTACAAGGCTCGTGTCGGTCGCGCTGGCCAACAAACCGCGCGGATCGCCTGGGCGGTGCGGCTCGGGTGCATTTCGAAGCCAGGGCAGGCTGATATCCGCAGACTGCTGATTATCGGGGCGATGTCGCGTCTGAACTGGCTGGGCCGTAAATCGATTCCGGAAGGTTCGTGGCTGGCGCGCATGGCGGCGCGGAAGCCGAGGATGCTCGTGGCGATCGCTTTGGCCAACAAGATGGCGCGGACCATCTGGGCCATGCTGACGAAGAATGAGGATTACCGAGATCCGGCGCAGGCTGTGGCGGCATTGAGCAACATACCGCAAAATCTACCTGACGCCGGATAAAGGAGGTGTGAGAAGGCGACAATCCGAATGGATAAAATTGATCGAACAGATCTGGATCAGGAAACCCAGTTGCGAATCGTGAGCATCCAAGCTCGAGATTCAGATTTGGACCTGGTCCGCAGATCACCATACCGGCCGGCGGCTTCTGAAAATACCGTGTCTAAGGCCTTACAGAAGACCGCACTCGATCACACGCGCATTGGATCGGAAACTTCTTGCATAACGGGCGGCAGCCACAGAAGTTTCGCCGTCAGCCCACCAGCCTCCTCACGCAAGCCAAGTCAATTCGCCGCAATGTGAGTAGTTACGGAAAACTTGTCCACTACAAATTGGAAAAACTGTTCCGTGAGACCGCTGCTTCGCTTATTCTTGATAATTGCCAGAGCCTTCACGATGTTCGGAGGTTGCAGTGGCTTGTATACGACACGGTTCAATATGCTGTGTGTGTAGTCAGGAAGAAGACTACAGCCGATTCCCATGGAGACGAAGTTGATTATCGACAACAGATTCTCGGACTCGTATGCCACACTTAACATGGTCCCCGCATGCAGGAATAGCTGCTCGATTTGATAGAACGATTCATGATCCTGAAGCTGAGAAAATAAAACTAGCGGTTCCTGCGATAGATCCTTAATGGAAATTTTCGGTGCCAATGCGAGCCGGTGGTCCTCAGGTAGTACGGCGACTAAAGGTATCTTCATCAACTCGCACACATCGAACCCATCTGTTGGAATGGGCTGCCAGACAAAGCCTACGTCAATTTCTTCTCGGCGTAACATCTCAACTTGCCGGGGAGTCCTGTGGTTATGAAAGGTGAAATGCACGTTCGGATATTGTTTTTTGAACGCTGGAACGATTTGCGGAAACATAAGAATCTCAGCCGGTCCGTTGTGCCCGATTGAGAGATTGCCGATTTCCCCATTCGCCGCTTGACGCGCCAACGCGAGACTGCGGTTGGCATCGGCGAGCGTTCGACGCGCTTGTTCCAAGAACACCCTACCTGCTTCAGTAAGCTTGATGCCGCGGCCTTCACGGACGAAGAGGTCCGTGCCAATCTCCGTTTCCAGCTTACGGATCTGTACGCTGAGCGCCGGCGTGGCGATGTGCAGTCGCTCAGCCGCACGCGTAAAGTTCAGTTCTTCCGCAGCAGCCACAAAATAGCGCATATGTCGAAGTTCCATAAATCGTTAGCTCCCGCTTAACAAGCTGTGCTCAATCGATTATGGACGCGACAGTGCTTTCCGTCCATGCTCCCAACGGTTTCGCAACAATTGAAAGGATCGCTGGCGGGGGAACGGAGATTGTAACGAACAGATGGGTGAGTCAGCAGGTCACTTGCCCCAGTGGAGACACTAACCACGGCAAGGGGGCCATGAAACTGTCTCTCGTAGTTTATTGGGCGCGCCATTGCTCGAGCTGTGAGAAAGTCAAGGAATTTCTGAAATTGAGAGGTATTGACTTCGAGCTCGTGAATATCCTCGAGAATCCAGGGGCGTTGGTAGTGTTCAGCATGTTGGACATCCGCAGTGTTCCCGTCGTCATGCGTGGCGAGAATTTCGTGTACGCACAATCGCTCTATGACGTGGCCAAATTCGTCGACGTAGTTTCACTGGGTGCGGCCCGATTGAGCGTTGATCAGATGATTGGGGGCATGGATGCAATCCTAGCAGGTGCACGAGCCAAGCGCTTAACGAATTAGGCACCCGGTAAGAGCCGATCCTTGGAGACCTAGACCCTTGGAGACCTATCCCCATCTCTTCACAGCCATGCAGCTTGGCGAGCAGCGTTTCCGCAACCGCATTGCCTTCGCATCTATGTTCACAGCCCGCGCATGTAATGGTGATGTGACGCCGGAGCTAATTACGTTCTATGAAAACAGGGCCGCGGGCGGAGCGTCGCTGATCGTCACCGAACCCTTGAATGTGCTTCGTCATGCAGAAGTGTTTGGCGCACAAGTACGCGTGTACCAGCGGCAGAGCATCGATGGTCTGCGCCAGTGGGCGGATGCTGTGCGCAAGCGCGACGCGGGTATTATTGCCCAGCTCCAGGATACGGGTCGCGGCGATGTGCGGCCTCGGCGCAAGTCTTTCTCTCTCGCGCCATCTTCCTTGGCGGACGATTTGAGCTGGACAATGCCACATGCCATGTCCACTGATGAGATTGCCACTTCCCGCGACGATTTTGTTGCCGCCGCGGAGACTTTGCAGAAAGCTGGGTTCAATGGCGTCGAGATATCGAGTGGCCATGGCCATCTCTACCATCAATTTCTTTCGCCCTGGTCGAATCATCGGAATGATGCCTACGGTGGGGAGCGGACCAATCGCATACGGGTTCTTTTCGAATTGGTCGACGGCATAAGAGCCACCTGTGGCGATCATTTCATCATCGGCATCCGGCTGCCGGGCAATGATGGATTACCCGGCAGCATCGATTGGGATGAAGCGGGGAAGATCGCGGATGCGCTGACTCGAGGGTGCCGGCTCGACTATCTGAATTTCGTTCAGGGCACCCAAGCCTCGACCCTTTACATGCACCTACCCGATATGCACATGCCGCGCGGCACCTATGCCGATGAGATTGGGCGCCTGCGATTGCACTGCAATGGCGTACCCGTAGCGAGTACAGGACGGATCGTGGAGCCGGTTCAGGCAGAAACTCTGCTTTCGTCCGGCAAAGCCGATTTCGTCATGATGGGCCGCACACTTCTCGCCGACCCCGCCTGGGGCATTAAAGCGCAGCAAAACCGTGATGGCATGATACGCAAATGCGTGTCAGGCAACAATTGCTGGGGCGAAGTCGTCCATCACAGTAAGCCGCTTGCCTGTGACAACAATCCACGTGTGGCGAGAATAGACGAGGTCGATTGGTGGCCGAAGCGCGCCACCTCGCGCCGCCGTCTAACGATCATGGGCAGCGGACTTGCCGGGCTCGAGACGGCATGGATCGCCGCCGCCCGCGGTCATGAGGTGACCTTGTTTTCGCAATCTGGGGAATTGGGTGGGAAAGCGCGCCTTTATGCCTCCATGCCCGGCTGCGAAGCGGCAAGTTCGATATTCGATTATCAGATCGCTGCCGCGCAGCGCGCAGGCGTGAATTTCAAGTTGTCGCATAATGCTTCCTTCGACGAAATCGCATCGACAAATCCCGACGCTGTAGTCGTCGCGACCGGCGGGGAAATGCTGTGGCCCGTTCAGTTGCCCGCGGAGTGGAAAGAGTGGGGCATCATACCCGATCTCTGGTCGTTGATCGCCGATTTCGGGCGCATGCGCGAAGATAGCGGCACGGCCGTTCTTTACGATTTCGATGGCACTGACGTCACCTACTCGGCTGCTCAAGTGCTTTCACATCGCTTCGCTCGCGTCGTCATCATCAATCCGGTCGAATGTCTTGCCCGTGACGAAGCGCTGGTGAAGCGGCAGGCGATTTATCGCCGGTTGCTGCTGCGCGGCGTCGAGGCCTGGCCATGGTCGGAACCTTCGCCAAAGACCGATCTCGAGCAGGGGAGTGTCGTAGTCCGCAACATCATGAGCGGTCGGGAAACGGCGATTGAAGGTGTTTCGCTCTTCACCTATGCCACACCCAGGAGACCGAGAGACGAACTGGTCAAGCCGCTCAAGGATGCTGGCTACGAAACCCATGTCATCGGCGACGCGTACATTCCCCGGTCAACCATGGCAACGGTACGAGAGGCGCACGATCTGGGCGAAAACCTCTGGGCACCGTCCCCCAATTCCACAGGCAATTGAAAGGATGCATATGGCTCTTACACTCGACGTGGCGCTCGCCCTAATCAATGCAGCGGTCAAGGCCGGACGCGAGCAGGGCGTACCGATAGCGGTCGCGATCGTCGACACCGGTGGGCGCATCGTCGCTGCGGCTAGAAGCGAACAGACGGGCTATATCAATTTAGACATTGCTCAGCGGAAGGCGACGACATCCGTTAATTTCAAAACGTCCACGCAAGCTGTTCTCGAAATGATCAAGTCCGATTCCTTTCTTCTGAATGCGGTGATGAAGGAACCGGAAATCACCCTTATTCCCGGTGGCCTTCCGATCGTGATTGATGGAGCACTTGTTGGCGCGTTGGGCATTGCTGGTGGTCGCTATAGCCAGGATCACGCCATCGGCGAACAAGTCCTAAAGTCGCTCTGACGCTTACCGTCCCGGTATCAAGTTAGGAGAGCAACATGAAAATTGAAAGGATTGGTAATGTCTCAAACACTTTTTGAGAAGATATGGGACGACCACGTCATCGCCGATTTGGGCGACGGGGCATACCTTATTCATATCGACAGACATTTTTTGCACGAATACAGCGGTGCGGTGTCGCTGAAAGAACTGGACCGGTGTGGCCGAACAGTGCGCAATCCGCAACTCACTTTCGGTACGCTTGATCATGTGCTTGAAACGTTGCCTGGCAGAGGCATGACGACTCGCATGCCGGGCGGAGACAATTTTCTCCGCGAGTTTTCGTCCCGCATCGTTCCACACAAGATTCGGTTCTTTAATCTTTCGGATCCTCGGCAGGGAATTGTCCACGTCATCGCTCCGGAACTAGGGATCGCGCTGCCGGGTATGACTTTCATCTGCGGAGACAGCCATACCTGTACGGTGGGCGCAGTGGGTGCCTTTGCATGGGGCGTGGGATCGAGTGAAAGCGAGCATGCGCTCGCCACTCAGACCATCATCCAGACAAAGCCCAAAAACATGCGCGTGAATCTCCAAGGCGCGCCTGCACCCGGCGTGTACGCGAAGGATTTGATCTTGGCCCTGATCGGTCGCTACGGCGCGGCTGGAGGAACCGGTCATGCCGTGGAGTTTGCGGGTGCCGCTGTTCGCTCGATGTCGATGGCGGCGCGACTAACTTTGTGCAACATGGCCGTCGAATTTGGTGGGCGCACCGGCCTAGTGGCCCCCGACGAGATCACGTTTGCCTATCTTAAGGACCGCGAATTCTCACCGAGGGGTAGGGTCTGGGACGATGCACTCCACTATTGGCGTAGTCTCGTAAGCGATCCAGGTGCGCACTATGACGCCGAGCTCACCCTCGACTGCTCCGCATTAGCACCGCAGATCACCTGGGGCACGAGCCCGGAGCATGTCGTCGGAATTGACAGCGTGGTGCCTGATCCCTCCCGAACCGCTAACGCGGTTGCCCGCGCCTCGCAGGAGCGCGCGCTCGCCTACGCCGAGCTGGAGCCGGGCAAGCCTCTGATAGGTCTGCCTATCAGCGGTGCGTTTATTGGTTCATGCACCAACAGCCGTATTGAGGATTTACGGGCAGCGGCGATCATTCTGCGGGGCCGCAAGGTTGCGCCGAGGGTCACAGCTATCTGTGTACCCGGATCGACAACGGTCAAGCGTGAAGCGGAAGCGGAGGGCCTGGATCACATCTTCATTGATGCCGGATTCCAATGGCGTGAATCCGGCTGTTCGCTGTGCATGAGCGGGGCGACCGGCGGCGAAAGCTTTTCGACGCGTGCGCGCGTGATCGCCTCCACCAACCGGAACTTCGAAGACAGGCAGGGACCGCATGTGCGCTCGCATCTGGCAAGCCCCGCAACCGTTGCCGCGTCAGCGATAGCGGGCTGCATATCGGATCCTCGCAGGCTGGAGAAACTGCAATGAAACCCTTCGTCAAAGTCACCGGTATTGGGGCACCCCTGATGCTGAACAATATCGATACCGATCAGATTACGCCGGGCCATCAAATCATGAAGGTGCAGAAAACCGGCTTCGGCTCGGGCCTGTTCTACAACTGGCGCTATTTGGCAGACGGATCTGAAAATCCTGACTTTGTCCTCAACCAGACGCCATTCCGGGATGCCCGCTTCCTGTTGACTGGAGCGAATTTCGGTTGCGGCAGTTCTCGCGAGTGGTCGGCCTGGGCCTTACGTGATTTTGGCATCCGCGCCGTGATTGCGCCAAGCTTTGGCGCGATCTTTGCCAGCAACTGCTACATGAACGGCATGGTACCGATCATGCTAGACGAGGCGGTGGTGACCACCATTGCCGCGGAGATTACGCCCGACCATGCCGATATGACGGCTGATCTTGAGAACAGGGTCATCATTTCGCCCAACGGCAATCGCCATCCCATTCACATCCCGGCAATTCAGCGCGAGAGGCTGCTCGAGGGACTGGATGCCATCGATGCGACCCGCAAACGGGAACCATTGATTGCCGCTTTCCAGAAACGTGACGCG
Source organism: Alphaproteobacteria bacterium (assembly GCA_028871795.1). GTDB lineage: Bacteria > Pseudomonadota > Alphaproteobacteria > Micropepsales > Micropepsaceae > Rhizomicrobium. The sequence goes on along the minus strand of JAGWMG010000003.1, from coordinate 263,415 downwards.
GCGAAGCGTCCATGGGTCTACGCCGTCTGATATCCGGTAGGGAAGCACCATGGCCAAAATCACAAAGGAAAAAACTATGTCCAGAACCACAAAAAACCTTTCTGAACTTCTAGCCACTGAGACGCCCCTGTTGCTGCCGGCTGCCCCTGATGCGCTATCCGCTCGTCTGATCGAACGCGCAGGCTTCACCGCCGCATCGATCGGCGGTTTCGGCCTTATCGGTTGCAGACTGGGACTGCCTGATTTGGGGCTTGCCAGCTTCGGTGAAATAAGCAGCGCTGTACGCGACATCGCCACCGCTACGTCCTTGCCATTGGTAGTCGATGCAGACGATGGCTATGGCGACGTCAAGAATGTCGTTCGAACTGTAAGGACCTATGAGACTATGGGCATCAGCGCAATTGTTCTTGAGGATCAGGTGAGTCCAAAGAAATGCGGGCATATGTCCGTCGAGCGGCAAATCGTGCCGACAGAGGAGGCCGAGGCTAAACTCGCAGCCGCGCTCAATGCGCGGTCGAGCATCAATTTTGCAATCATTGCCCGAACCGATGCTCGAAGCGTAGAAGGGCTGGAGTCTGCGCTCGAGCGCGGCAGACGCTATGTAGCACAGGGCGTAGATGCACTTTTCATCGAAGCACCCAGGTCGCTCGACGAATTGCGGATCATTGGCAAGAGCTTTGACGTCCCGCTGGTCGTCAATGCCGCGGAAGGGGGGAAGACGCCTGTACTATCGCCTGACGAATATCGCGAACTTGGCTTCTCCATAATTTTCTATCCAATTACCTTGATGCTCAGAACAATCGGCGCACTCACACACACACTCGCCGCCCTTCGACAAGGCAAATTCACAGATGAAGGATCGTTGCCTGATTTTCAGGAGCTTACAAACATCATGGGTCTTAACGAGTGGATGGAAATTGATCAGAAGTTCGGGTTGAGGCACGGCAGCAAGGCATAGTAGTTAGATTTGAAGTCGTCGATATCGGATAGGGAGGACGCACAATTCACGACGTCAAGACACAATTGGACAACTTTTCCGAAATCCGTTCTGGCTGGCGACTCCTCCTGTCGGCCATGTTGGGCACTGGGCTTGGGCTTCCACCATTGCTGTTCTACTCGATTGGTATTTTTGCCCCCATCTTAGCAAAGGAGTTTGGCTGGTCGTTTGCAAGCATCTTCGGTGGCCTTTCGCTCATGACCTTCACGCTTCTGTTAGGTGGGCCACTGGCGGGTCATTTCGTTGATCGTTACGGCGCACGTAAGGTCGCTGCCATTTCACTGTCGGCACTCGGGATCAGTTACATGACGTTAGCGCTATCCAGCGGTTCAATAGTCCAATACTATGCAAGCTGGCTCGCAATGGCGGTGTTTGGCCTTGGCGCGACCCCCATTTCCTTCACCGAAGCCATTAGCAGTGCATTCGTTAAACAACGCGGCCTTGCGCTCGGGATTACTTTAGCTGGTGTTGGTCTGTTTGTTTTGAGCGTAAAACCGCTTGCGAATTGGCTCTTGAATATTGGCGGATGGCGCGTTGCAATTGTGGGTATCGGCTTGCTGCCACTAATGGTCGGTACGCCCGCTGTGCTCTGGGGCTTCCCCGTGGCGCAAGGCATCGGCGTCATTAGGAACAAGAAAGTTCAGCACTCATCCATCGGCGATCTCACGCTTAGAGAGGCGCTGCGCACGCGTACATTCTGGATTTTGATCGTCGCTCTTGTTCCAATGTCATTTGCGAGCGCTGCGCCCTTCCCGAATATGGAAAATATCCTTCGTTCGGTACACATCTCTCCGGGAGAGATTGTAGCCCTGAGCTCGCTGATCGGAATCGCGATCGTCACAGGTCGGCTGATCGGAGGCTGGCTGATTGACCGGATCTGGGCACCGCTCGTCGGTGCTATTCTGCTTTCCGGTGCATCACTGGGCGCCTGGATATTGTCACAACATGTGGTGAGCAATCACGAGGCGATGCTCGCAATCATCCTCTTGGGTCTCGCCACTGGCGTGGAGCTTAGCTTGGTGTCGTATCTGGTGGGGCGCTATTTCGGGTTCCGAAGTTATGGTGTCATCTATGGCGCATTGTTCGGCGTCTTCGCCGTTGGGGCTGCCTCCGGGCCGAGTTTGCTCGGCTATGCTTATGATCGGGCGGGCAGCTACTCGCAGATCATGCAGATATGTGCACTGCTGTTCCTGTGTGCCGCAGGTATGTTGATCGGTTTGGGCCGCTATCCAGTTTCCGTCGCAGAAACAACGTCAAACTGAAGAGAGCCGGAGCAAACGTCTACAGGATCATGCGCAAAAAAGCGCCTCAGCCATTTGAGGATGAGGCAAAAATTGTGGCCGACGACTGAGAGATCGTAGCAACGGCCACCGGCAGGCAGGAAGGCTGTAGGCCGTTCTCTACCTCGGTCTCGATTGGGCGCGTTCGCAACCCCCTTTGGAGTGTCCGCTCCACCCTCCAATTGTGGGGACGTTCGCACAAGTCGCTGGAGGGTAGAATCGCGCCAAAACTCGTCATTCGGGCAAATACGGTGGCTCTGTGCCATCCGGGGAATATCGGCTAGCCGCGTCGTGTGAATCATCTGTGGACGCCCCTTTAGACGCAAGCGGTAAAAGGGTTTGCACGTAGTCGGATGCTGCCATCTGTCCGGCCTTTGGATGCAGCGATGGTGCTGCGGGCCCGAATGGGAGTTCGCGGACCGGGTCCACATCACGATAGCGTGCTCACGGCACACTGATTCACCCTGGTTTTCCCGATCCCGTCTCGCCGACTGTTGCGCCATACCCTCCTTCGACCTCCTACGTCTTCCGACGACCTCTGGCGGAGCGGTCGGCTTACGCCACCGCTGCCACCGGAGCCTTGTAATCCTCGCCCTTCATCAGCAGCGCCCAGACGATGCGTGCCGTCTTGTTGGCCTGTGCCACCGTCACCAGCATGCGCGGCTTACGTTCCAGCATCCGCTCCAACCATGAACCTTTGGGAGCACCGTGCCTGCTGGCCTGCAGAACGACCGCGCTGCTGCCAATGATCAGCAGGCGCCTCAGTGTTCGTTCACCCATCTTCGAGATGGCCCCGAGCTTTTGCTTCCCGCCTGTCGAGTTTTGCCGTGGAGTGAGACCAAGCCAGGCGACAAAGTCTCTGCCTCGCCGGAAGGTCTCCATTGGCGGCGCCAGCGCAGCGATCGCGGTGGCCGCAACCGGTCCAATGCCAGGAATGGTCATCAGACGGCGGGCGACTTCGTCCTCGCGGGTGCGTCTAGCAATCTCCTTGTCCAGTGTAGCGATCCGCTCATCGAGTTCATCGATCATGCCGAGCATCACCTCGAACATGGCGCGCGCGGCCTCGGGGAGCGACGAACCCAGCTCGTCCTCCAGCAGATCGCCAAGCAGTGCCACGTAGGACCTGCCCTTGGGAGCAACCCAGCCATATTCCGCAAGATGCCCACGGACCGCATTGACCAGCTGCGTGCGCTGCCGCACCAGCAGGTCGCGGGTGCGGAACACCAGTGCCGATGCCTGCTGCCCTTCGCTCTTCACTGCGACAAAACGCATGTTCGGGCGCTGGGCCGCTTCGCAGATGGCTTCCGCGTCGGCGGCATCGTTCTTGTGCCGCTTCACAAAAGGTCTCACATAGGCTGGCGGAATGAGTCGTACCTCATGGTCCAGGCGCATCAACTCGCGCCCCCAGTGATGGGCTCCGCCGCAAGCCTCAAGCGCCACCACACAACGCGGCTGCGTGGCAAAGAAATCCAGCAGCTTGCCGCGCGTGATTCTCCGGCTGAAAACCTGATGCCCGGTCGCATCTACCCCATGGGCGTGGAAAACGTGCTTCGCGATATCCAAGCCAATTGTGGTAACTTCTCTCATGGACGCCTCCCTCAGGTGATGTTCGACAACTCACCTTGGCACAATCGATGCCGTCGGGGGGCGTCCACCCCATTACGGTCGAGCGGATACGATTGGAGATTCGGTGTGCTCAGTGATCCGAATGGCTCATTCGAACAGTACAAGGATGCCACGTTCGAGAATTCGGTTCCTCGGGCCGTGGCATCGAACTACCGCCGTCTGCGGAAGGACAAGCAGATCGCCAAGGTCCTCGCGACGCTGACACGACGCGGCATGCACGACGTGGAAATCGAGACGCTGCTGCGCACTGTTGCTGGCATCCAGTTGGAATGGCAGGCAGAGAACGAGCCGATCAAGCACGCGGAACATCGGCGAGGGAAGCTGGCCAAGAAGCTGCGCGCGTTGGCGCACGAGATCGCGGAGGATCGCGATCTGGGCGGATTGTGTTACCAAATCAACATAGTTCATTGGAACGCACCGCCCGCAGATCGCGAGGGGATGCAGACATTGGCGCAGCTAATCGATGACGCGGCATCATCCTTAGAACCTTACGAAGGCCCGATACGGAGGATCGGTAGCGGAGCGATCATGCGGCAATCGACTAACGCACAGAAAACCAAGCCTGCACGAGATATTCAGTCGTTCGCCTTGCGCCGCACCTTCGCTCTGCTGGAAGGCTATTTCAAAGGGAAGGCCCCGAACATCGAAACCGAAACGATTGTATCGGTCCTATTGGGCAAACCGGTGAAGCCGGGGACAATGACGCACCTGCGCCGTAAGGAACGTCAGCAGCATTTCAGGGACTGAGAGTGACTCTTGACGACTGTGAATCGGTATGAAGGTCACTTTTGGACAAGGCTGAACGGGCATTCTAGCGTTTCTCCATGTTTGACCACATGGAGCGACCGAGATGAATCTGTATGAGCCTCAGGCCTACGACATTGCCACCTTTTGCCGCGTCTACAGCATCTCGCGCAGCTTTGCCTATCTCGAAATCAAGGCCGGGCGGCTGAGACCTTTCAAGGCCGGCCGCAAAACGCTGATTTCGCGCGAGGCCGCAGAAGCCTGGCGGCGCGCGCTGGAAGATGCGTCGCCAGTCAAATCGAGACCCGTGCAGGTAAAGATCATTGAAGCGCCACCGCTTACATCGCTCGGTATCGGCCGGGACGGCAGCTCATGAAAAGCCGTGGCAGAGGGGGACATGGAGAGGACTGCTGGCGGCCTTCCGGCAAGGCAGACGTGATGGACGCGCCATTGCTGCGCGACGGAACACACCACGCCACACACCGGACCACACACGCGCCACACATCATGGCACACACCGGCCACACACCGGCCACACACCGGGCAACACACCATGAAAAAGCGCTCTGGCCGAAGAAGGCGCCGCTCCGTTCCGTCGATATTCGGTGGCAGCAACAGAGTGGAGGAGCTGTTCATGCGTCTAATGGACGACCCCGATCCGAAACTTCTAATCTACGTCTATCCGTACCGGAATAACCGACGCGACGGTGAGGTTGTTTATATTGGCAATCCCTATGATGGCCTGTTGGGCTATCTGCGCGACGAATTCGGCAGCGCCAGCTACTACGTTATGATCCGGCGCGGCAGGCGCATGGATCTGGCCGGCATCATCGGCATCGCGGCGCCGCTCAATTGGCGCAAGCGAACATAAGGCGCACGATGGTTGTGGGTGAGTTTGTGGGTACAGAAAACTTCTAGAACATAACATATTGAAATTGCTTAATTAATTACAACGTCTGGCGGACAGGGAGGGATTCGAACCCCCGGTACAGTTGCCCGTACGCCGCATTTCGAGTGCGGTGCTTTCAACCGCTCAGCCACCTGTCCGCGCCGCAGAATCCTACCGTTTTCAATGTGAACGCGGTAGCACATTCAGCGAACAAACCTGGACCATGGACCATTCTTGGACCAAATCGCCACCGGCCCCGGTTTGAGCGCGCGGTTCTACATGCCCTTGAGCACGTTCGACAAGAGCGAACCCGCTACCTGCGCTGCTGCGGCCTCCGCGTCTGTCGTGGAGTGGCTATAGATGCCTAGTGTCACGGCGGCGTTGGCGTGGCCCAGGCGCGCGCTGACGGCCGCCACAGGGACGCCCGCTTGTAGGAGCAGCGTGGCGTGCGTATGCCGTAGGTCGTGGAAGCGCAGGCCGCCAAAGCCGAGCTTTGCCGCCCGCGCAGCGAACGCTTTGCTTATTGGACCGTGGCGGCGCGGCTTGGTCGGGTCTATCGGCGAGGCTGGGAAGATCAAGGCGTGCTCAGGAAGCAGACTGCGAAGCGTCGCCACACTGCCACCCATGCCCCGGAGCATCCGCTGCACGGCTTCTTGCCGTTCGCGCTCCGCTTTCAGCAAAGCAGCAAGCCCGTCGTCCAACCGGATCGTACGACGGCTGCGCTCGGTTTTCGGGGTGCCGCGCTCAAGTCCGGCACTCGTGGGCTTGAGCGCCGCATCAATGCGAAGCGCCTTTGTGTCCCAATCGACGGCCGACCATTCGAGCGCTAGAAGTTCATTGACGCGCGCGCCCGTGCCGGCAGCAAGAGCGACGATTGTGAACAGCGGATCACGGCAAAAATCGGTCAGGAGCTTGTCAAGCTCGGGCTGTGTCAGCGCGTGACCACCGCTTTGTGCGCTTGCCTTTGGAGGTGATGCATTCGTCACCGGGTTGCGTGCGATGGCTGCGACCTTGAAGGCCGCCTTGAGACACGACCCTAGCACGACGTGCACATAGTGAATCGTCGCAGGATGCAGGCCACCCGTTTCAAGTTGGCGGTATAGCTCATTGATGCGAACCGCTGAGAGCTTCTGAAGTGGAACCTTGCCGAGCGCCGGCACGATATGGCGATTGATGATCGATTTCTGTCGGTCATAGGAGCGCGTCGAAACTGCGCGTCTTAGGTATTGCTCGGTCCAAGTTACCGCCCATTCGCTTAGCGTCATGCTCGTCGGCGCCGTCCATGTGTTCTGAGCGATTTCCACCCGGATCACGTCACGGCGCGCGACAGCATCCTCTTGCGTGCCCATGATCGTCTCTGTGCGACGCTTTCCATCCTTGACGTACCGAATGCGCCACGTGTCTTCGCCGCGCCGATCAATGCCTGCGAGCTTTTTTGCTTTTTTCGCCATCACCCTACTCCTTACGCAAACGCCGATTCTTTGCTGCCGCCGTAGCATTCGATGGCGACAACCCCAGTGCCACTTGAATTCTCAGTAGTTCGGTAGGTTGCAGCTTACCGAGAGAAGGTATTTCCTGGGCCAAGGATAGGTCAGCAGCGGTTGCCCAAGAGTCATTACCGCTTCGACTCGTTAAAAGGTGAGCGCGCAGCACCTTTTGCGCAATGGACCGCGCAGCTGCGACAGCGAAACTGTCATTGTGCTGCTCTGCCTTTTGTTCGGAACCGCCAAACAACTCTTGCAACAAGGCCGGCACACTCGCCTTCATCTCGGCTTGCCATTCTTCAGCCGATTGGCTGTACGGCAATATGTCGTTCGCGTGGAGTTCGATAAGCCAACCAAGTGCTCTCGGTGGAGACAGGTGTTCATCCGACGTAGCTGACGCTCTATCCTCATGCTGCACTATGCGTCGGCGGACAGTCTCAGATAGCGGTCGGCCAGCAGCACTGGATTCGTTTTCGAGCGCTTGTTTTAGGCGCGGCGGAATCAAGATTGTAATGGGCAGCAGGGCTTCCTGCTCCGCTTTGGCCGGCCGGCCTCTTTTTGTCATTAGATGCGATCCCGTTTATTCAGGTGGCTCTTATACACCATAATTAAAATGGGCGCAATTAGGTGCACTTGCTTTTTTCGCAGTTTTTCTCTAATGTATATGTGGCGGTCGCTCTGGGCCGTAAGAACTAACCGCCCGCGTGGCGTTTTGGTGGGAGTTTGGACCATGGACTTATCAAGCCCTGATGGGCCTCCGCTCAATGAAAAAGAAGCCGCCGCCGCGTTGGGCATCAGCCGTCCGACGCTACAGCGAGGCGTTGCTGATGGCGCTGTTCCGGCGCCGGTGCGTATTGGAAATCTGAAGCTTTATCCGCGCCCCGTCATCTGGGCGTTGCGCAATGGCGCACCGCTAAAGCGCACCGACTAGGCAAACAGCGATCATATTTGTCAGGGGCGACAAACCATGAGCGGGGCCATCATCAAAACGCGGTCGGGAGACACGCCGCCTCAACAGCATGGAGTCTCCAATGCCGCCTACCGACGAACCTGACGTTGTCACGTTCCAGCGCATAGCCTCTGCGGTCAACAAGATAAAGCGTGCGCGCCGCCGCCAGTTGCGGCGTCTCATGCCCCGTTACCTCGCGGATTTCTTGTTCGCGATGGAGGAAATCGAAATAGCCAACAGCGCCACCAACTCACCAAGAGACTACGCGCCCAGTACGCGCAAGGACAACGAGTAGGACGACCACTATGCGCCCCTTTGCCTATTTCCCGCCCGTCGCAGGTATTAATTGGCCTGCCGTAATGGCCAATCCTGACGTTGCCTTGGCGATCACGAATCAGCCGCTGATCGCAATGCGTCTGTGCCTCGCGGGGCAACCAGCTATTGCTGTCATTGGCATGCCCAAAGGCGCAATCAAGAAGTGGTTGCGCGACCGAGGCGCGAACGTCATCGATAAAACGGGGATGAACTGATGGTTGCCCTGTCTCGCCGCCGCACAGAAATCGTCCGCCCAACCGCGTCGTGCGAGCCAAGCTTGCATGACCTCGCCAGCCAATACCTTGAGAATCGCGCACTAACGCTGAACATCGCGGAGCGCGCCGGCATTGAACCTGTGCAGAACGCGATGCTGGTCAACCGAGGCTTCAAGAAACTCCCCGCGCTGATGATCCGCTACTTCGATCCACTGTCCGGCGCGTCGATGACCTACGAAGCCAACGGTGAGCAACGGCCGTTCCTTCGCGTGAGGTACTTGGGCGCGGACGCCGCCAGGGGATTCACCAAGACCAAGAGGCCGCAACGCTTCGCCCAGCCCAAGGGCAGCCCGGTCTTCGCGTACTTCGCACCGAATCCGCCTTTCAACTGGCGGGCAGTGCTGACAGACACGGCCGAAACCCTCGTTGTGGTCGAAGGTGAGGTCAAGGGACTGTGCGCCTGCGCACACGGCATTTACACGATTGCGCTGGGCGGCGTGGACAGCTTTCGGAACAACGGCGTCTTCTTGCCGGAGCTTGAGGCCATCACCTGGCGTGGCCGTCACGTGATTGTCTGCTATGACAGCGACATCTCGCAGAAGCCTGGCGTGCAAGCAGCGGAGGCGCGCCTTGCCGTAGAGCTTAAGAAGCGCGGCGCAATCGTTCATCTGGCCCGCCTGCCCAATGCCAAAGACGGATCGAAGCTGGGACTTGACGACGCCATCAAGCAATACGGCACTGATGAGGTCCAAGCATTTCTTCTAGAGACCTCCGAGGCGTCCGAGTTCGAGACCGTGATTGACCTCGCGCCCCAGCGCCTCGTGGAGAACCTGGAGCAGCTTGACGAGGTATTTGCTGCTTCCGGACTTCCAGTGTTTCAGCGCTCAGGAATGATTGTGCACGTCGCGGCGGCCGGTGATACGAACGAAGGCGATGACGTGCGGCGAGCCACGGACGCGTCAGTCATCCGGGAAGTGTCTGATGTAGCCTGCCAGCAACTCGCGATGCATGTTGCCAAGTTCACCAAGTGGAACGAGCGAAAGAAGGCTCCCGTTCCTACTGAATGTCCGTTCGATCTAGCTAGGCACTACGTCAGAAAAGTGGGCGGATGGAAACTCAATAAACTAAAAGGCGTTGTTGAAGCCCCCACTATCCGACCGGACGACACCGTTCTGCAAACACCGGGCTATGATACGCAGTCTGGCATCTTGTTCCTGCCAAATGGCGAGTTTCCGCCAGTGCCCGACGCGCCCAGCAAGAGCGACGCACTGGCCGGCTATCAGAAGCTGCGTCGCGTCGTGCGCGGTTTTGAGTTCGCCTCGTCGGAAGCAGAGTCCGTTTGGATAGCGGCGACCATGACAGCCCTCGTGCGTAGGGCCTTGCGAACGGCGCCGCTGTTCGCAGTTTCGGCGCCAGTGATGGGCGCCGGCAAAACCCTCGCCGCTGATCTAGTGAGCATCATCGCGACGGGCCACGAGCCGGCTGTTATGTCCCAAGGGCGTAGCCCCGAGGAAGATCGCAAGCGGCTGTTGTCGGTCCTAATGCGCGGCGATGGCGTGATTCAAATCGACAATTGCGAACTACCCATTGAAGGCGACGCGCTCTGCGCAATCCTGACATCTCCGGAATGGCAAGACCGTGTGCTAGGTCACTCGGAAATGGTCAGGGTCCCGACGAACGCGACGTTCTTGGCGACGGGGAACAACCTCACCTTCCATGGCGACATGAGCACCCGCGCGCTCATGTGCAAAATTCTGCCTAAACGTGAGCGGCCGGAGGAACGCTTTTACGACTGGGACGCGCGCGCGGAAGCCCGGACCATGAGGGCAGAATTGGTCGCGGCCATCCTGACCATCATTCGGGCCTACGCCGCAGCGGGGTATCCTGAAGTTGAGGCCAAGACGTTCGGCCGGTTCGAGGAATGGCAGGCGCTCATCCAGCGCCCGTTGCTCTGGCTGGGCGCGTCCGATCCCTGCAAGACACGCGAACTGGTAGAGCGAAACGATCCAGACCGCGAGGCCTTCGCGCGGCTGGTCTACCTGTGGAGTAAGGTGTTCGGTGAGAACCCGATCCGCACTAAGGACATTAGCGAGCTTGGCATACCGCGCGTAGGGGCTATCCCGGAGACCAGGGAGCTATACGACTTGGCTTGCGAGCTTTCAGGGGGAAAGGGGCGCGACGTGTTTAACGCGGTCGTGTTCGGCAAATACCTCGTCGCCAAAGAGGAACGCCTGTCAGGCGGCTACAGGCTTATTCAAGGGGAAGACAAGAAGCGGAAGGTGGCAACATGGCGCCTATGGCAAGCATGATTGGCGGTCGGAACAGCTCAGTTTCTCTGGCGCCACGTCGCTGGGTTTCACTGTGCTCTGCTGTCTTGGCGGGGGATGGCGGGGGACGTACTACCCACGTGCGGAATTTCGCAAGCTACTATAATTACGAAAACATATTAGCGTGCGTAAATATAGAAGCGGCGGTTTGCACCCCCGCCATCCCCCGCCGCCGTCAGAATTCCTCGAAATCCCATGTCTTATTGCCAGTGGGCGACCGCCGTTTGCCGTCACGCGTGGCCGCAACGTCGCTTAGGTGAGCACCCATGAGCCGAATACCCTTCCTGCCCGAGTCCAAAACCGTGATACTCGCCGACCTGAGCGAGCGGCAGGCCGTGTTTGTCCGTGAGTACGTGGAGCACGGCGGCAGGCCGGGCGCCGCAGTGGACGCAGCCGTAGCGGCGGGCTACGCGCGTCCTGGTCGCGCGGGACGGGCGGCGGCACGTTCCCGAGCATACGAGCTTCTGAGAAACCCCAAGGTGCTCGCCGCCCTCCGTGACGAACTCACGCGCAAGCTCAATACTGGTGCGGCTCTCGGCGTCCAGGTGCTAATTGATCTGGCCCAAGGCGCGCGGAGCGAGCAGGTGCGGTTCAGCGCCGCGCGAGAACTGGTTGATCGCGGATATGGACCCGTCGTGTCGCGATCTGCCAACCTCAATGCCAACGCCTCTATTGAAGATTTCTGGGCCAGGCTGGACGCCATGGAAGCCGCCGCCGGACAAGCGCCCCCTGTTGATAGTGGAGTCATTGAACATACGCCCGCGCCGCCGCGTGGCGACGAAGGCGACGGCTGATTGCTGAGCAGGTGGTACAGAACCGGCAGTGTCAGCCGTCTGGCCGCCTGCCTCCCCTTCCGCCTTGCGCGGATCGCATCCCGTCATTACGCCGAAGCGGTGCCCTGCGCTCACGCTCCGTCGGCGTCGAATTGGCGGTGAAATCGCCCGATTTGGTCCGCAAAGTGGTCCAATATGTGGCCGCACAATACCTAAGCCGCTGTCATTGCTTTCATTTGCGCCGTGCGCGCACTGCACCTTGACTGCGGTGCCTCCAAATCCAGCGCTCCAATTAGCTCGCGGTCTCGTCATGCTCACGCTTGAGCTGTTGGTATTGGGACCACTCCCCAAGATTCAACGTCCGGACCTTCTGTGTGGCCTCCAATTCAGCTAACCGAGAGGCTCGCCGCTGGCGCTCGCTGGTTCCAGCTTTGTTGCGTGCTTCGTCTTCCTCAAGTTGTGCCCGACGCTCAGCATGCCGTTTGTACAAAAACCACCCTATCCCGCCGATTACGAAAAGGATCAGAGAACTCGGATCGATCATTAGCGCTAGGAGAACACCTGCGACAAAAACAAGGACGCCCAAAATGCCCATCACCTCTCGCGTCCAATTGGCAAACACAAGAAAGGCTATACCGCCAAGCACGACCCCACCCGCAATTTCGAGTACCAGCATCATGTTGGTTCTCCTACGCCCTGCCGGGGACGCCACACGGTCCCGCCCGCGAGGGCAGCAGCGGCATTCTGACTCACCATCGGTTTATAAATTGTAGGTCTATTGTCCGTGGTTTTAAGTATCCACGGTTTGCTTGCCTTACGGCATGAGGGCGCAAATCGTTGTGGCGAGGAACCTGCGGCGGCTGAGGGTGGCGCGATCCTTGCCCCAGGAAAAATTGGCGGTCGATGCTAAGGTTGACCGAACGTATGTCAGCAGGTTGGAGCGAGGGCTCGAAAATCCCACAGTCGCTGTCTTGGAACGTCTCTCGATAGCCCTTGGCGCGAACATCTCTGATTTCTTCGACGCGGCGCGCGTGGCCCGGGGGCCTGTGAAGCCGCTACCCAGCGGTAGGCACCCTCGGAACAGTTCGTCTGGACGCTAGATGCGTAGAGTGACCGACACGCTGAGCGTGCGTCCGTGGCCGTTTGGCGGCTGCCTCGTCAAAATTCTGGGAAACGCCGCTGGCGTACCCCCCGGGGGGGGTGGTTCGTGCGCTGTGCCGCGTTGCGCCTGTAAGGGTCGCATTTACGACATACAACAAATTTGGGTCTCACAATTTACTTGTTAGGTGGGAGTGCAAGCCGCGCGGTTAACCACGTGGGAAAAATGTGCCTGTTACTCTCAGGTAAATCGTTCCCCCGGCGTCGAGACCAACTGCTTGTTCTTGCGGGACTTCAATTGCCAGCGGCGCATCGCCCACTCTCAGCACGACTTGGGCGCGTTGTTTCGTGAGTGGTAATACGCGAAGGAATGTGCCCCATATCGTTCCCTCGCCCTTTGTTCGCGCAATGCTCGCGTCGTTTTTTGCAAAAACTAGGAACCCATCCGCGCCATCACGAATGCGCGTTTCAGTAGCTGGTCGCTCAGCTGCCAATTCTCCAAAGCCGGTATCAACCACGAGCCTGCCATCAGCCTGGGATTTGACACGGCAGGAAAGCGAAAGCTTGTCAGGTACGATCAATGCGCCGTAAATCGTCGCTGGTGATCTAAACACATCCTTTAGCGCACCGGATTCCTTTATCTGCCCCCCCTCCAGAATTGCGATGTGGTCCGCAAGTGCGACCACCTCATCGTGATTATGACTGACAAATACGACATGGTTTCGCGGTAACTTCGCATATTCGTCGATAAGGCCATAGAGTAGTGCTTTGGTTGCTACGTCGATGTTTGAAAACACTTCGTCCAGCAAGAGTAGTGGTGGTTGAAGTATGAAAGCCCTGGCAAACGCGACACGAGCACGCTCGCCGCCGCTCAAGCCAGCGAGCTTTCGCCCAGCAAAGCCAGGCAGGCCGATTTTATCTAGAATCTCATCAACCTTCTTGCGGATGTTGGCCTCCGGCTCGTTCCGAGCAATCAAACCAAAGGCTACGTTCTCCGCGACAGTCAAATGTTCAAAAAGAACATGATTCTGCCAAACCATAATCCCTCTTGCAGGGCCCCGATCAGAAATAAGTGATGCGCCATCGAGAACAGCTGTGCCGCCACTTGGTGGAAGTGTTTGAGCAAGCACCTTGAGAACGGTCGTCTTGCCGGAACCGCTGCTTCCGAAAAGTGCAAGCTTGCCTCCCGAGGGGACCTTAAAGGTCACTCGTTCGATAATCGCTCGATTACCGATTCTGCAAGTTACGTCCGAAACCTGAAGCATCGCCCGCACGCCCCCCTTAACGCCGTGCGTTACCAAGCAAGGCAACAAAAGTGCCTACCATGATGGCAAACACAACGATACACACATAGAAAATCCCTACTGCGAACGCCAAGTTATTTGCGGCGCCGAGGCTCAAACCATTCATCACCTGACCAAACGTTGGTGTGGGGCCCGCAAGAAAAAGCGTGAAGACTGCATCAGAGAAGCCAAGAATGAAAATAGCCGTCGCAATGAGGACCAATTCCCGCATTATTTGGGGTGCGACCACAGTGAGTATAGCTGAAATCGGCGTTACGCCGAGGTTGACCGCAGCCGGTATCAGGTCATCGGAAAGCGCAGTGACCCGCCTCAACGTAGCGAACACGCCTAGTGGTAGGAACACGACAAACTGAGCTACCGCAACAAGCACCGGCCCCTGTTGTACGCCACCGATATTTGCTGCACCTGCATATCCGAATGCTAGCAACAACGGTGGTATGGCTGCTGGGGTAAGAAATACCGTATAAGCCCACATCGGAAAGGGCGAGCGCGCCCAGCGAATTGCCGCAGCGATGAAGAGTGAAGCGACTGTAACGGCGACCGCAACAGCAAGTCCCATTACAACACTAATCGGGACATCGATAACCGCTAGGTAAGGCCTTACGGCTGAGAGTTGCGAGTAACCCAAGATGACAATTGTTGCGATGGGAATCAGAACCAACAGAACAATTCCACCTGTCCCGACTAACGGCAGTCGTGGGGCATCCCAGGCGACAGGCGGGTTCCTCATCGCCTAACCTCGCGCAGTGAAATCACGAGCACAGCAATCACAAAGGCTCCCGTGGTGAGAAGAAAAACAAACGTACACAGCGCGGACACGCGTCCCCAATCGTTAATTGCAAGAAAGTCCGCGACCACTGATCCGACACTTGGAAATAATCCTTGTGAAACGACGCGGATGACAAAGGGGTCAAACATTGCCATCGAGAAGCCGATTGCCGTTCCCACGAGCAGCGATAATGCGACAAATGGAAACAGAATCTTCCTCTCAAATGTGCGAGGCCGCCCTCCCAAATTTCTTGCTGCGTCGCGATATTGGTGGATACAGCGGAGGGCTGAGAGGATTGGAAGGACCGCGACCATTGGCAAAATCGTCGCCCCGAGCGCGATTGTTGCATAAATCGCCAGGGTCATGTTGTTTGGCATTGGTAGGTTTTGAGCGACTTCACCCCAGGCAAGGGCGCGCAACGTCGGATGAACGACGAACGAGAGCACTAACGGCGGCGCAACAAATCCGACCAGCCATGTCCGAGTAACAAGTGCTACGCAGATCAGCCAGCTAGCCGTAGCCGCAATTATCGCCGCGCCAGCGGCAATTGCGGCGTTCGTCAAAATCGCTTGAATGACGATTGGATTTGTTGCGACCGTGGTGAGCGGCTGCCAACTCGGAGAAAACACGGGCTGAAGTCTATTGACCGTCCACAACATCTGCCCAAACGCAAGAGCAACCGCCGGACCGGCGGCCAGAACCTGAAACCAGAGCGCCCCCCACGGAAGGCGATCTATCAGCTGTGGACCGCTTTTTTGTGCCATTGCTCGAACTCGTACCACGCCATTTCCCAAGCTGACCGAAGGCGTTCATCCGCACGGTACACTTTACCGTCCAGAGTTTGCGGAATTCGTCGGGGGACGATCTTCACATCATGTTTCATTTTCAGGTCGTGATCGACGATTTGATCTAGGACCAGAACAGGGGGCACGCCACGGTAATTATTTCGAGCTAACTGTAGAGCCTCGGTCGTTACTGGGAGGGCTCGCAAAGTGCGCCCAAACATCAACTCCTTCTGGGTTTCGTTGCTGAGCCAGTACTTTATTAGCTCGATTGCTCGATTGCGATCCGAGCTCTTACTGTCCGATAGGATCGTCGCACATTCAATCCAGGCGAACAAACCCTCTGTAGGGATCGCCGGGAGCAGTGCACATTCCTCAATGAAATTGGCGTCTGACACTGCTTGAGTTGACTCGAACGGGGCAGGGAGTGCCCAACTGCCTGCGCCGTAGACCGCAGCGAGGTTGTGATCACGTGCAGTCACGTAGATTTCTTCGACCGAATTCATAAAGACAAGACGATTTGCGATTCCAAGACTCATAATCTGGTCAAGGACGCGCCGCACTTCTGTTTCATCAAAACGGCACACATCATCGAGATGGCATGCACCGTTTCCATAGACAGCCAAAAGAACTGATAGGGCCGGTAGATACCAATTCCATATGCCGATTTTTGTTTGTCCGGTCGGGTCGAGTGCGAGTATGTCCTCTATCTTCAAGTCCTTGTAACTCAGCATCACTTGTCGTGTCGGCATTAGCGCATCGCGCACTTCGTTACTAATGAGAATTTCCTGAAAGCCACAACGTAAGGGAATCCCCATAACGAAACCCGCACGCGTCGTCTCGCCCCCTTTTAGTGTGTTTATGAAGGGAGCAAATTTTGGTAGAATTAGACCCGTCAAATCCTCAAGCCGGTCGGCCTTATAATAATATGGCAAGTACTCCATGTCCGCGATTAGCAAATCAAATGCGACACCATTGGAGCTATAGAGCTTTGGTACTGCTCCGAAACCACGCGCGTAAGTGAGAAAATTTAGGACTTCCTTCGATACTGTCGTGGCGCTCGGCCTGCTATATAGTCGGTCCTCTTCCCACCCCAGCCACGCGATGACATGAGTGAGCGGGCCGCTAGAGCGGCCACTCGGTGCATCCTTGGCCAACCACCACAAGATATACCAAACGAGAAGAGCGGTTAGAACAGCAAACGTGACTTCGTTATGCACCCAAGCCGCGAATTTCGGATGCGGCGTCGGACTCCAATAAAATAGTATAAGTAGAGCAACACCAACAACCGCAACCCATGCACTTTCCCGTCGGTGCAGTATTCGGACAAAAGGATGCGCGGACCTCCGCAGATAATGTGGGATTATTGAGTTCACTGCTTGCAAAGGCTTCAACAGCAACCAAGCCAAAGGGCGAAGCGCTCTTCCGATCAGGGCAAACATGGAATTCGCGTGCGTGGAGCGGAGACGTTCAGGAATCAGCGCATAGAACGTCGCCAAGATCGCCAGAACACCAATCAGCTTGAGGATGGCCGGATTGCTCAAGAACCCGATGATGTCGAAGCCTGCGCCAGTCGAATTCACACTTCCGCTGGCAATCGAGTCTGCGCTGCCCATTTATCTTTGCGCCTTCGGCCCCTTCTTCCTTGAACGCGGCTTCGAGAACAGATCGCCCCGCACTACCTAATGCAGGGTGTTGGCCTTAAACCCCTGCCAATCGTTTTGCCAACGACGCGGGTCCTGCGCTTTTGGCAACTCGCGCAGACTGAGATTCTCGATCATTGCTTCGACGTTCTTGTCGCTATCGGCCTTGAGCCGGTGACGTTGGGCCGCTGTTAGGAACGTGTACGTCAGGCGATTAGTCGCGTTGGAATTGTACGCGTGTAGTTGAGTCAGTATAGCCTGCGCTTGAGGTGACATCATCCACTCTAAATATTTCTTGGCGAGTTCGCGATGTGGCGCATCGGATGGGATCGTTAGCGTCTCGACCCACATAATACCCCCCTCTTTCGGCACGGCCCAGTCAATGTGCTTGCCTTGGGCTTCGAGCACGGACGCCACCCAATCTCCGACGCCGGGAACAAGCCAAGTTCGGCCATCAGCGAGCGCAGCAATCATGTCGGGTGGTGTCGGGTGAATTGCCGCCACCTGTGGACGCAACTCCCGCATCTCTTTAAGGAGGCTTATATACTGAGCCTCCGTTAAATTATACGCGTCGTGATTCCCGACGGCTTTGCTTAGGACACCCATGCTCGGCAAATACCAGTCCCAAATTCCCACGTGCCCCTTCGCGCGATCAGACATCAGAACGGCATAGCTTTGCACATCCTGCTCCGAAAAATGGTCTGTGTTGTACACAATCCCATTGACGCCAAAGCGAACGGGGACGCCAAACGTCTCACCGCCGAAATGCGCACTTGGGAAGGTGACAAAATAGGGGAAATAACCCGTGTAGTTCAGCGAATTTGCCTCAAGAGCCGAGAGCCGTCCGGCATCATGGAGGGGCTTGAGATATTCCGTATCGACGATCACTGCATCGTAGGTGTTCTTTGTTGTCGAGAAGATCGAATACATCTGATCGCCGCCAACATATGTCTTGACATTAACTCGAATGCCGGTGGCCTTTTCAAAAGCTTGAGTAAGTTGCGGTTCCTCATAGCCTGTCCAGGCGAGAACGTTTATCGTTGGCTGTTGCGGTGCGAGAGGATTAAAAAAATAGAAATATGCCGCAGCGCAGATCGCTATAAACGCCGCTACCCAGGCCCAAAGTCGAGTATTACGCATTCCTTCCCCCCTGCCCCAAGACTTTCAGGCGATTGTGCCTGAGCGTTAACGACAAGACAAGGTTGTGGGCGCCGCAGGTCAATTCCTGCCGAAGGAGCCAAATTATCCGGTGATTGCCATCACATAGTGCTTGGTTGTGGTAATCCTGAGGCCATGTCGTCGCCCAATATCAGCAGTTCGTTTGAACGCAAATGCACCTAGGGCTGCCGCCTGATGGGCGCTCGCGACGGCGAATTACCCGAGTAGGCGAATTCAGTATGCCGCTGCTAGTGGTCTGGGCGCGATTGCACTGTAGCCGTGATTCTAACGCCGCATTTTGGGACCACATACTGGACCAGACCTACGTGAAATCACGTTCGATTAGGTGTGAAGAGACGTTAGCTGTACGGGCGCTAACCTGTTTGCTGATCACACGGTTTGCGCGCAGAGTGAATCCACTTCAAACGCCCGGCCTGTATTTCGAGTGCGGTGCTTTCAACCGCTCAGCCACCTGTCCGTCTTGCGAGATCAAATACTTAAGGTCGCACGGGATAGCAAGCGCCCCGGTGCGCAGCCGGGCACGCAGCGCAGGAGACGAAATCGGCAGAACAATCACCTCTAGCAAGGCGCGGCCGTGGTCGGCCGCTGCATAGCCGAACGAAAATGCGCCCGACTCCTAATCGTCGCCCGCCAGCCAAAGGAACCGCGCTTGTGCGCCCATAGGTGGAAGCGCGAGCGTCAGTGCCGCGCGCATCTCCTCCTCGAATTTGAACGGCGGATTGACGATCACCAAGCCGGCGGCCGTCAGACGATCGTCGCGAGGCGCGCTCCGCATCACGTCCAGGCGCAACGCCTTTCGTGCACCCGACGCCAGCACTTCACCGCAAAATCCGTCCGCTTCGGCCGGCGATTTGATCGGAAACCAGATGAGATAGATTCCCGTTGCAAAGCGGCGCAGCGCTCCGGTCAGAGCGCGCGCGGCGTCGGAGAATTCATGCGCGGACTCGTAGGGCGGATCGATCAGGATAGCCGCACGCCGCTCCGGCGGCGGCAATAGAGCCGCTAGGCGCGCATATCCGTCGCCACTCTCCGCCCGCGCCTTGCGGAATGGCTTGAGCACGGCCGCCAGCGCCGCGGCATCTTCGGGATGCTTCTCGACGGCAACCAGTCTGTCCTGCGGCCTCAGCAACTTCGCGGCGATCAGCGGCGACCCGGGATAGGCTTCGGGTGCGCGCGCAAGCTCGAGATACGCGGCGAGCGCCGGCGGACAGTCCTGCAAACCGGCGAGCCGGCCGACGCCGTTTGCCGCCTCGCCCGTGCGTAACGCTTCCTGGCTGCGAAGATCGTAGACGCCGCGGCCGGCATGGCTGTCGATGACCGCAAAGGCAGATTCCCGTTTGCGGAGATGCAACAACACCGCAACCAGCGCTGTGTGTTTTGCGACGTCGGCGAAATTCCCGGCGTGGAAGGTGTGGCGATAGTTCATGCCGGCGAAACCTCACGGAACGATTGCAGGATAAGCGCAAAGATGCCGGCGAGAAAAACCCGCAACATCATGTACTGCATTGCACAATAAGTCCCACTGAGGCGCGTGCACTCTCTCTCGGAAGCTTTGGATACCTTTGCCAAGGCTGCCGAATACCGTTACGCGTAGCACATAAAGCTGGCCAGAAAGCGCCGGCGATAGGGGAGCCTGAAGCATGCATCTTTCGCCGCTCGACATCACCGTTGTGGTCGTCTACGCCATCTTCATCCTGGTGCTGGCCCAGCTCGTTTCACGCGAAAAGGCCGGCCATCGGAAGGACAGCCAGGACTACTTTCTGGCGAGCCGCGCACTCCCTTGGTGGGCGATCGGAACCTCGCTGATCGCGGCCAACATTTCCGCCGAACAGATCATCGGCATGTCCGGATCGGGCTATGCGATCGGGCTCGGCATCGCCTCCTACGAATGGATGGCGGCGCTCACTCTGCTGATCGTCGGCAAGTTTTTCCTGCCCATTTTCCTGAAGAACAAGATCTACACGATGCCTGAGTTCCTCAAGCGGCGTTATGGCCAGGATATTCAGCTCGTCATGGCAATCTTCTGGCTGGTCCTGTACGTGTTCGTGAACCTGACCTCGATCCTGTGGCTTGGCGCCACCGCGGTCCATACCGTCACTGGTCTGACGCTGCAGACGAGCCTGATCGTCCTCGGTTTGTTCGCGGGTAATTACGCTCTGTACGGCGGCCTAAAAGCGGTTGCCCTGACCGACGTGGTTCAGGTGTCGATGCTGGTGCTGGGCGGGCTGGTGATCGTTTACATCGCGCTTGAGAGGATTGCCGGCGGCACCGGCATTCTGTCCGTGTTCCACGGCTTCAACATGCTGGTGGCGCAGGCACCCGGTCACTTCCATATGATCCTGAAGCCCAACGATCCCAACTACACCTACCTTCCAGGACTTTCAGTGATCCTTGGCGGCATGTGGGTCGCAAACCTGTCCTATTGGGGCTTCAACCAGTACATCATCCAGCGCGCGTTGGCGGCGAAAAGCGTGCGCGAGGCGCAGAAGGGCATTGTTCTGGCCGCCTTCCTGAAGCTTCTGATTCCGGTTCTGGTCGTGATACCCGGCATCGCCGCATTCATCCTGGCGCCGCGATTGGGCTGGCATTTGGCGCAATCGAATGACGCATATCCGATGCTGATGACCCTGCTGCCAAGCGGTTTTTTGGGCTTGGTGTTCATTGCCCTGATCGCCGCGATCATTGCATCCATGGGATCGAAGATCAATTCGATCGCCACCATCTTCACCATCGACGTCTTCAAGACCGTCTACAAGAACACAAACGAACGCATGCTGGTGGTCGTCGGCCGCTTGACAGCCATCACGGCGCTGGGCATCGCGATGGTGACGGCCAAGCCGCTGCTGGGAAGTTTCGATCAGGCCTTCCAATACATCCAGGACTTCACCGGTTTCTTCACGCCTGGCATCGTGGTGATCTTTCTGCTCGGCATGTTCTGGAAGCGGGCGACCGAGGCCGGCGCGTTGACGGCGGCTGTCAGTTCGGTAGGCCTGTCGTACATCTACTACAACAAATGGCCGTACATCCCGGCCTTCGACGCGCTCGGACGTATTCCGTTTATGAATCGCATGGGCTACGTATTCCTGCTCTGCCTGGGGCTGGCGGTCATCGTGTCGCTGATGCAAAAGCCAAAGCCGCAGACCACGACGATTGACCTCGCCGACATCGATTATTCGACGAGCAAGTCGTTCTGGATCGCCAGCAGTGCCGTCGTTGCAATCCTGGTCGCGCTTTACGCGACATGGTGGTGAGTCATGGGATCGATTCAAGCACCCGCATGTGGCACCCGTTTCGCCCCGCTCCTTCGGCAAGATCGCTGTTGGTGCCGCCATCACCGAACAAGATCGAATCAGATAGACTGAACTGGGACAGTTTGGACTCTCGATAACGGCAGATATGGAACATATAACCGATTGGATCGACTGGCAGGCGGTGCGCAGGACATTTTCATGGCAAGTCGTTACGCGGTCCTTTGGGGTCACGTTTGTTATCGGAACGATTCTCAACGCCATCAACCAGGGAACAGAGATCGTCGAGGGCAAGTCGATAAGTTTTCTCCGGCTTGGCTTGACCTACGCCGTTCCGTTCTTCGTGGCTTCATTTGGGGCATATTCTGCGTTCCGCCATTTAGATACGTTTGATGAGTGAGAAGCTTGACGAAGCCGCATTGGAACGTATCGCCGAGGCCGCGGCCGAGGTAGTCAATTGCATCCGCGTGCTTGAGAAGAGCGGTTCCAATCTCGTGGCGGAAGCGCTGGGCGGTCGCGAGTTCGTCGAATACAATCACTATCCGCCCGACGACGTGTATGACCCAGAGACCCACGCCCAGTACTATTTCCACGCACATCCCCAGACGCGCGGCGAATGGAACGATTACGGCCACTTTCACACCTTCCTGCGACCGCGCGGCATGCCTTCCAGCGTGCGGCCAATTGCCGTCAACGAAGCAAATTCAAAAGACGGCGAAAACGACGCTCTTTGTCATCTCATCGCAATTTCGATGAGCCGCGAAGGGCGTCCAGTTAGATTATTCACGACGAATAGGTGGGTGACAGCGGAAGCCTGGTATGCGGGCGAAGATGTGATTGCGATGTTGGATCGGTTTGTTGTCGATCTATCTCGCCCTTCGTGGCCGCTCAATCGATGGCTTTCGGCGATGTTCGTCCTGTTTCAAGAGGATATCAAAGAACTCGTTATGCAGCGCGACGAAGCGGTTACAGAATGGCGGCGCGCCCATCCTGATCGCGACGTATTTGAAGATCGCGAGCTGGAAGTGACTTCCGGCAAGACAATCGACCTTGATAGACGGCTCTTTGAGATACGCGAGAGCCTGAACCTCGAAGCGTAGCTTCAAGCGACAGCAACCCTCGCTATCGCTAGAACAGCTGTGTCAGATAGCCTAGCAAGCTCTGCGCCACTTGAGGTCTCACCGGCGCAATCACGCGTTCAACGGCGCCCGACGGTTGCGGGGGTGAATATCGGAGCCTTGGGGCGTCGCCGCGGAACAATTCCCGTCTCGGGGCCAGATTCGCGTTTTCTTTCCTACGCACCCCGGCATGGGACTCGTGCTGTCGTCTTTGCTCAAGCAGAGGATCGCCTCCGCGTCAGCGATTACCGGCACTTTCATGCCGCCGGTGCGACCATTGTCACCCTGCTTGCCGGTGCGATGCCGGCAGGCGGCGCGCAGACTATCCGACGCCGACGATGCGGAACATCTCGTCCTGCAGCGTGCGGCCATGCTTCCTGGCGTCGAAGTCCCGCTCGATGCGCTTGCGTGCCGCGGTGCCGTGCCGACGCCGCATCTCGGGATCGAAAAAGTAGTTGAGGCACGCCTCGACCAACGCCTCGATATCAGCAGGCCGGCCGCGCGCCAGACGGCCCTCGACGCCGTCGTCGATCATCTCGCCGATACCGCCCATCTCAAATGCGGCGACTGGCTTGGACATCGCCATCGATTCCATGACGGCGCGCGGCAACGGGTCTTCATAGATGCTGGGAACGACCGAGACATCGAAATCCGCCACATAGGGTCTGACGTCGGGACGGAAACCGATGAACCGGACCTGGTCGGTCAGTGCGAGTTCACGCACCAGAGATCGGCATTCCTCGAGATGATCCGGGCGCATATCCTGCGGCGTGTCACCGAGGACGACAAACCGGCACCGCGTGCGGTCCTCGGGGCCGAGCTTGTCCATAACGATCCGCGCGGCACGGATCAGTTCAATGAAGCCTTTTCGCGGCAGAATGCGGCCATGGCTTCCGAAGATGACCGTCCGGCCGTCGAGGCCAAGCTCCTTGCGCAGCACGGGCTCGGCCGCGTGCGCGTCGAACTCGTCGATATCGAGCGCGGTCCGGATGGCGCGGACCTTCTGCCGGCAGTGTGCGAATTGCAGGGAGGTCGGGCGCGAGACGCAGATGATCGAGCGCACGTTCTTGCCGGCGGCCAGCCAGCGGTGCAGGGGGCGGACGAGCGCGGGCACGGAAGGATAGAGCACGTGCCAGATCGCCGGTGTGCCGGTGACTGCTGCGATGGCGCCGCCGACGAAGCTGGCCGAGGTGCCGTTGCAGAATACGAGATCGAAGCGCTCCTTGCGGACGCAGCGCATCAGTCGCAGAATGCCCGTTGCGCCGCGAATGACGTTGCCGGCCGCGCGAAACATCTTCAGCGGCAGCGGCGCATCGAAATCGTCCCGCTCAATCGGGCGCGACAAGGGCTCGTAAAGATTCTCGATCAAACCCGGCTCGAAGAAGAGACTCTCCGCGACCTTGGCTTCGACCAGCCGGCGGCTGACGATGCCCTCCCGCGGGATTAGCACGGTGCGGTGAATGCGGGCGGGGTCGAGGAATTTCAGGACATACAGGATGGTACGGCCCGGTCCGCCGTTGCGCGACGTATCGTTGATGAACAGGACGCGCAGGCGTTTTGCCGGCGCGGCATCAAGGACAGAGGCACTCGGACTGGAATCCGCAATAACCGACATCATTCGTTCCGTCGCGGCGCGGCGAGAGCCGGCGCGGTCGCGGCGCCCCCGGCGAGTTCCCTATATACGACCGCATAGCTTTTGCACATGGCATCGATGCCGAACCGGGCTTCCATCCATGCGCGCGCATTGATGCCGAGTTCCGCTGCCTGCGAACGGCTGGCTGCGGCCTCCGCCAAGGCGGCCGCCAGGGCATCGACGGTATGGTCCCTGACGAGCCAGCCGGTGCGGCGATCCTGCACGATCTCGGGAATGCCTCCGCAGTCGAAGGCGACCGCCGGTCGCCGCATGGCGGCGGCCTCGATCACGGCGAGTCCCAGCCCCTCCTCGCGCGTGCAGTTGATGACGATGTCACTGGCGGCAATCGCCGGCCGCGGATCCGCCAGATGTCCAAGAAACTGCACGCGCCCTTCGACGCCGCGCTTCCGCGCAAGCCGCTCCAGTTTTTCGCGCTCACCTCCTTCGCCGACGATATTCAGCCGAACGCCGGGAGTTCGCGCCGCCGCCTCGATCGCCAAAGCGATCCGTTTGATGGGGTCAAGACGGGAAACCGTGGAGATTGTAAAGGGACCGTCCGCCGGCGGCGGCACCGGTCGAAAATGCGCCAGGTCGATGCCGTTCGGGATGACCCGCGTTTTCTCCCGCGCATACGGCGCGACGGCGGCGACGGTCCGCGCGACAAACTCGCTGACAGCAACGATCCGGGTCGTATGGCGCAAAGCCCAATGCCGGTTGAGGGCGCAGGAAGGATCGCGGTAATGGCGAACGCCATGCTCGGTGCGCAGGAGCGGAAGTTCGTGCCGCAGCCCCGTTCGGGCGGCAAGGACGTGCGAACCGTATGTGTGGGCGTGAAGCAGGCCAGCGCCTTCCTCCGCCAGGATGCGCCCGAGCCAGGCGATGTCGGCGGGTCCGTAACTGCGCCACAGATAAGCGGCGGGGTTTTCCCCGACCGGTCCCCTGTCCCTTATGTGCAAGCCCGCGTCCGCGAAAAACGCGCGAAGCTTGGGGTTCGGCGTCATCAGCGCCACACAATGATCGGCGCCCGACGCATCCGGCCGCGATGCGAGGTTGACGAGGAAGCGTTCGGCACCGCCGATGTCGCCGGCAACGACGACGTGAACGATTTTCGGACGGGACCCTTGTGGCTGCATTACAGATGTCTTGAGCAATCGATCCTATCGGCGCGACGATGCCAGGTCGAAACGACCACCGTTGCGTGGCTCCATTCTACTTTACCTGTTCGCAAACTGGTATGCGTCCAAGTTCGCCTTGCGGGGTTGACTTCGCCGCAACGTTGACGTCCGTTCCATCCGCCAATTGTGGGGCGTTAGCGACTGTGGGCCGGCTCGACACGGTTTGGTCATCAAGGCTGTCCGCTGCGGATGGGGACGCCTACGACAGCTTCGTTGCCACAGCCCGCGGCGGCCACTACAGCCAGACACGGGCCTGGGCAAGGGTCGCGGAGGCCGCAAGACCTGTCGTGACACGCTACTTTCTCGCGCGACGAGATGGTCGCGTCGTCGGAGCAGCGCTGGTCCTGCGGGCACGGACCCTCGCCATGCTTCCGCTCCCTATAGCGCAAATCGAACGCGGCCCCGTTTGCGACGACCCCGGCGACATGCCGGACGTGCTCGAAGCCCTCCGCGGCCAGACCCGCCGCCATGGAATTTTGCGCCTTTCGGTCATGCCCTATTGGGCCGGCGAGGCGAAGAAACGGGTTGAACGGTCGCTCAAGGAACGCGGTTTTTCGGACGTACAATCCTACGCCGGCAGTCACGTCCGCGCTTTGCGCCTCGATTTGTCTTCCTTGTCCGCGCACGATCCGTTCGCCGGAAACGAATTCACCAAACTGCGAAAGGAGCTGCGGCGCTCCGAACGGGCGGGCGCGACCTCGCGCCGCGGCAGAGAAGAAGACGTCGATAAATTTCGCGGGATGCTTGAACAGCGATTGCGCAGCGAAGGAAGGCGCACCCCGATAAAATCATACTATGGCGCCCTGAAGGACTATTTTCTGTCATGCGAGAGTCAAAGGGCGATGTTTGTCGGGGAGCATGAGGGGGATGCGGTTTCTGCAATCTTCGTGACGCGGCACGGCCCGGTTGCCGCTTACGCCGCCGGTGCGTCGTCGGCGCGCGAGCTCAGCTTCTCAAAGATGGTTCAGCCGATGTCGTGCGCCGTCTTGTGGGCGAAGGAACAGGGAAGTACGTCTTTCGATTTTGGGGGAATGCCGATGCAAGGCGACACCGATCCCAAACGAAACAGCATCGCGCTGTTCAAACGCAGCTTTTCGCGCACCGAGATCGACCTCGTTCACGAACACGTGCGCTGGTTTTAAGCGATGAGCGTCTATCTCTGCATCTCCATCGATTGCGAATGCGACAAGGGGCCGGGATGGCGTACCCGCAAGCCGCTCGGCTTCTACGGCATCTCGCAGGGAATTCACGATCGCCTGCAGCCTCTTTTCCGCCGGTTCCGGGCCAAGCCGACCTATCTTCTTTCTGCCGAGCTCATGCGCGACGCGCAAGCGCTCGAAATCCTCGCCAATCTCGACGGCGATGCGGAATTGGGAACCCATCTGCATGGCGAATTCGCGGAGCCCGGCGCGTTCGAGCCCGATGCCACATCTGTCTTTCAGTGCCACTATGATCGCGAAACCGAACGGCGGAAGCTGGAATACCTCACGAAACTCTTTCGAAGCTCGTTCGGGCGCCAGCCGCGCTCGTTTCGCGCCGGCCGATTTGGAATCGGCGGGCATTCGCTGCGTCTGCTTCAGGACCTCGGCTACATCGTCGATTCGAGCGTCACCCCCAACATGGACTGGAGCGGAGCCGGCGCGCCCGAGGCGTCGTTCCGGCAGGCTCCCACGCAGCCCTATTGGCCCGTCCTGGACAATCCCGAACGCGCGTCTGAGCAAGCCGGGGCGCTGCTGGAAGTGCCCGTTACCATCCGGCCGTCCCGGCTCGCCGGAATACCGCTCATCGGGGGCTGGGCCGAGCCGCGATGGTTGCGCCCGACACGCGGAAGCGTCAGCGGGCTCGTCGACGTCGCGCGAGAGGAAATCGGAGACGCCCGATCGGCGGGCACCGGCCGTCCGATCGTCCTCAATTGCATGTTCCACAACGTGGAAGTAATTCCGGGAGCAAGCCCGTATGCGAAGAACGAAGCCGAGGCCGGCGCCATCTTGCAGAGGCTGGCCGGCCTGCTTGCGTTCGCACAGCGCGAGGGCGTCAGCAGCCTCGGTTTGGGCGACGTCCCGGACCTGTTCGCCCGTTGAGGCCCATGGCAGCAATCTACCGGATGGAAATATCGTCACGCATGGCGCGGGACTGTACACCGAATGAACCCGCCCTATATCATCTGCGCCGGCGGCGGCGGAAACTGGGCAGGGTCCGGATGGTCCATCTCCAAAAGGAAGAATGAAGGGCCATGCTATCCGTACAGCATCTGGTGAAATCGCTCGCCGGGCGCCGAGTCATCGAGGATGTGACGCTGTCGCTCGAGCGCGGCGAAACCGTCGGCCTGCTCGGACCCAACGGCGCCGGCAAGACGACGACCTTCCGGATGCTCACCGGACTGATCGTTCCGGATTCCGGGCGGATCGTGCTCGACGGCGCCGACATCACCGCCCTGCCGTTCTACGAACGCGCGCGGCGCGGGATCAGCTATTTGCCCCAGGATTCCTTCGTGCCGCGATCGCTTTCGGTCGAGGACAACATCGCAATGGTCCTGGAAGTCCGCGAAGGTTCCGCGAAGACGCGACACGAGACGTTGGCGCGTCTGCTTTCGGAGTTCCATCTCGAGGCCGTTCGCAGGACGCATGTCGGCATGCTTTCCGGCGGCCAGCGGCGGCGCTGCGAGATCGCGGTTACGCTCGCCTGTGCACCGAGCCTGGCGCTTCTCGACGAGCCGTTTGCGGGAGTCGATCCGAATACCGTCGAGGAAATCGCGACGCTTATTCGTCATCTGACGGACCGCGGCATCGGCGTGCTCATCACGGATCATAACGCGCGCGAATTGCTTCAACTGGTCGATCGTGCCTATGTCATCGAGAACGGCCGCGTGCTCGCGCACGGCAGCGCCGAGGACATCATCGCCGACCACAACGTTCGCCGGGTCTATCTCGGCGAGGCGTTCCGGATATGACGTTGCTTCGCACCGCATATCGCCCGTTCGCGCGCCTTTACGCACGGGACCTCTTTGCCAGCGTCGTGGTGCAGGTCCTCGCCGTCATGGCCCTGGTCGAAGCCATCTTCCTGGCCGAGCGCTTTCCCATGGTGTTCAGGGACGTGCTCAAGAACAACGCCAATCTGTTCGACACGGCCCTACTGTTTGCCTGCACCAGCACGCAGATATTCGATCTGGCGCTCGCCATCGCGATCCTCATGGCGGTGTATTGGACGACTCTGCGGATGCGCGAGAACCGCGAACTGCTGGTTCTCTTCGCGGCCGGAACCGGACCCTATCAGATCACGGTTCTGATCCTGGCGATCGCCATTGCCGCCCAGGTCGTTTCGCTGACAGTCTCCGGCGTGGTCGATCCGGCGTCCCGGTATGCCCAGCGCGTGATCCTGTTCGACGCCGAGTTCCGCGCGCTCCGGAGCGGGATCAACACAGGACAGTTCTACTATTTTCCCAATCGGGTGGCGTTCGCCCCTGCACAGTCCGCGGCAAGCAGAACCCGCAAAAATCCGGACCAGACCAGGAGGCTCTTCGTCTACGAGCAGACGAAACCGGGCGCGTTTCGCGTGATCACCGCCGATCACGCCCTACTCGATGGGCCCGACGCGTCCGGCACGCTGCTGCTGAAGCTCGATGGGGTCACCTCGCGCAGTTTTGCGGACGTCCAGTCACCGGGCGGCACCGCGCCCGCGCAAAGCAATTCGAAACCATGCGGCGACTGTCCTCAGCAGCCCAAGGGTCTGCCCCGTATGACGCTGTCCGCAGGGGGCGTCACCCAGGAAATGACGATCGATCAGCTGCTGACGTTCCTGCCGCGCGGGAGCGAAGCCAACGAGCTGACGATTATCGAGCAACTCGGAGCCAAGACGGATTCGACATCGCCTAAGCACCGCGAGGCGATGCACCTGCTCGGCGAGCGGTTCGCGCGCAGCCTTTTGTGCCTGCTTGCGCCGCTGATTGCGCTTGCCTCCGTTTGCCTGACGTCGCGTGCGACCAATTACTTCGTGTTGCCGCTCGCCTGCATGGCCTTGATGTCGCTCAACGTGACGAGCGAATGGCTGATCAGGACGATTGCACCTGCGGACCCTCTGGGAGCGCTGACCGTGCCGGCGGCGCTGACGGCGACGATTGCAGCCTTGCTGCTGATCGTGGTCGTCCGCAGGCAAGGCAGCCTGGTACGGCCGCAACTGGCACGCCCATGAGCGACGAGGTCCCCTCCCTGCCGGGCAAGACCGAGCTGCGCGCGATCCATCTTTCGATCGCCGGCCGGCACACCCGATACATGCTGGCGGGATACCTGCGCCATGTGTTCATCATGGCCTCGGTCCTCCTCGCGATCGCGCTGACGATCGATTTGTGGCCGCAGTTCCATCTCATCGCCGACAGTCACGGACGCGGGGCATTGGCCGCGATCTGGGGCATTGTGAGGTTTTCGGCGCTGCGCACGCCGGATCTTGTCGCACCCTTCTTCCCCTTTGCGGCCTTTCTCGGCGTCGTCTGGACGGAAATCGTGCACACCCAGTCGGGCGAGCGGATGCTGGTGTGGAACAGCGGCCGCTCGCCGATCCAGTGCCTGACCCCCGTCATTCTGCTCGGCATCATACTCGGTGTTGCCGAATTCACGATGGATGCCTATCTGGGCCCTGCGGCGATGGCCGTGCAGATGCACGAGCGGCTTGGGCTCGACGGCCAGCGGCTGGACCGGACCCGCAGGGGAGACAACCACTGGATCGCCATGCCCAACGGACTGCTCAACACCGAGATCGAATACGGGCCGCCTCCGGTTCTGCATAACCTGACATTCTACAGACGCGACGATAGCGGTCTGCTGACCGAAGTCGACATGGCGACCGTGGCCCGCCGGCTGCCCGGCACGAAGCTATGGCTGATGCGCAACGGCCGCTTCTGGATTCCGGATGAAGGGCCGCAGTCCGCCTTTGCGCTCGAGAGTTCCACGCGCGAAATGATGATTCCGTTCGCCGAGCGGACCGTCTCGTTGGATCTCGATCCGCTCTGGCTCCATGTCTTCGGGATGGAAACACAGTACCTTCCGATGCCGGTGCTGCGGGCGCTGGCCCGCACCGATACGGGTCCCGAGTCCAAGGGTCTCTATCGCACGCGCCTCCAGGTGCTTTACGGAGAAGCCTTGCTTCCGGGCGCGATGGCCCTTCTGGCGGCGTCGCTTGCGATGCTCTTCCTGGCCTACGGCACGCCGCTAACGGCCATATTCGGCATGGTGTTCGCCGGCTACCTGGCTCATTTCGGCACCAAGGCCTGTTTGCTCATGGGCCAGAACGGCTATATGCCGCCCGTCATGGCGGGCTGGTTGATGCCGGCTGCGCTTTTCGGCGCAACGCTCGCGGTCTTTGGCGTCATCCGGCGGCGCCGCGGAGTTCGACACTGAGTGTATCCGAAGGGCGGCCGCGGCTACTCAGTGTGGAACGACGTGCTCCTTGAGAGGTTTGCCGGTGAGCTTGTCGAACCCTAGAATGTCCATGGCCGTTACGTTTGGCAGCAGTCCGCTGTCGTCGACCACAAGATAGACATAGACGAGCTTTGCCCAGCGGTCGCCGAACCGCATCAAGGCTTCCGGGTGTCCGTGGCTGTCCAGATCGAGAACGAGCTTTCGTTCCGGAAGTGCAGCCACTTTGAAGGTGATGGCGCCGCCCGGTCCGCCATGCGTGACCGATTTGACGCCATAGGCCATCATGCGTTCGATGAAGTTCAGCGGCTTGCGATGACCGTCGACGTTGTACCACCGCCAGTAGGCATCCACCGGCGCCTCCGGGTCGATGCGTCCGTGCGCATCGAGATGCGCCGCGTACACCACCGTGTTGGAGTTGACCGAGCGCTCGATGTAAAAAAGCATGTTCGGTTCGGCGGGCACCGGATATTCGGGCCGCACACAGGGGATACGATCCAGTTCGGTCACTTGGCTCGTCAACTGGCGCCCGTCGGCGCCCGCCGTCGCCGCAAGCATCAGGCCGGCGGCTGCCACACACATAAGCAGGCGGCGCATCGCCATCGCTTCCATCGAAGCACGCTTCGACGGAATGTGCGAGCCACATTGCGAGAGATCAGATGCTCTCATAGGCCACGGTATTCCAATCGTCGTTCTCGGCCGGTTCGGCGCGCTTGCGCAAAGCGGCCTGTGCGTAGACGGCGAACAGCCTGTCGAAGTGGCTTTCGATGTCGCCAATCCGCTGCTGTCCCGCTTCGAGCGCCGAGCCGGAGAGAAGCCTCCGATCGCGTTGGAGCAGGTTGAGGATGGCCCTGGCGGCGGAATTCGGATCGCCCGGCGTGTAGGTTTCGGCATATCCCGCAGCCGCCAGATCGCCGGCGCCCCCCGCATCCGGAACGATCACGGGCGTGCCGCTACAAAGCGCCTCGGCGACGGCAAATCCAAAGGTCTCGGCGGTCGAACAATGCAGAAGGGCGTCGGCGCTGGCGACCATGCGGGCAAGCTTTGCGCGATCGTTCACCCAACCCGCGATATGGACATGCGAGGCCTTCGCCGCCTTGGCCCGCACCCGGGAGTGGATGAGACCATCGCCGATGACGTACAGACCGACCGGCCTGCATTGCTGGGCTTTGCTCACGGCATCGATCGCGACGCCGACCCGTTTTTCCGGATGATGGCGTCCGACATTGATGAGCAGCGCCGCATCGGGGCCAAGTCCGCATTTTTCGAGCATCGCCGAGCGCAACGCGCCGTCGTGACGGCCAGGACCGAATGATGCCGTCTCCACGCCGAACGGAACGACATGTAGATTGCGCAGACCGTACCCGGAGAAGCGCTCGGCAAGCCACGAACCGGCGACGATGCAACCGTCGAAGGATGCATTCAGACGGCGCAGATACGACCAGAACCAGCCGAACAACTGGTCGATTGTGGCAGGCGAAATCATGCCGGCCAGGAGCGTCTGCGGATATACGGCGACCGGGTCGGCATGCATGAACAGCATCTTTGCGGCGGGACCTTGCCAACCTGCCGCGATCCACCCGCCTCGCCAGGGCGACGAACCTTCGACGACGTCGGGCATCTCGGCGTCGAGAACCCGCCAGACGTCCTGGGCGCGCCAGAACATGCGGTAATTGCGGTCGAACGGCAGTTGCGGCGTCTCGATCCACACCAGCTTTCCGCCCTCGCGCCTTTCGACGTGGTTCTCCTTGCCGGGCGCAATCACGGTCAGCGAATGGCGATGCCTCGCCGCCGCCTTGAATTTCTGGTCGACATAGTTGCGCACGCCGCCCCCTGTCGGCGAATAGAATTCCGAAATGTCGACGATCTTCATGCCTGTGTTTCCGCCAGCAGCGATTTGTAATAGCCGTGGATGCGCGCCATCGCTTCGTCCCAGGAAAACTCCAGGCTGCGCTCGCGGGCGGCCGCGCCCATCCGCCGCCGCAACTCGGGATCGCGCGCCAGTGCCGCGATATGATCCGCGAATTCCCGTGCGCTTCCGGGCTTGGCGAGATAGCCGGTGCGGCCGTGCATCACCAGCGAGCGGCTGCCGGTTGCATCGGCGCATATACATGGAAGCCCCGAGGCCATCGCCTCCAGGGTCACGTTGCCGAAAGTCTCCGTTTCGCTCGGAAACACGAAGATGTCGGACGACGCATAGGCCTCGGCGAGTTCCTCCCCCTCCAGAAACCCGGTGAAAACCGTATGGGGCAGGTGCCGCTCAAGGACGGCGCGTTCAGGACCGTCGCCCACGATCACGCTGCGGTGGGTGATACGGCCCGCCTCCAGATGCCGAAGCGCGGCGGCCAGCGTGTCAAGGCGTTTCTCGCGCACGAGCCGCGAGATGAAAACGACGACGAGCTCGTTTTCGCCGATGCCATGTTTCGTGCGCCAGGAAACCGATCTCTTGACGGGATTGAAGTGCGCCGTGTCCACGCCCCGCGGCCAGAGCTTGAGATTGTTTCTGAACCCGTCTGCCAGCAGCGTCTCGATCATGGAGCGGCTCGGAACGTAAACCTCGCGGCAGACGCCGTAGGAGCGGCGCAGATAGGATCGCACTAGGCCGGTCAGACCCGCCGCGTACCAATAATGCTTGAGATAGGTCTCGAAGCGCGTGTGATAGGACGCGACGACCGGAATATTCAGGCTCTGGGCGATCTTCAATACGCTGTAACCCAGGAAATCTGGCGCCAGCGCGATATGAATGATGTCCGGCCGGAACGCCCGCAGCCGTTGCACGGCCTGGCGGTCCAGGCCGAAGGCCAGGCGATATTCAGGCCGCGGAGGCAAAGACATCGACGGAACGGGTACGACCGTCCCGTGGTGGGCGAAGGCCGGCACCTTTCCGACGGGCGCAAAGACCAGCACTTCGACGCCCTGCCGCTCCAGGTGCGCAACCAATCGGTTCAAGGTCAGCGCGACGCCGTCCTTGATGTAGTTGTAGGAACTCGCCACGAACGCGACGCGATGCGGGCGCTGCTCCTTGCGGTGCGACCGCTGGTTGGCGGATAGCTGCATTCCTGAATCCACAGCGCGCAGGCGACCATCGTCGCGCCCTTCGACACGCCTATGCGCCTGAACGGAAACCACAAGCTGTCCCTAAGCCGCCCTTAATAATGGCCTTTACATGAGAGCGCGAGCGTGGCCTTGTCAATGCGTTTGTGCACCAACGCCATACCGGGGGTTGCACATGCGGTATATATCGGTGTTATCCCTATTTCTAGCGCAGCAGAGCCGATGTCGGCCAAAACCATACTGATTACCGGCGCTTCGAGCGGCATTGGCGCAAGCCTCGCCCGCGTCTACGCGGCGCAGGGCGCACGGCTCGTCCTGTGGGGAAGGAACGAAGAACGCCTCAATACGACGGCGGCAGAATGCCGCGCGCGCGGCGCACAAATCGAGACTACCTGTTTCGACCTCGCCGAACTTAACCAGATTGTCGAAAATCTCGAGGCGGCGGATACGCGCAACCCGTTCGACCTTGTCATCTTCAACGCCGGTCTCGGCGGCAGCCTTCCACGCGATCGCGCGGCGCAGGACGTGGGTGCAGCGGAAAGGATGGCGGGCGTGAATTTCACCGCGCCCGTCGTCGGGGCGAACCTTATCGCGGAGCGCATGGCGAAGCGCGGCCGCGGACGGATCGTTTTTATCGGCTCCATCGCGGAATCCTTTCCCCTGCCGATGGCGCCCCTCTACGCCGGGACCAAAGCGGGGCTTGCGCTGTTCGCAGAAGCGCTTGAATTGCGGCTCGCAAAATATGGCGTTCGCGTAACGCTGGTCTCGCCGGGCTTCGTCGACACGCCGATGAGCCGAAGCCTCAGGGAACCGAGGCCGTTTCTCATCGGCGCCGACGAGGCTGCCGCGATCATCGCGAGAAAGATCGAACGCGGCGCGCGGCGCATCGTCGTTCCTTGGCAATTCGCGGTAATCCGCGCGGCAGCCGGCTTGGTGCCGCGCGCCATCATGCGCGCCGTGCTCGCGCGCGCCGCGCGATGAACATTGCCCGCGGGGCAACTGTCGTTGTACAGTAGGCGGTCGCATTTTTGCCTTCGGACCGGCGTTTATCCATCGGAAAGTTGCGTATGCGGATGTTTCTGCAGATCTGGCGCGAACTCGCGCGCGCCGCCGCCAGTCTGAACGCCCGCTGGGGGAAGGCGGCGCTGCGCCTGCTCCGCTGGAGCGTTCCGGTTCTTCTGCTCGCATTTGTGGGCTACAGCCTGACGCAGCTTGGATGGCTCCATGTCTGGGATGCGCGGCCGCGCGCGCCGGGCTTCTACCTTGTCCTGCTGCTGCCGTTCTTCGTTCAGCCCGTCGCCGATCTCATCATCTATCGCAATTTGCTGGGCGTCGGCCGATTGCTCCCGTTCTCCGTTATGATGCGCAAGCGATACATGAACAACGTCATGGTGGATTATTCCGGCGAGGCTTATTTTTTCTTCTGGGCCAGAAAAAATCTGGATTTGAAAAAGGGCGTTCTGTTGCACGCGGTAAAGGACACGAATGTTCTTTCCGCGGGTGCGGGTCTGGCGATCGTCTGGTTGATGCTACTTGCCCTGGTGGCGAGCGGCGTAATGAAATTGCCGTCGTTCTTGCCGGCCCATATGTGGACATTGGTATCGGTCGGCTCGCTTCCGCTGGTCCTTTGCCTTGCCCTGATCCTCGGCGGCCGCAGGGTCACCGCGTTGAGCCGCGGCGACGTCGCGACGACGTTTGCCATCCATCTCGTGCGCAGCGTAGCGGCGCTTGTGCTTGAATTTGTGCTATGGCTGCTTTCGGGGGCTTTGCCCTCGGCGGCCGTCTGCTTGGAGTTTGTCGCCTTGCGTCTTCTGGTAACGCGGCTGCCGCTGGTGCCGAACAAGGAACTTGTCTTCGTCGGGGTCGGAATTGCCGCCGCGGGGCTGCTGGATGTGTCCGCCCCCAGGGTGGCGGCGGTCCTGGTGATTATGACGGCGTTCAGTCTGCTTCAGGAATTCGCGCTGGTCGGATTGCCGTGGCTCTTCGAACAATTTCAAATCCGGCGCAGCGCGGATCAACCCGCATCGTGAGTGGACTGTCCGCTCTGCATAGTCGGCTGGCGCGCTGGAGTCGCTCGCCGCTTTTCTGGATCCTCTGCGCCGCGGCAGTCCTTCGCTTCGCCGGTATTACCTGGGGCCTGCCGGCTTCGGACGGCTGGGATGATGACGGGATAGCTCCGCGCAATTTCCTTGTCGGCATGGCCCTGACCTACAAGAGCGGCTCCTATTTCACCTATCCGCCGCTCCATATGATCCTGCTTGCGATACTGACCTCTCCGGGATGGTTAATCGCGCTGTTCAAGGCGCATTCGCTGACCCGGCACGATGTGATCGCCGAGATCATCCAGGCGCCCTATATGACGTTCTTTGCGGTAGTCGCGCGGCTGGTCAGCACGGCCATGTCGGTCGGAACCGTCTATCTGGTCGCAAAGATGGCCGAAACGATCGGCGGCAGGCGAGCCGGTTTATGCGCTGCCGCGGCATGTGCCCTCAATGCGGCCCTGGTCTATTACGGCCAAGTCACCAATCTGGACGGTCCGTATCTGTTCTGGTCCGCGCTCTCTTTATGGGGTTGGATGCGCGCGATTGCGGAACACGAACCTCGGCACTTGCGTTGGGCCGCGCTGTCTGCGGCAGCCGCCGTCGCCACCAAGGACCAGGCCTACGCCGTCTTCCTGGCGAGTGTGCCGCTCGCGCTCGCGATGTGGTTCGCCCTCGACCGTTGGCCCCGGCAAAACGTGCGCGGTGTGATTGTGACGTTTCTTCTTTGGGCAGGCGTCGCCGTGCTGGCGCTGCTCGCGATCGACGGCGCGATCGTCAACCCTACCGGTTTTGCGGCGCGGATCGCGTTCCTGACCGGCCAGGCCAGCACCGATTACGCACAATACCGGGACGACTGGACCGGCCGCCTGCGTCTCTTGCAGGACATGTGGGCGTATTTCCCGCGCTATTATCCGTCCGCCGCGGCTCTGCTCGGCGCATTCGGTGTCGTGCTTCACGTCATTCGACCGCGCGACCAACGCTCCCTGTTTGTCGCCGGCCTGCTGCCCTTGCTGGCGATGATCTCGTTCACGGTCGCATTCAACTTCGTGGCGCTGCGCACCGAGAACCGCTTTCTGCTGCCGCAGTCGATCTTCATCGCCGTCTATATCGGCGTCGCCGTCGACAGACTTGTCTTCGCGCCGCGGCCGTTGATCAAATACGCCGCCCGCGGACTCGTTGTGATCGTCGCAGCCATTGCGTTCTATCGCTGTGCGGGTATCGACGCCGCGTTCGTCGCGGATCCGCGCTACGACGCGGAGCGCTGGCTGGACGCCGAGGTACGCCCGGGCGACATGATCGAGACCTATGGTCTGAACGTCTATCTGCCGCGCTTCCCCCGGGATGCGATCGTGACCCGTCTCGACCGGAAACCGTTGACGGTACGTAATCCATTGCCGCACGTCGTGGAGATCGACCCGCCTTTTGTATTGATCGAGGCGCGACATCCGCGCCTCCTTGTGGTTAGCGCGTTCTGGGTGGGGGCCTATCTGAAACGGAACCTTGCGGCGCCTGACGACGGCCGGGCGATCCAGAACGTCCAGCAATCCAGTTTCAAGGAGATGGACGCCCGCAATTATTTCAGGGCCTTGTTCAAGGGCATGCTTTCGTACCGGTTGGCACACAAATCCACATACGCGCCCGGATTGTGGCCGCCCGTGGACGGGTATGAGAGCTTGGCGCAGACCGTCTACATCTTCGAGCGTGTCCCCGTGCAGACCGCCCCGGCAGGGCACGGGACCTGATGCCCCGGCGGCGTCCGCTGGGGCGGAGATTACGACGCAGTCGCAGACATCCTCGGCAACCGATGCCGCACCCAAGGCAGCG
Organism: Alphaproteobacteria bacterium; assembly: GCA_028871795.1. Classification (GTDB taxonomy): domain Bacteria; phylum Pseudomonadota; class Alphaproteobacteria; order Micropepsales; family Micropepsaceae; genus Rhizomicrobium. The sequence goes on along the minus strand of JAGWMG010000003.1, from coordinate 225,539 downwards.
AACCGGGAACGGGAACGTCTGCGGGCCGTAAGGAGGAATCCGTATATCCCGCAAGAAAAATACCAATACCATTCCGGCCGTAACTCCAGAACTTGACTTGCCTTTCGCCGCACGATCATAGTGGCAAAACATCACGAGGGGCGCGCACGGAATGCCATCTGATCAATCACTGGTGGCGTACGCGGAGCGGCGTGCGCGGCTGGCCGGACGCGCGATCCTCGACGGCGGCAATCCCTGGTTTGTGCCGCTGGATCGGCTGCGGGACGAGGTCAGCCGGAAGGGCGGCTCGCTCATCAGTTTTGCGAATTATGACTATCTCGGGCTGGCCGATCATCCGGCGATCAAGAATGCGGCTCATTCGGCATTGGACAAGCTCGGCGTCGGCGCGTTGGGTTCCCGGCTCGTCGGAGGCGAGCGTCTGATCCATGCCGATTTTGAGAATGCGCTGGCGAAATTCGTCGGTGCGGACGCCTGTCTCTCGCTGGTGAGCGGCTATCTGACGAACCTCACGACGATCTCCCATCTCATGGGCAGACGCGACCTCATTCTTTATGACGAGCTCAGCCACAACAGCATCGTATCCGGAATCATGGGGTGCAAAGCCGCGGCGTTGGAGTTCCGGCACAACGACATGGAACATCTCCAGTCGCTCCTGAAGGAAGCGCGGTCGAACTATCGCAGCTGCCTTATCGTGGTCGAAAGCCTCTACAGCATGGACGGGGACATTGCCAATCTTCCCGAGCTCCTCGCGCTGAAGGACAGCTTCGGTTGTTGGCTTCTGGTCGACGAGGCGCATTCGATCGGGGTGCTTGGTGCAAACGGCCAGGGCGTGAGCGAATATTTCGGCGAGGACCCGCGGCGCATCGACATCATCATAGGGACGCTTTCGAAGACCTTTGCGTCCTGCGGCGGTTTCATCTGTGCCCAAAGATCGGTGCTCGATTGGATGCGCTACACACTGCCCGGCTTCGTCTACAGCGTCGGCTTGCCGCCGGTGATCGCTGCGGCGGCCCAGGCGGCGCTGGAACTGATCGCAGCGGAGCCCGAACGCGTAACGGCGCTTCAGACGAATGCGCAGTATTTTCTCAGGAAGGCCCAGGAGGCGCATCTTGAGACCGGCAGCGCTGCGGGCCACGGCATCGTTCCGGTGCTCTTTCCCGATCTGAAGAGCACGATGGAAGGCGCGGATTTCCTTCTCAAGCGGGGCATCTATGCGCCGCCGATCGTGACGCTTGCCGTGCCCAAGGGTCTGCCCCGCATCCGGTTCTTCATCTCGGCGCGCCACACTTCGGAAGACATCGACCGCACGGTGGGCGCGCTGGAGGAATTTTTTGCGGCCATGCCGGCGGGCACTCGCCGGCACACGGCGTCAGTGCTCGGCGCCGCACCCATCTGAGCTCCCGGAAAGCGCCTTTTCGTAGATCCGATACCGTTTGTAGACGGTTCCGCCGACGAGCGTCAGCATGTGCTTCATGCGCTCGTTGGAATCGAGAATCCACGACAATTCCGCGCGCAGGCCGCCGTGCTCGAACGTGCTGATCCGCGCACGTTGGACGATCGAAAGGGCGAGAACCGCGCCGATCTGGGAATTCTGCCATTTGCGCCGCACGCCCATCAGCGCCATGCGCACCGACGGTATGCCGGAGATCTTCAAGCGCCAAAGCAGTTTGGCAAAGCCGAAAGGCAAGAGACGTCCGTCGAGGTCTTTGATCGCCTCGTTGATGTTGGGAAGCGTCAAGGCAAAGCCGGCCGTTTCACCGGCATACTCGGCGATGACGACGGCATCGGGGCGAAGCAGGATCTTGAACATCGAGGCCATGTCGTCGACCTCGGCCTGCGTCATCGTCACGAAGCCCCAGTTGTCGGACCACGCGTCGTTCAGGATCTCCAGCAAGAGCGCGACTTCGGAGGCAAAGTTCTTGCGGTCCATGCGGATCGGGCGAAAGCGGAACTGGTGCTTTTCCTGCGCGCGGGCGATGATCCGCTCCATGGTCGGCGGCAGCGGCAGGCCGTTCTCGTAGTCGTAGGCCAGCAGATCCTGCAGCTGGGTGTAGCCCAGCGCCGCGATGTGTTTCTGGTAATAGGGCAGCGCGTGGCCCATCAGCACGACGGGAGGCCGGTCGAAGCCCTCGACCAGAAGTCCCGGCTCGTCCCACATCGAAAAGCTCACCGGACCGACGCAGCGGCGCATGCCTTCGGATCGCAGCCAGGCCTCGGCCGTGCCGAGCAGCGCCTCGAACACGGCCGGATCGTCGGTCCCCTCGATGAATCCGAAATGGCCTGTGGCGTCGTTGTAACGCGCCAGATGCAGGGCATCGATCTGGGCCGTGATGCGCCCGACGGGAACGCCGTCGCGAGTGGCGAGCCAGAACGCGGCCTTGGCGTGCCGAAAGAATGGATTGTGGGCCTTGTCGAAATGGATTTTCCGCTCGAGGAGAAGCGGCGCGACCCAGTTCGGATCGCCTTTGTACAAGGAATAGGGAAGGCGATGGAACTCGCGCCACTGGCCGCGGGCTTCGACCGGAACAATCCTCAGCCCTGCGTTTTTCGCGATTGCTTCCAGCAAGTGGTTCTCCGGGCGTCGGCGGGGGCGGGCGTGAATGGATAGGCAAATCGCCGCCGCAATTCAATCACTATCCGCAATACGGCTAGAGCAACGCGTGGAAAAGTGTGTGCGGTTTTCCGCCTAAGCGTTGCGAAAAACAAAGACATAGAGTAGCGGTGCTTCGGCTTGGGCGAGGGCGCCAAGTGACCGGTCAGGGCACGATCCGCTTCACGGTTTCGGCACCGCCAGCGTCCAGTCCACGATCTTCGCCAGCGCGCGGGCCAGCGCTTCGTCGAGCGCCGCAACCGCCGCTGCGACGGAATTCCGGCTTGCGGGCGCCTCCTCCGCGGCGTCGAGGTGGCCGGCGATGTCGCGTTTCCTCGCGGCGATCAGTGTGGCACCGATACGCACGACGGCCACGGGCACGCCGTCCGGCTGATCGTAGCGCGCCTCGAAGTCGCGCAGATCGAGCGACAGAATGTAGTCGGAATGCGCGGCTTCGCTGTCGCGGGCTACGGCGCCGATGCGTCTGCTTTCCTCGAAGGCCAGCAACAGCGCGTCTTGCACGAGACCGGGCAGGCGATCGGGCCACGCCGCGTCTGCGTAGTAGTCCATCCCCGACGGCGGCCGCAGGATCGCGATGCGGTCGGTGTCGAGACCCGCGGACGCATTGGGCAGAGCGATCGACAACGCCCATTTGATTTTAGCTCCGGGAGCCGCAGGCGGGAGCGCGGGCTTGAGGACGTAGAGCTTTGGCGCCTGGGGAGGACCGATCAAGTCGCCGCAACTGGCAAGCGCGAACCCGCCGGCGCCGGCCAGCAGCAGGCGGCGGCTGAGCAGCAAAGATGGAGTCGCTTTCATTTTGGTGTGTATCCCTTGCGCCGGTCGCCGAAGAGGACCTTCGTCGGTTGACGGTTGAGTTCGTCCGAAAGTTTGTTGAGGCTGACGACGAGTTTTCTGGTGTCCGCGAGCAATTCCGCAAGCTGCGCCAAGCCCTCGCCTTTGACAAAGCCGTCGGTGTCGTCGGACAGCCGGCCGATCTTTTTCGCGGCGGCATCGGCATCCGCAACCGTGCCGGGCAAGGACTTGGCGGTCTTTGAAAGGTTGACGAGCGTCGAATCGAGTTCGCCTGAGCGGCCCGCCAGGACTCCCGTCGTGCGGTCGAGGTTGGCCAGGATGTGTGCGAAAGCCTTCTGGTTCTCCTCGGTCAGCACGCCGTTAAGACGATCCGCGGCCAAGTTGAGTTTCTCCAGCAATTGCGGCGCGCCCGCCGCGAGCTTCTGCAACGTGGATGGCGCGGATTTGATGACCGGATATTTCTGGCCGTTTACGGCGGTCAGCAGCGGCGCGTTTTTGCTGCCGCCGGAGATTTCCACATAGGAGCCGCCGGTCAGGCCTTCCGATTCCATCGAAGTGACGGAGTCCGACCTGAGTCCGAGATTCGGCTGGACCTGCAGCGAAGCGATGACCTTCTGCGGGTCGTTGGGATCGAATTTGACGTCGTCGACCCGCCCCACGTCGATGCCGTTATAGCGCACCGTGGTGCCTTTCCCGAGGCCGTTCACCGGGCCGGTGAAATAGGTCTGGTAATAGGCGTATTCCGTATTGTACTGCAGGCCCGCCAGCCACAGCAGGGTGATGACCAGGCCCAACATGCACGTCAACACGAAGGCGCCTACGGCCACATAACTCGCTTTCGTTTCCATGTCGTCACCTTACCTCTATGACGCAAGGGCCGCGCGTCCGTGCGGGCCGGAGAAATATTCCTGAATCCAGGGATCGCCGTCGTGGCGCAGGCTGTCGATGGTTCCGACCTTGAGCCTGCCGTTCACCAGCACGGCAACGCGGTCGGCAGTTGCCATGAGCGTGTCGAGATCGTGGGTGACCATGAACACCGTGAGATTCAGGCTTTGCTGCAAGCGGCGCAAAAGTTCGTCGAAGTGGCTGGCCGAGATCGGGTCGAGACCGGCGGTCGGCTCGTCGAGGAACATAAGTTCGGGATCAAGCGCGAGCGCGCGTGCTAGGCCGGCGCGTTTCTTCATGCCGCCCGAAAGCTCGGACGGGCGTTTCTGCGCGGTATCTTCGGGCAGGCCGACCATCGACAGTTTCATCGCCGCGATCTCGTTCATCAGCGCTTGCGACATAGAGGTGAATTCGCGCAAGGGAACCTGGATGTTCTCCGCCACAGTCTGCGAACTGAACAGCGCGCCCTCCTGGAAGAGGACGCCCCAGCGTATCTGCAGCGCACGCAGGGCGGCTTCCTCCAAGTTCAAGACATCCTGCCCGAACACGTCGATGCTGCCCTGCTGCGGCTGGTTCAGTCCGACGACGGAGCGCAGCAGCACGGATTTTCCCGAGCCAGAGCCGCCGACGACGCCCAGCACCTCTCCTCGATAGACATCGAGGTCGAGATGATCGTGAATCGTACGGCCGCCCAGGCGGTTCACGATGCCGCGCAGGCGGATGACGATTTCCTTGCCGGCGCCGCTCATTCAAATCCCCAGGATCGAGAACAGGACCGCAAATCCGGCATCGATGACGATCACCAGAAAAATCGACTCGACGACGGACCGCGTCGTCAGCTTGCCGACGCTGCCGGCATTGCGCTCGACGTTCATGCCCTCGTAGCAGCCGACCATGCCGATGATGTAGGCGAAAACGGGTGCCTTGATCAGGCCCACCATGAAGGTGTTAACCGTCACCGCCTGATGCAGCTGACGCATGAACGCCGGTATCGTCATCCCGAGGTCAAAGTAGCACATCGTGGCGCCGCCGATCAGTCCCATGACGTCGGCATAAAGCGTGAGGAACGGCAGGGCGATGACCAATCCGACGACGCGCGGCAGGATCAGGACGTCGACGACGTTGAGACCGATCGTCTGCATGGCGTCGAGCTCTTCGTTGACCTTCATGGTGCCGATCTGCGCGGTGAATGCCGATCCCGAGCGTCCGGCGATGACGATGGCGGTAATCAGCACGCCAACCTCGCGCAGCAATCCCGCGCCGAGGATGTTGACCGTGAGGTTTTCGGCGCCGAAGCGCCTCAATTGGTCGATCCCGAGATAGGCGAGCACGATGCCGATCAGGAACAACAGCAGTCCGACGATGGGCAGCGCATTGATGCCGGCTTCCTCGATCTGGTGGACGAGCGCCGTCACGCGCAGATGCCCGCGCGGGGCATAGACCGTCTTGAACCACTCCAGGGTCACATGGCCCAGATAGCCCAGGATGCCGGCCGCCTGGAGCAGGACCATGTGGCTGCCGCGTCCCACGCGCTCCAGAAGCGCCGCCAGCGTGCCGTTCTCCTCGAATTCGACAGGCATCACCACATGCTCGGCCTCGATCACGGCAAGCAGCGGCGCGTAACGTTGCGCTATCCGGAAAAGCACGACGCGCAGCCCCGATCCCTCGAGTCGCTTCTTGGTGCGGACCAATAACCAGCCGCCGGAGCTGTCCAGGCGGTCGATTTCACCGCCGTCGATCTCGGCCTCGGAAAAGCCGTCCACGTCGATCGCTTGCAGCTGCGGATCGAGCGTGGCGGCGTGCCGCGCCGTCCACGATCCGCCGGCCGACAAGTGCAATGTGCGCACCCGGCGTGTGACCTGAATCCAGGGGCGCGTGTCGGTGTCTGTTGCTTCGTTCGTACCCATCCCGTGCAACATTAACCGTGCTGGGGCCGGGAGAGCAAAACGGCCCGGACCGACCATTTCTGTCCCCAAGTTCGCGTCGCTTTTGTCCGTATCCAACATTCGGCGCAGCGGCCGCATCCCGACCGGCGGCCGGAAATGCACCAGGTCGAGATAGAAATTGCTTTTCCCGCGGCCATCTTCTCGTCGGTGATGGCGTTGCGGTTGAGGAAATCGAACAGGGCGGCCTTGCCTTCGCAGCCAGCATAATGACGCTTCACATCGGCGAGCGCGACGACCAGTAAGAAAGCGATGGAGGGATAGGAGTTAAAAGGCATAGCTCTGAAATCGCGGGCGGCTGTGCGCACGCTAGCAGAGTTGGCTACGTGGCATAGATACGTAGCGGACCAGAAGCCGCTTAGAAGGGCTTCCCGATGGGAAGGTCGGTGAGATCGGGGACCGGTACGAAGTCGTTCCGTGTCGGCTTGTCCGCATCCGCCGCGACCGTCCAGCCGCCGCCCAGCGCGCGGTAGAGACCGACGCCGGCCTGCAGCCGCGCCAGCTTCACCTGGACCAGCGTGTCCTGGGACGAAAACAACTGCTGCTGTGCCTGCAGCAGCGTCAGCAGATCGACGACGCCTTCGCGATATTGTAGCTCGGAGATGCGAAAGGCTTCGGCCGCGTTGTTCACCTGCTCGGTCGTCAGCCGCTCGCGCTCGGCCAGGCTGGAGACGCTACCCAGGCTGCTCTCGACATCGGAGAGGCCGTTCAGCACGGTGCTGCGATAGCCGGCGACCAGTTCGGCTTCCTGCGCTTTCGCCAGATCGGTCTGCGACGTCAACCGCCCGCCGTCGAAAATAGTCTGCAGCAGCGAGGCGCCGACGCTCCAGGCGAGGTTGCTGGGGTTGATCAGATTGGCGATCTGAGCGCCGCTGTAGCCACCGTTGCCGGTCAAGCCGATCGCCGGCAGAAAGGCGGCGCGTGCGGCGTCGACGTTGGCGTGCGCGGCCAGAAGCTGGGCTTCGGCCTGCGCAATTTCGGGGCGGCGCGTCAGCAGGGTGGCCGGCATGCCCGGCTCAACCGGCGGCGCCACGATGCCTTCGAGCGAAGACGCTTTGACGTCGAAGCCTTCGGGAACGCGGCCAAGCAGTATCGCCAGCGCATAGCGCGCTTCGCGTTCCTGCTCTTCCAGCGAGGGAATCTGCGCTTCCACGCCGGCCAGGATCGCCGTCTGTTGCGCGAGTTCCAGGTTGGACGAGACGCCGTTGACGACCTTCGCTTTGGTTATTTCCAGGATGCGCTTGGCGGCTTCGGCATTTTTCTTGGCGATGTCGATGCGTTCACGCAGCGAAAGCACATCGAAGTAGGTGTTGGCGACGCTGGCGCTCGTGGTCAGCGCCACAACGTCCTGCGCGTAGATCGCGGCCCGTGCCGAGTTCCGCGCGGCGCGCAGGTTGTCTTGGGACTTGCCCCAGAAATCGAGTTCATAGCTGGCGCCGAGCGAGGCGCCGAAGGTGTTGAAGGTGGTGCCGGGATTTTTGCTTCCCTGCCGCCTGGCGCTGCCGTTCAAATCGATGCTGGGAAAAAGCGCCGACGCGGCAATGCCCGTCTGTGCCTGCGCCTGCAGCACGCGCGCCGCCGCCGCCGCCACATCGAGATTGTCCGTTTTTGCGGTCTCGATATAGCCCGTCAGCTCAGGACTGGAAAACCCTTTCCACCATTCCGTCGTGACCTCTGCCTGCGAAGCCACGGCCGGGGCGGTGTAGGCCTTGGGCATCTCCTCGGTCTTCATCGCCACAGGCGGAGATGTCGAACAGCCGAACGCGACCGCTGCCAATGCTGCCAAGGATATGAAATTTAGAATGATTCTCATAATGCGACCCACTGCAACGGCTGCCGCTGCGCCGCAGTTATGCCAGCAGCGACCACCTAACGCCAATATGGGAACTGTTGCACCGCAAACAACAGGAATCTCTAACTGGCTGGGCAAGGAAAAAAGTCCCCATTGCTCCGGATATTTGGATTCGGGCGGCCGGATCATCCTTCGGTTTTTGGGGCTCCGAAGGGATCCGGCCGTCCGTGCGACCGTGCTCATTTGGTGGAGCGCCGATGAGAGCACAGCCTCGGCATCCCGCACCGGCCCGCCGTCAGCGAAAGATCGATGACGGCAGCGGCACACGATGACGTTGGGAAACCTCGTGGGTTGTTGCCGTTACGGGGCGAGATTGGTACGCCGGGACCGCTGGCGAAAGCCCGACGCGGCTGCAATTTTGTATCGGATTGTCGTCGGCGCGCCGCCGCCGCCAGATATCGCGAAATAAATCACGCGTTCGTCGAACGTCGATGCTCGGCGCCTGCCCCGAGCCAGAAGGAGAAGTTGATGAATTGGCCTGCCGTCGCGCCTATCGGTTTGCTTCTGATGTCCAACGTGTTCATGACGTTCGCCTGGTACGGGCAACTCAAATTTCCAGCCGCGCCATTATGGCTGGTGATTCCCGTGTCATGGGGCATTGCGCTTTTCGAGTATTGCCTGGCCGTGCCGGCCAACCGCATCGGCTATACGGTCTATTCTGCGGCTCAGCTCAAGACCATGCAGGAGATCATCACGTTGACGGTCTTCGCCGTGTTTTCCACGGCGTATCTCGGCGAGCCGCTAAAGTGGAATCATATGGTAGCGTTCGCCTTCCTGGTACTCGCAGGGTTCTTTGCTTTTCACGATTGGTAGAGCGCTTCAGCCGCGCCACGGATCGTCGCCGAAGTCGTCGACGGCGCGCATGGGAATGCGGATCGAGTGTCTGGTGCCGAAATAGAAGACGAGCTTCATCTGTCTGGTTTGCGGATTCCATTCCATTTGAGGCGCAAAGCCACCCGGCTTGCGGAAGATTTTGCCGTCGAAATCCATAGGTCTGGGAACGACCTCGTCCCAGCTCTCCGCCAGATCCGCGGCTAGGCGCGAATGCATGGCGGCGCGGTCCTCGCCGGACACCTGACCGATGTCCAGCAGGTCGGGCGCGCTGACGCGCACCGATCCGTCTTTGCCGATTTCCAAGCGCGCATCAACCATGACGTCAGGCGCGTCGTAATTGCCCATCCAACGTCCTACCGGCGGCTGGGCAGGACGCGAGCAGGCAATCAACACCCCGAGGCCAAGTAGCAAAAGGATTGCATACCGGGACATGGCGCAGGCTCCTCTGGCGACCCAGGCTAACAGGGCCGGGTTGAGAATCGGTAATAACCGCCATTCGCCCGTCTTTTACGGCCAATCGGGACTTGCGGGGACGGGCGAGGGGTTGATAGGTGAGCGGGCCGATTGCGGAACACAGGGATTCCCATGTCCGACCTGTCCAATCCATTGCCAAGAAGATTCCTGAGCGAAGCCCTAGGCCGCATCCAGCCGTCTCAGACCATTGCGGTGACCCAGAAGGCGCGGGAACTGAAGGCCGCAGGACGCGACGTGATCGGTTTGGGTGCGGGGGAGCCCGATTTCGACACGCCCGACAACATCAAGGACGCGGCGATGGCGGCAATCCGTCGCGGCGAGACCAAATACACCGCGGTGGAAGGCATCCCGGAGCTGCGCAAAGCCATCGCCGCCAAGTTCAAGCGCGAGAACGGGCTCGACTACACGCCGGCGCAGACCTTTGTCTCGCCGGGCGGCAAGGCCGTCATCTACCACGCCATGATGGCGACGCTGAACCCCGGCGACGAGGTGATCTGCATCGCGCCTTATTGGGTGAGCTATCCCGATATTGTTCTGCTCGGCGGCGGCAAGCCGGCGATCGTCGAGACCCGGATCGAGGACGGATTCCGCCTCACCCCCGAAGCGCTGGCGCGCGCGATCACGCCGAAAACGAAATGGCTGATCTTCAACCAGCCCTCCAACCCGACCGGCGCCTGCTACACGCACGAACAATTGAAGGCGTTGACGGACGTCTTGCTGGCGCATCCCCATGTCTGGGTGCTGACCGACGATATGTACGAGCATTTGATCTATGGCGGCTTCAAGTTCTGGACGATCGCCCAGGTCGAACCGCGATTGATGGCGCGCACTCTGACGATGAACGGCGTGTCGAAAGCCTACGCCATGACCGGCTGGCGCATCGGCTATTGCGCCGGCCCCGAACCGCTCATCAAGGCGATGGCGAAGCTGCAATCGCAGTCGGTGTCGAACGCGGCTTCGATCTCGCAATGGGCGAGCGTGGAAGCGCTGAACGGCACGCAGGTCTTCATCCCGCAACGCCAGAAAGCGTTCGAGGAGCGGCGCGACCTCGTGGTCTCGATGCTCAACCAGTCGCGCGGCATCGAATGCCCAAAGCCGGAAGGCGCGTTCTACGTCTATCCGTCCATCCGCAAGCTAATCGGCAAGACCGCGCCGTCGGGCAAGACGATCGCGACCGACGGGGATTTCGCGAGCGAGCTTCTGGAGGGTGAAGGCGTGGCGGTGGTTCAAGGCGCCGCCTTCGGGCTGTCGCCTTTCTTCCGCATCTCCTACGCGACGTCGAACAAGCTCCTGGAAGAAGCCTGCAGGCGCATTCAACGCTTCTGCGCAGCATTGGATTAGCATCCTCGGCACCGGATGAATTCGCGGCGGCAGCGCGGGATACCCCCGGCCTACGGTGCGGTGCGGGCGGCCGGCACGTCTGCCGCCGCCCCCTTGCCAACGTCCTCCAACGGCGCGAGGGTTTATGGGAAAGTGGGGCACGCAACGCGACCCGAACGACCGGCAGTGGGCGCCCGCCACACCCCCCGGGGCCCGAAGGAGGCAATTAATGTCCAGCACAAACGGAGGAAGAGGGCCACGCACCGTGGCCCTGGTAGGACCCTATGGCAGCGGTAAGACCACGCTTCTGGAGAGCATACTCTTCACCACCGGTGCGGCGCCGCGCAAAGGCTCCGTCTCGCAGAGCAACACGGTCGGCGACACCAGTCCGGAGGCGCGCGCGCGCCAGATGAGCGTCGAGATAAACTGTGCCACAACCAATTATCTGGACGAGAGTTTCACATTCCTCGATTGCCCCGGTTCGATCGAATTCCTGCAGGATACGCTGTACGCGATCCAGGGTGTGGATGCGGCCGTTGTCGTCATCGAGCCGGAACCCGCCAAAGTGCAGATGCTGAAGCCCTATTTGAAGCGGCTCGCCGACCTCAAGATTCCGCACATCCTGTATGTCAACAAGATCGACAAAGCCAACGGCTCGCTGCGCGAGATTCTCGCGACGCTGCAGGATGCCAGCGACACGCCGTTGCTGCTGCGCCAGATTCCCATCTGGAACGACGGCGTTGCCACGGGGTTCATCGATCTGGCGCTGGAACGCGCCTTCGCCTACCGCCCGCACGCGCCGTCGGAAACCATCGAAATCGCCGACAAGGATCGCGAAAAGGAAGCGCGGTTCGCGATGCTCGAAAGACTCGCCGACTACGACGAGCATCTGATGGAGGAACTGCTTTCCGACGTCGAACCGCCGCGCGAAGAGGTTTTCGGCGATCTCAAACGCGAATTCGCCGAGTGCCTGGTGGTGCCGGTGCTGATCGGTTCGGCAGAAGGCGATCACGGCATCAGGCGGCTCTTGAAGGCGCTGCGCCACGAAGCCCCGCAAGTCTCCACCGCCGCTGCCCGCCTCGGCCTGGCGGCGAACGGCGATACGATCGTGCAGGTTCTCAAGACGGTCTATTCCGCGCATGGCGGCAAGCTCAGCTTGTCGCGCGTGATGAGCGGCTCGCTCAAGGACGGCGCGGTGCTGCACGCGGCCGACGGGCGGGATTCCCGCGTCGGCGGCATATTCGCCCTGGTGGGCGCCGCTCAGACCAAGCTCGCGGAAGTCAAAGCCGGGGACACGGTGGCGCTCGTGCGCCTGGAGAGCATCACGACGGGGGATCTGCTCTCAAGCAGCAAGACCGCACCGCTGAAGAAAGCCGTGGAGATGCTGCCGCCGGTCTACCGGCTGGCGATCGAGGCGGCCGACCGCAAGGACGAGGTCAAGCTGACCGCCGCCATCGCCAAGCTGATCGAGGAGGACCCCTCGCTGCATTTCGAGCAGAACGCGGCACTGCATGAAATGGCTTTGGCGGGCCAAGGCGAAATCCATCTCAAGGTGGCCGTCGAAAAGCTGATGAGCAAATACGGACTCAAGCTCAACACGCGCCCCGCCAGCGTGCCTTACAAGGAAACCATCCGCAAATCCGTGAACCAGCGCGGCCGCCACAAGAGGCAATCCGGCGGCCACGGTCAGTTTGGCGACGTCGTGATCGAGATCAAGCCGCTGCCGCGCGGATCGGGCTTCACGTTCGTGGACGAGATCGTTGGGGGCGTCGTCCCCAAGCAATGGATTCCGTCCGTCGAGAAGGGCGTGGTCGAATATCTGAAAAACGGGCCGCTCGGGTTTCCGGTAGTTGACATCTGCGTGACGCTGAACGACGGCTCCTATCACACCGTCGATTCCTCGGATGCGGCGTTCCAGACGGCAGCGCGCGTCGGCATGCAGGAAGGCATGCCGCTGTGCTCGCCGGTCCTGCTCGAACCGATCATGCATGTGAAGATTCACGTGCCGAGCGATGCGACGGCGAAGGTCAATGGTGTGGTCAGTGGCCGGCGGGGACAATTGCTTGGTTTCGACGTGCGATCCGGCTGGAAGGGCTGGGACACGGTCGAGGCGGAAATGCCGCAGTCGGAGATCGGCAATCTTATCATCGAGCTCAGGTCGCTGACGCAGGGCGTCGGCACCTACGAGATGGAATTCGACCACTTGGCCGAACTCACCGGCAAGCTCGCGGATCAGGTGGTGGCGTCGCACAAATCGGAAAAAACGGCGGCGTGAGAAAAGCAGCAAATCCCCTATTCGCGCTTCGCCGTTACTCCGGCGGATAGTGCGTTTCGAGCACTTTGGTGCAGGCTTCTATCGCGCCGAGGAGGCCGTCGGCGGCGCGCCCCTTCCGGGCCGCATCGGTGAAATCGGCGATGATCGTGTCCCAGTTCGCCTGTCCCACGTGCCGATGGACGTCATGGTCGGCCACGACCTGCACATAGCGTTCGCCGAGCGACACGAAGAAGACGATCCCCGGCTTGAGGTCCGTCTGGGCCAGCACGCGCGCCGCAAACGCGTGGTGCGCCATCGCTTGCGCATGGGAATGCTTGACGCGCTTGGGGACCAGCAGCAGGCGCAACGGCAGCCATTCGAACAGAAGCGATGACGCCGCGAACGCCAGCGCCGCAGCGAGGAACCCCCAACGCAGGGAAAGCTCGGGCCGGAACAGCGCCAGGGCGCCGAGTACGGTCAATCCGACAATCGCACCGTAGACGATCGGATAGAGCGCATAACGATCGCTGATGGGAACGGTAACCAGCTCGAAGCGCGCTTTTGTGCGCTTCGCGGCGCCGGTCAACGCCGCCGAGAGCCGTTTGTGGTCGTCCGCCGAAAGATGTGTGTCCGTCACCAACTTCCTGACGCGCCTCCCCCGCCGAAGGAACCGCCGCCGCCGGAAAATCCGCCGCCGCCGAAGCCGCCTCCGCCAAATCCGCCGCCGAATCCGCCGCGCCCGATCCCACCGAGGAAGAACAGCGGCCAGAAGAAGCGCCCGAAGACGACCCACAAAACGATCACGATCAGGAAAATCGGTATGCCGCCGCGATGGCCTTGCGATTGCTGGTCGGGCAGAGGCTGGGGAAGCGAGTCCGCATTCGAAATCTTGGCACCCAGCGCTTGCAGCACCTGCACCGTGCCGGCGAGGGCGCCGTCGTCGTAATCGCCCTTGCGAAAATAGGGCAGCATCGTGTTCTGGATGATGAGTGCGGATTGCGCGTCGGTGAGACTGCCTTCCAGCCCATAGCCCGGGTCGATGCGTACCTTGTGTTCGTTCGGCGCGATCGTAATCAACACGCCGTTGTTCTTGCCTTTTTGCCCGATGCCCCAGGCGCGGCCAAGCTGATAGCCGTATGTGTCGATGTCGTAGCCCTGCAGCGATTTGAGTGTGACGACGACGATCTGATCGCCCGTCTGCTGCTCCATTGCGGCGAGCAGGCCGGCGAGCTTCTGCTGCGTGTCCTGCGACAGGATCCCGGCGTCGTCGACGACGCGCCCGGTCAGCGGCGGAAAGCTCGGTGCGGCCATCGCCGCACCGGCCGCCAGGACGAAGGCGATCAGCGCGGCGAGGAAAGCGTGCGCGAAGGATCGCGCCATTCGCGGCATCAGAAAGTCACCTTTGGCGCGTGCTGGGTGTCTTCCGTGGTGGTGAACGTCTGACGCACCTTGGCCTCGGGATAGAAGATCGCGGCGATCCAGCGGCTCGGGATCGTACGCAGCGTGGTGTTATAGGTTTGCACGGCGTCGATATAGTCCCTGCGGGCGACGGCGATGCGGTTCTCGGTGCCTTCGAGCTGCGCCTGCAGCACCAGAAAATTCTGGTCCGCCTTCAGCTGCGGATAGGATTCGCTGACGGCCAGCAGCCGTCCCAGCGCGCCGCTCAGCTGCGCCTGGTTCTGTTCGAACTGATGGAACGCCTGCGGGTTGGTGAGGATGTCCGGAGGAAGGACCATCTGCGTCGCCTTGGCGCGTGCTTCGGTCACCTCGGTCAGGGTTTTTTCTTCGTGCGTGGCATAGCCCTTCACGGTGGCGACCAGATTGGGAACCAGATCGGCGCGGCGCTGGTATTCGTTCTGCACCTGGCTCCAGGCGGCTTTGACCTGCTCGTCCTGGGTCGGCACGGCATTGATGCCGCAACCGGCAAGGGCCAGCCCCACCACGCACACGGCCGCGATGCGGCCGACTAATTTCATAAGACCCTTCGACATGGCAGACCCTCCCAGACCGGCTGAACCAATTCGAAACAGTTTATACCACGGCTTCGCCCCCACCTCTTGATAGGGTCGAGCGGATGCTTCCAAAAAAAGGACGCCGGAGCGGGGGCGCTCCGGCGTTCAGCTTGGGATGCCCGCGTGTGTTGGGGCGCGAGCTGGGCCGGACGGCACACATGCCGCCCTGGGCCCTCGCGAAGAGGGGCTTCGCGGCGGCAGGCCGTGGGGGGACGGGACTGCCGCACCCCTTACATAGGGTCGGTTTGTGAACTTTCAATAGCGCCATTCCTTGGCTTCCCGGACCAAAAAATCCCGGAAAGCGCCCACGCGCTTGGACTGTCGCAAGGCGTCCGCATAGACGAGATGGACGTCGAAGCTGGGACCCGGGATTTCCGGCAGGACGCGGATAAGCTCGCTGTGTTCGGCGGCCACATAATCGGGCATGGCGGCGATTCCAAGCCCCGACTGCGCGGCACCTAAAATTCCTGTCACATTGTTGATTCGAACCGTGCGGCCTTTGCCCAATGGCCGCGTCAGCCGGCGTGTTTGTTCGATCAGCCAGTTGACCTCGCGGATTTCCGGCGCGGCCGTTTCGCCGTAAGCGATGATCGTGTGCCGGGCGAGGTCCTCGAAGGTCTCCGGCACGCCGCAGGCGTCCAGATACTCCTTGGTTGCGTAGATGTGGTAATGCACGGTGAAGAGCTTGCGCTGGATGAGATCGGCCTGCACCGGCGCCCGCATGCGGATGGCGAGGTCGGCTTCTCGCTGTGCCAGATCGAGTTCGCGGTCCTCCATCACCAGATGAAGTTCGATCTCGGGATACTCCGTCAGGAACTTGCACAGGCGCGGAACCAGCCAGTAGGTGCCGATGCCGTTGCTGGCCGTGACCTTCAGCGTGCCGCGCGGCGCTTCGCGCACGTTCTTGAGCGCTTCTTCGGCTTGCGCCAGACGGGTCAGCACGTCGCTCACCGCCGCGTACAGCATTTCGCCCTCGTCGGTCAGCGTCAGCCCGCGGGCGTGGCGCTGGAACAGAGGCGTGGTGATCTCTTCTTCGAGGGCGCTGATCTGACGGCTCACGGCGGATTGACTGAGCGCCAGCATCTGGCCCGCATGGGTAAAGCTCCCCGCGGAGGCTACCGCGTGGAAGATGCGCAACTTATCCCAGTCCATCAATGCGCTCCCGCCAGGAACCGTTCGGCTTCCAGCGCCGCCATGCAGCCCATGCCCGCCGCGGTCACGGCCTGACGGAAGACCCTATCCTTCACGTCGCCCGCGGCAAACACGCCTGCCACGCTGGCGTGCGTCGAATCCGGCGCCGTCTTGATATAGCCGGATTCGTCCATGTCGAGCTGACCTTTGAACAGGGCGGTCGCCGGCGAATGGCCGATGGCGACGAACAGTCCATCGACCGCCAGACTGTGCGAAGTGCCCGTCACCGTGTTGCGCAAGGCCAGGGCCGTGACGCTTTTCGGATCTTCGCTGCCGAGGACTTCGGCGACTTCGGTGTCGTAGAGGATTTCGATTTTCGGATTGGCTTCGGCGCGCGCCTGATTCGTCTTGTCGCAACGCAGGGTGTCGCGGCGATGGATCAGCGTCACCTTGTCGGCGAAATTCGTCAGGAACAAAGCCTCTTCCGCCGCCGAATTGCCGCCGCCGACGACGGCCACGTTCTTGCCGCGGAAGAAGAATCCGTCGCAGGTGGCGCAGGCCGAAACGCCGAAACCCTGGAACTTCGCTTCCGACGGCAAGCCGAGCCATTTCGCCTGCGCCCCGGTGGCGATGATGAGCGCATCGGCGGTGGTGCGCTCGCCCGAATCGCCGATCAGCGTGAACGGCCGCTTGGCCAGATCCACCGAGGCGACGGTATCCTGCACGAAGTTCGTGCCCAGGCGCCTGGCCTGCTCTTCCATCTGCTGCATCAGCCAAGGCCCCTGGATCGCTTCCGCGAAGCCCGGATAATTCTCGACGTCCGTGGTGATGGTGAGCTGGCCGCCCGGCTGGATGCCGGCGATCAACGTCGGCTGGAGCATGGCGCGCGCGGCATAGATCGCGGCAGTGCAGCCCGCGGGGCCGCTTCCGAGAATCACGACTTTCGAGTGACTGGACAAAGACGTCTCGTTTTCGTTCGCGGGAGCAGCGTTAACGGCCGCCCGGCCAAGCGTGCTCCACGATCGGTCTCGGCTGGCGCCAAGGTCATATCGGGAGCCCCGCACCAAACGTCAAGCGCAGTGGATTCATAAGGTTTTATAAAGCCTTAGCTGTGCTCCTGCGACCTTGCGAGGAAGAATCGAACGATTCGTTCCAGGCGTTTATGTCGCAGGCGGTGTAGAAATATTATTGCTCGCACGGACCTGTCCGGGTTAAAAGCCTTCGCTTTTCAATTCGGGGACCACCCGTGGAGCACCACAAGCTCGATTCCATAGACATGCGAATCCTGACCGAACTTCAGTCGGACGGCCGCATCACCAACGTCGAACTTTCCCGCCGCGCCAAGATCACCGCGCCGCCCTGCCTGAGGCGGATGCGGGCGCTGGAGAAGGCGGGCTACATCCAGGGCTATCACGCCGATCTCGACGCCAAGCAGCTCGGCTTCGAGGTCACCGGCTACGCCTTTGTGGGCCTCGCCAGCCAGCACGACAACGATCTCAAGGCGTTCGAGGAGCATGTGCGCTCCTGGCCGGAGGTGCGCGAGTGCTACATGCTTTCGGGCGAAGTGGATTTCATTTTGAAATGCGTGGCGAAGGACCTCGCGTCGTTCCAGAGGTTCATCACCGAACGGCTGACCGCTGAGAAGAACGTCGCCAGCGTCAAGACGGCGCTCGCCATCCACGCCTCGAAGGTCGAACCCGGCGTGCCGCTGGAGGTGAAGGGGTGAGATTGGGGCGAGCGGATTAAGTATTGTGTCCCCTTATTCTCCGTATGGGTTCTTCGTATAATAGTCGCAGTCGGCATCCATGTGACCGGGAGTCTCCTGATTCGCAGATTGGTAGGGTGCCAAGACGGCCTTGCATTCGGCTTCGCTGGAATAGGGCCCGCCTATAAAAGAATACGTAACCACGGCGACGCTGTCGATGATGTACCATCCCGGCCCGGACCATTCGACATAGTCGCTTGCCGACACAGGCACGGTCATTCCCGCCAGAACAAATCCGGCGGACAGGGCCCATAATCTCACGCGCATGGCTTTTCCCTTCCCAAGGAATTGAGACAGTATAGTAGATTCATCGCGCTTCCGCGAACCGGCTCTTGCGCACGCCGTAGAGCAGATAGACCACAATCCCGACCGCGTTCCAGCAGAAGAACAACGTCTGCGTCAGCACCGGCAGGTTCCAGAACAGGTAGAGGCAGCCGGCGATTGCCGCCGGTCCCACCAGCCACCACAACGGCACGGAGAACACGCGCACCCGCTTGGGATCGCGCACGCGCAGCAGGATCATCGACAGCGCCACCGCGATGAAGGCGCACAGCGTGCCCGCGTTGGCCAGCTCGGCGATCAGCTTCAGCGGCGCCGCCCCGGCGATGACGGCGGCGACGAACCCGGTGAAGACCGTCACGGCCACGGGCGTGCCGGTCCGCGCGCTCACCTTCGCCAATCCGGGCGGCAGCAGCCGGTCGCGGGCCATGGTGAAGAAGATGCGGCTCTGTCCGTACATGAAGACCATGATGACCGTCGGGAAGGCGAGGATCGCCGCGCCCGCCACCAGCGTCGCCGCCAGCGGGTGATGCAGCGTGCGCAGGATCAGCGCCAGCGGCTCGGCGCTCCTGGCGAATTGGGCGGTGGGCAGGGCGCCGATCGCGGTCGCGGCCACCGCTATGTAGATGATCGTGCACAGCACCATCGAGCCGACGATGCCGATGGAAAGGTCGCGGCCGGGATTCTTCGCCTCCTCCGCGGCGGTGGAGATGGTGTCGAAGCCGTAGAAGGCGAAGAAGATAAGCGACGCCGCCGGCAGCACGCCCAGCTTCATGCCGTCGGGCGACAGGCTGAACCAGCCGTAGGGCATGAAGGGCTTGAAATGGGCGGGATCGAAGGCGGGCAGCGTCAGGGCGATGAACGCCGCCAGCGCCACCAGCTTCACCGTCACCAGAACGAAGTTCACCGTCGCGCTCTCGCGCGTGCCCAGCGCCAACAGCCCCGCCACGGCGAAGGAGATAACCACCGCCGGCAGATTGACGAGACCGCCCGCCTGCGGACCGGCCAATAGCGCTGCAGGCAAAGAGATGTGCAGCGAGGCCATGAAGCCCGCAGCATAGGCCGACCAGCCCACCGCGACGGCGGCGCAGACCACCGTATATTCCAGGATCAGGCTCCAGCCGACGAACCAGGCGATGGGTTCGCCCATCACCACGTAGGAGTAGGTGTAGGCGCTGCCGGCGGCGGGCATCATCGTCGCCATTTCGGCGTAGGCGAGCGCGGCGCAGGCGCTGACCAGGCCGGCAATGAAGAAGGACAGGATCATCGACGGACCGGCCAGACCGGCGCCGATGCCGGTGAGCGTGTAGATGCCGGTGCCGACGATCCCCCCCACGCCGAGCGCTACCAGATGCAGCCAGGACAGCGTCGGCTTCAGCCGTTCGCCGCCGGGATTGTCCGTAATGCCGTCAATGGATTTCCGCCGACCGAAGATGCCCATAGCCCGCCCGGATTCGCTACCGGCGCATTTGGCGGGCCGCAAGCGCCTCTGTCCAGTGCGCCAGCATGTCGTCGAGCGTCTTGCCGCCGTCGAGGAACGCCTTGGCCGCCGCCCTGACGAACGCCTTGTCGCCGTCGGCCGTGACGTATTCCACCGGCGATTTGCCGTCGATGCGCGCCAGCAGGAAGGCCGCCAGAAGAGCCGCCGTGCGGCGCTCGAGGCCTGCGGGTTCCTCCCAGTCCGCCTTGGCGAAATAGGCTTTCTTCAGGGCGGTGAACGCGGTCGCATAAGCCGGCGCGTGCTCGGGATGCCAAAGCGCCTTCAACAACAGATGATTGAGGCAGAAGGCGAGGTCGAATGCCGGATCGCCGTAACAGCAGGTTTCGGCATCGAGGAAAACCGGGCCCTGTGGACCGCGCAGAATATTCTTCGGGCTGACGTCGCCGTGCATCAGCGCGATGCGCGCGGTCTCGACGCTCCTCGCCGCGTCGCGGATCGTTTCGGCGACGTCGGGATGCTTGGCCGCCGTGTGCAGCAGATAAGCCTCGACGCGCAGCGCGTGGAATTGTTCGCCGTTGGCAAAGGCGCGCGCGATGTCCTCGCGTCCCGCAGTCGCCGAATGGATGCGCGCGACAGCTTCGCCGACCCGCGCCGTGAAGCCGACATCGATCTCGCCCCGAGCCAACAGCGACTTCCAAACCGGATAAGTCTCCGGCGGGAAGTAGGTCATAACGAAAAGATGGCGCGCGCGGTCTTCGCCCAGAATTTCCGGCACCCATCGCGGATCGATACCCGCCACGAGTCGCATCCAGGCGACTTCGGCATGGCTGCGCTCGGCGGGCGCGCGCCAGTCGGCCGCGACGCGGAGCTTGGCGAGCGCGCGCTTGACGCAATAGGCGCGCTTGTCCGTGCGGACGTCGTAGACATCGCACGACACGCCCCCGGACAGCGCGCGGATCGCGAACTGCTCGCCCTCCCCGATCAGGCGCATTTCGCAGAGCGCCGTCGCGACGTCGCCGAATTGGTCGTTCAAGTTCATGTGATGCGGTCCATAGACTCGCTCGCGCGCTTCCCTGCCTCGTGCCATAATCGCACGCGCAAGCATACCAGAGGGAGAAACCATGATCCGCAACTGCCTTATGGCTGCCGCCGCGACGGTCCTGCTGGCAGCGGGCGCGCCCGCGGCACCGGCACCCGTTTACGTCACGGAGGCCTTGAGCGATTCCGCGCGTCCCGCCGACGACACCAAGCGCGACGTCGACCGCAAGCCGGCAGAGATGCTGCGCATCGCGGGGATCAAGCCGGGGGCGCGCGTCATGGATCTGATACCGGGCGGCGGATATTTCACGCGCATCTTCGCCAAGGCGGTCGGAGCAAACGGCTATGTCTATGCCTTCCAGCCGGCGGAACTCGATCACTTCTTCAAGGACGGCAAGTCGCCGCCGGTCATGGCGGTGGCGGCGCAATACCCGAACGTCAGCGTCATCCACATGTCGGTCAATAAGCTGGTGGCGCCGGAGCCGCTCGACGTCGTGTGGACGTCGCAGAATTACCATGACCTGAAGGACCCCTTCTTCGAACCCGCCGATACCGCCCGGGTGAACAAGGCGGTCTATGACGCGCTCAAGCCGGGCGGCATCTACATCGTGCTCGATCACTCGGCGGAGAAAGGCTCGGGCGTGCGCGACACCGACACGCTGCATCGCATCGACGAAGCGGTCGTGAAGAAGGAAGTGGAAGCGGCCGGATTCAAGCTGGTCGGCGAAAGCAACGTCCTGCGCAATCCCAAGGATCCTCGAACGATCAAGGTTTTCGATCCGTCCATCCGCGGCCATACGGATCAGTTCATCCTGAAATTCCGCAAGCCCGCCGCCGCCAAACACTGATCCCAAGGAGCGTTCCCTCATGCGAGTATTATCCGCCGCCGCGCTTGTCGGCATTCTTGCGATCCCACCCGTCATGGCGGCCCCCCCGCTGCCGCCGCAACACATCACCGGCGCCATCAACGCCTTCGACCCCGCGACGCAGACGCTGAGCGTCAAGACAAGCGCCGGCACGACCGTGTCGGTCGCACTGGTGCCCAATGCGCGCGTCATCGCCAACGAAAAGCGAACGGTCGCCGACATCAAGCCCGGCGATTTCGTCGCCTCCGCCGCCCTCATGGGCAAGGACGGCAAGCTGCATGCGCAGGAGGTGCGGATTTTCCCCGAAGCGTTGCGCGGCCTCGGCGAGGGTCAATACGGCATGGATGCGCCGAACCGCAGCATGACGAACGCCACGGTCGTGGTGGTGAACGGCGTGGCGACGAATGCGGGCACCCTCCGGCTCAGCTTCCATGGTTCCGCCAAAGCTGCGGATGGAACCTGCACCGGACACGCGACCGGCCCCGGAGCCGGCACCTGCACCGGCGAAACCGAGATCGAGGTCGCGCCGGGCGTCCCGGTGACGTTGTGGGTCCTGGGCGATACGTCGTGGCTGGTGCCGGGCATGGCCGTGTCGATTTTCGCGTCCACGGGAGCGGACGGCAAACTGTCCGCGCGCGGCGTGGTGGTCGAAAGAAACGGCGTCAAGCCGCTCCTGTAGGAGTTGGAGCGGAATGGCAAACGTTGTCCCGTTTGTTTTTCCCTTCAGTCGCCGTGCAGGCAGGCTGCCGGCGAGCGGAGCGGGAAGTCGCAGCCGGGTCGTAGTGATCGGCATCGTGCCGTTTGGGGCGATCGTGATCGGGGCGCTGGCCTTGGGCGTGCTGTCCATCGGGGCGCTTGCCGTCACCCGTATGGCGATGGCGCGCCTGTCGACAGGCAAGCTGCGCCTCAAGCGTGCGGAAATCGACAAACTGGCATCGCACAGGTTGAACCTGCTGGAGAACGCAAACCGGGCTTCTCAGGTCTAGACGGATGCCGCTGCCCCCCGACGCGACGCAAAAGAGGAGTTGTGCTAGCGTTTGCGGGGAGCGGGGAGTGTGGGATGCGTGCGTATCTCGTGTGGGGGGGATTGGCCGTCGGCTTGATCGGTGCGGCGCTGGTGTTTGAGGGACCCGCGCCGCAGGGTCTGACCCGGTTCGTCTGCAAGGGCGGCAGCGGCATTACTTTCGACGAGCAGGTTTCGGCATGTTCGTCCTTGCTGGCGGAGGCGGGCCTGCCGCCGCGAGATGCCGCGTCCGTCTATCTGCAGCGTGCCGCCGCCTACCGGCAGAATGGCAAGATCGACGAGGCCATCGCCGATCTGTCGCGCACCATCAAGCTGGCCCCGGACGATCAACTCGCCTACACGCGCCGGGCCGATTACTACGATGATCGGAACCGGGACGACCTTGCGGTATCCGATTACAGCCGCGCCATTAAGCTGGACCCGGAAGACGACAACGCGTTCAACAACCGCGGCTATGCCTATGCTCGCCTCGGCCTCTACGATAGGGCGCTTGCCGACTACGACCGGGCGATCAAGCTCCGCCCCCGCGGCGCGGTCTATTTTGAGAACCGCGGCAAGGCCTGGTACGGGAAGGGCGACAACGACCGCGCCATAGCCGACTACGGCCAGGCCATCGCACTCGATCCCGATTACGCGCTCGCCTATCGCGACCGCGGCGACGCTCGCGACGAGCAGAACCAGGAAGACCTTGCCATCGCCGATTATGCGCAGGCGATCCGGTTGAACCCGGCCGACGCCGTCGCCTACAACAATCTTGGCTGCGTTTACGACAAGCGCGGTGCGCGCGATTGGGCGTTGGCCGCCTTCTCCAGGGCCGTCGCGCTCGATGCAAGCTATGTCACGGCGTTCGAAAATCGCGGCCAGGTTTATGCAAGGAACGGCGATTACGATCCGGCAATCGCTGATTTCAGCCGGGCCCACGTCCTGTCGCCGAATTCCGGCGCGGCGCTGCGTCATCGTGGTGACGCCTACAGCGACAAGGGCGATTACCCCAAGGCGCTGCGCGACTATGGCGATGCGTTGAAGCGCGACCCGAAGGACGCCGTTAGCCTCAACAATCGCGGGCTCGTCTACAACCGTATGCGGAAATTCGACTTGGCGGTCGCCGATTACGGCGGCGCCCTCGCGCTGACGCCGCAGGACGTCACCATTCTCGCCAATCGGGCGGATGCTTATGTCGAGTTGCACAAGTATGCAGCGGCCCTGGCCGATCTCGATGCCGCCATCGCCATCGATCCGGCGGCGGAGCATTTTCGCCGACGCGCGGACATCCGCGACGACGCCGGCGACGCGGACGGCGCGCTGGCGGATTATGGGCGCGCCCTGGCGCGCGACGCGGACGATTGGATCGCTTACAACAATCGCGCCTTCCTGATGTCGCGGCAGGGCAATGATGCGCAAGCACTCGCGGATTACGCAAAGGCGGCCAAACTGGCGCCGGCGTTCTATCTCGGGGAGATTTATGTGCGCTTGGCGTCCGTTCTGCTGGTCGACGGCCGGGAAGGCGAGGCGTTGGCCGACTGCGATCTCGCGATCAAGTTCAAGCCGGATTCGGCGGCGGCCTACTTCCTGCGCGGCAAGATGCATGCGCGGGACGGCGCGGACGATCTGGCGCTGATCGACTTCACCGCCGCGCTCAAGGCTGCGCCCGGCTACGCCGACGCTCATTATCAGCGCGGCCTGGTCGAGCGGAAGCTGGGCGACAAGGCGGGCGCCGACGCGGACTTCGCCATGGCGAAGGCTGCCGGTTCGTGAGGGCGGCCTGCCAAGGCGAAGCTGCGAAGCAGCGAAGACTGGCGGGCCGCGACCGACGATGATGAGCACTATGTCTACGCCATAGCCCTATGATGGGCTACCCTGGGTTCCGGGAGACTAACCATGTGCCGCAACGATTTGCCCAGAATCTGCGAAATCCGGGATTGCGTGCTGAATCGAGGATGTTCGGGCACCTACTTTGATAATTTCGATCAATCCGTGGCGGATAACCCGGTCAAGCGGAAGCACTTCGTTCATCTTGAGGCTGAGCTGGCCGGATTGGACGCGGCCGCATGGAAGTTTCTCAAGGACCAGGTTCTCCCCCTGTTCGAAAGAAGGCATGAGGTCCGCGGTTGGCAAGCGGCCTTCGATAAACTGAACGAGGCCAAAGGCTACAACTACCTGACGACACTCGATTGTACAGATGTGACCTTCATCCCGGTGTCGTCCGCTCCAGGACAGAAGACTCCTGACCTGGAAGGGAAGCTGGGAGCCAAGCGCGTCTTCTGCGAGGTCAAGACCATCAATCCATCTGATATCGAAGCCGCGTCGCGTAGCGCAGTAGCACGCGGACAGATAGTTTCGGGCAGTACACAAGGCACTTTGCCTGACGGCTTCTTTGACAAATTAATTGCCACGCTGAGAATTGCCGAGACGCAGATGAGATCGTATTGTTCTGATGAGATTGCGCGACGAATCGTCTACGTAATTCTCAATTTCGACGATTTACTAAATGAATATGCAGAGGATTATTTCGGACAAATCCAAGATTTCATGAAAACGAATACTCTTCCGGAAATTGAGATTATATTCGACGCTAAACCTAAATTTTATTCCGCTACGTCCGAGTCAGCCTCTCGTCGATTATTCATATGCACACCGGATCGTTCTTGGATAGTGCAGTGAGCATCGTCGAAGCTGATTTCTACCGTCACACAGCGCGCAAAAGGCTTTCGGGGTCAGGCTCGCCCGTCTTTGCCTCTCGCTGCGAAAATGTTTGCGGCTGATTGCGTACGTCGTTCCAGGTATCCTCGGCCTCCTTTAGTTCCCGTTCCGCGTCGGACACGGCGGAGTCGCGCGCGCGGACGGCCTCATGCTCCATGCGCCGCCCATTGAGATACCCCACCAGTACGCCGCCCAGGGCACCGATTAGCCCGAAGAAGTAGAATCCTAGTGCGAGCAGCGCGATGCCCCACACGGACGCCCAGACCCACCAACGTTTCTGCGCCGAGCGTGCTATATCGAGCTTAGCGGCTGCATCAGACAGCTCCTGCTGCCAGTAGCGTAGCGCAAAGGTTCCTTCTTCGCGGTCCTTCGCGATCAACTCTTTGCGGAGCTCGGCATCCTGGACCGCGAAATACAGGTCGCGAATACGGCGAGTGGTGCGCTGCTGATGAAATGTCTCCTCCGCTTGCTCTGCCTCTCGCTGAGCGTCGCTGTAAGGTTCCGCCGCGTCATAGACGAGATGGTAGTGCGGCGGCTCTGTTCTTAGTTTTTCCGCCGCTTCGGCGATGCCGGCACGGATTTCCAACTCGACGAGTTCCTGATGGCAGGCCTTAGTCCGGTCCCTGGCTTCATTCAGTTTCGCGCTATCAGGCATGGATCCCCCGAAGCAAAGTGCACTGCCAACCAGAAATGAAGCTATCACAAATCGCCGGGCAGCACCTCAGGCGCGATACCGGCGTTCACGTACTTTGGTCTGCGATCGGCGCGGCTATTGGACGGCAAGTTAAAACGGCGCGCCGTCGGTTGGGGTGTATCTCATTGGGTTCATTGCAGAATCTGCGCCAACTAGGAAACACCCCTTGCTGGCGCTTCTAGCCGAAAGCTCAATGATATCAATGCTCCGAGCGCCAGCCGCCCATCCTATAGCCGCCCAAAGCCCTCCCTTGCTTGTGTTGCTTCAGTATGATAACTAAATGGCGTGACGAAGCCGCGTGACCCGACCCTCGATGTGCTTCTCGACCTCGACGGGCAGGTTCTCGTGGTGGACCCGGAGGGCGGCCACTGGGTCCGGTTCGTGGTGACGCGAGTGCCGGTGTCGCCGGAGAAGCCGCACGGCATCGACTACTCGCTCACGCTGCACGGGCCGGAGGGCGAGCGGCTGGTCGGGTTCGACAACGCGCATCCTGTAGGGCGGCAGAAGCGCGGCGCACCACAGGACCATCGCCACCGGCTGCGAAGCATCCGGCCCTATGAGTACCGGGACGCGGCGACGTTGCTCGCTGACTTCTGGACGATGGTGGACACGGTGCTGCGGGAAAGAGGAGTGATCCCATGACGACGCTGAAGGTCGGCATCGCCAGCTACGACGAGATGAAGGCGCGCACCATGGCCGTGGCGCGCGGCGAACGTCGCGTGGCGGCCGACGATCCCAAGGTCTGGTTCACTTCGACCGAGTCCTTCGCCAAAGTTCTGTCGGCCGGCAACCGCGAACTGCTGCGTGTCATCGCCGAAAAGGCGCCCGGCTCGCTCGATGAGCTGGCGCGGATCACCGGCAAGGCGAAGTCGAACCTGTCGCGCACGCTGCGGACCATGGAAGGCTACGGCTTGGTCCGCCTCGAACGTGGCCAGCGCGGCCGGATTACGCCCAAGGTCATGCACGACCGGGTGGAACTGGACCTGCCCCTTACGCTGTCGCGCAAGGCAGGCTGAACCATGACCGCTTTGGCGCGAGCAGGCCGGACCGCCGCCAGCCCGTCAAGGCTGGCGCGTTCCGCGCCACCGCTTCGCGGCTGTGCGGCCTTGACCGGCTGTCGCCGGCCCGGCGAGGGCTTGCCAAGCGATCGAGGTTCGAAATGAGCGCGAGCGCTCCCATCGTTGCCGATTTGCCGGGAAGGAAAAGGGGGCTGCGGGATAGAGACAGGCCGTTCGTTCTGGTGCGGCGTGATGCAATGCTGCCGGGATGTCCCGACCACGCGCCAGCTTGGGCGTTCTGCCTGACGATCTGTACATCGAGCCGGTGCCCTGGCCGCGCATCGGTCGCCCGCCCAAGCACGATGTTAAAGCATGGACCATCCTGGACGATTGGCCCAACCCTGTACCGATCACGGACGCCGAGCTCGACGTGTTCGAGGCATGGTTCGGCGATCTCTTCGATGAGCTGTTCGGGCCGCACCGATGATCTGAGAGGACAATCGCGATGACCGTGCCTCTGCGCGCCGCCTTGTACCTGCGCGTCTCGACGGCGCGGCAGGCCGAGCACGATGTCTCGATTCCCGATCAGAAGCGTCAGGGCGAAGCCTATTGCGCATCGCGCGGTTACCAACTCGTCGAAACCTATGTGGAGCCAGGTGCATCCGCCACGAATGACCGACGCCCCGAGTTCCAGCGCATGATCGAGGCGGGCACCAGCAAGCCCGCGCCATTCGATATCGTCATCGTCCACAGCTTCTCACGCTTCTTCCGCGACCACTTCGAGTTGGAGTTCTACGTCCGCAGGCTGGCGAAGAACGGCGTCCGGCTTGTCTCGATCACGCAGGAGATGGGCGACGACCCAATGCACGTCATGATGCGGCAGATCATGGCGCTGTTCGACGAATATCAGTCCAAGGAGAACGCCAAGCACGTTCTGCGCGCCCTGAAGGAAAATGCCCGGCAGGGATTCTGGAACGGCTCGCTGCCGCCGATCGGCTACCGTATCGTCGCGGCCGAGCAGCGGGGCGCCAAGGTCAAGAAGAAGCTGGAAATCGATCCGCTGCACGCCGACACGGTGCGGCTGATCTATCGCCTCGCCTTGGAAGGCGACGGCACATCCGGCCCGATGGGCGTCAAGAACATCGCGACCCATCTCAACCAGCATCGCATCTTCACCCGCGACGGCGGGCGATGGGGCATCGGCCAAGTGCATCGCATTCTGACGCGGACGACCTATGTCGGCCGCCACGAGTTCAACAAGCGCGCCAAGAACAAGATGCTGAAACCGGCCAGCGAGATCGTTACCGTCGAGGTGCCGCCGCTGATCGATCAGACGACGTTCGACGCCGTGTAGGCGCATCTGCACGCTCGGAATCCGAAGGTCACGCCGGCGCGGGTCGTGAGCGGTCCGACCCTCCTTACCGGCATCTGCTTCTGCGCCGCCTGCGGCGGCGCCATGACGCTCAGGACCGGCAAGGGAGGGCGGTATCGCTACTACACATGCTCGATCAAAGCCCGGCAGGGCGAGACCGGCTGCAAGGGCCGCTCGATCCCGATGGAGAAGCTGGATAACCTCGTCGCGGAGCATCTCGCCGATCGTTTGCTCCAGCCGGAACGGCTCGAGGAAATATTGGCGTCCGTCCTCGACCGCCGGCAGGAGCGGGCCGAGCGCCGCCGCCAGCACGTCGCCGAACTGAGCAAGCGCGCCGCCGAGACTGACCTGCGGCTCAAGCGGCTCTATGACGCCATCGAGGCCGGTGTCGCCGATCTCGACGACCCGGCGCTGAAGGAGCGCATCGCGAGCCTCAAGGCGATCCGTGACCAAGCACAAGCCGACGCGGCGCGTGCCGCCGCAATGCTGGAATCGTCAACGCAGCAATCCATCACGCCGCAGATGGTCCAGAGGTTCGCCAGGACGGCGCGCGAACGCATCAGGATCGACGGCGGCGGTTATCGCCGCGACCATCTCCGCGCGCTCGCCCAGCGCGTCGAGGTCGCAGACCGCGAAGTCCGCATCATCGGTTCGAAGAGCAACCTGCTTCAGACCTTGACCGCCGCGGCCGGCGTAAAGCCGGCTGCGCCCGGCGTTCGCAGTTCTGTTCTGAACTGGCGGACAGGGAGGGATTCGAACCCTCGGAACGGCTCAGCACCGTTCACACACTTTCCAGGCGTGCGCCTTCAGCCACTCGGCCACCTGTCCGCGTCTTTTCGGCCACGCAGCCTGACGGCGAAACGGCTCGCCGGGCTCCGCTCCGAGCGGACGCATTTATAGGATTTACGGCACAAAGCAAACTGACGGCCGCCCCGGCCCGGCGCTGCGCCAAGCGCGCGCGGAGCCGCCGCGCCAAGCATCGGATGCTTCGTAACGCCCTACGCTCGATTTACTACGATGCCGGAACAACTTAGTTAGCGATTGACATCGCCGTTCGCCATGCCGAGACTGCCGCAGGTGGGTTTGCGGGGAGGGTAAGATGGTGGATCAATATCACGACGAACACACTTCTACGCATCTGGATATTCATCCGGGCCATCCGGGCGGTTGGTTCAGATTCATACCTCTGTTCTTGTTTGTTCTGATCCTCTACTTGATCGGCAAAAGTGTCATCGCCGATCCGAGGGCGCAGCTCGCATGGGGCGCGTACCACCTGTCTTGGGTCGAGGTTCTCTTACTCGTCAGCGCAGTCGTGGCTCTGGTCGAGCAGATGAAGGTTTCCCACCCCGGCATTGACAATACGATGGAAGCGCTCGGGATGATCGGGATGGGCGTCGTCCAGTTGATCTTGTTCGTTTTGGGCACGGCGAAGGTTGGCGTTTTCAGTATCTTCAACAACACCGAATTCCTGGTGCTGACCTTCATCAGCTTGGCTGCGGCCGTCGTTGCCGTGATGATCAATGCTAGAACGTTGAGACGCACCATAGGCGTCGGCGACAATTAGAGCGTCAAACGTTCTGACTGTGGCGAAGGGATTTCCTTGGCATTTGGGCCGCGAGTCGCTTCCCGAGCGGGAAGCGATTTGCGATTAGGTCGGGGTGCCCAGTTTGGCGCGCTTCTTCTCCCGGAAAACCAACTGGATATTGCGCGCATAGACGAACAGGCCGCCGAACTGACCAAGCATGAATGGTATTCCGCCTTTGCCCAGATGGATCGAATAGACCAGGGTGATGAGACCGCCACCCAGGCTGAGATACCAGAAGATCTCGGGGATGACGCTGCGCCCTGCCATCTCGCTCTTGAACAATTGGATGAAGAAGCGCGAGGCGAACATGGTCTGGCCGAAAAGCCCGAACAGCAGCCAGATGTTCTCGGTGGTGAGCAGAACAGGCACTTGCGCCATCGTCATAGTTCCTTCGCTTCGGCCCGGCCGCGGAAGCGGCGCTGCAGCCATCTCACGCCCAACAGGTCGGTGATGCCGACGAGCATACGATTGAAATTGGTGTACTTGGAAGTTCCGTGCAGGCGCGGCCGGTGGTTCACGTCCACGAAGCGCACGTCGTAACCCTCGCGCAGCATCAGAGTGATGAGGAAGCGGTGGATATGATCGAAATAGGGCAGCGCCAGGAAGGCTTCGCGCCGGAACGCTTTCAGTCCGCAACCGCTGTCGGTCGCGTTGTCCTTGAGCAGCCATTGCCGGATCGAATTCGCGGCGCGCGAAGCCAGCTTGCGGCTGGCCGTGTCCTGACGGCGCGCGCGCACGCCCGAGACCAGGCCGATGCGGTGCGGCGTTTCGTCCTTGCGCAGTTCCGCCAGCAGCTTCGGGATGTCGGCGGGATCGTTCTGGCCGTCGCCGTCGAGCGTGACGATGACACTCGCGCGCGCGGCGCATACCCCCGTCCGGATGGCACGGCTCTGTCCCAGGTTCGCGGCGTGGCGGATCACGCGCAGGGAAGGAATCTCGGATTTGAGCGCCGACAGTGCCTGAGCGGTGCCGTCGTTCGAGCCGTCGTCGACGAAGATGATCTCCGAATCGGGCTCGCCCGCGATCGCCGCCGCGATCTCGCGCGCCAGCGGGGCGACATTGTCGGCCTCGTCCTTGACCGGCACAACCACGGACAGCGATACCGCCATGCTGAGGTTCCGTTCGATTCCGTCGTAGTCTAGAGTTGATGCCGCCTGTTTTTCCCGCCTGCGCGGGATTTCCAGGCGGCCGAAAAGGGCGGGGGCCTTATACAGGTCTGCGCCGTCAAGAAACAGGCTTGTCCCGTAATGACCCATTCGCCGCCCAGCTTCCCAAGGTTTGAAACCGTCCGGTCCCGACGATACAAAAGGCATTCCAGATGATCGAAGCGGTGACGACCGCCGCCCCGGCGTCGCGTTTAGCGGGGCTGCTGCATCGGCTGGCGCGCCGGCCGAGGCTTGCATTGCTGCTGCTTTGCCTGACGCTGTGGACGCCCGGCTTATTCGCCCTGCCGCCGCTCGACCGCGACGAGAGCCGTTTCGCCCAGTCCTCCAAGCAGATGCTGGAAAGCGGCAATTTCGTCGACATCCGCTTCGGGGCCATGCCCCGTTACAAGAAGCCTGTCGGTATTTACTGGCTTCAGGCCGCGGCCACGGCGGCGGCCGGATTTGGCCAACGCAATCATATCTGGACCTATCGTTTGCCCTCGCTGATGGGCGCGGTCGCCGCCGTCTGGCTCGTCTTCTGGTGCGCGCGGGCTTTCGCAAGCGCCGAGACGGCTTTTCTTGCGGCCGCACTTCTGGGGACCACGCTGCTGCTTGCCGCTGAAGCCACCATCGCCACGACCGACGCCGTGCTGCTGGCCTGCGTGTTGGGAGCGCAGGGCTTCCTGCTGCGCGTCTATATGGCGGCGCGGACGGGTGAGGCGGCGGTCAGCCGCAAGCTGGCGCTCGCCGGCTGGGCGGCGTTCGCGGCGGGCATCCTGATCAAAGGACCCGTTGTCATCGCCGTATGCGTCCTCACATTTCTCGCCCTTGCGGTCTGGGACCGCGATTGGCGTTGGCTCGGCCGGACAAGGCCGCTCCTGGGACTGGCGGTGACGTTGGCGCTGGTGCTGCCCTGGTTCGCTGCCATATGGCTGCAAAGCCACGGCCAGTTCTATCAGCAATCGCTGGGGCAGGATTTCGCGACGAAGCTTCAGGGCGGACAGGAATCGCACGGGGCGCCGCCGGGCTATTTCCTGCTGCTCGCCAACCTGACTTTCTGGCCGGCGACCCTTTTTCTGTTGCCGGGCCTGCTCGACGCGATCCGCAAACGCGCCGAACCCGCGATCCGCTTCCTGCTGGTCTGGGCGGGAGCGTGCTGGGTGATGTTCGAGCTGGTGCCCACCAAGCTGCCCCATTATGTCCTGCCGGTCTATCCGGCTCTGGCGATGCTGGCGGCGGCATGGGTTCTCGGCGCACAGGAAGACAAATCGCGCTGGGCCCGCGTCCTGTTCTATGCGGCTGCTGCACAGTTTGCGCTCGGTGCGGCGGTGCTGGCGGCAGCGGCGATCATCGTGCCGGGGCTATACGGCGACGGCGCGACGTGGTGGCTGATCCTGCTCGTCTTGGCCGTCTCGGTCTTCAGCCTGGGAGCGCTGATCGCGTTCTTGCGCCGGGCGCATCTGGCTGCTGCCGCCTCAGCCTTTGCCGCGGTGGTGGTCTTCTATCCCACGCTGACGCTCGGTGTGGCGCCGCGCCTCGATCAGCTCTGGGTCAGCCCGCGCGCGGCCGCCGCCGCCATGGCGCTTGCCAAGCCGGGCGATCCTCCGCCCGCGCTGGCCGGTTATGTCGAGCCCAGCCTTGTGTTCCTGCTTGGGACGGAAACGCGGCAGACCGACGGACGAGGCGCGGCTGGGGCAGGAGCGGCCCAAGGGGGGCTGGCGCTGGTCGAAGACAGCGAGCGCTCCTCGTTCATGGCGCACCTGGCGGAACTGGACGCCGATGCCGAACAGGTGGGCTCGGTTTCGGGGTTCAACTATTCCCGCGGCCGGCGCGTCCACATCCGCATCTATCGCGTCGCCCCGGTGCGCGAAGAGGTATCGCCGCCGGCCGAGTGACGGCCCGCCGCTGCTGCGAAGCTGTTTGCGGTCGGACACCCACAACAAAGCGGTTGCGCCGTTTGCCTTGTCCGCTGCCAGTCCTCGACGCCGGCGGGATAATCTGCAGACGCTGCGGCCCCATGCCGGGCAACGCTTGCGAAAATCTTGACGAAGTTCGCGGCAAGGCGGCCAAGCATCTGTTCTCCAAAACCATTCGCCCCAATGCCTGCCGCTTCCTTTGAGCGTCGGCAAGTGGACGGAACGATGTCTTCGGCAGTCTTCAATGATGGGGGCTGGGTCCCGTCGGCCTCGTCTGTGACCTTCACCAACTAGACAAGTACTCGTTCGCTTTCTCTTGACGAACCAATGGAACCTACTAAAGATCGACTCGTTTGTTGCACCCGTTGATGGGGAGTCGTTGGGGCTTTCGCGCTGGTAGCAACCTTCGGAGCGTCATGAGACGACGATGAGTCTCCAAGCAGCGCGGGGGCGCGAGCTCAAGCCTCCGCTACGGCCCGTCCCAAACAGACCGGCCTTAGCTTCTCCGCTCCGGGAAACGAACAAGGTCACGAGCATCGCAGCGGCATATTCCCGAGCCGCGCTTCGTTTCCCCGTAAATCCCGAAACCCGCGCTTTCTATCGCCGCTTCTACCCCGGCACTTCGACGCTGGACTGGAACGACTGGCGCTGGCAGCTGCGCACGCGCATCCGCACGCTGGACGAACTGGCGCGGATTTTCCGTTTGTCCGAAGACGAACGTTCGGCGGTGGAACGCCACGAAGGCTCGCTTCCCGTTGGTATTACGCCTTATTACGCAAGTCTGATGGGCCTGGACGACGCCAGCGAACCGCTGCGCCGCACGCACATTATGACCGGTCAGGAATACATCCGCGGCCCCGGCGAAGCCGACGATCCACTCGACGAGGACCACGACACGGTGGTGCCCGGGCTGGTTCACCGCTATCCCGACCGCGTGCTGTTCCTGACGACGGGGACCTGCTCGACCTATTGCCGCTATTGCACGCGCGCCCGCGTGGTAGGCAATCCGGGCGGCGAATACCAGTTCTCCACCCGCCAGTGGGAGAAGGCGCTCGCTTACCTGCAAGCGCATACCGAAGTGCGCGACGTGTTGCTGTCGGGCGGCGATCCGCTGACCATCGGCGACGACAAGCTCGATTGGCTGCTGACCCGGCTCAGGGCGATCAAGCACATCGAGTTCCTGCGAATCGGTACGAAGATCCCCGTGGTGTTGCCGCAGCGCATCACCAAGGACTTCGCCAAGATGCTGAAGAAGCATCACCCGCTGTGGATGAGCCTCCATGTCACCCACCCGGTCGAGCTGACCGACGAGGTGACGGAGTCCACCGCGCGGCTGGCCGACGCGGGCATTCCGCTGGGTTCGCAGACCGTGCTGCTCAAGGACATCAACGACTGCCCGAGGGTCATGGTGCCCCTGATGCAAGGCCTGCTGAAGCGCCGGGTGAAGCCCTATTACCTTTACCAATGCGATCCGATCCGTGGTTCGGCGCATTTCCGCGCTAGTGTGGAACGCGGTCTGGAGATCATTACAGCTCTGCGGGGCCACACCACGGGCTACGCCACGCCGATGTTCTGCATCGACGCTCCGGGCGGCGGGGGCAAGATCCAGCTGGCGCCCGATCCGGTGGTCGGCCGCGACGGCGACGACCTGCTGCTGCGCAATTTTGAGGGCAAGGTCTATCGCTATCCCGACCCCGGCGGCACGCTGGGGCGCGACAAGCAGCGCCTGGCGGCGGAGTAGGGCGGGTATCCCATGCGCATCGGGGTCACCTTCGACCTCCGGTCCGACTATCTCGCCAGGGGCTATGGCGCAGAGGAAACGGCCGAGTTCGACAGCGAGATCACCATCGCCGCCATCTGCGGTGCCCTGACCGTCATGGGGCACGAGGCGGTGCGCATCGGCGGCATTCGCAAGCTCACGGAGCGCCTGGCGGCGGGCGAACGCTGGGATGCCGTGTTCAATTTCTGCGAAGGGCTGAAGGGGGTGTCGCGCGAGGCCCAGGCCCCGGCTCTGCTGGAGGCCTACGACATCCCGTATGTCTTTTCCGATCCGCTCACTCTTGCCTTGACGCTCGACAAGGGGATGGCCAAGCGCGTGGTCCGCGACGCCGGCGTGCCGACGGCCGATTTCGCTCTCATCGAACGCATCGAGGACGCGGCAAAGGTGGTTCTGCCGTATCCCTTGTTCCTCAAACCCGTGGCCGAAGGCTCCGGCAAAGGCGTCAACGCCCGCTCCAAGGTCGCCGACGGGGCGGCGCTGCGCAGGGTGGCGGCGGACCTGCTGACGCGGTTCCGTCAACCCGTGTTGGTGGAGACGTTCCTGCCGGGGCGGGAGTTCACTGTCGGCATCATCGGGACCGGTGACGATGCGGAAGTCCTCGGTATCACCGAAATCGTGCCGAAGGAGAAGTTCGTCGGGGCCGGCTACGGCTTCGAGAACAAGGAAGCCGGCTGGGAAGACAAGGTCGCCATCGTACCGGCGGACGGTGCCGAGGCGGCAGCTGCGGGCGAGGTGGCGCTCGGCGCTTGGCGCGCGCTGCGCTGCCGCGACGGCGGGCGCATCGACACGCGCTGCGACGCGGCGGGCCGACCGCATTTCATCGAGGTCAATCCGCTGGCCGGCCTGCGTCCCGGGCATTCCGATCTTTGCATGATCGCCGATTACGCCGGCCTCAGCTATCAGGACCTGATCGGCCGGATCATGGGGGCGTTCTTCAAGCGTCATCCCGAACTGGAAGCGCTCGGCCGCGCGGCGGCCTGATGCGGGTTCTCGTCCTTCATTCCGACGTGCCACCCGACGCGCCGCCGGACGATCTGGACACGCTGATTGCCGCGGACGCCGTCGCGAAGGCGCTGGCGGCGCGCGGGCATGAGGCGCTGCAAGCTGCCTTTGTCGCCGACCGGGACAAATTGCGTGCGCTGATCCGGCGCCACGCGCCGGACGTCGTGTTCAACCTTGTAGAAACGATCGAGGGT
Source organism: Alphaproteobacteria bacterium (assembly GCA_028871795.1). Classification (GTDB taxonomy): domain Bacteria; phylum Pseudomonadota; class Alphaproteobacteria; order Micropepsales; family Micropepsaceae; genus Rhizomicrobium. The sequence goes on along the minus strand of JAGWMG010000003.1, from coordinate 189,632 downwards.
AAGGGCAGCCTCGCCCACATCGCTCCACAAATGCTGGACGAGATCGGCGTGCCGCGTACGGGGACGGGCGCCGAGGCGCTGATCGCCACCGGCGACAAGCCACGCGCCAAACGTCTGTTCCGCGAAGCGGGGCTGCCCACGCCCGATTGGTCCGAGCCGCCCGGCTGGGAAGGGTTGACGGAGGACCGCCACATCGTCAAATCCGCCGACGAGGACGCTTCGCTGGGGCTCGACGACGCGGCGGTCGTGGAGGCCTGCGAAGTTCGGGCGCGCGCCAAGGCCTGTGCCGACCGCTACGGCGGGCGCTGGTTCGCCGAGCGCTATATCGACGGGCGGGAGTTCAATATCTCGGTGCTGGAAGACAGAGGTGGCCTGCGGGTTCTGCCGATGGCCGAGATGACGTTCGAGGAATGGCCGGCGGCGCGGCCCAGGATCGTCGGCTATACGGCCAAATGGGACGAGGCGTCGTTCGAATCCACCCGCACCGTGCGCGCTTTCGGCATCGAGGAACGCGAACCCGAATTGGCGCGCGCCTTGCGCGATCTGTCGGAGCGCGCTTGGTCGCTGTTCGATCTCAGGGGCACCGCGCGGGTCGATTTCCGTGTAGACAGGGCAGATCGGCCGCTGGTGCTTGAGGTCAACCCCAACCCGGGCATCGCGCCCGATGCGGGTTTCGCGGCGGCTGCGGCGCACGCCGGACTATCCTATGCGGACTTGATCGAGCGCGTGGTCAAGGCGGCCTTGCCGTGAGCGTGATCGCACTCGAGCGGGATTATCCTTCCATTTTCGCCGCCCCGGTCATCCGCGCGGTGGACACCGGCATTTTTTCGCATCGCTATTTCGCGCGCTGCATGGGATGCGGCTTCTGCCGCGACCAATGCTGCAGCTACGGCGTCGACATCGACCTCGCCAACATGGAGCGGTTGCGCGCCCTGGGGGCGGCGTTCGAAATTTTCGCAGGCGTGCCGCAAAGCGAATGGTTCGCGGCCGAAATCGTCGAGGACCCTGAGTTTCCTTCCGGCGCCCACGGCCGCGCGCGCGCGGTTGACGGCAAATGCGTGTTCGCCGAGCGCCGCGGGCGCGGCTGCAGGATACACGCGTATTGCGTGGAAGCGTCGCTCGACTACCATCTCTACAAGCCGCTGGTCAGCACCCTGTTCCCGCTCACCTTCGAACGCGGCGTGCTGGCGGCGTCGCCGGAAGCGGCGGACGGCAGCCTGATCTGCTCAGGCGACGGCCCCAGCCTCTATGAGGGCGTGCGCGGGGAGTTGAGCTATTATTTCGGCACGGAGTTTGTCGCCGTGCTCGATCTACTCATGTCACGTTCTCGAGCGGAATCTCCACGTGGAGCCGGTGCTCGCGCCACGCGATGAACATGCCGGCCGCGATCACCACCCCCGACCCCGCGAACACCATCGCCGCCGGCACCTCGGCGAACACGAAATAGCCCAGCAACGTCGCCCACACCATCGAGATGTAGTCGAACGAGGCAAGCAGCGACGGTTCGGCGTAGCGGTAGGAATACGTCATAAAGATTTGTCCTGCACCGCCGATCAGGCCGCAGAGCACCAGCCAGAAAACCTGACTGAAGCTCAGCGGCACGCAGTCCCAGAGCATGGTCACGGCGCCCACCACGGCGCAGGCCGCCATGAAATAGAACACGATCGCCTCGCTGCGTTCCGTCGTGCTCATCTGGCGGATCCAGACGACGACCACCGCGGACAGGAACGAGAACAGCAGCGCATAGCCCACGCCGCGCGACATCTGCAGATGCAGCAGCGAAACGAGCCCGCCATGCGGCTCGATCATCAACAGGACGCCGGCGAAGCCGACGACCACCGCGCCCCACCGGTACTTTCCGACATGTTCGCGCAGGAACAACGCCGCCAAGATCACGGCGAAGATCGGCTGCATGAAGCCGAACGCCGTTACCGTGGCCAGCGCCAGCAGCTTGAGCGCGGTGAAATTCGCGAACATCGAGGTGACGCCGACGAGCGAACGGACGACATGATACAAGGGCCGCCGTGTCCGGATCGCCGCCGCTGGTCCCACCGTGAAGGTGCACCAGATCAGCAGCGGGGCGAGCGCGAAGAAACCGCGGAAGAAGACGACTTCCCCCACCGGAACCGCGCCGGCCAGCTTGATCGCGGCGTACATCAGCGAGAAGGCGAGCGTCTGGGCGAGCTTCAGCGCGATTCCGAGCGGGATGCTTCTCATCGCCCCGTTATAACCGGCCTTTGCGCTTGAACCAGAGGGGGCGGAGACCATAACGCCGCGTCGTGACTCGCACTAACCGTTCTTGCCGGCCTGCCCGAGGCAGCTTGTCAAGGACCGCGCCAGTTCGCGCAACAGGCTGGGGTAGAGCGCCGGTCCAGGCGTAAGCTCGGCGCCGACTTCGTCGAGCACGCCGGTGCGCATATGCCTGCCTTCGCTGAGCGTCTCAATCAGCTTGGGCGGGAATTCCGGCTCCCGGAAAATGCAGGTGACATGGCCCTGAAGAATGCCCGCGCGCAGGGCTGCGATGCGCCGCGGCCCCACGGGACGGTCGGGGGCCACGGTCACGGCCCCTGCCGGCGTCAGCCCGTAACGGATCTCAAAATAGTGGTAGGCGTCGTGGAAGACGATATAGGGCCGGCCGTGCAGAGGCGCGAGTTTTGCCGCCAGCTCCTTGTCGAGGGCGGCAAGTGCGGCGACCTCGCGCCCGGCATTCGTGCGGTAGGCGCCCGCGTGCGCCGGGTCGATCTTCGCCAGCATCGTGGCGATAGCGCGCGTCATGGCGATGGCGTTCTGCGGATCGAGCCAGGAATGCGGGTCGGTCGGTCCCTCGCCGGAGGAGCCTTCTTCTTCCCAAAGCCCACCGCGCCTGGCCGGGAGAAGAGTCACGCCCGGGGCGCGCTCCAGCGCGACGACCTCGCCATGGCCGCCAAGCGTGGCAAGCGGGGCCGTCAGATAGGTCTCCATGTTCGGCCCGACCTCGAAGATCGCCGCCGCGCGCTCGATCTTGCGGGCATCCGACGGCTTGAGGGCATATTCGTGCACGGACAGAGCGCCGCCGATCAAAAGGTCGGGCGTGCCCACGCCCCGCATCACGGCGGCGACCAGCGAATGGATCGGTTTGATGGTGGCCAGCACATCGGGGGCGGCGGCGGCCGGCATCACACACAACAACAAGACAGCGGCTGCGCAGAAATCTCTCGGTCTTGGGATCGTCATTTCGGGTAGATTGTATCGGATCTCAGGGAATCATAGCATGGCTGTCAACCCACCGGTCTTCGCCGACATCGAGGCCGCCGCTGAGCGAATCGCGCCCTTCGCTTTCAAGACGCCTCTGATCGAGAACGCCGACCTCAACAGGAAACTTGGCGCACGGGTTCTGCTGAAGCTGGAGACCCTGCAGCGGACGGGCTCCTTCAAATTCCGCGGCGCGCTGAACCGCATCAGCCGGATCGCCGACCGCTCCAAAGGGGTCGTGGCGTTTTCTTCGGGCAACCACGCGCAGGGAGTGGCCGCCGCCGCCGCTTTGTTCGACACACCCGCGCTGATCGTCATGCCGAAGGATGCGCCGCGCGCCAAAGTGGAGGGCACGCGGGCTTATGGCGCCGAGATCGTTTTTTACGATCGCGCCAAGGATGACCGCGAGGCGATGGCGCTGGTCCTGTGCGAAGAACGCGGCGCCACGCTTGTCCGTCCCTTCGACGATCGCGACATTGTGGCTGGGCAGGGCACCGTGGGACTGGAGATCGCGCACGAGGCCGCCCTGCGCGGTGTCGCGCTGGATGCCGTCCTCGCACCGTGCAGCGGTGGCGGCCTGATCAGCGGCATCGCTTTGGCGTTTGCCGCCCTGAGCCCCGCAACCCGCATTGTCAGCATCGAGCCCGAGAATTTCGACGGCATGAGAAGGTCGCTGGCGGCGGGTGTGCGCACTTTGGCGCCGGGCGGGGCTGAGTCGATTGCTGACGGTTTGATGGCGCCGATTCCTGGCGAAATTCCTTTCGCAGTTGCGAAGCGTCATATTACTGACGCATTGACCGCCTGCGACACCGAACTCGCGGATGCTGTCGCGTATGCTGCGCGGGTGCTCAAATTGATCGTGGAACCGAGCGGTGCGGCAGGGCTGGCGGCCTTGATTTCCGCCAAATACCCGACAAACGGAAGCGCCGTGGCGGTGGTTTTGACCGGTGCAAACTGCGATTTTTCAGTTATTGCGGAAGCGTGCGCGCGAGCCCGGTAACCATGACGCGCCGCGGCGGTTACCACAAGCAAGGGCAGTCCTTTTCAAAGCACCGAAAATTCGCTACCGTTAGGAATAAGGAAACGTAAACGTTCCGCTGGGTTCAACTGGGTTGGGGCAAATGCAAAACGGGGCAGACGGCGGAACTCGCCGCACGGCAAGAATTATCGTCAGCGCAACATTCATGCTTTCGCTCGTAGGCTGCGGCGGGCTCGGGCTCCTGCCTCACGATGTTCACCTGACATCGGCGCAGAATTTCCAGACGTACGATCAGGTCACGGTCGCCTACACCGACATCGTTCCCGGTCAGACGCGCATGTCGGATTTGCCGAAGCTCGGCTTCGACACGGTGACCACTCCGAACGTCGAGATTCTTTCGTATCTGGGCGTCATCGAACGCTTCATGCCGCGCAACAGTATGACGTTCGATCGTCTGGCGGCGCCGGTGCAAGCCTGCATCGAGGCGCAAGATCGCTGCTCCGCTTTCGTGTTCCATCCGCAGCATGTCGAATCGCGCCGCTTGGGCAACTTCTTTCTCGATCTGTTCGGCTTCGAGCGGGAGACCTACGATACCGGTTGGTCGGCCGAGATCGTTCTGCTGATGCAGGACGGACACGTCGCCTACAAGCTGATGTCGGGCCGGCCCCGCATCGAAGACATGCACGACACGATTCAGCCCTTGGGTCCGCTGCAGGACATCGGCAACACCGCCGTCCAAGCCGCATCGCGCTTCCTGTAGGACGAAATTCGCTCAGTCTGAAAGACAAAACCCTCAAGCGATGGCATGAGGGTTTTGTTTTGTCGGCGCGCGTCCCTTAGCGCAGCGTGTTAGCCCCTTACCGCGGCGCCAGCACCATCATCATCTGGCGGCCTTCCATCTTGGGCCACTGCTCCATCTTGGCGAAAGTTTCCGTATCCTTCGTGATGCGGTTGAGCAGTTCCATGCCCAGGTGCTGGTGCGCCATCTCGCGGCCGCGAAAGCGCAGCGTGACCTTGACCTTGTCGCCGTCGTCGAAGAAACGGCGCATCGAGCGCATCTTCACGTCGTAATCGTGGTCGTCGATGGTCGGGCGCATCTTGATCTCCTTGATCTCGATGACCTTCTGCTTCTTGCGCGCCTCGGCAGCCTTTTTCTGTTGTTCGTATTTGTATTTGCCGTAGTCCATCAGTTTGACCACGGGCGGTTTGGCGTCGGGCGAGACCTCGACCAGGTCGTAACCCTTCTCTTCCGCGATGGCGCGGGCATCCTCGGTGCCGATTTCACCGTATTTGTGACCGTCGTCGCCGATCAGAAGAATGCTGCGCGCGAAGATCTCCTCGTTGACGCGGGGACCGTCCTTGGCGGGTGCCGGCGCCTGCGATGCAAAACGTCTTGGTACTATGACTCTCTCCTCTTGATTGGATCGCGCGCGAACACGTATCTCGCGAGGATTATCCTGCCTCGCGAAACGTGTTTCGACTTATGAGCGCAGGGCAAATTCCTCCAGAACGGGCCGCACGGGACCGCTGACGGGCTTAAGAATAGGAATAACCGCACATTTCGCAAGAGCTATTCCGCCACATCCTGGCGGGATTCCACCTCGCCCTTGATCCGGGCGATGAAGGTTTCGAGCGGCATCGGGCCCAGATCCCTGCCTGAACGCAGACGGACGGCGACTTTACCCTCGGCAGCCTCCCGTTCGCCGACCACGAGCATGTAGGGGATTTTCTGCAACTGGGCGTCGCGGATTTTCTTCTGCATGCGCTCGGCGGTGAGGTCGACGTCGACGCGCAGGCCCGCCGTGCCGTTGACGACCGGTACTTCGAACAGCTTTTGGCGCACCTTCTGCGCGTACTCGTTGGCCTTTTCGCTGATCGGGACGATGCGGGCCTGGATCGGCGCCAGCCATGTCGGGAATGCCCCTGCATAGTGCTCGATCAGGAAGGCGGTGAAACGCTCGTGGGTTCCCAGCGGCGCCCGGTGGATGACATAGACGGGGTGCTCTGCGCCGTCCTCGCCGATGTAGGTCAGGCCGAAGGTTTGCGTGGCCAGGAAGTCGAGCTGATTGGTCGAGATCGCGTATTCCGTGCCGATCACGCTCTTGACCATAAAATCGACTTTGGGGCCGTAGAAGGCGGCCTCGCCCTTGGCTTCGACATAGGCAAAGCCCGATTCCTTCATCGCCTCGCGGATAATGGCGAGCGCGGCCAGCCATTTCTCCGGCTGGTCGACATATTTCTCCAACTTTCCGAGGTCGGGCAGCGACAGCCGCATGTGGTATTCTTTGATGTTCATCAGGTCGTAATAGCGCGCGTGCAGGCGCATCACGCGCAGGAACTCGTCCTTGGCCTGGTCATAGCGGCAGTAGATGTGCGCGTCGTTCATGCAGAAGCCGCGCACGCGCATCAGGCCCGACAATCCGCCGGACGCTTCGTAGCGGTAATCCTGGCCGTATTCCGCCAGCCGGATCGGCAGCTCGCGATAGGAATGGCGGGTCGCCAGATAGATCATGTGATGGTGCGGGCAGTTCATCGGCCGCAGGTAGTAGTTTTCGCCGTCTATATCGAGCGGCGAGTACATATCGTCCTTGTAGTAGGGCAGATGGCGCGAGCGCAGGTACAGCGTTTCCTTGGTGATGTGCGGCGTAGCCACGCGGAAATAGCCGTCCTTCCGCTCCTCCTGCAGGGCGAGGAATTCCAGCTCCTGGCGGATCACCATGCCGTTCGGCATCCACAGCGGCAGGCCAGCGCCGACGTCGGGCGAGAAGGTGAACAGGTCCATCTCCTTGCCGATGCGGCGGTGGTCGCGCTTTTCCGCCTCTTCGAGACGGTGCAGGTATTCCGCGAGTTCCTTCTGGTCCCGCCAGGCGGTGCCGTAGATGCGCTGGAGCTGCGCCTTGCTGGAGTCGCCGCGCCAATAGGCGCCGGCGATCTTGGTCAGCTTGAAGGCGTCGCCGATCTTGCCGGTGGTGACGAAATGCGGTCCGCGGCAGAGGTCGTGCCAGTCGCCGTGCCAGTAGATCGAGACGTCCTCGCCCTCGGGAATGGATTCGATCAGTTCCGCCTTGTAGGCCTCGCCGATGGACTTGAAATGCCCGATCGCCTTGTCGCGCGGCCACACTTCGCGGCGCGTCGTAAGGTCCGCCTTGACGATCTCGTGCATCTTGGCTTCGATCTTGGGCAGATCGTCGGGCGTGAACGGGGTGTCGCGGGCAAAATCGTAATAGAAGCCGTCGTCGATGGCCGGACCGATGATCACCTGGGTGCCGGGGTAAAGCGCTTGCACCGCCATGGCGAGGACATGCGCGGCGTCGTGACGGATCAGCTCCAGCGCCTTGTCGTCCTTCTTGGTGACGATGCGGACATGGGCATCTTGCCCGATGGGGTGGAACAGGTCCCATTCCTGACCGTCCACTTCCACAATCAGCGCCGCCTTGGCGAGGCCGGGGCCGATGGCCGCCGCGATCTCGCCGCCCGTCACGCCGCGGGCAAACGTCATCGTCTTGCCATCCGGCAAAGTAATGACGATTTGCGGTGCGGAGGCGGGAGCGGACACGGGCTTTCTCCGGGAACGAAATGCGGCCGGACAATCTTCCCACCGCCGATAGGAAGTCAAGGTATGAGGCCATCCTGCGTCGAATACGGTTGCCGTTTTTGCGCCCGGCGCGAGCGTGGCGGCGAGGGCGCTTTCGCCGGTCCGGCCGCCGCGTCATACTTGGGGAAAATCGGAGGGGGCGAAGATGAAATCGCTGTTTGCCGGATTCTGCGCCGCGGCGTTGTTTGCCGCTGCATCGTTCGCGGCGGAGCCGCAGCCGATATTGCTATGGCCGAAAGGCGCGCCGGGGTCGGAAGGCAAGACCTCGCCGGAGACCGTTCGCATTTATCCGCCGGACGAGCAGGTGATCTCCAACATTAATTTCCCGTCGATCACGCCGTATCTTCCCTATCCGGACAATGCGAACGGCGCGGCCGTGATCGTCGTTCCCGGCGGCGGGCATCGCGAAATCTGGATTACCCACGAAGGCTATCGCGTGGCGCAATTCCTCGCCGGTCGCGGCGTCGCCGCCTTCGTGCTGAAATACCGCCTGTCGGAGGCGCCCGGTTCCACCTACACGCTGACGGGCGATTCCGCGCCCGACGTGCAGCGCGCGATTCGCCTGGTGCGCTCGCACGCCGTCGAGTGGAACATCGCCCCCGACCGCATCGGCGTGATGGGATTTTCCGCAGGCGGAGAATTGGCCGCGCTCGCCGGCACGCGCTTCGACGCGGGCAACCAGTACGCGCCGGACCCCATCGACCGCGAAAGTTCGCGCCCCGCCTTCATGGGCCTGATCTACCCCTATGTGGGCCGGATATTCCCCACGTCCGTGACACTGACCAAGGACACGCCGCCGGCGTTTTTGCTGGGCGGGGAGAAGGATGAAATCTCCCGGCCGCTGCCGGAGTTGTATCTGGCGCTTGAAAGGGCGGGCGTGCCGGCTGAACTGCATATGCTGAGCGGTGTCGGCCACGGCTTCGGCATCCGTCCGACGAACCCGCCGCACGTCGAGATTTGGACGACGCTCTTTTACAACTGGCTCGACACGGTGGGGATGTTGAAGGCGGAATGAGAGAAAGCCCGGAATCGCTCCCGGGCCTCTCCGTATTCAGCGACCGCAGCCTCAGCCGCCGAGGAAATCCATCTTGCCGATGGCGATGCCTTTGCTCCGCAGCAGACCGTAGGCCGTCGTCACGTGGAAATAGAAGTTGGGCAGCACGAAGCCCGTGAGGTACTCGCAGCCGTTGAATTCGAGCGTGCGGCTGGGGGATTTGAGCGTGATCGCGCGATTCTCGGAGCCCGCGAACTGTTCCGGCTTGACGCTTTCGAGATAGGCGATCGTCTTGGCGATGCGCTCCTGCAATTGCGGAAAGGTGGTTTCGGTGTCGGGGAATTTCGGCGGCTCCTGGCCGGTGAGCCGCGCGGCGCAACCTTTGGCGCCGTCGCTGGCGATCTGGATTTGCCGTGTCAGCGGGTACATATCCGGCGCCAATCGCGCTTCCAGCAGCGTCGCAAGATCGATCTTCTCGTCCTTTGCCTGCGCCACGGCTTTGGCCAAAATGTTCGACAGGTTCTTGAGCGTGCGGATCATCGGCGGGATGGACGCCTCGTACATCGAAAATTTCATGGACGGCTCCGTGAATTGGGGTGGCGGGCGCACAGTGGACGATCAAATCCGCCGCCGATCAAGTCTTGAAAACGCGCGTTGGAATACAGGTCGCCATCGTTTATGACGCGGGTCGGAAAGCCCCGATGCCGGGAAGGCCTTTGACCGTGAGCGACACGCTTCCGAACCGTGCGGGCGGCAAATTGTCTGACCGGGCGCGTGTTCTCACGCCGGGCCGACCGCGCTAAAACGGGCGGGCTGCTGACGGCGCCGCGCCGAGGATGAAGTATGATTATCATCGAGTTTCTGGTTTTCGTCGTTTCGTCGGGGCTTTTCTTCAACGAGCGCTTTCGCGGCAATCGCTATGCATGGCTGACGGCGGGTGCGGTCGCCACCGCTTCCTCGCTGCTGTTCGTCTACCATCTCGGAGCCATGTTCACGGTGCATGCGGCCGTGCCGCCGCCCCGGATCGTCAAGGTGCGGGTACCCGTGCTGCAGAAGATTTCGCAGCCGCCGTCGCTGTCGAAGGCGGGAGACTGCCACGGGGACTATCCTTTCTGGGCGCGGCTGTTCGGCACGGAAGGAACCACGGAGCTTGCCTTTCATGTCCTGGCCGACGGCACCGTGGACAATGTGACCGTGGCGAAGTCCAGCGGCTCGGACCGGCTCGACCATGCCGCAGCGGGCTGCGTGGCGAAGTGGCACTACCTCCCGGCGATCAAGGACGGCAAGCTCGCGGACGTCCCCTGGACGGCGCAGGTGGTGTGGAGTCTCGCGGACGCGGACAAGAAATAGTCTCGCCACCGAGGCGGATTGGGATGCACCAGTCCCTGCAAGTCTGACATATCAATTACGGGAAGCCACCACTCTCCGTAATCGCTGCTATGTCGCGCGCTCCATGAATGACGCGGACGATCACGACAGCATCTGGAAGAGGCAGGTAATAGATCGCATAAGGGTGGTGGAATGTGACGCGTAGATCGGGCGCGAGGTGCTCGCGCGCGGCGCCGGACAGTGGGAAGTGCAGCAGCGGTTCGAAATGCGCTTCCAATGCGGTGAGAAAACGTGTCGCGACCGCTTCCGAAGCATCAGTCGCCAATGTGGCCCAGATTTCGGCGAGGTCGGATTCGGCCGCGTCGGTCAGGCGGAGGGCGAGCGGCCTCGTAATAGCTTCTTCCCCCGTTCGATAATTCGGTCGGCATTGAAATCCTGCACGCGGCCCTCGGCAAGGTCGGTCAGGCCCTTGTCGATGTCAGCTTTCAGCCCAGCAAGTTCTTGAAGCTGCAAAGCGCGCTTTACCTTCCAGTCACGCAGCGCTTCGCGGATAACTTCGCTGTTCGATGCATAATCGCCTCCCTCAACCGCCCCTTTGACGGTCGCGGCCATTTCGGCGGGCAGGGTGATGGTCAGGCGCTCGATTTCGGACAAGGTGATTCTCCTACACATACTTTATCATACTTGTTATGTACCTCAAGCTTGGTCATATCTTGACAATATCATGCTGCAGTACTATCTGTACAGCATGCTGTACAGCACAAAGCAATTTTGGAGAGGAGAGGGCAATGGGTCTGACTATCGCGACGAGTGGAGCTATGGCGTTGGGCGAGAATATTTGGCTTGTGGACTTGCCCCCTCATCAACTTCGATTTTTTGGAGGCGGTACGCAGTCCTGCGGCGCGCGCAGCGTAATCGCTATCAAGAATGCTCAATACGACGACAAAACCAAGAGTCTCAAATTCGATGCGGACGATGTGACAACCTTGAATATCGGAACGCTTACAGAAACAGTCGCAGTTGGCGTTGACTCACCTGTGGCGAAAAAGTTGTCCCCGGTTATCGCCGCGAAGTCCGGCAACATTTCATACGGCCCAGGAGATAGAGCGTTCCTCAATCTGGTCAACGAACTCATGCCTGAGCATATGAAAAGGGCAGCCTTATTGCTTCTCGAAAAAGTGCGCCATCGATCTTCTGGGGATCTCAAGCGAGGAAAGGCAAGGAACTTCTCGGAGACACCGGACAATTTTTGGTATGTCATTGTCCAGCCACAGGTCGAGCATCTGCAAATAACTGTTCGGGGTGATCTGCAGCACTTCCATGGTATGAGCACTCTCCCGATACTTGACGATCGCGGGAACACGCGATTCAAAGTGACCAAAGAAGATGATGTGGAGGAAGCGCTAAAACTCATCTTCCACGCAAAGCGTATGAACAGGTAACGAAAAGGGGCCGGATTGCTCCAGCCCCTTCGCGTACTTTAACTGAACGACCGACTTAATAGTCCATATCGCCCATGCCGCCCATGCCGCCGGGCATTCCGCCCGGCATACCGCCCGCTTCCTTCTTCGGACGCTCGGCGACCATCGCTTCCGTCGTGATCAAGAGCGAGGCGACCGAAGCCGCGTCCTGCAGCGCGATGCGCACGACCTTCGTGGGGTCGACGATGCCGGTCTCGACGAGATCGACATACTGCTCGGTCTGGGCATCGAAGCCGTAGGTGTTCGACTTCTGCTCCAGCAGCTTGCCGACCACGATGGAGGCTTCCACGCCCGAGTTCTCGACGATCTGGCGGATCGGCGACTGGATCGCCTTGCGCACGATCGCGATGCCGACGTTCTGGTCCTCGTTGTCGCCCACCAGGTCCTTGAGCGCCTTGGTGGCATAGAGAAGCGCTGCTCCGCCGCCGGGGAGGATGCCTTCCTCCACCGCCGCCTTGGTGGCGTTGAGCGCGTCGTCGACGCGATCCTTCTTCTCCTTCACTTCCACTTCCGTGGCGCCGCCGACGCGGATGACCGCAACGCCGCCGGCGAGCTTTGCCAGGCGTTCCTGCAGCTTCTCCTTGTCGTAGTCCGACGTGGTCTCTTCGACCTGGGCCTTGATCTGGGCGACGCGCGCCTGGATGTCGCCTTTCTTGCCGGCGCCGTCGATGATCGTGGTGTCGTCCTTGGTGATGCTCACCTTCTTGGCGGTGCCGAGCATGTTGAGCTTCACGTTCTCCAGCTTGATGCCGAGGTCTTCGCTGATGACCTGTCCGCCGGTGACGATGGCGATGTCTTCCAGCATGGCCTTGCGGCGGTCGCCGAAGCCCGGAGCCTTGACGGCGGCGACCTTGAGCCCGCCGCGCAGCTTGTTGACGACCAGGGTCGCCAGCGCTTCGCCTTCGACTTCCTCGGCGATGATGACCAGCGGACGTCCGCCCTGCACGATCGCTTCCAGGATCGGCAGCAGGTCCTTCAGCGAACCCAGCTTCTTCTCGTGGATGAGGATGTAGGGCTCCTCCAGCTCCGCCACCATCTTTTCGGCATTGGTGACGAAGTAGGGCGAGATGTAGCCGCGGTCGAACTGCATGCCTTCGACGACCTCGAGCTCGGTGTCGAGGCTCTTGGCCTCTTCCACCGTGATGACGCCTTCGTTGCCGACCTTCGCCATGGCTTCGGCGATCATCTGGCCGACGGTGGTGTCGCCGTTGGCGGAAATCGTGCCGACCTGGCGGATTTCCTCGTTCGACTTCACCTTCTTGGAGCGCTTCTTGAGGTCGGCGACGACGGCATCCACCGCCTTTTCGACGCCGCGCTTCAGATCCATCGGGTTCATGCCGGCGGCGACCGACTTGGCGCCTTCGCGCACGATCGCCTGGGCCAGGACCGTCGCCGTCGTGGTGCCGTCGCCGGCCGCGTCGTTGGTCTTGGAGGCGACTTCGCGCACCATCTGCGCGCCCATGTTCTCGAACTTGTCGTGCAGTTCGATTTCCTTGGCGACGGTGACGCCGTCCTTGGTCGAGCGCGGCGCGCCGAAGCTTTTATCGAGCACCACGTTGCGGCCCTTGGGGCCGAGCGTGATCTTCACCGCATCGGCGAGGATGTCGACGCCGCGCAGCATCCGCTCGCGGGCGTCGGCGCCGAATTTTACGTCTTTTGCAGCCATGTCGTTGTTCTCCTGAATTCTGTTGGGTGGCGCGGACCGTTAGGCCGCTTTCTTCGAGACCTTGCGGCCTTCGAGAATGCCCATGATGTCGGACTCCTTCATAATCAGGAGTTCCTCGCCGTCGACTTTCACTTCGGTGCCCGACCACTTGCCGAACAGCACGAGGTCGCCGGCCTTCACCTCGGGAACGACGCGCTTGCCGTGTTCGTCCAGCGCGCCCGGACCGACGGAGATGACTTCGCCTTCCTGCGGCTTCTCCTGCGCGGTATCGGGAATGATGATGCCGCCGGGGGTTTTCTGATCCTCCTTGACGCGGCGGACGACCACGCGGTCGCCTAGCGGACGGAATTTCATGGTTTCTCGCCTCCTAGAGCATTGATGTAAATGGACAATTTTTCCTGGCAGCACTCGGCCAAGCGGAGTGCCAAAGCCATAGTGGGGCATATAGGCGGGGCAGGCCTGGGCGTCAAGGGGCTTTAGCTCTGCTGGCTCTCAAACCCTTCCAGCACGTTCACGGTGATCGTGCCCAGCGCCTCGAGCGCATAGCCGCCTTCGAAGACGAACAGGGTCGGCCGCTTGAGCGCGGCGATCTTCTCGCCCAGGCGCAGATAGTCGGCCGCCTTGAGCCGGAACGCGGCGATGGGATCGTCGATGAAGGTGTCGAGCCCGAGCGAAACCAGCATCACGTCCGGCCCGAACGCATCCACCGCCGCGATGGCCCGCGCCAGCGCCTGCTCGTAATGCGGCCAATCGGTGTTGGCGGGCAGCGGCAGGTTGAGGTTCGCGCCTTCGCCTGCGTCGTTGCCATGTTCGTCGGCGAAGCCGAGGAAATGGGGATAGGCAAAATGCGGATCGGCGTGCAGCGAACAGAAGAACACGTCGGCGCGGTTGTAGAAGATCGTCTGCGTGCCGTTGCCGTGATGATAATCGACGTCGAGAACCGCGGGCCGCATCCCGGCGTCGGCGAACCATTGCGCGGCGATGGCGATGTTGTTGAGATAGCAGAAGCCGCCGAACACGTCGTTCGCGGCGTGATGGCCCGGCGGGCGCGTCAGCGCGAAGGCGCCGTTGTCGCCGGCGCGGATGGCCGCCGCCGCCGACAGCACCACGTTCACGGCCTCGCGCGCGGCCTGCCAGGTGCCGCGCATGATCGGCGTGTCGGCGCTGAAGGCGTAGCTGCCGAGCTTGGATTCGATGTCGCCCCCGCGTCCGTCGCGCAAGCTGTGCGCCGGCCAGGCGGAAGGCATCGCGGCGGGCGCGTTCTCGCCGTAGCGTTTGCGCCATTCGGCGTGCGCCTCGGCCAGGAACGCCACCAGTCCCGCGTCGTGCACGCGCAGGATCGGCGCATCGTCGAAGGTGGCGGGCGTCAGCACCGGCCCGATCTTGCGCGCCGCGATCTCCGTCTTGACGCGCTCGGCGCGCACCGGAATTTCCACGGCGGGCAGAAGCTCGCCGCGTTCGAACAGCAACAGCGGGTCGTGATCCAGATGGGCGGGGGAATAGAAGGTCTTCATCGGGGCATTTGTAGCATATTCGCGCTGGCGGTAACGTCATTCTCCACGATTGCTATCACGTTGCGCGCGGAAAAGCTCGGCAGAATATGGCCGATTGAAGGCACACCCCGCTCGGCGGGGCAATTCGCCGCTGCGGTTTCACGAAACTGACAATATCGTTCATGTGCGGTTCAGACGCCGGGTTCCAGACTCAGGCCAAGAAAATGATTTGGCGAAGAAGGAGACGGAACCATGAAACGAATCGCCAAAATTGCTCTAGGCGCGCTGATGCTGGCCGGTACCGCAATCGGTGTGGCCGCGCCGGCCGCAGCCCATGTCTCGTTCGGAATCGGGCTCGGATTCGGGCCGGGTTACTACGGACCGCCCCCGCGGTACTACGCGAGCTGCAATCCCTATAGCCGCTTCTACGATCCGTACTATTGCGGCGATTACGACGACTATTACGGCCCGCCGATCTTCGTCGACGGAATCTGGTTCGACAGCGGTCGCTATCGCAACTGGCACGGCGAGCGCGAATATTGGGTCCACGGCGGCTGGCACGGCGGCGAGGGCGAACACGGCGGCCGCTGGCACGGCGGCGAACATCGCCGCTGAATCATCCGGTCGAACGAGGGCTTTGGGAGAGTGAGACCATGAGAAATTTCGGCAAAGTTGCGATGAGCGCGCTGATGCTCGCCGGTGCGTCGATGCTGACGGCGACGCCCGCCTCTGCGCAAGTCGACGTCGGCATTTCGTTCGGGTACGGTCCGGGCTTCGTTCCCTACAGCGACCCGTGCGCCTACTACGATTACTACGACGAGCCGCCGCCGTGGGGCTTGCCGCCGGATTACTGCGACTATCCGGTGTACTTCGAACCCGTGTTTTGGGGCGGCGAATGGTATCGCGGGCCGATCTATTCCCGCTGGTACGGCGGCGAGCGTCTCTTCTGGCTCAATGGCGGCTGGCGTCACGACGAGTGGCGCGGTTCGCGGCCGGAGATCCGTTGGGAAGACCGCGGCGGCTGGGGACATGGACGCAATTGGGGCCGCGGCGGTTACGATCACAACCGTTCCTATTACTCCGGCGGCGGCCATAACTGGTCGGGCGGCAGCGGCGGCCACAACAATTGGTCCGTCAACAGCGGCAATTGGTCGGGCAATGGCGGCGGCGGCCATAACTGGTCGGGCGGCAACGGCGGCCACAACAATTGGTCCGGCGGTGGGCACAACTGGTCCGGCGGCGGTGGCCATATTTACTCGGGTGGCGGAGGTGGCGGCGGCCACAACTGGTCCGGCGGCGGAGGCGGCGGCCACGGTTGGTCCGGTGGCGGCGGAGGCGGCGGACACGGCGAAGGAGGTCACGGCGTCGGCCACGGCGGACACCGCTAGCCGAACGCTTCTAAGCGACGCGAGTATACGGTTCCGGCGCTTGCCCGCCCGAACCGCATCGTGGGATGATCCTGCAGATAACGGCTGCGCGCCAAACGCACGAGAATGGTCAGATAGGCTGAAAAGGAAGCGAGGCTTGCGATGAAAGCACTTCTGAAAACGACGGTAGCCGCGGCGGCAATCGTCGGTGCGGCGCTGCTTGCTGCGGCGCCCGCCAACGCGCAGAGTTTTTCCTTCAGCTTCGGGTATGGCGGAAACGGTTTCTCTTACGAAAGCGGAGGATATTGCGACGATTGGGGCTGCCCCGACGATTTCTGGGATTACCCGGTCTATTATTGCCCGGTGTATTTCCGTGGCGAATGGTACCGCGGGCCTTTCTACTATCGCCGTATGTACGGTGAGTACTGGTTTTGGATCCACTCCAATTGGCGGCGCGACCAGTGGAACGGTCCGCGCCCGGACTGGGCCTGCCTTGATCGCTATGGCCCGCCGCTAGGGTTTGAATTCTACGACACGCACGGTTTCAGAGAGCGCGACGAGTGGCGTGACCGCTGGCGCCACGACTATGACCGCGATCACGGCTTCTGGAACGGCTACACCCACAATTACAACTGGCAGGGCTACGGCGGCGGCGGAAACAACGATTGGATCAACCAATGGCACCGCCAGCACGACAACGACCGCGGAAATTTCTGGAACAATCGCGGCGGCAACGATCACCACGATCGCGGCAACAACAACGGCGGCAGTAACAACGGAGGCTTCTTCCCGGGATTTGGAAACGGCCAGGGCGGCGGCAACGGCAACGGCGGCCACGGCGGCAACGATCACCACGATCGCGGCAACAACAACGGCGGCGGTAACAACGGAGGCTTCTTCCCGGGATTCGGAAACGGCCAGGGCGGCGGCAACGGTAACGGCGGCAACGATCACCACGATCGCGGCAACAACGGCGGCAGCCAGAACAACTGGACCGGCGGCCAGGGCGGTAACACTGGCGGCCAAGGAGGTGGCGGTGGCCAAGGAGGTGGCGGTGGCCAAGGCGGCGGCAGTGGCAACACCGGCGGTCATACTCCGTTCTTTGGCTTCGGTTCCCACGGCGCCATCACCACACCGCCATCAGGCGGCGGTAACGCGGGAGGCGGTGACCAAGGCGGCGGCGGAGGTGGTGGCGGCTCCGGTGGTCACGGCGGCGGCCGCGGCCATGGCAACGGCAACAACAACAACGACAACAACGGCAAGGATAAAGGCGGCCATAACGGCAACGGCCCCAACAGCAATATTCCGTAGAGATCGCAATGGAACCCCTCGGCTCGGCGCTTCGGCGCCGGGCTTTTTTTTGACTCTCGAAACAATCGGTCGAAGCGGGAGCGTTCCGCGCAAGTGTGTGACGTGCGCGCCGCGTCGAACCGCGATGCATTCTGCCGCCTTGACCCTCTATCTTCCTCTGTTAGCTTGCGCCCGTATCCCTTCCGAGGAATTGCGATGCGCATCGGGGCTCCGAAAGAAATCAAAAATCACGAATATCGTGTCGGGCTCACGCCCGCGGCCGTGCGCGAACTGACCGCGCGGGAGCACGATGTCTATGTCGAGGCCAAAGCCGGCGACGCCATCGGCTTGACCGACGAGATGTATGCGCGGGCGGGCGCGAAGCTCCTGCCGGACGCGGAGGAGGTGTTCGCCGCCGCCGACATGATCGTGAAGGTCAAGGAACCCCAGCCGGTCGAGATCGCGCAGCTGAAGCCGGGCCAGACGCTGTTCACCTATCTGCATCTGGCGCCCGACCCGGAACAGACCAAGGGGCTGCTCGCCTCCGGCGCGACAGCCATTGCCTACGAGACCGTTACCGATGCGCGCGGCGGCCTGCCGCTGCTGGCGCCGATGAGCGAAGTCGCGGGGCGCATGTCGATCCAGGCGGGCGCGCATTGCCTGGAGATCGCGCAAGGCGGACGCGGCATGCTGCTGGGCGGCGTTCCGGGCGTGCCGTCCGCGAAAGTGGTGATCCTGGGCGGCGGCGTCGTGGGCACGAACGCCGCGCGCATGGCCATGGGCCTGGAAGCGCACGTCATCGTCCTGGATGTGTCGCTGCACCGGCTGAACGAACTCGACCTGCAATTCGGCGCGCGGCTGCACACGCTGTTCTCGACCATTGACGCCATCGAGGATCAGGTCGTCTCTGCCGATCTCGTCATCGGCGGGGTGCTGCTGCCGGGTGCGGCGGCGCCCAAGCTGATCACCGAGAAGATGGTCAAGCAGATGAAGAAGGGCTCGGTGGTCGTCGACGTCGCCATCGACCAGGGCGGCTGCGCGGAAACTTCGCACGCCACCACGCACGCCGATCCCACCTACCGCGTGCACGACGTCGTGCATTACTGCGTGGCGAACATGCCCGGCGCGGTGGCGCGCACCTCCACCCTCGCGCTCAACAATGCGACGCTGCCCTTCACGCTGGCGCTGGCGGATCAGGGCGCGGAGAAGGCGATGCGGGCGAACGCGCATCTGCGCGCGGGGCTCAACGTCTACAAGGGCGCGCTGACCTACAAAGCCGTCGCCGAGGCGCAGAAGCTGCCGTTCAAGAGCGCGGAAACCGTGCTGGGGCTGTAGCCGCCGCTAACCGCCGCATTTGGCGGCATCTTTCCAACAGGCAAGATAGGCCTGCAACTCCTTGGTGCGCGCCTCGGTCAGCTTCGTCACGCATCCCGTATAGGCCAGCGGATAAATCGTGCCGCCTTCGTTCTGCGCCACCTCGAAGGTGCATTCCGTGTCGCGGAACTGGATCCAGGCGCGTTGCGCGGTCTTGAGCTTGGCCTGATAACCGGCGTCGTCCAGCGCGGCCATCACCGCGCGATAGACGTCGTTCAGCTTCTTGTCGGCCGCTTGATAATCCTTGTGCGCGCACATATCCATGTCGATCTGCGTGATCGCATGGTTGCAGTCGATGCCGTCGGCTTCGCCGGCCGTGGCCGAAGCGGTAAACAGAACCAGCGGTATCGCGATAATCAGTGAACGGAACATAACTGATCCCCCCAGGAAAGCCGCGCACTTTACGCGATCGTGGCACCTCCGTCGATGACGATGGTCTGCCCGGTGATCCAGGCGCCCGCGCGCGAAGCGAGGAAAACCGCGGCGCCCGCGATGTCGTCGGGCACGCCCAGCCGGCGCAGCGGATTGCCGAACGACGACCGCTTCTCGGCTTCGGGCGTGTCCCACAGGGCGCGTGCGAAGTCGGTTTTCACCAGACCGGGCGCGATGCAGTTGGCGCGGATATTGTGCACCCCGTATTCCACCGCGATGTTGCGCGCCAGCTGCATGTCCGCCGCCTTGGAGATGCCGTAGGCGCCGATCATGGGCGTTCCCTTCAGGCCCGCGATCGAGGAGACGATCACGATGACGCCGTCCTTCCGCTGCGCCATCTCCGGCAGCACCATCTGGCACAGCCAGTGATTGGAGCGCACGTTGGCGCCCATGATCTTGTCGAAGGCTTCGTCGGGAATGGCCATGCCCGGCCCGAAATAGGGGTTGAGTGCGGCGTTGCACACCAGCACGTCGATCTTGCCGAATTTCCCGCGCGCCGCCTCGACCAGCGCCTGCAACTGCGCCTTGTCGTTGATGTTGCAGGGCGCGGACAGCGCGATCTGCTTGCCCCCGCCGTATTTGCCGTTGAGATCGGCGGCGACTTTTTCGCAGGCCTCGGCCTTGCGGCTCGACACCACGACCCGGGCGCCGTGTTCGGCCAGCCGGCGGACGATGGCCTCGCCGATGCCCTTGCTGGAGCCGGTGACGAGCGCGACCTTGCCGCTCAAATCGAACAAATGCATTGTTTGCCTCCCCGCCTCGATCATGGCACGGCTGCGATCGGGCGGCGACCCGGGAGAATGCCATGCGTTCCCGTTTCTTCTTGCTTGCCGCAACGTCGTTCGCCGCCTTGACGCTTGCCGGCTGCCAGACCAGGTGGCCGCTGCCGTCGCCGAGGCCGCACGGTCCCCATCCGGTCGCGCAGCCTACTACTCCCGTGGCGCCGCCGGCTCAAGTGGCGACGGCCGGTCCGCTGACGCCGTCGGGCGTCGGGCGCTACATGGACGCGCTGGAGCGCGACTTGCGCGCGCGGCTGCGCGGCCGCGGCGTCGTCGTGGCGCGCCGGGGCGACGACATGCTCGTCAGCGTGCCCGACGCCAAGCTGTTCGCGAACGAGAGGCTCAGCGGCGCCGGACTGGGCCTGCTTGGCAGCGTGGCAATGGCGCTGCGCATCCACGATCGCACGCGGGTGCTGGTGAGCGGCTACACCGACACCAGCGGAAGCGTCGCGCAGAACCTGGAGGTGTCGCGGCGGCGCGCGGCTGTGGTCGGCGCCGCGCTGGCGCAGGCCGGCGTCGCGGCCGAGCGGATCGAGACGCACGGTCTGGGCGAATCCAATCTCAAGATCGCCACCGGCGACCAGGTCAGCGAACCGCGCAACCGGCGCATCGAACTGCGCATCGTCGCCAAGCCGGGATAAACAGAAGGCGGGCCGCGCGCGGGCCTGTCTTTCTGCAATGCGCCCGGCGAACCCGCCTTCGGTTCGAAGCTACGGCGGGCCAGCGGTTCCCGTTTTTCGGGCGGAATCCGCGAGCACCTTTGCTTCGCCTCGGGCTTCGCACAGCGGGCGTTCTGCTTCGGCCGCGCTTGGGCGGCGCCATCGCTAGCTCACGTCACGCGGGTGCACGCGGATCGCACCCAAGCCCTGTATGGTCACGCGTCAGCTTCGTTTCGAAATCTTGAGCCTGCCTCGGTTGTGTTTCCCAAACTGTTCACGTGAGACAAATGGGGAACGGTTCGGTCGATTCAAGAGACCCGCGAGAGATTTAATGTTGGCGAATGAGAGGCAATATCATCCGTATGCGGAGCAGGCGATCCGCGGCGCGAAAGCGGAAGACGTGCCATGATGCGAACCGCAGAACCGCGCGGCGGATTTCATATGTCGACTCTAACCTCCGATCACGTCTCGCTCGCTTCTTGACATTGTATGAGTAAATACTCATAATGCCCGTTGATACACGAAACCTCGCCCGGCCGCTGCGCCCGTTGCTTTGGGTCGGATCGAGCAAGCGCGATTATCGGGATTTTCCACCGCGCGTGCAGGACGGCCTCGGGTTCGAGCTGTTCCTGGCGCAGACGGGCCAGCATCCGCCTTCGGCCAAACCGCTCAAGGGCCTTGGCGGCGGAACGGTAGAACTGGTCGAGGATTTCGACGGAGACACGTATCGCGCCGTCTATACGGTGCGTTTTGCGGAAGCGGTCTATGTGCTGCACGCCTTCAAGAAGAAGTCGAAGCGCGGCATCGCGACGCCGAAGGGCGACATCGATTTGATCAAGCGCCGCCTGCGAGATGCGGCATCCGATCATACGGCGCGTTTTGTTGCGGAGAAGAGGTTATGACACGCAAGGCGAAAATCGAAACGGGCGGCACCAATATCTTCGCCGATCTTAGGCTGCCCGACGCCGAAACGCATTTCCTCAAGGCGCAGATCGTGTCGGAGATTTACCGCTTGGCGAACGCGCGCAAGCTGACGCAGGCGGAATCCGGCAAGCGCATGGGCATCAGCCAGCCGGAAGTCTCGCGTCTGTTCAAAGGCCATTTCCGCGAATACTCCATCGAGCGGCTGATGGGGTTCCTCACCGCCTTCGACCGCGACGTGGAGATCGTCGTCCGCCGGCATAAAAGGGCGGGGAAGGCGGGCCGGATTATTTTCGCGTCGGGTGAGGCAGCAGGGGTGTGAGCGAATTTAATCGCCTCTGACCCGGATACTTCCTCGCTGTGTTCACTTGGGATAAATGGGGAACGAATACGGCGATTCAAGAGGTGCGCGAGAGATTTAATGTGGGCGAATGAGAGGCAATATCATCCGTGTGCGGAGCAGACGATCCGCGGCGCGAAAGCGGGGCGCGCGAAGACGTGCCATGATGCGAACCGCAGAACCGCGCGGCGGGGTCCATATGTCGACTCTGGTCCCAATTACGCGACCTTCGATTGTCCTGGGGCCACGTTTTGGCCCCAATCGCTGCTCAACCTTGTCGCTGCGATAGACGGGGGATGACGCATGGAATTGCCTGATAGGGGGAAGACGCGTTCTGCCTTGACGCTGCAACGGACGATTGGCGCGGGTACGATTGGCGCAAGTGCGCTTGTGGGGGCGACGACGTTTGTTGAATCGACCGCCGTAAGCGAACTTTGGGCTGGCGGGGTCGGCGCCTTACTAGCCTTACTACTTTTTTTCGTTGGAGAATTATTACTCCATGCTGATCCACATAACGGTCTTGTGATCAGAGCTGTGAGTTTCATTCAAACCGCAGCGGCGGCGATGCTCTCGGCACTGGGAACAAAACTGGCTCTAGTTCTATTCGTGGTTGGGGCTGTAGTTATCATTTTCTTGGCTCTCTATTTTGCGGTATCGCCAGCCACCAACAATGGCGGCAATCCGCACGCTCTATCTACTGCTCTTGAACAACCGCTCAACTGCGAACAGGAAGATCCTGTCATCACGATTCCAAGCCTGGATTATTTGCAGAGCATCCCGCCTTCTAAAGCCCGTGATACGTTAAGCGCAACAAGTAGGCAGTTTCAGCATTATAGGCAATTCCTAAACTGCTTGAACGAGCAAATCGAATTCGACAAGGCAAGATTCAGGAATGAGGCGCCGAATACGCTGGCAGCAACAGCGCGAAGCAGCCGGATTCACGAGTGGAACAACCACTATGACCGAATGTATGATAGAAGAGGCCTGTATCAGCAACGCTTCCGCTCACTGATCGATGCATGGTGCCGGATCGACGTGGAGACGGTCGGTTGTCTACAGGAGTTTCCCACCTAGCCCAGTGTGTTCGCGGAAAAAACGGGGTCAGAGTGAATTAATTGCTTCGACGGCGATTCCCGCTTCCTCCGCTGAACATACTCCCGCTATGTGTCGTTGATCGCGACTGCGTCTCGCTCGCTATCCCACATCGTCGGGGTAGCCGTATAATCGCTGCTGCCGGCTTCGCTGAAGCCGGGCGGCGGAAGCGAAGGCGAGGGGACACCCCCCAATCGCCAAGTCGAAAACAATTCGTGGTATGCCGCCGCACACACGGCCACTGTATCCTGTACCCCAACCACCCGCACCCCGTTCACCACGCGCCGCTCCGTCGCTTCCAAACGCCGCCCCGTTCGCCTATATCCGTGCCCCAACCGAGGAGGTTTCGCGTGGCCTGGTCGCCGCAAAGCTGGCGCAGCAAGCCGATCTGCCAGGTTCCGGTCTATCCGGACGCGGCGGCGCTCGAGGCCGTGGAGACGCGCCTGAAGCGCCACCCGCCGCTGGTGTTCGCCGGCGAGGCGCGCAATCTCAAGGCGGGGCTGGCCCAGGTGACGGAGGGCAAGGCTTTCCTGCTGCAGGGCGGCGATTGCGCGGAGAGCTTCGCCGAGTTCCATCCCGACAACATCCGCGACACCTTCCGCGTGCTCTTGCAGATGGCGGTGGTGCTGACCTTCGCCGCCGGCATGCCGGTGGTGAAGGTGGGGCGCATCGCCGGCCAGTTCGCCAAGCCGCGCTCCGACGATTTCGAGACGCGCGGCGGCGTCACGCTGCCCTCCTATCGCGGCGACAACATCAACGGCATCGAGTTCACGCCCCAAAGCCGCACGCCCGATCCGCGCCGCCTGATGGAGGCCTACGCGCAGGCGGCGGCCACGCTCAACCTGCTGCGCGCCTTCGCCACGGGCGGCTATGCCGACCTGCACAACGTGCACCGCTGGATGCTGGGCTTCATCGCGGACTCGCCGGCCGGCGAACAGTACAAGGGCCTGGCGCAGCGCATCTCCGAGGCGCTCGACTTCATGGCGGCGTGCGGCGTCACCTCGGCGTCCGTGCCGCAGCTGCGCTCGACCGATTTCTACACCAGCCACGAGGCGCTGTTCCTCGGCTTCGAGCAGGCGATGACGCGCGTCGATTCCACCAGCGGCGACTGGTACGACACCTCCGCGCACATGCTGTGGATCGGCGACCGCACGCGCCAGCTCGACGGCGCGCACGTCGAGTTCTGCCGCGGCATCCGCAATCCGCTCGGACTCAAATGCGGCCCCGGCCTGAGCGAGGACGAGCTGGTCCGGCTGCTCGGCGCGCTCAATCCCGAGAACAAGCCCGGCCGGCTGACGCTGATCTGCCGCTTCGGTGCGGACAAGGTTGCCGAAAAGCTGCCGCGGCTGATCCGCGCCGTCGAACGCGAAGGCGCCAAGGTGGTGTGGTCGTGCGACCCGATGCACGGCAACACCGTCAAGTCCGGCACCGGCTACAAGACGCGGCCGTTCGACCGCATCCTCAAGGAAACAAAAACCTTCTTCGACGTCCATCGCGCCGAGGGGACGCACGCCGGCGGCGTGCATTTCGAGATGACCGGCCAGAACGTCACCGAGTGCCTCGGCGGGGCGCAGGCGATCGTCGAGGAGGACCTGCGCAAGCGCTATCACACCCATTGCGATCCGCGGCTCAATGCCAGCCAGGTGCTGGAGCTTGCCTTCCTGATGGCCGAGAATCTGCGCGAGGAGCGGATGAAAGTCGCCGGTCTGGCGGCGTCGGCGTGAGGCGAGGCGAGGGGGATCCGGACGCATGGCGATAGCCCGCCTCTTGGCCAAAGTCTGGCTGCTGGTCTGCTTGTACGCGGGCGCCGACGCCGCGAACATGGCGCTTGCGAACGGCAGCGATCCGCTGCGCCGGCTGCCGCTTCTGATCGCCTGTTTCGTTCTTTTCCTGGCGATGGGCTTGTTGTTCGTCGGGGGCTACGGCGCCGCCTCCGGCCAAGGCGGCGTGCCGCTGCTCAAGCGCCTCAAGCCGCTCCGATTCGTTCCGAGTTTCAACGACCTGGTGTTCCTCGCTTTCGTCTGCCTGAGCTTCGTCAACCAGATCGTTTTCGCGCCGGCCCATCTTTCCGGCGTCGTCGTCGACGGCTTCGAGTCGGCGATCTATTTCGCGGTGTGGGGTCAGCGGGCATTGGTCGGAGCGCTCGGCGGCTGCGGGCTCGACGGCGGGCGGGTGTTCGCTTCGGCCATCACCTGGCTGCTGGCGATCATATATTTGTGTTCATCCCTGTCGCGGCTGAAGCTGGAAGCGGGCATCCTCCGCTTGGAACGCACGGCACAACCCGACGCGCTCGGGCCGCTGGCGACCGCGATCATGCTGGGCATTGCCGCGGTGATCGGCATCCAGATGCTCTTCGTCGGCACCGCGTTCGCGTTCCTGGGGTGCAGCGCCTACGCCGATATTTCCGGCGCGCTGCTGATCGGACTGGCGCCGCTGCTGCTCGCCTATCTGATCCTGGCCGCGATGACGGCGGCGCTCGCCGTCGGCCGCGAGAAGTAGGCGCTACGCGCCGTCCTCGCCCAGTTTCACCAGCATCTTGCCGATGTTCTCGCCGTGGAAGAGGCCGATCAGCGCCTCCGGCGCGCTCTCGATGCCCTCCTTCACGGTTTCCCGCAGCGTCATCTTGCCGTCGGCGATCCACTCGTTCATGTCGCCGAGGAAGCGCTCGCGCATGTCGAAATGATTGAGGATGATGAATCCGCGCATCGTCAAACTCTTGGTGACGATCTGGAAGAGGTTGGGCGGTCCCTTCGGCGGCTCGGTGGCGTTGTAGTGCTCGATCGCCCCGCAGGCGACGATGCGCCCGAAGACGCGCATATTGTCGAGCGCCGCCGTCAGATGCGTGCCGCCGACATTGTCGAAATAGACGTCGATGCCGCCGGGCATCGCGTCGGCCAGCGCGGCGGCGAGGTCGTCGCATTCGCGGTAATTGATCGCCTCCGTGATGCCCAGTTCCCGGATGAGATAGGCGCGCTTCTCCTCGGAGCCGGTGGAGCCGACCACGATCTCGCAGCCCGTGTTCCTGGCGATCTGGCAGGCGATCGCGCCGACCGCTCCCGCCGCCGCCGACACGAACACGCGATCTTCCTCTTTGAGGCCGCCGATGCGTAGCAGGCCCGCATAGGCCGTCAGCCCCGGCATGCCGAGCATGCCGAGATAGGCCTGGATCGGCGCTGGCCCGGGATCGATCTTCTGCAGGTCCGCGCCGTCCGACACGAACCACTCGCGCCAGCCGTTGCTGCTGAAGACATAATCGCCCGCCTGGAACTGGTCGTTGTTGTTGGATGTCGCCACCTTGCCGACGGCGCCGCCCTGCAGCACCTCGCCGAGCTGGAACGGTGCGACGTAGCTCTTGCGGTTCGTCATCCGCCCGCGCATGTAAGGATCGACGGACATGAACAGGTTGCGGACCAAGACCTGGCCGCGGCCGGGAGTAGGGATTTCGCTCTCCACCAGCTCGAAATCGGCTGGGCTGGGCAGCCCGGACGGGCGCTGTCTAAGGCGTATATCCCGGTTTTTTTCCGATCCCATGACGTCTCCTTAACCATTTTGGCGGGCGGTCGGTAACGGCCGTAAACCTAGCAGGGGGCGGGGGTGTAACAAGCCGAAACATTTTATGACTCGCACCTAGGGGAAACTCGGGACCTTATGTCACTGAGATTCCGGGGGTTTTCCTGTGCTACCCACCCGCTTTGCTCGCCAGAATGGCCTGCTCAAGGCCGCCGTCGTCGGTGCCGGTGCTTTCGGCCGTCACCATGCCGCGAAGTATCGCGGCTTGGCGGGCGTCGAATTGCTGGCCATCGCCGATCCGTCGCTGGATGCGCGCAAGAGCGCTACGGCAACGCACGGAGTGCGCGCCGTTGCCGACTGGCGCGAACTGTTGGGCAAGGTGGATGTCGTCAGCGTGGCCTCGCCGGCCGTGACCCATGCCGAGATTGTGCGCGCGTTCCTCAATGCCGGTGCTCATGTGCTGGTGGAGAAGCCGATCGCGACGAGCATCGAGGAAGCCGACGCCTTGATCGCGCTGGCGGAAAAAATGGGTCTTATCCTGACCGTGGGTCATCAGGAGCGGTTCGTATTCGCCCGCACCGGACTGCTGGACTACGAGGATTCTCCCCTTGAAGTATCGTGCTGGCGGATGGGTCCGTGGTCCGGCCGCGGCACGGACGTCAGCGTCGTGCTCGATCTGATGATCCACGATCTGGATCTCGTCCATCAGCTCATTCCGGGCAAGGTCCGCAGCGTGCATGCCCGCGGGCGCGTCGAAAGGGCCGGTTTTGCCGACGAGGCCTCCGCGGCCGTGCTGTTCGAGAACGGCGCCGTGGCGCGGCTCGAAACCAGCCGTGTCGCCGAATCGCGCCGCCGCGGTATGCGCGCCGTCTATGCGGACGGTGCCGTGGAAATCGACTTCCTGACCCGCAAGATCGCCAACACCACGCCGCGTGCGCTCAACGCGCTGGAGACAGGCGATCCGCTGGCCGAATCGGTGGCGGCCTTCGTCGCGGCGGCGCGCAACGGTAAGGCGCCGCTGGTCCGCCCGCGGCAGGCCCGCCGCGCCCTGGAAACCGCACTGATGATCGACGAGGCGTCAGACCGCTCCGGGGCGCTGCGCAACCGGCGGGAGCTGGCCGCCTACGCCGCCGCCAACTGACCGCATAGCGGCCAGGTCCTTTTTATCCGCCGCGCGGCGCTGTAAACAGCAGCGATGACGGATCGTTTTCGCATCGCCCTGGCCCAGCTCAATCCCCGCATGGGGGACATCGCCGGCAATCTTGCCATGGCGCGCGCCGCGCAGGCTGCCGCCGGCGATGCCGATGTCGTTCTTTTCCCCGAGCTTTTCATCACCGGCTATCCGCCGGAAGATCTGGTCCTCAAGCGTTCGCTGCAGGACGAGGCGCGCGAAGCCGCCCAGGCGCTGGCGCAGGACACCGCCGCCGGCGGCCCCGCCGTGCTGATCGGCATGCCGTGGCGCGAATCCGGCAAGCTCTACAATGCGGTCGCCTTGCTCGATAAGGGCCGCATCGCCGCGCGCACCTTCAAGCACGATCTGCCGAACTACGGCGTGTTCGACGAGAAGCGCGTGTTCCAGCCTGGTCCTCTGACCGGCCCGCTGGACGTGCGCGGCGTGCGGCTGGGCGTACCGATCTGCGAGGACATCTGGACGCCGGAGGTCGTGGAATGCCTGGCCGAAACGGGCGGCGAGATCATGCTGGTGCCGAACGGCTCGCCGTTCGAAACCGGCAAGGAGGATGTGCGCCTCAATCTGGTTGCGGCGCGGGTGATGGAAGCGCGCCGCCCGCTCGTCTACCTCAATCAGGTGGGCGGACAGGACGAGTTGGTGTTTGACGGAGCCTCGCTGGTCGTCAACGCCGACCGCAGCGTGGCGTGGGCGCTGCCGTCGTGGGAAGAGAAGGTCGCGGTCACCGAATGGCGGCGCCAGGGCGAAGGCTGGGTCTGCCTGCCCGGCGAACGCGCGTCGGCGGAGGAACGCTCGCAGTCCGTCTATCACGCCATGATGCTGGGCCTGCGCGATTACGTGAACAAGAACCATTTTCCCGGCGTCGTGCTGGGGCTGTCGGGCGGCATCGATTCGGCACTGTCGGCGGCGGTCGCCGTCGACGCGCTGGGGCGCGAGCGCGTGCGCTGCCTGATGATGCCTTCGCGCTTCACGGCGCAGGACAGCCTCGACGATGCGGAGGAATGCGCCCAACTGCTCAACGTCAGTTATGAGACCATTCCGATCGAACGCGCCGTGGACGCCTTCGCCGACACGCTGCGCCCGTTGTTTGCGGGCCGCGCCGCCGACGCCACCGAAGAGAACATCCAGTCGCGCACCCGCGGGCTGATCCTGATGGCGATCTCCAACAAGTTCGGGCCGATGGTGCTGACGACCGGCAACAAGAGCGAGATGAGCGTCGGTTACGCCACGCTCTACGGCGACATGTGCGGCGGCTACAACGTCCTGAAAGACGTCTACAAGATGGAGGTGTTCGCCCTGGCGCGCTGGCGCA
This sequence comes from Alphaproteobacteria bacterium, assembly GCA_028871795.1. Classification (GTDB taxonomy): domain Bacteria; phylum Pseudomonadota; class Alphaproteobacteria; order Micropepsales; family Micropepsaceae; genus Rhizomicrobium. The sequence goes on along the minus strand of JAGWMG010000003.1, from coordinate 160,599 downwards.
ACCGGACGGTGCCAAAGGGCGCCTTGGGGCCGCCGGGGCGGGTGATCCCGGAACGCACCATCACCAAGCCGCCGAGCGCGGAGCTGCGTGCCAACCAGACCGACCAGGATTCGCTGCCGCCTTACGACATCCTCGACGGCATCCTGGAATGCCTGGTGGAAAAGGAGATGTCGTTCGAGGAGGTGGTGGCCAAGGGCTTCGAGCCCGCGACGGTGAAGCGCGTGGAACACCTGCTTTATGTCTCGGAATACAAGCGCCGGCAGGCGCCGCCGGGCGTGAAGATCGGCCCGCGCAACTTCGGCCGCGACCGGCGCTATCCGATCACCAACGCCTTCCGGGATGCGAGATGAGTGACACCGTCGTCCGCTTCGCTCCATCGCCCACCGGCCTGTTGCACGTCGGCAATGCGCGCACGGCGCTGCTGAATTTCCTGTTCGCGCGCAAGAGTGGCGGCAAGTTCCTGTTGCGCATCGACGATACCGACAGCGAGCGGTCGAAGCCGGAATACGAAGCGGCCATCGTCGAGGACTTGAAATGGCTCGGCATCGCGCACGATCTGTTCGCGCGGCAGTCGGAGCGCGCCGAGGCCCATCGCGCGGCGGCCGAGAAGCTGAAGGCGGCGGGCCGGCTTTATCCCTGTTACGAATCCGCGTTGGAACTCGACCGGCGCCGCCAGCGCCAGATCGCATCCGGCCGCCCACCGGTCTACGACCGCGCCGCGTTGAACCTATCGGCCGAGGAGCGCGCCAAGCTGGGGGCGCAGGGCCGCAAGGCACACTGGCGCTTCAAGCTCTCGCAAAGCAAGGTGAAATGGCGCGACCTGATCCGCGGCGAGGTGGAGATCGACACGGCGCATCTTTCCGATCCGGTGCTGATCCGCGAGGACGGACGCTTCCTCTACACCTTGCCGTCGGTGACCGACGACGTGGATTTCGCCATCTCGCACATCATCCGTGGCGAGGACCACGTCACCAACACGGCGGTGCAGATCGAGATTTTCGAAGCGCTCGGCGCAACGGTTCCCGCCTTCGCCCACCATCCGCTGCTGGTGGGGGCGGGCGGCGAGGCGCTGTCCAAGCGGCTGGGCTCGCTGTCGCTGCGCCTGCTGCGCGAGGACGGCATCGAGCCGTTGGCGGCGGTGAGTTACTTGGCCAAGACCGGCACATCCGACCCGATCGTGCCGCACACCACAATCTCCGAGCTTATCGAAGGCTTTGCCTTGGAGAAGATCGGCCGCGCGCCGGCCCATTTCGATCCGGCGGAACTGTCCAACCTCAACGCCAAGCTGCTACATGCCCTGCCGTTCGAGGCGGTTGCGCTAAGGCTGGCCGCCGCCGGCATCGCCGATGCCGCGCCGTTCTGGGAGGCGGTGAAGCCGAACCTGGCGCGCTTCTCCGACGTCGGCGACCTTTGGACGCTGGTCGAAGGCCCGCTTGCGCCCATCGTCGAGAACGCGCCGCTGATCGCCAAGGCCGCCGAGCTTCTGCCGCCCGAGCCGTGGGACGAAGCCACCTGGACCGCCTGGACGGGGGCGGTCGCCGCGGCCACGGGCGCCAAGGGCAGGGCGCTGTACCATCCGCTGCGCCTGGCGCTGACCGGCCGCGAGCATGGACCGGAGCTGAAAAAGCTGCTACCCCTGATCGGGCGCGCGCGAGCCCTCGCGCGGCTGAACGGGGAAAAAGCGTGATCCAGGCTCTCCTCATTTGCCGGATTTCGATTTGCGGCTGACAGCCGCGAAAACCCTGTTGCTCGTCTACATCGCCAAATTTCCCGTTGCACCCTTATAAGGGTGCGTTCAACCTTTCTGAGTCGTGCCATGACGCTTCGCCTCTACGACACGCTGACCAAGCAAAAGCGGACGCTCGAAGAGCTGCCCGGCTTCAACCGCAATAATGTGCGGATGTATGTCTGCGGGCCGACGGTCTACGACTACGCCCATATCGGCAATGCGCGCCCGGTGATCGTGTTCGACGTGCTCTACCGGCTGCTGCGGCATCTCTACGGCGCGGAGCACGTCACCTACGTGCGCAACATCACGGACATCGACGACAAGATCAACGCGCGGGCGGCGGAGGTGGCGGCGGCGAAGGGAATGACGGTCGAAGCGGCGCGCGCCGAAATTACCGCGGCGACCGCGAAGCAATACGACGAGGACGTGGCGGCGCTCGGCTGCCTGCCGCCGACGCACGCGCCGCGCGCCACCCAATACGTGCCGCGGATGATCGCGATGATCGAAGCGCTGGTGGCGTCCGGCCATGCCTACGCCGCCGACGGCCATGTGCTCTACGACGTTTCGTCGAAGCCGGATTACGGCAAGCTGGCGCGGCGAACGCTGGACGAGATGATCGCCGGCGCGCGCGTCGAAGTGGCGCCCTACAAGAAGAACCAGATGGATTTCGTGCTGTGGAAGCCGTCGGACGCGCTGACGCCAGGCTGGGATTCGCCTTGGGGCCGCGGCCGGCCGGGCTGGCACGTCGAATGCTCGGCGATGGGCGCCGCGCTGCTGGGCGAGACCTTCGACATCCACGGCGGCGGCATCGACCTGATGTTTCCTCATCACGAAAACGAAATCGCCCAGAGCGAAAGCGCCCACCGCGGCCACCCCCTGGCGCGGGTGTGGATGCACAACGGCTTCCTCCAGGTCGAGGGCGAGAAGATGTCGAAGAGCCTGGGGAATTTCGTGACGATCCGTGATTTGCTGCGAGGATGGCGGGATCAAGCATGGAGTGGTTCAGTTCTTCGGTTGGCTATGCTAAAGACGCATTATCGCCAACCGATAAATTGGAGCCTTAGGACACTCGACGAATCGAAACGCGAGCTCTCAAGTTGGCTCGCTCCGATTGAGCGGTTTCGCATTTGCGAAGAATTTGATCCAAACTGCTCGACAACGGTCCCAAATAAAGACGTTGTTTCTGCGCTTTCCGATGATTTGGGAACACCTGAGACAATCACCGTACTACACAGCTTGCACCGCGCAGCGAGCCGAGGTGACCGTCAAGCGGCTCGATCGTTGGGCCGCAGCCTATTCTTCTTAGGATTACTCAAACCGGAACTCGTGTCTGCATACAAACAAGGCGTAAGCGCATCAGGTGACGTTACGGACCAAGAGTTACTCGAGAATTTTGCGTTAGCAGAACAACTCAAGACCGCTTTGTTGAATAACGACGAAGAGTTTAAGACCCAACTTGAGCAAGCGCTTGAGAAGCGAAACCTGAAGGCGGCTTATCATCAAGGTGCGGTAATCTTGGAGCCATTGCAAATTGGTCAGGTCCATAAAGGGGATGAGATCCGAGAGGCAATTGAAGCGCGCAACGCCGCGCGCAAGGCAAAGGACTTCAAAAAATCCGACCGCATCCGCGACGAGCTTCTGGCGAAGGGGATCGTGCTGAAGGACAACGCCGATGGGACGACGACCTGGGAGGTGAAGCGATGAGCGCACCCTATTCGTCATGGCCGCCCTTGAGGCGGCCATCCAGATTACCACGCGGAGATACGGAGAACGCGGAGTGGAAAAGTATCTTCGCGGCTTCCGCGCCTCCGCGTGCATTGTTGCTGGATGGCCGGGTCAAGCCCGGCCATGACGAAGCAAGAGTGGTGTGTTGCGGCGGCCATGACGAAGAAAGGTGGGGGCAGTAATGACCCGCGACCGCCTCTTCCTCTTCGACACCACGCTCAGGGACGGGGCGCAGACGCAGGGCGTCGATTTCTCGGTGGAAGACAAGCGCCAGATCGCGCTCGCCCTCGACGCGCTGGGCGTGGATTACATCGAGGGCGGCTGGCCGGGCGCCAATCCCGCCGACACCGCCTTCTTCGCCGAACGCCCGCCGCTCTCCCGCGCCCGCTTCACCGCCTTCGGCATGACCAAGCGCGCCGGGCGCAGCCTCTCCAACGATCCCGGCTTCGCGGCGGTCCTCGACGCCGATACGGACGCGGTCTGCCTCGTCGGCAAGACCTGGGATTTCCAGGTCGACGTCGCGCTCGAAATCCCGCGCTCCGAGAACGTGGAGAGCATCGCAGGGTCCATCGCGGCGGTGAAGGCGAAGGGCCGCGAGCCGCTGTTCGACGCCGAACACTTTTTCGACGGCTACAAGGCCAATCCCGCTTACGCGCTGGAGTGCCTGCGCGCGGCGCACCAGGCGGGCGCGCGCTGGCTGGTGCTGTGCGACACCAATGGCGGTTCCATGCCGGAGGACGTCGCACGCATCGTCTGCGAGGTGAAGGCCAAGCTGCCCGCGGCCGCGCTCGGTATCCACGCGCACAACGATACGGAGCAGGCCGTCGCCGTCAGCCTGGCGGCGGTGCGCGCCGGCGCGCGGCAGGTGCAAGGCACGCTCAACGGCTTGGGCGAGCGCTGCGGCAACGCCAATCTCTGCTCGCTGCTGCCCACGCTGATGCTGAAGGAGCCCTTCGCCTCGCAATTCGACATCGGCATCACCAAGGAACAGCTGGCGCAACTGACGCATACCTCGCGGCTGCTGGACGAAATCCTCAACCGCGCCGCCAGCCGCCACGCACCCTATGTCGGGCCGTCGGCCTTCGCGCACAAGGGCGGGCTGCACTCGTCCGCCATGCTGAAGGACACGCGCACCTACGAACACATCCCGCCGGAAACGGTCGGCAACGCGCGGAAGATCCTGGTCTCGGACCAGGCGGGACGTTCCAATCTGCTGGCACGCTTGGCCGATGCCGGCATCGACGCGGACGCCAAGGACCCGCGCCTGGCGCGCCTGCTGGAGGAGGTCAAGCGGCGCGAGTTCCTCGGCTACGCCTACGACGGGGCGGAAGCTTCCTTCGAGCTCCTGGCGCGGCGCGCGCTGGGCGAGGTGCCGGATTATTTCGACGTCAACAGCTTCCGCGTGATCGTCGAAAAGCGCCACAACGCGCTGGGCGAGCAGGTCACCGTCTCGGAAGCGACGGTGCGCGTGAAAGTGGATGGGGAAATTCTCCACAATGTCGGCACGGGTAACGGTCCGGTCGATGCCCTGGACGATGCCCTGCGCAAGGATTTGGGGCGGTATTCCGCCGCCCTCGCCGACTTGGAGCTTGTCGACTACAAGGTCCGCATCCTGAACGGCGGCACCGACGCCATCACCCGCGTCATGGTGGAAAGCAAGGACGGCAAGGGCGCGCGCTGGTCTACGGTCGGCGTGTCGGAGAACATCGTGGACGCTTCGTTCGCGGCGCTGGTCGATTCCATCACTTACAAATTGTTGCGGGATAGGGTGCCGGCTTCGGGCGGGCAAAGCCGGGATTGCATGGCTGGTTTGAAATTCAGGGCGAGCCAAGCGGCGCGCGATTATCTAGATTGAGGTCATGTCCGACACGGCTGACAACGCACCGCCGAACGAGGCGGCAGGCATCCTGCTTGCCGGCGCCGCCTATGCGATCTGGGGCGTCTTCCCGCTGTACTGGTGGCTGCTTGCGGCCGTGCCGCCCATCGAACTGGTGATCCACCGCATGTTGTGGTGCGCGATTTTCGCGGCCGGGGTGACCGCCGCGCGACGCCGGCTCAGGATCGTCGGGAACATCGTGCGAAGCAAGCGGCTGATCTCGTCGCTGGCGTTGTCCGGCACGCTGATTGCGGTCAACTGGACGATCTATATCTGGAGCATCGCCACGCACCAGTTGGTCGAGGCGTCGCTGGGCTATTACATCACGCCGCTGCTTTCGATCGCCTTGGGCGTCGCCATGCTGGGCGAAAAGCTGTCGCGGTTCAGGCTGATTGCGCTTGTTCTCGCCGCCATCGCCGTCGGGGTTCTGGCGGTGAGACTCGGCCATTTCCCGTGGATCGCCCTGGGCTTGGCGTTGAGCTTCGGATTCTACGGCTACATGCGCAAGCACATCCCGGTCGATGCGCTCGACGGCTTGACGATCGAGACCGGTATGCTTTTCCCCGTGACGCTGGCCGCCGTATCGTTCTGGGCGTGGCGCGGGACCGGAGCGTTCCCGTCGGCGCATTTCTCGATCAACGCGCTGCTGCTGTTTGCCGGCCCCGTCACCGCCGTTCCGCTCGCCATGTTCGCCGCCGGGGCGCGCCGCGTGCGCATGACCACGCTGGGCTTCCTGCAATATCTCTCGCCGACGATCGCGCTCATGGTGGCGACGCTGATCCTGCAGGAGAAATTCACCGCGGCCGATGCGGCGGCGTTCGGCTGCGTCTGGGTGGCGCTGATCCTAGTCGGCCTGGAAGGGCAGCTCATGCGCTCACTTGCGCGTCAAGAGTCCTAGCTCGTCCGCGATCGCATCCATGGCTTCTTTGGGGGTGTCCACGACCCTGTAGACTCCCAGGATTTCCGGCCGGGCGAAGCCCTCGCGGACAATGTGGTCCATCAGCCGTTTCAGAGTTGCGAAATAGCCGCCCGTGTTCACGACCAGGATCGGCTTGGCCAGGACACCCAGCGAGGCGGACGTCACCACTTCGAAGAACTCGTCCATCGTCCCCGCACCGCCCGGCAAGACGACGAAGGCGTCCGCCATGGTCAACATGCGCGTCTTGCGGTCCTGCAGATCCGGCGTGACGATCAGGTCTTTCTCCCACTCCGGCGGCTGCTCGACCCGGCGCAGGAAGTCCGGCAGAATGCCGACCACGTGCGCCCCGCCTTCGCGCACGGCACGGGCGGTTTCCCCCATCAGGCCAAGCCCGCCGCCGCCGTAGAGCATCGAAAAGCCCCGCCCGGCGATCAGCCGGCCCAGCGTCCGCGCAACGGCCGCGTATTGCGGGTCGGACCCTGATGACGAACCGCAGAACACGCAAATGACGGGATTGGAATTTTTATCCATGAGGCAGGTTGGGGTTGCGGAGAAGCATCTATATTCCTAAACAGGTTTTCGAAGAATGACCACGCCAAAAACACCCCAAGAAGAGGTTAAGCACGTGCCGCGCTCGGTTATCATTATCGGATTGATAGCGCTCGGGGCCCTGATCGCAGGGTTCCTGATGTTTGGCGGCGCCAATATGGGACCATGATATGGCAAGACCGCTGACCGAGGAGGGCGACGGCGCTCCTTCATTCCGCCCGCTCACCATGCTTCTGCCCTATCTGTGGCCCAAAGGACGCTGGGACCTCAAGACGCGCGTTTTTGCGTCGGTGCTCTGTCTGGTGGCGGCCAAGATCGCGACGGTGTTTGTGCCGTTCCTGTTCGGCCGCATTGTGGATTCGCTGAACGGTCCGCTGAAAGCCGCTGCCGTGGCACTCGCCCTTATCGCCGCCTACACGCTGGCGCGGATTATGATGCAGACATTCGCCCAGCTTCGCGACGGGGTCTTCGCGAGGGTGGCCTATCACGCGTTGCGGGAGGTGGGCGTTGCCACGTTCGCGCACGTCCACACTCTGTCCTTGCGCTTTCACCTGGAGCGCAAGACGGGCGGGCTTTCGCGGGTTATCGAGCGCGGCACCAAGGGCATCGACACGCTGTTGAGTTTCGCCATCTTCTCGATCTTCCCGACGATTCTGGAGCTGGCTTTCGTCACCGCCGTGATGCTGTGGAAATTCAACGCCTGGTTCGCGCTGACGACGCTGGCGATGGTCGTCGCCTATATCTGGTTCACATTCGTCATCACGCGCTGGCGCATTCAATTCCGCAGGATTATGAACGAGAGCGATACCGACGCCAGCACCAAGGCGGTCGACAGCCTGCTCAATTACGAGACGGTGAAGTACTTCAACAACGAAAAGCACGAGACCCGCCGCTTCGACGTCTCGATGAAGAAATACGCCGACGCCTCGATCCAGACGCAAATTTCGCTCTCGGTGCTCAATACCGGCCAGGCCGTGATCGTGGCGCTGGGATTGGCGGCGATCATGGCGTTGGCCGCGGTGGACGTCGCCCACGGCCGTCTCTCCGTCGGCGATCTGGTGATGGCCAACTCGTACCTGATCCAGCTTTACGTGCCGCTCAACCTGCTGGGCACCGTCTATCGCGAAATCGTTCAGGCGCTGGTGGACATGGACGCCATGTTCCGCCTGTTGCATCAGCCGCAGGAAGTCAAGGACAGGGCGGACGCCAAGCCGCTCGAGGTTTCCGGCGGCGAAATACGCTTCGCAGACGTCGTGTTCGCCTACGAGGAGGCGCGCACGGTGCTCAAGGGCGTCAGCTTCTCGGTTCCGGCGGGCAAGACGATCGCCGTCGTCGGCCCCTCCGGTGCGGGAAAATCGACGATTTCGCGCATCCTCTACCGCTTCTACGACATCAAGAGCGGCAGCGTGACGATCGACGGGCAGGATATCCGCGACGTGACCCAGGCTTCCCTGCGGGCCGCGATCGGCATCGTTCCGCAGGACACCGTGCTGTTCAACGATACGGTGCTTTACAACATCGCTTACGGACGCATCGGCGCCAACGAAGCGGAAATCAAGGAAGCGGCGCACCACGCCCGGATCGACAAGTTCATCCGCGAGTTGCCGCTGGGTTACGAGTCGATGGTAGGCGAACGCGGCCTGAAACTTTCGGGCGGCGAGAAACAGCGGGTGGCGATCGCACGCACGATCCTCAAAAATCCGCCGATCCTGCTGCTGGATGAGGCAACGTCGGCCCTCGATACGCACACCGAGCGCGAAATCCAGAGCGCTCTGCAGGAGGTCTCCAAGAATCGCACGACGCTGGTCATCGCCCATCGTCTGTCGACCGTCGTGGACGCGGACGAAATCCTCGTCCTCGACCACGGCGAGATCGTGGAGCGCGGCCGGCACGGCGACCTGGTCGCACGCGGCGGGGCTTATGCCGCCATGTGGAACAAGCAGAAGAAGGCGGCGGCGGTTCGCGAACAGCTCAAGGAAGTCGAGAACGATCCGGCCGTGGCGCCGGACGTCGCGCGCGAGGCGCCGGTCGCCGCGGCCGATTGACTATTCAGCGGGCTCGAAGTCAGGCTGCGGGGCGCGGCCGGCGAGACGGCGCAATAAACGCCACAAAAACCGGAACGCGCTTGCGATTGCGTTCAGGATTGCGCCCATCAGCCAGCGGAAGCCGCGGTTGGTTTCGCGAATACGCTGTGGCGCGGCGAGCATCGCCGGCACCAGGCCGAGCGTGATCATCTTCGAGAACGCCAGCCCGAAGATGACCGCCGTCGAAAGCTGGACCCACATCTGAGGCGTGGGCGCCCCCATGGTCACGCTGCGGTCCCAGAAGTTGATTTCGACGGCGAACATCATCGGCAGCAATCCGCCGATCGCGGTGATCGTGGTGAGAAACACCGGGCGCAAGCGCTGGGCGCTCGAACGGATCACCGCCTCGATCGGCTCCATGCCCGACAACCTGAGCCGGTGATAGGTGTCGATCAGCACGATGTTGTGGTTCACCACGATGCCGGCGAGCGCCAGCATACCCGTGCCCGTCATAATCAGCGAAAAAGTCTGACCCATCACCAGCATGCCGAGGAAGGCGCCGATCACGGCCATCACGACGGCGACCAGGATGAGGAAGGTGTGATAGAAGCTGTTGAACAGCACCAGCAGCACCATGGCGATCAAGAACAGCGCCATGAAGGCGGCCACGGGCAGAAAGGCGGCGGTCTCGTCGGAGTCCCTGCTGGCGCCGCCGAAACTCACCCGCACGTCGCTCGGGAACGACTGTCTGCCCATCCAGCCTTGCAGCTTGGCGATTTCGGCGCTCGGAAGCATCGTGTTCGGCTTCATGTTGGCGCGCACGTGGTAGACTCTGTGCATGTCCTTGCGCTCGATGGCGTTGGTTTCCTTGGCCGCCGTCATCGCCACGAAGTTGCTGAGCGGAACCATGCCGCCGGTGCCGGTCGCGACCCTGAGATCGTCGAGCGCGTGAATGCCGCGCGCCCCGCTGGGATAACGCACGCGGATGTCGACTTCGTTGTCCGAATCGTCGGGGCGGTAACGGGCGATGAAGATGCCGTTGGTCACAAGTTGGACGGCGGTGCCGATCTGCTGCGCGTTGACGCCGAACCGGCTGGCCAGCTCGCGGTTGATCTGCATGTCCCATTCGATGCCGGGAAGCGACCTGGTATCTTCCACGTCGCGCAACTCCGGCTGCGCGTTCATGTGACGGCGAAGCGAGTCCGCGACCTGCGCCATGCCGGCGTAATTGTCGGACGTCACTTCGATGTCGATGTCCTTGCCGGACGACGGGCCGCCGTTCGGTTTGGCCACCTCGACGCGCAATCCGGCCATGTTTTCGGTTCTTTTCCGGATCTCCTCGATGAGCTGCAATCCGGGGCGGCGCTGCTCGTAGGGTTTGAACTGCACCAGGACGCGTCCGATATTGTCGACGGGAGCGCCGTCGTCGTTCGATTTTCCCGACGTCACGTAGATGTATTGAATCCCGTCCACGCCCTCGATGCGCTTTTCGACGCTCATAACCAGATTGCGCATCTCGATCGCGGAAAGATTACCGCGCGCGGAAACGTAGACGTTCGCGATGTCGGGATCGGTGTCGACGAAGAATACCGTTCCGTGATTGAAGAAGACGAATAGCGTGATGATGAGGATCGCGGCGCCCAGCGCGCCGCCGATCACCTTGCCCGGATGACGCGTCAGGCGCGCCGCCAGGTGGGCGTACCAACCGGTGATGCCTCCGATCTCCCGCCAATCGCCGGTTTCGGACGCCTCGATGGCTTTTTCGTGCGCCTCGTCGCGGACCGGCGGCTTGCCGAAAAAGCCGCCCAGCACCGGCAGAAAGATCAACGCCACGACCATCGAGGAGCTGAGCACGACGATCAGCGTGATCGGGAAGTAACTCATGTACTTTCCCACCATCCCCGGCCACAGCAGCATCGGCAGGAAGGCGCCGATCATCGTCGCGGTGGCGCTGACCACCGGCCAGAACATGCGTATGGCGCCCTCGGCGAAGGCTTGGCGCGGGCTGTGGCCCTCGGTCATTTTGCGGTCCGCGTATTCGACCACGATGATGGCCCCGTCGACCAGGATGCCGACGGACAACAGCATTCCGAACATGATCATAAAGTTGAGGGTCATCCCCAGTCCGTTGAGCACCATGAAGCTCATCAGGAACGAGGTGGGAATCGCCACGCCGACCAGAAGGCCGGAACGAATGCCCAGTGCGGCGACGACGATGATCATCACCAGCAGGATGGCGAGCAGGATCGAATCCGACAGCGAGCCGAGCTGGTCGCGAATGAAGGTGGACTGATCGAACATGAAGTTGACGTGGACGCCGGGCGGCCAGGATTTCTGGGCGCGCGCGACGAGTTGGCGCACTTGTTCGTTGTTGGCGATGATGTTGGTGCCGGTGCGCCGCGACACGTCGATGGCGACGGTCGGCTGTCCGTTCATCCGAGCGTACGTGGTCGCATCGTAGAAAGTGCGGTGCACGCTGGCCACGTCCTTGAGCGTGACCGTGGAATCGGCGGTCGAGCGGATGGGCAGGTTGAGGACGTCCTGGGCCGTGGCGATGACGCCGGGAACCTTGACGGCGAAGCTGCCGTGTCCGGTGTCGATGGCGCCCGCGGCAATCAGGCTGTTGTTGGCGCTGACCGCATTGAAAATCTCGTTTTGGGTAATGCCGTAACTTTCGAGCTTGGCAGGGTCGATGGTGATCTCGAGCAGCTCGTCGCGGGCGCCGGAAAGGTTGGCCTCGAGCACGCTGGGGATCGTCTTGAGTTCGTCGCGCAGATTGCGCGCCAGGCGAAGCAGCGTGCGCTCGGGAAGGTCGCCGGACAGCGCCACGGTGATGACGGGAAACGAAGACGTATTGGCTTCCCATACCCCCGGCGGATCGGCTTCCTGCGGCAGGCGCGGACGGGTGGCATCGACCTGGGCGCGCACGTCCTCCAAGGCCTTCTGCTTGTTGAAGTCGGCATTGAATTCGAGGACCACCTCGCCGCCGCCTTCGCGGGCATGCCCGGTCATCGTCTTGATGCCTTCTATGGAGCGAAGGTTCGCCTCGAGCGGCTTGACCAGCAGCCGTTCGCTGTCTTCCGGGCTGATGCCCTGATAATTGACGAAAACCGCGATATAAGGAATCGGCAGATCGGGATCGGCTTCCTTCGGGATCGAGACGAAGGCATAGACGCCGGCGATGATGACGACGGCGATCAACGCCAGAACGGGGCGTGTGTTGTGCGCGGCCCATTCGACGATTCTGGTCATAACGCCGCCCCGGACTTTTCGAGCACTGTCTTCACGTGCTCCCCGGTCGTCACGAACTCCTGTCCGACGGTGATGACGTTCACATGGTCGGGAAGACCGGCGATCCACATCCCGTCGGGACCGTCGGAGATGATGTGCACCGGCAGGAACCGCACGATGCCGTTGGCCACCGTGCGCACGCCCACCGTTCCCGAATCGTCGAGCACCAGGATGCCGGGGGAGATATGTTGGGCGTAGAGCCGCTTCACCGGGATATGAATATCCGCGCTGACGCCGTCACGCAGCGCAGCGTCGGGGTTGGGCAGTTCGACTTCGACTCGGAACGTGCGCGTCGTCTGGTCGGCGCGGTCCGCCACGAAGCGGACATGGCCCTCGACCGTCTGTCCCGTCACCAATGTGGCGCTGGCCTTGTTGCCGACGGCGATCTGTCCGACTTCCTCCTCGCTCACCGTGCCCACGGCCAGGAAGGGTTCGGGTGCGATCACCATGGCGCATTTGGCGCCGACGGTCATGTAATCGCCGATGTCCACATAGCGGTCGTCCACCACGCCGTCGAAGGGCGCGCGGATATGCGTGTTGGCGAGCTGAATGTCCACCGTCGCGGCGCCGGCCTTCGCAGCCTCGTAAGAAGCGGTGGCCTGCGCCAACTGGGTCTTGGAGCGGAAGCCTTCCTTGTAAAGCTCTTGGGCGACTTCGAGTTCCTTTTGCGCTTGTGCCACCAGCGCCCGCGCCTGGCTCGCGCGTGCGCCGCGGTCGTTGAGCTTTATCTCGCAGAGCACTTGGCCCGTCTTCACACGGTCGCCTTTTTCGAAGTGCAGCGCCGCAACGACGCCCTCGACTTCGGCACGCACGTCCACTTCATGCAGGGCCTGTGTGCGCCCGCGCACCGTGATCGTGGCGTCGTGGAGCACCGCTTTCAGCGCGGCGACGCGCACGTTCGGGACACCGGCGGCAGGCTGCGCCTGGGCTTCGGTCGTGCCGCCGGCGTGTCCGCCGATCCGGAAGATACCGGTCAGCAGATACAAGACCACGACGATGGCGATGCCGAATGCCCACTGATATTGCGGCTTCATCGCCAGCCAGAAAGCCGGCATGACGCGCTCATAGAGTCCGACCACCCAGCTCATCATTCTTGCGAACACGACTTGCTCCGCTTACTCGGCCGCTTGCGCCGCCGTCGTTTCGATCTTGGCGCGCTGAATGCGCAGATAATCCAGGACGGCGGCATAGGCCGCCGTAACCAAACCGTCGGCGAAACGCTCGCCTTCCCGCCGCGGCTTGGCATCGGCTTGCTGCAATCGAGACAATTTTTCTTCGGTATGCGCGATATAGGCACCGAGCATCCGGCTGACATGGTCTTTGGGAAGCAGATCCGCGAACAGCATCGCGAATACGAAAGGCGAGCGATGGCGGTCCTCCGGCAGGGGTTCCATGAGCGAGGCGACAAACGCACGGCGACCAGCCCGAGTGATGGTATGGACCTTGCGGTCCGGCCGCTTTTCCTGGGCTTCCGCGCGCACCGACACCAAGCCTTCTTCGGTCAGCCTGTTCAACGCAGGATAGATCGAGCCGAAGCTGGCCTCGGCGAAATGCCGGTGACCGTCCTCTTCGACGGTTTTCTTGATCTCATATCCCGTGGCGTCGCCACGGGTCAGGATCCCCAGGCAAATCGTACGGACGTCCATTGCCCCACCACGCTATATAGGCTCGATATAGGTCGACCGTATATCGGCACAAAATGTGGGAATTCAATGGCAATAAGCGACGCCCCGGAAACAAGACTGCGTTGCGCCCGGCGAAGACAATTCAACTAGCGGGAAAAGGCCGCTTTCGGCCGTTTTCTCGGCGTCAAGGCGTCAGATCACTTCGACGCGATCCACCTCGACGCCCTTCATGCCCTGGCGGGTCGAGAACCGGATGCGCTGTTCCGGTTCCAGGGCCGTGACGCCGGACCGCCGCAAGGCGCTCGCATGAATGTAGACGTCCCCGCCTCCATTATCGGGCATGATGAAGCCGAAGCCTTTTTGGTCATTGAAGAATTTGACCTTGCCTTCGACCATCGGCCCGCTCGGTCCACTGTCCCGGTCGCGTGCGCCGCCATCCCCGCCGAAACGATCTCCGCCGCTGTAGCGATCGCCGCCGCCGAAACCGCCTCGCCCGCCGTCGCCGAACTCGCGGCGCGGACGCCGCGGCGGATTGGGGTCCGCCGTGCTGGTATCCACGTTATGGACGACAACGACCTGCAACCCGCGCGGGGATTCCTGCAGATCGCAAACGATTGTAGCACCCGGTGGAAGATTGGTCGTGCCGAGCGCCGCCAGCGCCGAGGCATGACAGAATGCGTCTCCGCCGTTTTCCAGGGTGATGAAGCCGTATCCTTTAGCCGCGTTGAACCATTTGACCGTGCCCTTCGCGGAAGCCTGGGCCAAGGACCGCGAGCCGTCATTGTCGAAGTTAGCCATGAGCTATGCCGATGCCGCACCTGCCGGACATGATCCCACGAGCGCACCGCCTCGCCCGGCCGTGGTACGATGCGTCAGGCTGACATCATGCCTAAAAGAAACGCGAATCTGCAAGCGGCCGGCATTCGGCGTGCCGTGACGGACGCCAGCCCCGAGGCAGCGGATTTGCGATATTTGTCGGTGAATCCCCGGGTTTGCCGGCCGCCGCCGAACGGCCCATTTTTCGGCTTCGGGGCAGGAAGCAGAGGTTAACGGGTGCCGCTTCGCCGTTGCACCTAGGGCAAGTTTATTCGGCGCGGTCAGAACGGCCAGGAAAACCCGGACTTGTTGCAGGTATTCGCACGCGTCCTGACGGGGTCGTCGTCGTATTTGTCGTCGATGCATTCTCCCTGCCGCGCGTAGAAGGTATTGCCGATCACGCTGCCGCGCATCCTGACGATATGGTCGCCGACGCGGCCGTCTATCCGCACCGCCGCGCGACGCGTATTGGCCACAAGATTGTTTTCGACGATCGGTTTTGCGCCGTCATCGTTGTCCAACGGGGGATCCGCGCTGAAGCTGTTCAGGCGCGGAGGCGGGAGGGCAAGATAGGGCGGCGGAAAGGCGCCCTCCGCAAACAATTGTATTCCGGTTTCCGCCCCCACAACCTTGTTTCCGCTGATCAGCGCGTCGGTGCCGTAGACCGCGATTGCGGTATCCGCGCTGTCGGTGACCGCCGCACCGGTGATCTGCGATTCCGCGCCGGGGGCGACGATGATGCCGTTCGTGTTCTTCGACAGGATCGCACGCTCGACGTCGATGCCGCCAACCTGTCCCCGCAGCAGCAGCATGCCCGTCTGTGCCTTGCGCACGTGCGCGTCTTTGAGCGCCAAACCGTGCGTTCCGGCGGAGGCAATGATTCCGATCGCCCCGCCGTTGATCTCGCCGGCGTCGACAACGCCGTCCGTACACTGCAGCGCCAAACCGACCGACCCCTGAACGGTGTCGCGCCTGTCCCAATCATCCGCTCCCTGCGGAGTTGCAGCCCGGTTCGCATTCGAAGCGGGATCGTCCTCGGTCGTGCAGTCCGCATCCCGGAGCCGCAATTGCGCTCCGACGCGCCTGGCGTCGATGTCGATGTCGAGGCCGTGAAGGTCCACTTGCGCGCGCCACGCGCGGACGCCCGACCTGTCGGTTTCCACATGCGTCGCCTCGACCGTCAGCTCGCCGGATTCCATGACATCGAAGGCCCAATTCGTGGTGCGCGAATCGATCGAGCTGTGGCGCACCACGACATGGCCCGCCTGCACCATGACACAGGGCGCAACGCCGCCGCGGGCGACGAAGCGGATACCTTCGATGGTCAGCGTGTCACCGAGCGGGATGTCGGCGATGAGGCAAGGACGCCCTGGCGGCGCCTGGATCACCGCGCTGTCGCCCCCGCCGTAGGTCGCGATGGTAAGCGGGACGCCGATTTGCACGCCACCCTGGCAAGTCATTCCTTCTTTCGGCGGCAGGATAAGGATGGTCGCATTCGGCGGCGCGATCCTGACGGCCGTTTCCAGCGACGGGAACGTGTCGCGACGTTGGCCGCTGCAATCGACCATGAGCGTGGGGTGTCCCCCGATGAGAGGCAATACCGGCCCGTGGTAATGGTGAAAGTCGTGCGGGTGCCCATAACGGCGACAGTCGTCGCCGCGGCAGTCGTCGCGGCCGATCTCGGGAACGGGGTCGAACGGGTCGAGTTGCGCGGCGGTCTCGCTGCCGTGCGTATCGGCGGGACGGTCGCCGTACCACTGCGCACCGGCCGGCGAGGACGCAAACCAAAACGGGACCGCAAAGAGTATGGCGCTCCAGCAGCGCGTCCGCCAGCGAGGCAAAGAGAAGATCAAGTTCATGGTTGTCTCCTTGCCCCGTGGGTGCGGTCGGCGTCGTCGGCCTGGGTCAACATCTCCCGCAATTCGCTGCGTGCGGGATTGTAGCCGTCGCGCGCGGCTTCGACGAACAGGCGCGATGCTTTGTCCTTGTCCTGCATCACGCCCGGGGGACCCACCTTGTAGAGCACGCCGAGATTATAAAGAGCCTCGCCATAGTGCTGGTTGGCGGCCCTCGTGAACCACTGCTCCGCGCGCGGGAAATTCGCCGGCACGCCGATACCCTTGGCGTACATGATGCCCAACCGGTTCTGCATTTCCGCATTGCCGTCTACAGCTGACATCTGGATCAAGCGCACGACGGCTTGGGCGGAAGCCTGGGCGCTGTCGGTTTGGAGATTCATCGCGCTTTCGAACTTCGCGATCGCCAGTCCGACGGGGCAAGGCGGGGCATGCGCCGCGCAGCGCGAGTCCTTCAGATAACCGCGAAACGCCAGGGCATCCTCGATGGCCCAAAGGGGTATGTCGTGCCAGCGCGCCAGCGCCCGGAGTTGAGCCATGCTGGGCAGGCTTTCGTCGCTGTGGTGGGCGCCCCCGGCGGTCACGCCCGGATAATACTCGAAGGGCGGCATCCAATTGCGGGCGCGGGCGAGGGCATCCGCCTTGACGCCTGTGATGTCCCCGAATTGGGACATCTGGGCTTCGTGCGAGGCAATGTAATCCCTGGCAAGAGGATGGCCGAGGCTGGCCGCAATATCAAAATACATCAAGGCGTCGACGTTGTTGCGCACGATCACCGAAGGTTCGGTGTTGCTGAAATAGCCTCCTCCTCCGCCGCCGCCGCCATAATAGCCACCGCCGCCGCCACCTCCTCCGCCGCCATAAAAGCCGCCGCCGCTTTGCGTCGTGGTCGCGACAGGACCCGTGCCGACGATTTGGCCCGCATTGCCGCTCGAGCTCATGCCGACGATTTGGCTCGCATTGCCGCTCGAACTCATGCCGACGCTTTGGCCCGCGTTGCCGCTCGGACTCATATCGACGCTCTGCCCCTGGCCGCCTGCACTATCCGGGTTGGGCTGGGAGCCTAAGGTGTCGGGCAGCATCGAGGTGTTGCTTAGCAACCTGTTGTATTCATCCCAGGAAACGCGGACCGGGAAGCAGTACCTGTGCGGCCTTGGCCGCTCACGGAACCAGTTGGGCGGCCAAAGCCACCACAAACTACTACCCTCGGCCTCGTCGCGGCACCTGAGTATCAGCCCGGGTGGAAGCGTCACCTCCTTTTGAGGCATAAAGTATTCGCGATGCAGCTTGCCGAGCGTTATGAAACCCTCGGAGCCGCGGCTGGCCAATATGTAGATGATGCGCGATCGGGCCTCCATCCGCTGCTCCAGCGTCATGGAGTCGAAAAGCCGCTGCATGTTATTGCTGGCTTTCCACTTGTAGTCGGACATCGTCCGCCCGACGCGGTCGTCATCGTCGACGGCGTAGAGATGGCTGGGACTAAGAGCCAAATAGTACCAGACGTAAGCCTCGATCGGGTCCGCGAAGCTCTGGTCGCTCGAATAGAGGTCGCCGAGGGCAACCTGGGAAAAGAAGTCGTCCTGCTGCCACGCGGCTCTGCGCCAGACGTGGACGGCATCTTCCAGCGCGAGACTCTGCTTGGCCTGAAATCCGTCCGCATAGTCCGCGGAGGCGTGGGTCACGAAGAAAAATCCCGCAAGCACCACGCTCGCGAGGACCGCACCGAGCGCGAGTGCCCGAAGTTGCATGGAGCCCCTGCCGGGTCCCGTTTTCCGCCGCTCGTTCGGTGACAAACGCGCGTCGTGCCTTGTACCCACCACGCCATCCCCCAACGTGCAACGCCACCCCGATGCGACTAAATCCGAGCACAAACCATTCGTTTACGATTAACATTTTGCGACGCAATTGACCATGTCAAACGCACGTAAAAGGATGTTTTCCTTGGGCCGCCGGTAACCAAGAAAAGCCGCCGATACCGGTATCCGCCTGTTACGCCAGCGCAAAAGGCGGCATAAAGAATACTTCTAATTTCTATGCACACTCTTTTCGCGAAACTCCATTTGGCACCTTAACGTTAACGTTGTCGCGGCAAGATAGCTCCGGCCGCAGAGTCCGACGCGTACGTTGTACATTACGCGGCGGAATGGTGGTCGCATCCCGCGGAGTGGAGTGGTGCAGTAGCTGTGCGTGAAATTCGCCGACGGACGCCCGGCCGGCAGCGCCGGAGACAAGGTCGGCGCCGTGGTCACGCGGCATACTCATTTTCGTCATTCTTCAGGGCGTACGTCGAAATCAGCTGGCTTTTCGGATTTTCCTTCGCAACGAAGGACCACCAGGCAACCGCCTGTTCGCGCGGCACGAGCGCAATGATCGCCCCACCGAAGCCGCCCCCGACGATGCGCGCCCCGCGGATGCCGAAGCGCTTTGACGATTCAACCAGCGCATCGATCTCCGGGATCGAAACTTCGAAATCGTCGCGCTGGGAGGCGTGGCTGGCGGCAAGCAGGTCGGCCTGCCGTTCCAGGTCGCCAGCTTCCAGGGCGGCGACGAATTCCAGCACTCGCAGATTCTCCGTGATGACGTGGCGCGCGCGGCGCGCAGTGAGATCCGGCAATGCGGAAAGACGGTCGAGGTCCATGGTGCCAAGCTCGCAGAGGGTGCCGACGCCCAGCAGCCTGCGGGCCTCGGTGCACTCCGCCACGCGTTGCTTGTAGCCGCCGCCCTTGGCGAGATCGTGCTTCCTGCCGCAATTCACCAGCATGATCGCGGTATTGGCCGCCAGAGGATAATGGCGGGTGGTCAGCGTCTTCGTGTTCAAAAGAAGCGCTTGCCCCGGACGCCCCAGCGATGCGGCAAACTGGTCCATCTTCCCGCAGGGAACGCCGACAAAATCGTGCTCGGCTTCGTGCGCCATGAGGGCGATCTGCGCGTCCCCCGGATCGGCGCCAGTGAGTCCCTTCAAGGCGCGGATAACCGCAACACACAACGCCGCGGAACTCGAAATCCCGCACCCGATCGGCACATCGCTTTTGATCTTGATTTCGAGCGCCGGAAGCTTTGTCTTCTTTGAGAAGACGCGGACGCAACCGATGACGTAGTCCGTCCAGTGGCCGCGCGGCTCGTCGTCCGCGCGTCGGTCATATGGCTGGTTGCCGAAACTCTCGCTTGAAATGCTCAGCTGTCCTGCAGCGCCGGCCCTCTCTGCGACGGCGGCCCATGTGTGGAACGGAAGCGGCGTGGGCAGGACATGCCCTTGATTGGCCGCGTAATCGGTATGTTCGCCGATGATATTCGCGCGGGCCGGCGCCTTGGCGGTGAATCCGGTCATGGGATGTCCTCCAGTCTTAGATCGCGAAGAGACCGAGCGGCCTCTTCGGGCACCAAATCCGCCAGGAAAGAACCGGCGCCGAGCTCGCAGCCTGCAAGAAACTTCAGTTTCTGCGGGGTGCGCAGAAGCGGGTAGAACTGAATATGGAACGGGAAGTATTCTTCCATGCCGCGCGGCGCGACATAGACGATCATCACATAAGGGCAAGCGCGTTTGAAAAAGATGTCGTATTTCTTCGCAACGAGCGCCAGCAGGCGCGCGCAGTCTTTGACTTCGTTTTCGCCGAGGTCGCCTGGCGACGGTCGAAACCGTTTCGGAACGATCCAGACTTCATAGGGAAAGCGCGCGAAGGGCGGTACGAGCGCCGCCATGCTCTCGGCTTGAGCGATTTCGTGCATCGCCGAGGATGTCAGCTTCGACAGTTCATAGCCTTCCCGAAAACTCTGTGCCATCGTCTCGATGACGGGCGGCAGATAGGAAAACGCATAAATCTGTCCATGCGGATGATGCAGCGTGACGCCGGCTTCTTCTCCGCGATTCTCGAATGGCATGACGGCTTGCACGGCGGGCATCCGCATCAGCGCGCGCACGCGATCGCCCCACACTTTGACGAGAAGTTCGCGCCGATCCTGGGACAAGGTCGACATCGACGCCTTGTGGTCGGCGGAGTAGACGACGACCTCGCAATTTCCCGCGGCGCTGTCGACGGACAAATCGAGACCCGGAATGGGATCCGGCTTCGGGCATGTTTTCTGGAACGATGAAAAGCGGTTGTCGAACACCGCAATCGAAAAATCCTTTACCGGCACCTCGCCATCGGACGCCTCAGGACAAAGAGGGCATGTGTTCGACGCGGGCTTGTAAGTTCTCGTCTGGCGGTGGGCGGAGTAGACCACCCATTCGCGCCGAACGGGATGCCAACGGCGATGCGAAAAATCTCTCTCGTGAAGTTCTGCTCCGAGTGGCCATGCCGGCGTACCCGAATACGCGCCATAGAGGTGCAGCATCCGCCCATCGGGCATGGTGAAGGTGGATCGTCCGGTATTGGAAATCGTTTTGCCGTGCGTCATCGGAGGCTGGCCGGTCGGGCTTGGTCGGTTTGCGGACGCGGCGGCGCGCCTTTCTTGTTGGAGCAGCGAGCCATAATAGGCATCTTACAAAGCCTTTGACAGGCCGACGAAGAAACCGCGCCTGGGACCGAATTGCGGCGCGCCGGCGCCGACACCCGTTCCGTCGCGGATTTCGTATTTCTCGTCGAAGACGTTGATGACATCGAAGCGCGCGGTGAAGCCTCCGGCGAAGTCGAGCTTGAAGTCGTGACTCACGCCGAGATTGACCTGCGCATAGTCTGGCACGTGACTGTCGTTCGGATGGACCAGGCTTGTTCTGAGACCGGAGCCGTAGAGGAGGTCGGCGCTGATCCGCGTGTCCTCCCGCAACTTGTACGACGCGCCCGCCGACACGGATACGATCTGCTGGTGATCGAGCGGAATGGTGTGCGCCGCAATGTAACCGAGATCGCCGGGGCTGAAATTGAATTCGCTGGACACGATGTTCGTGCCGTCGGCGCGCTCGTAAGCGGCATTGAGATAGCTCGAGAAATCGCCGCTGTCGTAGGTTGCGGTGAATTCAAGCCCGTATTGGCGTCCCTTCCTGTAGTTGAAGGGGGTCAGGACGATCGGCGCGCCGAACTGGCCCTCGTCGATCAGGTCGTGCGACGCCTTGTAAAAGCCGTCCAAGCCCAGGGATACGGCTTCGGACAGCGTCTGATTGATGCCGGCGTCGTAGTAGTCGGCGCGTTCGGCCTTGGGCGTGGTATCGGTGTGGCTGGCGGCCGCCGTCGTGTTGTCGAACAGCGCAATATCCGTCGCCGCGACCAATTCGATCGGCGGCGGCGAGAAATAACGGGCGTAGCCCGCGTGAATTGTCGTCGTGTCCGACGGCGTCCAAACCACGTTGGCGCGGGGGCTGATTTGGTTTTCCGCGTCGAAGGCTCTGAACCGGTCGTAGCGCAGGCCATAGTTGATGGTGACGGCCGGCAGGATCTTCCACTCGTCCTGGACGTAAAGCCCGTAGCTCCACGCGTGTTTCGTGCCATTGTCGATGATCGAGAGCGGAACATCGGAAATCTGACAGGTGTTCGCCGGATCGGCGCACAAAGGGTTCGGATTGGGATTGGCGGCGGAGCCCGGCGCGGTCGACAGCACCAGCGACGACGTATTGCTTGCGAGGTCGTCGGCTTGATAGACGGCGCCGAAACGGATCGTGTGCGTGTCGCCGAAATGATAAGCGCCTTCGACCTGCAGCCCGTAAGCCGCGTCGCGCTTGTAGGCCGTCTGCGCCAGACCATTGTAAAGGACGTCGCCGACATTTGCGCCCGGCGTGAAGCTCAGGCTCGAATAGCGCCCGAACACCGACACCTGATAATCGAAGGCGCCTTGCGAGCGCAGATAACTGACGATTGCGTAGTGCGTGATTTCGCGCTGCCGTTCGTCAAGTTGCACGGAAGGAAAGGTTGTCCGCCCGTTTGCCCGGAGCACGAAAGTGCCGCTGCCGGGGTCCATTGGACCCAATCCGACGATGCCGCCGATCCCTGAAGGCTGCAGGCCCGACCGGTTCGGAATCTGGAACACGTCGTTGGACGTGCCGAGGACCGCGGTTACGGAGCTGTGCTGGTCCAGAATGTCCTGCAGATAAGCGAAGCCGTGCCATTGCTTGGTGCGGTCGTGGCTCGGGTCGTTCTTGCCGTCCGGCGACTCGATGCCCAATGTGTTGGTCAGATAATCGCCCGAGACGAAATAATTGAAATTTCCCGCCGAACCTCCATAGGAAAGACTCGGCGCAAGTTCGCCATGGCTGCCGCCATACATGCTGATCTCGCCGCCGGGATTGAACAGCCCGGTTTTTGTTCTGACGTCGATGATGCCGGCCGTGCGGTCGCCATATTCCGCCGGCAGTGCGCCGGTGATGAGCTGGACGCTGTCGGCGAGTCTGGGGTCGAGCGTCTGGCCGAAGACCGAAATGCCCTCCGGGATGATGATGCCGTTCAGCCGGTATTGCAGGCCATTGTGTTCGCCGCGGATGTGCAACTGGCCAAAGGAATCCTGCGCCGCGCCGGGAGCCTGCAGGATAACCTGGTTGAGCAGCGTATTGTCGCCGCCGGGCGTCGCCTTGATGTCGTCCGAGGAAATCGTATAGGTCGAGGCGCCGAGTTGCGTCTGAATGCCGACGCGCGCCTCGGCCAGTTTCTGCGCCGTGATCGTGACGGTCTCGACATTCCCGGACGACGCTGGACTGTAAAACTGCTGCGGCTGCGTCGCTTGTTGCGCTTCGGCGGAAGTGCCGGCGATCAGAACCGCCGCCGCCGCGACCGAGGACGGCAGGAAAGAACGAAGCATTGCCACTCCAACTATTCGAGATTGCAGGTCGAGCTTCCGCAAACACGTCGGAAGTCGCTTTGCGAGGAACGAGACCACGCCACCTCCATTGAGAGATGCCGATCCGTTCGAACTCTTTGCTTTTGGAAGTTAGACTGCCGGCGGCGCGCGCCCGTGCCAGCTATGCGAGACCGATCTAGACAGGACCGCTACCGCGGCGGCGGCCGGTGCGGCGTACGGAATCTGTACCGGCAACAACAGCGCGAGGGCGGCTGGAGAAATGAACGCACCCGCAATCGTGATCTGCTGGCACAGCGGACAATTTTCCGGATCGCCTTTGGACGGCGCCTTTTGGGGCTCGTTTTTTTGCGAACGCGAATCCTTTGCCAATTCGCCGGCGCCGCCAGCGCCGACGGCAAAATCGCGCTCGCCGGAAAAGTGCACATGGGTTTGGGTGGCATAGCTCTGGAGTACAAAAGCGAGAAGGACGAACAGCGTTATCGCCAGCGGCGGTGCGGACTTATGCACCGCTTGCCGCCGCATCGCGCTTATTCGAGACGTCTTCAAAGACATCTGCCAATCCGGATCGCTGACGATTTTGCTGTGGTATTCTAGACTCAATTTCGCACGCTTGCACAACAGTCGGGTCGGCTGCTTAACCATCGGCGCAGCAAGCTCAATGCCAACCGGTCGGACTCAAAATTTGCGATGTCATGCAGCAGGCACACCTGCCGGAACCCGGAGCCGCGCGGCGGTGGGCAAGTAATCCCAGCATGACGCCAAGAAAAAACGGCACGCATAAATAGTATACATTTTGCCGGATCATAGATATTGACTACGCAATGCCTTGGTTCATTTGCTATTTCATACGCGGTCCAGGTTAATTTGCAACTTCGTCTTGGGAGGCGTCTAGTCGTTTGCAGGTGGGATCGACGAACAGGCGATGGGCCCGGTTATCAGTCACGCCATAACAGGCCGAGGAAAATCATATGCGCAGATATTCCATTCTACTTTCCGGTGCCGCGTGGGCTGTTTTTATCACGGCCCTGAGCGTCCCGAACGCCACCATGGCGGCTCCGTTTGCCGATGGGAATTTCGAGACCCCAGGCCATTCCGGCTACGTGAACATCCTGACCAACGGAACCATAGGGCCATGGAAAGTGACTGTCGGAAATGTCGATTACGGCACCGCCCCAGCCCAAACAAATTGTCAGACCATGGGCGGCAATTGCGTCGATCTGAACGGCACGGGCATAGGAGCGATCAGCCAGACCTTCGACACCTGTAAGCCGACATACCGGGTGGATTTTTCGATGTCGCGCCACCGCATGCTGCAGAAGCAATCGGCCACGCTGGTAGCTCTCGCCGGCAGCCAAACATTCACCTTTACGCATAGCCCGCCGATCGCACCCGGCACGTGGGTGCCTGAGTATTTCACCTTTGTTGGCGTTGCTCCGACGACAACGATCACGTTCAAGAGCACCACCAATGCCAATCCGGCGGGGGCAGGACCGGAGATCGACAACGTGAGCATAAAGATGGTGTCCTGTAACTGAGACGCCGACCAACGCTGACGCCGCAGGCCGGTCTGCGGGCCAGGCGCAAATGGCGATACGGGGACCGGCGGTTCCCGTATCGCCGGCGGTGCCGGCGGTGTCGTCCCTTGAAATTCGCGGATCGGACGTGTCTCACAGCGTGCGGCCGAATTCCGCCATTGCCGCGATGACCCATCTTGGCACATACCGACGGTTCTATTTTGTCGACCCGGCGGGTTGGCCGTCTTCTTTTGGCAGTACGACGTTGGTGCAGTCGGTTGCGCGCGAGCAGTTCCTGACTTGGGCGTATCTCGAAGTGCTCACCGACTGCACGTCATGTGCTTGGGCTCGAGGTGGCCGATAACCAGCCGTGCAAACGTTTCTTCCGCTACGGAACCTATCTTGAAAAAAAGTGGGCCGGAGCGCTTTTTTTGCTTTTGCTAATTCGACGCATTCTATAACCTCGTTGTCTATGCGGTTATTGATAATCGAAGACAACGCGCGGCTGGCGACACTGATGGTGAAGCTCATGGCCGACAGCGGGCATATCGTCGATGCTGCGGGCAGCATCGAGGAAGCACGCGCGGCGCTCAGCCTCGTCGATTACGACATCGTGCTATTGGACCTGTCATTGCCGGACGGCGACGGCCGCGACGTTCTCAATGCGATCCGGTGCAGCCAAAGCGATGCCGTCGTGTTTGTCGTGACCGCGCGCAGCGACGTCGTCAACCGCGTGCAGGTACTGAACGCAGGCGCCGACGACTATATCGTCAAGCCGTTCTCGGACGACGAACTGATTGCGCGGGTCCGGGCCCTCGGCCGCCGTTCCCGCCAAATACGGGACAACGTCCTGACCGCGGGCAATGTTCGCTTGGACACGGGTTCGCTGACCTTGACGGTTGCAGGTCGGGCGGTCGCCATTCCTCGCCGGGAATTGAGCGTGCTTTCAGCGCTGCTGTCGCAGCAAGGGCGGGTTCTGCGCCGGGAAAAACTGGACTCGGCCGTTTATTCGCTCGACAGCGAAGTTACGGACAACGCCGTAGAGGCTGCGGTTTCGCGATTGCGCCGGCGCTTGGAGGTTGCCGGCGCGACCGTGGGTATCGTCGCAATGCGCGGCATCGGCTATCTTTTGACGGAGCGTGCGACGTGCTGAAGCGCACAGTACCGACATCGCTGTCGCGTATTCTGGCCGTTCGCATGGCTGCGGTCTCCGTGTCCGTCTCCCTTTTGCTGACGTTCGTATTTTTCGTCCGCTATATATCCGCTACGCCGCAGCTACGCGAAGCCACGCTGCATGCCAACGCGCTCGCAATCGCCGGAGCTCTCGTTAAAGGCAAAAATCCCGCAGAGCTTCCGCTCTATCGCGATTATCCGCAGGCGTACGGATTCCGCGTGTTTGACCGCCGCCTGCTGAGCAGGCGCCGCATTCTTGCCTCTGCGAACGCGCGCTGGTTGCCGGCGGTGCAATACGCGGCGCCGATCGACTCCGATCACGACGCCGATCACGACGTGCAAGCCGTGGGCAGCGACCTTCTGGAGGGTTTCGAGCGTTTTCGACCGGCGCACCTGTCGGGAAATCACGTCGTTTCGTTGCTGATCCATCGTGTCGTTCTCTCCGGGCACAAATACTGGGTGCAGGTCTATATGATCGGCGATCCCGCCTGGGCCGGTGCCGGCATCATTGTCGGCAAGTTGATGAGCCATGTCCTGTTTCCCGTGCTCTTTATCGTGCCGGCGCTGACATTGGCGATATTTCTGACGACGCGCGCAGCTCTGCGGCCGCTGCGGTTGCTCTCCCGGGACGCCAACCTGATAGGGGCGGCGGTGGCGCGCGGACAGACGCTGATGCCGGTTTCCGAGCAGGGCATGGTACAGGAGTTTGCCGATGTCGCGGCCGCGATCAACTCCATGCTGGAGAAGCTCGAGCGCTCGCTTCAACAGCAAAAGCAGTTCGCCTCCGATGCCGCGCACGAACTGCGCACGCCGCTGGCGGTGCTGTTGTTGGAGGCTTCGCAGCTGCCCCACGGTCCGGCGCGCGAGCGGATCAAGACCGAGATGGAGGAACTTGGCCGTCTCGTAAACGAGCTGTTACATTTTGCTCAAGCGGAAGACGTCATGGCGCACGAACTCGATGATGTCGACGTCGTCGCCGCGGCTCGGAAGGTTTGCGAGGACGCCGTCGTCAAGGCGATTGCGCACGACCGGCTGATCGAGTTCGATTGCGCAGCTTCCCAGATGATCATACCGGGAAACGCCGCTCTGATTGAGATTGCGATCCGTAACCTCGTCGACAATGCACTCAAATATTCGCATCCGAATACAACGGTCACGGTCAAGGTCGATCCAGGGCCGACGGTCATTGTCGAAGATTGCGGGCCCGGCATCCCCCCCGCGCAGCGCGATGTTGTGTTCGAACGTTTTTGGCGTGCCGACCATCGAACCGGCAATGGCGCCGGTGTGGGCCTTGCGCTGGTGCGCCGCATCGCCCAGCTCCATGACGGCAGCGTGCATCTGGAAGATCGCCCGAACGGCGGCACGCGGCTGATCCTGGGCCTTGCGCGTTCGCGCGCCGTACGCAATCCGTCACAGGACGTTTACGTCGCGTGACCGCGGTCATGCGGCTCGCGTAACATTTGCATCAAATTCCAGTCACGTGAGCGACGAGCTATACATCGCGTTCGTCGGTTTACAACACTGTAACCTCCTCCGTCAGCGTGCCGTCAGCGGATCGCTCTATCCCTGTTCGCGGATGGATCGCGGCTGATAGCCAATCGGAAAACACCGCCGCATCGCCGAAAGCCACGCCGGATCTTGCGATCCTGCAATGTTTCGATGCGCCCTTGCGGCGTCAGATGAGGTTACTTCTCGTGATGGACCACCGGCTCGTGAGCGACAGCGGGAACGACGATTATCTCCGCCCCCGCAGATGCGAAATCGGCGAAGTCCGGAATGGCAGGCCGCACCGCCGTCCGCTGGCGCGCCCGCCCAGAGTGTTTCTCTATTCGCACGACACCTATGGTCTGGGTCATCTGCGTCGCAATCTGGCGATCGCCGAACATCTGCTCGCCCGCGAGCCGGCTTTCTCCGTCCGCCTCCTCACGGGCTCGCCGGTGATCGGTTCGTGGACGCTGCCTGAAGGGCTCGATGTCACCGCCCTTCCGCCGGTGGTGAAGACGGGCGTGGAGACTTATGCGCCGCGCGATTCGACCCTGCCCTTCGGCTTGGTGAAGGCCTATCGCGAGGCGCTGATTCTGGGAGCCGTCATCGCAGAACGCCCCGACATTTTCCTCGTCGATCATGCGCCTGCGGGCATGAACGCCGAATTGCTGTCGACATTGGCTTTTATCCGCCGGGAGATTCCCGGCACGCAGGTCATGCTGGGCTTGCGCGACATCATCGATAGCCCCGGAACGGTTCGTGAAATCTGGGATCAGCAGGGCATTATCCCGCTGCTGGAAAATCTGTACGACCGCATACTCGTCTACGGTAGCCGCTTGCTCTTCGACGTCGTGGAGAATTACGGCATTCCGGCGCGCGTCGCCGCGAAGCTCAGCTATTGCGGCTATGTCGCACGACCGCGCAAGCGCGCCGGGTCGGCGCCGATCGGCGCACAGCCGGTATTCCTGGTTACCGCGGGCGGCGGCGAAGACGGCTATTTCCTGATGGAGGCGTACCTCAAGGCACTGGCGATATTGCCGGCCGGTCTCGCGCGCTCGCGGATTGTGACGGGACCTTTGATGTCGGCGGCGCAGCGGCGGGCGCTGGATGCCCTGGCCGCCGGCGATCCGGACATCGAGATCATTTCGTCGACGACCGATCTGCCGACCATGCTGGAACAGGCGGATCTGGTGATCGCGATGGGCGGCTACAACACCAGTGTCGAAATCGTGGCGAGCGGAAAGCCCGCCATCCTGGTGCCGCGCGCGGCGCCCAGGGCCGAACAGCGGATGCGCGCAGCGATGCTGGCGCAGTTGGGACTGGTGTTGTCCCTCGAGCAGGGCCCCGAATTGGATGTGCGCCTGGCTCGGCTCGTCGAAACGGCGTTGGCTGGAACAAAGTCGCGCGCGCCGCGCTATGCACTCGATCTCGACGGCGCGTCGCGCGTCGGCGATCTGTTCGAAGCCGTCACCCAGGCAGAGACGGGGAAATTGGAGGCAGCCGAATGACCGCTCCTCTTTCGCCCCGCATCGCTTATGTGATGAAACGCTATCCGCGCCTCAGCGAGACCTTCATCCTGAACGAGATCGCAGTGATGGAAGGGTTGGGCGCGAGGCTGGAACTCTTTTCGCTGCTGCCGCCCGAGCCGCCGCCGCACCATCCCATGGTGAGACAGATCAAGGCGCCGCTGCACCATCTTCCGGCCGGCGTGTTTGCGAAAGCAAAGTTGCTGGCGCAGGCCCATGGAGCGTGCGCCCGGCGCGCGCCGTTACGCTATGCCCATGCGCTGTTCCGCGCCGTCTATTCGTCGCTGCAGTCTCGTCGCCCCTTCGCTCCATGGAAGCAATTCCTGCGGGCGGGATTCATCGCCGACCGCTGCCGGCGCGGGAAGGTCATGTTGATCCATGCGCATTTTGCCAATGCGCCGGCGGCAGCGGCCTGGTTTGCCAGCGCCATGACGGGCATTCCGTTCAGCTTTACCACGCATGCGAAGGATCTGTTTCTCACCTCGCCGCGCGTGATACGCCGGCGTGCCCGCGCCGCCGCGTTTGTCGCGACCTGCACCGGCTACAACGTCGATTATTTGAAAAGCATCCTGCCGAAACGCGATCATGGAAAGATCCGCCTTGTCTATCACGGCATCGATCTTGCTCGCTTTGCCGTGCGCGCCGATCCTGCGATGGCGCAGAGCAATCGCCGGCCGCCGCTGATCCTTTCGGTGGGAAGGCTGGTGCCGAAGAAAGGTTTTGGCGATCTGATCGCCGCCTGCCAGATACTGCACCAGGACGGGATCGGCTTCCGCTGCGCCATTGTCGGCGAAGGTCCCCTGCGCGAGGCTCTCGATGCCGAAATCGCGCGGCGCGGTCTTTCCGGTCTCGTCACCCTGAGGGGAGCGATGACCCACGCCGACCTGATCGCGTTCTACCGCCAGGCGGACATTTTCGCACTGCCGCCGCGCATCGTTGCGGACGGCGACCGCGACGGTATTCCCAATGTGATCGCCGAAGCGATGGCGGTCGGCGTTCCCGTCGTCTCCACGTCGGTATCCGGAATCCCCGAGCTGGTGCAGAACAAAATCACGGGTCTTCTCGTGCCATCCGAGTCGCCAACGGCTCTGGCCGCGGCCTTGCGCCACCTCATCGGCAATCCGCAGACCGGGGCCAAGCTCGCGTGCAACGCGCGCGCGCGACTGGAACGGGATTTCGACTGCCGGGAAACGACCAAGGCGTTGCGCGATCTGATGCAGGACTGCGCCTGCGGTGACGGGCATGAAAGCGGAAACATCATCCATTTTTCACCGCAGCAGACCAGGCCTGCGGCAGAGGCAGCCGAGTGAGTGCCATGAAGCTCCTCTACCTGAACCCCGATCGCGGCATTCCGGTTCTAGGCGACAAGGGTGCGTCGGTCCACGTACGAGAGTTTGTGACCGCGCTGGCGCATCAGGGCCATGAGGTTGCTCTCATCTGTGCGTCTTTGGGCGAGGGCAACTCGCCGCCGCCTGTACGGCTGATTGAAATACCCCCAGACCCCGACGAATTTCTGCTCGAACGTGAATGTATGGCGCGGTTTCTTCCTGTGACCGCACTTGAAGACCGGGTCCTGCGCCGGGAACTTGGGCGGCTGAGTTATGACCGCGGCTTTTGCAGGCGCGTGCGAGCAGCGCTTGACGGCATCGATTTCCGTCCGGATGCGATCTACGAACGCTATGCTCTGTTTCATTGCGCCGGTGCGGCGCTGGCGCAGATGCTTGCCGTACCAAGACTTCTCGAGGTCAATGCACCGTTGATCCGCGAACAGGAACAGTTTCGCGGCCTTGTGCTGAAGTCCGTGGCCGCTGCATCGGAGTGCGCTTCCTTCCATGGCGCCAACAGCATCATCGCCGTCTCGGAAGAAGTTGCCGCCTATGTCGCCTCCTGCGGTATCCCGCGAGAAGGCATACTGACGATTCCGAACGGCGTGGACACGACCCATTTCCATCCCGATGCCGGCGGCGAGGCCGTTCGCCGCAAACTGGGCCTCGGTGCGGATCCCGTCGTAGGGTTCATCGGCAGCTTCAAGCCGTGGCACGGCGTCGATTTTCTGATCGACGCCTTTGCCACCATGGCGCGGCAGCATCGCGGAGTGCGGCTGCTCTGTGTCGGCGAAGGACCGGAACTTGAAGCCGCCAAGGAAGGAATCGCCGCGCAGGGCCTCGAAGATCGCGCAGTCTTCAGCGGGCGCATTCCGCATGCGGAAATTCCCTCATATCTGGCGGCAATGGACATCAGCGTGGCGCCCTATCTGACCCGCAGCGATTTCTATTTCTCGCCGCTGAAGGTGGTGGAGTCGCTGGCGGCCGGCACGCCGGTCATCGCTCCCCGTATCGGCCAGCTCGAACTGCTCGTCGACCACGGCAAGACAGGTCTTCTTTTCACGCCGGGCGACGCAGCCGATTTCATCGCCAAGACGCTCGATCTGGTCCGCGATCCGGCACGCCGCCGAACCATGAGCGCGGCTGCGCGTGCGCATGCGCTCTCGGATTTCAGCTGGCAGCGGGCAGCGGGCCGCGTCATCGACGAAGCCCAGCGGCACATCGACACGATGTGTGCCGCATGAGCGCACGATCGGAAAACCCGGCCGTCCCCGCGCATCGGCGTTGGATTCTGTGCTATCTGGCGCCGCAATGGCGCTCGCTCGGGGTGGGAACCGTCACCATGGCGATGCGCGCCGGGGTGCTTACGTTGGTGCCATGGCCGCTGAAGTTCATCGTCGACAACGTCATCTACAAGAAATCGCTGCCTCCGGCGTTGGCCGGATTGCTGCCGGATGCGCGAACGCACAGCGTGGCGCTGCTGGGCGTGCTTTGTCTGCTGACGCTGGGCCTCGGCCTCGCCGATGCGTTGCTCGATTACGCCGGCAGCCGATTGTTCCTCGATGCCGGCCAGCGTTTGGTCTTTGCGCTGCGCCACGATCTTTTCGCGCACCTGCAAAAACTGTCCATGGACTTCCATCGCCGCCACCGCGGCGGCGATCTGATGTCGCGGCTGGGCGGCGACGTTCAGAAGCTGCAGGATCTCGTCACCGCCGTTGGCGGCGATTTCATCCAGCACATTCTGGTCATGGGCGGCATCACCGCGATCATGCTGAGTGTCGATTGGCGCTATGGCTTGGTGGTGCTGGTCAGCATCCCCGTCCTTTTCGTCATCGTTCAGGTCTATTCGGGCCTGCTGCGCCGGGCTCTGTGCCGTGTCCGCCAGTTCGAGGGCGATCTGTGGAGCATGGCGCAGGAGGTGCTTGGCAGCGTGCAGCTCGTCCAAGCCTATGGCCGCGAACACCACGAGGAACGACGCTTTGCCGCTTGTGCTCGCAAGATCTTTCGCGTCTCCAGCGATACCAACGATCTGCAGGCGCAGTTCTCCCCGGCGCTGACGCTCGCCGTCGCCGCCGCCACCGGATTGATCGCCTGGTATGGCGCCATCCGCGTGCTCGATGGGCGGATCACGGCCGGCGAGATGTTGGTGTTCCTGGCCTATTTTAGGTCACTTACCGCCCCCACGCGCCGCATTGCGAAAACCGCGCGCATCGTCGGCCGCGCTTCCGTCGCGGTGGAACGTATCGCCGAATACCTCTTCGAGGCGCCATCCGTCGTCGAATCGCCTTTGGCGCTGGTGCCGCGCGACTGTACGGGGCGCATCGAATTCGAAGACGTCACCTTTGGCTACAAGCCTGGACCCAACATCCTGAAGGATATTTCGTTCCGCCTGGAGGCCGGCAAGACCGTCGCATTGGTGGGACCCACAGGCGCCGGCAAGAGCACAATCGCGGGCTTGATCTCGCGCTTCTACGATCCGGTGCTGGGCCGCGTTCTGCTTGACGGGCGCGACGTGCGCGGGCTCAACCTGGGTTTCGTGCGCCGGCAGGTTGCGTTGGTGCTGCAGGAGCCGGTGATCTTCCGGGCGAGTGTCTGGGAAAACATCTGTTACGGATTGGAGGGTGCCGGCCGCGACGACGCCATTCGCGCCGCCAAAGCCGTGGGCGTCGACGAGATCATCAAGCGCTTGACCGGCGCCTATGATTGTATCATCAGCGAGCGCGGTCAGACGCTGTCCGGCGGCCAGCGCCAGTGCATCTCAATCGCACGCGCGATGTTGAGCAACGCTCCCATCGTGATCTTGGACGAACCGAGCAGCAATCTTGACGCAGTGACCGAACGCCGGTTGATGGCCGCCGTGAAACGTTTGACGGCCAATCGCGCGGCACTTATCATCGCGCACCGTCTGAAAACCGTGAGCGAAGCCGATGAAATCCTGGTTCTCGACCAGGGCCGTATCGTGCAGCGCGGCGGCCATGCGCAGCTGCTGAAGGAGGCGGGGGTATATGAGAGGCTCTGGCTCAGCCTTGCCGGCGGAGCGGCGGCATCAGGAGCAGGCGATGTAACTGCCGTGCCGAGCCGGGCGAGGATCGCTTAGATGGTTACTCTTTATGAATATGCCGAGGCGCGCAACGCCGCTTACGATTTGTTGCGCTTCCTGCGCATAACGGCTGCTGTCTGTGCGGCACTGCCCGCACTGATCTGCGGCCCCGCCCGTGCCGGCGCGTGGATTCCCGCGGCCGGCGCCGGCGAGTTGGAGCCGATGGTGCGTTATTTTTTCGCCGATCAGTCTTTTCCGCAGGACTCGTTCTCCACCGCCACGCTTCCGAGTACGAAGGAGCACGGAACCCAAATCCGCCTCCTCGGCGAGCACGGACTGGGGGACGGATTCTCGCTCGATTACGATCTGCGGTATGGCTTTCTATATAGCTCAAAGGTGAAGAACGGCGTCACCGTCGTCGACACCAATGACGGGCTGCAGGAGCAACGCATCGGGCTGAACTACGGGCTGACCCAAGACAAGGATTTTGCGGATTCCATAGGGCTCGGTGTGGTTTTTCCAGGCAGTTCGGCCGCGAAGAGTCCGGCGCTCGACAATGGCCACTGGGCCGTCGAGCCGATGTACCGCATCGGCTTCAATCCGGGCCTTTGGCAACTGTCGGGCAACCTCGATGTCGAACCGCGCATCTTTCTTGATGGCGGAGTGACGCAGTTCCGCACCCATCTTGAAATCAGCGTACCGGCTATACAGCGTGTGCGCTTGGCCGGAGTACTGTTCTTCGTGCGCAGCGCGCGAATGGGCGGTTATAACGATCTGCGCGACCGCGGCGAACTCTACAATCTCCTGCGCCTGGGAATCGAAGCGAAGTTCCATTTGACCGACAGCATCGAACCCGTTCTGGCGTATGAGAACAACGTCGCCGGCATGGGCGGCCATGCCTCGCAACGGTTCACGTTCGGCGTGAAAATATCTTACTGAGCGATACGCCGGAGGCGGCGCATGGGCTGAAATGGGCCGCTGCGAGGCACTCCGCGGAGAACGCCGGTGCTTTCCGCCGAGCCGATCGATCTGGCCGATGCCGCCTACTTCCCTGCGCCAAGCGATGCGAGACTCTGAAAATCAACCTGCTTCAGCGTGTTGGTGAGAAAATCCATGTCCACGCCATTGCCTCTCACGGTCACGCTGAAGCGATTGCCGGCGATTATATCGACCTGGCCGCTCTTGTAGTGGTTGTCGTATTGCTCGTGAATGAGCTGCCCGTTCACGTGCGTGGTGCGCTCGTAGCCGGTGTCGGTTTCCTTCTCGAGGTTCGGATCGAACTTCGAGGCGAGGCCCGCGAGCCCCGAAAGCGAGCCCATGTCCGTGATCTCCACGGTCACGCTCTTGCCGTTGCCGTCGCTGTAATGGCCGGTGGCGTTGGCGGCCGCGATGCCCATTGCCTGGTTGCTTTCGCCCGATGCATCGTCGCGCTTCATGCCCGGAAGCGAAGCCGGCAGCAACGCCTTGAGCGCGTGGAAGTCGACGGGCTTGGTCTTATCGCCGCCCGTGACGACCGTGCCGATGGCGCCGAGCGCGGTGCCGATGTCGACCGCCTTGGCTCCCGCCGCATCCGGATTGCCGCCGGAGGCCCGCGCCGCCTTCTCCGCCTGTTCGGCCTGCTGCCCCATTTTTGCCAGGGCCTGCAGGGAATTGTCGACGCGCTGGCGGTCCGCATCGGTCTTGCCGCCGAATATACTCGACAGCACGGCGGCCGCGCCGCTGGTGGAGGAACTGTCGCCCGGCCCGGAGAGCGCCGCGCCCGGCCCGAACGAGCCCAGCATTGTGCCGCCGATCACGCTTGCACCGATCGCGCCGATGATTACGTACAGTACGATGGCGCAGAGGCACAGAACGGCGGTGTAGGCGACCGCCTTATCCTTCGGGCTGCGCATCAGCACCGGCAGTCCGAGAAAGAGAAGATAGATTCCGTAAAGTCCCGCGAGCGCGCCGATGATGCCGAGCGACGGAATGATCTGGAACACGGCCGCGATCCAGGCGGGCGTGTAGCTGTAGGCGGAAACCTTCAGCGCGCGCACAGAATCTTTCTGCCCGCCGAAGGTGGGCGCCAGCGCGTCGGCAATGAATGCGATGACGAACACGCCGAGGAACGTCAGCGCATACATCACCACCGCCATCACGAGGCCAGACACGAACGGTGTGCGGTAGGTTCCGAGGAATGGAATGCTGACGCCGACGATCGATCGGCCGATGAAGCCTGCGATAACACCGATCGCCGCGAGCGGGGCGACATATTGAAGATAGATGGCGCGCGGCGACGAAGCCTCGGCGTCGATCGCCAGCCATTCACTTGCCGGCGTGAGGATGATGTTCTTCACGCGGGCGATCAGGCCCGGAGTGACGATGTTCTTGGCGAAATCCGGAATGCCGGGACCGTGCGCCGCGCCTCCCGGAGGCGGGGAGGCGGCAGAGGGCGCCATGGCCGCGCCACAACTCGCGCAGAACTTCGCGCCATCGCCATTGGATGTACCGCATTTTGGACAGTTCATGGTGAAGCTCCTGCTCGGGAAAGGCCGCAGCGAATCTCGCCGGCCATATTCATAGCAGAATATGGTTAGCGCCGCTCGATTCTCACAATGCAATCCGGTGCCGCGCGAAGACCTGCAGAAATACAGGCCGTCGCTGTATGACGATAGCCGATGTCGCCAGCGACAAGCTCAACGGGCCGCGCAACCCCTATTGCAAAGCGACCGATGCGAAAGCGACCGGACAGACGCTCGGCGCGGATTTGGCGTGCACCGGCAAGGTCAACGGACCGGACCATGAAGTTCACCGCAACCGGCGATGAACGAACGTCCATTGTGGCGTAGGTGCTCGCCATTATGCCGTTGCCTCGTCCATGTTTGCGCCGTCGGGATCGGGGTTTGGCGCGAGGCGGTCGCCCAGGGGAGGGCGGCGTTGGGTTTGGCCGCTGGACAGCGGCGCCCCGCTTGCCTAAAAAGCCGTTCCTTTGCGGTCAGACCGCAAAGCCGCCCAGGTAGCTCAGTCGGTAGAGCAGCGGACTGAAAATCCGCGTGTCGGTGGTTCAATTCCGCCCCTGGGCACCATTACTTTCAATGGGTTAGGGCGAATTTTGATTCGTAGTCGGACGAGTTGTCCAACTCCATCCGCTTGTCTCGCCCTGTCAGACCCCGGCCGGTACGGCGTACCCGCGGGCGGCACTCTTGCGCCCGCGCACCGTGACGGTGACGGCCACCTCGCGCCCCAAGCGGCTCAAGATCGTCATCAAGCGGTCCACCGTGAACCGGCCAAGGTCGGCGTTGCGGATTCGCGAAAAATCGGCCGCCGCATTGCCCGTGATACTTTCTGCGCCCCGCACGGTGAGGCCAGTTTCATCAAGGGCATGCACAATCTGCGCTGCGAGCAATGCCTTGAGCTGCAAAAGCTCTGCATCCGGCCGGCCCAGATCGCGAAAGACGTTGCCGGTTCCTTTGATCGTTCCGAGCTTTGCGGTCTTGCGTGCTATCATCGCAGTTGTTCCTTCAACCGTTTGATCCGTTCCTTGACGAGATCGATTTCCGGCTTCGGTGTGGCGATACCCTTCTTGGATTTTTTCTGGAACGCATGAACCACCCAAATGTCGTCGCCAAGCTGAAGCGCGTAAACGACCCGATAGGCATCACCGCGCGACTTGATCGCCAATTCCCATACGCCGCTTCCCAAACCCGTCAGCGGCTTGCAATATCGGGCTTTGCGCCCTCCGCGACCATCGTCAAAGCTATCCCGGCTTTGTCCTGTGCAGCCTGCGGAAATGCCAGGAAGTCTTTCAGCGCGGCTTTCAACCAGTTGATCGCCCTTGTGTTACGGATCATATGTGAACCTCAGTGTAGTCATATTTGACAACAAATCAAGAGGAATCATCAATTGTCATACCCAATGCGGAATCCGCGTGTTGGTGGTTCAATTCCAGGTGCTGTCCCGAATTAGGACAGCCGAATGGCCCTGCGCATCAGCGCCAGCGGTCTCCGGGCTTCTTCAGGTAATTAGAAAAAATATAACCCCAAGGAAGTAGGGGAAAGAGGATAATGATTGGCGCGATTTCGAAGAATGATTCGCGGGTGTCAGCGTCGACCTGGTTGGCAGCCCACAACGGCAGCGCGATACCGCACAGCCAGATCATTTTCCAGAGCAGCTCGTAGACCAGCAGCGGCAGCATCCCCAGCGGATATCGGATTCCGACAATCGACAGGAGCGCGAGCGCCAGAAGGAAGCTGTGCGCCACTGCGCTCGTTTGCGTCCAATGAGCGTGATGAAGGAACGCTGGCACCTGGATCGAGCCCTGTCCGACCGCAATGATCACGTAGAGGGCGCGCAGAACGTAAAGACGCCATAAGGATACGGCATCACCGGCGCCATTGCCGCCCGAAACCGCATCCACGTTTGTCACCGCGCCCTGCACCCGCGTCATGTTCGCCTCCTTTTCGGCTCATGATCGACTTTAGCGAGCCTCCCGGGCCGTTGCCATGTCCGTTAATATCGGAAACGGAACTACCCAGGGCTAGAACCGGCCAGTACCTGGGAATATACCTAAATCCACATACGTCAGGATAGGGCGGCGGAAGCTCGGTGAAAGCAATGACGATGAACGACTTACCAGCGATCATGGGAACAGTCCTGATCGTTGCCGGGCTCGCTCTGGTAGGCATCAACACATGGTTCCGTACCGATGGGAGTGAAAAGACCACTCAGGTCGGGGCACTCATCATTGTGGTTGGCGCATTCCTCTTGGGGCTGTCGATATTCGGACCTCACGCAAAATAAATTTTGAGACTGCCCAACCGTGTTGCTCCCAAGCGAGCCGAAACGAACTAGGACACTCGCTCTTTCAAATTAAGGCACTGAGGGGCAAATTCGGACAGTACCCAATTCAGCCCCTGGGCACCAGCAATTTCAATGGGTTAGACGACGATTTTGTTCCGTAGACGGAACGATTTTCCATTTCTTGTGACAAAGTTTTCCAACGTTCTTGCTAATTCTTTCTGCGTTCAGATGCCCGCAGCTGCACTTAAACATATAGGAAACAAGCGTTCGCAATCTGGCGGATCGGCAGCGTGGCCTGCATAATCGGCGCGGATGTTCGGCTCCGCATTCCTTGGTCCCCGAAGAAGCACGGGGAGGTGGCTGGCGGTTCTCGGCTTGGTCGCGACCGGGCTGGGGATTGTTTGCACTCTGTCATATCTGTTCCGCACGCCGCTCGCCACTTTCTTTCTGCACGAGTATTTGGCGAGCCAGGGGGTGCGTTCCCGGATTCTCGTCGATTTGATTGATTTCGGCGGCGCGACCGCACACGGCTCGCTCGGCCGGCCTCGCGCGCCGGAAGTGTCTTTCGAACGGATCGTGGTGAAGTTCGATCCCCGCGGCTGGTTTCCCAAGGCCGTTGAAATCGATGTTCAGGGCCCGATCGTGCGCCTGACGGTTGGCCCCAACGGTATCTCGCTTGGCTCCCTGCAGCCTTGGATCGATGCTCGCCGCGCGCAATCCGCCGGCAACACGGGATACCCGAGCTTCGTCAGCGACGCTCTCGCGGTCAATGTCGTGCACGCCAGGCTCATTGCGGCGACCCCGGCGGGCTCGATGGAAATCGACGGCAACGCCCGCATCGAAGGCGGCAAGCCGCGGCTGATCGATGCCGTCGTCCGGAGTGCGCGCCTGCGCAGCGGAATTTTCTCGGCGGATGTCGAAAGCGGTACGCTGAAAGGCGTCGCCACGCCATCCGGCGTTCGCCTTCACGCGTCCATCTCCGGCGGCTTGGAGGCCGATGAATCGGGCGGACCTGTGCATGTCGACGGTGCGCGGCTTTCGTTCGACGTCCCCGCGCTCCGCTGGAAGATCCTTTCCGACGAGGCCGCGGTGTCGGCCGCATCGGCGACGCTGTCGTTCGACGCCGACGCGGCATCCCGGCAGGGCCTCCCGCCGGCGCCCTTGTCGCTGCGCGCCCGCTTCTTGAATGTCGAAATCGGCATCGCGCAGGGACATCCTCGGTCGAGGGGCGAAGTGGAAGCGACGGCCGAGGGCTCGCTGTCGCACGCCGACGCGAATTCCCTGGTTGCCGGCATACCGCTGTTGGGCGGCGATCGCCGCGCGGCGGATGCGCTGGCGGCGGCGGTTCGCGATCTGGCCCTCAACGTGCGTCTTTTCTGGCGGGTGTCGCACCAGCAGACCGAATTCACGTTCGCCGGACCCGCGCAATTGAGCGGCGCCGGGCCGGTCCTTTTGCGCCTATCGCCCGTGCCGGGGCGCGCCGCCGTGCGCTTCGGTCCGTCCGGCGTCGCGGGCGGCATAGGCATCGACCTCAGCGGCCGCGGCGTGCCGAACGTCGCCTTTGCCATTCCGGCGTTTTCCTGGCGCAGGGCCGGCGGCGCCTTCGACGGTGTGCTCGGTCTCGCGGCCCGCTTCGATCTTGGAGCTTTCCAGGGCGTGACGGTTGACGGGCAAGCCGATGCACGGCTGCGCAACGGCGTGTTCCTGCTCAATCCCGAACGCTGCATCGTCGCGCGCCTGGCGTCGCTGACCTCGCGGCGCAAGCGGGTCGTCTCCGATGCAAGCGCCACGTTCTGCGCCGTGAGCGGCCAACCGTTCTTTAGCGCCTCGAATGCCGGCTGGACGCTTCGCGGCACGGCGAGTGAGCTGAGCGCAAACTTCGACGTGGCGGGCCTGAGGGTGTCACGCGGCCGCGGCCGCGTGGTGATCGACGGATCGTCCGCCGGGACTCGCGACGCAAAGATCGACGTCGCGGCGGTTCTTTCCGACCGGGCGAAGGTTGCGCGCCTCGCTCCCGAGTCGATCGCCGGAAACATCCAATTCGCCAATGCGACGGTTCGCGGCCGTTTCGACGTTGCCAGCGGCTCCCATCGCACGCATATCGGCACGATCGACTTCACGCATCGCACGAAAACGGGCACGGGTTACGCAAGAATCGATTTTCCCGACGTCGCCTTCGACACCAAGGGATTGCAGCCCGTCAACATATCGCCGCTGTTCTCCGCCCTTGCGCGGGCCGAAGGGAGCGCGCGGTTTGCCGGTCGGCTCGACTGGACGGCGAAGCGCATCGACAGCGGCGGGCGGCTCGACATCGGCGATCTTCGTTTCACCAGCCCGCTCGGCGTCGCGGAGCAGCTGCGGACCCACATGATCTTCACCTCGCTGCTGCCGCCGGCGACGGCGCCGGGCCAGCCCATCGACATCGCGCGCGTCGACTGGGCGCTGCCACTGACTCGGGTCGAGACGTCCGTTTCGTTCGTTTCGTCGCTGGTCCGCGTCGCCGCCGCGAAGACCCAGCTCGCCGGCGGCACGATCTCGCTCGCGCCGCTGTCCGTCGAGCTGAAACCAGGCATGACCGTTACCAGCGCGGTGCGCCTTTCCCATGTGAGCCTGGGCGACCTCATCGCCGCGTCGAACCTCGGTGGGCGGATGCGCCTCGACGGCCGGATTTCGGGAACCATCCCGTTTTCCTTCGGGCCCGCGGGGCTGCGGTTCACCGGCGGCCGCATCGGGGCGGACGGACCGGGGCGGCTTTCCCTCGATCCCGGCCTGTGGGGCAGCAATGAGCCCAATGCGGTGGAAAAAGTCGCCTATCAGGCGCTGGAGAATCTCGCCTACGACTCGCTTTCGGCCACGGTCGACAGCGAGCCCCACGGAAGGCTGCGCATCGTCTTTCACGTCAAGGGATACAGCGATTCCCCTGGAACGGATGAGGCTCGGGTCGGCCTGTTCGACCTTCTGCAGGGGACGGCGTTCCAGAAAAACATTCCGCTGCCGCGCGGGACCCCTATTGATCTTTCGCTCGACACCTCCCTTAATTTTGACGAACTTTTGCGCGGATATGAATCCGCGTGGTCGCAGCTGACTGCCGAAGCTCGGTAGCAGCAAAAAGGAGTGCCTATGAAAGGCTCTGGAAACTTGCTCTTCGCCATCGGCGTGACGGCGCTGTCGCTTGGTGCTTGCACGCCCACCATCCGCATCGAAGTCGCGCCGATCAACATCTACGCCAAGCTGGACGCCGACATCCGCGTCAGGTTGGACAACGAAGTCAAATCGGTGATTAAACAAAATCCGAACCTGTTCTAATCCGGAGGAATTTTCATGGTTGGCTCTCGTGGAAAGATTTTTGCCGGGCGCATTCCGGCCGCAGCGGTTGGGTTGCTGCTCCTGCTTGGCGCCGGTGTGGGACTGATGGCGCCGGTGCAGCCGGCATTTGCCGTCGATCTCGCCGGCGCGAAGGCGACGGTGGACGCGGCGAAGGCGAGCGGCACGGTGGGCGAGCAGGGCGACGGCTTCCTCGGCTTCGTCCACGGCTCGGCGGATTCCGCAACGACCGCGGCGGTCGAGGCCATCAACGCCGGACGCAAGCAGGCCTACGATGCGGCGGCCGCGAAAACCGGCGTGAGCGCGGAAGCGGCTGGAGAAGCGACGGCGGCGCAGCTTTTCGCCAAGATGCCGCCGGGCCAGTACTACAAGCCGGTCGGCGGAGGCTGGACGCAGAAGTAACTCTGCGGGGCTGTGGGCCGGCGCCGCGCTAATCTTCCGTAGAACCCGACGAGCCGACATTGTCCGCCTCCAGCCCGCACCTCGACGTCTCGCTCCATCACTGCTCAAGCAGCCTGGACACGAGCTTCGTTGCTCTCGGATCGACAAAAGTGGCGGTGCTGGGCGTGGTCCAGGGCATCAGCGAGTTGCTGCCGATTTCGTCGACGGCGCACATGCGGGCGATACCGGCCTTGCTTGGCTGGCCGGACCCCGGCTCGGCCTTTTCCGCCGCCATGCAACTTGCGGCCCTCGTCGCGGTCATAGCCTATTTCTGGTCCGACATCGTCATGCTGGTCCGAGGATCGCTCACGGCAACGGCCCGTCGAGACTGGAAAGATCGGGAATTGAGGCTGGCGGTCGCGCTTGTCGTCGCGACAATCCCGATCGGCATTGCCGGACTGCTGCTTACAAAGGTGCTGAACCAGTGCAACTCGCCCCTGCGTGCGCCCGTGGTCGTTGGAATTGCGTGCTTCGCAATGGCCCTGCTGATGGGTTTGGCGGAGCTTTCGGCGCAACACAAACGCGGCTCCGAGAAACTGACCCTGCTCGATGCGCTGCTCATCGGCATGGCGCAGGTCGGCGCACTCGTCCCCGGATTCTCGCGGTCGGGATCCACCTTCACGGCGTCTTTGGGGCTTGGATTCAGGCGCGCTGACGCCGCGCGCGTCTCGTTCCTGCTCGGCATCCCCGCCATCGTGCTTGCCGGCGGGCGGGAACTGTGGCTGTTGCATCAGGCCGGACTGTCGGCTTACGGCTGGCAGGTCCTCGGCATCGGCTTGGCGGTGTCGAGCGTGTCGGCCTATTTTGCGATCTGGGGCTTGATGCGCTTCCTTCAGAATTTCTCGACCTGGCCTCTTGTCATCTACCGGGCATTGTTTGGACTGGTGTTGATTGTCGGCGCCGGCCTGCATTGGATTCAGTGACATAAAATGGAAAATCTCGCTCAGCAGATCGTCGCCT
The DNA here is from genome assembly GCA_028871795.1 of Alphaproteobacteria bacterium. Taxonomy (GTDB): domain Bacteria; phylum Pseudomonadota; class Alphaproteobacteria; order Micropepsales; family Micropepsaceae; genus Rhizomicrobium. The sequence continues at coordinate 117,896 of JAGWMG010000003.1, read as the reverse complement.
ACATCGCCGCTCACCCGCATCTGGCGGTCTTCGTGATCGGCGCGACCGCGTTTGGGGAATCGTTCGCCTTTCTCAGTCTTCTGTTTCCCGGGACCACGATCCTCATCGCAGCCGGCGCGCTGGTGAAGGCTCACGCCATCGATCCCGTATCCGCCGCGGCAGCCGGAAGCGTCGGCGCCATTCTGGGCGACGCCATTTCATTCTGGATCGGGCGGCGGTTCGGGACGGTCATCCCGAAGGTTTGGCCGTTCCGCACGCATCCGGACGCGTTGGCGCAAGGAATGGATTTCTTCCGGCGCTACGGCTGGGCGAGCGTATTCATCGGTCGGTTCTTCGGCCCACTGCGCGCCATCGTGCCGCTGGCCGCCGGCATGATGGAGATGCCGACGGCGGCTTTTTACGCCGCCAATATCCTTTCGGCCGTTGTCTGGGCGCCGGCGCTTCTGCTGTCGGGCTTTTTGCTCAGCAGCGCCGCCGCGAACGGCTGGGACATCGAGGACAAGCTTTTCGTCGTCATGCTCGCCTTGGCGGTTGCCGTCGCCCTTGTGTTCTGGACGAGGCGCATATTCCGCGTCCGCTAGAGCGCGGCTTTGAAACGTCCTTGGGCCCATTGCCGCGCGGGGTCTTGCATCTTAAGGTAACCGGTGTCATTTTTGCGTCAACCAAGGACCTTCGGCGGGGACAAATTCCAGCCGCCAGACCGCGACCGATCAATGCAGGAGGGAATGAAGGTGCGCCGATTTGCCATCGCTTTGAACGTCATCCTTTGCACCGCCTTGATGGCCGTGCCGGCCGACACCGCGGCGGCGACGAGACACGCGGCAAGGCACAAGCCGGTTCCAAAATCTGCGGCTGCTGCATCGCATCCGCTTCTGGCCTTTCCCGGCGCCATGGGCTGGGCCGCCACCACGCCTGGCGGCCGTGGCGGGCAGATCATCAAAGTCACGACGTTGAACGCCGAGGGACCGGGATCGTTCCTGGAAGCGCTCAACGTCAAGGGGCCGCGCATCATCGTGTTCGAGGTGGGCGGCGTGATCGATCTCAACAAGCGTAACGTCAGGATCACCGAACCCTATCTTACGATCGCCGGACAGACGGCTCCCTCGCCGGGCATCACGCTGATCCGCGGGGAAAGCATGGCAGTCGTGACCCATGACGTGATTGTGCAGCACCTGCGCATCCGGCCGGGCGACGCGGGCGAGCCAAAAGCCGGGGGCTATTCGACGGACGGAATCAGGACCGACGAAGGCGCCCATGACGTCATTATCGATCATTGCTCCGTGAGTTGGGCGACCAACAAGAACTTCGCCGTATCCGGTCCCCGCTTCGACGGAAACACGCCGGACGAATGGCGGCAGCACACTTCGCACCGGGTCACGGTTTCCAACGATCTCATCTCCGAGTCCTTGAGCCGCTCGACCCATTGGAAGATCGAGCATTCCAAGGGCGCGCTGATCCACGACAACACGACCGATATTCTCATCGCGCGCGACATCTTCGTCCACAATTACGAGCGCAGCCCGCTGTTCAAGGGCGGGGTGCACGCCGCAATGGTCAACAACCTGATCTACGATCCGGGCCAGCGCGCCGTTCACTACAACCTGGTCGCCTATGAATGGCTCGGCCACCCCTTTCAAGCCGGAGAGCTGACGGCGGTCGGCAATGTCCTGCGCGCCGGCGTATCGACGGTGATGCCGCTTGCCTTTCTGGAAATCGGCGGCGCCGGCGATCTTGAGTACTACGGCAAGGACAACATCGCGGTCGATCAGATCGGCAGGCCGTTGCCGATGTTGGGCCGCTACACGACTTCGACGGCGAAGATCGTCGAGATGAAGACGCCACCGATCTCGCCGCCTTACGTAAAGCCGATTCCGGCGGACGAGGTCGAAACCTCGCTGCTCCTCGATGTCGGCGCCCGCCCCTGGGACCGCGACTATACCGACGAGCGCGTTCTCGCCAATGTCTCCTCGGGCCGCGGTTGGATCATCGACAGCCAACAGGATGTTCATGGTTATCCGGTCCAGACGCCGACCCATCGCACCTTCGATCCGAACGACTGGAACCTGATCGACATGACGCCGAAGTCGCCGTCCATCTTGGACTCGTCCCACAAGAACACGACCCTCATGGTGCCGGTATCGAATTGAAGGATATGCCGGCTGCGCAGCCGGTGATAACGGCCCGCAAGATGACGTCTTTTGTGCACGGTGCAACTGCGTCCGTAGCGCAGGGAGACAATTCCCGCTATCATTGCGCGGGGTGTCCGCCGTCAGAGCGGGGAGTGGACAGGCCATGAGAGCCGGGCGCGTTCTGTTCGTTGCTCTGACGTCGATCACGACCGTGGCGATCGGCACTGCGGCGTGCGTCGGCGTGGGGTATTACCTGATCCTGTCCGCACCCCCCGACGTCGACGCACAATGCCAGCATTCGCCGGGGCAGGCGCGCATCGACGCCTGCACCGCGGTCATCCGGGCGGAGACCTCACCGACCGCCGATCTGTCCTGGGCCCATGTCAGCCGCGGCAACGCCTACACCGAACTGGGCCAATACCGGCGCGCGCTCGACGATTACAACGCGGCGCTGCTGCAGGTGCCGGACTCTTCCGCCGCCCACAACAATCGCGGCTATGCCTATTACATGCTGGGCCAGGATCGGCGCGCGCTGACGGAATACGACATGGCGCTGAAGCTGCAACCCGGCGACGTCACGGCGTTACGCAATCGCGGGACGATCACTTGCTTCCTGGGTCAGTGCGCGCTGGCGGTCAAGGATTTCGACGCCGCGCTGCGCCTGAGCCCGCACGATGCGACCGCGTTGTATGGCCGCGGCCGCGTCTACATCCGGCTCGGCCAGTACGATTCGGCAATCCGCGATTTCGATGCGGCGCTCCGCCTGGAGCCGAAGGCCCTGCAGATCCTGGCCAGCCGCGGCACGGCTTATGGCGAGGCGGGCCAATACCAACGCGCCATCGCCGATCTCGACGTCGCGGTCGGCAACCTGCCAGACGCCGACAATCTCAACAGCCGCTGCTGGGCGCGCGCGGTGTGGGGGCACGAACTCGATGCCGCGCTCGCCGACTGCAACCGGGCCCTGAAGCTCCAGCCGGACTCTTTCGCGGCCATCGATTCGCGCGCGCTGGTGTATTTCCGCATGGGGAACTACGCCGCCGCGATCGCCGACGCCCATGCGGCGCTGGGCGAGGCGCCCGCTCTGGCGAACTCGCTGTACGTGCTGGGCTTGTCGCGGCTGCGCACCGGCGACCAGCGCAACGGCAAGGCCGACATTGCGGAAGCCAAGAAACGCGATCCGAACATCGAGCGGACCTATGCGGGCTATGGCGTGAAACCGTGAGGTTTCTCAGAAGGCGAACCGTTAGAGCGAGGAACTCAATCGCAGCCAGAAGGCGCGAGCGGGCAGCAGATAGAACGACTCGCTGCCGAATTCACTCGCGGTGACCGGCGGCCGCTCGTTCGTCAGATTGTTTTCTTCGAGCGAAATCGCGTAGCGGCCGATGCGATAGCCGAGCGTCATGTCGAGCGTCGCGTAGGCGCCGGCCGGCGCGGTGTTTTTTTCGTCGAGATAACGGCGCCCCACGTAGTTAGCCACGAGCGTCGCGCGCAAACCCTGCTGCGGAACGTACAGAATCCCCGCCGAGGCGAGAACCTTTGGGGCCAGCGTCAATTGCTTGCCTGCGACATCGACATTGGAAACGCCGTCGAAAAACAGATACCGCGTGAAACGGGCGTCGTGATACGCAAAATTGCCCGCCAGCGCGAGATCGGGCGTCACCTGATAGCGTGTTTCGAGATCGATACCCTTCAGCTGCTCCTTGCCCGCGTTGGCGAGTTCTCCGGAGTTCGTTGCGACCGCCAGATTCTGGAAATTCTGGAGGAACAATTCGGCCTGATACGTCAGGAGGCCGCCGGCGGCAGCGCCTTTGATGCCGGCTTCATAACTTTGCGCCGTTTCGGGGAGGAGGACCTGCGGCGTATAGTCGGGTCCGAAATCGACAGCCGCCGGCTTGAAGGCGTTGCGATAGTCGCCATAGAACACGACTTCGTCGCCGTCTTGCGCCCAGGCGCGGTAACTCGCGCCGGCCGTTTCGCTCAGTCTGACCACGGTCCGGCTGGCGCTTTCGGCCGAAAGCTGTGGCGGCAAAAACGTGGAATCGGAGGAACGCTTGTGCTCGGCGGTCTCGTTGAGACGGATTCCGCCGATCACATTCCACCGCTCGCCGGGTTTCCAATCGAGCTGTGCGTATTGCCCCGCAAATATGCGCCGGTCGTCCACCGTGCCGATTTCGTCGACGGGCAGTTTCGCCGCCGGCGGCGGCAGCGCCGAACCATCGAGCGGCACGGTGTAGGCGCTATTGCCGTTTCGCGTCGTCTGGCGGTCGAGTCCATAGAGTAGATCGGCGCCGACGATCAGCGTCGTGTCGCCGGAAAGCGGATTGGTGAGATGCGTATCGCCATAGGCGTCGTTGATGAGGCGATGCTGGTTCTGCGTGTCGGCGGCGCCGCTCAGATCGGGATGCAGAAAAGCGCGAACATCGACGATGTCGGAATGCGCATAGGAGAGGAGCGTGTCCCATGAGCCCCAATCCGTCGGCCGCGAATAGCCGAGCGCGACATGATATTTGTTCTCGTCGATGCGGGCGTCGGCGGGATTGAAATTGGCATCGAGCGGCGTGAGCTTCGTCAGCGCCGTTCCGACGCGGATGACGGGACTGGGCGGCACGTCGCGGACCAGCGTGGCATCCGCGTCGAGGCGCAGCGTGCCCCTGCCTATGTCGAGCGCGCCCCGATACAGAAATTTGCCGTCCGCGACCGCTTCGCGCTTGTCGGCGAAGCCGAGACTCCGCCCGTCGATGGCGAGCGACTGCCGGGCTCCGCCCCATGGCGGCAGCACGAAGGACGCCGAGCCGCGCGCGGAGCCGAAGCTGCCGTATGCCACATCGGCCTCGTTGGCCGCTTCGCCGGCCGGATAGTGGAGAACGTGCACCACGCCGACAAAGGACGTGGCGCCGTACATGACGGGGGCCGCGCCTTTCAACACCTCGATGCGCTCGACGTCCGTGAGGTCCAGCGTTGTGATCGCCGGATTGAAGGCCCCTCCCCACGGGACGTCGTCCACAACCAGCAAAAACGCGTCGAATTCGTGCAGGCCCCAGAACGACGGTACGGCGCTTGACGGGCCGGCGTCGCCGCCTGACGGCGCCTCGACGCCCGGAACGAGGTTCAAGGAGGCGGACAAGGTCCACGCATCACGATCGCTCATCTCGGCACCGGAAACGACCGAGATGTCGGCGGGAACCTGATCGACGGATTGCGGCACGCGCGTCGCCGTAACGACAACCCGTTCGAGACCTGCGCCCGTCTGGGCGGACGCTTCGACGGTCCCGAGGAATCCGAACGCGAATACGAGAAAAAAACCGTTTCGCACAACCCTCGGACCGATCGGCCGCGGCCTAGTCCCGCTCCGTGCGCCGTCCCTGCCGCACGCCCGTGAAGTCATAGAGGCGAAGCCCGATGAGGCTTGACGCCAGCGTTTTTGCATCTCCGCCCCCGCCGCTCGGCGGCATCGAAGTATCCTTTACGACGATTTCAGGCAAGCCTTTCGCCTTCAGTTTGGAATTGGCCGAGCCGACTTCATTTTTCATCAACGCGCCGAACGCGTCCTCGACCTCTTTGAGTTCGCGTTCGAGGACGTCGATGCGCGCGATCTGATAGGCGGTGGGACGGTCTTCGACCGACGTGATCGCGCCATAGACGTAGTCCATGTGCTCGCGCAGCCGCTCCTCGCCGGTGATCGCGCCGCCCTCTTTGGTGGCAACGACTTCTTTGCGGAGCGCGTCTGCATGATCCGCAATCCCGCGAAGCTCTGCCTTCAAGGCGTCGCCTGCCGGCAGCTTGGCCGCGATTCCGCCGGCCTCGTCGCGCACTTGCATGATCGAGCCGACAAGGCTGGTCATACGGCGAAACAGGCCCGAGACGCGCTTGGCCGCTTGATACTGGGCAACCTTGTCGGCGAGCGAGTAGGTCGCGCGGCGGTCGAGAACGACCGTCAACGGCATCGTGTAAACCTTGCCCGCCTTTGTCAGACGCACCGTATAGGTGTCCGGCGGGAAGCGCGGACCCCGGGTCGAGCCGAATGCGATCGTCGCGGCCGGCGGCGTCACCGGCGCCTCGTCGCGCATGGACCAGACCACGCGGTTGAGGCCTTTGCGCGGGGAGGCCGGCAGCGTGGCGATGACCTCGCCTTTCGCATTCAAGATTTCAAGTTTGAGCCGGCCGATGACGTGCCGCGCCTTCTGATAGTAGCTGATGACGACACCATCCGGCGGATTCTCGCCGGTATAGGCGGCATCGCCGTTCGCCCATCCGCCATTGCCTTCGATTCGCTGCTGCTGCGGAGCGGACGGAATGAGCGCCACCTCGGACTCCAGCGTCGCCGGCGTGAGCGCCCGGATGGGCGAAAGGTCGTCGATGATCCAGATGCCGCGGCCATGGGTGGCCAAGACCAGCGCATCGTCGCGCGTCTGGAACGCCATGTCGCGCACCGCGACCGCCGGAAAATCGTTGGGGCGGAACGCCGCCCAAGTGGAGCCGCCGTCGATTGACACGTACAGTCCGAACTCCGTTCCCACGAACAGGATGTTCGGGTTTTTCGGATCCTCCTTGACGACGTGGGCATAGCCGCGCACGCCCGGCGTCTGCGGCGTTATCAGCGCCTGCCAGGTCTTGCCGTAGTCCCGCGTGCGGTAGACGTAGGCGTTCATGTCGCCGAAGGTGTGGCGATCGAACGCGACATACGCGGTGGCTTCGTCGAAGCGGCTCGCCTCCACCCAATTCACCCAACTCGCCTTGGGCACGCCAGCATTGCCGACGACGTTGGTCCAGGTCTTCGCGCCGTCGCGTGTCACTTGCACATTGCCGTCGTCGGTTCCTACCCAGATCACGCCAGCATTCTTCGGGCTTTCCGAAATGGCGTAGATCGTGGTGTGCATCTCGGCGGCGGAGTTGTCGACCGTGATTCCGCCGGATTCTTCCTGCTTCTGCTTCTCCGGATCGTTCGTCGTCAGGTCCGGAGAAATCCGCTGCCAGGTGACGCCGTGATCGCGCGAACGGAACAGGAATTGCGCGCCGATGTAGATGGTGCCCTTTTCGTTGGGGGAGAACGCAATCGGCGTGTTCCAGTTGAAGCGCAGCTTCTCCTTGTAACCGGCCTTGGGCTGGATGTCGCGCCAAGCGTAGGTCTGCCGGTCGGCGCGCAGGATGAATCCCCCTTGTGTCTCCGCATAAAGGTAACGTGGGTCTGCCGGATCGGAGAACATGAAGAAGCCGTCGCCGCCGCAGAAATTTTCCCATCGATCGTTGCCGATGCCGCCCGGATAGGCGCTGTCGCCGGTCCAACAGGCATTGTCCTGAAGCCCGCCGTAGACCTGATAGGGGTCTTTGTCGTCGACGCTCACATGATAGAACTGGCTGATCGGCAGATTGCCGCCCTTCCACCATTTCACGCCGCCGTCATAGGAGATCCACAAGCCGCCGTCGTCGCCGCCGATAACGTGCTTGGGGTTCTTCGGATTGATCCAGATGTCGTGCCAATCGCCGTGGCTGCCGCCCGAGGCGTCGGTGAAACTCTTGCCGCCGTCCTCCGAGGCGATGAGGGCGAGGTTCATCTTGAAGAGACGATCGGCATTTGTCGGATCGACGACGAGACGCTGGAAGTAGAATGGCCGCCAGACCATACGCTGGCTGCGGTCGCGCTCTTGCCAAGTGGTGCCGCCGTCGTCAGAGACATAGAGCGCGGTGCGCACATTCTCGATCGCGGCATAGACGCGTTTCGCGTTCGAAGGCGCGTAGACGACCTCGATGCGGCCCCAGGGCCGAGCCGGCAAGCCTTTGCTGTTCGCTGCCGACAGCTCGGTCCAGCTCTTGCCGCCGTCCGCCGAACGATAGAGCGCGCTGCCCGACGGCGCGTCGGGTCCGTCGCCGCCGGAGCGGAAGGTCCAGCCTTTGCGGCGGAAATCCCACAAGCCCGCCATCAGCTCCTCGGGGTTCTTGGGATTGAGCGTGACGGACGAGCAGCCCGTCGAAAGATTCGATCCCTTCAGGATGAGCGACCAGGACTTGCCGCCATCGACGGTCTTGTACAGTCCGCGATCGGCGCTGTCGCTCCACAGCTTTCCCGGGACGCAGGCATAGACGACGTTGCCGTCCTTCGGATTCACGATGATGCGGGCGATGCGCTCCGACTCCGGCAGGCCCATGTTCGTCCAGGTTTCGCCGCCGTCGGTCGATTTGTAGATGCCGTTGCCGATCGAGACCGAATTGCGCGTCCAGCTCTCGCCGGTGCCGACCCAGACAACCTTGGGATGCGACGGATCCAGCGCGATCGCGCCGACGGATTGCACCGGTTCCCGGTCGAAAACGGGCTTGAAAGTGGTGCCTCCGTCGGTGCTCTTCCACACGCCGCCGGAAGCGGCGCCGACGAAGAGCGTGACCTTTCCGTCCGGCTCCTGGCGGGCGGCGATAGCGGCAATGCGTCCGCTCATCGCGGCCGAACCGATATTACGGGCGCCCAGTCCGGAAACGGCCGTCGAGTCGAAGCCGGTGGCCGAAGCGCCGCTCAGAGTGAGCGCGAGACCGAACACGGCGAAGGCGAAGCCATGAAGAGTGCGCGACATCGGATTAGTGCCTCTTTCTATGCGGAGCGGGAGACTTGGCGGGCACTTTCGCGTGCGCGTTGCCGGACGGCTTGGCGGGCCCTGTCGCGGGAAAGTCAAAAGTGCCCGGAGGAACCGCCACATTGGCGTCGCCGCTGTCGATGGTGAGGATTTGCTTGTCCCGGGAGTTCTTCGGCCCCGAAGCGATCGAGAATGGGAAATAGACGCCACCGACACGCTCATAATCCCCGAGTTCATACTCGGTTTCCTGTTCGGAGCCGCGAATCGTGCGCCGCTCGAGAATCTTGATCTCGAGATAGCTGTCCGGATCGAGAAAATAGGTGAAGACATCGCCGTCGGTCTGGCTGACGCGCAACTCGAAGGCGTCGGTGCCGTCGACGTCTTCCCGGCCGAGATATTCCACTTTCGAGCCCATGGCATGTGCCGCCAGCAAGGCGCCGTCGATCGAAGCTTCGTCGGCGAGCGCCCGCGATTCGTCCGAGCCCATCTTTTCCGGATCCTTGCGGCCTTCGAACGGATTGACGCGCCAGCCGCTTTTGCCGTCATAGGCCTGAATGAGTGTCAGGCCCTGGATCGTTGCCTCGATGCGCACCGTGCATGTGCCGGTCTTGGGGTCGAGCCGCTGGCGCAATTCGGAAAACGCGAGTTTGAAATCGCCGGGCGCGCGCATCTCTCCCTTGAGCGACAACGAGCCGATCGCAGCGAGCTTTTCGGCTCCGCCCCGCGCCGAAAGATTCTTGGCGACGAGTTCGTCAGCGGTTTGGGCCAAGGCTGGGGCACAACAGGTGAGCGCGGCCAGCACAAGCGCGCTTTGGGCCAGGCGTCGTTTCATTCGAATATCCCCTGGGCAACGCCCCTCGTTCGAAAGGGGCGAGCGATCTCCGATTAACGGTTCTTGGACATGGCCGCGTCAACACCAACGAAGACACAAATTCGTGTGAAGTGGTGTACGGGGCCGTCGCCTTTCATGTCAATTATATCGACCGGTTAGAGGGCATCGGTCCCGTCGGCGCCCCGGCGCGCAGGAATTTGCTCAAGGATGTCGCCTGGATCGTGTCGGGAAGCATTTGGGTCGCGTGGTGCAATGCCCCCAGAAACAGAATACCCGTCTCGCCGACCTGCAATGTCTTGTCAATGCCGCGCAATGAAGCGGTCCCTGCGATCCAACAGGTCGCGGAAGACCGCGGCGCTTTCGGCTTTATCCGTCTGCGCGGCGCCGCCGGTGCCCGCGCCGGCGGACAAGCCCGTCATCATCAGTTCGTATTCCTTCCGCAGCAGGTCCGGGTCTTCCGTTCCTTCGATCTTTGCGCCGCGTCCCGTGAGTTTGAACAGGATGCGGGCCGCCATGCCGCTGACATGCTCGCGGGGAAACTGCCTGCCGTGCTTTAGCTGAGGGCTGGGCCTTCACAACGCGATCGGCTTGGCTCCGGTTGCCGTCAGACCGGCGTTGAGTGTCGCCAAGTCGCGATGCTTCAATTGTTGCCAGGCCTGCAGAGTGGCCGCCAACATGTGCGAAATCTTCGCATAAGACTGCAAGGCGTCCGCGCTCGGATTGGCGTCGGCGCCGTCGACGGCCGTTTCGAGTTTCGCCAGGTCGGTTGACAGGGCGCGCAGGCTGTCGAGGCGGCGGGGCGGGCGCCCCGGCCAGCCGCGCGGATCGGGATACAACGGGACGCCGTTGAGATCGGTTACCTTGGCCATCAAGGCGGAAATCTGTTTGCGCATCGCGTCGGCGTGCGCCATTCGCGCCTCGAGGGCCTGAAGCAGTTTGGTTGCCTCGGCGCTCGCGGCATAGGCCCGCGACGACAATTCTTCCACCCTTCGCGCCAGGACGAATTCGCGGCGCAAAGCCGCTTCGGGGACCGTTACTCGAGGGTCCGCCTTGACCAGCAGCGGTTGGCTGTAGCTGCGCCCGGCGACGCTGAGTTCGACCGTGTAACGGCCGGGCGGCGCCCAGACGCCGTTTGTCTGCGCCGCGTCCGGCGCCGGCGGTTTGGGATAGTGCAGATCCCAGACGATGCGATGCATGCCGGGCGCCGCCGACAGAATCGTCGGGGACGGGATCCATTCCGGCGCGAACTTGATCTTGAGCGGATCCGGCGCAGTTGTCTTATCCGCACTGCTGAAGCCGCGGACCTTGTGATGGTGCGCATCGAACACGGTCAGCGTCACAGGGGTCTTGACCGCGTTCGGCAGCGCATAGTCGATGATGGCGCCGTCCGGCGGGTTGGCGGCCATCGGTTCGTCTTTCGGAAAGGGCGTGCCGGTGAACTGCGGCCGGCGCAGGCGAAGCGCGACCGCCGGCCGGAACAGGACGGCACTACCCGTCTGCGCCGGTTCCGCCTGCCGCAGCGCCGTGACATCGTCCATGATCCAGAAACCGCGGCCATGCGTGGCGATCACCAGGTCGTCGCCATGCACGTCGATGTCGCGCACCGAGGTCATCGGCAGGTTTTGTTGCAGCGATTGCCAACGGGCGCCGTCGTCGAACGACACAACTATGCCCTTTTCGGTGCCGGCGTAGAGCAGACCTTTGCGCACCGGGTCTTCTCGCACCACGTTGACGAAGCCGTCCTTGGGGATGCCGGCGTCGATACGAGCCCAGCTTCGCCCGCCGTCCCGCGTGCGGTAGATATAGGGCGCGTCGTCGTCGAGACGATGGCGATCGATCGCCAGATAACCGACGTTGGCATCGAAACGGGACAGCTCGATCGCGGCGACTTTCGACCACGGCGTCAACGCCTTCGGCGTGATCTCGCGCCAGTGCGCGCCGCCGTCCTCGGTGCGCCAGACGAGCCCGTCGTCTGTCCCGACCCATAGCGCCTGCGCGCGCAATGGCGAAGGCGCTATGGTATAGATGACGCCGCGGCGTTGGCCGCCATGATCGTCGTCGGCTGCCGTCGGTGCATCGAGACCGGACGGTATGCCCGCGTCGGGGCGCGTCAGGTCCGGGCTGATCGGCACCCAGCGGTTGCCGCCGTCCGCCGTGCGGAAGAGACGTTGATTGGCGAAATACAGGAGCTTCCTGCCGCGCTTGGAAAACGTCAGCGGTAGCGTCCAGGCACCTCGATATTGGATCGTGGGATAGGCCAGGGTCGGATCGACCTCGCGGGTCTGGCCGGTGCGCATATCGAGTTTGTCGACCGTGCCGCCATAGACGATGTCCGGGTGATCGGGATCGGGCGCGATCATTCCGCTTTCGCCGCCGGCCGTGACCTCGCGGAATTGCTCCATGGTGATGCCGTCGCCGCCGTCCGTGCGGCTCGGCAAGGCGACCGCACCGGAATCCTGCTGCGCCCCGTAGACCCAGTATGGAAAGCGGTTGTCGGTGCTGACATGATAGATTTGCGCGGTGGGCTGGTTGTACCAGCTGCTCCAGGTCTTGCCGCCGTTGAGGGTGATCGAGGCGCCCTGATCGCTGCCGAGAATCTGCCGGCCGGGATCGGTCGGGTCGATCCACAGCTGGTGGAAATCGTCCCCGGTGGGGTCGCCTTTCAAGGCGATGAAATGCCTGCCGCCGTCATCGGAGCGCAACACGATCGTATTCATCACATAAAGGCGGTCGGCATTCTTTGGATCGACGCTCAGCCGGCAGAAGTACCAGCCGCGCTGCCAGATGCGCTGGTCGCTGGAAATGCGCAGCCAATGCGCGCCGCCGTCGTCGGAACGATACAGACCGCCTTCGTCCTGCGGCCCATCGATCAGCGCGTAGACGCGGTCCGGCCGGCTCGGCGCCGGCGCGATGCCGATGCGGCCGGGATGCGCCGGAAAGCCGTTGCCTCTTATCCGACTCCAGTGGCTGCCGCCGTCATGCGACACATAGAGGCCGCTGCCGGGTCCGTTCGAAGGCGGATAGACGCTCCACGGCGGGCGCCGGGTCTGCCACAACGCGGCGTAGATCGTGTCCGGCTCGCCGGGCTTGAAGGCGAGATCGATCGCCCCGGTGTCGGCGTTGGTGAACAGCACTTTGCTCCAGCTCTTGCCGCCGTCGCTGGAGCGGAACACGCCGCGTTGCGCATTGGGGCCGTAGGCATGCCCCAGCGCGGCGGCGAATACGACGTCGGGATTGCGCGGATCCACCAGGATGCGGCCGATCTGCCGGCTGTCCGCAAGCCCGATGCGGCTCCAATGCCTGCCGGCGTCCGTGGACTTGTACATGCCGTCGCCATGGGCGATGTCCGAGCGCATGTCCGCCTCGCCCGTACCGACATAGATCGTGTTCGGGGCGGACGGCGCCAGGGCCAAGTCGCCGATCGAGCCCGCCGGTTCGCCGTCGAAGATCGGCTGCCAGGTGCGCCCGGCGTCCTGCGTCGCCCACGCGCCGCCGTCGACCGCGCCGAAATAGAAATGGCGGCTGTCGCCCGCGATTCCCGTCACCGCCAGCACGCGCCCGCCGCGAAACGGTCCGATCAGCCGCCAATGCAAGCCCTGATACAGGGATGGATCGACCGCCGCCTGCGCGCCGAGAGCCGTGGAAATTCCGAGAATGAACACGGCAAGACGGCGCAGTCGCACGGGCCACCCCAGTTTGAGCGTGGCGCTCTGTATCGCGCACTGCGCCGAATTGCTCAAGTTCCGGGAACGCTACATTGAACGACGATTCGATCGCGTGTACTTCTCGATGGGCAGTACAGGGGGCTTGGCTTGCGGCTGATCGGCATTCTTGCACTTCTGTTCGTTGCCGCCGGTGCCCCGTCGCAGGCACTGGCGGCCGTCGACGCTGCCCGCTGGAAACAGGAAGCCCAGCAGGTTCGGATCGTTCGCGACGACTGGGGCATCGCCCATGTTCACGGCAGGACCGACGCCGATGCCGTGTTCGGCATGGCCTATGCCCAGGCCGAGGATGATTTCAACCGGGTGGAAACCAACTACATCACGGCGCTTGGGCGCAACGCCGAGGCGGACGGCGAGAAGGCGATCTATAGCGATCTGCGGCAAAAGCTGTTCATCGATCCGCAGGTTCTGAAGGCGGACTACGCCAAGAGTCCGGCATGGCTCAAGGCGCTGATGAATGCCTGGGCGGACGGGCTGAACTATTATCTTGCCACCCACCCGGGCGTGACGCCGCGCGTGATAAAGCGGTTCGAACCCTGGATGGCGCTCAGCTTCACCGAGGGCAGCATCGGCGGCGACATCGAGCGGGTGCCCTTGAGCCAGCTCGAGGCCTTCTACGGCAAGCGCCAATTCGGCATGACCGATAACGAGCGCGGCTTCGTCTTCCACGAACCCGGCGGTTCCAACGGCATCGCCATCGCGCCGGCGGACACCAGGGACGGCCACGCCCTGCTGCTCATCAACCCGCACACCTCGTTTTTTTTCCGCTCGGAACTGCAGATGACGAGTGACGAAGGCCTCAACGCCTACGGTGCGGTGACCTGGGGCCAGTTCTTCGTCTACCAGGGCTTCAACCAACATGTGGGGTGGATGCACACCTCGACCGGCGCAGATGCGGTCGATGAGTTCGCCGAGACCGTCTCCCAAAAGAATGGCAAATTCACTTACCGCTATGGCGCGAAGGAGCGCCCCGTGGGCGTCAAGATCGTCAAGGTTTTCTATCGCACGGCCGGCGGCGGCATGGCGGTGAAGAGCTTTACCACCTACAGCACCCATCACGGCCCGATCATCCGTGAGGAAGGCGGCAAATGGATCGCCATCGCCCTGATGAACCAGCCGGTCGCGGCGCTGGAGCAGTCCTATCTGCGCACCAAGACGGGCGATTATGCGTCCTACATGAAGGTGGCGGAGCTGCGCGCCAACTCCTCCAACAACACCGTCTTCGCGGACGACAAGGGCGAGATCGCCTATCTGCACCCGCAGTTCATGCCCAGGCGCGACGACCGTTTTGACTATACCAAGCCGGTGGAGGGCGCCGACCCCGCCACGGACTGGAAGGGATTGCATGCGCTGGATGAGTTGCCCCATCTGTTGAATCCGCCCAACGGCTGGATTTTCAACACCAACGATTGGCCCTATTCGGCCGCGGGACCCTACAGCCCCAAGCGGAAGGACTATCCGAAGTACATGGATACGGCCGGCGAGAACCCGCGCGGTGTCCACGCCACGCGCTTGCTGACGGACAACAAGGATTGGACGCTCGAATCGCTCATAGCGGCGGCGTTCGATCCGTATCTGCCCGCCTTCGCCCGTCTCATCCCCGGTCTGGTGCAGGCCTATGACGCGATGCCCGCCGGCGACCCGCTGAAGGCCCGGCTCAAGGACCAGATCGCTCTGCTTCGGGAGTGGGATTTCAAATGGTCGGACCATTCGCTGGCGACGTCGCTCGCGGTGTTCTGGGGCGACACGTTGTGGGACGAAACGACACGCGCCGCCAAGGAAGCGGGCGTGAACAGCTATGACTACATGGCCGACCGCGCAACCCCTGCGCAGAAGCTTCAGGCATTGGCCGAAGCCTCCGACCGGCTTGAAAAGGATTTCGGCAATTGGCGCACGCCCTGGGGCGACATCAACCGCTTCCAGCGCGTGTCGGACGCCGTCGATCCGACATTCGGCGACGACCGGCCAAGCATTCCCGTACCGTTCACCTCGTCACGCTGGGGCTCGCTCGCTTCCTTCGGCGCGCACCGCTATCCGGGGACCAGGCGCTATTACGGCACGTCGGGCAACAGCTTCGTCGCGGTGGTCGAATTCGCGCCGAAGATACGGGCGCTGGCGGTGACCGCGGGCGGGGAAAGTGGCGATCCGAAGTCGCCGCACTTCGACGACGAGGCCGTCCGCTACGCGCGAGGCGAGCTGAGGCCGGTCTACTTCTATCCCTCGGACCTCCAAGGGCACATCGAACGCAGCTACCATCCGGGGGAATGACATGCCGAATGCAGGCCGGCGCCGGTTTCGCGAGGCAACGGACGGCGACGTCGAGTGCGTGGTGAAACTTATAAACGAGGCTTTTGCGCCCGCAGAGAGAGTTCTCTACGACGGTCCCCGAATCGACGCGAGCGGGGTTTGTCAGAAGCAAACAACGGGAACTTTTATCCTGGAGAACGGCCCGGAAGGGACAATACGCGGCTGCGTGTATGTCGAGATCGGCGCGGACGGCGGGTATTTTGGTTTGCTTGCCGTGTCGCCAGCCTGTCAGAGGCAAGGCATCGCTCAGGCGCTCATCCGGGAAGCTGAATCCTTCGCCCAAGCGCGAGGTTGCAGCGTGATGGAGATCAAGGTCGTCAATCACCGTCAGGAGCTGTTCCCGTTTTATTGCAAGGCGGGATACTCGGTGGCGGGGACGGAACCGTTCGAATACGAGAGATTGCTGGTACCGTCGCACTTCGTGGTCATGCGGAAAGAGCTGGCTGCGGCGTCCGGCCGCCCATGCTAGCGTCGCGCGGACAAATCGGCGGCAGGCGGCGTTGGCCAGGGTCGGCATAGGACAAAGCAGGATGCATCGGCGCAACGGCCGGCGGCGGGCCCCGCTGTTCGCGGCGCTGGACCTCGGCACCAACAATTGCCGTCTTCTGATCGCGGCGCGCGAACGCGACGGAAGCCTGCGGATCGTGGATTCCTTTTCGCGCATGGTCCGGCTGGGGGAGGGGGTGGCGCGCTCCGGCGTACTCGGCGACGCCGCGATCGAGCGCACCGTTGCCGCCCTGAAGATTTGCGCCCAGCACATCGGCCATCATGGCGTTCGCCGCGTCCGCGCCGTCGCCACGGAGGCGTGCCGGCAGGCCGCCAACGCGCAGGTTCTGGTCGAGCGTGCGGAAAAGGAAGCGGGCATCCGTCTGGAGATCGTCAGCCCGGCGGAGGAGGCGCGGCTGGCCGCCGTCGGCTGCGCGCCCCTGATCGGACAGGACTACGACGGCGCGCTCGCCTTCGACATCGGCGGCGGCTCGACGGAAGCGATCTGGCTCAGGCGCAAAGAAGGCGAAACCTCGATGGTGCACTTCGCCTCCGTCCCGCTGGGCGTGATGTCGTTGTCCGAAGCCAACGGCGGCGGCGCGGCGTCGTTCGCCGCGATGCGGGACACGATGCTCGCCCGTTTCGATGCGGAGCGTCGCAGGATGGACGGGAAAGGCGCGTTCGATGTCGCGCGCCATCATCTGCTGGGCACCTCCGGCACGGTGACGACGCTGGCCGGCATCGCGCTTGGCCTGACGCGGTATGTGCGTTCGCGGGTGGATGCGACTTGGCACGATTGCAGCGAGATTCTTTCGGTGGTGGAGATGCTGAAGATGCTCGACCGTCAGGGGCGCGTGAAGTTGGGTTGCGTGGGTGAGGAGCGCGCCGATTTGATCGTCCCTGGTTGCGCGATTTTCTGCGCCGTCCAGGCGGTCTGGCCGTGCGCCAAGCTGCGTGTCGCCGATCGCGGTTTGCGCGAGGGCATCCTGCGCGAATTTATGAAGGAGGTCCGGCGATGAGCGGCGACGAATTCGGCTCCGGCGGGCGCGGCGAGCGGCGGGTGCATGTGAGAAGCGGGCGCGGGCGCAGCGTCTCGTCGACGCGCTGGCTGGAGCGTCAGCTCAACGATCCTTACGTGGCCGCGGCCAAGGCGAAAGGCTATCGCTCGCGGGCGGCATTCAAGCTCAAGGAGCTGGATTCCAAGTTCCACCTGTTGAAGCGCGGCGCGCGCGTGCTCGATCTCGGGGCGGCGCCCGGCGGCTGGAGCCAGGTGTCTGTCGAGCGTGTGGGCGAAGCGGGCAAGGTCGTCGCCGCCGACATCCTGGAAATGGAGCCCATCGCCGGCGTGACGATCCTGCTATGCGATCTGCTCGACGCCGTTGCGCCCGATACTTTGAGGCGCGCGCTCGGCGGGCCGGCCGATGTGGTGCTCTCCGACATGGCGTCGCCCACCACCGGCCATCGCGAAACCGATCACATCCGCACGCTGGCGCTGTTCGAGGCGGCGCTGGACATGGCCGAAGGCGTGCTGAAGCCCGGCGGCGCCTTCGTCGGCAAGGTGTTCCAGGGCGGCGCGACCAGCGAACTGCTGGCACGGGTGAAAAAGCGTTTCGCCGAGGTGAAGCACGTCAAGCCGCCCGCCTCGCGGCAGGAATCGGTGGAACTCTACCTGGTCGCAACGGGATTCAAAGGCTAGGCTCGCGAAAACGAATTGGAGACCATCATGCGGGTGACCGCGGCCATTGTTGCCGCACTTTTGCTGACCATGGTGCCTGTTCACGCGGCCGGAAAGACCGCCGACGCGCGGCTGCGCGCGATCTACACGGCGGAATGGAAATGGCGCGAGGCGCAGTTCGCGGACGACCAGGACGGCACCAAGCCGGTGGTCGATCGTCTGCCCAAGGTCGCTGCGGCGGCGCAGGCCGCGCGGCTGGCTTACTGGCAGCGGGTGATGAAGCGGCTCGATGCCATCCCTTACGCGAAGCTCTCGCCCAAGGAGCGGGTGAATTACGACGTCTACAAGCCGCAGATCGCGAACCTGATCGCCGACCAGAAGTTCCGCGCCTACGAAATGCCGGCCAATTCCGATTCCAGTTTTTGGACCGACATCGGCTACACCGCGCGCCGCCCCTTCCGCACGCTGGCGGACTACAGGAGCTGGATCGCGCAGATGCGCGACATCCCGCGCTATTTCCGCGAACAGATCGAAGAGATGCGCGCGGGCGAGAAACGCGGTTTCACGCCGCCGCGCCAAACGCTCGAAGGCCGCGACGCCTCGATCGCCGCGGTGACGCAGGCTAAGCCGGAAGAGTCGCTGCTCTACACGCCTTTCAAGGAGATGCTCTCGAACGTTCCGCCCGCCGAACAGGCAAGCCTGCGCGCCGAAGCCATGAAGGTCATCCGCGAGGAGGTGCAGCCGGCCTATGCGGAGCTGTTGAAATTCTGGGACGGGGAATACGTGCCGGGCGCGCGCACCACGTTGGCAGCCGAAGCTCTGCCGGACGGAAAGGCGTATTACCGCCAGCAGATCCGCGAATACACCACACTCGATCTGTCGCCCGACGCCATCCACAAGATCGGCGTTGACGAAGTCGCCAAGCTGCACGCTGAGATGATCGCCGCGATGCAGGAAAGCGGGTTCAAGGGCGATTTTTCCGCCTTTCTCGCCTTCCTGCGCAGCGACCCGCAGTTCACTGCCAAGACGCCGCAGGATTTGCTCGACCGCGCCGCCTGGATCGCCAAGGAGTTCGACGGCAAGGCCTCGCAGTATTTCGGCCTGCTGCCGCGCACCCGTTTCGCCATCAAGCCGGTGCCCGACGACATGGCGCCGTTCTACACCGCGGGCCGCGGCGGGCCCGGCGTGTACCTTCTCAACACCTACGACTTGCCGCATCGTCCGCTCTACAGCCTGACGGCGCTGACGCTGCACGAATCCGCGCCCGGCCACGCCTTCCAGATTCCGCTGGCGATGGAGGACAAGACGCTGCCGGATTTCCGCCGCTACACCTATATCTCCGCCTATGGCGAAGGCTGGGCGGTCTATTGCGAATGGCTCGGCCAGGAGATGGGCATGTACAAGACGCCTTATGAGCGCTTCGGCATGCTCGGCTATCAGATCTGGCGCGCGGCAAGGCTGGTCGTCGACACCGGCATCCACAGCCAAGGCTGGACGCGGGCGCAGGCGATTCAATATCTGCGCGATTACACCGCGCTTCCCGACCGCGAGATCGAAACCGAAGTGGACCGCTACATCACCTGGCCCGGCCAGGCGCTGTCCTATTATCTGGGCGAGATGGCGATCCGCGAGGCGCGCGCCAAGGCGGAAAAGGCGCTGGGGCCGAAATTCGACCTCCGCGCCTTCCACGACACGGTGCTGCAACTGGGCTCCGTGCCGCTGCCGGTCTTGACGAAGCGCATCGACGCCTTCATTGCTGGCGGCGGCAAGGGGCCTTACCCGGACTTGGAGTGAGGGAACGCGTCAAACAGGCTCGACAAACGCTCCCACCTCTACCGCGTTAGCGGTGCGGCTGCGGCTGATCGGCTGGCGGCGGTTGCGCGGCCATGGTGTTCGACGCCGATGGCGCCGCCTTGGCCAGCTGAAGCTGCTGTTCGTTCAGACGCTCCGTTGCCGCTTGTTCCTCCGGCGTCGAATACTGCGGGCCGCTGCGGGCTTGGCGGCTGCGCGCGTGATGCCTGTGGTGACGCGGCGTGGCGGCCGGCTGGTCGGCGGATGGCGTCTGCGCCGCGTCGGGCGTCGACGCGGGTGGGGCGGAATCCGTCTGCGCCAGCGCCGGCGCTGCGCTCGCGATCGCAAGAAACGCGATGCCGGAAAACAGGGAGGTTCTCATCTTCATGGCATTTCTCCATGGGCTTCCCGCGGTCGGTCGTTCGGCCGGGCGCTGGCGCGCCTGACCGGTGGGTAGTGTGGGAAACGAAAGGGTGCCTTGGTGTGGCAATTGCGGGATAAATTTGCGCCGCTGCGTGACGCCGCGACAGCTATTTACGCAGCAAATTCAGCGCTCCGCCGCCCTGTCCCCGGACACATCCTTGCGAATCCGCCGACTCGCTGGTAAAGCCTCGGCGCTCCAAGTGGCATCGATCCCGGGAGCGCAACCCATGAACATCCGCGAAGCCCTCACCTTCGACGATGTGCTCCTGGTGCCCGCGGCCTCCGAGGTTCTCCCCGGGCAGGTCGATACCCGCACCCGCCTCACCAAATCCGTCGAGCTCGGCATCCCGCTGATCTCCTCGGCGATGGACACCGTCACCGAGGCGCCGCTGGCCATCGCCATGGCGCAGTCGGGCGGCATCGGGGTCATCCACCGCAACCTGTCCATCGAGGAGCAGGCCGAGCACGTCCGCCGCGTCAAGCGCTACGAAAGCGGCATGGTGGTGAACCCGCTCACCATCGGGCCCGACGCCACGCTGGCCGACGCGCTCGCGCTGATGGAGCGCCACAATATCTCGGGCGTGCCCGTGGTGGTGGGCGCGACGCCGCGGGGCGCCGGCAAGCTGGTCGGCATCCTCACCCACCGCGACGTGCGCTTCGCCACCGACACCAGCCAGCTCGTCCGCGAGCTTATGACCAAGGAGAACCTCGTCACCGTGCGCGAAGGCGTGAAGATGGACGAGGCCAAGAAGCTGCTGCACGCGCGGCGCATCGAGAAGCTGCTGGTGGTGGACGACGCCTATCGCTGCGTCGGCCTCATCACCGTGAAAGACATCGAGAAGGCGCAGAAGTTTCCCAACTCCTGCAAGGACGAGCGCGGCCGCCTGCGCGTCGCCGCCGCCACCAATGTCGGGCCGGACGGCGTGGCGCGTGCGCTGGCGCTGGTGGAAGTCGAGTGCGACGTGCTGGTGGTCGACACCGCCCACGGCCATTCGAAGGGCGTGCTGGACACCGTCGCGGCGATCAAGCGCGAGAGCAATTACACGCAGGTGCTGGCGGGCAACGTCGCCACCGCCGACGGCGCCAAGGCGCTGATCGATGCGGGCGCGGACGCGGTGAAGGTCGGCATCGGCCCGGGCTCGATCTGCACCACGCGCATCGTGGCGGGCGTCGGCGTGCCGCAACTGACTGCGATCATGGACGCCGTGTCGGCGGCGCAGAAGCAGGGCATTCCCGTCGTCGCGGACGGCGGCATCAAATATTCGGGCGACCTGGCGAAAGCGATCGCGGCGGGCGCCAGCGTCGTCATGGTGGGTTCGCTGCTGGCGGGCACGGAAGAAAGCCCCGGCGAGGTGTTCCTCTACCAGGGCCGTTCCTACAAAGGTTATCGCGGCATGGGCTCGCTCGGCGCCATGGCGCGCGGCTCGGCCGACCGCTACTTCCAGGCCGAAGTGAAGGACTCCCTCAAGCTGGTGCCGGAAGGTGTCGAAGGCCAGGTGCCGTACAAGGGCCCGGTGAGCGGCGTGTTGCATCAGATCGTCGGCGGCCTGCGCGCGGCGATGGGCTATACCGGCTGCAAGACCATCGAGGACTTCCACAAGAACGCGAAGTTCGTGCGCATCACCGGCGCCGGCATGGCGGAGAGTCACGTTCATGGCGTGGCCGTAACGCGCGAATCCCCGAATTATCCGGGCGCGGTGCAGTAGTTGACGCCGGCCGCGCGCCTTCAGGCCGTCATTGATGTCCTGCAGGGCCTCGAGGCGACGGCGCAGCCCGCCGACCGTTTCCTGCACGATTTTTTCCGCGCGCGCCGCTACATGGGCGCCAAGGACCGCGCCGCGGTTTCCGAACGCACGTACGCCGTCTTGCGCCACCGCTCGTCATTCGCCTGGCGCATGGACAGCGGCGAAGCACGCTCGCTGGTCATCGCCTCGCTGGCTGGCGATGGCCTTTCGACCGATGCCATCGCCGCTCTGTTCGATGGCAACGGCTACGGGCCTGCGGTCTTGAGCGGAGCCGAACGCCGCGCCTTGTCTTCGCCGCCGGACCGGGAGCCGCCGCTTTGCGTGCGCGGCGAGTTCCCACCGTTCCTGGAGGCGGAGCTTTCGCGCGCCTTCGGCCCGGCACTGCCGGACGAGATGACCGCGATGCAAGCGCGGGCGCCTGTCGATCTGCGCGTCAATACGCTGAAGGCATCGCGCGAGGCCGTCTTGGAAGCGCTGCGTGCCGAGGGTTTCGCCGTCGATCCGACGCCCTATGCGCCGATGGGATTGCGGCTGCCGCCCGGCGCGGGTTCGGCCAAGCTGAGCGCCATGCCGCACTTCGCTAAAGGAGCCTTCGAGTTTCAGGACGAGGCCGCCCAGATCGCTGCGATTCTGTGCGCCGCCAAGCCCGGAATGCGCGTGCTGGATCTTGCCGCCGGCGCGGGCGGCAAATCCCTGGCCTTGGCCGCAGCGATGAAAAACATCGGTGAGGTCGTCGCCCACGATGCCAACCCGGCGCGACTGAGGCCTCTGGTGTCGCGGGCAACGAGAGCGGGCGCGACGATCGTTCGTCCAAGGCTCGAACGGCCGCAAGGGGCGTTCGACGTCGTGCTGATCGATTCGCCGTGCAGCGGTTCGGGCACATGGCGGCGGCAGCCGGAGTTGCGCTGGCGCATCACACCGGACGGGCTGAAGGCGCTGATGGGACTGCAGGACGACCTTCTGGAACACGGGGCCGCCCTGGTCGCGGCCGGTGGGCGGCTTGTCTACGCAACCTGTTCTCTCCTGCCTTGTGAGAACGAAGACCGGACCCGGTACTTCCTGTCGCGCCGCGCGGATTTCGACGTCGTTCCCGCGTCTTCCGTCTGGCTTGAGGCTGTCGGGACTGCGCCGCCTCCCGGCCTGGATCGTTTCTTCAAGGCGACACCCCTGCAAACGGGGACCGACGGTTTTTTCACAGCTGTTTTGCGGCGCGAACGCTAGACAACCCAAGGGACGAAAGACTAAATCCGGTCATGGCGGCTCCCGTTCTCGTTGTCGATTTCGGTTCCCAGGTGACCCAACTGATCGCGCGGCGCGTGCGCGAGGCGGGCGTCTATTGCGAGATCGTGCCCTTCAACAAGGCCGAGGCGGCGCTGAAGGAGAAGCGTCCTCGCGCGATCATTCTTTCCGGCGGGCCGGCGAGCGTCACCGAAGCGCACGCGCCGCGCGCCCCTCAGAGCGTCTTCCAGGCCGGCGTTCCCGTACTCGGCATCTGCTACGGCGAGATGACGATGTGCGAGCAGCTTGGCGGCCGCGTCGAGGCCGGCCACGCGCGCGAGTTCGGACGCGCCGACATCGACATTGTGAAAGCTTCGCCGCTGTTCGCCGGGCTGGGAGACGACAGGAGCCGCGAACCGGTGTGGATGAGCCACGGCGACAAGATCACGTCGATCCCGCCGACCTTCGATGTCGTCGCGACCTCGGAGAACTCGCCCTTTGCGGCGATCGCCGACGAGACGCGCCGCTTCTACGGCGTGCAGTTCCATCCGGAAGTGGTGCATACGCCGCGCGGGGCCGCGATGCTGCGCAATTTCGTGGTCGGGATCGCCGGCATCGCACCCGACTGGAACATGCATGCCTTCCGCACCGAGGCGATCGCGCGCATCCGCGCCCAGGTCGGCAAGGGCAGGGTCATCTGCGGGCTTTCGGGCGGCGTAGATTCCTCCGTCGCCGCCGTCCTGCTGCATGAGGCCATAGGCGACCAGCTCACCTGCATCTTCGTCGATACCGGCCTGATGCGCGCCGGCGAGGTCGAGCAGGTGGTCTCGCTATTCCGCGGCCATTACAACATCCCGCTGCTGCACGCCGATGCCTCCGCGCTTTTCCTCGCCAGCCTCGAAGGCGTCAGCGACCCCGAGAAGAAACGCAAGATCGTCGGAGCCGCCTTCATCGACGTGTTCGACTACGAAGCCGCGAAGGTCGGCGGTGCCGATTTCCTCGCCCAGGGAACGCTCTATCCCGACGTGATCGAGAGCGTCTCCGCCACCGGCGGACCGTCGGCGACGATCAAATCGCATCACAACGTCGGCGGCCTGCCCGCGCATATGAAGATGAAGCTGGTCGAACCGCTGCGCGAACTGTTCAAGGACGAGGTGCGCGCGCTGGGCCGCGAGCTCGGCCTGCCCGAAGAGTTCGTCGGCCGCCATCCCTTCCCGGGACCGGGGCTGGCGATCCGCGTTCCCGGCGCCGTGACCAGGGACAAGCTCGCGATCCTGCGCAAGGCCGACACCATCTATCTCGACGAAATCCGCAAGGCGGGCCTCTACGACAAGATCTGGCAGGCTTTCGCCGTGCTCTTGCCGGTCAAGACGGTGGGCGTGATGGGCGACGACCGCACCTACGATTATGTCTGCGCCCTGCGCGCTGTGACGTCTTCGGACGGGATGACGGCGGAGTCATATCCCTTCGAACATGCGTTCCTGGCGCGCGTGGCGACGCGCATCGTCAACGAGGTCAAAGGCATCAACCGCGTGGTGTACGACGTGACGTCCAAACCGCCCGGGACGATCGAGTGGGAGTGAGGCGCGATAGCCTCTGCAAATTCCCGATGTAACAATAGCTTATCCAACACCGGAATGATGCAAATATTGAATAATCGTCAGATGCCCATAACCTATTGAAGAAACAAGATATTTATTAAGGTGCCAGCCGTGCTGAGCCTAGGGTAGCCGGGTGGGTTGACGGTCTTTTTTGAGGTATACAGGTCGAAACAAAAAGGCCATCAGACAGAACCCGTTGCGCTGACGGTCTTTTCCCGGACTCACCGATCGTTTCGTGTGCAGTGGATGCTGAACAGCGCCAAGCCGCCTGCTTCTCGGTCTACTCGAGCGCACCGGTGATCGCTGCTGTTACGAGACGTCGAAAGATCGTATCGACTTCTGCAGGTCGTAGATTTGATTTGTGGTCGAGCCACCAGGTTAGCATTGACATGAGCGCTCCAACCACGAATTGAACGAGTGCGGCGCGCGGGACTTGCTGTTTTCCAGTTGCGGGAATGATTTCAGCCAGATCTTGGCGGACGAGCTCCGTCAACAAGGTGCGGATGCGATTGATCATGATCGCGGCGCCACGCTCGCCGACCAGGGCACGGTAAATATCACGGTAATCCTGAGCATGTTCGAAGAAGGCGAGGCTGAAGCCGAGACTGCGTTCGGCGATAGTGCCGGTGCGCGCCAGCGCTGCACGCTGGCGGGCGGTGAGCAGAGCGCGCAGTTCAGTCATCTCAGCCGTCAGCAGGTCCTCCTTGCTGGGGTAGTGCGCATAGAAGGTTGAGCGACCGACATTCGCCCGCTCGACGATGTCCGTAATCGAAACCGCCTCATAGCCCTTTTCCAAAACCAGCGTGATCAGCGCCTGGTGCAGGGCTTGACGCGTGCGCTGAATGCGACGGTCTTCTCTCGTACCGTCCACTGCTTTTCGGCCGCCCGCGCCAATCTGTTTGTTTCTGGACATTTCGCCTCAAGAGTTCATTCCGTCATTTTCAGCCATAGTGTTCAGTAACGTCTCGGCTGTCCAGAAATTTTAAAGCGGAGCGCGCACCATGGCGATTGGAGATAAACCGGAGCCCCACACTCACGCCCACAGCCACATGTGGCTTGTGGGAGCGCTCAGCCTCATCGCGGGCTTGGTGCTGCTGATCTATGTCCCGACGCTCCCGGCCGTGTCGCGCACCCTGTTGCTCTTCGCAGGCTTTCATCTCGTGGGAGCGCTGGTGTTGGGCGGCTCTCTCTACATCGTGGCAGGCGCTCGTATCATGCGCCGGCTGGGTGGCCGGCGTTCCGCGAAATTCGATTTTGGCTGGCATCCGGCCTGGACCTACGGGCCTTGGGTCGCAGCGCTAGTTTTCGCCGCCGCGGCGGTGGCGGTGCAGGTCGCTGCGCCGATGTGGTGGCCGCTCGCCATGGTTGCGCTTCTGTTCGCCGCGAGTTTTTTTGCGGGCGGTACCATCACCCGATCCAGTGGCAGATACGCCAGCGCGGTTCTGCCCATGACCGAATTCATATCCGCCGGGGAAGGGTTGCTGCTTGATGCCGGTTGCGGAGCAGGGCGGACGACAGTCGCGTTAGGCCGCGCCCTCAAGCGAGCCCGCATCATCGCGCTCGACCGTTTTGGCTCCGACTATATCGAAGACGGTGGGCGACCGCTGCTGGAGCATAATTTGCGGATCGCGGGTCTCACCAACCGGGTGGAGATCAGGCAGGGTGACATAATGGCTTTGCCTTTCGAGAACGCGTGTCTCGATGGAGCCGTGAGCGTCCATGCCGTCGACCATCTCGGATCGCAGACAGAACGAGGGCTGCGCGAAATCTTCCGCGTCCTCAAGCCCGGCGCGCCGTTTCTTCTCGTTGTGTGGGCGCCAGGTTGGACAATGTTTGCCGTCGCGAATGTGCTCGCACTGTCGCTTGCTTCACCACGAACTTGGCGCCGCAGGACTAAACAGGCCGGCTTTACGATCGGTGACGAGGGAACGTTTAACGGCCACTGGTTTGTCGCGCTAAAGAAGCCGGAGGCCTGAGTGAACATCGGCCCGCAGCTGTTGTTGATCGGCGCGGTGGCGGCGGTCGGCGTGTTGCATACCTTAGTGCCCGATCATTGGGCACCAATCACGCTGATGGCGCGCCAACGCAACTGGTCGAAGAAGGAAACCGCGCTCGTCGCACTCCAGGCCGGCGCCGGCCATGTTGCGTCCACGCTTGCCGTTGCGCTGGTCGTCTGGTTTGCGGGAAAGGCTCTTGCGGCGCGCTTCGGTACGTTGATCGATACGGCATCAAGCGTTGCGCTCGTCGTCTTCGGGGCGTGGATAGCCCTGTCCGCTTGGCGCGAGCAGCACCATCACGCCCATCATGCTCTCAGTCACGCCCATATTCATGGGAAGCGGCAAGACCAGCCGAATGCTGCAAGAATTCCTGGCGGCAAAGACGGATCAAGAAACCGTAACGCGCTGCCGCTGATTCTCGGATCGTCTCCGATGGTCGAAGGGATTCCGGCGTTCTTCGCGGCAGTGAAATATGGTGTGGGCTTGATCGCAATCATGGCCATGGTGTTTGCCGCCAGTACAATCACGACCTACGTGTTGATCTGCATTTCGTCGACGGCGGTTTTGCAACGGCTGCGCTCCGGCGTGCTTGAGCGTCATGGTGAAGTTTTGAGTGGCGCGGCGATCGCGATTGTGGGGCTCGTCTTCTGGCTGTGGCCTCTCGCGCTGTAAGATTGCTTGTGGAACCTGATGAGTGAGCACCTGCCGCCTTCAAAGTTGCGGTGGCGCCGAGGTGGGGAGATGTTTGCCATACTTTGTTGTGACTGAGCAGCCCCCTGGCCGCCATGACTCGAAGTGATACCTTCAATGACGGTCTTTTTCGCGTCGAACTGCACGACTGGATGTTGGCGCTTGGAGTCAAAAATCGACCAATCGATATCGATAGTGATCGAAACCGCAGAAAATTCGGATTGCACAAAGTTCCATTTGAAATCAAGAGCGAAGAAATTTGACGGCTCGTCAGTCGAGGGTTACCCGTCAGCAGAAAAAATCTGCGCTGAAAAATCAGCGTGTTACCATGATCTAAAATCATCGAGTGGGAATAAGGTGGAATAAGAGACAATTATCAAGGACATTATTTCAGCTATCATTATTCTTGATTATGCTGTTCGGGATTGGGAACCGCCTTCTCAGGAGGAGCCGGATGCTTGGTCCATTTCTATCGCGCCTTATTCGCCAGGGCACGCTGACGGTCATCCGTCCGGACGGGCGCGCGGAGAACTTCGGCGCGGGCGAGCCGCACGTCGCCATCGAATTCCATGACCGCCGCGCCATGCTCGAGCTGGCGCTTTATCCCGAGTTCAAGCTCGGCGAACTTTACATGGACGGGCGGCTGACGGTCGAGCGGGGCGACGTGGCGGACCTGCTGGCGCTCATGTTGAAGAACCTGTCGGCGGCGCGGCCGGCTCGCCGCCTGCGCCTGGCGCGCGCGTTCCGGCGGGCGACCAGAACCTTTGCGCAACTCAACCCCGCCTCGCGCGCCAAGGCGCACGTCGCCCACCACTACGATCTGTCGAGCCGGCTCTACGATCTGTTTCTCGACCGCGACAAACAATATTCCTGCGCTTATTTCCCCGCGCCGGGCGCCACGCTCGAAGACGCCCAGGCCGCCAAGAAGCGCCATATCGCGGCCAAGCTCCATCTCGACCGGCCGGGACTGAAGGTGCTGGACATCGGTTGCGGCTGGGGCGGGCTGGCGCTCGATCTGGCCCGCGACTGCAATGCCGATGTCCTGGGCGTCACGCTGTCGGAGAACCAGCTCGACGCGGCGCGCCAGCGTTCGCGGGAATTGCGTCTGACCGAGCGCTGCCGGTTCGAGCTTGTGGATTACCGCGCGCTCGGCGGCAGCTATGACCGCATCGTTTCCGTCGGCATGTTCGAGCATGTCGGAGTGGCCTACTACCCCGCTTTCTTCGCCAAGATGCGCGACCTTCTGGCGGACGATGGAATTGTGCTGCTGCATACCATAGGCCGCACGGACGGGCCCGGGTCCACCAATCCCTGGATCGCCAAGTACATCTTTCCCGGCGGCTATGTGCCGGCGCTGTCCGAGATCATGCGGGCTGTGGAAAAAAGCGGCCTTATGATCGCCGACGTGGAAATCCTGCGGCTGCATTACGCCGAAACGATCAAGGAATGGCGGCGCCGTTTCGCCGCCAACCGCGACGAAATCGCGCGCCTCTACGACGAGCGTTTTTGCCGCATGTGGGAATTCTATCTCGCCGGCTCGGAGATGGCGTTCCGCCACGACGCACAGGTCGTCTTCCAGATCCAGTTGGTCAAGCGCCAAGAAGCGCTACCGCTCACGCGCGACTACATGGTGGACGCGGAACGCGCCGCGCGCATTGCGGGCGCCGCTCGCGAACGCCGTGCAGGATGAGGCGGCGCCATCTTGAAAAGCAAGCGAAATCGGCGCGCGATTAAACTGTGCATGGTTTCGGTTTAGACTTGCGGCGTCCGCGTCGCGCCGATTGATTCGCTGTCCGCCTTCGCGCCGCCCGGACACCATCAAAAAGCGCTCATGGAACAGGAAGCCTATCGCCACGTCCCCTACGACATCGAGGTCGAGCAAGCACTGCTCGGCGCCATCCTGGTGGACAATCGGGCGCTGGAAGCCGTCGCCTCGCTGATCCGCTCCGAGCATTTCTACGATCCGCTGCATCAGCGCCTTTACGACGCGATGTCCGCATCCTTGGAGCGCGGCGGCATGGTGCTGACGCCGCTGACCGTGCACGCCGCCATGAAGGCCGATCCCGGACTTCAGGAAGTCGGCGGCCACGCCTATCTGGCCGGCTTGGCGCAGGCGGCTCCCGCGATGCCGAATGTGCGCGATTATGCGCGCATCCTGCACGACCTTGCGGTGCGTCGGTCGCTGATCCGCATCGGCGAAGACATCGTCAACGGCGCCTACGAAGCCCCGCACGAGAAGCCGCCGCAGGCGCAGATCGAGGAAGCCGAAAAGGCGCTCTACAGGGTCTCGGAAACCTCGCGCTACGGCGAAGGCCCGCTCGATTTCGCCGAGAGCCTGCGTCGCGCGGTGGAAAGCGCGGAGCGGGCTCAGGCGCGCGGCGGCAAGATTTCCGGCGTGCCGTCCGGCTTCACCGACATCGACAGCCTGCTGGGCGGGCTTCAGCCTTCCGATCTTCTGATCGTTGCCGGCCGGCCCGGCATGGGGAAAACCTCGCTCGGCACCAATATGGCGTTCCATGCCGCCCGCGCCTGGCAGCAGGACGTGGAGGCCGGGGAGGAATCGCCGCGCGGCGCGCCCGTGCTGTTCTTCTCGCTGGAAATGGCGGCACAGCAGCTCTCCGCGCGCATCCTTTCCGAACAGACCGAAATCGAAATGTGGAAAATCCGCAACGGCCGTTTCTCGGAAAGCGAGTGGGAAAAGTTCGTCCTCACCATGCAGGACCTTTCCACGCTGCCGCTCTATATCGACGATACCGGCGGCATCTCCATCGCCCAGATCGCCGCCCGTGCCCGCCGCTTGAAGCGCGAGAAGAAGATCGGCGTCATCATGGTGGACTATCTTCAGCTCATCGAGCCCAGCCGCCGCGCCGAAAACCGCGTGCAGGAAATCACCGAGGTGACCAAAGGGCTGAAGGCGCTGGCCAAGGAGTTGAACGTGCCGGTCCTGGCGATGTCGCAGCTTTCGCGCGGCGTGGATTCCCGCGACGACAAGCGTCCCGTGCTGTCGGACCTGCGCGAATCCGGCTCCATCGAGCAGGACGCCGACGTCGTGATGTTCGTCTATCGCGAGGAGTACTACCTGAAATCGCGCGAACCGGAGATCGGCACCAGCGAACACACGAAATGGCTGGAGAAATGCGAACGCGCGCATCGCAAGGCGGAAGTTCTCGTCGAAAAGCACCGCCACGGCGCCACCAACAAGATCGAACTCTTCTTCGACGACCGCTTCACCCGCTTCAGCAACCTGGCAAACGAAGCGAACGGCTAGACGCCGGCCGGCGACATGTTCTCCCGCTGCGGCCCAATAGCCCGCCTCCGGGGCTGGACTTGGCTTTGCAATGCACATTTTGCGCACCCTCCCATGCCGTGCCCGGTCGCGCGGTCGCCTAGGAACGCGAAATATCATTACGAACAATGCTATAGTCGTCATAACCGTGCGGATGGCATAAGCTGGCAACTGCGCGTGAGCCCGGTCCTCATGGTGAATAGGCATTTCGGTGGCAGACACGTCTCTCGTCAGTAAGTCGGCTGCCACGCTGGCTACTTCTCTCATGCGTCCAGCCGTGGACGAGGATGCCCGCAAGCGCGCCGCCCGCCGCGCGGCAGCGGCCGCCGCGGCGGCCGTGTTTCATGTGCTTTTCGTGATCCTCTTGATCGAGTCCGAATGGATTCCGGGCTTTCCGGGACGGCGGCCGGCCGAGCCCCCCTTGTTGTGGCTGCTCTTGCCGAAAGCCGCGGGCACGCCCAACAAGTTGCTGTCGCACAGGCAAAAGGGGCCGGAGCAGGAAGTGCCCAGATTCTATTCCCTGCCCATCACCCTGCCTCCGCCCGTCAACGCCATCGATCCGGCTCTAGCGCTCGGGCGGGCGCTGGCCTGCGGCGCAAACAGCTTCGAATACCTCACTCCCCAAGGCCGGACGCAGTGCACCTTGGTGCCGTGGCACTACAAATTCGACAAATACGGGACCATCGTGCTGGACACCCAGTACCAGCCCACGCAACCCAAGGAACCCAAGATCAGCGGAGCCGAGGCGCTGGCGCGCGAGCGGAACACGGCGGACCCGTGCCTGGCGGCCAAGGCGGCCGGCACGGAATGCGTCGACAAGATTATCTTCGGTAACGGGCACTGATGAACACCACGCCCCACCCCGACGGCCGGACAGCCTTTGACGCGGGCCGGGCGGGGCTGCATTGTTCGCCTCCGATGGACCGGCCGGGCGAACCCAGGATTGCAGACTTCGAAGCGGCGCGCCTGACGGTGCGCCTCGGCGCCATTGCGGCGAATTTCAAGACCGCCCAACGCCTGGCGGGCACCGCCACCGCCGCGGCCGTCGTGAAAGCCGACGCCTACGGCACCGGAATGGCCGCGGTGGTGCCGGCACTCGTCCAGGCGGGCTGCGACACGTTCTTCGTGGCCCGGCTCGAGGAGGGGCTTTCCTTGCGCCCTCTGGCGCCCCAGGCGCGGATTTTCGTCCTCGACGGAGCGCAGCCGGACGCCGTGCCGGCGCTCATCAGCCACCGCCTCACCCCCGTGCTGAATTCGACCGGCGAGATCGCCGGCTGGTGCGCGGCCGCGCGTACGACCAGGACATGCCTCGATGCGGCGATCAATATCGACACCGGCATGAACCGCCTCGGCCTTCCGAGCGGCGAGCTGGCGACGCTTGCCGCCGACCATGCCAAGCGCCTGGAGGGCATTCGCCTCGTTCTCCTGATGAGCCATCTGGCGTGCGCGGACGACGGCGAAGCCAAGATGAACCGCCTGCAACTCGACCGCTTCAAGACCGCTCTGGCGATGCTGCCGCCGGCGCCGGCGAGCCTGGCCGCAACCGGGGGGATGGTGCTGGGCCGCGATTATCTGTTCGACATGGTCCGTCCCGGCGTCGGGCTCTACGGCGGCAATCCGCGGCCGGAAAAACCCAATACGTTTCTGCCGGCGGTGCGGCTTACGGCGAGTATCCTTCAGCTTCGCCGCGCCGACAAGGGCGAGACCGTCGGCTACGGCGCGACGTTCCGCACGAAGCGTGTGTCGTTGCTGGCAACGGCGGGCGCGGGCTATGCGGACGGGCTGCCGCGCGCGATCTCCAACCGCGGAGCGGGGGCCATCGGCGGCGTCCGCGCGCCGGTCGTCGGACGCGTGTCCATGGACCTCGTGACCCTGGACGTGACCGATGTGCCGGGCACGATCGCAACCGGAATGGATGTCGAATTCTTCGGGGATACCATCCCGCTCGAGGAAATCGCGTCGGCGGCAAACACCATATCGTATGAAATCCTGACGTCGCTTTCGCACCGTGCGACGCGCATCTACGAGGCTGCGCCATGAATATCTTCGCCGCCGTCGGGCGGGCGACTCTGGGCTTGCTGTTGGAAATCGGCCGTTTGAGCGTTTTCATGGTCGACGCGGTCTCAAGCTTCGTCCGGCCGCCCATCTACTGGTCGCTAGTGCTGAAGCAGATCATGCGGATCGGCTATTTCTCGCTGCCTGTGGTCGGCCTCACCGCGTTCTTCACCGGCGGCGTGCTGGCCTTGCAGATTTATATCGGCGCCAGCCGTTACGGCGCGGAGCAGTTCGTGCCGACGGTCGTGCTCGTGGGCATCCTTCGCGAATTGGGCCCGGTGATCGCGGGCCTGATGGTCGCGGGCCGCGTCGCCGCCGCGATAGCGGCCGAACTCGGCACGATGCGCGTCACCGAACAGATCGACGCGCTGACCACGCTGGCTACGCGGCCGATAAAGTACCTTGTCGTGCCGCGGCTGATGGCGGCGATCATCTCGATGCCGATCCTGGTGGCGATCGCGGACTCGATCGGCGTGTTCGGCGGCTATATCGCGTCGACCGAAACCCTGGGCTTCACCGGCGCGATCTATCTCAACACCACGATGAACGCGCTGGCGAACAAGGACATATTTTCCGGCCTGATAAAGGCGGTCGTCTTCGGTTTCATCATCGCGTTGCTGGGCTGCTACAACGGCTTCAATTCGAAAGGCGGCGCGCAAGGCGTGGGCTCCGCGACGACGAATGCGGTCGTGTCGTCTTCGATCCTGATCCTCGCCGCCAATTACATTCTCACCAACATCTTCAACTACTTCAACTTCTAGAGGCTCCCATGGCGCGCGCGGCCTCAACGGCGAAAGTGGAACTGAAGGGCGTCAAGAAACGCTTCGGCCCGAAGATCGTGCTCGACGGCCTCGACCTGGCGATCCCGCCCGGCCAGTCGCTGGTGGTGATCGGCGGCTCGGGCACCGGCAAATCCGTGATGATCAAATGCGTGCTCGGCATCCTCAGGCCGGAAGGGGGCGAAATCTACGTCGACGGCAAGGACGTGACGCGGGTGCGCGGCCGCGCGCGCGACGCCATGCTGCGGAAGTTCGGGATGCTGTTCCAGGGCGCGGCGCTGTTCGACAGCCTGCCGGTCTGGGAGAACGTCGCCTTCGGATTGATCCAGGGGCGCGGCGTGGCGCGCCGCAGGGCGCGCGACATCGCCATGGAAAAGCTCGCCAAGGTCGGGCTCGGCCCTGAAGTCGGCCTGCTTTCGCCCTCCGAACTTTCGGGCGGGATGCAGAAGCGCGTCGGACTGGCGCGCGCCATCGCCGCCGATCCCGAGATCATCTTCTTCGACGAGCCGACCACCGGCCTCGATCCGATCATGGCGGACGTCATCAACGATCTCATCGTCAAGACCAAGGCCGTCGGCACCACGACGCTGTCGATCACCCACGACCTCGTCAGCGCGCGCAAGATCGCCGACCGCATCGCCATGCTCTACAAGGGCAGGATCATCTGGCAAGGACCGACCTCGGAGATCGACAACAGCGGCAACCCCTATGTCGATCAGTTCATCAACGGCCGCGCCGAAGGCCCGATCCAGATGGAAGTACGCGGTTAGATGGCTCGCGCGCAAGCGAGCTTCGTCTGCCAAGCCTGCGGCGCCGCCCACGCCAAATGGTCGGGCCGATGCGATGCCTGCGACGCCTGGAACAGCATCGTCGAAGAAGGCGCGCCCGCTCCCGTCGGCAACGGCGCGCAGCGGCGCGTGAAGGGGCGGCCCTTCGCGCTCGAACATCTGAAGACCGAGGACGAGGAACCGCGGCGCCGGATCACCGGCATCGGCGAGTTCGACCGGGTTTGCGGCGGCGGACTGGTGCCGGGGTCCGCGCTGCTCGTCGGCGGCGATCCCGGCGTCGGCAAATCGACCTTGATCCTCCAGGCCCTGGCCGCTTACGCCAAGGCTGGCGGCAGCGCCGTCTACATCTCCGGCGAAGAGGCGATGGCGCAGGTGCGCCTGCGCGCCGGGCGCATGGAGCTGTCCGACGCGCCGGTGGCGCTCGGCTCGGCCACCTGCATCGAAGACATCCTGTCCACGCTGGAAAAAAGCAAGACGCCGGGCATCGTCGCCATCGATTCCATCCAGACCATCTGGACCAGCGCGCTGGAAGCGGCGCCCGGCACCATCGCGCAGGTGCGCACGGCATCCTTCGATCTGGTGCGCTACGCCAAGGCGACGGGCGCCGCCGTCATCCTGGTCGGCCACGTCACCAAGGACGGCCAGATCGCCGGTCCCAAGGCGGTGGAGCATCTGGTCGATGCCGTCCTCTATTTCGAGGGCGAGCGCGGCCATCAGTTCCGCGTGCTGCGCGCGGTGAAAAACCGTTTCGGGCCGACCGACGAAATCGGCGTCTTCGAGATGACCGGCAAGGGTCTGGCCGAAGTCGCCAATCCGTCGGCGCTGTTCCTGGGCGACCGCGCCAGCACCTCGCCGGGAACGGCGGTGTTCGCCGGCATCGAGGGCACGCGTCCGCTGCTGGTCGAAATACAGGCCTTGGTTGCGGAGGCCGGCTACGGCACGCCGCGCCGCGCCGTCGTCGGCTGGGACGCGGGCCGGCTGGCGATGATTCTCGCCGTGCTCGACGCCCGCGGCGGATTGGGAATCAGCACCCATGACGTTTACCTCAATGTGGCGGGAGGTTTGAAAGTCGGCGAACCCGCCGCCGACCTCGCCGCCGCCGCAGCCCTGATCTCGTCCATCGGCGACCGGGCGTTGTCCCGCGATACGGTTTTCTTCGGCGAGATCAGCCTCTCGGGCGACATCCGTCCGGCGCCGCAAGCCGAACTGCGCCTGAAGGAAGCGGCCAAATTGGGTTTCTCCACCGCCGTCGTGCCGCCCGAAACGCGCGCCGATGCGGCGGGGCTTTTCCTGCGGACGATCAAGGATGTCGGCGAGCTCGTATCGTTCATCGGAGTCCCCGCGCGCTCCGCCGCGAGACGTGCTAGAATCGAATCATGAACGTGGCGTTCCAGGTCATTGACGTGGTGGTGGTGGCCGTCATCGTCGTCTCCACCGTTTATGCGACCTATCGCGGCTTCGTTTCCGAGACATTGTCGATCTTCGCCTGGGTCGCTGCGGCCTTTGCGACGCTCTATTTCGGTCCGTGGCTGGCCGGGCTGATGCGCGATATGATCGCGCCCTCCTGGCTGGGCGAGGTAGTGGGTTACGGCGCCGTGTTCCTGGTTGTGGTCATTCCGCTCTCGTTCGTCAGTTTCCGCTTTTCGGAAGGCGTGAAGAAATCGCAGATCAACGCGCTGGACGGCGCGCTCGGCGGCGCCTTCGGCGTCGTGCGCGGGCTGGCGATCATCGGCATCGTCTATCTCGTCTTCTCGGCCATCGTTCCCATACCGGACCAGCCGGGCTGGATTGCCAAGGCCCGTCTCCTGCCGCTGATTCAGGACTCGGCCGACGTCGTGGCGTCGCTTGTCCCGGATCATTACATGGACAGCCGCAGGCGCGAGCGCGAAAAGCCGGTCGTCCAAGAGGAAGCTCCGCCAAAACCCGCCGCCGCGCCAAAAACGGCCGTCAAGAAGAAGTCCAAGAAGGCCTATGGCGCCAAGGACCGACACGCGCTAGACAGGCTCATCGAGGCAACTGGAAGCGACGGAAACGGCAAGCCATGACCGGCCTGACCGGCCATTTCGAATTTGATGACGACACACTGCACGAGGAGTGCGGCGTCTTCGGCATTTTCGGCCATCCCGATGCCGGCGCCCTGACCGTGCTCGGCCTGCACGCGCTCCAGCATCGCGGCCAGGAAGCTGCCGGTATCGTGACCTACGACAAGGGCCAGTTCGTGGCCGAGCGCCATCCCGGCCTGGTCGGCGACATTTTCGGCAAGAACAGCACCCATACCGAGACCTTGAAAGGCTCCTTTGCCATCGGCCACAACCGCTATTCGACGGCGGGCGGATCGGCTGCGCGCAACATCCAGCCCTTATTCGCCGACCTTACCGGCGGCGGCATCGCCATCGCCCACAACGGCAATCTGACCAACGCGCGGTCGCAGCGCGCCCGCTTGGTGCAGGAAGGCGCGATCTTCCAATCCACCTCCGACACCGAAGTCATCATCCACCTGACGGCCCGCAGCAACTTCGCCCCGGTGGTCGACAAGCTGGTGGACGCGCTGAAGCAGGTGGAGGGCGCCTACTCGCTGGTGGCGCTGACCTCCAAGAAGCTGATCGGCGTGCGCGATCCGTGGGGCGTGCGTCCCCTGGTGCTGGGTCGTTTCGAAGGCGCGCCGATCCTGGCGTCGGAAAGCGTGGCGTTCGACATCATCGGTGCGGAGTTCGAACGCGACGTCAAGCCGGGCGAGGTCGTCGTCGTCACCAAGGACGGCATCGAGTCCCATTATCCCTTTCAGAAACAGCGCCGCCGCTTCTGCGTCTTCGAGTACATCTATTTCGCGCGCCCGGATTCCACCGTGGAAGGCCTCAACGTCTACGAAGCGCGCAAGCGCATCGGCGAGGAGCTTTCGCGGGAAGCGCCCGCCGCCGCCGACATGGTGATTCCGGTCCCCGATTCGGGCGTACCTGCCGCGCTCGGCTATGCCGCCGCTTCCGGACTGCCGTTCGAACTCGGCATCATCCGCAACCACTACGTCGGGCGCACATTCATCGAGCCCAGCGACGGCATTCGCCACTTCAGCGTGCGGCGCAAGCACAATCCCAACCGCGCCACGCTCGCGGGCAGGCGCGTCGTCC
The DNA here is from genome assembly GCA_028871795.1 of Alphaproteobacteria bacterium. Taxonomy (GTDB): domain Bacteria; phylum Pseudomonadota; class Alphaproteobacteria; order Micropepsales; family Micropepsaceae; genus Rhizomicrobium. Next base: position 80,687 of record JAGWMG010000003.1, on the reverse strand, counting down.
TGATCGACGACTCCATCGTCCGCGGAACGACCTCCAAGAAGATCGTGCAGATGGTCCGCGACGCGGGCGCCTCGGAAGTCCATTTCCGCGTCGCCAGCCCGCCGACGCGGCATTCCTGTTTCTACGGCGTGGATACGCCCAACGAACGCGCTCTGCTCGCCCACGAAATGGGGATCGACGAGATGTGCCGCTTCATCGGCGCGGACAGTTTGGCCTTCGTCTCCATCGACGGGCTTTATCGCGCGATGGGCGAGGCCGAGCGCGATCCCGCCGCGCCGCGTTTCTGCGATGCCTGCTTCTCCGGCGATTATCCGATCCCGCTGACGGATGCCGCGGACGGCGCCGAGAACGGCCAGCTTTCCTTTCTTGCCGAAGTCGCGTGACCGGCGGTGCGATGACGAAACCGCTTGAGAACAGAGTCGCGCTCGTCACCGGAGCCTCGCGCGGCATCGGGCGCGCCGCCGCCAAAGCGCTGGCGGCGGCCGGCGCGCATGTGGTCCTGGTGGCGCGTACGGTGGGCGGGCTCGAGGAAGCCGACGACGAAATCCGCAAGGCGGGCGGCAGCGCTACGTTGGTCCCCCTGGACCTCAAGGACTTCGACGCGCTGGACCGTCTCGGCGCCTCGATCTTCGAACGCTGGGGCAGGCTCGACGCGTTCCTCGCCAATGCCGGCGTGCTGGGCGCCGTGACGCCGCTCGCCCATCTCGAACCCAAGGTTTTCGACGATCTGATGGGCGTGAACGTCACCGCCAACTGGCGGCTGGTGCGCTCGCTCGATCCGCTGCTGCGCTGCTCCGATGCGGGACGGGCGCTGTTTGTCAGTTCCGGCGTGGCGCGCAAGCACATCCCCTACTGGGGCGGTTACGCCATGTCGAAGGCGGCGCTGGAATCGCTCGCGCTCACCTACGCGGCGGAATGCGAAGGCACGAACGTCAAAGCAAACCTGCTCAATCCCGGGCCCGTGCGCACCTCCATGCGCGCCAAGGCGATGCCCGGCGAAGATCCCGAGACGCTGCCGCCGCCGGAAGCGCTGGGGCCGTTGATCGTCGACATGCTGTCGCCGTCGTATCGGAAGAACAGCGAGCTGGTGACGTTCAAGCGCCACGATTAATCCGCATACGGATTTTTCGCGGTGCGCAGGACGAAGCGGAGCGGTGCGCCCTCCAGGTGGAACGCCTGGCGCAGGCCGTTCGCCAGATAGCGCAAATACGCCTCCGGCAGCGCCTTCAATTGAGTGCCGAATAGCGCGAATGTCGGCGGGCGGCTCTTGAGCTGGGTCATGTAGCGGATGCGCACGCGCCGGCCGTGGATGGCGGGCGGAGCATGACGCGTCAGGGCCTCTTCCAGAAAGCGGTTGAGCGTGGCGGTCGGCACGCGCGTGTTCCAGGCGCGGTCGGCAGCCAGCACCGACGGCAGCAAGCGATCCATGCCTTCGCCCGTCAGCGCGGACACCCCGATCAGCGGTGCGCCGGCAAGCTGCGGCAGGAGCCGGTCGAGCTTGTCGCGCAATCTGCCGACGGCGCCCGCGCGTTTTTCCACCAGATCCCATTTGTTGGCGGCGAACACCACGGCGCGGCCTTCGCGCGCGATCAAGTCCGCAATGGTCAAGTCCTGTTTTTCGAACGCCATCGTGGCGTCCATCACCACGATCGCGCAATCGGCGAAACGCACGGCCTCCAGCGTGCTGCCGACGGACATTTCCTCAAGCGCATGGCCCGCCGCGCGCGCCTTTTTTCGCAAACCTGCCGTATCGTGCAGCAGGATTTCGCGCCCTTCGGTGTGCCAGCGCGCGGCGACGGCGTCGCGCGTGATGCCTGCTTCGGGGCCGGTCAACGCCCGTTCGCTGCCAATCAACCTGTTGAAAATACTGGATTTACCGACATTCGGCCGACCGATGATGGCGAGGCGCAACGGCTTGTCGCCCGGCGGCGGTTCCGCTTCCGCGGGTTCTTCTTCGGTCCCGGCGAAGGCGGCGAGCGCCTCCGACAATTCCTCCAGCCCGAGGCGATGTTCCGCCGAGATGGCGATCGGCTCGCCGAACCCGAGCGACCAGCCTTCGCCTTCGCCGAGATGCGTCTGCCGACCTTCGCATTTGTTGACGGCCAGCACCACCGGCTTGCCCAACGGGCGCAGAGCCTGGGCTACGATCTCGTCCGCCGCGGTCACGCCTTCGCGCCCGTCGATCAGGAACAGGCAGACGTCCGCGCCGGCGGCCGCCGTCATGGTTTGCGCAGTCATCCGCGCGGCGAGACTGTCCTTCGCGCCGTCCGCCACGCCCGCCGTGTCGATGATCCTGAGCGTCAGGGTGCCCAGCGTCGTCTCGGCCTCGCGGCGGTCGCGCGTCACGCCCGGCGTGTCGTGCACCAGCGCAAGTTTTCTCCCCGCCAGCTTGTTGAAGAGCGTGGATTTGCCGACATTGGGCCGGCCGACGATGGCGACAGTCAAAGACATGGCGAATAGCGAATGGCGAACAAGCTTTTTCTATCCGCTACCCGCTCCTTTTACCGCAGCGCGACAAGCTCCGCATCGTTGGTCAAGACGTAAAGCGTGCCGTTGGCGACCACGGGCGCGATATAGGCGCCGCTGGGAATCTCCATCCGCCCCAGCATCTCGCCGGTATAGGGCGAAATCGACTCCGCATAGCCGTCCGACGAGACCATGATCAGGCGGTTCGACACCAGCACCGGACCGGACCATACGATGGGATCGCTGCTGGTGTCCTCCGGATCGGTCCAGCGCGGCAGCTGATGGAGCCACTTCACGCGCCCTTCCTTGCGCGTGAGGCACAAAAGCTGCGCCTGCGTCGTCAGAACATAGACGTAATCTCCCGCCACCCACGGCGTCTGGATGCTGGCGAGATCGCGCGTCCACTGCCGGTCGCCGGTGCCGAGCTGGATCGCCGCCATGACGCCGGAGTGGCTGACCGCCAACACCAGGTCGCGGTCGACCACCGGCCTCCCGGCGATGTCGTCGAGTTCGGTGAGCGCCGTCACATTGCCCGATCGCGTCAGCATGTCGCTCCAGGCGGGGCGCCCGTTCTGCACGCGCAGTGCATAGAGCTCGCCCGACGTATAGGGAGCGATGACAAACTCGCCGGCGACCGCGGCGCTGGTGCTCTCCAGGATGCCGGCGGATTCGGTGATGCCCTGGTGGTCCCACAATTCGCGGCCGTTGTTTTCGGCGTAGGCGTGGAAATGGTTGTCCTGCGAGGAGACGAAGACGCGCCCGCCGTTGGCCGCCGGCGCGTTGAAGATGGGCACCCCCGTGGAGGCCCGCCACAGTTCTTTGCCGTTCGCCGCGTCCAGCGCCACCACGTCGCCGAATCCCGTCGTGACGAACAGCCTGCCGCCGTCGAAGGCGATGCCGCCGCCGAATCCCTTGCTGGTATCGGGCTTGGTGTCCTCGCCGAACAGACCGAAGCTCAGCGTGTTGATGAGGTCCGTATGTCCGTGCGGCGCGACGCTGACATGCCAGCCCGGTTCGCCGCTGGCCGCATCGAAGGCGAAGACCCGCGCTTTGGCATCGAGGACGTAGATCTTCCCGCCGGCGACGATCGGCGGAGCCGTCAAGCGGGAATCCGAATTCGATCCTTCGCCGGCGTCCTGCTCCCAAACTTGCTGGAGCGCGCCGGGCGCCTCCAGATGGTACATGGCGTTGTCCGCATAGCCGCCCGGCTCGGGCCAGTCCGCGTTGCGGTATGGGGGCGGCAAGATGACGGCGGTCGCTTTCAGGGTCGGATCGGGCTTGACCGATTCATCCGTCGACATGACCGAGATGCGCTGGCCCTTGAGTTTGGATTTCGAAGGGCTGCTGAACCAATGGCTCACCGTATCGGTCATGCCACAGCCGCCGAGCAGGAACACCGCGGCCGCGGCGGCCGCCACGATGCGGAGCGGACGCGACCTCATTGTGGCGTGTTTCCTTTCTGGGCATTTGCGTCGGCGGGCTTCGGCGGCGGCACCGTCCCGTAATCCCTTCCACCGCCGGCACGGATCAACGACGCCATGGCGGCGGCACGCTGATGCAAAGCTGCAGACGCCTCGGGTTCGACCGCAAGGGTTTCATACTCGCTTTGCGCGGCTTTCAGCCGGCCGCTGCGGTAGTCGACATAAGCGATGATCTCCTGCGCCATGAAGCGCCAAGTCGACTTGGGATCGAGCAGCGGCGCGAGCAAAGCCTGCAGATCGCTTCTCGACGCCGTGTCGGCCGTCGCCCAGGCGGCGCGCATCCGCGCCAGATCGCCCAAGTCCGCCTTGTCCTTTTCCGCAATGGTCCTGTAGAGCGCGACGGCGTCGGAGGATTTTCCGCTGGCCAGCAAGGCGTCGGCTTCCGCCAGTTTGGCGGCGGCGGCATAGCCGCTCGGCGCCTTCTGCACGATCCTGGCAAAAGCCTGGGCGGCTTCGGCGTTCTTGCCGGCCTGGGCCATCTGCGCCGCCGCGGTAAAGGCAACGGAGGCTTTGGCGATCTGCTGCGCCTCGTAGTGCTGCCACAACTTGTAGCCCGCGACGCCGACGACGACCACGGCCACGGCGGCAATGACGTAATCGCCGTACTGCTTCCAAAGCTTTTCGAGCCGTTCGCGGCGAACGTCCTCCTCGACTTCGTGGAAGATGTCGGACACGGAAATTCCTTTCGGGGATGGCTGCCCTGTTTTCAGGATGGCACAAGGCCTTGACCGGGCGTGTTAATTAGCCCGCGCGGGGCGGAAGCGCAACTTGCCGATGTTTCACGGTCAGCCGGCCCGTTTCATGCTGTAGACGTTTTCCTTGCCGGGGAAGCTCCGCGCCCGCACCTCCGCGGCATAAGCCTTCACGGCGGCTTCGATATCCGCCCCCATGCTGGCGTATTGCCGCACGAACTTGGGCGGGTTGGGATTGAGCCCCAGCATGTCCTCCATCACCAGGATCTGTCCGTCGCACCGGGCCGAAGCGCCGATTCCGATGGTGGGGATGGCTATGTCCCGGGTGATCTTGGCCGCCAGCGGCTCGGCCATGCCTTCGAGGACCACCGCGAAGGCGCCCGCCTCGGCCACGGCGCGGGCGTCGGCCTCGATGGCGGGCCATTCGGCTTCGGTGCGGCCCTGGGTCTTGAAGCCGCCGAAGATCTGGATGCGCTGGGGCGTCAGCCCGATATGGCCGACCGCCGGAATGCCGCGCTGAGTCAGGTAATGCACCGTGTCCGCCATGCGCGCGCCGCCTTCCAGCTTCACAGCCTGGCAGCCGGTTTCCTGGATCACGCGGGCGGCATTGCGGAAGGCGATCCGCGGCGATTCCTCGTAAGAGCCGAACGGCATGTCCACGACGACGAGGGCGTGCCGCGACCCGCGCATCACCGCCTTGCCGTGCAGGATCATCATGTCGAGGGTGACGCCGAGCGTGTTCTCCATGCCGTGCATGACCATGCCGACGCTGTCGCCCACCAGCATGAGATCGACATGCGCGTCGAGCAGCCGCGCGGTGTGGGCGTGGTAACAGGTCAGGCTGACGATCGGCTTGGCGTTCTTGTGCGCCATGATCTCGGGCACGGTGACGCGCTTGGTTTCGACAACGGCGGACATGCGTTTCTCCCGGTTGGCGGGCAGGACTATAGCCTATGCTGCACCCGCGAACGAGGTTGCCTCCCACGCGTGTGCAAAAATGTATCCCCCCTCCCGCTTTTCTTATTTTTGAATTCAATTCGGCCCATTTTGGGGTTAGGTGGTTGAAGCCATTCGACGATTGAGCGTTTGCAGCGCTCGATTTGGATGACCTAAACGCACATTTAGGCGGCCTCTGCATCAATATGCATCTCGCATGGCAGCGCCGCCAGGGCCTGCCGTCCGTTCGCAAATATGTTGATGTAGGCGAAATGGTCATTCGACCTTGTCGGTTCAGGGGGAGGCTGGAAAAAAAACGGCTTCGCGCGTGCGTACCACTCGCAGGAACGCGTGGTGCATCAACGTTAGGCTCGTCCGACCGATCGCCACGCCGCCGCTCGCGACCAAGGGCGGCCATGACGAACTCAAACAAAAGCCCTCTGGTTGGAGCCAGAGGGCTTTTTGCAATTCAAATTGGATGAAGGCTCAGCTTTCCGCTTTCTTTTCCTCGCCCGCCTCTTCGCCCTCGGCGATTTCCTTCGGCGCGGCGCCTTCTTCGAACAGTTCTTCCGCGGCGACTTTGGCTTCTTCGGCCTCGGTTTTCTCGGCGAGGACGTCCTCGCCGCGCGCCTGGCGCTCAGCTTCTTCCTCGCTGCGCGCCACGTTGAGCGTCACGTTGACCTTCACTTCCGGGTGCAGCACGACGGCCACGGGCACCAGCCCAATGCTCTTGATCGCCTTGTCCAGCGGCACTTGGGTGCGCGCAACGGTAAAGCCGCCCGCGGTGATGACATCGGCGATGTCGCGCGGAGAAACCGAGCCGTACAACTGGCCGCGGTCGCCCGCCTGGCGCAGCAGCACGAACGACTTGCCGTTGAGCTTCACGGCCACCGCCTCGGCGTCCTTCTTGCGCTCCAGGTTGGTGGCTTCGAGCTGCGCCTTCTGGGTGGCGAAATACTCGCGATTGGTTTTGTTGGCGCGCAGGGCCTTTTTCTGGGGCAGCAGGAAGTTGCGGGCGAAGCCGTCCTTCACCTTCACCTCGTCGCCCATCTGGCCGAGCCGTTCGACGCGTTCGAGCAGGATCACTTGCATGGCCGGTCTCCTTACTCGACGACGTAGGGCAAGAGCGCCATGAAGCGCGCGCGCTTGATGGCGTTGGCCAGCAGGCGCTGCTTCTTGGCCGAAACCGCGGTGATGCGGCTGGGCACGATCTTGCCGCGTTCGGAGATGAAGCGCTGCAGCAGCTTCACGTCCTTGTAATCGATCTTGGGTGCGCCCGCGCCCGAGAAGGGGCAGGTCTTCTTGCGGCGGAAGAAGGGACGGCGCTGTCCACCTGCCGCACCGTGTCCGCCTTCGCCGCGTTCGCCGCCGCGCTCGCGCTCGCCGCCGCGGCCGCCGGAATGTCCGCCTGCGTAGCTCATAGTACGGCCTCCTCGGTTTCGACGACGCCTTCCGGCTTGACGGCCACGACGACGGCCGCGTCGTCGCGCCGCGCCTTGTTCGCGGAAACCTCGAACGCGTCCACCTTCACGGTCAGGAAGCGCAGCACGTCTTCGTTGATCTTGAGCTGGCGCTCCAGTTCCACCACGGCCTTCGACGGCGCGTTGATGTTGAGCAGCACGTAGTGCCCCTTGCGGTTCTTCTTGATGCGGTAGGCGAGGCTGCGCAGGCCCCAGTATTCCTGCTTCTCGACCTTGCCGCCTTCGCCTTCGACGATGGTCTTGAGGTGGGTGGCGAGCGCGTCGACCGCCTGCGCGCTGATGTCCTGGCGCGCGATCAGGAGATGCTCGTAAAGAGCCATGTGCGTCCCTTTCCGGGCTGCGGTACGGGGTGGCCGGGGTAGCCATTCATCCCGCATTGGTTTGCCTGGAAACGCACCATGCGCCGACCCGTTTTGGGCGGGCTCCAGGCAACCGCAGCCGCTAAGGGCCGGGCGTATAGCGGAAAGGGCGGGCGGGGGCAAGCGGAGGTGCTACTGCGGCAATCCGGCCACCATAGTCCGCCACGCTAAGAACGCGGAAAGTGTGAAAAAGAAAGCGCCGATGAGCCGAAAGATCACGACTGATCTTTCCCTTTGCAATTCGCGCACATTCCAATCGCGATACCATCGCGCGAAGAACAAGAGTAAGAGGCCAACGCCACCAAACGGGACGAAGAACAAGAGCGGAACGAGTTTGTCGAATGGAATTTGAGCCATTGCTTTCCCCCTTATTCGTCATGGCCGCCCTTGAGGCGGCCATCCAGTCGGCGCACGTCTGTGCGCCGGAAGACTTTTCGTTTTGCTGGATGGCCGGGTCAAGCCCGGCCATGACGAAGTAGGGAAGAGTCAGCACCCCCCAAAGACGTGGGCGCTGTCGATGACGGCAGCGCCCCTCAAGGCCTGGGCATTCAGCTCCAAGGCCGACCGGCCCTCGAGGAGGGTCCGTCTTTACGCCTCATCTGCTCTCACGGAGCGAGGCACGCAAATCATCCTCCCGAACGCCCGCGCGGTCAAGGAAAACCGGACGGCATAAGGGTATCCCGCTATTGCGCCGCACAGTTGAGCGATGTCAATGACAAGGCCGCAAGCACGTCCATAACCGGGAACCATGCGAACTCCTGCCGATCTTTTTTCCGCCCGCGTGCCCCGCTACACGAGCTATCCCACCGCGCCGCATTTCCATGGGGGCGTGACGGGCGAGGTTTTCCGCGGCTGGCTGGCGGCGTTACCGCGGGGCATGGGGCTGTCGCTTTATCTGCACGTGCCGTTCTGCGACACGCTGTGCTGGTTCTGCGGCTGCCACACCAGGATCGTCAATCATTATTCGCCGCTGGCGTCGTATCTCGGCGTGCTGCTGAAGGAAATCGAGACCGTCGCCGCGATCATCGGGCCGGGCCATCCGGTGACGCACATCCATTGGGGCGGCGGCTCGCCCACCATGCTGTCGCCAGACGATGTGAGGAAACTGGCGGCGGCGCTGGCGGCGCATTTTACAATTGCGCCCGATGCCGAATTCGCCATCGAGATCGATCCGCGCGGCCTCAAGGACGAGATGATCGCGGCGCTGGCCGAGGCGGGCGTCAACCGCGCCAGCATCGGCGTGCAGGATTGCGACGAGACGGTGCAGCGCGCCATCAACCGCATCCAGCCCTTCGAGGTCACGCGCAGCGCCGTGGAACGGCTGCGCGCCGCGGGCATCGCCGCGCTCAACATCGATCTGATCTACGGCCTGCCGCACCAGACGCAAGCCCACGTCGCGCGCACCATCGAGATGGCGCTGACGCTGGCGCCGCAGCGCTTCGCCGTCTTCGGCTACGCCCATGTGCCGAATTTCAAGAAGCACATGAAGCTCATCGACGAAAAAGTATTGCCGGATGCCGAGGAGCGTCTGGCGCAATTCGAGCTGGCGCACGCCATGCTGTGCGCGCGCGGCTACGTCGCCATCGGGCTGGATCATTTCGCGCGGCCGGGCGATTCCCTGGCGGCGGCGCAGAAGGCAGGCAAGCTGGCGCGCAATTTCCAGGGCTACACCACCGACGACGCGCCCGCTCTGATCGGGCTGGGGGCATCGTCCATCAGCGCCTTGCCGCAGGGCTACGCGCAGAACATGACCGAGGTGCCCGAGTATCGCAAAGCGATCGAAGCGGGCGAGCTGACCGTGGTGCGCGGTATCGCGCTCAACGACGACGACAGGCTGCGCCGCGCCGTCATCGAACGGCTGATGTGCGATCTCGCGGTCGACCTGGATGCGATCGGCGCGCCGTTCGGCAAGTCGGCGGCGGACTTCCGGGCGGAACTGGCGGCGCTCGTTCCGTTCGCGCAGCAGCACATGGTCAGGATCGACGGCGCGCGGCTGGTCGTGGCGCCCGAAAGCCGCGCCGCGGTCAGGCTCGTCGCCGCCGCCTTCGACAGCTACCTCGCCAAAAGCAGCGCCGTCCACGCGGTGGCCGTCTAGGGACCTTGCGGACAGCTTGACTTCGCGTCCGCCGCTTGATTTGTCTCGCGGCCAATTTTGGGACCCGAACGATGCGCGCGTTCATCTTTCCCGGACAGGGCAGCCAGGCCGTCGGCATGGGCAAAGCGCTGGCCCAGGCTTTCGCGCCGGCCCGCGAAGCGTTTCAGGAGGTCGACGAAGCCCTGTCGCAGAACCTGTCGCGCCTGATGTGGGAGGGCCCCGACAGCGACCTGATTCTCACCGAGAACGCACAACCGGCCATCATGGCCGCGAGCCTGGCGGTCATCCGCGTGCTTCAGCGCGAGGCGGGGCTGGACTTCGCACGCCATGCGCGTCTCGTCGCCGGCCATTCGCTGGGCGAGTACAGCGCGCTTTGCGCGGCGGGCGCTTTCACGCTGGCGGATACCGCGCGGCTCTTGAGGATTCGCGGGCGCGCCATGCAGGAAGCGGTGCCCGTCGGTGCCGGCGCGATGATCGCGTTGATCGGGGCAGAGGTTGCTATGGCCGAAGAGGCCGCCAAGGAAGCGGTGGCGCAGGCCGTCGAAGCCGATCCGGTCTGCGTCGTCGCCAACGACAATGCGCCAGGGCAGGTGGTGATTTCCGGACGCAAGGCGACGGTGGATCGCGCGGGCGACATCGCCAAGGCGAAAGGCGCCAAGCGCGCCATCCCGCTTGCGGTCAGCGCCCCGTTCCATTGCCCGCTGATGCGCCCGGCCGCCGACAAGATGGCCGACGCGTTGGCGTCCGTGACCATCCGTCCGCCGGCCGTGCCCGTCGTCGCCAACGTCACGGCGGTGCAGACGAACGAGCCCGAAACCATCCGCCGGCTGCTTGTCGAGCAGGTGACCGGGCGGGTACGCTGGCGCGAGAGCGTGCTGGCTTTCCGCGCGCTGGGCGTGGAAACCACCGTGGAAGCCGGCGGCAACAAGGTGCTGACCGGCATGGTCAAACGCATCGACAAAGATCTGGCGACGGTGACGCTCGACGGCGCTGCCGACATCGAAGCCTTTGCGAGGACGCTGTGATGTTCGATCTCACGGGAAAGACTGCTTTGGTGACGGGCGCTTCCGGCGGAATCGGCGGCGCCATCGCCAGGGCGCTGCACGGGCATGGCGCGAGCGTGGTTCTTTCGGGAACGCGCGGCGACGCGCTCGAGGCTTTGAAGAACGAACTGGGCGTCCGCGCGCATGTCGCGGCGTGCGACCTCGGCGATACCGCGTCGGTGGAGGCGCTGCCGAAGGCCGCGGAAGCGGCGGCGGGGCCCATCGACATCCTCGTCAACAATGCGGGCATCACGCGCGACAATCTCTTCTTGCGCATGAAGGACGAGGAGTGGGATCGGGTGATCGCTGTCGATCTGACGGCGGCCTTCCGCCTGTCACGCGCGGTGCTGCGCGGAATGATGAAGAAGCGCTGGGGACGCATCGTCTCGATCACCTCGGTCGTCGGCGCCACCGGCAACCCGGGCCAGGGCAACTACGCGGCGGCGAAAGCGGCTCTCGCCGGCATGACGAAATCTCTTGCCGCCGAAGTCGCCAGCCGCAATATCACGGCGAATTGCGTGGCGCCCGGCTTCGTCGTGACCCCGATGACCGCTGTGCTCGGCGAGGATCAGAAGAAGGCGTTGTTGGAGAAAATTCCCGCCGGGCGGTTCGGTTCGCCCGAGGACATCGCCGCCGCCGTGGTCTATCTTGCCAGCAACGAAGCGGGGTATATCACCGGCCAGACTCTGCACGTCAACGGTGGTATGGCGATGATTTCTTAGATTATTCAATAGGTTATGCTCCGGTGGCGGTGCGGATGGCTTTATGTTACGAAACCGGCGACCCCCACTCGGCATTGTGAACAGTGAGGGCCGCTGCCGCGGGCCAACCCACACAAGCGCGGCGATAAGAAGCAAGGAGAGGCATAAAAACCCATGAGCGATACTGCCGAACGCGTGAAGAAGATCGTCGTCGAGCATCTCAACGTGGATGCCGGCAAGGTCACCGACACAGCGTCGTTCATTGAAGACCTCGGCGCCGACAGCCTGGATACCGTCGAGCTGGTGATGGCGTTCGAAGAAGAATTCGGCATCGAAATCCCGGATGACGCGGCCGAGTCTATCGTCACCGTCGGCGACGCCGTCAAATACATCGACAAGGCGAACGCGTAAGCGCCGTCGCGGACCCATCCTCGATGCGTCGAGTCGTTGTCACTGGTTTAGGCTTGATAACGCCGCTTGCCAGCGACGTCGAAGGAACGTGGTCGCGGCTGATCGCCGGAAAATCCGGCGCGCGCCCGATCACCAAGTTCCCGACGGACGACATGGCCACGAAAATCGCCTGCAATGTCGTGCGCGGCGACGGAGCGGACGGAACGTTCAACGCCGATGCCTGGGTGGATCCCAAGGACCAGCGGCGGATGGACGATTTCATCGTCTTCGGTCTTGCCGCGGCGCAGCAGGCGGTGACCGATTCCGGCTGGCAACCCGGGAACGAGGACGAACGCTGCCGCACCGGCGTCCTGATCGGTTCGGGCATCGGCGGTCTTGTCGGCATCGCGGAGGGCGCAATCGTGCTGCACGAAAAGGGGCCGCGGAAAATCTCGCCCTTTTTCATTCCCGGCCGGCTCATCAACCTGGTGTCGGGATATGCCTCGATCCGCTTCGGCTACAAGGGGCCGAATCACGCCGTCGTGACCGCCTGCGCCACCGGCGCGCACGCCATCGGCGATGCCGCCAGGATGATCGCGCTCGACGATGCGGACGTGATGCTGGCGGGCGGCGCCGAGGCGGCGATTTGCCCACTCGGCATCGCCGGGTTCAACGCCTGCCGCGCGCTGTCGACGGCCCGCAACGACGCGCCGGAAAAGGCCTCGCGGCCCTATGACAAGGATCGCGACGGCTTCGTGATGGGCGAAGGCGCCGGCACGGTCATGCTCGAGGAATACGAGCACGCCAAGGCGCGCGGCGCGAAAATCTACGCCGAGGTGAAGGGCTACGGCCTCTCCGGCGACGCCTATCATATCACCGCACCCGCCGAGGACGGCGAGGGCGGCTTCCGCGCCATGCAGATGGCGCTGAAACGGGCCGGCGTGTCACCTTCCGCCATCGACTACGTCAACGCGCACGGCACCTCCACCATGGCGGACTGGATCGAAGCGCGGGCGGTCGAGCGGCTGCTCGGCAACGCCGCGGCAAAGGTCGCCATGTCGTCGACCAAGTCCGCCATCGGCCACCTCTTGGGCGCCGCCGGCGCGGTTGAAGCGATCTTCTGCATTCTCGCGATGCGCGACGGCATAGTGCCGCCCACCCTCAATCTCGACCATCCCGACGGCGAGACCACACTCGACCTCGTGCCGCACAAAGCGGCGAAACGCGAGGTTAACGCCGCGCTGTCCAACTCGTTCGGGTTCGGCGGCACCAACGCCTCGCTGCTCTTTACTTCCGTGCGCTAAACGGCATGGAATGTCCGCGGGGCGGGGATTCAAGGGTCGGGCATGAAGAAGTATGTCGCGTTGGCGATCGCGCTCGTTGTTATCGCCGCGGGCGCAGTGGAGTGGGTGTATGCGGGTTTCGCGGCACCGGGGCCGCAAGCGCGCCACGGCGGCGAAACCGTGGTTCTCATCAAGAGCGGCGGCGGGCTGCGCGGGGTCGCCCAGACGCTTGCCGACTCGGGCGTCGTTCTCAAACCCATGTTGTTCCAGATCGGCGTGCGCCTGCACGGCGAGGCTGCGGCGCTGAAGGCGGGCGAATACGCCGTCCCCAGCCGCGCCAGCATGTACGACATTATGAATATCCTGATTGCGGGCCGCTCCATCGAACACAAGCTGACGATCGCCGAAGGGCTGACCAGCCAGATGGCCTACGACGTGGTGCGGAGCGACCCCGTGCTGGTGGGCGACGACGGACCGGTTCCGGCGGAAGGCACGCTCCTTCCCGAAACCTATCTCTTCACGCGCGGCGCCACGCGCGGCGGGATCGTCGCCAAGATGCAGAAGGCTCAGCAAGACCTGCTGGACGGGCTATGGGCGAAGCGCGCGCCGAATCTGCCGGTGAAGAACAAGGAAGAGGCGGTGATCCTGGCCTCCATCGTGGAGAAGGAGACGTCCATCGCCGCGGAACGTCCGCGCATCGCTTCGGTGTTCGTCAACCGGCTGCGCCTGGGCATGAAACTGCAATCCGATCCGACGATCATTTACGGGATCACCAAGGGCTACCCGCTCGGCCACGGCATCCGCCAGAGCGAGATCGACAAGCCGACACCCTACAACACGTATGCAATCGCGGGCCTGCCGCCACAGCCGATCTGCAATCCCGGCAAGGATTCTCTTGACGCGGTCCTCCACCCCGCCGACACCAAATATCTATATTTCGTGGCGGACGGTAGCGGCGGGCATGTCTTCGCGGCGACCGCCGACGAGCAGGCCAAGAACGTCGTCAAGTGGCGCAAGCTCGAAAAGGAACAGATCGCCTCCCGCCCCGCCCCGCATCATTGAAGCGGGATGACATTCAGGGGCCGCTGGCGGTAAGTTCTGCGCTCCTTTGGAGTCGCCTTATGGCCATCGTCAGCATGACCGGCTTTGCCGAATCCCATGGCAGCCGCGACGGCGCGCATTGGCGCTGGGAGGTCAAAAGCGTCAATGGCCGCGGCCTCGAGCTGCGCTTGCGGGTCCCTCCGGGGTTCGACGGGCTGGAGGCCGCGGCACGCATGCTGGCCGCCGGCCGCTTCAAGCGCGGCAACATCCAGGCGGGGCTGACCTTCGAGGCGGCATCCAGTGCGCGCGGGCTGCGCATCGATGCGGCGGCGCTGGCTTCGGCGGTCAAGATCGCCAAGGAAGTCGCCGCCGAGACCGGTCTCAGACAAGCAAGCGTCGACGGACTTCTGGCGCTCAAAGGCGTCATCGTCCAGGACGAGGTCCTGGACGCGGATTCGCGCGAGCGCGCCGGCCGCGATGCCGCCATTCTCGAAAGCCTGGCTGGCGCCTTCGACGCCCTGGCAAGGGCGCGCGCAGGCGAGGGCACCAAACTGGCCGCTCTGCTCGATGCGCAGGTGGCGGAGATCGCGCGGCTGACGCAAGCGGCCGCAGCCGCGGCAGCCGCCCAGCCCGCCGCGTTGCGCGCGCGGCTGTCCGAGCAGATCGCGGACCTGGTGGCGCCCGGAGCGGTTTCGCCCGAACGTCTGGAGCAGGAGATTGCCATGCTGGCCATGCGCGCCGACATCCGCGAGGAACTCGATAGGCTCAAGGCCCATGTCGAAGAAGCCCGCCGGCTGCTGTCGTCGGGCGAGGCGGTCGGCCGCAAGATCGATTTCCTGGCGCAGGAGTTCAACCGGGAAGCCAACACCCTGTGCGCCAAATCGACGGACATTGCGCTGACGCGCATCGGTCTGGATCTCAAAGCCGTCATCGATCAGTTCCGCGAGCAGGCGCAAAACCTCGAATGAGCGTTGCCATCAAGCGCCGCGGGCTGATGCTGGTCCTGTCTTCGCCCTCCGGGGCGGGGAAGACGACCCTGTCGCGGCGCCTGCTGGAATCCGATGCGAACGTCACCATCAGCGTCTCCGCCACGACGCGCCCCAAGCGTCCCGGCGAAGTGGAGGGGCACGACTATCTTTTCGTGAGCGACGATGAATTCCGGGCGATGGCGGATGCCGGCGGGTTCCTGGAGCATGCATCGGTTTTCGGTCACCGCTACGGCACCCCAAAACAGCCCGTGCTGGAGGCGTTGACGGCCGGGCGCGACGTGCTGTTCGACATCGACTGGCAGGGCACCCAGCAACTCCGTCAGCAGGTGCGCGAAGACGTCGTCACCATCTTCGTGCTGCCGCCGTCGCGCGTGGAACTGGAGCGCCGGCTGCATACAAGAGCGCAGGATTCGGAGGAAGTCGTCAGGCGCCGCATGGCCAAGGCCAACGACGAGCTCAGCCATTGGGCCGAATACGATTACATCATCGTCAACGAGAATCTCGCCCGCGCCCATGCCCAGGTCGAGACGATCCTCGAGGCCGAACGGCTGAAGCGCTCGCGCCAGCCGGGCATTCCCGCCTTCGTCGAGACGCTGATGCGGGGCGGTTAAGGTCTCAGCACCACGCGCCCGGTGATCTTGCCCTGCCGCAAATCGTCGAGCGTGCGCGAAGCCAGCGACAAGGGGCGCGTCGCCACGGGAATGGGAGCGATCTTGCCGGCGCGCACCAGCGCCAGCATTTCTTCGGCTTGGGCCAGCGTGCCGACATAGGTTCCGATCACCGTCAACGCGCGCAGCGGGAACATCGGCAGCGGCATGCTCATGGCGCCGCCGAACAGGCCGACCAGAACGATCCGTCCGCCCTTGCGCACGGCGGAACTGGCGAATTCGAAGCTCTCTTCCGAGCCCACGAAATCGACGACCGCGGCGGCTCCGCCGTTCGTATCGGCGACCAGTCGCTTGGCGGTGCCGGGCGCCTTGGCGTTATAGGTCGCGACCGCTCCCGCCATTTTCGCGGCGTCGAGCCGGCCTTCGTCGATGTCGGCGGCGATCGGGCCTCTGCCGAACAGGGCTTTGGCGAACTCGATGCCCATCATGCCGACTCCGCCGCAGCCGAGCACGACGACATTGTCCACGGCAGCGAGATTGCCCAGTTTACGCATCGCCGAGTACGCCGTCAGTCCCGAGCACATGTAGGCCGCCGCGAGCGCGGGCGAGGTGGCGCCGTAATCGAGCAAGTACCTCGGGTGCGGCACCAGGACATGGCTGGCATAGCCGCCGGCAATTTCGGGCGAACAGCCGATCTGCCTGGGATGGGCGCAGAGGTTTTCTTCGTCGCGCCGGCAGGCCGCGCATTTGCCGCAGCCGATCCAGGGATACACGGTGCGGCGCGCGCCGGCCATCACGCCCTTGGCCTCTGGCCCCGCCGCCACGACCTCGCCTTCGATCTCATGGCCCATCGTGTGCGGCAGCTTGAGAGCCGCCATCGCCAGCTTGTTGCCCGCACCCAGATCGAAATAGCCGTCCTGGATATGCAGGTCGCTGTGGCACACGCCGCAATGCAGGACCTTGAGCAGGACCTCGCTGCCCTGCGGCACCGGCGTCGGCGTCTCGATTTCCTGCAAGGGCGACCCGAACGCCACCACGGCCTGACTAAGCATAGGAATATCCCCTCTCGGCGCCGTCACTCTCGCACGTGCGAAATCGGCTTTTCAACGCGTTTTGCCCAGGCGCGCGCCAAGCTTGCGAATTCCGCCACGGAAAGCTGTTCGGGGCGCAACACCGGATCGATGCCGGTTTCGCGGATCAGCGCTTCGGCATCTTGTGTCAGGGTCTTCAAGCTGTGGCGAAGCATCTTGCGCCGCTGGCCGAAAGACACCGCTGTCACCGCTTCCAGGTCGCGAAGGCGAGCCGCGGCGACGGGTTCGCGCAGCGGCTCGATGCGGACAACGGCCGACGTCACCTTTGGCGGCGGCACGAAGGCGCTCTTCGACACATCGAAGAGGATTTTTGCCCGGGCGCGCCATTGGGCCAGCACCGACAGCCGGCCGTAGGCGTGCGTGCCGGGTTGCGCCGCGATGCGTTCCGCCACTTCGCGCTGGAACATCAGCGTCAGACTGCTCCAGAAGGGCGGCCAGACGTCCGCCGTCAGCCACTTCACCAGCAAGGCGGTGCCGATGTTATACGGAAGATTGGCGGCGACGCGGACGGGAGTGTTCTCCCCGCGCTCGCGCAAAAGCTTGACCTCGTCGAGCGCCAATGCGTCCGCGGCGACGATCTCCAAGCGGCCCGGATAAGCGCCCGCGATTTCCGCCAAAGCGGCCAGGCAGCGCTCGTCGCGCTCCACTGCGATCACGCGCGCGGCGCCTTCGGCCAGCAGCGCCCGCGTCAGCCCGCCGGGGCCGGGACCGACTTCGTAAACGAGGGCGCCCTGCGCCTGCGCGGCGCGCGCGATGCGGCGCGTGAGATTGAGATCGAGAAGAAAATTCTGCCCGAGCGATTTCTTCGCCGAGAGTCCGTGCGCGGCAATCACCTCGCGCAGCGGCGGCAGGTCATCCCGCACGAGCATCGGCCATCTTCGCGGCCAGCCTGATGGCGGCGATCATGCTGCGTGGATCGGCCAGGCCTTTGCCCGCGATGTCGAAACCGGTACCGTGATCGGGCGATGTGCGCACGATGGGAAGCCCGAGCGTGACGTTCACGCCGTCCCAGAAGGACAGTGTCTTGATCGGGATCAACGCCTGATCGTGGTACATGCACAGCGCGGCATCGTAGCGCGCGCGTGCTTCGGCGTGGAACATCGTGTCGGCGGGCAGCGGCCCCAGCACGGCATGGCCGCGCCGTTTCAGTTCGGCGACGGCGGGCGCGATGACGTCGGCTTCTTCGCTGCCGAGGACGCCTTCTTCGCCGGCGTGCGGATTGAGGCCGGCGATCGCCAGACGCGGGTGGGATACCGAGAAGTCGCGCCTCAGCGCGGCGAGGGCAATCTCGGCCGTCTCGACGATCGTGGACGCCGTGACGGCGCGCGGCACCTCGGCGATCGGGATATGGACGGTGAGCGGGATCACGCGCAATCCTTCGCCGACCAGCATCATCACGGCGCGCGGCGCCCCCGTCAGCTTCGCCAGATAGTCGGTGTGCCCCAGAAAGCCGAAACTGGCTTGCATGAGCACGGCCTTGTTGATCGGCGCGGTGGTCACGGCGCAGGCCTCGCCCTTGAGCGCCATCCCGACGGCAAGCGTGACCGCTTCGATGGTGGCGATGGCGTTCGTCACGTCGGCCTTGCCGGGAGAGCGCGTGGCGTGCGCACGGGTGCTGACGATCGCCTCCGGCGGAACGCCGCCGCAGCTCCTGAACACGTCGGCGTCACCGACGAGCCGCAACGCTCGGTTGCCGATGCGTCCGCCGAGCGCCGCATAGGCGGCGACCGCCACTTCCGGCCCAATGCCGGCGGGATCGCCCATGGTGACGAGAAGCGGAGTTCGGCCGGCTTCAGCGGACTTCGATGTCGGCATTGCGCTTCAGGTCGCGTTTGTAGCGGCGGGCCATCGCGCTGATCTGTTCTTCGAAAAGCTGCTTTTCGACTTGCTCGCGCGTCAACGGCACGAACGCCTGCAATTTGGGCACGGCCTTGTCGCAGCGCATGAACAGCTCCACGCCGGCGTCGGACAGGAAGGGCTGCGCGACTCCGCCCGACTCCGTCTTGGCCAGCACGTCCCTGATCTGCTGGCTGAGATCGCCGAGGCGCGTCGTGCCGAGGTTCATGTACACCGATCCCTTTATCTCGGCCGCCACTTTGGAAAGGACCTCGCAATTGGGAACGCGCTCGCCGATCTGCGCGGCGACCTTGAGGGCGTTCTCGATCACCTCCTTGGCCGGTTTGGGGCCCAGCGGCAGCAGCAGGCGCGCCAGCGGCAGTGTGCCGGGCAGAGCGGTGGGCTGCTGTTGCGAGGCATCGGGGATTTTGGTGCCCGCGGGCTCCAATCTTTGGCGCAACGCCAGGATGTAATATCCCCCGGTCGAGCGGATCGGCTGCGAAAGATCGCCCGTTTTCATCCCTGCGAGCGCCGTGTTCAGTTCCGGCGCGAGCTGGCCGTCGTAGACCAGCCCGACGTCCCCGCCCTGGGCCGCAGACGGGCTCTGGCTGAACTGTCTGGCGACGCCCGCGAAAGGCGCGCCGTCCCGTATCTGGGTTTCGAGGCCTTGCGCGTTCTTCAGCACTTTCTCATCGTCTTCTGGATTGTCGACCCCCAGGAAGATTTCCGACACCATAAAATGCACTTTGTGCTGACCCTCTGCGATGCGCGCCATTTCGGCGTCGACGGCCTCGGGGGTAATGTTCACGCGGCTCGAATATTCCTGCTCGACCGTCTTTTGCCAAAGGATCGACGCCGCGATTTGCGCGCGCAAGGTCGTCAGCACGACATGGCCTCGCTTCAGAACCGCCTTGAGCTGATCCATGGTCAGGTGATTGTCGGTCAAAATCGCTTGGACTTGCTTGTCGACTTCGGGCGACGAGACGGTGATGTCGTTCTTCTGCGCTTCGCGGCGCTGGACCAATTCGGTTTCGAGCTCATCGAGGACCTCGTCGTGGATTTTCTTTTTCATCTCCGGCGTCGGCGTGATGTTGGACGTGCTCAACGCCAGTGCCACGCGCTGGTTGAGGTCGTAGGCGGAGATGGGAAACCCGTCGACGAGGGCGACGACGCTGTCGTCGAAGTGGTTGATGTCGGCTTCCGCGGCAGGCGTTGCCGTCGGCGTCGCCGCGCCCGCCTGGCGCGGTGCAGCCTCCGTGACGGGGGAGGCCGGCGCCGTTTGCGGCGAGGGAGACACCATGGCATTGCGCTGGAGGTCGGCGGCGACCGCAAGCGAAGGCATCGCCACGCCAAGAGCCAAGGCGATCGCAGCGACTGCAAGGGCAGAATGGGTCTTAGGCAGCATTACCAAGGCAAGTTCCCGATCACGAAGCCCGGCGGCGGTGGCTCACCCTTAACCGATGATCCAGAATAAGCAAATTCCGTTTTCATTCAAGGATGGGTATAGGAAAACACGTCCTGGGGAAACAGGCTGAAAGCCTGGATCGGCTCTCCCGACGTCTTCAAGTTGAGCCGCAGGATGACCGATGTCGACGGCGGCAGGTCGCGGTCGGCGGTATATTTCCGGCGGTAGGCGACGGAAATGCCCAGACACTCGTCTTCGTAGCCGATGCCGAACTCGTTATCGAGCGTTTGGGCGGAGATCAGATCGCGGCGAATGGCCGCGAATGCCTGCCAGTTCTCGTAGAAATTAATGTCCATCTGCGAATTGACTTCTTCGCGCGCCGGCAGGCCCAGGGTGGGGGCCAGCTGCAAATAGCTGATCTGGGTGCTGGACCGGCCGAAAATTCCGGTAAGGTAAATTTCATTGCGCCGCACCGACCCGGTTTGCTCGTCGAGGTCGAGGCGTTCGGTGAGATCCAGATATGGCGGAAACTTAATGCTGAAGCGGCCGACCACGTCGGACGCCGTGCCGGTCAGCCCCGTGCCGGCGGCGAAGACGGGATTAGCCTTCAAACGGATGGTCTGGCCTACCAACCCCTCCATGTAACCGAAAGAAAAGCGCGACTCCGCGCGCACGCCGAAGTTGGCCCGCGGCCCGGTCTCGGCCAGATCGTGGCCGGGCACCTGATCGAAACTGAAGATGTTGTTGTCGTCGATTTCCAGGTTGAGGCTGTCTTCGTTGGGAATGTTGGCCGGATTGCCGCCATAGGGCGACATCACGATCTGCGCGATGGGCTCCACGATGATCGATTTGCCGTTCTTTCCCGGGGCAATGAAGGGCCAGCGCCAATCGAGCGCCGCATAAGGCAATCCGCGGAAGGCGTAATGGCTGTCCGACGGCAGCGGCGCGGGCGTGTCGGTATGATAGGCGTCGCCGCGGGCGTCGAGCTGCAGCGTCCACAATTCGCCGTCGCTTGCCACATAGGGCAGCCGCCAGCGCGCTTCGGCGGTCAGGCGCTGATCGCTGGTCCCTATGTCGCGCGACAAGGCCACGCCGTTCACGTCCAAACGGAACTGGCCGCCGAGCAATCTGCGCCGCGGGATGTAGGTGTATTCGACAAGCGGCAGCGCGATCGGGAACGTCCTGTTGTCGTCGGAGGCGCGCAGACCCTGGAAGAAGTAACTGCTGAGAACAAATCGGCTGCGGCCCTGTTCGCCCATGAGGAAGACATCGTTCACCAGCCGATCGAGCTGCGAAATGTCGTAACGCTTCAGGTAGGTTTCGTTCGACGTCACCTGCGCGTCGAAACCCGCCCGCCAGGAGGGCGAAAGTTGGAAACGGCCCGATCCGAACAGGTGCGCGTACCATTGGAATTTCTCGCCGCCGAAGCCGCCGTTGGGATTTTCGCCGACGCTGCCTTGCAGCCACATGCCGCCGTTGTTCGAACGCTGCCGGTATTCGCCCAGGAGCACGTCGCCGCCGCGGGTGGTGAAGAGCGGCTCGATAGTGGCGTCCTGCGACGGCGAAATCGACATGTAGTAGGGCACGCGCAGGAGATAACCGACGGAGCTGGACGAACCGATGTCCGGCGTGAGCAGCCCGCTGGCATAATGCACGGTGGGATCGGGCTCGGTGAGGAATGGCGTATAAAGCAGCGGCACACCAAAGACGGCGATGGTCGCATCCTTGAACTTGATTCTGTGCTGTTCCGCGTCGTGCACGACGCGATAGGCCCTGATCTGCCACACCGGCGTGCGCTGTCCGGGCTGGTTGCAGATCTTGCAGGGCGTGTAGGCCACGTGCAGCGCCGTGGTAAAGCGTCCTTCCGTGCGCGTCGCGCTCGCGGCCACCAGCCTTCCGTTCTTGCCGAGCAGGGCGCCGAATCCCGACAGCGCGCCGTCGCGCATGTGATCGGACAGGGTGACGTGGTCGGCGAAGGCGACGTTGCCGTTTGCCTCGAGCAGACTGACATGGCCGTCGGCGGTGACGACGTCGGCGCTTTGATCGTAGGTGACCGTGTCCGCCAGGAGAATGCGCCCTTCGTTGTCGATTTCGACATGGCCTTTGGCGACGACGACGTGCTTGTCCGGGTCGTAGGTTGCCTGGTCCGCCTGCAGCAGAACGTCGCCACTCACTTTGGTCGTCTCGGCCGCCGTTGCCGGCGTCAGACAGAACGGCGCGAGCGCCGAAAACCCGAGCGCCGCCGCCCAGCCCCGCGATACCCCCTCCTTTTTCATCCGTCCTCCTGATGGAAGACCAGCGTCATGCCGATCAGGATCGCCGCCGCCGCCGGGGCCGTGGCGGCGAGCCACACGGGGAGAATACTCGATTGGCCGAGCGCGGTCGTCAGGACACCGAAGTAATATACGCCGAAGCCGGAAAGCGCGCTGATCAGGTACACGCGGGCCAGCCCGCCGCCGCGAGCGGGCTTCAGGGAGAAGCTCGCTCCCATGAATACCATCGCGGCGAAGAGTGCTGGCAGGCTCAGCAACGAGTAGAGATAAAGCCTGTAACGCACGGCCGAAAAGCCCGCGTGCTGCGCGTCGCGGATGAAGCGCGGAAGCGCCCAGAACGAAAGCGTGTCGGGCGGCGCGAAACTTTCCTGAATCTGTCCGGGGGTCAGCGTCGTTTTGAGATCGTAACGGTCTCGATACGTCGCGCGGCCGTCCGCGCCGCTGACCCAGGCGGCCTTCAAGACCCAGGCGCCGCGCGAGAGCTGTGCGCTGCCGGCATCGATGCGGCCTTCGACATGGTCGCCTGGGCCGTAGAGGAAGACGGTGACATCGTCCAGGCGTACGCCCTGGTCGGAGACGCTAAGCGCATGGATGACCGACTGCTGGTTCTCGTCGCCTTGCCGCAACCACAGCCCGTTGAGGGACAAGGAAAGCTGGGAGGCCTGGCCTTTGATGTATTTCGCCTCCAATGCGGCGAACTGGGCGAGCATGCGCGACGAGAGGGGGGTGACGCCGAGCACCTGAACGACGCCGATCGCGACGGCGACCGCCAGCGGCGGCACCAGGAAATCCCAGGCCGACACGCCGGCCGCCCGCGTCGCCACCAGTTCGTGATGGCGCGAAGAACGCACGAAGCAGAAAACGCCGCCTCCAAGCACGGCAAAAGGCAGAAGTTTCTGCCCCAGATCGGGGAGAAACAGGAATGCCATGCCGATGATCACGCCGCTGTCGACGTTGTGTCCCGCGGTGCGGTTGATGAGATCGACGATGTCGATCGAAAAAGCGAGGAACAGGAGTGCACCATAGACGACGGCGACGCACGCCAGGAACTGGCGCGCCAGATAGGAGTAAAGCGTCCACGACCAGGTCACGAAGCGGCCTCCGCAATCGGCAGGGTTGCCGCGAATTTAGGAAGGCCGCCGACGAGCACGGCAAATGCCGCCGCAGCGCCAAGCAGCGGGATCAGATAGAACAGCACGCAGAGAACGGGCGCGCTCGCCGCCATGCCCTGCACGCCGTAACCCGCGATCCTGATGGCGCTGACGGCAGCCGCAGCGAGCGTCATGCGCAAGGCATTGGCGCCGCGCGCGCGCCGTCCGCGGGTGACGGCCGCCAGGGCGATCAGCGCGAAGGCGATGCAATAGAGCGGCTGCGAAAGCCGGTTATGGGCCTCGGCAAAATAGGTGCTCCGCAGGCTCTTGCTGAGGCTGGGATCGGGCCAGAAAAGCTCGCCTAGAAAACGCTCGCTGCTGGCACGGGAGGTGACGCGAGCGGGCCCGGTGAACTGGTCGAGGTCGAGAACGTAGCGGTCGAACTTGAGCACGGTGAGGCGCGCTCCGCCTTTGATCGTTTGTTCGAACGCACCGTCGACCATGATGAGGCGCGTGCCGGCCGGAGTCTGCGCCATCTGTCCGCCTTCCGCCAGATAAGTGATCGGTGCGCGCGGGTTGCGGTCATCGTGCACCAGCACGCCGCGGATGCGGCCGTCCGCATCGATTTCGCGGATGAAGACGGTAAGACCTTTCGCGGGGGTATTGAACGTGCCCTCGTTGAGCAGGGCCGCGCCGATGTCCGCCCGGATGTCGACCACCTTGTCCTTCATGGCGCGCTGACCGGCCGGCATCAGATAGAGCCCGCAGAGATAGGTCAGGGCCATGACGATCGCCGCGGCGATGAACACCGGGACGGCGAGCTGGGCGCGGCTGAAACCGGCGGACGCCATCACCACCAGCTCGCTGTCCGAGTTGAGCTTGGAGAGGGCATAGAGCGTACCCGCGAAGTAGGCGATCGGCAGGATGAGGACCAGCAGGCTCGGCAGGAGAAGGATCGTCAGATACGCGAAAATCGTCGCCGACTGTCCGCGGTTGATGACGAGGTCGAGCAGGGGCAGGGAATCCGCCAGCCACACCACGCAGGTGGCGAGGAACGCGAACAGCGCAATCGGCCCGATCAGCTGCTTGAGGACATAGTGGGACAGTCGCGGCATCTGGTTGTCCGGTCGGCGGGGGTGTCTTTGCCCCTTCGGCGATTCGCCTTAAGCTAACATCCCCCTCTTTAGCATTCCCATCCGGATGTTGGGCAACCGGACTTTCAAGCAAAAGGACTGGAGAACACGATGCAACTGAGCTTTGTCGCGCCATCGGCGGTCAATTCCGGGGTCTGGGTCGCAGCGGCCGTGGAGGGCCCGACCCTCTTGCCCGCGGCGGAACGGGCGGACAAATCGTGTGACGGTGCGATCGGCCGCGCCCTCAAGGTCAGCCGGTTCACGGGCAAGCCGGGCCAGGTGCTGGAGGTGCTGGCGCCGGCCGGGGTCAAGGCTTCGCGCCTCCTGATCGTCGGCCTGGGAAAGCCGGAGAATTTCGACGTCAACGGGGCCGAAGCCGCCGCCGCCGCCGCCATCGGCCGGCTCAAGGGCACGGCGGAAACCGAAATCGCCTTCGAAATCGACGCGCCAAAGGGCGGAAAGGCGCGCGGGGGCAAGCTCGCGGCGCATCTGGCTCTGGGCGCCAGACTCAAATCCTATGCTTTCAATCATTACCGCACCAAAGAGCTGGACGAGCACGAATCCAAGCTGAAGAAAGTGACCATCTTCACGGCCGATCCGCAGGCGGCGAGAAAGGCTTGGCGGCCGTGCGAAGCCGTCGCGGACAGCGTGTTCCTGGCGCGCGACCTGGTGAACGAGCCGCCGAACGTCCTGTCGCCGGTGGAGTTTGCACGGCGGGCCAAGACCCTGTCGAAACTCGGGCTGAAGGTGGAGGTGCTGGGCGAGGAGCAGATGAAGAAGCTCGGCATGGGCGCCCTTCTGGGCGTCGGGCAGGGCAGCGAGCGCGAAAGCCAGCTCGTCGTCCTGCAATGGCACGGCGCGAAGAAGAAAAAAACCGCTCCGCCGGTCGCCTTTGTCGGCAAAGGCGTGTGCTTCGATTCCGGCGGGCTGTCGCTCAAGCCGGGCACAGCCATGATGGGCATGAAGGGCGACATGGGCGGAGCCGCCGCCGTCGTCGGCACAATGCGGACGCTGGCGGTGCGCAAGGCGCGCGTGAACGCGGTCGGCGTGATCGGGCTGGTGGAGAACATGCCCGACGGCAAGGCGCAGCGCCCGGACGACGTGGTCAAGTCGATGTCCGGGCAGACCGTCGAGGTGCTGAACACCGATGCCGAAGGCCGCTTGGTGCTGGCCGATGCGCTGTGGTATGCGCAGATGCGCTTCAAGCCGAAATTCGTCATCGACCTCGCCACGCTGACCGGCGCGATCCTGATCGCCTTGGGCGCGGAGCACGCCGGCCTGTTCTCCAACGACGACAAGCTGTCGGAACGGCTGACCGAAGCGGGCAAGGAGGTCGGCGAACCGGTGTGGCGTCTGCCGCTCGCCAGCGCCTACGACAAGCTGTTGCGCTCCAAGATCGCCGACATGAAGAACATCGGCGGGCAGGGTGCGGGCTCGATCACCGCGGCGCAATTCCTCCAGCGCTTCGTCGAGAAGACGCCGTGGGCGCATTTGGACATCGCCGGCGTCGCCTGGCAGGACAACGAGCAGAAGCCGCTGATCCCGAGCTGGGGCACCGGTTGGGGCGTTCGTCTCCTCGACCGACTGGTGGCGGATCATTACGAGGGGTGATGACGGAAACTCTCTTCTACCACCTCGAACGGCGCAGCCTGGACGACGTCCTGCCGGGGCTGATCGAGCGAACGCTGGAGCGCGGCTGGCGGGCGCTGATCCGCACCGAATCCGCCGAGCGCGCCGATGCCATCGACACGCGGCTGTGGACGTTCAACGACGGTTTCCTGCCGCACGCTCAGCTCGGCGATGGCGATCCGGCGCGCCAGCCGGTGCTCATCACGGTGGAGGAGGGCAATCCGAACGACGCCAATGTCCTGTTCCTGGTCGGCGGCGCGCCGCCGCCCGCCTGGGACGGCGCGGCGGCAAAAGCCCTCACCCGCATCGTGCTGCTGTTCGACGGGCGCGATCCGGCGGCGCTTGAAAACGCCCGCGCCGCCTGGAAGGACGCCAAGGCCGCCGGCCACGACGTTACATATTGGAAAGAAAGCCCCACCGGAAAGTGGGAGAAGCAGGGTTGATTTGACCCGCCGATGACGACTATCTGGGCAAAGAACCTGTCCAGGCGGATGTGCCCGTGCCCATTCTCGGCTTCGGTTTTCTGTTCTCCATGCTTTGTGCGTTCCACGTCTATCGCACGGGACGCTCTTACTTGTGGCTATTGCCGATCTTCTTTCTGTCAACGCTCGGCTGTCTGATTTACGTCGCCTATGTGCTGCTGGGCGAGACGGCGGGTTCCCGTTCCGCGCGCCGCTTCGCCGACAACGTCGCCAACCTGGCCGATCCCGGCCGCGGCTATCGCGAGAAGCTGCGCGAAGTGGAGCGCGTCGGTTCCGCCGATGCCAAGCGCGCGCTGGCCGAGGAATGCATCAAGCGCGGGCGCTTTCAGGACGCCGTCGATCTTTATCAGGGCGCGATGAGCGGCCCGCTGGGCGAGGGCGATGCGGTCCTGCTGCGCGGCATGGCGCGCGCCAGGCTGCTGGCCGGCGACGGCCAAGGCGCGGTGGACGCGTTCGAGAAGCTCAAGGAAGTGGACAAGGCGGCGGCAGGCGATGCCGACGTGGAACTCGATTACGCGCGCTCCCTGGCGCTGGTGGGCCGCACGGACGCCGCAGTGCGCCAATACGAAGCCGTCGTGCCGCGCTATCCGGGCGAGGAGGCGCGCTGCCGCTTCGCGCTGCTGTTGAAGTCGCTGGGCCAGGCCGACCGCGCCCAGGCGCTGTTCCAGGAGACCGTCAAATCCGTGCGCGGCGCGCCCGGCTATTACCGCAGCCGCCAGCGCGAATGGTACCGCATCGCGCGGGAACAGTTGGGATAGGACGAATAGCGAATAGAAAACTCCACTCGCTACTCGCCGTTCGCCTTCTCGTATTCCTCGTGCGCCCGCAGCCAGCTCGTTTCGGCGGCGGCGAGTTTGCGCGCGGCGTCGGCGCGTTTCTTCGACACGGACTTTCCCTTCGCCGGATCGTGCACGAACAGCAGCGGATCGGCGAGCGCCCCATCCAGCTTGGCGATTTCCGCCGTCAGGGCGGCGATGTGGTGCTCCGCCGTATCGATCTTGTCCTTCAGCGGCTTCAGACGGCGGCGGCGTTCCGCAGCTTCGCGCCGGACGTCCTCTTTGGTCTGCTTCGATTCGGAATGCGTGTGCGTGACCGGAACCGGCTCGCTCGCCAGCAGGAAGCGGCGGTAATCGTCGAGGTCGCCGTCGAACGGCGCCACCTGTCCGTTCGCCACCAGCAGCAGCCGGTCGGCCGTCGCTTCGATCAGCCGGCGGTCGTGGCTGACCAGCACCACCGCGCCGTCGAAATCGTTGAGCGCGGTCAGAAGCTCGCTGCGCGCGTCGATGTCGAGATGGTTGGTCGGCTCGTCCAGGATCAGCAGGTTCGGCTTGTCGAGCGTCGCCAGCGCCAGCATCAGCCGTGCGCGTTCGCCGCCGGAAAGGTTCGCCACCTTGGTCAGCGCCTTGTCGGCGGAAAAGCCGAAGCCGCCGAGCTGCGTGCGCAATTCCTGCATGGTGAGGCGGGGGCGCAAATGACCCAGCGTCTGGATAGGCGTCAGCGCGCCGTCGAGTTCCTCCAATTGATGCTGGGCGAAATACCCCGGCACCAGCTTCTTGGCGCGCACCAGTTCGCCCGCCATGGGCGTGAGCTTGCCCGCCAGCAATTTCGCCAGCGTCGATTTGCCGTTGCCGTTCTTGCCCAGAAGCGCGATGCGGTCGTCGGAATCGAAGCGCAAGGAAAGCCCGCCGAGCACCGGTTTGCCCGGCTCGTAGCCGACGCACACCTTGTCCATCGCGATCAGCGGCGGGCTGGCGGGCGTGGCGGTGGGCAGGCGGATCGGCGCGGTATGTTCGTCCACCGGAATCTCGACCGCCTGCAGCCGCTGCAGCATCTTGATGCGGCTTTGCGCCTGGTTCGCCTTGGACGCCTTGTAGCGGAAGCGGTCGACGAAGGCCTGCAAATGCTTGCGCGCCGCCTCCTGTTTCTTGGCGAAGGCCGCGTCGAGGGCGCGTTTCTGGGCGCGCGTTTCCACGAACGTATCGTAACCGCCGCTGTACAGCGTCAGCCTGCCGTGTTCCAGGTGCAGGATGAATTCCGCCGCCGTGTTGAGCAGGTCGCGGTCGTGGCTGACGATCAGCACGCTGCCGCGGTAGCGGCGCAGGAATTCCTCCAGCCACAGCACGCCTTCGAGGTCGAGGTAGTTCGTCGGTTCGTCCAGCAGCAGCAGATCGGGGGCGGAGAACAACACGGCGGCCAAGGCCACGCGCATCCGCCAGCCGCCGGAAAATTCGCAACAGGGCCGCAACTGCTCTTCGGCGGAAAACCCCAGTCCCGCCAGAATCTCCGCCGCGCGCGCCGGCGCCGAATAGGAGCCGATGGCGTGCAGCCGGGCGTGGATGTCGGCGATATGGTGCGGATCGGTTTCGTGTTCCGCGCGCGCCAGCAGCGCGGTGCGTTCCACGTCGGCACACAGCACCGTGTCGATCAGGCTGTCGCCGCCGGAAGGGGCCTCCTGGGCCAAGGCCCCGACGCGCCAGTCCCTGGGTGTGCTCGTCTCGCCGGCATCCGGCGAGATCTGGCCCAGGATCACCTTCAGCAGCGTCGATTTGCCCGCGCCGTTGCGCCCGACCATGCCCACGCGCCGGCCCGCAGGCAGGCTGGCGCTCGCACCCTTCAGGATGTCGCGGCCGGCGATGCGGACGGTGAGGTTGTCGATGACCAGCATGGTGGCGCGGCTTTTAGCACGGCTTGCGTCCCTGCAAAGGGCATGGCTATAAGGCGCGCGATTTTCCAACCCTGGAGCGGGACATGGCCGTCGAACGCACGCTTTCCATCATCAAACCGGACGCGACGCGCCGGAACCTGACGGGCGAAATCGTCGCACGGTTCGAGAAAACGGGCTTGCGCGTCGTCGCCCAGCGCCGCATCCGGCTCAGCAAGGCGCAGGCCGAAGCGTTCTACGCCGTTCACGCGGCGCGGCCCTTCTACAAGGGGCTGGTCGAATTTATGACCTCCGGCCCCGTCGTGGTGCAGGTGCTCGAAGGCGAAAGCGCCATCGCCAGGAACCGCGAGGTGATGGGTGCCACCGATCCGGCCAAGGCCGCACCCGGCACCATCCGCAAGGACTTCGCCCAGTCCATCGAGGCCAACTCCGTCCACGGCTCCGATGCGCCCGAAACGGCGGCCGGCGAGATCAAATTCTTCTTTAGCGATCTCGACATAGTCGGATAGCATGTCTCTCCCGGCACAGGAGAGGGATGCATGCAAGGCAAGACCGTCGTCGTCACCGGAGCCACATCGGGCATCGGCGAAGTTGCAGCCGTCGAACTGGCCCGCCAAGGCGCGCGGATCGTCTTCATCGCGCGCAATCCGTTGCGCCGCGACACCACGCTGGCGCGGCTGTCGTTCGCCAACGACAAGGCCGAGCACACCGCTTACCTCGCCGATCTGTCGCGTCTTTCCGAAATGAGGCGCGTGGCGGGCGAGATCGCCGCCGCCGAGCCGAAGATCGACGTGTTGATCGACAATGCCGGGGCCCTGTTCGCCAAGCGCGAGACGACGGCCGACGGCTTGGAGATGACCTTCGCCACCAACCATATGGCTTATTTTGTCATCACCAACCTACTGCTGAACAATCTGAAAGCGACGCCCGGCGCGCGCATCGTCGTCACCGCCTCGGATGCGCACAAGAGCGGCAAGCTCGATTTCGGCGATCTGCAAGCGGGGAAGAGCTACAGCGCGTTTCGCGTCTACGGCACCTCGAAGCTCTGCAACATCCTGTTCACGCGCGAACTAGCGCGGCGGCTGGCGGGAACGGGCGTCACGGCGAATTGCCTGCATCCGGGATTCGTCGCCACGCAATTCGCGGACAACAACGACGGACTACTGCCGTTCGTCGTCGGCATCGCCAAAAGAGCGGCCGCGATCACGCCGGAGGAGGGCGCCAAGACCATCATCCATCTCGCTTCCTCGCCGCAGGTCGCGGGCAAAAGCGGCGGCTATTTCTACAAATGCGCGCCGGCCACGCCGACCGCCGCGGCGCAGAACGACGCCGACGCCAAGCGGCTGTGGGATGTTTCCGCGAAGATCGCGGGAGTGGGGGCTTAGGCGAAAACGGCGCGGCCGTTCTTCAACTTCACTTTGCCCTCTGCCAGTTGCCGGAGCGCCGCAGGATAGAGCTTGTGTTCGGCCTGCAGCACGCGCGCGGCCAGCGTGTCGGGCGTGTCGTCCGGTTTTACAGGCACGGCGGCCTGCGCGACGATCGGCCCGGCATCGAGTTCGCGCACCACGAAATGCACGGTGCAGCCCGAAACGCGCACGCCCGCCTGCAGCGCCTGTTCGTGCACGCGCACGCCCTTGAACGCCGGCAGCAGCGAGGGATGGATGTTGAGCAGCCGGCCTTCCCATTTGCGCACGAACCAGTCCGACAAGATGCGCATGAAACCGGCCAGGCAAACGATTTGGACGCCGGCTTCGCCGAGCGCCGCGTCGAGCGCGGCGTCGAAGGCTTCGCGCGAGGCGAAAGCTTTGTGCGGAATGGCTTTGGTGGCGATCCCCGCCGCCGCGGCGTGCTTCAGGCCCTCCGCGCTTCCAACATTGGAAATCACGAGAACGATCCCGGCGGGGAACGCCGGATCGGCGGCTGCCGCGATCAGCGAAGCCATGTTGCTGCCGCGTCCCGAGATCAGGATGGCGGTGCGCGCTCTCACAATTTCAGCACCCCGCGGGTGCGCACTTTCGCTTCGCCCTTGCCGGCCGCCAGCGTGCCCAGCCGCACCGCCTTGTCGCCGTTTTCTTGGAAGGCTTCGATCACCCGGCCGGACAATTTCTCGCTCGCCACCGCGACCAACCCGATCCCGCAATTGAACGTGCGCAGCATTTCGCGTTCGCCGATGCCTCCCGATTGCGCCAGCCATGCGAATACCGGCGGCGGCGTCCAGGCGCCGAGGTCGATCTCGGCGTCCAAGCCTTCCGGCAATGCGCGCGGCGCGTTCTCGATGATGCCGCCGCCGGTGATGTGCGCCAGCCCTTTGACGCCGCCGGTATGGATCGCGGCCAGTGCGCTTTTCACATAGAGACGCGTCGGCGTCAGCAGCGCTTCGCCCAGCTTCCTGCCGGGCGCGAACGGCGCGGGCGCGCCGTAGGCCAGCCTGCGCCGTTTCACCACGCGGCGCACCAGCGAGAAGCCGTTGGAATGCACGCCGGACGACTCGACGCCGATCAGCACGTCGCCGGCGCGCATCTCCGCCGTCTTCGGCAGGATCGCGCCGCGTTCCGCCGCGCCGACGGAAAATCCCGCCAGGTCGAAATCGCCCTTGGCATAAAGACCGGGCATTTCCGCCGTCTCGCCGCCGATCAGCGCGCAGCCGCAATCCTTGCAGGCGCGCGCGATGCCTTCGATCGCCGCGGCCGCGGCGTCCACGTTCAGCTTCGCGCTGGCGTAATAATCGAGAAAGAAAAGCGGCTCCGCACCCTGCACGACGATGTCGTTGACGCACATCGCCACCAGGTCCTGGCCGATGCCGGCAAAGATGCCGGTTTCGATGGCGATCTTGAGCTTGGTGCCGACGCCGTCGGTGGAAGCGACCAGAACCGGGTCCGCGAAACCGGCGGCCTTGAGATCGAATAGTCCGCCGAAGCCGCCCAGATCGGCATCCGCGCCCGGCCGCCGCGTCGCCTTCGCTGCGGGAGCGATGCGGCGGACCAGCGCCTCGCCGGCATCGATGTCGACGCCCGCGTCCTTATAAGTGATAGTGCCCGGACCTGGTTTCGACGCCATATCGCGAAGGAGTTTCGTGCTTGCTTCGTTTAGCCGCGCGAATGATACCGCGCAACCGGGCGCAAGAGAAAGCTGCAGCGACAGACGCGATCCGCCGCCGCAGACCGACCTGCGCGCCCGGGTCAAGGCCAATTAGAGCATATTCCAGTCAATCCACCGCTTTAACGGGTGGCGAACGCCGACTATAGTCGCCGCGGTCAACACAGGTCCCCGATGCGACGCCTCCTTTTCCTGCCGGCGCTTGCCTTTGCATTTGCCGCCTTTTGCCTGTCGTCACAGCCCGCCTTCGCCGACGGTCCGTTCACGGTGAGCGGCGTGCATGTCGATGCTTCGGCCGCGGCGGTGGTGGAAGCCCGGAACTTCGCGGTTTCCAATGGGCGGCCGCTGGCGTGGCAGATTCTGTTCCGGCGCCTCGCGCGCCAGCAGGACTGGACCCGCCAGCCCATCCTCGACGACGCCCAGCTCAAGCGGCTGATCACGACGTATTACCCGTCGAACGAAAGGCGTTCGACCAGGCGTTATGTGGCCGACATGACCTATGTGTTCAATGCGGAGGCGGTGGCGCGCCTGCTCCAGAGTTCCGGCATTCCTTATGCGGCGACGCCGGCCAAGCGCGTCCTGGTGATCCCGATGGCGCCGGGCTATTCGCGCGGCTCCGCCTGGACGGTGGCGCTGGCCAGTCCGCGTTTTGCCTTCGGTGTGGTTCCGTTCACGGTTCCGATCGGCGACGCGCCGGACGCAAACGCACTCGACAGGATCACCTTCGATACCGCCACCTGGACCGACGTCGCGCCGGTCGCCGCGCGCATTCGCGCCACGGAAGCGGTGCTGATCGAGGCTGCCGTCGCCGGGAACAAGCTCACGATCACGCTGCGCCGGCTTGGGGTTGGCGAGTTGCCGACGAAGACCAGCATCGACGTGCCCTTGATCCAGAACGCGCAGGCCACATATCCCGCCGCAGCGGACGCCGCAGTGCACGCCATCGAAGACATGTGGAAATCCCATGCCGCGGTCGATTTCAGCCAAAAAGGCCAACTGGTGGTCGACGTGCCCGCCGGTTCGCTCGCCCAGTTCGCGGGTCTGCAGAACGCCTTGGCGGGCGTGCCGAACGTAACGGGCGTCACTGTCGCCGCCTTGGACATCGGCGCGGCGCGCCTGTCGCTCAGTTATATCGGCACCGTCGATCAGCTTCGCGACGGGCTGGCGCAATCGGGCTTCGTTCTTACCAATCGCGGCGGGACGTGGCAGCTCTCGCAAGGAGCCGGCGCGAATACGGGCGTGCCGTGAACGCGCTGCTGCGCCAGGCCCCCAACATCTTGAGCGCACTCAGGCTCGTGGCCGCTCCGATAGCGGCGTACTTGATCCTGCGCGATTTGGACGTTGCGGCGCTCTGCGTCTTCGTCCTCGCGGGCCTGAGCGACGCGCTCGATGGATTCCTGGCCAAGCGTTACGCGCTGACGTCGCGCTTCGGCGCGTGGCTCGATCCCGCCGCCGACAAGTTCCTGATGCTGGCGAGTTTCGTCACCCTGACGATGGAAGGTGCCGTGCCGCTATGGCTGACGGTGCTGGTGATCGGGCGCGACGTCGCCATCGTGCTTGGTGTCGGCGCGGCGCGGCTGCTGGACGCCCCGTTGCGGCTCTCGCCGCTGATCGTCGGCAAGGCGAGTACTGTGGCGCAAATCCTCTATATCGCGTTCGTTCTGCTGCAGCTCGCCGCGGATGTCAGCGTGCCCCGGCTGATCTTTGCCGGGACGGCGGCGGTGACGATCTTCACGATGCTGTCCTTCTTCGCCTACGGCTATGTGTGGCTGCAAGCGGTGGCAGCGGGCCGGCGCGCCGCATAACGCCTATGGCTTCACAGCTTCCCTTGCCGCTCGAAACGCGCCAAACATTCGCGCGAGAGGATTTCATCCTCGCTCCCGGCAACAGCGCGGCAATCGGATTTGTCGACGCCTACCCCGCCTGGCCCTCGCCGGTCGCGGCGCTTTACGGACCCGCGGGATCGGGCAAATCGCACCTGGCAAACGTCTGGGCGGCGCGGGCCGGCGCGCGACTCCTCGACGCGTCCGCACTCGATGAGGCGTTGCTGGCACAACTTCCGGCGGGCGAAGCTGTTGCGGTCGAAGACGTCGATCGCGCGCCGTTGGGCGCTTCGGCCGAGACGGCGCTGTTTGCGTTGATCGAGCGCGGCCAGCCCATGCTGCTCACCGGCCGCGAGGCGCCCTCGGCGTGGCCAGCCCGTCTGCCGGATCTGGCATCGCGGTTCCGGGCGCTGCTGGCATTCGGATTGTGGGCGCCGGACGACGCGCTGCTCGAGGCGCTGGCGAAAAAACTTTTCGCCGACCGCCAGCTGAACGTGCCCGCAGCGGTCGCGACCCAGATGATCCGCGCCTTGGAGCGCTCGCCCGCCGCCATCCGCGATTTCGTGGGCCGAGCCGACGCCGCCGCCCTGGCGCAGAAACGTCCGGTAACGCTTGGGCTCATCAGGGAATTATTGGCGAAAGACCGGTAAGCTACGACATGACAGTGTCGCAGTTTTGCTTTACGCTCCAATGGCGGACGTGCAGGTAACTCGTTGATGTCAAAGGCAAAGGCCAAAGTTGAGGCGATCGACGAGTCGCTGCCGATCGACACTGCGGCGCCGGCAGGCGAAGACGCGTCCCCGCACCAGCATGGGGAGATCTTTACCACCCAGGAAAGCGTCGTCGAGCCCGTGATCGACCCGGCTTCGCCGGAGCGTTTCGTCAACCGCGAGCTGTCGTGGCTGGCGTTCAACGGGCGCGTGCTCGAAGAGGCCCAGAACCCCCGCCATCCGCTCCTAGAGCGGTTGCGCTTTCTGTCCATTTCCGCCTCGAACCTGGACGAATTCTACATGGTGCGCGTGGCCGGCCTGGTCGGCATGGTCAACGAGGGAGTCGTCTCGCTCAGCGCCGACGGCCTCAGTCCCGGCGAACAGCTGGTCCGCATCGGCGAACTGGCGGGAAGGCTCGTCGTCGACCAGCAACGCGTCTGGATGACGCTGCAGGCCGAATTGCGCGATGCCGGCATCTGCGTCATCGAGCCGGGCGAGTTGAGCGCCGCCGACAAGGAATGGCTGGACGGACAATTCCGCAACCAGATCTTCCCGGTGCTGACGCCGTTGGCCATCGATCCCGCCCATCCCTTCCCGTTCATTCCCAATCTCGGTTTCTCGCTGGCGCTCAAGCTGCATCGCCGCCGCGACGGCAAGGCGATGATGGCGCTGCTGCCGGTGCCCGCCCAGCTTCAGCGCTTCATCCGCCTGCCCGGCGAAGGCAAGGAGGCGCGCTTCCTGCCGCTCGAAAAGGTGATCGGGCTCTATCTGGACAAACTGTTCCCCGGCCACACGGTCACCGGCACGGGACTGTTCCGCATCCTGCGCGACAGCGACGTGGAAATCGAGGAAGAGGCCGAAGACCTGGTGCTGATGTTCGAATCGCTGCTCAAGCGGCGCCGGCGCGGCTCCGTCATCCACATGATGTGCAGCCAGTCGATGCCGGACGATCTGCGCCGCTTCATCGCCGATCATCTGCAGCTGAAGCTGGAGGAATTCGTCATCGTCGAGCATATGCTCGGTCTGTCGGACCTGCGGACGCTGATCCTCAAGGAACGCGCCGACCTTCTTTTCAAGCCCTATGTCGCGCGCTTTCCGGAGCGCATCCGCGATCACGGCGGTGATTGCTTCGCGGCAATCCGCGCCAAGGACATCATCGTCCACCATCCCTTCGAGAGCTTCGACGTGGTGGTGCAGTTCCTGCGCCAGGCGGCGGCCGATCCCGAAGTCGTCGCTATCAAGCAGACGCTGTACCGCACGAGCGACGACTCGCCGATCGTCAAGGCGCTGATCGAGGCCGCCGATTCGGGCAAGTCCGTCACCGCGCTGGTCGAGCTGAAGGCGCGTTTCGACGAGGCCGCCAACATCAAATGGGCGCGCGATCTCGAGCGGGCCGGCGTCCAGGTCGTTTACGGTTTCATCGAACTCAAGACTCACGCCAAGGTCAGCCTGGTCGTGCGCCGCGAAAACGGGCAACTGCACACCTACGTGCATTACGGCACGGGCAATTATCACCCCGTCACGGCGAAAATTTACACGGACCTGTCGCTGTTTAGCGCCGATCCCGCGCTGGGACGCGATGCCGCACAGCTTTTCAACTATGTAACCGGCTATGCCGAACCCATGGGACTGGAGAGGATCGCCGTCTCGCCGTTGAACCTGCGCGACGAACTCGTCGACGCGATCGACGAGGAAATCGCCCACGCGCGCGCCGGCCGTCCCGCCGCGATCTGGCTGAAGATCAACTCGCTGGTCGATCCGCAGATGACCGATTGTCTCTACCGCGCCAGCCGGGCCGGCGTGCGCATCGAACTGGTGGTGCGCGGCATCTGCTGTCTGAGGCCCGGCGTTCCGGGTCTTTCCGACAACATCCGCGTCAAGAGCATCGTCGGCCGGTACCTGGAGCACGGCCGCATCGTGTGCTTCGGCAACGGCTACGGCCTGCCGTCCGCGAAAGCCAAGGTCTATATCTCCTCCGCCGACTGGATGACGCGCAATTTCGACCGCCGCGTCGAGGCCCTGGTGCCGATCGAGAACCCGACCGTCCACCAGCAGGTGCTCGACCAGATCATGGTGGCGCTGCTCAAGGATCAGGCGCAGAGCTGGCACATGAACGGCGACGGCTCCTACGCGCGCGACCCGGCGGCGGACAGCGCCGACGCCTTTTCGGCGCACACCTATTTTATGACCAACCCGTCTCTTTCGGGACGGGGACGTTCGCTGCGGATCGATCAACCGCGTCCCGTCACCATCATCAGCCGCCGCGAGTGACGATGGCCGGCTCCCCGATCTTTCCGGCAGACTTCGGCGCGGAAATTGCGATGCCCCACGCGCGCAGCGCCAAGGGACGCTTCGCGGTCGTCGATATTGGTTCGAACTCGGTGCGCCTCGTCGTCTATGAATCGCTGACGCGCACCGCCTCGACCGTGCACAACGAAAAGACCATCTGCAGCATCGGCCGCGACATGGTGAGCACCGGCCAGCTTCACAAGGAAGGCTGCGAGTCCGCGCTCGAATCGCTGCGGCGGTTTCGGGTGCTGGCCGACAGGCTCAACGTCGCGGTCCGCGAGGCGGTGGCGACGGCGGCGGCGCGCGATGCCGCCAACGGCCCGGAATTCGTGCGCCGCGCCGAAGCGGCCTGGGGCGCTCCGGTGCGCGTGCTGGCGGGCAAGGAAGAGGCTCATTTCGCGGCCCAGGGCGTGATCGCCGCCATCCCCGACGCCGACGGCCTCGCGGCCGACCTCGGCGGCGGCAGTCTCGACATGGCGCTGGTGAAGAACGGGCGCACCAGCGACGCCTGCACCTTGCCCTTCGGTCCGCTACGGCTGATCGACATGGCCAAGGGCAACACCGAAAAGGCGCGCCAGCTGATCGACAACGAACTGGCGACGCTGCCGCAGCTGATGACGCTCGACAATCGCACGCTGTACGCGGTCGGCGGCATCTGGCGCAGCCTGGCGCGCGTCGACATGTTGCGGGAATGCTATCCCCTGCACATGCTGCAGCATTACGCGATTCCGTACGGGCGCGCGCTCGATCTGTGCAACGTGCTGGCCAAGCAGAGCCGCAAGTCCCTCGAGCTGATGTCGTCGGTGTCCAAGCGGCGCATGGAGCTTCTGCCCTACGGGGCGGTGGCGCTGCACCGTCTGCTGATGATGGCGAAGTTCAAGGAAGTCGTGATCTGCGCCAACGGGCTGCGCGAAGGCCTGCTCTACGACAAGCTGTCCGAAGAGGAGCGCGCCAAGGATCCTCTGCTCGATTTCGCCGGCGTGGAGAATGCGCGGCTGAGCCGCTCGCCCGCCCATGCG
The DNA here is from genome assembly GCA_028871795.1 of Alphaproteobacteria bacterium. Lineage (GTDB taxonomy): Bacteria > Pseudomonadota > Alphaproteobacteria > Micropepsales > Micropepsaceae > Rhizomicrobium. The sequence continues at coordinate 42,583 of JAGWMG010000003.1, read as the reverse complement.
ATGGAAATGTTCCATTGGGCCTCTCCCTTGTTCGTGGACGAGAACGCGGAGTCCCGCCGCCTGCGGCAGGCGGCATTCCTGCTCAGCGACATCGGCTGGCGGCGTCATCCCGATTACCGCGCGCGCGGCACCTACGAAGAAGTGCTTTACATGCCGTTCGCCGGCGCCACTCACCGGGCGCGGGAATTCATCGCGACCGTCATCTATCATCGCTATACCGGCGACGAGGCCGTTCCCGGCGACGTCCCGCGCTTGCTCAACAAGCAGGAAAGCGGGCGGGCCTTGCATGTCGGCCTGGCGGCGCGCGTCGCCTTCGATCTCTCCGCTTCGGCGGCCGGCGAGCTGCCCAACTACCGCCTGCGGTTGACGCCCTCGAAGGTCATCCTGGAGGTGCCCAAGCGGCGCAGCGTGATCGCCGACGATACCGTCAGCCGGCGGCTGGCTTCGCTCGGTTCGGCGATGGACCGCAAGGCGGAAATCCTGGTCGGTTGAACAGGCCGGCGGCGAACAGGATTAGCGAATAGTCAACCTGTCTCCTCTATTGGCTATTCGCCACCCTTTATTCGCCCTATCATCCGTCTTGCAATTGCCGACCGGGAGGGGCTTTAAGGGGGCGGAACACGCGCCGCAGCGGCGCAACCCGGCAGTTCGAACGGCCGGAAGGAGATTCGTCATGGGCGGACTGAGCTTTTGGCACATCCTGTTGTTGGCCGCGATCGTGATGGTCCTGTTCGGCGGCCGCGGGAAGATTTCCGATTTCATGGGCGACTTCGCCAAGGGCATCAAGAGCTTCAAGAAGGGGCTGTCCGACGAGGAGACGCCGCCGCCTCCGCCGCGCACGATCGACGTCGACCGCCACGACGAACCCACGAAGAAGGACACCGCGGCGCGCTAGAGCCGCCGGCCCAGGATTTCACCCCAGACCATGTTCGTCGATCTGAGCTGGAGCCATATGCTCCTCGTTTTGGTGGTCGCCCTTGTGGTCGTCGGACCCAAGGACCTGCCGAAAGTGATGCACGCGATGGGCCGCTGGGCGGGCAAGGCGCGCGCCATGGCGGATCAGTTCCGCAAGAGCTTCGACGAGATGGCGCGCCAGAGCGAACTCGACGATTTGCGCAAGGAACTCGACGAACTGCGCAACGCCCGTCCGTTCTCGCAGACCGAGCGGACAATGTCGGAGGCGCTGCGGGCGCCCGAGGTGTCGCTGTCGCCCGAAGCAAAGGCGGACCAACCTGCCATCGCCCACGAAGAAAAGCCCCCCGAGCCGAGCCCGCCCGCCGGCGACGGCCATGAGCCCTCGCCGCCATGAGCATCTCCGACGACGAAGCGGAAATCGAGGCCACCAAGGCGCCGTTGCTCGAACACCTGATCGAGCTGAGAAAGCGGCTGGTTTATTCGCTGCTCGCCGTCGCGGGCGGCTTCGTCATCTGCTTCGGCTTCGCCAAGCCGATTTATGCCTTCCTCACCGAGCCTTTGGCGCGCGCGCTGGTCGGCCAGCCCAACAACCATCTCATTTACACCGCGATCTACGAAACCTTCTTCACCTACGTGAAAGTCGGCGCCTTTGCGGGCCTGTGTTTGGCGTTTCCCGTCATCGCCTCGCAGATCTGGATGTTCGTGGCGCCGGGACTCTACCGCAAAGAGCGCAAGGCCTTCCTGCCGTTCCTGATCGCCAGTCCGCTGCTGTTCATCGCGGGCGCGGCGTTTGTCTTCTACGTGATGCTGCCTTTCGCCGTGCGGTTCTTCCTCGGCTATCAGACGCAAGGCGGCGTCGGCACATTGGGAATCCAGGCGCAGCTCAAGGTCAGCGACTGGCTCGATTTCGTGATGACGCTGATCTTCGCCTTCGGCCTGACCTTCCAGATGCCGGTGGCGCTCACCTTGCTCGGGCGCGTCGGCATCGTCTCGGCCGCCATGCTGCGCAAGGCGCGCCGCTACGCCATCGTCGGCATCTTCGCGCTCGCCGCCGTGCTGACGCCGCCGGACGCGCTCAGCATGGTCAGTCTGGCCGTGCCGCTGGTGCTGCTCTACGAGGTCTCCATCTGGTGCGTCGGGCTGATCGAAAAGCGCCGCGCCGAGGACGCGGCGGCCCGCAAGCCGGAAGAATAGGCCTACGCACCTGACAACCATCTGAAAATGCTGCGGTATTTCGCAACTTTACCGGCGCGGGCGCGCGTGCCATTACCTGCCCGGCCGGGAGACTCCCATGCACGACATCAAGCAGATTCGCGAAAACCGGGACGCCTTCGCCGCCGGTCTGGCGCGCCGCGCCGGATTTGAGGGCGTAAAAGCAGAGCACGCGGCGGACGCCGTCCTGCAACTCGACGGCCAATGGCGCGACGCCAAAGCGAGGTTCGAGAGACACCGCGCACGGCAGAACGAAGCCTCGCGCGCCATCGGCCAGGCCAAGGCGAAGAAGGACGAAGCGGGCGCCGCAGCAGCGCTGGCCGAAGTCGCCGGACTGAAGGAAGCGATGCAGAAGGACGAGGCTGAGGAGCGCGAGCTGGAAGGAGACCTGAAGAAAGTTCTCTCCATGCTGCCAAACCTTCCGGCGGCGGATGTGCCCGACGGACCGGACGAGACCTTCAACAAGGAAGTCGCCGCGCGGAAGTCCGGCGAACCGCCGAAATTCGATTTCAAGCCCAAGGAGCATTACGACCTCGGCGAAGCGCTCGGCCTGATGGATTTCGAACGCGCCGCGAAAGTCTCCGGTGCGCGGTTCGTCTATCTCAAAGGCGCGCTGGCCCGTATGGAACGCGCGCTCGCCTCCTTCATGCTCGACCTGCACACTGGGACGAACGGCTACACCGAAGTCGTCCCGCCACTGATGGTGCGGGATCGGGCGATGTTCGGTACCGGTCAACTACCAAAATTTCAAGAAGATCTTTTCGAGATTCTTGGTGAATGGAGGCAACTCGCTATCAAGGCGGAACGTGCGACTGCTGAACTCTATGGGCGGCGGCAGGTGTACCAGCCGATGTACGAAATTATAGAAAGACTCGGTCAATGTGTTTCTGATGCGACCGAGGAGACCAGTGATCCGGATTCCCTTGTGGAAGTCATCGAACTCTTCAAAGACGTTTCATCTGCATTCAACGAGATGAATGCGGATATGGGCCCACTGGGGGCCACAGCGTCTGAGCTTCAAATGCAACTCGACAACATCAAAGAAAGAAACTACTCGTACCTCATCCCCACCGCCGAAGTGCCGTTGACGAATTACGTGCGGGAAGAAATTCTCGACGAGGCACAACTTCCGCTCCGCTTCACCGCGCATACGCCGTGCTTCCGTGCCGAGGCGGGCGCGGCGGGCAAGGACACGCGCGGCATGATCCGCCAGCACCAGTTCTCCAAGGTCGAACTCGTCTCCATCACCACGCCCGAGCAATCCGCCGCCGAGCACGAGCGCATGACCGATTGCGCGCAGGAAGTCCTCAAGCGCCTCGGCCTGGCGCATCGCGTGATGACGCTCTCGACCGGCGACATGGGCTTTTCGGCGCGGAAGACTTACGACATCGAAGTGTGGTTGCCCGGCCAGGAGCGTTTCCGCGAAATTTCGTCCTGCTCCGACTGCGGCGATTTCCAGGCGCGGCGCATGAATGCGCGCTATCGTCCCAAAGACGGCAAGGGCACACGCTTCGTCCACACGCTGAACGGCTCGGGTTTGGCGGTCGGGCGCACGCTGATCGCCATTCTGGAGAATTATCAGGAATCCGACGGTTCCATCCGCATTCCCGACGCCTTGCAGCCCTACATGGGCGGATTGAAGAAGATCGAAAAGAAATGAGCGCGCTGCGCATCCTGGTCACCAACGACGACGGCATCCATTCCCGCGGGCTGCAGGTCGCCGAAGCCATCGCCCGCGCGCTGACCGACGACGTCTGGGTGATCGCGCCAGAGACGGAGCAATCCGGCGCTTCGCATTCGCTGACGCTGTCGAGGCCGCTGCGCATGCGCAAGGCCGATGCCCGCCATTTTTCCGTCACCGGCACGCCCACCGACTGCGTGATGATGGCGACGACCCATGTGATGAAGGACGCCCTGCCCACGCTGGTGCTTTCGGGCGTCAACCGCGGCGTCAACGCGGCCGACGACGTCACCTATTCCGGCACCATCGCCGGCGCGATGGAGGGCTGCGCGCTGGACATTCCCTCCATCGCGCTGTCGCAAGCGTACAACTTCGAGGAAAAGCGCGAAATCCAATGGGCCTGCGCCGGGACGCACGGGCCCGATCTGATCCGCAAGCTGATCGGGATCGGCTGGCCGAAGGACGTGTTCATCAACGTGAACTTCCCCGATTGCGCGCCCGGCGAGGTGGAGGGCGTCGAGATCGTGGCGCAGGGCAAGCGCGAACTGCAGGAGGCGGTGATCGACAAACGCATCGACATGCGCGGCTACCCTTATTTCTGGATCGGCTTTCGGCGCGAACGCGTGTCCGCCAAGCCGGGAACCGACCTCGGCGCGCTGTACGCCAAGAAAATCTCGGTGACGCCGCTGCAGCTCAACCTTACCGAGACCGCGGTGATGGAAGCGTTGAAAAGGTCGTTTGCCGGGTAGGCGCACCATGCCGGACCACCGCCCCATCGCGCTCGTCATGGCGCTGCGCAAACAAGGCATCACCGACGCACGGGTGCTGTCGGCGATCGAGCGCACGCCGCGCGAAGTCTTCGTCGCTGCTCCGTTCGCCCACGCGGCCTATGATAACACCGCCCTTCCCATCGCCTGCGGCCAGACCATCAGCCAGCCCTATGTCGTGGCCTATGCGACCGAGGCGCTCGATGTCGGTCCCGCCATGCAGGTGCTGGAGATCGGCACCGGCTCCGGCTATCAGGCCGCCGTGCTGTCGCCGCTCTGCCGCAAGGTCTACACCATCGAACGCCACAAACCGCTGCTGCGCGAGGCCGAAGCCCGTTTCAAGGCGCTCAAGCTCGAGAACATCGTCACCAAGCACGGCGACGGGCTCACCGGCTGGCCCGAGCAGGCGCCTTTCGACCGCATCCTGCTGTCGGCTTCCATCGAGGACGTGCCGCCAATCCTTATCGAACAGTTAAAACCGGGGGGTATCCTGGTGGCGCCGCTTGGACCGGGGCCGAATTCCGATCCGGAAAGTTTTTGTCAACTTTTAACGAAGATGATCCGAACTGAGACAGGTTTGAAACGGGAGGCGCTGATCCCTGTGGTGTTCGTCCCCATGATGCCGGGGGTGCCGCAGGAGCCGCGAGGTAACCATGGACGTTCGGACAAGACATGATACTCCGCGCGCTCTGATCCTGGCGCTGATCCTCGCCGTTCCCGCATTCCTCGGCGGCTGCGCAGCGACTCCGGTGACGATGTTCGCGTGGGGCGTCAGGGACAGCTTCCACCACAGGACAAGGGTCGCCACGAAGCAGGAATACCGGGACAGGTCCGCAGCCGTTCCCAGGCCGCGTCCGGCGCCCGCCTGGTATCGGAACGATACCCATCCCGCGCCGCGCGTCGCCGACAACGACGACAACGACCGCAATACTCCACGCCCGGACGCGCAATTCGCCTGGCCCGTGAACGGCCGCCTGCTCTCGAACTTCGGCTCGGCCGCCGGTGGCGAACGCAACGACGGCATCAATATCGCCGCCTCCACCGGCGAGCCGATCCACGCCTCCGCCGACGGTACCGTCTCTTATGCGGGCAACGATCTGAAAAGCTACGGCAATCTCGTGCTGATCAAACACGACGGCAATTACGTCACCGCCTATGCGCATTGCGAGCGCATGCTGGTGAACCGCGGCGATCGTGTCGCCAAGGGGCAGGTGATCGCCACCGCCGGCAGCACCGGCGACGTCAACGAGCCGCAGCTCCATTTCGAGATCCGCCGCGGCATCACGCCCGTCGATCCCCGCCCGCTGCTCAGGCCATTGCAGGTGGCGTCGCGCTAATCAATCCGCTTCCCCAGTTCGCCGGCGAGGTCCTGGATGAACTGCCAGGCGACGCGGCCCGACCGCGCGCCGCGCGCCGCCGCCCACCCCAGCGCCCGGCGATGCAGCTCGTCCTTCACCATATCCAGGCCATAATGCTCGACGTAGCCGTCGACCATCGCGAGATACTGGTCCTGCCCGCAGTTGTGGAAGCCGAGCCATAGCCCGAAGCGGTCGGACAGCGATATTTTCTCCTCCGCGGCCTCGGAGGGATTGATCGCGGTGGAGCGCTCGTTCTCCATCATGTCGCGCGGCATCAGGTGGCGGCGGTTGGAGGTCGCATAGAACAGCACGTTCGGCGGGCGTCCCTCGATGCCACCTTCCAGCGCCGCCTTGAGCGATTTGTAGCTGGTGTCGTCCTTGTCGAACGACAGGTCGTCGCAAAACAGCAGGAAGCGGCGTTTGTCGCCTCTCAGCCGGCGCAGCAGCAGCGGCAGACTGGCGATCTCCTCGCGATGAATCTCGATCAGAATCAGTCGCATCCGCTCCCGGTTGATTTCCGCGTGCAAGGCCTTGACCAGCGAGCTCTTGCCCATGCCCCGCGCCCCCCAAAGCAGCGCATTGTTGGCGGGCAGCCCGTCGGCGAAGCGGCGCGTGTTCTCCATCAGCGTGTCGCGCGCCGCGTCGATGCCCTTGAGAAGCGGCAAAGGCAGACTGGCCACTTGGCGGACCGCCAGCAGTTTGCCCGCCGAGGCTTCCCAGACGAAGGCTCCAGCCACCCGCCGGCTGCTCCGCGGCTTGGATTTCTTGCCTGTGGCCATGGCTAATCCTTTGATTTCCCAGGTGTTGCAAAGGCAGGGCGCGTGGCTATAGTCCGCGCCCTGACGCATCGTCGGCTGCGGCGCGTGGTGCGCCCCCGCCTATAGATCACCCCGGACCCGCCAATGGACACTTCCCTTCTCACTTCGCTTGCACCTTTCATCGCTATCGCCGCGATCTTCTACTTTCTTGTCTTGCGTCCGCAACAGCAGGCCACCAAGAAGCTTCGCGAGGCGGTCGATAATCTGCGCCGGGGCGACACCGTCGTGATGTCGTCCGGCATTATCGGGAAGGTGGCCAAAGTGCCCCAGAAGGACGATCCGGAGATCGCCGTCGAGATCGCCGACGATGTCCAGGTGCGCGTGCTCAGAAGCGCCTTGTCGGAAGTACGCGCCAAGAGCCAGCCGGTGGAAGCCAAGTCCGACAAGAGTTGATCGAAGATGCTGCAGGTTTCCGCCTGGGTCCGCATACTGGTCTCCGTCATCCTCCTTAGCGGGGCGATGATCTCGCTGCCCAACGCGCTGCCCGAGCAGGTGCGCGCGAAGATGCCGAGCTGGCTTCCGCACAACACGGTCAGTCTCGGCCTCGACCTGCAGGGCGGCTCCTACGTCCTGCTCGAGGTCGATCTCGACGATGTGATGAAGGGACGTCTGGAGACGACGCTCGGCGACATCCGCCGTACGCTGCGCAAGGCGCATATCGGCTATGCCGATCTTTCGGCCGCGGGCGATAGCGTCCACGTCCGGATCATCGAAGCGGCCCAGTTCGACGATGCGTTGGCCGCGCTCAAGGACGTCAATCCGCAGCTGAGCGGCGCGGTGTTCTCCGTCGGCGGGCGCGAATTCGACGTCAGCCAGCCGGGCGGCGGCGTCATCGTCATGCACATGACCGACGCCTACAAAAAGCAAACCGAAACGGACGTGGTCAGCCGCTCGATCGAAGTCGTGCGCCGGCGCATCGACGAATTGGGCACCAAGGAACCCAGCATCGAACAGCAGGGCAAGGACCGCATCGTGGTGCAGGTGCCGGGCCTGCAGGATCCCACGCGCCTTCTTTCCATCCTGCAGACGACCGCCAAGATGACGTTCCAGTTGGTGGACGAAACGGCCGACATCCAGGCGGCGCAGAGAGGCAACGTCCCCATCGGCGACGAGCTTTTGTACGACGTCGAACACGGAACCAAGACCCCGGTCCCCATCGTCGTCGAAAAGCGGGTGGCGGTCGACGGCGACAGGTTGAAAGACGCGCAAGCCGCGTCCAACCAACAGACCGGCGGGGTCGTGGTGACGCTACGCTTCGACAATGTCGGAGCCCGCGAATTCGCCGATACGAGCAAGAACAATGTGGGTCACCGCTTCGCCATCGTTCTCGACAAGAAGGTCATTTCGGCGCCCGTCTTCCGCGAAGCGATCCTTGGCGGCTCCGGCGAGATCGAAGGCAATTTCACCATGCAGGAGGCCACCGATCTGTCGGCCTTGCTGCGCGCCGGCGCGCTGCCGGCGAAGTTGAAGCCGATCGAGCAGCGCACCGTCGGCGCCGAACTGGGCGCGGATTCGGTGAAAGCGGGCCAGTACTCCGCCATCGCGGGCCTGTTTTTGGTCGCCGTATTCATGGTCCTGCGCTACGGGCTGTTCGGTGTTTTCGCGGACGCCGCTCTGACGCTCAACGTCATCCTGCTGCTGGCAATCCTGACGCTGTTCGGCGCCACCCTGACGCTGCCAGGCATCGCGGGCATCGTGCTCACCATGGGCATGGCGGTGGACGCCAACGTGCTGATCTACGAGCGCATCCGCGAGGAACAGCGCAACGGGCGAAGCATGCTCGGCTCGATCGACGCGGGCTTCCGCCGCGCCATGGCGACGATCATCGACGCCAACGCAACCCACTTGATCGCTTCCCTGATCCTGTTCGAGCTGGGCTCGGGGCCGGTGCGCGGCTTCGCCGTGACCCTGGGCGTGGGCATCATCACCTCGTTCTTCACGGCGGTGATGGTCACAAGGCTGATCGTGGTCGCCTGGCTGCATATCCGCCGGCCGAAAAAGCTGACGATCTAGGCAATTCCGACTTGGCATGTCGGGAATAGGCGTAATAAGCTCTCCGACTGATTCACAGCGAAGGGGGAAACCGGCATGGCCGCTTTCTTTTCGGATTTGCGCAACACGGTGATCGCGGGAGTCGCGCTCGCGGCGCTGATGTTCGTTCTTTACCTCTACATCCAGGGCTTCGACGCGCCGACGTTCTGGCCGTTCCTGATCCGCTGGCTGCACGTGCTGTGCGGCGTCATGTGGATCGGGCTGTTGTGGTACTTCAACTTCGTCTCCACGCCGACGACGCCGAAGATTCCCGCCGAGCTGCGCCCGGCGCTGGGCAAGTTCATCACGCCCGCCGCCTTGTTCTGGTTCCGCTGGGCGGCGATGGGCACCATCGTCTTCGGCATCGTCCTGGCGCAGTTGAACGGCTATCTGCTGCAGGCCTACACGCTCGACTCCATCGAGGGCTTCGTCAATCCGAAGGCCATCAGCATCGGCGTCGGCATGTGGTTCGGGACCATCATGTGGTTCAACGTCTGGTTCCTGATCTGGCCGAACCAGAAGAAGGCGCTGAACATCGGCGATAAATTCCCCAATCTGTCCGCCGACGAGAAAGCGGCCGCCGCCAAGACCGCGGGCATGTACAGCCGCATCAACACCATGCTTTCGATCCCGATGCTGTTCGCCATGGTCGCCGCGCAGAACATCTATTGAGCGCAGGCGCATCGACGGTTGAAGGGGCCGCCCGGATCGCCGGGCGGCTCTTTCGTTCATAGGACGAGCGTCGTGTCCGCATTTTCCGCCTGCGAAGAAATCGTCCACCGGCGCGATCCCGACCGCTATTTCTCCGCCTTGTTCGCGCCCGCCGGCAAACGTCCTTTCCTGTTCGCACTCTATGCCTTCAACTACGAGCTGGCGCGCGTGGCGGAAACGGCGCGCGAGCCGATGCTGGCCGACATCCGTCTGGCATGGTGGCGCGAGGCGGTGGAGGGCGCGCGCGCCGGCAAGCCTCGCGATCATCCCGTGGTGCAGGCGCTGGCCGAAACGCTGGCGGCGAACAATCTTCCCGCCGCGTGGTTCGAGCGGCTGATCGAAGCGCGCGCCTTCGACGCGTCGGCGGACACCTTCGCGGATATGGCGGCGCTCGAAGCCTATGCGGATGCGACGTCTGGCAATTTGATGCGCCTGGCGGCGCGGGTGTTGAGCGCCGAAGCCGATGGTCCGGCGCGCCAAGCGGGCATCGCATATGCGCTGGCGGGTCTGCTGCGCTCGATCCCGTTCCATGCGGCGCGCGACAAGCGGTTCCTGCCGGACGGTCTTCTCGGCGACGCGAGACGACGTACTCGTCACCACCTCACGGCCGCGCGCAAAATCGCGATGCCGGCCGAGGCCTTGCCCGCGTTCCTGCCGGCCGCGCTGGTGCCGCTCTACCTCAAGCGCAGCGACCCGCCGCTGTGGCGAAAGCAGATCGCGCTGCTATGGGCTGCGATACGCGGGGGCATCTGATTATTCCGCGGCCGCCTTTCGACCGAGCCACTTCTCCAGATCCGCCAGCGCGCGATGGGACAACGCCTTCTTGCGGTCGCGGCCGCGGATTTTCTCCGGCGGCGGAAGATCGGGGAACAGTCCGAAATTCACGTTCATCGGCTGGAAGGTCTCGGCGTCGGCGCCGCCGGTGATGTGTGCGAGCAGGGCGCCGAGCGCGGTGGTGGGCGGCGGCGCTTGGCACATTTCACCGCGCGCCTCGGCCGCCGCGAAACGCCCGGCCAGCAAGCCGATGGCGGCGCTCTCCACATAGCCTTCGACGCCGGTGATCTGCCCGGCGAAGCGCAGCGCGGGCCGCGCCTTCAGCCGCAACCGCGCATCGAGTAGGCGAGGGGCGTTGATGAAGGTGTTGCGGTGCAGCCCGCCCAGCCGCGCGAAGCTCGCGTTTTCGAGGCCGGGGATCGTGCGGAAGATGCGAACCTGCTCGCCGTGCTTCAGCTTGGTCTGGAAGCCCACCATGTTCCACAGCGTGCCCAGCGCGTTGTCCTGGCGGAGTTGCACGACGGCGTAGGGCCGCGCGCCGGTGCGCGTGTCGCTGAGCCCCACCGGCTTCATCGGACCGTAGCGCAGCGTGTCGACGCCGCGCGCCGCCATCACTTCCACCGGCAGGCAGCCCTCGAAATAGGGCGTCGAGGTCTCCCATTCCTTGAAATCGGTCTTCTCGCCCGCCAGCAGCGACTCCACGAAGGCGCGGTATTGCTCCTCGTCGAGCGGACAATTGACGTAGTCGGCGCCGTCGCCCCCCGGCCCGATCTTATCGTAGCGCGACTGCATCCAGGCCACGTTCATGTCTATCGACTCGCGATGGACGACGGGCGCGATGGCGTCGAAGAACGACAGGGCCTCCTCATCCGTCAGTATACGGATGAATTCGGCAAGCGCGGGAGCGGTGAGCGGCCCGGTGGCGATGATGGCGGATTTCCAATCCGACGGCAGCGCGGCGATCTCTTCGCGGCGGATTTCGACGTTCGGGTGTTCCGCGAGCGCCTTGGTGACGGCGGCGGAAAATCCGTGACGGTCCACCGCCAGCGCGCCTCCCGCCGGCAGTTTGTGCGCATCGGCGGCGGCAAGGATCAGCGAGCCGGCGCGGCGCATCTCCTCGTGCAAGAGGCCGACGGCGTTGTTCAAGGCATCGTCGGAGCGCAGCGAGTTCGAGCACACCAGTTCGGCCAGCCCGTCGGTCCGATGCGCCTCGGTTCCGCGCACCGGGCGCATCTCGTGCAGCACCACGCGGGCGCCGGCCCGGGCCGCTTGCCACGCCGCTTCGCTGCCGGCCAATCCGCCGCCGACGATGTGGATGGTGTCGTTCAAACCTGCTCCTTCAACCTGCATCTTGCGGGCTCGGCCATACCGCCTATCTCTATTTGTGTTTGGCTTCCGAGTTCGCATTTATGCGCTCCCGCGCGGCATACGACACCTGCGGGGGATATGGATGTGACAATTCGGCCACATGGGTGACGCCAGGGCGAACCTTGCCGCATGATAAAGATCGTACCCTTGGACAAGCGGTGGTGGGATGGGGTTTTTCATAGCGTCAAAATTGTTTTGGCTGATTTTCGCGCCCAGTCATTTTCTGGCTCTGATGACAATCGCGGCGGCGATCTTGCTGGCAACGAAGTTCGAACGCATCGGCCAGCGCCTTGCCGCCGCGGCGGCCGTTCTGTTCGTCGTCATAGGCATTTTGCCGACGGGGATATTGCTGGCGCGGCCGCTTGAAAACCGGTTTACGCGGCCGGGTTGGCCGTCCCATGTCGACGGTATTCTGGTTCTGGGCGGCGGTCTGGACACTGACGTTCTCAAGTCCCGCGCGGCCCCTGCGGCGACACTCGCCGAAGCCCGAATTGTTTCCGCGTATGAATTGGCGAGGCGCTATCCCAATGCACGCGTTGTGTTCAGCGGCGGATCGGGAGCCATCAACGGCAAAAGCGGGGACGCACCGGCCGCAAAGTACATCTTCGGGCAGCTGGGACTGGACCCCAGCCGTCTCACACTGGAAGGCCGGTCGCACAATACGTGGGAGAATTTCGTCTTTTCCCGGGCGATCGCCAAACCGCGTCCCGGTGAGGTATGGGTTCTGGCGACTTCGGCGATTCACATGCCACGCTCGATGCGTGTCGCCGAACGCATACATTGGAACATGATTCCGTGGCCCACCGACTATTTGACCGCAGACGGACAATTCCTGGGCATCTTCGAGATACCGAAAAATCTGGAAATCATGGATGCCGCCGTTCACGAATGGATCGGCCTCATCGCCTATCGCTGAGGCTAGACTTTTATCGTCGCATACCGTGCGAACCACGGCGCGGCGTGTTCGAGCTGGGTGGCCAGTTGCAGCAGCGTGAGTTCGTCGCCCAGAGGCGCCACGAACTGCACGCCGATGGGCAGACCAGCTGCGTTCCAATGCAAAGGCAGGTTGATCGCGGGCTGGCCCGTGATGTTCTGCGCCGCCGTGAAGGGCACGTAGTCCACGAACGGCGCCATGCCCTTGCCGGGGTCGCGCTCCTCGAGATCGAAGCTGCCGAGCTTCACCGGCGGCGCGCCCAGCGTGGCCGTCAGCCACAGATCGTAGGTCTGGTGGAATTTCGCGGCCCCGCGCGCGGCGAGGTTGAGCGTCATCTTGGCCAGCAGATAATCGCTGGCGCCGACGCGCTTGCCCGCTTCGTAAAGGCCGAGCGTGAGGCCCTCCATGTTGTCGGGCGACGGCGTCTGCCCGGTCAGCCGCGCGACGAAATCGACGATTGCCGCCAGGTTGCTCGTCCACAGCGCCATGAAGGCCGGCATCAGCACGGCCAGTTCCACATCGGGCGAGGCTTCTTCCACCGCGTGGCCGAGATCGGCGCACAGCTTGGCGGCGTGTTCCACCGCGGCGATGCAATCGGGGTGGACAAGCGTGCCGTCGAGTTTCTTTTTGGCGAAGCCGATGCGCAGGCGCTTCGGCTTTTGCTTCGACGCCTGGAGATAGGAAGCGGGCGCGGGCGGCGCGCTGTAAGGATCGCCGGGCTCGTTGCCGCCCGCCGCGTCGAGCGCCGCCGCCGTGTCACGCACGCTGCGCGAGACGACCAAGTCCACCGCTAACCCGTCCACCGCATCGGCCATGTCCGGGCCGTACGAGATGCGCCCGCGCGACGGCTTCAGTCCGACCAGCCCGCAGCACGAGGCGGGAATGCGGATCGAGCCGCCGCCGTCGTTGCCGTGCGCCAGCGGAACGATGCCCGCCGCCACCGCCGCCGCGGAGCCGCCGGACGATCCGCCCGTCGAATGAGCGAGGTTCCACGGATTGTGCGCCGGGCCGTAGAGCTTGCCTTCCGTCGTCGGCACCAACCCGAATTCCGGCACGTTCGTCTTGCCGAATGCGATCAGGCCCGCTTTCTTGAAGCGTACCGTCAGATAGGAATCGTGATCGGCGGGAAAGGCGGGGAAGAACCGCGCGCCTTGCCGCGTCGGCGTGCCTTGCACCATCGCGAAAATATCCTTGAACAGGAACGGCACTCCGGCGAACGGCCCTGCCGGCAGCGGGCCTCGTGCGACGGCGCGCGCGCGTTCGTAATCCTTGTAGACGATCGCGTTCAGCGCGGGGTTGAGCCGTTCCGCGCGCGCGATGGCCTCCTCCAGAAGCTCGGCTGCCGTCACGTCCTTGTTGGCGACGTGCTCGGCAAGGCCCAACCCGTCGGTGCGGTTGTATTCGCTGAATGCCATGATCCCTCCGCGTGTTAACCGAAACTCTAGACTTCGTCCGCCGCGTTGTCATCGGCCGGAAAAGCCCGCCATTCCGCGAAAATCCGGGCGCAAATGGGTGGCAGGTTTGAGTCGGACACAGTCAAGAACGGCGCGCGCCGACGATCGGTTGAAGGACGTTGTGCGCGATGCGACCGCGGAACCGATTTGTCGCAAATCTGAATGAAGCGTAATCTATTCACCGGGTGAGGAAATGGGGTGGGTCCAATGAAAAGAATTCCCGTGGAAGCGACGCTTGGCGGCGCTTATCGCTTCCTGTTCACGAACATCGTGTCGGTCATCGGGACGGTGTGGTTTCCCTTCGTGCTGTTCTTCGGATTGTGCGGCGGACTTTTCTACCTGTCGGTGCCGCATGAATGGCTGAGCGGGAATTTTCCGCACCCGAAATCCCTGCGCGACGCCATCGCCGCGATGATGCCGCTCTTGCGCATCTATCCCGCGTGCCTGCTCCTCATGCTGCTGATGGTGGCGATGGTCTTCACGGGTTTGATGCGCCACGCGCTGGGCCTGAAGACCACGACGACCTTCGTCTATTTCTCGCTGGGGGCGCCGGTGTGGCGGATGATCGGGGCGTATCTGCTGGTGTGGGTGGTCGAGGTGATTCTGATCGCGGTCTTGGCAGTGCTGTTTTGCGCGGTGTGGAAGTTCGCGGTGCCGACGATTCCGCACGGCGCGGGGATCGCGCTCCTGGTCGTGCTCGGCACGATCGAAGTCCTCCTCGCCATCTACGCGGCGGTGCGGTTGAGTTTCTTCATCCCGGCGGTGGTGGTGGCGGAGAACCGCATCGGGCTGGGCCGCGCCTGGTCGCTCGGCGGCGGTAATTTTTGGCGGATCATTATCGTGGTCCTCCTGACGACTATTCCGGTCGCGGTGGTCTTCAATATCGTCCTGCAGATGACGGTGATGCCGGCGGTCATGGCCGAGGCGATGAAGCTGGCCCCGGCCGCGAAGTCGGCGCATCACGTGAATCCCGAGCAAATCGCGGCGTTCCTGCATGCGCTGTTGCCGGTGTTGCCGGTTTTTCTCGCGGTCGCGCTCGTCCAGCGCCTTGCCATCATAGGGTTGTTGAGCGGCGCCATCGGCAAGGCCTACAACGCCGTGACGGCGCCGGATGCGCCGGCGGAATGAACGGCCCGTAGAAAAAAAGTTTGCGGGTTGGATGGAGGGGTAAGCGTGATGGTAAAGATTCCGTTGGAAGCGACGCTGGTCGGCGCCTATCGCTTCCTGTTCACGAGAATAGTGTCGATCGTCGGGACGATGTGGTTTCCTACCTTGCTGGTCCTGGCCTTGACTGCGGGGCTCGTCTATCTGGTCGTGCCGCACGCATGGTTCGCGGGTGACTTCTCGCACTTCAAGCCCGAGCAGGTGTTGACGCCGCAGATTTGGGCGGCCCGCGGCATCATTGGGCTTGCCGGGGTGATCGCCGGCGCGATGATCCTGGTCGGCCTGATGCGCCACGCGCTGGGGCTGAAACAATCGGTGACGTTGATCTACTTCTCATTGGGCGCACCGGTGTGGCGCATGCTCGGCGCGTTGATACTGGGCGGCGTAATCGTGGGATTGCTGATCGCCGGCCTGGGGGTCGCGGCAGGGCTGCTGATCTTCTTCGGGGCCAAATTCGCCGCGGCGGTGCCGCAAGGGTATCTGGTCGCCGGAGGGATCGTTCTGGGCATCGTGGCGGCCTTCTTCGTCATCTATGCGGCGGTGCGGCTGTTCTTCTTCCTGCCGGCCGTCGTGGTGGCGGAGAACCGCATCGGGCTGGGCCGCTCGTGGTCGCTCGGGGGCGGCAATTTCTGGCGCATATTCTTCGTGTGGCTCCTGGTCGTCGTTCCGGTCGGGTTCATCGCCGCGGTGGCCCTGGAAATGACCATCCTGCCGGTGGCCATAACGGAAGCCATGCAGCTGCCCCACCATCCCGCCGCAAGAGACATTTTCGCTTTCCTGCACCATCTGCTTCCTCTGCTGCCGGCCGTGGTGACGATCCTGGTCCTGCAGGGCATCGCCATAAGAGGCCTGATGACGGGCGCGATCGGGAGCGCCTATAAGGCCGTCACCGCGGGTCAGGCAGAAGCCGCCGCGCCGGCAGAAGGAGTAGCGAGTCCATGAACAAAATCCCGGTGGCGCGAACCGTCGCGGAGTCGTACCGCTTCACTTTCGGCGGTTTGGGCACGGTCATCGGGCTGATCTGGCTGCCGATCGTCATCCTGACGGTGGGCGGTTATTTCACCATGGTGCCATATTTCTCCGGCATGGCCGGCGCACTGGACAGCGGAGACATGAGCCGGCAGGCGGCGCTGGTGCTGCGCGAACTGGCCTTCGAGATCGTCACCATCGTACTGCTGGCGGTGGTCTCCGTGGCGATCACGCGCGAGATCCTGAACCCGCTGAAGCGTCCGTCGTACCTGCGCTTCGCGCTGGGGCCGGCCGAGTTTCGCGTCGTCGGCGGCTTCGTCGGCCTGTTTGTGCTGATGTTCGTTTTCCTGTTCGCGGTCATCATTGCCGGCGTGGTCGTCGGATTGGCGGTCAATGCGGCGCTTCCCGCCTCCGCCGCGGCCGGCGCGGGGCTGCCGAACCGCGCGGTGGCAATCGCGGTATTGATCGGCTCGCTCGGCGCAATTGGCCTCGTCTATGTCTTCGCCCGCCTCGGCTTCCTGCTGGTGCCCGCCGCCGTCATGGAGGGCGGGTTCGGAATGACGCGAAGCTGGCAGCTCACCAAGGGCAATTTCTGGCGCATCGTCCTGATCGGCCTGGCGGTGCTGGTGCCGATCACGATCGTGGCCGTTGTTGCCGACGTCGCGGTGCTGGGGCCGGATTTCCTCAACCCGCACCTCGAACTGGCGGGCGATGCCGCGGCGCGCACGCGCCATTCGATCGAACAGATGCGTCAGGTGTCGGCGCATTTGCCGCTGATGATGGGGATCGGGTTCCTGTTGGCGCCGTTCACCTACGGCATGACGTTCGCACCGGCCGCCTTCGCCTACCGCGCGCTGACGGCCAAGGCGTAAACGACGGATCTCGGGCGGAGGTTCACTCCGCCGCCCGCATCTTCCGCGACGCCGCCGCGATCTTGCCCGGCGCGATGCCCTTCAACAAAGGCTTGAGGTATTGGCCGGTGTAGCTGCGCGCCACGCGGGCCACCTCATCCGGCGTGCCGCTGGCCACGATCTCGCCGCCGGCGTCGCCGCCTTCGGGGCCGAGGTCCACGATCCAGTCGGCGGTCTTCACCACTTCCAGATTGTGCTCGATCACCACGACCGTGTTGCCGTTGTCGACCAGCTCGTGCAGCACCTCCAGCAGCTTCTTGACGTCGTGGAAATGCAAGCCGGTGGTGGGTTCATCTAGAATGTACAAAGTGCGTCCCGTCGCCCTGCGCGACAACTCCTTCGACAGCTTGACGCGCTGCGCCTCGCCGCCCGACAGCGTCGTCGCTTGCTGGCCGATGCTGATGTAGCCCAGCCCCACGCGCGTCAGTGTGTCGAGCTTCTCGCGGATGGACGGCACCGCCTTGAACAGCTCGGCGCCGGCTTCCACCGTCATGTCGAGAACGTCGGCGATGGAATTGTCGCGGAACTTCACTTCCAGCGTCTCGCGGTTGTAGCGCTTGCCCTTGCAGACGTCGCATTGCACGTAGACGTCGGGCAGGAAGTGCATCTCGATCTTGATGACGCCGTCGCCCTGGCAGGCCTCGCAGCGCCCGCCCTTGACGTTGAACGAGAAGCGCCCCGGCGCATAGCCGCGCGCCTTGGATTCCGGCAGCTCGGTGTACCAGTCGCGGATCGGCGTGAAGGCGCCGGTGTAGGTGGCCGGATTGGAGCGCGGCGTGCGCCCGATGGGCGACTGGTCGATGTCGATCACCTTGTCGAGGAATTCCAGGCCCTCGATCTTGTCGTGCGGCGCGGGGTGTTCGCGGCCCTGGTGGAGCTTGCGCGACGCCGCCTTGTAGAGCGTCTCGATCACTAGCGTGGATTTGCCGCCGCCCGAAACGCCGGTGATGCAGGTCAGCGTGCCCAGCGGAATCTCCGCGGTCACGTTCTTGAGGTTGTTGCCGCGCGCGCCCACGAGCTTCAGCCAGCGGCCGTGGACGGCTTTGCGCCGCTTGGGCGGCAACGGAATCTGCTCCAGGCCGACGAGGTACTTGCCCGTCAGGCTATCGGGGTTGCGCATGATGTCCTCGGGCGTGCCTTCGGCGACGATGTGCCCGCCATGGATGCCCGCGCCCGGCCCCATGTCGATGACGTGGTCGGCGGTGCGGATGGCTTCCTCGTCGTGCTCCACCACGATCACGGTGTTGCCGAGATCGCGCAGGCCCTGGAGCGATTCGAGCAGCTTGATGTTGTCGCGCTGGTGCAGGCCGATGGAAGGCTCGTCGAGCACATAGAGCACGCCGGTCAGCCCGGAGCCGATCTGCGAGGCCAGCCGGATACGCTGGCTTTCGCCGCCCGACAGCGTGCCGGAAGCGCGCGCCAGGGTGAGATATTCCAGGCCGACATTGTTGAGGAATTTCAGCCGCGCCCGGATTTCCTTCAGGATGCGCGCGGCGATTTCCTGCTGCTGCTTGGTGAGGTCCTTGTCGAGGTCGCGGAACCAGGCGTCGGCCAGCTTGATCGACTTCTCGCACACCTCGCCGACGTGCAGCCCGCCGATCTTCACCGCCAGCGCCTCGGGCTTAAGGCGGTAGCCGTTGCAGACGTCGCAGGGACTGGTGTCCTGGAAACGCTCCATCTCCTCGCGGATCCAGGCGGAGTCCGTTTCCTTGTAGCGGCGCTGCATGTTGGGGATGACGCCCTCGAAGGTCTTTTTCGTTTCGTAGCGGCGCATGCCGTCGTCGTAGATGAATTTGATCTCATCCTCGCCCGAGCCGTACAGGATGACGTCGGTCACCTTCTTGGGCAGGTCTTCCCACGGCTCGTTGAGCGAGAATTTGTAGTGGCGGCCCAGCGCCTCCAGCGTCTGCAGATAAAAAGGCGACGACGATTTGTGCCAGGGCGACAGCGCGCCCTTGCGCAAGGTCAGCGATTCGTCGGGCACGATCAGCGCCGGATCGAAGTAGAGCTGCGTGCCCAAACCGTCGCAGGTCGGGCAGGCGCCGTGCGGATTGTTGAACGAGAACAGCCGCGGCTCGATCTCGGGAATGGTGAAGCCCGACACCGGACAGGCGAATTTCGACGACATCAACAACTGGCGGGGCAAGTCGGCCTTGTCCTTCTCGTCGGCGAATTCGGCGATGACGAGTCCGTCGGAGAGTTTCAGCGCCGTCTCGATGGAATCGGGCAGGCGGTTGCCGATGTCCGGTTTCACCGTGATGCGGTCCACCACGATTTCGATGTCGTGCTTCAGCTTCTTGTCGAGCGCCGGCGTGGAGGCGATGTCGTAATACTTGCCGTCCACCTTGACGCGCTGGAAACCCTTCTTCTGCAGATCGGCGAGTTCCTTGCGGTATTCGCCCTTGCGGCCGCGCACGATGGGCGCGTTGAGGTAGAGCCGCGTGCCCGCGGGCAGCGCCAGGACGCGGTCGGCCATCTGGCTGACGGTCTGGCTTTCGATCGGCAGGCCGGTGGCGGGTGAATAGGGCACGCCGACGCGCGCGAACAGCAGGCGCAGGTAATCGTAGATCTCCGTCACCGTGCCGACGGTGGAGCGCGGGTTTTTCGACGTCGTCTTCTGTTCGATGGCGATGGCGGGCGACAGGCCCTCGATGTGGTCCACATCGGGCTTCTGCATCAATTCCAGGAACTGGCGGGCATAAGCCGACAGCGATTCCACATAGCGGCGCTGGCCCTCGGCATAGATCGTGTCGAAGGCGAGAGACGATTTGCCAGAGCCGGACAGCCCGGTCATCACGGTGAGCTTGTCGCGCGGAATCTCGACGTCGACGTTCTTCAGATTGTGCTGGCGCGCGCCGCGGATGGAGATGTTTTTCAGCATAAAATCGACCTTAGGCAAACCGCTACCTTGCGCGATGGGGGACGCGCCGTGCAAGCGCCAATCCCCGTCTCGCCGGGCTTGGAACAAACGAGGAACAATGCTATCCCATGACTCGCCTGCACCTGTCCACAGGGCCGTGAGGCTTCCTGAGTAGCGCGCAGGGGCGGGCGAGTCTAACGTCGGGAAAAGACAGAACGGAGAGTGGCATGGCGGGCAGCGTCAACAAGGTGATTTTGGTGGGCAATCTGGGCCGCGACCCGGAAGTGCGGCGCCTGACGTCCGGCGATCCGGTGGTCAACCTGTCGGTGGCGACTTCGGACTCCTGGCGCGACAAGACCACGGGCGAGCGCAAGGAGAAAACCGAGTGGCATCGCGTGGTGATCTTCAGCGAGCCCCTCGCCAAGGTCGCCGAGCAGTATCTGCGCAAGGGCTCCAAAGTCTATCTGCAAGGCCAGCTTCAGACACGCAAATGGACCGACAAGGACGGCGTGGAGAAATACTCGACGGAAGTCGTGTTGAACCGCTTCAACAGCGAGCTTGTGCTGCTCGACGCCAAAGGCGAGGGCGGCGGCGCGCGCGTTTCGGCCGCCAGCGACGCGCCTGCCAGCTTCGAGCGCAGCGAGATGGACGACGAGATTCCGTTCTGACGGGAGCGGCGCCGATGCGGCGGTTGTGTATTGCGGTTGTGGTCGTGGCGCTGGCCGGATGTGCGACGCCGTCGGGCGAACCGGCGACGGGCTTCGCCACCCCCAAGATCGCCGACGCCTATATCCCTCTGGAAGGCCCGGTCTTCCTGATCTTCGAGGGCGACGCGGCTGCGGTGTCGCTCGGCAACAACGTCGCCGTCACCAATGCGCACAACGCTAATCTGCTCGACGGCAAGAACGTGATCGGCAAGTCGGCGAATTACGACCTGCTGTTCTTCCACACCGTGAAGGCGGTCGCCGAATTGCCGACGGCCGCGCCTCGCGTGGGCGTACGGGTGATCGCCTACGGCCAGGCCGGGGTTGGCAAATTGCGCAAGGCGGAAGGCATGGTCACGCGCCTGGACGCGCCGGTGGATGCGATCTGCCGCAAATGCGAGGTGCAGTCCGCCTTCACTTTCGAAGGCAATGCCGGACCGGGTTTCAGCGGCGGGCCGGTGGTCGACGCCGCTGACGGCAAGCTCTTGGGGATCGTCTTCGGTTACGTCGACGATCCGCCGGGAAAGAAGCGCATCATGTACGCTTACACGATGGACCGCGTCCTCGCCGAACTGAACGCGATTGAGCGCAAGCTGCCCGAGGACCGCGATTAGGGTTGCCGCTTTGGCTCAAATCTACCTCTTCCGAAAAGACCGGAAATCTGCCTTTTTGCCCCCGTTTGGTCGGTATGTTTCGCTAGCCGAATCGACCGGCAAAATGCTAGGTAACCGGGCCGTTTTCCGCAGGTTCCGGGCGGCTTCAACAGGGACCAGGATTTGAGCGAAATACCCCCGTCCGCGCCTCCGCCATCGGGCGCCAGCGTCAACCCCGTTGCCATCGAGGACGAGCTCAAACGCTCCTATCTCGACTACGCGATGAGCGTGATCGTTTCGCGCGCGCTGCCCGACGCCCGCGACGGGCTGAAGCCCGTGCACCGGCGCATCCTCTTTTCGATGCACGAGAACGGCTACGACTGGAACAAGGCCTATCGCAAGTCCGCCCGCGTCGTCGGCGACGTCATCGGCAAGTACCACCCGCACGGCGACCAGTCGATCTACGACGCCTTGGTGCGCATGGCGCAGGATTTCTCCATGCGTGCGCCCTTGATCGACGGGCAGGGCAATTTCGGCTCGGTGGACGGCGATCCGCCCGCCGCCATGCGCTACACCGAAGTGCGCCGCGCCAAGATCGCCCATGCGCTGATCGAGGACATCGACAAGGACACGGTCGAGTTCCAGGACAATTACGACGGTTCGGAAAAAGAGCCGATCGTTCTTCCCTCACGCTTCCCCAATCTGCTGGTCAACGGCGCCAGCGGCATCGCCGTGGGCATGGCGACCAACGTGCCGCCGCACAATCTGGGCGAGGTGATCGACGCCTGCCTCGCCTACATCGACGATCCCTCGATCGGCATGGACACGCTGACCGAGATCGTGCCGGGTCCCGATTTTCCGACCGGCGCGCTGCTCATCGGCAAGCAGGCGGCGCGCGCGGCGCTGGCGCGCGGGCGCGGCTCGATCCTGATGCGGGCGCGCTGCCACGTGGAGGAAATCCGCAAGGACCGCGAAGCCATCGTCGTCACCGAGATCCCCTACCAGGTCAACAAGGCGCGCATGCTGGAGCGCATCGCCGATCTGGTCCGCGACAAGCGCATCGACGGCATCGCCGACATCCGCGACGAAAGCGACCGCCACGGAATGCGCGTGGTGATCGAACTCAGGCGCGACGCTTCCTCCGACGTGGTGACGAACCAGCTCTACCGCTTCTCCGAACTGCAGACGAGCTTCGGCGTCAACATGCTGGCGCTCGACGACGGCCAGCCGCGGCTGATGAACCTCAAGGAGCTGATCGCGGCCTTCGTTCTGTTCCGCGAAGAGGTCATCACGCGCCGCACCCGCTTCGAACTTGCCAAGGCGCGCGACCGTGCCCACGTCCTGGCCGGGCTGGCGGTGGCGGTAGCCAATATCGACGAGGTGATCGCGCTGATCCGCGCCGCGCCCGACGCCAACGCGGCGCGCGAGGGCCTGATGGCGCGCGCCTGGCCGGCGAAGGACGTCGGTCCGCTGGTCGCGCTGATCGCCGATCCGCGCAACTCCATCGCCGAGGACGGCACCATCAAGTTGACCGAGGAACAAGCCAAAGCCATCCTCGACCTGCGCCTGCAGCGGCTGACCGCGCTTGGCCGCGACGAGATCGGCGAGGAAGTCAAGAAACTCAGCGAGGCGATCAAGGATTACCTCGAAATCCTGCGCTCGCGGCCCCGCGTCATGGGGATCATCAAGAGCGAGCTCGAAACGGTGAAGGCGGAGTTCGCCACGCCGCGCCTCACCGAACTGGTCGACGCCGAGATCGAGGTCGAAGACGAAGCGCTGATCGAGCGCGAGGACGTGGCCATCACCGTCACGCACGCCGGCTACATCAAGCGCACGCCCATCGCCGAGTACCGCGTGCAAGGCCGCGGCGGCAAAGGCCGCGCCGGCATGGTCACGCGCGAGGAGGATTTCGTCACCAATCTTTTCGTCGCCTCCACCCACGCGCCGCTGGTGTTCTTCTCCTCGACCGGCATGGCCTACAAGCTGAAGGTCTGGCGGCTGCCCGAGGCGCGCATCGCAGGCAAGGGCAAGGCGATGGTGAACCTTCTGCCGCTCGCCGAGGGCGAACGCATCACCACCATCCTGCCGCTGCCCGAGGACGAGACGCAGTGGGAAAAACTGAACGTCGTCTTCGCCACCAAGTCCGGCGACGGGCGGCGCAACGAGCTTTCGGATTTCGTCAGCATCAACAAGAGCGGCAAGATCGCGATGAAGCTCGATGTTGGCGACGGCATCGTCGGCGTGCAGGTCTGCACCGACCGCGACGACGTGCTGCTCACCACGCGGCTGGGCAAGTGCATCCGCTTCCCGTTGACCGACGTGCGCGTGTTCAAAGGACGCGAGTCCACGGGCGTGCGCGGCATCAAGCTGGCCAATTTCGGGAAGGACGGCGGCGACGAGGTCGTCAGCCTGACCTTGCTGCATCACACCGACGCCACCACCGCCGAGGCGCGCGCCTACCTGAAACAGGCCAGCGCGGCGCGCCGTGCCGCCACGGGCGAGGAGGAAGGTTCCGTCGAAGAACTCGACGAGACCGAGGAGAACGGCGAAGTCGCGACCCTGACGCCGGAGCGCTACGCCGAACTCGGCGCCAAGGACCAGTTCGTGCTTGCCGTGTCGGAAAACGGCTTCGGCAAGCGCACCAGTTCCTACGAATACCGCGTTACCGGGCGCGGCGGCTCCGGCATCGTCGCCATGGGCATGGGCAAGAAGAACAGCGCCATCATCGCCGCTTTTCCGGTCGAGGAATCCGACGATCTGATGCTCATCAGCAATACCGGACAGACCATTCGCGTGGCCGTCGGCAGCATCAGCGTGCAGGGGCGCGCGGCGCAGGGTGTGGTGGTCTTCCGTCTGGAGGAAAACGAACGCGTGGTCTCGGTCGAACGCATCGCGGACGTTTCGGAAGAAGAAGGCTGATGGCGAAAACACGCATTGCCCTTTATCCGGGGACTTTCGATCCCCTGACGCTCGGACATCTGGACATCGTCGAACGGGCGGTCAAGCTGGTCGATCATCTGATCATCGGCGTGGCGTCCAATCCGGCGAAAGCGCCGATGTTCTCGCACAAAGAGCGTGTCGCCATCGTGCGGCGCGAGACCAAGCCGCTCTCCGGCAACGGGCATGCATCGATCGCGGTGCAGGCTTTCGACCAGCTTCTGATCGAATTCGCGGAAAAGGTCGGCGCCGGGATGATCGTGCGCGGGTTGCGCGCCGTCTCCGATTTCGAATACGAGTTCCAGATGGTGGGCATGAACCAGCGGCTCAACGCCGAGATCGAGACCGTGTTCCTGATGGCCGATCCGCGCCACCAGGCCATCGCCTCGCGGCTAGTCAAGGAAATCGCCATGCTGGGCGGCGACGTGAGTTCGTTCACCAGCCCTCATGTCGCGCAATTACTGGTGAAGCGTTGCCAGGAAGTGGGGAAGAAGAAATGAATCGCGCCGATACGCTGATCATGGAGTTGAAGACCGGGGCGGTGGTCATCGCGCTGAAGCCGGGTCTTGCGCCCAAGCATGTCGAGCGCGTCAAGGCGCTGGTGGCGCGCGGATTCTACGACGGCGTCGTGTTCCACCGCGTCATTCCCGGCTTCATGGCCCAGACCGGCGACCCCACCGGCACGGGTTCGGGCGGTTCGGAGTTGCCGGACCTCAAGGCGGAATTCTCCGCCGCGAAGCACGTGCGCGGAACCGTCTCGATGGCGCGCGCCTCCGATCGGGACAGCGCCAACAGCCAGTTCTTCATCTGCTTTGACGACGCGCCGTGGCTCGACAGCCAGTACACGGTGTGGGGTCAGGTGATCGAAGGCATGGAGCACATCGACGCCATCAAGAAAGGCGGCGAGCACAACAACGGAGCGATCTCCGGTGCCCCCGACAAGATAGTGAAGATGCGGTTGGAGGAAGGCGCGTCGTAGCTGCCGCGCGTGGGATTTGCCATGACCGTGTTGTTGACCGGCGCCGCAGGATTTATCGGTTACCATGTCGCCGAGGCGCTGCTGGCCCGCGGGCAGTCCGTCGTCGGCATCGATAATCTCAACGATTATTACGATGTCGGCTTGAAGCAGGCGCGGCTCAAACGGCTGAAGGCGAGGTCAGGCTTCGTCTTCCGTAAGCTCGATTTCGCGGACCGCGATGGCATGGCGACGCTGGGAGCGGCGTTCCCGGATGTGACGCATATCCTGCATCTCGGCGCCCAGCCGGGCGTGCGCTATTCGCTGGTGAATCCCTATGCCTATGTCACCTCGAACGTGATGGGACAGGTGACGGTGCTGGAGCTCGCGCGCGCGCTCAAAAACCTTCGCAATGTCGTCTACGCGAGCTCGTCATCGGTCTATGGCGGCAACGAGAAGCTGCCCTTCGCGGTGGGCGACGCCGTGGAGACGCCGCAGTCGCTCTACGCCGCCACCAAACGCGCCGACGAGCTGATCTCGCACACCTATGCGCATCTCTACGGCATTCCGCTGGTGGGTCTGCGGTTCTTCACAGTGTACGGGCCCTGGGGCCGCCCCGACATGGCGCCCATGATCTTCGCGCGCGCCATCCTCGCGGGCGAAGCCATCGCCGTCTTCAACAACGGCGAGATGTGGCGAGATTTCACCTACGTCGACGACATCGTGTCGGGAGTTCTGGCCGCGATGGAGGCGCCGCCCGCGGGAAAACCGCCGCACAAGCTTTACAATATTGGCAACAGCAGATGCGAAAAGCTTACCGATTTCATCGCCGCGCTCGAAGCCGCACTGGGCCGCAAAGCCGAAATCCGTTTCGAGCCGATGCAGCCCGGCGACGTGGAAAAGACCTACGCCGACATCGAAGCCACGCGCCGCGAGCTGGGTTTTTCGCCAACGACGCCGATCGGCGTCGGCGTGTCGAAATTCGTGGCGTGGTACAGAGACTATTATCGCGTCTAGGTCGGCCGCGTAATTCTTGCATCTTCAGAGAAATCGCGGGATATTGCGGCAACCGAAAAGCCCTCCGCGCGCCGATGATCTCTCGGTTATCCCGCGCCCCAACCATCGGGACCCGAAATGATCATCGTGCGCAGTCCGCTCCGCATTTCACTCGGCGGCGGCGGTACGGACATTCCTTCCTACTATCGCGAGCATGAAGGGTGGCTGATTTCGGCGGCGATCGACAAATACGTCTATATCACCCTGCACCACGGTTTCACCGACGACATGCTGGTGCGCTATTCGAAGCTGGAGCGCGTCATCTCGGTCGAGGCGCTCGAACATCCGGTCATCCGCGAAGCGATCAAGCTGGTCGATGTCGATTGCCGCGGCCTCGAAATCACCAACATGTCCGACATTCCCTCGGATACGGGCCTGGGATCGACGGGCAGCTTCACCACAGCGCTGCTCAAGGCGCTGCACATCCTCAAACACAACAACGTGCAACGCGAGGAACTGGCGCGGCAAGGCTGCGAGATCGAAATCGAGCGGCTGGGAGAGCCCATCGGAAAGCAGGATCATTACATCGCCGCGTTCGGCGGGATCACCTGCTTCCGCTTCTGCAAGGACGACCGGGTGGAGTCCTGGCCGGCGCCGATCAGTGCGGAGATCCGCGACAACTTGGAAGACAGCCTGGCGATGTTCTTCACCGGTTACGCGCACAACGTCGCTTCGATCCTCAAGGAGCAGGACGACAGGATGCGCCACGGCGACGATGAGATGTTCAAGAACCTGCACTTTGTGAAAGACATAGGTAAGCGCAGCCTCGAAGCGCTGCAGAGCGGCTATCTTTCGGATTTCGGCAAGCTTATGGACGAGCATTGGCAGTACAAGAAGCGCCGCTCCCCGGCGATGAGCAACTCGAAGATCGACGAGATCTACGAACTGGCGATCTTGAACGGCGCGACGGGCGGAAAATTGATCGGTGCGGGCGGCGGCGGGTTCCTGCTGTTCCACGCCAAGGACAAGCCGCGGCTGCGCCGGGCGATGATCGCCTCCGGGCTGCGCGAAGTGCGGTTCCGCTTCGATTTCGAAGGCACCAAGGTGCTTGTCCAATGAAGTGACGAGCAGGAAGAACAGCGGACCCGGCGTTGCGTATGCGGCGCAAAGATAACGCCGATGGCTCCTGTGGTTCCTTGACAGCGTGGGATCGTTGCTGGAGTTTACGCCCCGCCTTCCTCGCGGAACATTCATGCACCGCGCCATTGCGCGCCTTTCGGACGAAACGTTCGACCTCTTGATCGTCGGCGGCGGCGTCACGGGCGCCTGTATTGCGCGCGACGCCGCCTTGCGCGGGCTCAAGGTGGCGTTGATCGAGAAAAACGACTTCGCAAGCGCGACCAGCGCCCATAATTCCAAGCTGGTCCATGGCGGATTGCGCTATTTGCGCAATCTCGAGTTCGGGCTGGTGCGCGAATCATTGCGGGAACGCCGCATCTGGCAGCGCATCGCGCCACACCTCGTTCACCCTCTGCCTTTTCTCGTGCCGTTCTTCAAGGCGGGACTGCCGGCGCGCGCCACTCTCGCGACGGGGTTGTCGCTTTACGATCTGCTGTCATACGACCGCGCCAGGCTCGACGATCCCTATCAACGCTTGCCGGGCCATGCCTGGCTCGACCGGCGCGAAGCCATCGCGCGCGAGCCGGTTCTGGATACGCCGGAGTTTGTAGGTGCGTTCCTCTACTTCGACGCGCAAATGTACGCGCCGGAGCGGTTGGCGCTCGAATGCCTGATCGACGCCGATGCGAACGGCGCCGCAGTCGCCAATTACGTCGAAGCGGAAACGCTGCTGCTGCGCGACGGGCGTGTTGCCGGCTGTGCGGTACGCGACCGCTTCACCCTGGCGCCGTTCGACGTAAGAGCGACAGAAACGCTGGTCGCCGCGGGGCCGTGGGCCGATTTGTTTCTGAAGCGGGCGGCCGGCAAGCCCGCTTCGCACAAGCTCAAACGTTCGAAAGGCATCCATGTGATCGTGCCGTCGAGGACGCGGGAATACGCGCTCACCATGGCGGCGGCGGGCGGGCATTTCTTCGTGTTGCCATGGCGCGGTCACACGCTCTTGGGGACGACCGACACGGCGTTTGCGGGCAAGCCGGACGATGTATGCGTCAGCGAGCGGGACATCGCGGATTTTTTCTCCTTCATCAACCGGCATTGGCCCGCCGCGCGGTTGCGGCGCGACGAGGTCGAGCATTTCTATGCCGGCTTGCGCCCGCTGGTCGACGACGGCTCGAAAGATACCTATGGAGCCAGCCGCCGCGCCGCCATCGTCGATCACGGGAAGGACGACGGCATTGCCGGTCTGGTTTCCGTCATCGGCGGCAAATGGACGACCTCGCGCGACCTGGCGCAAAAAGTTGTCGACATCGTCGTTGAAAAGACCGGTGCCCGCGCCGCGAATTGCAGCACCGCCACGACACGGTTGCCGGGAGGCGCGATCGATCGCTTTCTCGATTTCGAGAATGCACAAAGGGTGGCGCATCCGCGAATCGGCGGCATGGCGCATCTGACGCATCTTTACGGCGCTCGTCTGCCACAATTGCTGGACCTCGGCGAAGACAGGGCCGAGCTTCTGCGCGCGATCGGGACGACGGGTGACATAGCAGCGCAGATCGTGCACGCGGTCCGCCACGAAATGGCGATGACGTTGGCGGATGCGGTGCTTCGCCGCACCGGCATCGGTCAGCTCGGTCGGCCGGGATCGGGCGTCCTCGACGACGCATCCAGAATCATGGCCGCTGAAATCGGCTGGGACGAAACCCGGCGGCTCGCGGAGATCGAAGCCCTGGAACCTGCGTTCCGCACGCGGGCGGACTAGCCGCCTCCCTTCCAGTGGCCACTGCGTTTCAAAGCGTCGACGACTTCCGGAGGCATGTATTTTTCATCGTGCTTGGCCAGCACCTGATCCGCCTCGAACAATCCCGAAGAGTTCAACCGGCCCGCGGCGACCACGCCTTGGCCTTCGCGGAACAAGGCGGGCAGCACGCCTTTGAAATCCACCGGCACGTCTTTTTGCCCATCCGTCACGGCGAAGCGAATTTCCGTGCCGCGACCTTTGTGCACACTGTGCTTCTCGACCAGTCCTCCGATGCGAAAAGCCACACCGGCTGCGACATGTTTCGCATACACGTCGCTGGGACTATAGAAATAAAGGACGTTATCCTTGAGCGCGGCGACGACCAGCGCGGCCGCGCCGGCGCCCCCCAGGAGGATGGCGGTCACAAATGCCAGCCGGCGGCGTTTTCTAGCGTTCATGGTGCACCTATATTCTTGAGCCGCGCCTTGGCCTTGCGATAGGCCCCAAGCGTCCACACCACCAGCAGTGCCAGCGCGAAGGCACTGATCGCATAAGCGGGCAACACATAACCCGCATATCCTCCCTGCCCGAAGAAATCGCTCATTGCGCGCCCCTCAGCATCAACGTACGCGCGCGGCGGTCGAGGATCGCGGTTCTCATGCGTAACATCCACAATGTAAAAAACAGAAACGTGTAGCCCAACGCCATGAACAGGAGCGGCCAGAGGAAAACGGGCGCAATGGCCGGGCCGCCTTTGCGCAAAATGCTTTCGCCTTGATGCAGCGTCGTCCACCACTGCACCGAAAACTCGATAATGGGCAGGTTGACGGCACCGACGATGGCAAGAATGGCCGCAGCTCGCGCGGCGCGGGTCTCGTCGTCGAAGGCGCCGCGAAGCGCGATGTAGCCGAGATAAAGAAACAGCAGCAGGAGAAACGAGGTCAGCCTGCCGTCCCACACCCACCAGGCGCCCCACATGGGCTTGCCCCAAAGCGAACCGGTAACAAGGCCGAGCGCGGTGAATACCGCCCCCAACGGCGCCGCACATGCCGCCGCCAGATCGGCCAGAGGATGGCGATTGACAAGGCCGACGATCGAAGCCAGCGCCATCAGTCCGTAGGCCATCATCGCGATCCAGGCCGCCGGAACGTGCACGAACATGATGCGGACCGTGTCACCCTGCTGATAATCAGGGGGCGTGCCGAAGCCGAGCACAAGTCCGGCGATCAGCGCCAGTGCGGCCGCCGTCGCAAGCCAAGGAAGCAGCGCTCCGCTTAATTCCATGAACCGCTTGGGATTGGCGAATTCGAACAGAAAGGACATTTTTCACCAACGCTCTTTACCAAGGGCTGTGCGAAGAACATCATCGCTTCAACACAGTCTCGTCGTGATTAACACGCTCGCGACAAACCCTGCATAGGGAATATACCTTATTACCGTTCCCGATATGGTCGCCATAAACGATTGGCGGAAGCTGTCGTCATGCCGCAGTCCTGTGACAAATCGCGCGCGGTTCAGGTTTGTGAGCTTGAACTAGTTTAGTGAGAGGTCGGATGTCGCGTCCGTGAGCATTGCGGGGATAAGAGGGCAGGTGTCATGGCGTTTCCTTATCAAACCAGGTTTCGGGAAATTCTGAGCGGGCTGAAACGTGAAGGGCGGTACAGGGTTTTTGCCGACCTGCTGCGCAAACGCGGCGGCTATCCGGCCGCGGACTTCTATACGGACGGCTCCAAGCGGCCGATCACCGTCTGGTGCAGCAACGATTATCTCGGCATGGGGCAGCATCCCAAGGTCCTGGCGGCCATGCACCAGGCGATCGATAGTGTCGGTGCCGGCGCCGGGGGCACCCGCAACATCTCCGGCACCACGCATTACCATGTCGAACTGGAGCGCGAACTGGCCGATCTGCACGGCAAGGAAGCGGCCCTGGTGTTTAGTTCCGGTTATGTGTCGAACGATACGACGCTCGCAACGCTGGCGAAATTGCTGCCGGGTGCGGTTCTGCTGTCGGACGAACTCAATCATGCCTCGATGATCGAGGGCATCCGCCACAGCGGCGCCGTGAAGCATAT
This sequence comes from Alphaproteobacteria bacterium, assembly GCA_028871795.1. GTDB lineage: Bacteria > Pseudomonadota > Alphaproteobacteria > Micropepsales > Micropepsaceae > Rhizomicrobium. The sequence continues at coordinate 11,542 of JAGWMG010000003.1, read as the reverse complement.
TTTCCGCCACAACGATCTGACCCACCTCGAAGAACTACTGCGTGCGATCGATCCCGACTTGCCAAAGATGATCATCTTCGAATCCGTCTATTCCATGGACGGCGATTTCGGACCGATCGCGGCCATCTGCGACCTGGCCGAGAAATACGGCGCGTTGACCTATCTCGACGAAGTGCATGGGGTAGGGCTTTACGGTCCGCGCGGGGCGGGCGTTGCGGCGCGCGACGGCGCGATGCACCGCATCGACATCGTCGAGGGCACGCTCGCCAAGGCGTTCGGCGTGATGGGCGGCTACATCACCGGCAAGGCGGAAGTGATCGACTGCGTGCGCTCGTTCGCCTCGGGATTCATCTTCACCAGCTCGCTGGCGCCCACCATCGTGGCAGGTGCGCTTGCTAGCATTCGCCACCTCAAAGAAAGTGATGTCGAGCGCAAGGCAATGCACGAGAATGCGGCGCGGCTCAAGGCGATGTTCCGTGACGCCGGATTGCCGGTGATGGACTCGCCGAGTCACATCGTGCCCGTGATGGTCGGCAATGCTGTGTGCTGCAAGGCTGTCACGGATGCGCTGTTGCAGAATTATGCGATCTATGTGCAGCCCATAAACTATCCGACAGTTCCGCGCGGCAAGGAACGCCTTCGTTTCACGCCTTCGCCCTTGCACACGGTCCAAATGATGGATCAACTTGTAGCGGCGCTTGGCGAGCTCTGGACGCAGCACGCGCTGCAGCGCGCCGCCTGAAACGATGGACAATCGAAGAGGCCGTGGCAATCGTGAAAACGGCACCGAATTCGTCTTGGGCGCGCGTCGGTCAATGGCCTGACAGTCCCATTAGGAAACGACGTATGGCGTAGAAAAGAGCCATGAACCTGCCGCTGCAACTCGATCGCAGTGCTTCCGTCCCATTGCAGGATCAGTTGTTCGAGCAATTGCGGCAACTCATCCTCACGGGAAAGCTGAAGCCGAATTCCCGCATCATCGCGACGAGGTTTCTGGCGGAACAAGTTGGCGTGTCGCGCACGACGGTTCTTCTCGCATACGAGCGGCTTATCAGCGAAGGCTATCTGGAAACGCGTCCGGCGATCGGCACTTTTGTTTGTTCGACGCCGCCGCAACAACCAAAGCCGGAATCCGCAAATAGTTCATGCTCGGATGTTCCGCGTCAGGCGTCCCTGCACCCCGCCATTATTCGCGTTTCTCCGGCGTCGCACCCTCGCGTTCCGGACGATGTCATAGATTTCAGTTCGTCGCGCTTCGATGTCAGCCATCTGCTTCCGGCGAAGACTTGGTTGCAAGGGATGCGCAACGTCTTCGAGCGCGAACCGGACGGGCTCGCAAAACCCCAGCCTCCCGCCGGCGTCACGTCGTTGAGACGGGTCATCGTCGACTATCTGGCGGCCACGCGCGGCGTCATGGCTTCGCCCGAACAGGTGATTATCGTCGTCGGGCGACGGCAGGCATGCAGCTTGGTGGCGCATTTGTTTCAGCGCCGGGGTGATCGCGTCATCGTCGAATCGCCAAGCGGCGAGGGCACCGTCGATTTTTTCAAGGCCCGCGGCGCGGATTTGATCCATGTTCCGGTTGACGAGCATGGGCTGGAAACCGACAGATTGCCGCAGGGGCCCGTCGCTCTGGCCTATGTCACTCCGGCGCGGCAGAATCCTCTCGGCGGCACTATGCCGCAAGCGCGGCGCGGAGCGCTGCTTGAGTGGGCCCGCGAGGCTGGCGTCTACCTCATCGAGGATGACAGCGACAGCGAGTTTCGTTATCACGGAACAACGCCGCAGCCGCTTGCCGCGCTCGATCCATACGGTCTGGTTTTTTACACGGGATCCTTTGCCAAGACGCTCGGCGCCGGAATCGGTCTTGGCTATCTCGTCGTGCCGTTGGAATTCGCGGACACCATCGCGACAATCAAATCCATGGCGGAGGACGGCTGTCCATGGCTGGAGCAGATGGTGGTGGCGGATCTGCTGTCGAGCGGGGAGTACGATCATCATTTGCGCCGGGTGCGCAAGATTTACCTGGAGCGGCGCGATTGTCTGATTGGAGCCCTGCGAACGCATTTTGGCGACGTGCATTTGATCGGCACGGAAATCGGCACGCAGCTGACCTGGGCGCTGCCCGACCGCATTCCGTCGGCACGGATCGCGCGCGACGTGGCCAATGCTCATGGGTTGAGTATCGAGAGCGTGACCTGCGAGGATGCCGCGTCTGCGGCAGGTTGCCGCTATCACGACAGAGCGCTGATCTTTGGTTATGCGGCGTTGACGCCGGAGCAATTGCAACAGGGGATCGCCCGGCTTGCTGCCGCTCTAAACGTCTGATTTTTGGCGAACGAATGTCCGTTGCGGCATTTGCGCCCGATACCACCTGGTATCGCCAAGCATTCTCTTCTTGGCGCTACACTTTGCGGCCCGTCCGCTGGCGCATATCACGCGTTCTAATCGCGAGAAGATTCATTCCACATCGAGCGGTTTCTGCGAGATGTGATAGGACATGATCCCCGTGAGAAAGCTCCGGTTTTCCGTACCGACGAAACCGACTTCTTTGAGAAGCTCGCTCAATTCGTGTGGCGTGTAGAAGTGGCGTATGGCATTGGCGAAATAGCCAACGCATTTCATACTATCGGCGGAACTCCCGAAAAGCTTTGCGGTGAACCACACCGAGAGGCGCAAGAAGACGAGGTATGGCGCCTCAACGATCCTCGACGCCGGGCGGAGCATATCATTATGGCAGAAGATGCCGCCCGGCTTGAGAACTCTATGGATCTCCTTGAGCACTTTGACGAGTTGGAGATGGCGCGATGCAAATTGCAACGTCACGGCGTCGAACGAGCCGTCGGCAAACGGCAGTACATGAGCATCGCAGACCTGGGCATGGATCGTCAGATTGCGCTCGCGAGCGCGGCTCTGACCTTCGGCTGTCATGTGCGGACTGCCGTCCACGGCGTGGACTTCGAGCGTCGGGTCGATTGCCAGAAGCCTCAGCGGGACATCGTGCGTACCCGAGCAGACGTCCAGCACTTTCGATCCGCGCGGCATACGCTTAGCGATCGCGGCAGCGAACGTATTGCTCCATCGCGAACAAGTCCCAAGTGACGCGACCGCATTGCCCTTGTCGTAATAAGCCGGCACGTCCCGAAAGACCTCCGGAATCAGATTTCGCCACGTATCGCCGAAAAGGCGTGAGCGGAGATCCTCTTTCATCAAGAATTCTTGCGAGATACTCAATGTTCCACCTCTTCAGATCGATACGAATGACGCCCAACGCGAAACCCGATTTCAACCAATCTCACGCGCTCGTACGAAATTTCTCTACCCCGGCACTCACGTTCCTCCCAAATTGCGCGAAACGATCCTGTTCGCAGTATAGATGCACCATATCTGGCAGCGAGCCGCCGCCGGGTGTAGTGCCACGAAGGGCAAACTTGATGATACCAGCCGGAATCGTGCGCAAATGCCGCAACCGGCGAGACCGAGCCGTCACTCCGCCTTATCGGTACTTTCCCCTTCGTCGGATTCCTCATAGCCGGTGAACATTGCCTTGAAGTGCTCCATCGGCGTACGGCCCAGCGTTCCCAGATAGGCATGGAACGGGATGTAGAAGACAAAAACGATGAAGATCAGAACGTGCACCGTATCGACGACGCGCACGCCGCCGAAAAATGCCACCGCCCGCGCATAGCGCGTGAGGTCCCAAAGCAGGATTCCCGTGACGCACTGAATGGGCAGCAGGATAAGCATGATGAGCTGGTAGGTCATGCTCTGCGGCGGATTGAACTTGCGGTATATGCTCGCAACGAACGGATTGGGCGCCTCCTTGAATATGCCATAACCGTAATAGACGAACTGGCGCACACTCTCGCGAAACAATTTTATCGGATTCAGCTCGGAGTGGTAGGTCCTGATCCTGTCGGATGACAGATAGAAGAGCAGCCATATGAAGGTATTGGCGATGAGGAGGAAGCCGAGCCAGTTGTGGGCTGCGACGACCATCCTGAAGGGCATCAGGTTGATGAGTCCCACGTAGCGGATTTGTATCCCGGTGAGGCACAACATCACGCAGATGACCGCATTGCTCCAATGCCAAACCCGTACGGGGAGCGGGTGCATGTAAATCCGATGCATCTTGCTTACCCTTTCCGTTGCTTGTGGCGCGTTCGGTTCGTGTACCGCCTGACGGCCAACCTCGCGGTCAGATGAACGGCGGGCGCACCGATGCCGCCGAGCAAAGCGAGGACCAAAAGCACATCCAGAAACGTAATCCTAGTGCCGCCGATGGCGTAAAAGCCGCCGATCGAGTTGATGGAGAAGGCCGAGTTCAAGATCTCCTTTCTGGCGCCGTAGCGTATCGGTATGCCGCCGGGACCGGCCATGGATATCGTGACACTCTGGAACGCGTCGGCTCCCGCCCGATGGCAGGTATTGCAATCGCTGATCGCTTCGGCACTCGGGGCAAGCTCGTGCGCCTCGACTCCGGTGCGCACGTCCAATCGGCCCTTGAAACTCGTTTTGTCCTCGATACCCGAGCGATTTAATGCCTGGAGCAGAGTGAAAAGCATTGCCGGATCCAGGCCCCGCCGCCGTGCGGCCGGGGAACCGGCCCTGCTTGCGAACTCGGGCACGCCCAGCGGCTCGGAAGCTTCCTTATGCGTCGTATTGTTATAAAGGACGAGATCGACCCTGCGCTGCGCCTTCGGCGCGTGGCAGGCGGGACAAGACACCACATCGAAATGCAGTTCGGTATTCGGGAGCCAAGTCCGGTGCGCGGCGAGTGCGGTCGTATGGCAGCCGAAGCAGGCATTCTTCAATCCCGCCCCCGCCGTGGGAACTCTCACGCCATGGGCGCCGTGGCAACTGAAGCAAAGCGGAGCCTGGGTCACGCCGCTGCCGCGTAATACGCCATGCACGCTCGCGGCATAGGCGGTGAAAATATCGCCGTGACAGGCTTTGCAAGGAACCGTGTCCATCGCCGCGGAAGAGCCCTTGATCACAGCATGAGGAGAATGGCAACTGGTACAGATCGGGGCGGCGGGATTGCCTCCGGAGACGAGGGCCGCGTGGACGCTTTGATCCCACTCCTTGAACTGCTCACTGTGACAACCGCGGCAGACCTGGACGCGGGCGACAGAAAAGCTGCGCTTGCCGCCGATGGAGCTATTCGCCGCAGGATGACCGGTCGGGTCGATGTCGGAGTGGCAGCCTGCGCATCCGATCGCGCCATGGACCGATTTTGCGAAGGTATCGCCGGATATGTGCAACGAGAGCGTTTCGCCGCTTGCGAGTTGTTTCTCCATCCCGGCAGACCCATGGCAGGCCAAACATTGCTGTTCGTCCTTGGAAAGGGTGCCGGCCGATGCAAAGGCGGTCATCCCGGCAACGGCGGCCATGACGACCACGCCTATCGAGAATAGTCTGCGTTCCACATTGCTGCCCGAATTGAACCTCGCCATAAAGATCACCGTCTGTTAGCCGGGTCCCGACGGCCACCGCGGAGGCGAACGACAACCGCTACGGACGTTTCCCGACTCTTCTGCATGACATCGCCGCCTCCGTCCTTGATGCAAATCAAGCAAACGGGCGGTGAGACAAAAGGGACAGGCGGGAAACGATCGCGTTGCGTCGGCCGCCTCAACTCGCGAACCGTGAACATTTCGGATTGGGAAGCGTTTGCACCTCTTCCCGATGCTCGACCTTCGACGAAGCTTCGTCTTCGGCTTTCAGTCCGGACTCACCCGCTGACGCCACGCTTGCACACCCGTCCAAGCCAGCATCGCCAACCCAATGAACGGAAACAGGGCGATATAGGCGAGCCCGATGAACGGCGCGGCCAGGAACATGCCGACGTCCTTGAAGACCACGGCGACTTTCCTGCCCGCGGTCTGTTCGCCGTCCGCTGCAGGCTGCGCCGCCGCTGCGGCGACCGGGGGAAACTCCGCGGCAGTCGGCGGCACAGCTGAGATCGCGGCTTCCACGCTCTTCTTGATCATTTCCGGGGAAAGCGGCTTGCGCAGGAATCCGCTCACGCCAGCGGCCTCCGCCCGCGCCTGATTGTCCGGCGAGCCATAACCGGTGATGATCACCACCGGGGTCCATGGGTGCTTCGCTCGCAACTGCTCCGCCACCTCGATGCCGTCCACACCCGGCATCCTGATGTCGGTAAACACGGCGTCGTATTCCTCTTTCGCAACTTTGTTCAGCGCCTCCTGTCCGTTCTCGGCACTGACAACGATGTAGCCTTTCCCGGTAAGCACCCGGTCAAAGCTCTTGCTGATGACCGGATCGTCGTCGACTACCAGCACTTTTCTGAGAATGCTCATGGCTTTTTCCTTTTCCTTCAATGGTTCAAGAGGCGAGACTGCTCGACTCTTCGCGGGAGTTAATCGTTGCGTCGGGACTTGCGTCGAAGCTCGCGGGGTCCTGGTGCAGCGCCCATCTCTTCTGGGTTATCGCACTGCTGGCGGCGTTGATGATCTCGGCTGGGCTCACCGGCTTGGCGAGATAGTCGTAAGCCCCCAGCCGCATTGCCTCCTTGGCACTCTCGACGGTGGGATAGCCGGTGATCACGATCACCCCGCTCGTCGGCCAGTCGTGTTTGATCGCTTTCAGGACCGACATGCCGTCCATGCCGGGCATACGAAGATCGAGGAGTACGACATCGAAATGTTTGCACTCCAACGCTTCCAGCGCGTCCTCACCGCATAAAGCCGCTTCAACCTCAACGTTGCAGTTGGCGGCTTGCAGGGACCTCTGGTAGCTGAGGCGCACTACTTCGTCGTCATCGACGACCAGAACTTTGCTCGGTTCGCTAATCGGGGCCACCTTGGCACCATTTCGTTATTGGCGCTTTCAAGGATCGCAAGTCGCGTGCCAGAACGGACAAGCGGAAGAAATATTTTCAATATTCAATGCGTTAGATAAACGGCGTGGCGTCCGACACATCTGGCGGCGCCCCGAATGACCATCGATCTGTATACGGCATTTGTACATTTGCCGACCGTCGCCGACATTCGTCTCAACGTATCAACGGCTTGCAATGATCGAGGGACGATCGAATTTTTATACACCGGGTGAAAACGCGCGGATGCGAAGGCGGCTCGCCACGACGTGATTTGCGAAACCAGCGGAGCCGTCGATGCCGCCTGTCTGTGTTTCGGCGAATGGAGACCAACGCGTTTCAGATCGTCGCGGGATGCGGGAGCGCATCTTCATCCGCCGCCGAACAGCCGGCGAACCGCATTGCGTCGCTTCGCCTCACCCCATTCGCCGCCGCCCGCCGCAATCAGGTGGAACTGCAACACATCACCGGCTCGGTGCCCAATGAGCGTCTATCTGCAAATCTCGTGGGAGGAATGCCAAGAATCCTTCTGGAAGACTGTCCACGTTTGGAGTGGCGCGGAGAATGCCTGGGCGGTGACGATGTCGCGGGCCCGCGAATTGCGTTGTCCGCGATCTTGGTTCTATCTTGTTAACAGAACATCCGAAGCAGGCGATGTCGGAGGTCCCCCGGGGCGTCTCGGACGGAGCAATGGCAGCCGAAAAGTCTAATGGATCGGCGAACCCTCAAGTTCAAGATCGGTCTTTATCTCACCATCACCTTTTCCCTGGCGGTAGTGCTGTTCATTTTGCTGGTCGCCGTGCATCAACGCGACGAATTGCTCGACACCGTGGCCGGCCACGTCACCCAGCTTTCCGGTGTCATCACCAGAAGCATGCGTTTTGCGATGCTGCGGAACCAGCCTACCTATGTGGATACGATTATCCGCGACGTCGCGCAGCAGGACGGTATCGATCGGATCAGGATCATCAGCAAGGAAGGCAAGATTACCCATTCGACGTATGCCTCCGAGATCGGCCGGACGGTAGACCGCAAGGCCGAAGGCTGTTCATCCTGCCACACAAGCCGGAAGCCACTCGAAGAGGTTCCCCAGAGCAAACGGACATGGACCTTCACCGTCCCCGGGGGGCAGCGCCTGCTGGGCAGCATGGAGGTGATCCGCAACGAACCCTCCTGCTACAATGCCGCATGCCACCAGCACGCCCGAAGCACCTCGGTACTCGGGGTCCTCGACATCCGCTACTCCGTGGACGAAATGGATCGGAGGATCCGCGGGAATGTACTGATGATCACCATACTCTCCCTGGGATTTGTATTTGTCGCTTCGCTTTCGGTTGCCTTTTTCGTCCACCGTCTGGTTTTTCTGCCGCTGCGCGACCTGGAATCCGCGGCGAGGAATATCTCGTCGGGAGATTTGCAACAACAAATCCCGGTGCGGAACGACGACGAGTTCGGTAGGCTCGCGGATTCGTTCAATGCCATGACGGCGGCCTTGCGGAATTCCCGGGCGGAGTTGCGCGAGTGGGCGCACACCCTGGAGCAGAAGGTCGAGAAGAGAACCGAGCAGCTCCGCATCGCCCAGGCCGAGGCCGCGCAGGGGGAAAAGCTGGCTTCGGTGGGACTGCTTGCCTCCGGCATCGCCCATGAGCTGAACAACCCGCTGACCGGCGTCCTCACCTTCTCCCATCTGCTGCGCGAAAAGATGGCGGACGGAAGCCAGGATGCGGAGGACATGGACCTGGTGATCCGGGAGACCAAGAGGTGCGCCACGATCATCCGAAGGCTGCTCGATTTCGCCCGCGAGAAGCCGTCGGAAAAGAAATTCGCCGACCTCAACCAGATTATCGAAGAAACCGCACGGTTCGTCGAGCGGCCTGCCCATTTGAAAAATATCGACATCAACCTTGATCTCGATCCCGCCCTGCCGCAGGTATGGGTCGACCCGGACCAGATGAAGCAGGTCGTCATGAATCTGCTGGTCAACGCCCAGCATGCAATTGACGGCGAGGGGCGCATCATCATTCGCACGCGGCAGTCGCCGCAGCCGAAAACGCTGCAACCCGGTGCGAATGCCGTGCCGACGGTGGAATTTTCGGTCAGCGATACAGGGTGCGGAATATCCAAGGAGAATCTCCGGCGAATTTTTGATCCCTTTTTCACCACCAAGGAGGTCGGAATCGGAACGGGATTGGGATTGTCCGTCAGCCACGGAATCGTCGAGGCCCATGGCGGTATGATCGAAATCGAAAGCGAGGTGGGAGAGGGCTCCACGTTCCGGGTCTATCTCCCTCTCACCCGGTCGCCTGAAATCGTGGAAAGCGGAATGAGCGGGAGCGATACGTGAGCGTGAAAATATTGATCATCGATGACGAGCGGATCATCATCGACAGCTGCTTCCGCATCTTGAAGAGCGGCGACTATCAACTCGACGCCGTCCAGGACGGTTTCGAGGGACTGCGAAAAATCGACGAGAACCATTATGACGTCGTCATTCTCGACATTATGATGCCGAAAATCGACGGCCTTGAGGTGCTCCGCCGGATAAGAGAGGGCTACCCCGACATCGACGTCATTATGATCACCGGATTATCGCAGATCGAGACGGCCGTGAAATCGATGAAACTCGGGGCCTTCGACTATCTTCCCAAGCCATTCGATCCGGACGAGCTTAAACTTGTCGTCAGTCGCGCGCTGGAGCGGCGGCGATTGCTCTGGGAGAACTTGAACCTCAAGACTGAGGTCGGTGCCAAGTACCGTTTCGACAACATCATCGGGACGAGTCCCCAGATGCAGAGCGTCTTCCGGCTGGTTGCCAAATGCGCTCCGACCAACTCGACCGTGATGCTCACCGGTGAGTCTGGAACGGGAAAGGAACTGATCGCCCGCGCCATTCACTACAACAGTCTGCGCAAGGATAAGCCGTTCATCGCAGTGGATTGCAACGCGCTCAGCGAGAGTCTGCTGGAGAGCGAATTGTTCGGGCACGTCAAGGGGGCGTTCACTGGTGCGGTGACGAACAAGCAGGGTATGCTGGAAATCGCCGAAGGCGGGACGCTTTTTCTCGACGAAATCGGCAATATCTCGCTTGCGACCCAGGCCAAGCTCCTGCGGGTCGTTCAGGAGCGGGAGTTCAAGGCGGTGGGGGGCACAAAGACGCAGGCCGCCAACTTCAGATTGATTACCGCGACCAACAAGAACCTCAAGGCCATGGTCGCCGACGGCCGGTTTCGTGAGGATTTGTTCTATCGGATCAACATCTTTCCCATTGCCATACCCCCGCTGCGAGACCGCCGCGACGACATTCCCGCCTTGGCTTTCCACTTCCTGCGCGCCTTCAACGAGGAAGTCGGAAAGAATGTGACGGAGTTTTCCGAAGGGGCGATGGGCGTGCTGATGAACTACGATTGGCCGGGCAATGTGCGCGAGCTCGAGAATACGGTGCAACGCGCCGTAATTCTGGCGACCGACTCCGTCATTCGTGCGGCGCATTTGGTCAACATCGACGGGACGTCGCCGTGGTCTGCCGTCGACATCCCGCAAACGGGGGACGAGCTCAAGCAGGTCAAGAAGCTGGCGCGCGAAAAATCGGTCGAGAACATCGAGAAACTGTTTGTTCTCGATGCCCTGAAGAGAAACGCCTGGAACGCAACCAAGAGTGCCGAGGAGACCGGCATGCAGCGTGCCAATTTCCAGGCATTGATGAAGAAATATAACATCCGGCTTCGCGAGCCGGATTGCGACTCCGACGAATCCGGCGCCCCGTAGCATCAACACTTCCAGTGTTTCGACACGACGACGGCGGGCGAGACAATGCGCCACTCTCGCCCGATCCGCGTTATTGATATAATGCGACGTCGAGAATGAAAAAGCAGCGTAACTTTTACATATGTTAGAAGAGGTGGAAAATCGGAACCGCGGCATACGCCTATCCAAATGCCGAAAAGTAGAGGAGGCTGCATCCATGAGATCAACTTGGCAGAAAGCGTCGGTAGCCGTTACGATTTGTGCGGCTATTACGGCGGCTTTCGGACTGAATCTTGCATTCCGTGCGCAAGCCGCTACGCCGGAACCAACGAGCTTCCAGAAACAGGTTCTTCCGATCTTCGAAGCGCATTGCTTCATGTGTCACAGCCAGGGTGGCGTGGGTTATGTTTCGGTCAACCTCGACCTGCGCAGTTACCGAGCGCTCAGGAGCGGTTCTGCGGGCGGCGTCGCCGTGATACCGTACCATCCGGAGCGCAGTCCGCTGATGAAAGTGTTGCGGGACGACTGGACTTCGAACAACAAGAACGCGCTGCGGATGCCTCCGCTCGGCCCGCCGCTCTCGCAAGAGGAACTCGACGTCATCAGCCGGTGGATCAAGGAAGGGGCCAAGGACAACTGAGCGCGGCCGTAATCGGAATATTTAACGAGGATTGTAATTTTTCGGGCGCTTGCCGGACGTGTTATGAGTGGAATTCGTCATGTAACCGTCGCGCGGCAAGAATTTGCGTGCGCGGCAATGCTGCAGTTTTCCCGCTCAGCGATTGCGCAAAAAGGCAAATCTGAGGTGCGGCAAATTCCGGCTTGTGCGGCTGCGACAAATCCGACAAGACAGGAGCGCGCGGAGGCCGATAGCATCGGTGGTGCGTTGTCGCGTGGGTTCTTCGAAAGGCGGGCGCATTGAGCGCATTCATCGACGCCCGGGCCGTCCCCGAAGGC
>JAGWMG010000002.1 GCA_028871795.1 Alphaproteobacteria bacterium | reverse complement strand
GGACCTTTTCCTAGTACGAGAGGACCGGAAAGGACGTACCTCTGGTGGACCGGTTGTGGCGCCAGCTGCATTGCCGGGTAGCTAAGTACGGACGAGATAACCGCTGAAAGCATCTAAGCGGGAAACTCACCTCAAAACCAGGTTTCGCTCGAGAGCCGGGGAAGACGACCCCGTCGATAGGCCAGGTGTGTAAGCGCAGCAATGCGTTGAGCTTACTGGTCCTAATCGCTCGATTGGCTTGATCGCAAGCAGCACGTTCCATGCCTGGTAAGAAGACCAGGCACCACATAAGCAAGCTCATTCAAAAGTGTCGTATTCTCATTCTGTCCTTTGCCGGACTGGTGGTCCTAGCGGAGGAATTCCACCCGATCCCATTCCGAACTCGGCCGTTAAAGCCTCCAGCGCCCATGGTACTGCGGCCCAAGCCGCGGGAGAGTAGGTCGCTGCCAGTCCTGCCAAGGACAGAATGAGTTGATTGATTTGCGCGCTGACGCGCGCAGGCCCCGCCGTCACACAAGAGCCCCGTACGCGAAAGCGTGCGGGGCTTTTGTTTTGAAGCAAGGCGACGACTGATGCCTGCTTCAGTTCAGCGCGGTGCGGAAGACAAATCCCTTGATGGGATAGACGTTCGAGCCCATCTGGCCGCTGCGCGTGTCGAACACGCGCACCTTCGACCAATCGTTGGCGTCGCTGACGTCCACGACCGGCGCATTCAGATAGATGTTGCCGTCGCGCCGCCAGTTGGCGTGATCGACGCGGATCTCGCGGCTGGAGATCACGCGCGTCACCACAGCCACGTGACCCAGTTTCATCTTCCTGGTGCCGGCGAAGACCATCACCGCACCCGCCTGCGGGTCGGCGGCCCGGGCGTATTGGCCCTTGGCGTGATCCCACCATGTCTTGGCGTCGCCGAAAATATTGATGCCGGAACGGATGCGGGCAAACTCCACGCAATAGATGCGCCGCAGCGACCTAACGAAGGTCGGCGTATCGCTCGCGGGCGTGGGGTCTGCGCTGATGATGTTGAGGGTGGGGGCGGGGATCGCCACGGCGGCGGCCGTCTTGCCGATCTCACCCGAGATCAAGGAAGGTCTGGGCACGGGCACCGGCACATGGTTCCCCCTGCGAGCGGACGCAATGCCGCTGCTGGCGGAGAGGATCAAGATGGCTGCAAACGAGATCGCTGAGACGCGACGGGCACAGTCAAGATGAATCATGGCGCTCGTTTAGCGTAAGGGAATGAATTTTCCAACCGTTGCACGAATGGCACATAGCTGTGCAGAAAGGCCACCGGATGCGATTCGGTCGCAGGCTGTAAGAATTCGAAAAATGGAGACGCACCATGGCCGTAGACATGCTCGAACACTTCACCGTGCGCTGTAGCAGGCTGGAGCGGACGCGCGATTTCTATCCCGAGATCATCGGACTGCGAGTCGGCCTGCGGCCCGATTTCGATTTCGCAAGCTATTGGCTTTATCTGGGCGATCAGCCCGTCGTGCATCTCGTTCGCGAAAGCCAGCGCGCTCGATCGCATCGCCTTCCGCGGCCAGGATTTGGACGGCACGCGCTCCTGCGGTTATGATGCTCGAAAGTGAGTTGTCCGCGGTAACCAGGATGCGGCCGCGCCAAAGCGGCAGGTGGGGGCGTTGTGATTTTCGATCCGAAACTGTTGATCGCCGGATTGTGCCTTTTCGCGATCACGTTCGCGCTGGCATTGATCCAGAAGCAGTTGCGGCAGAGGCGGACGAAAACAGTGCTCGCGCCGCGCCCGCAGGCCTTCGCCGGCGCCAGGCTTCTGGGCGATGTCGATGCCGGCAGGTCGCGGTCCGGCAGTGGCGCCAAGACCATCGCCATCATCCACAATTTCGACAATCCAGACTCCGACCACAACCACCGCAATTACCTTTCCGTGCACGAAGCCTTCGAGGTGCTGGCGCAAATCCGTTCGGTCGATAAGAACACGCCCATCGACATCGTTCTGCACACGCCGGGCGGCAGCGCTTTTGCCTGCGAATTGATCGCCTCGGCGCTGAAGGAGCGCCCGAACACCACCGCCTACGTTCCCTATTGTGCGATGTCGGCGGGCACCGTCATCGCGCTCGCCACGGAAAAGGTGGTCATGGGCCGCCACGCCTGTCTCGGCCCGATCGACCTCCAGTTCGACATCTTCCCTGCGGAATCCTTCATCCGCCTGCTCAAGGAAAAGCCCATCAAGGACGTCAGCGATCTGTACGTGTTGTTGGGGTATCTGGCGGAGAAAGATTTGAAGAGCGCCAAACAACGCGCCTGTGAACTGCTCAACAGGAAGCACTTCGGCAACGACGATGCCTGCCAGTTGACGAATTTCCTGATCAGCGGCGACCTGCCTCACAGCGAGCAGATCGACCGCGACCACGCCGCGGAACTGGGCGTCAACGTCGCCGAGGAGGATTGCCCGGACGAGATCTACCGGATGGTGGAGGCGCGCCTGGAACTCCTCAAGAGTGCGGACGGCTCCGGCGGCGCCGGCCCGGATATGAAGCTCCCGCGCTAATCCTTCGCGCGTTCCACGTAGGAACCGTCTTCGGTCATCACCACGACGCGCGTGCCCGGGACGATATGGGTCGGCACCATGGTGCGCACGCCGTTCGACAGCATCGCAGGCTTGAAGGAGCCCGACGCCGTCTGGCCCTTCACCACGGGTTCGGTGTCGGTGATCTCCAACGTTACGCGCTGCGGCAGCACGATGGACACGGCCGTTCCGTTGAACAGCGACAGCTGCACTTCCATGTTTTCCTGGAGATAGGGCGCCCAATCGCCGACCACGTCCTTGTCGACGTGCAACTGGTCGAAATGCACCGGATCCATGAAGACGAAATGCTCGCCGTCCTGGTAAAGGTAATTGTAGGTCTTCTCGTCGATAAAGGCCTTTTCCATGCTTTCGGTCGTCTTGTAGCGCTCGGTCACTTTCACGCCGTCGCTGATACGCCGCATGTCGATCGTCGTGGTGGGCGTACCCTTGCCGGGATGGAAGCTTTCCGCTTTGAGGACGACGTAGAGCTTGCCGTCCTTTTCGATGACATTGCCTTTGCGCACGGAGCTGGCGATAACCGAAACCACATTGGACCTCTGCCTTATGACGGGCGGGTCATAGCAGGAGCATGTGTCTTGGCCAAGCCGGACGTCACCTCCCCCTGGTGGGAACCCGACAGGCACGCGGATCGCCGTCCCGCGCTGGCGGCGCGCGGCCGGATCAAGGCCGCGCTGCGCGCCCATTTCGAGGCGCAAGGGTTCAGCGAGGTCGAATGCGGCGCTCTGGCGGCGTCGCCCGGCAACGAAGCCCATCTGTGCGCCTTTGCCACCGAAGCGGTCGGCCCGGAGGGGACGCGGCGGACGCTTTATCTCCACACCTCGCCGGAATTCGCTGCCAAGAAACTGCTCGCGGCCGGAGAGACCCGGATATTCGACTTCGCCCGCGTCTTCCGCAATCGCGATCGCGGACCGCTGCACGCGCCCGAATTCACCATGCTGGAATGGTATCGCGCCCGCGAGAATTACGCCGCCGTCATGGACGACTGTCTCGATCTTCTGCGCCTTGCCGCCGACACCGTGGGCGCCAGGGTCTTTTCTTTCCGCGACCGGGACTGCGATCCCCGCGCCGAGGCCGAGCGCCTGACGGTGGCGGACGCGTTCGCCTATCATGCCGGCATCGACCTGATGGCGACGCTGTCGGTGCGGGGCGAGGGCGACCGCAACGCGCTGGCGACGCGCGCGCGGCGCGGCGGATTCGATGTGGCCGACGACGACACCTGGGCGGACATCTTCAGCAAAGTCCTGGTGGCGCGCGTCGAGCCGCGGCTCGGCCTTGAACGGCCGACGGTCCTTAGCGAATATCCGCGCTGCGAAGCGGCCCTGGCGCGCGCCACGCCGCACGATCCACGCCTGGCCGAACGCTTCGAGCTTTATGTCTGCGGGGTGGAACTCGCCAACGGCTTCGGCGAGCTGACCGACGCGGCCGAACAGCGCGCGCGCTTCGAGGCGGAGATGGACGAGAAGGAACGCATCTACGGCGAACGCTATCCCATCGACGAGGATTTCCTCGCCGCGCTCGCCCGTATGCCCGAGGCCTGTGGCGTGGCGCTAGGCTTCGACCGCCTCGTCATGCTGGCCACCGGCGCGCGCACCCTGGAAGACGTGATCTGGACGCCGGCGCCATGACGCCGCGCGCCTCGTGGCTCAGCGATACTCGGCATTGACGGCCTCGAGCGCATCTGCGCCGGGGCACAACTCGTCTTGTCCCAGCCGGTTGAGGGGCGCGTCAATCGTGTTGAGATGCCCGTGCAGGTCTTCCGGTTTCGGATCGAGGAAAAGAAGGCCGGTCGCAATTTCGCCCGCTTCCTGGCGGTCCTGCAAATGCGCCAGCGCCGCAACGCGGCTGCTTGGGTCGTAATCGGAGCGCAGTTTTGCCAGCTTCAGCACCGAGCCGTCATGCTGGCGAACGATTTCGGTGCTGCCTTCCTTGTAATCGACGGTGATTTCCTTTTCCGCGGGCACATAATCGAGCCGGTTGACCGCCTCGTTGTGAGCGCGCACGAAATCGAAGCTCTTGGTCGAGCCGGCATGATTGTTGAAGGTCACGCAAGGGCTGATGATGTCCAGGACCGCCGAACCCTGATGGGTGATCGCCGCCTTGATGAGCGGCACGAGCTGTTTCCTGTCGCCGGAGAAGCCGCGCGCCACGAACGTCGCGCCCAGCATGATCGCCAGCGACACCAGATCGATGGGTGAATCCGCGTTGATCGCCCCGCTTTTGGCCTTCGATCCCTTGTCGGCCGTCGCCGAGAACTGGCCCTTGGTCAAGCCGTAAACGCCATTGTTCTCGCAGATGTAGACCATGTTGACGCCGCGGCGCAGGCAATGGACGAATTGGCCGAACCCGATGGAGGCACTGTCGCCGTCGCCCGAGACGCCGAGATAGATCAGCTCGCGATTGGCGAGATTGGCGCCCGTCAGCACGCTGGGCATGCGCCCGTGCACGGCATTGAAGCCGTGGCTCTGGCCCAGGAAGTAATCCGGCGTCTTCGACGAACAGCCGATGCCGGAAAGCTTCGCCACCCTGTGAGGCTCGATGTCGAGTTCGAAACAGGCCTGGATCACCGCCGCGCTGATGGAATCGTGGCCGCAGCCCGCGCACAGCGTCGAGATGCGCCCCTCGTAATCGCGATGCGTGAAGCCGAGCTTGTTGGTCGCCAGGCCCGGATGATGCAGCTTCGGCTTGGTGATGTAGGTCATTCGGCCGCTTCCTTGGCTTTGGCGAGTTTCAGGCGATCGGCGATGGTGCCGGTGATGAAGCGGGCCGTGATCGGGGTGCCGTCGTAATGCAGGATCGAGATGAAACGCGCCGGGTCGATGGCGCACTCGTTGACCAGAAGCTTCTGCAACTGGGCATCGCGGTTCTGTTCGACCAAAAATACCGATTCGTGGGCATTGATGAAATCGATCACATTTTCCGGGAAGGGGAAGGCGCGCACGCGCAGCGCGTCAAGGCGGAATCCCTGGCGTTCCAAGGTGTCCAGGGCTTCGTTCATGGCCCCCGATGTCGAGCCGTAATAGATGACGCCGTGTTTCGCCTTCTCCTTCGCCGACCGCTCGACGGGCTGGGGCACCAGCGATTTGGCGGTCTCGAATTTCTTCAGTAGGCGCTGCATTCCGGCGACGTAGAGGGTGCCTTCCTCCGTATATCGGGCTTGGCCGTCGTGGCTCGATCCCCGCGTGAAATAGGCGCCCAGCGTGGGGTGCGTGCCCGGCAGCGTGCGATAGGGAATGGCGTCGCCGTCGACGTCGAGATAGCGCCCGAACGTCTTGCCGGCCTCCAAGTCCTCGGCCGTCATCACCTTGCCGCGGTCGAGCTTGCGATCTTTTTCCCAGACGAACGGCTTGCACAGCCAGTCGTTCATGGCGATGTCGAGATCGCTCATCACGAAGACGGGCGTCTGCAGGCGTTCGGCCAGATCGAAGGCGGCGGCCGCGAACTCGAAGGCCTCGCGCGGGTCCTCGGGGAACAGCAGCACATGCTTGGTGTCGCCGTGGCCGGCGTAGGCCGCCAGCAGGAGATCCGACTGCTGCGTGCGCGTCGGCATTCCCGTGGAGGGCCCGCCGCGCTGGACGTCGAACACCACCGCCGGCACTTCGGCGTAATAGGCAAAACCGAAGAATTCCTGCATCAGCGAGATTCCGGGACCGCTGGTGGCGGTGAAGGCGCGTGCGCCGTTCCAATTGGCGCCCAGCACCATGCCGATGGCGGCGATCTCGTCTTCGGCCTGCACGACGGCGTATCTGTTCTTCTTGCTGACCGGGTCGACGCGATAGCGTTCGCAGTGCTTGGTGAAGTATTCGGCGACCGACGTCGACGGCGTGATCGGGTACCAGGCGCAGACCGCCGCTCCGCCCCACACGCAGCCGAGCGCCGCTGCTTCGTTGCCGCCGATGAAGATGCGGTTGCCGACCTTATCGGTGCGCGCGAGCTTGAGCAGGCAGGCGTTTTTCAGATGTTCGCGCGCGTAATCGTAGCCGAGATTGAATGCCTGCAGGTTCGGCGCGATCAGCTTCTCCTTGCCTTCGAACTGCTCCGCGATCAGCCACTGCACGGCCGTCGCCTCGATGCCGAGCAGGAACGCCAGCGCGCCGATATAGGTGATGTTCTTGAACAACTGACGCTGGCGGGGATCGCTGTAGGCGCGGTTGCACATCTCGGTCAGCGGTACCGGCAGCAGCGTCACGTCCTTGCGCAGTTTTGCGGCCGGCAAGGGTTTGGTGGAATCGTAGAGCAGATAGCCGCCGGGATCGATGGAGGCGACGTCCTTGTCCCAGGTCTGCGGGTTCATCGCGACCATCAGGTCGACGCCGCCGCGCCGCCCCAGCCAGCCTTCGCCCGACACGCGCACTTCGTACCAGGTCGGCAGTCCTTGGATGTTCGAGGGAAAAATATTGCGTGAAGCCACCGGCACGCCCATGCGCAGGACGGCACGAGCGAACAGCTCGTTGGCGGAAGCCGAGCCCGAGCCGTTGACGTTCGCGAACTTGACGACGAAATCGTTGGTGGCGCTTATCGGCTGCATGCGTGCGCCTTTGCGGTTTCGAGATAGAATTTCTGCATGTCCCAGGCGCCGGTCGGGCAGCGCTCGGCGCACAGCCCGCAATGCAGGCAGACGTCCTCGTCCTTGACCATGATATTGCCGGTCTTCAGATCGGCGGAGACGTAGAGGTCCTGCGCCGGGTTTGTTGCCGGCGCGGTCAGCATCGTGCGCAGCACCGGCTCTGGCGCGTTGGGCGTGAAGGTGATGCAGTCCATCGGGCAGATGTCGACGCAGGCGTCGCATTCGATGCAGAGATTCTTCTCGAACACCGTCTCGATGTCGCAATTGAGGCAGCGCTGCGCCTCCTTGAAAGCGAGCTCTCTGTTGAAGCCGAGCTCCACCTCCATGTTCACGTCCTTGAGCGTCAGCTCCTTGGGTGCGTGGGGCACTTTGAAGCGAAGGTCGAGCGACACGTCATTGTCGTAGGACCATTCGTGGATGCCCATCTTCTGGCTGAGGACGTTCACCAGCGGACTCGGCCGCACCGCGACGTCGCCGCCATGGCACAAGAGGTCGATGGAAAGCGCCGCTTCGTGGCCGTGCGCCACCGCCCAGATGATGTTCTTGGGTCCGAAAGCCGCGTCGCCGCCGAAGAACACCTTCGGATGGGTCGACTGCATGGTGACGGGATCGACCTTTGGCATGTTCCGTTCGTCGAATTCGACTCCGCTGTCGCGCTCGATCCAGGGAAACGCGTTCTCCTGGCCGACCGCGACCAGCACGTCGTCGCACGGCATGTGGACGGGCGGATCGCCGGAAGGAACCAGCTTGCGTCGGCCTTTGTCGTCGTATTCGGCCTTCACTTTTTCGAAGATCACGCCGGTGAGCCTGCCTTCGACGTGGGTGATTTCCTTGGGCACCAGGAAATTGTGGATGGGAATGCCTTCGCCCATGGCGTCGTCTTTTTCCCAGGGCGACGCTTTCATCTCCGCAAAACCGGAGCGCACGACGACATCGACCCGTTCCCCGCCCAGCCGCCGCGAGGTTCGGCAGCAGTCCATCGCGGTATTGCCGCCGCCCAGCACGATCACCCGCTTGCCGATGCTGGTGGTGTGGCCGAACGAGACCGAGGCCAGCCAATCGATGCCGATATGGATGTGTTCGGCGGCTTCCTTGCGGCCGGGAATGTCGAGATCGCGTCCGCGCGGCGCACCGCAGCCCACGAACACCGCATCGTAGCCTTCCGCCAGGATTGCCTTCAGCGATTCCACCTTGTGGCCGAAACGGGTCTCGGGTTCGAGGCCGAGGATGTATCCGCATTCCTCGTCGAGCACGCGTTCCGGCAGCCGAAATTTCGGAATCTGCGTGCGCATCATTCCGCCGGCAAAGGGATCGCAATCGTAGATCACGCAGCTATAGCCGAACGGCAACAGATCGCGCGCCACCGTCAGCGAGGCGGGCCCCGCGCCGATCAACGCAACGCGTTTGCCGTTCTTGACCATTGCGGGCTTGGGCAGCCGGTCGCTTATATCGTCTTTGGAATCGGCGGCCACGCGCTTCAGCCGGCAGATGGCGACGGGTTCCTTTTCGACCCGCCCGCGCCGGCAAGCCGGTTCGCAGGGCCTGTCGCAGGTGCGCCCGAGCACGCCGGGAAACACGTTCGACTGCCAATTGATCATGTAGGCGTCGGAATAGCGTCCTGCCGCGATCAGGCGGATATATTCCGGCACCGGCGTATGCGCCGGACAGGCCCACTGGCAGTCGACGACCTTATGAAAATAATTCGGATTCGCGGTGTCGGTCGGCGCCATCCCAACGCGGCGAGCCGGCCCGGGCGAGGGCTTCCGCCCCTTAGCCGATACGGAACTCATTGTTCTGGATTTTCTCCCGGCAATACGCGCTTCTCGCCGCCCACGCTGATTCCCCGCCCCTTCCGGGGGCGCCTTTATAGCGTCTTCAGTAGGGCGTTTCCCCTTGTTTTGCCAAATAATTTGGAGCAAGAGCGTTGCCGATCTTGCAGTGCAAAAGGCCGATGTGTGGCTAACCCATTGAACTAACAGGCTCCAAAAACAAGGTCAAGAACATGGATATTGCGCTCAACGAAGACCAGCGAGCCATCGAAGACGGCGTCGCCAAGATCTGCGGCCGCTTCGGCGACGATTACTGGACCGAATGCGACACCCTCCCGCGCTTTCCCCATGAGTTCCATAAGGCCATGGCCGAAGCCGGATTCCTGGGCATCACGATGCCCGAAGACCTGGGTGGCTCGGGGCTGGGGGTCACTGAAGCTGCCGTTATGATGCACAAGGTCACCCAGGGCGGCGGCGGGATGGCCGCGGCCTCGGCCATCCACATCAATCTGTTCGGGCCTCATCCGATCGTCGTGCACGGCACGCCGGAGCAGAAGAAGCGCTGGCTCGCCCCGCTGATCGCCGGCGAACACAAAGTCGCCTTCGGCGTCACGGAACCGAACGCGGGCCTCGACACCACCTCCATCGAGACGTTCGCGCGGCGCACCAACGAAGGCTACGTCATTCGCGGACGCAAGATGTGGACGACGACCGCGCAGGTCGCCGACAAGATCCTGCTGCTCACCCGCACCGTGCACAAGGCGGACTGCAAGCGCCCCACCGACGGGATGACGTTGTTCTACACCGATCTCGACCGTTCCAAGATCGAGGTCCGCCGCATTCCCAAGATGGGCCGCTCGGCGGTGGATTCCAACGCGCTGTTCATCGACGATCTTGCGGTGCCGGAAGAGGACCGCATCGGCGAAGAGGGCAAGGGCTTCCGCTATCTGCTCGACAGCCTCAACCCGGAGCGCATCCTATTCGGCGTCGAAGCCATCGGACTGGGCCGCGACGCGCTCAGGCGCGCAAGCCAATATGCGAAAGACAGGCACGTCTTCGGCCGCGCCATCGGCCAGAACCAGGGCATCCAGCATCCCCTGGCGGAGAATTGGGCTTATCTGGAAAGCGCGTTCTGGATGTGCATGCGCGCGGCGTATCTCTACGATTCGAAAATGCCGTGCGGCGCGGAAGCCAATGCCGCGAAATTCCTCGGCGCGCGCGCGGCCTTCGACGCCGCGACCCAGGCGGTGATGACCCATGGCGGCATGGGCTACGCCAAGGAATATCAGGTGGAACGGCTGTTCAGGGAATCCATCCTGACGCGCATCATCCCGGTGACCGAGCAGCTCATCCTTTCGTTCATCGGCGAGAACGTGCTCGATCTGCCGAAGTCGTACTGATCTCCGATGAAGAACATCACATCACGCTTGTATGATGGAGCACTCCGATTGGTTCGCAGCGGCTTTATGCAAGGAGGGATAGCCGCACCCCCTTGACCGCATCGCACGCGCCACCCATCTCTTTGTGGACCGCCGTTGTTCCGGTAAGATGAACGGCCAAAGCATTTGACGGGCGGGGAAAGGGATAAAGGGGGAGGGGGACCCCTAGAACTGAAGAACAACCTCCGAAGGAAAATCACGCCGTAACAAAGCGTTGGACCAAAAGAGCCGATCCGATTGAGAGGAAATAAAATTGCCCGGCCTCTATTTCGATGACTTCGCCGTCGGCCAGAAATTCGACCATGCGATCCGCCGTACCGTCACGGAAGCCGACAACATCTTCTTCACTGCCATCACCCATAACCCCGCGTCGCTGCATCTGGACGAGGAATACGCCAAGACGACCGAATTCGGCGCGCGTCTGGTCAACTCGCTGTTCACGCTGGGGCTGATGATCGGCATCTCCGTGCACGAGACCACGCTGGGGACCGCCGTCGCCAATCTCGGGATGGATGAAGTGCGGTTTCCCAAGCCGGTCTTCCACGGCGATACGCTGCACGTCGAAAGCGAAGTGCTGGACTTGCGCGAATCCAAATCGCGGCGCGGTCAAGGCATCGTCGTCTTCGCCCATCGCGCGATCAACCAGAAGGGCGAAGTCGTCGCCCAATGCAAACGCACCGCACTGATGCACAAGAAACCGAAATGATCGGGCGCTCGTTCCTTTTCGTTCCCGCCGACAGCGAAAAGAAACTGGCGAAGGCGCGCGCCTCGCCGGCCGATGCGCTGATCCTCGATCTGGAGGATTCCGTGGCGCCCGGCAAGCGCGCCAAGGCACGCATACTGGCGCGCGCCTTCGTGCTGGAAAAGCATCCGCAATCGATCTGGGTGCGCATCAATCCCGTCGGCAGCGCCGAGTATCGCGCGGAGCTGGAAGATGTCGCGTCCGCGGCGCCCGCCGGCCTCATCGTGCCCAAGCCCGACGGGCCGGAGGTTCTGCGGGCGCTCGACCGCGATCTTCTGGCCCTTGAGAAGGCGCGCGGTCTGCCGCAAGGCGGCATCAAACTCATTCCCATCGTCACCGAAACGCCGCTCGCCGTCCTGAATTTGATGGATTATCGCGATCCGCCGCCGCGGCTGGCGGCGCTCACCTGGGGTGCCGAGGACCTTTCGGCGGCGCTCGGCGCGGCGGGCAACCGCGAGCCGGACGGCGAATTTGCATTTACGTACCGCGTCGTGCGTTCTCTGGCGCTGATTGCGGCGAAGGCGGCCGGCGTGGCCGCGATCGAAACGGTGCATGCGGACTTCCGCGCCGCCCAGGACCTGAAGCGCGCGGCGCACACGGCGCGGCGCGACGGCTTTACCGGCATGCTCGCCATTCATCCGGACCAGGTGGAGATCATCAATGCCGCTTTCACGCCGTCGCCCGAGGATGTCGCGCACGCGCAGCGTGTGATTGCCGCCTTCGCGGAAGGAGCGGCCGTGGCGAGCCTCGACGGCAGAATGCTCGACGCGCCGCATCTCAAACAGGCGCGGAACGTCCTGGCGCTCGTCGACGATCTCGCGAAGCGCAAATGAAAAAGAGGAAGGGCTCTTTGCGGCCCTTCCTCTTCTTCCCCGACATCCCCGCTTGCCCCCGGGAGATGTCTCTCGCGGTACGCGTCGATCAGTTGCCGGTCGAGTAATGCACGATCTGCGCGTTGTTGCCGATCGCAGCCGAAGTCACGCTGACGTTGCCGGCGATGTTTGAAACGTTGGCGGTGGTCAGCGCGGTGGTGTTGGCGTGATTGATCTGAAGATTGTTGACCGGCATGTTGGTCGCGTTGGAATCCGCCTCGAAGGTATTGCCGGCCGCCAAATTGGAAACGCGAAGATCGCCGCCCACGCCGTTGGCGTAGACATAGGTCCCCGAAGTGGGATCGACCGCGTCGCATTGCTGCGTGTTGTTGATCTTCGTCACGTTGGGATCGGTCGATACGGTGGCGGAGTTGCAGATCGCCTGTCCTTGGATCGTCACGTTGCCGCCGACATTGGTCACGGCCGCGCCAAGATCGGAACTGATGTCCACGCTCGACGTATATTGGTTGGAGGTCACCGATGTGTCGTTCATGGTCGTGACATCGAGCGTATTGGCCGCGGCCAACGACTGCAGGCTGACGTCTTGGCCGACGTTGTCGATTGCCGTGCGCAGCGAGGAGACCGACGTGTGCAGCGCAATCTGCCCGTTGAGGATTTGGCTGCCGCCAGACTGATTACTGGAGTCCTCCGCGAAGGCCAGTGTCAGGGGCAGAATCGCTATCACCGTACCAGCGATAAGGCTCTTGGCGAGACGCGTCATTGTACTTCTCCTCGTTCATGGCAGTGGTGCTGTTTTGCGGTTGCGGCGGCAGCGGCCGGCGGTCGCCGGCATCCGCCAGCGGATCGGCGCTGGTTCCCAGCCCCCCCGCACAGGCGCCGGCGGGCGTATGATAGAGCCGCGAAACCATTTCCAGCGTGGCGCGCTCGATCACGGAGCGTACCGCAAGCTGAATGGGTTCCAGAGCGCTTTCGCCGACGCTCGCATCGAAGAACGTCTGGCCCAGGAAATCGAAGACCCCGGCGGAGATTTGCCGGCCGATTATCTGTTTCTGGTAGGAGATCACGTCCACCACTTCCAGTGTGGTGGTGTCCACCAGGCGAAGATCGAGACCGACGTTCATCACATACATCGATCCGCCGATCGTACCCTTGAGCGAGCTGGTGGCGACGCCGCCGCCGTCGGCGCTGGCGCCTTCCGAACGGATATTGAAATTGAGTTCGGTGATGCCGCCGACCAAGTAATAGTCCGAACCGGGGATCGAGCCGGCCATGATCTTGCGGAAGTCGCCGGGACCTTGCGGCCGGTCGTCGCCGATCAGCTTGTTGTTGGCGTATTTGAGTTCCATCTCGGCGACCGAAGTGTCGAAGCGCTCGACCAACGGCACGCCGGCCTTGGACAGCGCGCTCATCGCCATCAGGGCCGCACCCTGTGTCACTTTGCGCCCGGAATTGTCGCTCTCCGCCTTGCCCGTGTAATCCGCGATCTGTCCGACGGCGATACGAAACGGTCTGACGGCGGTATAGCGGCCCAGGCAGCGCAGGGCGGTCGAATAGGGCGTCTCATTGCTGATGACGGGCGAACCGCCGATGGGGGTGGTGTAGCGTCCGCTCTCCGTCGGGAAGGGGCTGATGCAGCCTGCCAGCGCCACGGCTGCGGTCGCGACGGCCAGCGACCTGAGGAGGTATTTGCGTCCACGCGGGGTCATGTCACGCCTTTTTTCTCAATGTCCGTTGAGGTTGACGGACGCGCTCTGGTTTGCGTTGTTGGTCTGCGTCGAATTCACGACGACCGTGTTGTTGCTGCCGATCGTCACGACGTTGAGCGAATTGCCGATTGCCGTAGCGCTGCCATAGGCCGCGCCGGACGTGCTGACCGTGCCGAGCGAGGAAAGCGCGCCGGAGCTAAGCGTGCCCATGCTTTGCACACCGGTCTGTTTGCTCACGGCCGCGCTGGTGAACTGGCCGTTGACGACCGTCAGATTGCCATTCGAGTCGCGCAGGCTCGGATTGATCGTTTGGTTCTCTGCCCCCGCCGATAAGCCGTAGGGGCTGTTGTAGCTCGCGGCGCTGCTGTAATCGTTTGCGCAAGCCGTGCCCGCCAGAGCGGCGATGCTCAGGACGGCGAGGCTGGCGAACCGAGGCTGCCCGAAATCGAACGGCATGTGCGGCGTCCAATGGTATCGAACGCTATTCAGCAATGGCCGTGCCAACACTTAACGGGCGTTAAGGCATACGGGCGTACCAAACCGGTACGGGCGCTGTTAACGTCCGATCGCGGCTCAGCCCGCGAGGACACGACCTGCGGGCAGGCAACAAAGGGTAAGCTGAGGGAAGAGTAATCGTCGTTGGCTGCGACAATGGTGCATGTGCGCCTCGCCGCTAGTTCGGGAAAACGTCTTATTCTGGGACGGATGGGATTCGCGACGCGTTGCAGGCAAGCGTCGAACAAGCAACGGAAGTCTTCATCATGGCTTTTCTGCAATCCGAGCCGCCACGCGAACCGCTTCTGCACGCTCCGGCGTCCGTGCTGCTGCTGATCGGGCTGCTCGTGCTGGCGCACGTCGCGCGCATCCTCGCGCCGGCCGGCTTATCGGATGAGTTCCTGACCCGATTTGCCTTCGTTCCGGCCCGTTACGGCGGCGGGTTCGATACAGGCGGGCTTTTTGACCTCGCGGCTCCGTTCATCGGCCATATGTTCCTGCACGCGGACTTTGTCCATCTGGGCGTGAATTGCGTTTGGCTGCTGGCGTTCGGACCGATCGTCGCGCGCCGCTACGGTGCTGTGCCCTTTTTTCTGTTCTTTGCTTTTTGCGGCGTGGCAGGAGCCTTGGCATACCTCGCCTTCGACTGGGGCTCGCCCGCGGGCGTCATCGGCGCATCGGGTGCGATATCGGGCCTTATGGCGGCCGGCATCCGGCTCTATCCCTGGCAAAGCTCTCATCCAAGCGACACGATAGCTCCCGTCCTGTCGTCCCCCGTACTGCTTTTCACGGGTTTCTGGCTTGTCACCAATCTCCTATTCGGGATTGCCGGAATTGGCGTAGGCGGTGAAATCCGGCAGATCGCCTGGCAGGCACACCTTGGCGGATACTTTGTCGGTCTATTCTTGACGGGAGCGTTTGAGGCCTTGCGCGGCCGCAGACCCGCGAAAACGTTGGGCGCGGATTGAAAATTGCCCGCGAACTCCCACTTAAGGGCCGTAGCCGCGAATTAAGAGGGTTTTTCGCCATGACTGACGTGCCCACCGACAACGGAAGCGCCATTCGACCAGCCTCACGTCCAGCCTTTCCCGCCTTGAGACTGCTATATGCCATCGGTTTCGCGGTGGCGGCGTGGGTCGTGTTCTGGGTTGTTATTGTTTTGGCCGCGGTCCAATTCGTACTTGTCGGGACCAGCGGCAAATTGAACGACGAGGTCAAGAACCTTTCACTCAATCTCGTGCAGTATCTTTGGGAACTGCTTGCGTTCATCACGTTCATCCGCGACGAACAGCCGTTTCCGATCGGTCCATTTCCTCATTCAAACGCGGCGCCGGGTTGAAGCAAGGAATTGCCGCAGCGGGATTTTACAGGACCAAAACACGTTTCTTGATTCGAAATTAATCATATAATTCAGTATGTTATTAGTATCTGAGCGGGTGACTGATTGACGCGGCTGGTGTGGCATTATGGGCACAAATAGAGCTGAAGTCGTCTAATTGGATGACGGGGGCGACAATTTCCTTGCCGCTTATTTGTGCTTATCCCATGCTTCGTGGGCCGGATTGCGCCACTGGGAGCGCGTTAATGAGCGCAGGCGCCGCGGCCTAAAGATCCACGTTAGCTGGATCTCATCGGGGAGTTCGAAATGCTTGCACAGCGCCGTCTCGGGACCTTTGGGTCTCTCGCGTTTCTTAATGGCTTGCTCATGGCTTCGGCATTCACGGTTCCTGCCTATGCGCAGATTGAAACCGTGGTCGTGACGGCCGAAAAGAAGGCCGAAAACGTACAGAGCGTGCCGATTTCATTGACGGCGCTGACTGGCGAGGACCTTTCAAGCCGGCAGATCAATACCTTCCAGGATCTTCAGTTCAACGTGCCGAGCGTGACGAACACGAAGACCAATTTCACCAGTTCCAACCTTGAAATACGCGGGATCGGGTCGAGCGGTACGGGCGCCGCCGCCGAATCCGGCGTGGCTTTCAATGTGAATGACTATTACCTGAACAGCCCCGCCATCGCGGAAGCGGAGTACTACGACGTCGAGCGCATCGAAGTGCTTCGGGGGCCGCAAAGTACGCTTTACGGACGCAACGCAACCGGCGGTTCCGTGAACGTCATCTCGGCGAAGCCGGATCTTGAGGCCTTCAGTTTCGGTGCGGAAGGCGAGTACGGCAACTACAACGATATGAAGCTGAAGGCCACGATCAACATTCCGGTGGTTGCCGACAAGCTCGCTGTTAGGGTTTCAGGGTTGTGGTGGAACCGCGACGGGACAACGACAAATCTTTATGACAATAGAAAAGTCGACAGTCGAAACCAGTGGTCCGTGCGCGGCTCGGTACGAATCGAGCCCACGTCCGACACGACGATCGACCTCATGTTGCAAGCGTCAAACGAAGACTCGACGCGTATGCGGTCGCAGAAAACGATGTGCGACTTTGACCCGTCGGGCGTTTTGGGATGTCTGCCCGACAAACTGGCGTTCAACACCCCCAACCTGAATTCGACGCTTGGCAATATTCTGGCGTCGCCACAGATATTCGCCGGCTTCTTCAAGCAGCTGCCGGCCGGCCTGCAGGGCTACTACAACACGATCGTCGCGCCGTCACTTGGCGTCGCACCGGCACCGGGTCTGACGGCCGGCCAGACGCTTTTTGCAGCCCTAGGTCTGGGGCAGGCCAATCTCTCGGGTGCGCAAGCCAGCGGCTTCAACCCGACGGACATGCACCAGATCAATTCCGACTTCGACCCGAAGTATCACGCCAACGAATTGCTCGCGATCGGCCAGTGGAAACAGCGTCTGAACGATTGGTTGGATATGACCCTCTTGGTGGGCTATCAGCATGCTGGCGTAGCCTCTGAGCAGTCCTACTACAACCTCGCGGGCGCTCCGATCATCTACTCGGCGCAGCAGATCGGGTTGATCAATGGAATGGCGGCTCCGCTGTGCTTCGGCCAACCATGCAACACTGCTCCGCGGTCGAATTTCGGTTTGATGCACCCGACATCGATAGGTGGCGGCCTCTATACGTTGGCCGTTCCGGTTTCGGCGTATTTTAACGGCGACTCCGGCACCATCGGCGGGCACGTTCAGCGCATCTCCAATCTGAACAGCATCTCCGATCACTCGTCGGGATCCGGCGTCCAGAAATCCGCCGAACTTCGATTCAACTCCAATCTCAGCGGACCGGTCAATTTCCTTCTGGCCGGTTATTATCTCAGCTACGACAACAAGACAGACTATCTCGTCGCCGGGGCGCCGCTCGACTATGCGAGCTTGATGATCGGGGCCCTGGCCTTGCCTGTCACGCCTCTTCTGGCGGGATCGACACCGGGCGTACCCATGGCCGTGGGCCCCGGGTTCTATTGGAATGCCGAGACCTATACGCTGACGTCCAAAGCGGCCTTTGGCGAAATCTACTACGATGCGATTCCCGATTTGCTCAAGTTCACCGGGGGCCTTCGTTACACCGAGGACGACAAGGCGTTGACGGGCCGCACGACGCTGTTCAATGCGTTCGTGCCGATGGGCACGACAAATCTCGACAGTCCGGTGCCGTACATCGCGACAACTCCCTTTGGTGCTTTCGTCGGTCCCGCGGTGTCCTCGACGAAGCTGACCAAAAACACCGCTGTGACCGGGCGGTTCGTCGCCAATTTCACGCCGAAACTGGATTTCACCGACCAAACGCTGCTTTATGCGTCCTATTCCCGCGGCTATAAGGCCGGCGGGACCAATCCGCCACTGCCGTCCGACGCGCCGCCGTCGCTGAACAGCTACCAGCCGGAATTCGTCAATGCCTACGAGTTGGGTACGAAAAACCTGCTGCTTGGCGGTAATCTGCAGGCCAACGCAGACGTCTGGTACTACGACTACAAGGGGCTGCAAGTCGCGGCGATCCTGGACAAGACTGCGATCAACGAAAATGTTGACGCCACGATGTGGGGCGTGGAAGGCGAGTTCCTGTGGGCGCCGGACGATCGTTGGCAGCTCAACATGAGCGTCGCGACCAATCACTCCGACATCGGAAACAGCTCGCTGATCGATTCACGCAATCCAACCAACGGCGATCCCAATGCAACCTTGATCAAGGACCTGGGCAGCGCGGAAAACTGCGTGGTGACGCATGACACGGGCTATCCGGTCTGGTCGACGGTCGCGGCAGCTACGCCCAACCCGGTTATTGCACCGAACGGCGGTTATACGGGCACGCCGGGCGTCGCGGATTCGGGCTACAGTTCCTGTGCGAACATCCCGGCTGTGATTGCGGCGCTTCCGTTCATCGCGCCCGCCCTTGCGGGCCACTACCATTACTATCCGAGCGGCGAGTCGGTCAGCCTGAAGGGCAATTCGCTGCAGAACATGCCGACCGGTTCCATCGGCTTCGGCGCCCAATACACCCAGCCGCTCGACGGCGGGTTCAGCCTGCTCACTCGTGTGGACGGCTATTGGCAGTCGGATATGTGGGGCACAATCTTCAACTTGAATCCGATCGACAGGATTCAGAGTTATTTCCTCGCAAATGCGCAGATGCAGCTGAATTCGCCGGGCGGCAATTGGTATGTCCGCGCGTTCGTCAACAATATGTTCGACAAGAACTACGTCACGGGGATGTATGTCTCCGATCCGTCGACAGGCTTGTTCACGAACGAATTCGTCGGACAGCCGCGTACTTACGGCGTACTGCTGGGGGTCAAGCTCTAAGCGGACCGCCTCTCTTGCAGCCAGGGCGCCGGGCGACCGGCGCCCTTTGCTTTTTAGGTCGCGTGCCGGATCTGGCCAGCGGCGTCGCGACGGCTCAGGCGCGCGCCAACCCGGTCGAGATACACGAAGATCACCGGCGTGATGTAAAGCGTCAGCAGTTGCGAAAGCAGCAAACCGCCGACGACCGCAAGACCGAGCGGGCGGCGCGCCTCAGAACCGCTGCCAAGTCCAATGGCAATGGGAAGGGTCCCCATCAAGGCCGCCATCGTCGTCATCATAATCGGACGGAAACGCACCAGTGCCGCTTCGAAGATGGCGGTTCGGGCGGGCACGCCTTCGTTGCGCTGGCGGGTCAAGGCGAAGTCGATCATCATAATCGCGTTCTTCTTCACGATGCCGATCAGCATGATCATGCCGACAAAAGCGTAGAGGCTGAGCGGCGTGCGGAACAACGCCAAAGTCAGCAGCGCGCCCACCGCGGCCGAAGGCAGTCCTGACAGGATCGTCAGCGGATGCACGAAGCTTTCGTAGAGGATACCCAGGACGATATAGACGACGATGATGGCGATGATCAGCAGTTCCGAAACGTTGCTCATCGAGCCTTGAAAAGCCGCGGCCGTGCCCTGGAAGCTGGATTGAATCGCTGCCGGAATCGCGACCTGCCGTTTCACCCTGTCGATGACGGAAACCGCATCGCTGAGCGCCATGCCGGGGCCGAGATCGAACGAGATTGTAGACGAAGGCAATTGCCCAAGATGGTTGATGCTGAGCGGTGTCGTAGTCGTGCCGATTTTCGTCACCGCGGTCAGCGGTACGAGCGTTCCGTTGTTTGCCGTGACGTAGAGGCGCGAAAGCGATGCGGCGTCCGCCTGATATTGCGGCAATAATTCCAGAATTACCTGATACTCGTCCGACGAGCCGAAAATCTGTGAGACTTGCTGTCCGCCGAAAGCCGTTCCCAAGGCGTTTTCGATCGTCTGCGGCGTGACGCCGAGCGCCGCCGCCCGGTCGCGATCGATATTCACGGTCACGGTCGGCGTGGAGAGATACAGGTCATTGGTCACGTCCACGAAACCCGACTCCGCGGCAAGAGCCTGCGTCAGGCGCGTCGTCGCCGACTGCAATTCGTCCAGGTCGAGGTCTTGCAGGGTATATTGATATTGCGATTTCGACTGTATCCCGCCGATGCGCAGACTGGGCGGGTTTTGCATATACACATTGAGCCCAGGAATGCGCGCGAGTTTGGGGCGCAGTTCGCGCACGATCTGATCGGCCGATGAAGTTCGTTCGGAACGATCCTTGAGATGGATGATGAGCCTGCCGGTGTTCGAATTGTTCACGGCCGACATCACACCGTTGACGTCGGGGTCGGCAATGGTTATGCGCGCCGCCTGTTGCTGGTATTTCACCATCTGCGTGAACGAGGTTCCATTCGCCGCCTCGGTGTTGCCGACGATCATTCCGGTATCTTCGCTGGGCAGGAAGTCCTGGGGCATGACGTAGAACAGCCCCACGGTCGCGATCAGGCTTCCCGCGAAAACAAAGAAGATCGCACGCTGGTGCTCCAGACTCCAATGCAGCGTACGTTCGTAGAAATCCTGCATGGCGTGGAGGGTCCGTTCGCTCCAACGATAGAAGGCGCCGTGGCGCTGGCCGCGTTCGTCCTTGAGGATGCGGCTGCACAGCATCGGGGTCAGCGTCACGGATACCAGGCCGGAAAACACGATGGCCAGGACGATCGTCACCGCGAATTCGTGCAACAGGCGTCCGACGATGCCGCCCATGAACAACACCGGGATGAACACCGCCGCAAGCGATATCGTCATCGATAGAATCGTGAAAGCGATCTCCCGCGCTCCCTTGAGCGCGGCGTCGAACGCCGCCTCGCCCGCTTCGACGTGGCGCACGATGTTTTCGAGCATGACGATGGCGTCGTCGACGACAAAGCCGACCGACAGCGTCAACGCCATCAGCGAGAGATTGTCGAGGCTGTATCCGAAATAGGACATGCCGGCGAAGGTGCCGATGACGGCGATCGGCAGGGCCAACGACGGAATGAAGGTTGCCGACAAGGTCCGCAAGAACACGAATATGACGCCAATCACAAGAATCGCGGCGACCACGAGCGTCAGTTGGACATCGCCGATCGAGGCGCGGATCGAATCGCTGCGATCGTGTATCGTCTGCAGTTTCACGGAAGCGGGAAGCTGTGCCATGAAATGCGGCAGCACCCGCTTTATCTCATTGACGACCTCGATGGTGTTGGAGCCGGGCTGACGCTGGATCGCAAGCACGACGGCGCGCTTGCCGTTGAACCAACTTGCCGTCCGGATATTCTCGACGCTGTCCACGACATTCGCGACGTCTTTGAGGCGCACCGGCGCGCCGTTGCGGTAAGCAACGACCTGTCGCGCGAATTCGGAGGCGTTGTTCAATTGACCGGTGGCGTGGATGACGGAAGTGCGGGTCGGTCCGTTCAGGGTTCCCGTCGCGACGTTGACGTTCGCCGAACCGACGGCACCGGAAAGCTGGTCGATTCCGATCTGCCGCGTCGCCAGCGCCATGGGGTCGGCTTGAATGCGCACGGCATATTTCTGCGAACCGAAGACGTTGACCTGCGCCACGCCGTCCAGCGTCGACAGTTGCCGCGCCAGCAGTGTTTCGGCATATTTGTCGACGTCGGACAAAGGCAGCGCGTCCGAACTCATCGCCAGGAAAAGGATTGGCGTATCGGCCGGGTTCACCTTGCGCAGGGTAGGCGGCGTCGTCATTTGCGGCGGCAATTTGCGGATGACGGCCGAGATGGCCTGCTGCACGTCCTGCGACGCGGCGTCGATGTCGCGGTCGAGCTTGAACTGGATCGTGATCTGCGTGTTGCCCAACACGCTCTGCGAAGTCATCGAATCGATGCCGGCAATCGTCGAAAGCTGACCTTCAATGGGCGTTGCCACCGCCGAGGCCATCGTCTCGGGATCGGCACCGGCCAAGTTGGCCGACACCACGATGGTCGGGAAGTCGACGCTGGGCAGCTCGCTGACCGGAAGCGTGGAATAGCCGAAAACGCCGAAGATCACCAACGCCGCCATCATCAGCGTCGTCATCACCGGACGGAGGATGAAGGGGGCGGAAAGATTCATGGCGCGTCCGTGGATTTTGCCTTCCTGCCGCCCGCTTCTTCGACGCTGACCTTCGCACCCGGCACCAGACGAAGCTGGCCGTCGGTGACGACTTTGTCGCCCGGCTTGACGCCGCCGCTCACGGCCATGTTGATTCCGTCGTCGAAAAGGACCTTGACCGGACGCATTTCCGCCGCCTTGCTTGGCGTAACGACATATATGTAACGTCCGTTGGGTCCGTCGTTCACGGCTTCGCGCGGGACGGTGGTGGCGCGCTTCAGGTTCTGCAGGCTGACGGCGACATCCACCAACTGCCCCGGCACCAGCTCTTGGTCGCGATTATCGAAGGTGGCCCGCAACTCGATCGTTCCGGTTTGCGCATTGACTGCGTTGGTGATGAAATCGACCGGCGCGGTCAGCTGTTGCCCGCCCGCCTCACGCGAACTTACGAAGGCCGTGAGTTCATGCGCCCGGTCGCGCGCCTGGATCTGGGGCAGATCGGTTTGCGGAAGCGAAAACGAGACCTTCACCGGTTGGATCTGGGCGACGACGACGAGCGCATTGGAACCGCCGGCGCCGATGAGATTACCCGGTTGAATGAGAATGGGGCCGGTCTTGCCGTCGACCGGCGAGCGGATGTCGGTGTAACCGAGATTGAGCTGAGCGATGTCCAAGGCGGCGCGGTCGGCGGCGACGGTGGCGGCCATGCTCTTGGCGGTGGTGTCGGCCTGGTCGCGCTGTTGCGACGACGCGGCGTTCTGCGCGAATAGGGCGTCGAAGCGTCGGCGATCGTTCACGGCGTTGGCGAGCAGAGCCGAATCTTTCGCCAACTGGGCGCGCGCCTGATCGAGGGCGGCGGCGTAGGGCTTAGGATCGATGCGGAAGAGAAGATCGCCGGCGCGGACGGTTTGTCCTTCCTTGAAGTACGCGGTCATCAACTGGCCCGAGACGCGCGCCGTCACCTGCACGGTCGTATTGGCGACGACGGTTCCGATCGTGTGCTCGACGATGGTGACGTCCTTGCGCGCCGCCTTGGCAACGATGACCGGCATCGCAGGGCTCCTGCCGGCGCCCGATTGTCCGCCCAGGAAATACCAAGCCGATGCGAGAATGACGGCAACCGCCAGCGCACCGCCAAGCCACCGCGCGCGCGCGCCGAGCCGCCCCCAAGCTTGCGGGAACCTCTGCACCCGCGCAGGCAAGGCATCGAGTGCGTTGGTGAATCGGATGTTCATTGTCGGGCCCCGGAACCCGGCCGGCCGCGGTTGGGCCGGCGATTGCAAACGAACGCGCTACAGGCGGTGGCTCGGCAGCCTACCGGTTGCGTGCGGCGCACGAAAAGGACCGTCGTCGGCATGGGGATGCCGTCGCGGGGGTTTGGGGCTTCGGGCATTATTCTTCGCATGCCGATGCTCGCTTTTCATGCAGCACAAATTTACGCATTTGTCCCATTGTACGAAGCCCTTGGCTCGTTGATAACTTAGCGGGCGTCTCAGAATCCCGGCCGGGCGTCGCATCGAGGGGGAGCGGTATATGTGGGGATGGAAGCACAAGAAGCTTGCGGTCGCGCTTACTTGTGCCGATTGGCGTCTGCACCAGCACAAGGTCGACCTGAACCGGCGCCTTGCCACACTTCTCGGCGTAGAGGGAGTTGATTTCATTGCGGTTCCAGGGCCAGACGGTCTGACAAGGCCCGAACGCAGCAGCGAATGGCAGACGGCAGTCAGCCAAGTCAACCTCCTTATTGCCGCGCACGCGCCGCGCGTTCTTGTGGTCGCCGCCCACCAGCGTTGCGCCGGCCACCCGGTGCCTGATGTTGAACACGAGACCGACGTGCTGGCGACGGCGAAGGCGCTGAAGGCGGCGACGGGATTTTTCGGCCCCGTCTGCGCCGTTGTGGCGGTTTACCATTCCGATACGCGCTGGGAGCTCAAACCGGTCGGACAATTCTAGCCGGCGGTTGCTCCCACCGATTGCCGCCTCTATAAGCCAGCGCTTAGAGAGCGCAGGCCCATGGACATTCGCAATATCGCCATCATCGCCCACGTCGATCACGGCAAGACGACGCTCGTGGACCAGCTTCTCAAGCAATCTGGCTCGGTGCGCGAAAACCAGCATATGGAAGAGCGCGCGCTCGATTCCAACGACCTGGAGCGCGAACGCGGCATCACCATTCTCGCCAAATGCACCAGCGTGGAATGGGGCAAAACCCGCATCAACATCGTGGATACGCCGGGCCACGCCGACTTCGGCGGCGAGGTGGAGCGCATCCTGTCGATGGTGGACGGCGTCGTTCTGCTGGTCGACGCCGCGGAATCGGTCATGCCGCAGACCAAGTTCGTCCTCTCCAAAGCGCTCAAGCTCGGCTTGAAGCCGATCGTCGTCATCAACAAAATCGACCGCTCCGACGCCCAGCCGAAGGAGACGTTGGAATCGATCTTCGATCTGTTCCTGGCGCTTGAAGCCAACGACGATCAATTGGACTTTCATGTCCTTTACGCATCCGGCCGGCAAGGCTGGGCGGTCGCCGACCTTGGCGATGAACGCAGAGATTTGTCGCCTCTGTTTGCCCGAATTGTCGCGGATGTTCCCAAACCGAAGCCGCTGGCAGCGGCGGGCGACGAATTCCCCTTCGCGATGCTGGTGACAACATTGGAGGCCGATCCCTATCTGGGCCGCGTCCTGACCGGACGCATCGAATCCGGCGCCATCACCGTCAATCGCCAGATCAAGGCGTTGAGCCGCGACGGCAGGACGGTCGAACGCGCCCGCGCCACCAAGCTCCTGGCGTTCCGTGGGCTGGCGCGCGTCCCCGTGGAGCGCGCCGAGGCCGGCGACATCGTCGCCATCGCCGGGCTGCAGACCGCGACCGTCGCGGACACCCTGTGCGACGTCCAAGTGGAGACGCCAATCTTCGCGACGCCCATCGATCCGCCGACCCTGGCGATGACCGTTTCGGTGAACGATTCCCCGCTGGCGGGGCGCGAAGGCGACAAGGTGCAGAGCCGCGTGATCCGCGACCGACTGCTGCGCGAGGCGGAAGGCAATGTCGCCATCCATGTGCGCGAGACCGGCGAGGGCGCCTACGAAGTCGCCGGGCGCGGCGAACTGCAGCTCGGCGTGTTGATCGAGACCATGCGGCGCGAAGGCTTCGAGGTTTCCATCAGCCGGCCGCGGGTGCTGTACAAGAGCGATCCTGCGACGGGCCAGCGGCTGGAGCCCATCGAGGAAGTCACCGTCGACGTCGACGATCCCTACACCGGCGTGGTGATCGAGAAGATTTCCAACCGCAAGGGCGAGATGACCGACATGCGCCCGACCGGCGCGGGCAAGACGCGGCTCACCTTCTGGGCGCCGTCGCGCGGTCTGATCGGCTATCACGGCGAATTCCTGACGGACACGCGCGGCACCGGCGTCATCAACCGCATGTTCCACGGCTATGCGCCCTACAAGGGACCGGTCGCCGGGCGCGTCAACGGCGTGCTGATTTCCACCGGCGACGGCGAAGCGGTCGCCTATGCGCTCTGGTATCTTGAAGAGCGCGGCAAGCTGTTCGTGGTGCCGGGGACGAAAGTCTATCAAGGCATGATCGTCGGCCAGAACGCCAAGGACAACGATCTCGACGTCAATCCGCTGCGCGCCAAGCAGCTCACCAACATCCGCACGACCTCGAAGGACGAGGCGGTGCGCCTCACCCCGATCGTGCCGATGACGCTGGAGCAGGCCATCGCCTATATCGAGGAGGACGAGCTGGTGGAGGTCACGCCCCAGTCGATCCGCATCCGCAAGCGCGACCTCGATCCGCATCAGCGCAAGCGCGCGGCGCGGGCGGGAGCGGACCTTTCCTGACATGCCCATCGCCGACGACATCGCTTTTGCGCACAAACTTGCGGACGCGGCGGGCGAGGTGATTCGTCCCTATTTCCGCAAGCGCATCGAGGTGATCGACAAGGGTGTCGCCATGTTCGATCCCGTCACCGCCGCCGACAAGCGCGCCGAGGAAGCCATCCGCACCCTCATCAAGGCCGAACGGCCCCAGGACGGCATCCTGGGCGAGGAGTATGGCGAAGAGCCGGGCACCAGCGGGCGTGTCTGGGTGCTCGATCCGGTCGACGGCACGCGCGCCTTCATCACCGGCCAGATGCAATGGGGCACGCTGATCGCCTTGAACGAGGACAGCGCGCCGGCGCTCGGCATCCTGGACCAGCCGGTGCTGCGCGAGCGCTTCGTGGGAACGGCGGGCGGCGCCTTCCTGCACGCGCCGCAGGGCAAGAGCCGGCTTGCCGTGCGACCCTGCGCGGGGCTGGCCGAAGCCGTGCTGATGACGACCGATCCGTGGAGTTATTTCAACGAGTCCGAACAGGAGGCGTTCAGAGCCTTGTCGCAGGCGTGTCTGCTCACCCGCTTCGGCGGGGATTGTTATGCGTACGGCCTTCTGGCCATGGGCTTCGCGGACGTGATCGTGGAGGACCGGCTCAAGCCCTGGGACATCCAGGCGCTGATTCCCATCGTCGAGGCGGCGGGCGGCGTGGTGACCGACTGGCGCGGCCGGCCTTGCCCCGACGGCGGGCGCGTGATCGCGGCGGGCGATGCGCGCGTCCATGCGCAGGCGCTGAAGTTCCTGGCGGGTTAGGCGGGCCATGAAAAGATGAGTTAGGGCGACACCTGCCCCACGAACTCGTCGAACGCCTGCCAGAAGCGGGCGCGGATGGAGTCGTTCTCCATCAGGATTTCGTGTTCGGCATCGGTTAGCTCCAGATAGGTGCCGTGCGGCAGGCGGCGGGCGAATTCGCGTTCCGCGTCTGTCAAAACGATGCGGTCGCGGCCGGCGCCGCAGATCAGCACCGGTGTTTGGATCGCCTGCGCGAAGCCCGGCGCCATCACGCGGCCCATCGAGCGGTAGGCGGCTTCGATCCAGCCCCAGGTCGGCCCCGCCAGGCGGATCGCGGGATGGCTCTTCAGGAAGTCCTGCGTGCGCGCGAAACGGCGGCGGTCCGAGGTCACGAGCTGCGTGTCAAAATTTGTAAGGTATGGATCGCGCTGTGCCATGCCCCAGGCGAAGACATCCGACCGGCCGAAAAGATTCTGCAGCGCCGTTACGAGCCGCGCAAGCCACGCGGGATAGCCGCGCGCGGCAATGCCCAGCATCGGCGCGCTCAGCGCGGCGGCGGAAAACGCGGCGGGCCTATCGTGCAGCGTGCGCAAGAGGATGTGAGCGCCCATGGAATGGGCCAGCGCCAGCGGCGGCTTGGGCGAGATCGGCTTCACGACCTGTTCGAGGAAACTCGTCAGGTCGTCGTCGTATTCGCGGAAATCGCGGACATGCACTTTCAGCGGATCGGCGAGCGCGCGGGCGCTGCCGCCGTGACCGCGCCAATCGAAAGTCGCGACCGTGAAGCCGCGCGCCTGCAATTCGCCGATCACCTCGACATATTTCTCGATGAACTCGGTCTGGCCTCCGAGCAGGGCGCAGACGCCGCGCGATGGATTTGCCTCGAACACGCCCGTGCGCAGCCGCGTGCCGTCGCGGGCGGTGATGTAGCGGGGGGTAAAGGAGAGCGTTGGCGCGATCTTATCCGCGGGCTTTTTGCAGGATGGGGCCGAGCTTCATCGCCAGACCCATGTCGCCGGCCACGCGCAGCTTGCCCTGCATGAAGGCCGAGGTGCCGTCGAGTTCGCCCTTGATCATCTTCTCGAAGGTTTCGAGAGTCACCGTGATGGTGCAGTCCGCGGCCTTGCCGGCGCCGTCGGCCACCGCGTTCGGCGACGACTTGCCGTCGATATAGATGCTGCCGGGGTCGCCGAAATCGAACTTGAGCGTGCCGCCCAGTCCGGAATTGGCCCCCAGCCGCTTGCCCATTTCGCTGATGATCTGCTGTACCTGTGGCGTGCTCATGGACATCCTTCCCGCTAAGAGTTTCCGCTGGCGGCGGGCCCGCCGCGAAACAAGCTTAATTGAGCATTTGTCAGCCTTTGTGACAACAGTCATGGTGGGCTAAGCTTGACCGCGGGGCAGGGAATTGAGACGCATGACCGTCGCACCGGACGAGGACGCTGCCGACGTTGCCGCGCCGCCGCGCGACCTGCTGGGCAAGACCTGCTTTTACCTGCACGTCGCCGTTATGATCTATATCGTCGCCGGCTGGGCGATCCCCGGGGCGCTGGTTTTCTATCTCCTGTTCCTGCCTGCCGTGGCGCTGCATTGGCTGGTGAACAAGAACGCCTGTGTGCTCAACAACCTGGAAGCCTGGCTGCGCACCGGGGGCTGGCGCGATCCCAACAGCCGGGAAGAGGGCCAATGGCTGCTCACCCTGGTCAAGGATGTCACCGGTCTCAATTTCACCCCCGCTCAGATGGACGCCTTCGCCTATTGCGTGCTGGCCCTGCTGTGGGGGCTAGGGCTGTGGCACCTGTTGGGGTGGCGATCCCCTTGAATCCGCGGTTTCCACTCCCCATCTAAGGGGAGCCGGGAGGCCGGAAGGCTCCCGGCAAGGAAAACGGTCCTGGCCGCAAGGCAGGACCATAACCCAAACGCTTCTAGGAGGTTTGACCATGCGTGCATTCGACTTTTCCCCTCTGTTCCGTTCGACCGTCGGCTTCGACCGTCTGTTCGATCTGGTCGACAGCTATGCCGAGCAGGCCCAAGGCTATCCGCCCTACAACATCGAGCGCTCCGACGAGACGCATTACCGCATCAGCGTCGCCGTCGCCGGCTTCGCCGAGAAGGACCTCGCCATCGAGGTGCGCGAAGGCGTGCTGACGGTGACCGGCAAGCGCGAGGAATCCGACAAGTCCGAAGGCAAGGATTTCCTCTACCAGGGCATCGCGGGACGCACCTTCGAGCGCCGCTTCCAGCTCGCCGAGCATGTGGAAGTGCAGGGCGCCAGGCTGGAGAACGGCCTACTCCACATCGACCTGGAGCGGCTGATCCCCGAAGAGAAGAAGCCTCGCCGGATCGCGATCAACGCTGCGCGCGTGAAGACCATCGAAGGTTCCGTGAAGGCGGCGTAACCGCCGGCCCGGAAAACGGAAATCGGAAGTCGGAAGAGCCGGGAACATCCTTCCCGGCTCTTCTTCTTTGTTTTGTCGACCTGCTATACTCTAAATTCTGACTTCAGATTTCCGACTTCCGAGGCCCGAGATGCCTAGCTGGCAAAGCGCCTTTTTCACCCGCGTCTCGCACATGGCGAAACCGCAGGCGACCGACGCGGTGACCGACATTGCCGAATTGCGCCGGCAATACTCCTATCTGTCCGACCGCTTCGGCCCGGTGCCGCGCGATGCGGTGGTCGAACCGACAGCGCTCGGTCCGGTCAAAGGCGAATGGGTGCGCACGGGAGCCTCCTCGCCGGGGCGGCTGATCCTGTATTTCCACGGCGGCGGCTACATCTCCGGCTCGCCCGAATCCCACCGCCCGCTGGTCGCCAAGCTCGCCCATGCCGCCGAGGCCAGCGCCTTTTCGGCCGCCTACCGCCTGGCGCCGGAATACGCCTTTCCGGCGGCGGTTCGCGACGGCATCGACGCCTACCGGCAACTGCTGGGCCGGGGAATCGCGCCGCAGTCGATGGTGCTGGGCGGCAACGGCGCCGGCGGCGGGCTCGCCTTCTCGGTGCTGCTGGCGATCCGCAACGCCGGCTTGCCGATGCCGGCGGCCTGCGTGGCGATGTCACCCTGGGCCGATCTGTCGTTGTCGGGCTGGAGCGTGCTGCAGAACGCCAAGACCGACATGGCGCAGTCCTGGGAACTGCTTTTCGTCAGCGCCCGCCATTATCTGAAGCGCACCAATCCGAGCG
Organism: Alphaproteobacteria bacterium; assembly: GCA_028871795.1. Classification (GTDB taxonomy): domain Bacteria; phylum Pseudomonadota; class Alphaproteobacteria; order Micropepsales; family Micropepsaceae; genus Rhizomicrobium. The sequence goes on along the minus strand of JAGWMG010000002.1, from coordinate 298,371 downwards.
ATCAATACGCCTCGCCGGCGTTCGCCAGCTTCAAGGATTTTCCGCCGATCATGGTCCATGCCGGCAGCCTGGAAATGCTCCGCGACGACGCCTCCAGGCTCGGCGACCGCGCGGCGGACGCGGGCGTGCCCGTCAGCGTCGAGATCTACGACGGCATGCAGCACGTCTTCCAGGCGAACGCCCATGTGCCGGAAGCCCGCGTCAGCCTGCAGCGGCTCGGCCAGTTCATCCGCTCGCGCACGCCCGTCGCGCGCGAGGACGAGCCGGTGGCGGCGCGGCGCTAGCGGGGCCCGCGCGCCGGGAGGCTGACGGGGAGTCCGCAAAGTGCTAATCTGGCGGACGGTCACACACCCTTGGGGGCGGACGATGAAACACGCATACATGATCGGTGCAGCCGTGTTGGCGCTTTGTCTGGCGCCGAACGCTGCTTCGGCGAACGACTTGCCGGCCAACGGCATGACGGTCAAAGAGGTCGCGAGATGGCTGCAGGACGCGGGCTACCAGGCGCAATTCCAGGCGTCGAAGGACGGCACGCGCAACATCTACAGCTCGGCCGAAGGCGCGAATTTCCACATTTATTTCTACGACTGCAAGAACGAGCGCTGCGGATCGCTGCAATTCTCGACCGGCTACGACACCAAGGGTTCGTTCAGCGCCCAGTTGTTGAACGACTGGACCGCCAAGAACCGCTGGGTCCGCGCCTATGCCGACGACGTCAACGATCCATGGCTCGAATACGACGTCGATCTGACACCGGGCGGCACGTACGAATTGTTGAACGACGAATTCAAGATCTGGCGCGACTCGCTTCGCCATTTCGACCACTACGTTCACGAAAGGAATCAGGGCAAATAGCGGGGCCGAAGCCGATTTGCCTGCGGCGCACGGGCGATCAGCCCGCGGCGATGGCGCTTTCGGCGAACGTGGCGGGAAGCTTGGCGCCGGTGAGATCGGCGTCCTGGGTGTCGGCGTCGCGCAGATGGGCGTCGATGAAATTGGCATAAGCCAGAGCGCCGCCGACGAGACTGGCGCGCCTCAGATCGGCGCCGCGAAAATCTGCATAGCGCGCCGTCACGCCGTCGAGACGCGCGGGCAGCAGGCGGGCATCGGAAATCATCAGCGGGCCGAGCTTGGCGTCGCGCAGATCGGCGTAATTCAGTTTGGCGCCCATCATATTGACGCCGCGCAAATCCGCGCCCACCAGCCGCACGCTTCTCAGATCGGCGCCCTGCAGGTTGCTGCCTTGCAGCGACACGCCTTCGAGATCGAGGCCGTAGAAAACGGCATCGGGCGCGATCAAGGCCGTCAGCCGCTGGCGGCCGAGCGTCGCCGCCTCGCGCAAGTCCATGCCGGAAAGATCGGCGGGCTTGCCCTCGTGCCCATCGGTCTCCACCCAGCGCACATGCGCTTCCAGCATTTCGTCGAGGGGGACGGCGAGTTGCTTCGGTTGCCGGCCCGCGGCTTCGCCGGTCAGGGCTTTCGAAAAATCGGCGCCGTCGGTCACCGCCAACTCCATGCAGGCGCCCACCAAGATCGCGCCCACCAGACTCGCGCCCGTGAGATTGCAGCCCGTGAGATCCGCGTTCTCGAGATTGGCACCCGCCAGCCGCGCCTGGCGCAGATTGGCGCGCAACAAGCGGCAGCCCTTCATCATGGCGTCGGTGAAATCGGCTTGCGACGCCATCACGCCGTTCATCTTGGCGCGCTCGAGGTTGGCGGAATTCAAGAACGCGGCGGGCAGTTCGGACGGGCCGACATCGTGCTGCAGGATGCGCAGGTTTCCGTACTTATCTTTTTCGGCGATGGTGCCTTCGCGCAAATCCGCCTCGTAGAGGTCGGCGCCGATCAGGTTCGCCCCGCGCAGGCACACGCCGCGCAAATCGCCGCGGCGCAGGCTGGCGTGCGCCAGATTCGCGCGCCTGAGGTCGGCGCCGAAGAAGCTCGCCGAATCCATCCGCGCCCCGGCCAGATTGGCTTCCTCCATGATCGCGCCGGTGAAATCCGCATCGGCCAGGTTGCGGCCCGAAAGGTCGAGGCCGCTCAGATCGCAAAAGGCGAAAACGGCGCGCGCGCCGCCCATCCGCCCCGAATAGAGCAATTCGTGGCGCGCCGCGGCGGCGGAAGCGTCCTTCTGCGTGAGCTTGGCGAAGCTTCTGCGTTCGGATGCGCTCATGGATGGTTTGCGACCGGGGCGTTAATAATCTGCCTGGCCATTCTCGGCCGAGCCGCCTAACGCCTGATTAAAAAGCGGAAATTTGCCTTTGCCGGCCCCGGGCGCTAGGTGAGGCGGCGAAAATTGGTTATGGTCGTGCCGGCTCGCCGATCGAACTGGGGAATCGTGCGGCTCTGACAAGTGGTTAATGCCGGGGTCGGGCTCCCGCCTGCCCGCCCATGGACCGCCAAGACGGAAGGGGTCGAACTTGAGCAAGCGTTACCTAATGCTTTCCGCCGCCACGGCTGCACTGCTCGCCGGGCCGGCCTTCGCCGACACGACCGTCAGCTCCAGCACCTCCACGGCCCTCACCACGGGCCCCGCGTGGACGACGTCGACGATCACCACCGCCGTCGGTACGCCGAATGCCGGCAACATCACCATCAAGAGCGGTGGCGCCGTCAACATCAGCACCGCCAACATCGGCGCCATCACCATCGACAGCGGCAACTATGTGTACGACGACGGCAACATCACGAACAAAGATGCGAGCGGGGCCAGCGGCATCCTGATTGACGTGTCGAAGAATCCAAATGCCAGCGGCCTGTCGTTCGCGAACGCGGCCGGCACAACGATCAACGGCGCCGGCATCTATGTGGATAGCGCGGCGACTTTGACCCTTTCGGGCAGCGGCACCGGAAAACACGCCATCTTCCTCGACAGCACCAACGCCAGCGGAACCTTCACCGGTGACATTATTTTCAACAGCACCTCGACCACCACGATCAGCGGCGACCAGAGCAGCGGCGTTTTCATCGCCAGCGGCGCCACCCTCAAGGGCAATCTGACGCTGGGCGGGACGTTCTCCATGACTCCGACGACGCCCACGAGCACGACCGCTTCGGCTCTCGTCGGAGTGCTTGTCGAGGGACAGGTCCAGGGCAACGTTTCGATCCCTTCCGGCGGGGTTTTTGCCGTCCAGGGCGCAGGCGCGCAGGGAATGTCGATCCAAGGCACGGGCGTCACCGGCAGCCTTACGGTCGGCGGCAATCTGTCCACCATCGGCGCGGCGACGCCCACCACGCAGCAGCAGCAGTTGAAGCAGAGCACCGCCGTGCAGCCGGAAGCCAGCTCGGCTCTGGCCATCGGCGCGAACGTCGGCAACGGCATCGAGGTTCTAGGCCCCAACTTCTTGAACGATCAGACCGTCGCGCCAGGCGCCGTTGCGATGCAAGGCAGGGCGGCGACCGTCTTCATCTCGCCGTCCGTGAACAGCCTTTATACCACGGTTCCGCAGGCGGCGCCGCTGGTGATCGGCGTCTATGGGGATACCTACGATCCGGGCTTCAGCTTCTACAATCGCGGCACCGTGACGGCGCAGACGGCCAACGCCAACAATCTGGCAAACGACAGCTACAACACCAGCGCTGTCGACATCGCCGGCGCCTCCTCCGCGTTACCGACCCAACTGACCGGCGGCATCTACAATTCCGGCACCATCAGCGCGGCCGCCAGAAGCACCGGCACGGTCGCCAAGGGCAATACGGCCACGGCGCTGGCCATCGACGGTTACGCGATGATCGGCGAAAACCTTGCGGCCAAGAACGGTACCGATCAGGCGTCGTTGGTGAACACCAACGCCACCAACGCAGCCAGCGGCGGCGTAATTTCGGCGTCGGTTTCCGGCACGCGCGGCGGCACCGCCACCGCGATCCTCATCAACACCAACGGCTCGCTGCCATCGATCCTCAATTCGGGCACGATCAAAGCCGGGGCGGCCACCACGGACAAGACCCTCACCAACGCCTTGCAGGCCGTCGCCATCCAGGATCTCTCCGGCACGCTGACAAGCATTTACAATACCGGCGCGATCTTGGCGCAAGCGGGCGTGTCGAACGGAAACAGCCTGTCGGCGCTGGACAACAACAGCCAGCTCGCCGTCGCCATCGATCTGCACGGCAATACGACGACGCCGTCAGGTGCGGGCGTCTCCATCATCGACCAGTCCACGTCCGCCAGCAACGCGACGATCCTCGGCAATATCAATTTCGGCACCGGCGACAATCAGGTCCTCACCATCAACGGCACGGGACGTTTACAACCACAATGTGCCACCGGAAGGATATGCCCGGATGCGACCGTGACCGGCAATGTCAGCTATGGCTCCGGCACCGCGACCGGCGGCGACAAACTCACCATCGGCTCTTATGGCGCTCTCTCCGGCATCGTCACCAGCGTCGCCGGCTCCGGCGTGGCGGTGGACGTCAAGCAGTACGGCACACTGGTTTTGCAGAACACCACGGCGCCGCTCTACGCCACCGATCTCACTGTCGAAAGCTACGGCGCGCTCAGCCTGGGCGTCTCGGAATCGTTGAGCAAGAGCGGGTTGGCGACGATCGCGGCGGACCATTCGGCAAGCATCGCCGCCCACGCCAATCTCGGCGTCACCTTCAACAGCTTCGTGCCGCAGGGCTCCACCAACTTCGTGCTGGTCACTGCGCCGAAGGGTTCCATGGGGGTGACCGATCTGGCCACCTACAACACGTCCATCAGCACGTCCGTGGCCAACGGCGGCACCATGCCGTTCCTGTTCGCCTCGGCCAGCCTGCAATGCTTCGGCACAAGTCCCGGGTGCACGGCGCCCGTCGGCGCCACCGACGAACTCGTGCTGTCCGTGGTGCCCAAGACCAAGGACGATCCCACGCTGGGCCTCGCGAAGGGCAGCTACGGCTATCAGATATTCGACGCCGCCAATACCGCGCTTGGACTGGACGACGTGCTGGGTTCGGCGCTTGTCAACGGTGTCCACAACGCGAAAGAGGCGCAGGCCGCCTACAACGCCTTCGCACCCAACGTGACGGGCGGCAGCCGCGCCATCGCCATTTCCATCACCGACCAGGCGACGGGCGCGATCGCGGCCCGCCTGCGCATGTTGAACCTGTACGGCAAGGTGGAGGGCGGCACCACGCTATGGGGCCAGGAATTTTTCCAGATGCTCAAGGACCCCGGCCGGGGAGCCGTCCAGGCGGACGGCACCCGCCTGCTGTCCGGCTACAAGGATCACGGCTTCGGCTTTGCGCTCGGAATCGACGGCGGCAGCCCGAAATACGGCTGGTATGGCGGCGCTTTCACCTTCTACAGCGGCGACGTTGGCGAGATCGTGCGCGATTCGCACACCAACGAGGAGTGGTACATCCTCAGCGGCTACACCAGCTGGCGCGGCAAAGGCCTGTTCTTCGACAGCAAGATCGACGCCGGCTACGGGCGTTTCGATGGCAAGCGCAAGATCGACCTGACCATCGTGGCGAACGGCACCTCCGCGACCTTCACGCGAGAGGCGGACAACAAACACGCCGGCACGCTGATCTCGGGCGGCTTCACGACGGGCGCGCTCTTCGCCTACGGCGCCACCACCCTGTCGCCGATGCTGAGCGTCGACGGCCTCTTGATGCGCGAAGAGGGCTACACCGAAACGAATCCGGGAACCGCCACCGTGGGCGACGCATTCGATCTCAAGGTCCAGCCCTATTACGCCAAATCGCTGCGCGCCTTCCTCGGCGGCAGCGTGCGCTACGACCTCGATCTGTGGGACTTCTTCTTGCAGCCCGAAACGCACGCTGGCTTCCGCTACGATTTCTTCAACAATCCCGTGAACCTGAAAGCCGCGTTCGCCTATGCCGATCTGTCGGGCGGCAAATACGGTCCGGGAACGACGTTCACCATCAACGGCCCCGATCCCTCGCAGGGCAATTTCGTTCTCGGCGGCTCGCTCGCGGCCACCACCGACACCTGGACGCTGGGCGTCAACTTCGATTTCGTGCGCGGCACCAACGGCGCCATGGAACAGGTCGGAACGGTCAATCTGCTGGGACGGATATAGACGAAAAGCGAATGGCGAATAGTACTTATTCGCCATTCGCGATTTTCACGAACCGTTCCACGTCCGCTTCCGGCGTGGCGAAGGAGGTGACCAGGCGCACCAGCGTGCGCCCGTTCTCCGGCGGGGCCCAATCGTAGAACGCCGCCCCGTGCCCGCGCAGCCGCGCCAGCGTGGCATCGGGCACAACCGCGAACACGGCGTTGGCTTCCACCGGATGGGCGAGCTGCACGCCGGGGATGTCTTCCAGGCCCTGCGCCAGCTTGCGCGCCAACCTGTTGGCCCTTCCGGCGCGCTCGAGCCAGCGCGTGCCGTCAAGATAGGCGTCGAGCTGGGCGGAGACGAAGCGCATCTTGGACAGCAGATGGCCCGCCTTCTTGCGGCGATACTCGAAGTCGCGCGCCTGCGCCGGATCGAAGAAGATCACCGCCTCCGCACCCAGCGCACCGTTCTTGGTGGCGCCGAAGGACATGGCGTCGACACCGGCGCGCCAGGTCGCTTGCGCCGGCGTGCATTTGAGACTGGCCAGCGCGTTGGCGAAGCGGGCACCGTCCATGTGCATCTTCATGCCGTGGGCGCGCGCCAGCGCCGCAAGCGGCGCGATCTCGCCCGGCTTGTAAACCGTTCCCAACTCGGTGGACTGTGTGATGCTGACGGCCGCGGGCTGTACGTGATGCACGAAACCCTTGTGGAAATGGGAAAGCGCGCGCTCCAGCGTTTCGGGAACGAGCTTGCCGCCGTCGCCTTCGAGCGGCACCAGCTTGGCGCCGTGGGTGAAGAATTCCGGCGCGCCGCATTCGTCGACCGCGATGTGGCTCTCGCCATGGCAGAAGACCGCGCCGTGCGGCGGCACCAATGTCGCCAGCGCCAGCGCATTGGCGGCGGTGCCGCTGATGACGGGGAACACCGCGACTTCGCGCTCGAACAATTCGCACAACCGCGCACGGACCTTCGCGGTGAGCGCGTCGCCGCCGTAGGAAGCAACCGCGCCCGCGGCGGCCGCGCCGATCGCCGTTACGATCTCCGGCCAGGCGCCGTAGGAATTGTCGGACGAGAAGTTCATCGGATTTCTACCAACTGCCGGTATTTGGCATCGACGCCCAGGGGTCCTTGGGCGCCAAGGCGGCGCCTTCCTGCAGCAGTTCGATCGAGATACCGTCTGGCGTGCGCACAAACGCCATGCGGCCGTCGCGCGGCGGCCGGTTGATCGCGACGCCCGCCGCCATCAGCTTTGCGCACGTTGCGTAAATGTCGTCCACGGCGTAGGCGAGATGCCCGAAATTGCGGCCGCCGGCATAGGCTTCCAAATCCCAATTGTAAGTGAGCTCGACCACCGGCGCCTCTTCGCGTGCCGCCCGTTCGCGATCGCCGGGCGCCGCCAGAAACACCAGCGTAAAGCGGCCTTTATCGTTTTCCATGCGGTGCATTTCGCTGAATCCGAGCTTGGCGCAAAAGAAATCGAGTGTCGCTTCCAGGTTGCCCACCCGGATCATGCTATGCAGGTAGCGCATGGTGTAATTCCTTCTTCGAGAATTCAGCGTTCAGGCGAAGCATCCGGCATATTCGCGGTTATGTGAACTCATATTGCAACGCGGCAAAAGCCGTCGGTGGCAGTCGCCGCACCGCCGGTAAACTGTTTCGTACAATGCGCTTTTCACCGGCGGCACGCGCACCGCGCCGATTGGTCGCGCGCAAAAAAGACGAGCGTCGCAAGTCAAAACGCAAGATTTTCTCTTGTGTTTTTTACAACAATGTTATGAGACGTTGTAATGACGGGGAAACGACTCGGTGGTTTGTGCGTTGTTAACCAAGCTTTGTGAGAATCGGCATTTCTCGTCGGACCCTCTGGACCGGTTGGCGAACGATGTTTACGATTGCCTTAAAGACAGCGGAGCACCCGCAAGAACGGGTGCGCAGAGGGGACATGTGAGCTTGGTCCGCAACGGCAAGGCCCGGCGCGGTTGCGCCGGGTTCAGTTTTATCAGGTACCGGTAAATCCATGGAACAGCCAAAACACTCTATAAGAGCCATACATAGCTCTTGGTTAGCGCCTAGTCGCGTGGTCTCGCTGGCTGCCTCGGCGGGGATCGTCCTCGGCATCGGATGGGCGCTCTCGTCCGGCTTGGCGCTAACGATGGTGCAAAAGCTCAACGAGGTCATCAAGGTCGAGGTGCTGCCCGAAAAGCTTCCGGACAAAACGCCGCCGCCGCCCCCGCCGGAGCTCAAGGCTCCCCCGCCGCCCTTCGTGCCGGCGCCCGACATCGTCATCATGCAGGAAACGGCGCCGACCAACACCATCACGACGCAGAGCAAGGTGGCAACGGTGCTGATCTCTTCGCCGGTGTCGTACGGCAGGCCGCACACCTGCCAGCAGAATTATCCGTCGATTTCACAGCGTCTCGGCGAAGAAGGAACCACTCAGGTTGCATTCACTGTGACCGCCGACGGCACCGTCACCAATCCCACGGTGGCCAAGTCGAGCGGATCGGAACGCCTTGATGCTGCCGCACTGAACTGCGTGGTGGACTGGCACTACCACCCGGCCATCGAAGCGGGCAAACCAGTCGCGGTCGGATTGAGGGCAAACGTGCAATGGAGACTCAAGTGAGCCGCTGCCGAAAGACAAAACGATACGGGTTCAATAGAACGATACGGGTTTAATTAAGACAGCCACGGAGTAGTACTGACATGATCTCGAAACACCTGACGATCGCAGCCGCTTTCGTCCTTCTCACAGGTTTGAGCGTCGGCCCCGTGCTGGCGCAAGCCACAGGCGGCGCGCAGGCGCCGGCCACGACCACCGCCGCTCCGGCCGCACCCGCGGTTGCCGGTCCGCAGGTCATCAAGGCTCCCGCGGTCGCCGCGGCGCCGCAAGAGAACCCCTACGGTCTGATGGACATCATCAAGAAGAAGGACCCGGTCTCTTACAGCGTTCTGATCACGCTGAGCATCATGTCCTTGGGCAGCTTCTTCTTCTTCTTCACCAAGTACATGGACCAGAACCGCATCCTCGGCCAGGCGCGCACCGTCGAGCGCCGTTTCTGGACCTCGAGCACGCTCCACGAAGGCATCGACAAACTGCCGAAGAATTCGATGTTCCGCGCCATCGCGGAAGCGGGCGTGAAGGCGTCGCAGGGCGGCACCACGCTGGTCAATCAGAACGACTGGATCGCCATGTCGCTGTCGCGCCAGCTTGAAGACGCCACGGGCTCGCTCGGCGGCGGCGGCATCACCTGGCTGGCGTCGGTCGGTTCGGTGGCTCCGTTCGTCGGTCTGTTCGGAACGGTGTGGGGCATTCTGAAGGCCCTTCTGGCCATCGGTTTGTCCGGCCAGCCGTCGATCGACAAGGTCGCGGGCCCGGTGGGCGAGGCGCTTGTTATGACCGCCATCGGCCTGTTCGCGGCGGTGCCGGCGGTGCTGTTCTACAACTATCTCGTTCGCCGCAATAAGGTGATCACGGAGAAGCTTCGCGGGTTCGCCGGCGACCTGCAGACCTACCTTGTCTCGAAGGGCAAATAGCACGGTTTTCGAGATTTAGGTTCGTGGAGAGCAAGCCATGGCTGCTTTGAATGTTCAGTCCGGCAAGGACGTGGAAGAGGCGCATCTGACCAGCGCGATCAACACCACGCCGTTGGTGGATATCATGCTCGTGATGCTGATCATCTTTCTGATCACGATCCCGGTCGCACTGAAGGTGGTGCCCGTCGAGCTTCCCAACGCGAAAAACATCGCGACGGTCACCAAGCCGGAGAACATCGTGATCGCTGTGGACAAGGACGAGAACGTCTACTTCAACAACCAGCTGGTCGATTACGGCGAGTTGCGCGGCCGCTTTGTGGATGCGCTGAAAAAAGCGGCCGGCAGTGCCGGCGGGTTTCCTGAAGTGCATATCCGGGCCGACGAGAGGGTGCGGTTCCAGGCTGTGGGCCGCGTCGTTCTGGCGGCTCAGGAAGCGGGCGTGCCGAAAGTCGGATTCATCACCGAACCGCGTAACGGCTCCAATTAGGCGTCGAGCGATTTAGGAAGGTGTTATTGCCATGGCAATGAATGTCGGATCACCAAGCGGCGAACAAGACGTCATGGTGGAAATGAACACCACGCCGCTGATCGACGTGATGCTCGTTCTGCTCGTCATGCTCATCGTCACGCTGCCGATCCAGACCCATGCGGTGAAGCTGGACATGCCGGTGCCCAACCAGCCGCCGCCGAAGATTCTACCCGTGATTGATAATCTGGTGGTCGATTTCGACGGCTCGATCCTGTGGAACGGGCAGCCGGTCGACCGCCCCACCTTGGATTCCTATTTCCAGAACATAGGCGAGACGTCGGATAATCAGCCGGAAATCCACCTTAATCCGAACAAACTCGCGAAATATGATATTGTTGCAAAGTTGCTTGCGGACGCGCAACGGCTTGGCGTGAAGAAGATCGGGTTTACCGGTCTAGAACAGTATATGCAGTAGTGCGAGGGGCGGCCGCAGTTTCTCCAGCATGCCAAGCGTGCTTCGGAGAGCTGCGTTCAAAGGTTGTGAGAAGAGGTCTCTGATGTTCCTGAAGAAGCTGCGCGCCGTCGCCACGGCGCTCTTGTTGGGCGTTGTCATGGCTGTGGCCGGTGGTGGCTTGACCGCCACACCCGCCGAGGCGGCCGTGCGCGCCGTCGTCGGCAAGCCGCTGCAGGCCGCTCTGGCAGCCGCCGCCTCCGGCAATTACCAGGCCGCCATGGCGCATGTGCGCGAAGCCGAGGCTGCGGGCGGGCTTACCTCCGAAGAACAGGCGACGATTGCCAAAACCAAGCAATACATCGAGGTCAAGTCCGGCGGCTCGGTCGGCGTCAGCGACGCCGTCGGCGCCCAGGCCAAGTTCGACGCCGACTATCGCGCCGGCCGCTACAGCGAAGCGATCAACGACGCCGACCTGCTGCGCAGATACGGCATCCTCAACGGCGCCAATATGGTAATCATCGCCCAGGCCTATTATCGCGCGGGCTCCTACAGGGAATGCACGCGCTATGCCGGCGAACATTCCGGCCTCGGCCAGGACATGCTCGATCTGCAGATGCGTTGCGCCTACGAGACCCACGACGACGCCATGATGCGCTCCGCCGTCGAGCAGCTCGTCGCCACGACCGGCAAGCCGGAATACTGGGCGCGGCTCCTGAAGCTGGCGGAAGCCTCCAAGGCCCTGTCCGACCATCAGACGCTGGACATCAACCGCATCAAACTTTTGACCGGCACGCTGTCGAGCGACAGCGACTACTTTCTGCTCGCCACCCTGGCGATCCAGTTCGGCCTGCCGAGCGAAGCGGTCAACGTCGTCCAGAAGGGTTTTCAGGCCAAGATGCTGCACGACAACCGCGCCCAGCGCCTGTTCAATCTCGCCAAATCGAGCGCCGCGAGCGACCTCGCTAATCTGCCGAAGACCGTGGCGGCCGCCAACGCGGCGAAGACCGGCGATCTGCTGGTCAAGCTCGGCGAGAACTATTGCGGCATGGGCCGCTACGCGGACGCCGTCGCCGCGATCCAGGCCGGCATCGGCAAGGGCGTGAGCGACCAGGACAACGCGCAGATCCGTCTCGGTCAGGCGCTTTACGACGCCGGGCAGAAGGACGCGGCGCTGAGGGCCTTCGCCAAGGCGAATCACACGCCGAACAACGAGATGATCTCGCATCTGTGGTCGTTGTACGTGCGCGCCCACTAATCGCTTTTCGGTTCGAGGGGGATTCAAGCGCGGCGGCTTCCGCCGCGCTTTTTCTTTGGCGGGACCCTGTGGGCTAAAGCGGCCTAGAACCGCCGCTCAAGCCGTGCGGAGGTCAGCCGCATCCGCGACATCAGATAAGCCCGCACGTCCGTATCCGGCGGCGCGGGGACGCCCTTGCCGGGCCCCGGCGTCTTCAGTTCCGCCAAGGAGAAATCCATCCGCGCGTCATAGGTGCGGTCGATCTGGTTGCGCAGATTGCGTTCGGCCTCGTACCAGGCGGTCTTGATGGTGTTGTCGGCGCACGGCGCGAATTCGTCGCCCGCGCTCGCCCCCCAGCGGCGTTCGACGCACTGGTACGGATCGAACGACATGTCGAACAGCCGCAGACGCGCCTGTTCGTAGCCGAGTGCAACATGCGAGCCGTCACTGCGCGTGTAGGCGATGCGGCACGTCGCAGCGCGGCGGTCGTAGACGCCGAGAAGATCGGCGGCGAGATTCTTTCCGTGATAGTTGAGCTTCTTGTCGTGGCTGTCCGCCATGCGCACGAAGCGCTCCGCGGTATCGCGCAGTTCCTTGAAGGCGGTCTTCAGGCGGGCGTCGCGCGACGGCGTGGAATAGGTCTCCCAGTCTCCTTCCGTTCCGTAGATGTTGGGCGGCAGCCGTTCGGGCTCGGGCTGGTTGTCGAGGCCCTGCTGGATGGCGAGATCGACGGCCTGGACGCGGTATTGCAGGTCGGCGCAGTTGGAATCGACCATGTCCGCGATTTCGCGGAGCGGATCGAAGGAGAGGGTGCCGCCTGCCAGTTTGGCGCGCACGAAGTCGTAATAGTCGAGGACCTCGTTGTTCAGCGTGAACACACCTTCGTTCCAATCGGTGTTGTCTTCGGGCCGCACTCCGTTGCCGAAATACTGCTCGTCGGAAAAATCGGGTATGTCCTTGTTGGCGGCGAGCACGATATGGCCGCCCGTATAGGTGCCGTCCGCCTGTTTGGCGGCGCCGACGAGGGTCTGTGGCCGCCAGTTCTTGAAGCCCGCGCCCATGCCCGGAGAAGAACGCACGAAACGCAGATCGTAGAAGCCCCGGGTTACCGAGCGGTCGGGATGGGCGTCGAAATAATGGATGCGGCCGTCCGGGTCGACCCGCCACACCGTGATCAGATGACCGTTGGGGTCGTAGACCACGGTGCCCGGCCGGATCGATCCGACCGCGATGGCGGGGGAGTAGAGATCCTGCTCGTAAGGCTCTTCCAGGTCCGGATCAATGCGGTAGCTGGCCGAGGACACCGCGTCGCGCATCGTGTCCAGGATGGCGTAGCCGTTGCCGCCGGCCGGCTCGGCGCGGCCGGCAACCGAGTTGCCGAGGCGGGTGTAGCGCAGGTCGTTGGTTGCGCCGCGGGGCTGGACCTCGCTCTCGTAGGAAAATGGCAGGCTCCGTTTCCAGGCGAAATAGAAGCGCAGCACATAGGGGAAATCGGCGCAGTCCGAATCGAACACCGTGCCCGGCGGGTCCGTGCCGCGGAACGGATTGCGTGCATCGTGCAGACAGCGGTCCACTGTGGCGCAGCCGGAATCACCCAGCTCGGCGATGAAGCGCCCATAATCCTTCTCGTCGTTCGCCGACCAGTGGTCGTAACGGATCACGTAGGCCGAGGAAGAAGGCGCAGGCACCACACTCTGGCCATGGGCCGCCGCCGCAAACAGCGCCACGGCCGCAACTCTGCCGGTCATTCCCCCGCCCATGCCCCGAACGGTAAACCCTGAAGACGACGGGTCAAGCGTCGTGCTCACGGCTTATGGCGGAGCCGGGCCGTCCGCCATAATCTTGCGGCGATGAACGAGATTCTGTCACCGGCGGAAAGCCAAGCGCTTCTGCTATCCCTGCGTGTCTCCGGGGTGGCTGTTTTCTGTGCATTACCTTTCGCATTCATTACAGCACTGTTCCTGGCGCGCGTGCGGTTTCCCGCCAAAGCCCTTGTGAACGGCTTGGTCCATCTGCCGCTGGTGCTGCCTCCGGTGGCAGTCGGTTTCCTGCTGCTGATGGCGTTTGGGTCGCGCGGCCCGGTCGGCGGCTGGCTGCTGGCACACCTGGGCATCCGCTTGGTCTTCAGTTGGACCGGAGCGGCGCTGGCGAGCGCTCTCATCACCTTTCCCCTGCAGGTGCGTGCCATCCGCCTCGCCCTGGAAGGCAGCGACGCCAGGCTCGCCGAGGCCGCACGGACGCTGGGCGCAGGCGCGCTCGACCGGCTGGCAAACCTCACCCTGCCGCTGGCGCTGCCCGGCATCGTTAGCGGAGCGATCACGGCGTTCGCCGCCAGCCTCGGCGAATTTGGAGCCATCATCACCTTCGTTTCCAACATTCCGGGCCAGACCCAGACTTTGCCGCTGGCCATTTACGCGGCGCTGCAGATTCCCGGCGGCGAAGCGGAGGCAGCACGGCTTTGCGGGCTCTCCGTCCTGCTGGCGCTTTTGTTTATGACCGCGGGCGAGTTTGCGGCGCGCAGGGCGTGGCGATGAGCGTCGAGGTCTCTCTGCGCCACCGCCGCGGCGCCTTTATGCTGGACGTGGCGTTCGAAGCGCGGGGCGGGGTGACGGCGTTGTTCGGCCCCTCCGGCGCCGGCAAGACCAGCATCGTGAGCGCGATCGCCGGGCTGTTGCGGCCGCAGGAAGGGCGCATCGCCGTGAACGGGCGCGTGCTGCTCGACACTTCGGCGCGGTTGTCCGTTCCGGCGCAGGCGCGGCGCACGGCGGTCGTGTTCCAGGACAGCCGGCTGTTCCCGCACATGAACGTCAAGAACAACCTCCTGTTCGGCTGGCGGCGGGCGAAGGACAAAGCCGATCCGGTGACGGTTTCCCATGTCGTGGATCTGCTGGGGCTGGGGAACTTGCTTGCGCGCCATCCGCAGGGACTTTCCGGCGGCGAGAAGAGCCGCGTGGCGCTGGGCCGCGCGCTGCTGGCTTCGCCCGACATGCTGCTCCTGGACGAGCCGCTGGCCTCGCTCGACGCCGCCCGGCGCGAGGAAATCCTGCCCTACCTGGAGAAACTCGCGCGCGAGAGGAGGCTGCCCATGCTCTATGTCAGCCATTCGGTCGAGGAGGTGGCGCGGCTGGCCGACGAGATCGTCGTGCTGAAGGAAGGGCGTGTCGCGGCGCAAGGGGCGGCGTTCGATCTGCTGACGGACGTCGATGCCATCGCCGGCGCGCCGCCGCTGGGCGCGGTGTTCGAAGCCACTTTCGCAGAGCAGCGCGCGGACGGGTTGAGTCTGCTTGCCTTCGACGGCGGCACGCTGGCGGTGGCCAGACTCAAGCGGCCGCTGGGCGCGCGGTTGCGCGTGCGGCTGAGGGCCGAGGACATCATGCTGGCACGCGAGGAGCCCCGTGCCATCAGCGCCAACAATGTGCTGCCCTGCGTCGTGCACGCCGTGCGGGCAAACGGCGATCAGGCCGATGTTCAGCTTCTGTGCGGCGCCACAAGGCTGGTGGCACGGATCACGAACGCCTCGCGCGCGCGGCTGGGCCTGGAGCCGGGTGTCGCGGCTTTCGCCATCGTCAAGAGCGTGACGGTGGAGCGCGAAGCGGGGTGATCATTATTCGATTCGAAACACGAATTTCTTGGATAGGGTGAAATTGAAGACCAGACCGGCAATAATGCCGATGGGCTGGGCGACGAAGATGTTGCTGAAGGGATAGGCCGCAAAGGTAATGAGCGCCGTGTAGAGTCCCAGATTGACAACGGCGCCAACGGAATTCGCACCGAAGAATTTCAACCATTCCATGGCAATGGCGCACGCGCCGGTAGCGCTATGTTCGGCGAAGGTGAGCGTGCGGTTGCCCCACCATGTGAACGTCACGGCGCCCATGAACGACGCCAGCCGCCCCGAGTAGGGATCGATGCCGATCGCCTTCACCATCAACAGAAGGATCGCGAGGTCGACGAAATAGCCGGCGCCGCCGACGACGGCGAAGCGTACGAAGCGCGAAGCGGACAGCCGCTTGAGAATTTCCTTCACGGCTTCTTCAAATCCTGCGGCCCGGGGAGCGCCAGATATCTCAGGCGCTTGACCTCCCAGCGTCCGCGCGTGACGGTGTCGAGGATGAGGCCCGTGAACAGCGAGAGAAACGCCAGCATCATCATGCCGGTGACCAGCACGGCGGTGGGCAGGCGCGGCACCAGGCCCGTCTGAAAATACTCGATCACCACCGGGATACCGATGGCGAACGAGAACAGCGCGAAGAAGATGAAAATGGAGCCGAAGAAGATCAGCGGCCGCTCCCGGCGCATCAGGCCGGCGATCGTCAGCAGGATGCGGATGCCGTCGCGCCAAGTGTTAAGCTTGCTGGCGGAACCGGCGGGGCGCTCCTTGTAGTGCGTCGGCACTTCGGCCATCGGCAGCTTCAGGCGCACGGCATGGACGGTGAGTTCGGTCTCGATGCCGAAGCCTTCGACGGCGGACGGAAACGACTTCACGAAGCGCCGCGACATGATGCGGTAGCCGGTCAGCATGTCCGCCAGCTTGACGGCGAACATCAGGCCGGTCAGTCCCGTCAGCAGGCGGTTGCCCAGCACATGGCCGGGACGATAGGCCGCCACGGCTGTGGCTTCGCGCTTGCCGGACACGATGTCCAGCCCGTTGTCGATCAGTCTCGCGATCAGCATCGGCGCAGCGCCGGCGTCGTAGGTGTCGTCGCCGTCAACCATGACATACACGTCGGCCTCGATGTCGGCGAACATGCGGCGCACCACATTGCCCTTGCCCTGCAGCATCTCGCTGCGGACGACCGCGCCGGCCTCTTTCGCGCGCGCCGCAGTCGCGTCGCGGGAATTGTTGTCGTAGACGTAGATCGCGGCGCCGGGCAGGGCGGCGCGGAAATCGCGCACCACCGTGGCGATGGCCGCTTCCTCGTTATAACAGGGAACGAGAACCGCGATTCTCGGTTCGGGTTGATTCATCGGCTGCGTCTCACGAGCGGGCACCATTGATAGGCGCCCGTGAGGTTGGTGTCGAACATCCGGCATTTCAACCAATCGATGGCCAAGCCGTAATCGAGGGCCGCGGCGCTGGCGCGGCCCATGTCGTAGGCATCGGTGATGAGGAACAGCGGCCCCCTGTGGGCGGCGACGCGCGCCTTCATCTCGCGGGTCAAGAGCGTGCCGTCCTCCGGCTGCATCATCCAGCCGTCGATGCGCAGCACCGGCACCTGGGGCGGCAGCGACGGCGCGATGAAGCCGAGCGGCGCGTCCCCCGTCATCACCACCATGGTTCGCGCCGGATCGGCGATCTCGGGAAGATCGGCGGCGATGTAAGGATCGCCGAGCGGGGCGTGATCGAGCTGGGCGCCGCGGGTGAAGAGCATGGCAAGGAAGAACAAGGCGCCGACGGCGATCAGCTGCGTGCGGCGCGGCAGAGGGAGCAGGCCGACGCCCAGAACGATGATCAAAGGCGCGATCATCTCAAGCTGCAGGATGTAGCGGTAGATCGCGAAGAGCTTGAGCCAAAACAGGTAGGATACGGCGGCGAAGGCAAAGACGATGCGCGCCGCCGCCGGGTCGGCCAGCGGTTCCTTCGAACGGCGTCCCAAAGTCCACAGGATCAGCGCCGCAATGACGACGACGTAGGCGAGCCCCACACGGATGTCGCTGTAGGCAAGATCGTCGGCAACCCGCCAGTCGATCGAGAACAGGATCGGGAAAGCCGCCGCCGTCCAGAAATCGGTGGGGATGAAGCGCATGTCGCGATAGGGCAAATTGAGCGCCAGGGGCGAATGGAAGACCTGGTTGAAATAGGGGAACAGAGGATTGCCGGTGATCTCCTCCATCCGCCACATCCAGAAGCCGGCACACAACAGGAAGCCGGCCAGTCCCCCGAGCGCACCGGCCCCAAGCCGCGTGAACAGGTGTTTGCGGTCACCGCCAATGGCGATCAGCGCCGCGGCGAAGCCCATGGCGAACGGCGCCTCGGGAAGCTTCAGACCCGCCGCGCCGCCGGTCAGCAGCCCGCCGAGTGCGCACCAAAGGGCGGTGTTCTTGAGCGCGCCGTGCGCCAGCTCCTCGCGCTTCACCACCAGAATGGCAAGACTGCCGAGCGTGAACACGCTCAGCACGTTGTCGTAATAATGCGTGCCGTAGAGGCTGAGGGTCAGCCCCCCGGTCATGGCGAAGATCGCGATTGCCGCCGATCCCAGTGCGGATTCCGCGTGGCGCAGGCTGTGGCGCGCCATGAGGTAGATCGGGACGACGTTGGCGGCCTGGAACAGGCCGAGCACTGCGATTGCGAACCACGATGTCGTGTGGGTGGCCAGCCAATAGAACGGAATGTCGACGAACGGGTTGTAATAGCTGGCCTGGTGGGCGACGGCGATGTCGATGTCCATGCGCCCGTTGAGGAAGGCATAGGGGATGTACCAATGGTAGTTGCGGAAGTCCCAGGACGTGTCCTTGCCGAGCCACACGACATACCCCGTCCACACGAGGATGGAGAGACCGAGAAAGGCCAGCTCGCGCGGCGCCAAGCGCGGAGCCTGCACATGGGCATTGGCTGAGGACATCGGACCCGGCGAAGCGGTGAGGCAACCGGCTACTATCTAACGCATTTTGGAGATTTGTGAGAGGGCTCCCCTACACTTCGCTCTCGACCGCCAAATTGGAAAGGAATTGCTGGGTGCAGAACCGCCACGACCGGCTGACGGCGAACGATCTGGCGGCCTCGCGCGGGATTGCGAGCGCTTCGCGGCAAGCCCTCTCCAAATCGTCGTCCAGCGCCGCGACGGTGGCGCCGTCGATCACGTCCTTCGGTCCCTGCACCGGATAAGCCGCCACCGGCGTGCCGCAGGCCAGGGCCTCCAGAATCACCAGCCCGAAGGTGTCGGTGCGGCTCGGGAAGACGAAAACGTCGCTGGCCGCATAGGCGCTCACCAGCGCTTCGCCGGTCTTCTGTCCGAGGAATCTCGCGGCCGGATAGGCGCGCTCCAGCGTCGGCCTGGCCGGCCCGTCTCCCACCACGACCTTGGTGCCGTCCAGCTTCAGCTTGAGGAACGCCTCGATGTTCTTCTCGACTGCGACGCGGCCGACGTAAAGCCAGATCGGTTTCGGGAAAGGCAGTGCCGCGCCGGGAAGCGGCCGGAACTGATCCGTGTCGACGCCGCGCGACCAGATGCGCGCATTGCGGAAGCCGCGGCTCTCGAGTTCGCGCTTGAGCGAAGGGGTCGCCACCATCATCGCGGTCGCGGGCTGATGGAACCAGCGCAGGAACCGGTAAACCGGCTCTTCGCCGATAAAGGGGAAACGCGCCCGGACATACTCGGGAAAGCGGGTGTGGAACGAGGTGGTGAAGGGGATGTGGTATTTCAGGCAGAGGGCGCGCGCGGACATGCCCAGCGTCCCTTCCGTGGCGATATGGATCGCGTCGGGGGCGTATTCGCGGATCTCGCGTTCCAGATCTCCGCGGGGAAAGATCGCCAGCCTGATTTCCGAATAGGTCGGCAAGGGCAGCGTAAAGCGGCCCTGCGGGGTGGCGTAGCGCACTTCGTGCCCAAGCGCGCGCAAATCCTGCCCGAGGATTTCGAGCGTGCGCACGACGCCGTTGACCTGGGGCGCCCAGGCGTCGGTGACGATCAGGACTTTGAGGCTGAGGCCTTCGCCGGTCCCGATGCCAGCCGGCATCGCACCGTGTCGGCGACGACGAATCCTACGCGGGTATAAGCGCAGCTTCACCTTTGGTGCCCGCAGACGCGCGGGCAAGCTCGCTCGCAGAAGGAGAGGATGCCCAGCGCAGAATCTCCAGATGTCCGCGCGCATCTTCGACAAGGGCCGTGCAGCTTTCAACCCAGTCACCGTCGTTGAGATAGAGGATGGGGCCGATTCGGCGGATTTCCGCCTGGTGGATGTGGCCGCAAATCACGCCGTCGACGCTTTTGGGCGCGGCGGTGCGGGCCACCGCCTCCTCGAAACGCGAAACGTATTCGACCGCGTTCTTGACCTTCCTCTTCAAATAGGCGGACAGCGACCAGTAGGGCAGGCCGAGGCCGCGGCGCAGGATGTGGAGCCGGTCGTTGAGCGCCAGAGCCGTGCCGTAGGCCCGGTCGCCGACATGGGCCAGCCATTTGGCGTAGCCGATGACGCCGTCGAACTGATCGCCGTGCAGAACGAGCAGGTGGCGTCCGTCGGCGGTCAAGTGGATCGTTTCACGCACCACCTCGACACCGGCGACGCTGCGGCCGCAGTAATCGCGCAGGAACTCGTCGTGATTGCCTGGCACGTAGACGACACGCACGCCTTCGTCGATTTTGCGCAGAATCTCGCCCACGACGCGCGTCTGGGCGTCGTTCCAGTACCAGCGGCGCTTGAGCTGCCAGCCGTCGAGGATGTCGCCGACCAGATAGAGCGTGTCGCAGGTGTTGCGCGCCAGGAAATCGCTCAACATCTCCGCTTTGCAGCCGTGCGTGCCCAGATGGACGTCGGAAATGAAAATGGTGCGATGGCGGCGTACTGCGGGCGAACGGCCATGGCGGAAAGCCTGCGCCGGAGGCCGTCTGGCGTACTCCGCCGCAAGCGGTCCGGGGCGAAGGTATGCGTTCGGGGACCAGGCTCTTTCGGCCATGTACGGGCTCCATGACGCCGCCCGAATCGCACCGACGCAGCCCACGGCCGGTGGTAACCGCAATCCGCAAATCTATTGTTGCAGTGCGAAGACAGGTTTGTGAATCGAGCGTGCGATCGCCCTATAAGCATGGATATTCCATCAACGTCACCGCTGACATTTTGCGCTGCACAACGAAGTGGTAGGAACTGTCCAGTCCTTGCGCAAACTGTAACTTACCCATGGAAATATTAGGAAATTTGTACGAAAATATTTTGTCGTCCACATGTGTTCTGGCTTGTTCGCGGCCAGTTAAGGTGTCATATTGTTGCAGCGCGGTATTGCGGACTTCCTCTTTGCGACGCCGCGGCCCTTCCTGGGCGTTTCCTCCCTGAACTTGGCCGCTCCCTCGGGAGCGGCCTTTCTTTTGTCGAGCATCGCCTCGCCTCGCGCGTCCAGGCGTCGGTCACTCCGCCGCCAGCGACGGGCGCGGCGGATTCTGGAGCAGAATGTCCGTGTCCACGGCGAGCAGCTTTCCCAACGCTTTGCCGAGGCGCTGGCGCGTTTCCTCGAAGCGCGTCAGCCGCTCGATGCGGTCCTCGTCGAGATAGAGCGTGCGGTTCACTTCGATCTGCAGTGCGTGGACGCCCGGTTGACGCCGTCCGTAAACCTGCGTGGTGAAGCCGCCGGCATAAGGCGTATTGCGCGCGGTCGAAAAACCGCACGCCGCCAAGACGGCTTCGACGTGGTGCATCAGTGCCGCTGACGCCGAGGCGCCGTGGCGGTCGCCGAGCACGATGTCGGGGATCGATGCCGCCGACGGCATGGAATGGCAATCCACGACCACCGCCGCGCCGAAGCGTGCGACGGTCTCCTCGACGAGTGCGGCCAGCGCCGCGTGGTAAGGGCGATAAAGCCGGTTCAATCGCATTTCGGCCTCGGCGGGCGAGAGCCGCTGGCGATAGATCTCCGCGCCGTCGCGCACGATCCGCGGGATGACGCCCAAGCCGGCCGCAACGCGCGCACTTTGTGCATCCACCTCCACCCGCAAGGCGGCATCGAACATGGTGTCGTCGAGTTCCGACGCCGCGCGGTTCACGTCCAGGAAGGCGCGCGGGAACCTGGCCGCGATCATTAACGCGCCTCGCTCCACGGCGCTTTCGAACAACTCGTCCACGAAAGCGTCCTCGGAGCGGCGCAGCGCCACGGGCGTAAGCCAGCTTCCGGCCACGAATTGCGCAGGATAGAGCTTTCCGGAGTGCGGAGAGGCGAAAATAAAAGGCGCCGTCTGCTTTCCGGGCCGCGCAATCCGGTACGGTTCGCGGCAAAGATCCACCAGAACGGGATCGGGCGCGACGCTTTCTTTCTCGTTTAGCGGTCCAGCCATGGCGGAAATCCGCGCAATCTCCCTAGAAACCCCGCATATTCCCGCTGCAACGGATTGCCGGGAAACGCCCTGTAGTGGACCATTAACCCGCCCTGCCGATCAAGCCTGCGGCAGGGGGCTTTAACCGGCATTTACGGTTGAGGGATTATACGGTTTAGTTCCGTCAGGGTGGAGCGGTGCATGGCGCATATCCTGCTGGTCGAGGACGACGAGTCGTTGCGTAAGTTTCTGGCGCAGGCGCTGATCCGCGCCGGCCACGAGGTCGCCGATTTCGGCGACGGCGAAGACGCCTATGGCTGCCTGAAGGGCGTGCGCTTCGATCTGCTGCTCACCGACATCGTCATGCCGGGCATGGACGGCATCGAACTCGCCAAACGCGCCGCCGAAATGAATCCGCCGATGAAGATCATGTTCATCACCGGATTCGCCGCGGTCGCTCTGCACCCCTCGTCCAACGCGCCCAAGCAGGCGAAAGTGCTCTCCAAGCCGTTCCATCTGCGCGAGATCGTCGCCGAAGTGGAACGGATGATGGCGGCGTAGCTGCGCTTCCAAAGAAAAGGCGCTGGACAATCTTTCGGCCTTAGCCTGCCACAATCGCGCCGAAGTTGAGGCCCAGCTTTTTGCGGTCCGGCGTGGACCGGGCGAGGAACCCTTTGGGGTCCGGCTCCCGCTAGGCGCGGGCCGTGTTACGGCCCGTCCAACCTTGGGGAGGGAGCAATGCAGACGACACAGCATGCCATCGCCACGGTGCGGCCGAAGGGAATGACGCCGCAACGCGTGACGGGTTTTATCTTCGCCGGATTGATTCAAGTCGCGGTGATCCTCGCCTTGATCGAGGGACTCCACGTCAAAATCTGGCCGACGCCGGAGCCGAGGACACAGATTGACTTCATAAAGAGCAACATCAAGCCGGGGCAGATTCCGCCACCCGCCACTCCTTGGCGCCAGCCGGCTGACGTCACAGCCGTGAAGCCGGTGATCGTGATCGACAGCGGCCAGCAATCGCAGGGCGGCATCACACTGGTCCAAGGGCCGTCGACGCCGACGTACGACTATGGCGCCGCTCCCATCGGCAGCACGCACACCACGCCGCCCTATCCGCCGCTCGCCATCCGGCTCAGCGAGGAAGGCAGCGTGCGGCTGCATCTGACGATTTCGCCGCAAGGCATTGTGACGGACGCGGCCGTCGTACGGTCCAGCGGCTACGGCGATCTCGATCTGGCCGCGCGCAGCTGGATCCTGGCGCATTGGCGCTACCGGCCGGCGCTGCGCGCCGGCATGGCGGTTGCGAGCACGAGCGACGTCCAGGTGCGGTTCGACCTGAAAAACACGCGTTGAGTTGGGACGGCGGGCGCGGCCTTGCCAGCCGCGCATGCCGGGCGCTATAGCTCACGCCCCTTGAGGGCGCGTAGCTCAGCGGGAGAGCACTACCTTGACATGGTAGGGGTCACAGGTTCGATCCCTGTCGCGCCCACCACCGCTTTCAAGTACTTAGCTGAAGAATCGGCGGCGGCTTGATCGCCCTAGCAAGTTTATCGCTGGCAGCCGTTGCGAGTTGGGACCACTTGAAAGCGGTGTCTAATGATGCCGTGGTGGTATCGAGTCCGGCGGGAACGGGGTGGAGACAATGGAGCACAAAGGCGGTTTGACCCGCAGGGCTTTGGCGCCGCTGATGGCCGGAGCGGCGTTGTCCACGGCAACGGCGTGCAGCCCTACGGGCTCGCCTACGGTGCAGCCGAAATCGCGTCGATTTCCGCCCGGCTTCACCTGGGGCGTGGCGACGTCCGCCTTCCAGATCGAAGGCGCGCTCGATGCCGACGGGCGCGGCCCCAGCATCTGGGACGTGTTTTCGCGCAATCCCTCGCACATCGTGGACCGCTCCGACGCGTCCGTGGCCACCGACAGCTATCGCCGTTACGCCGACGACGTGGAGCTGATCGCGGGTGCCGGCCTCGGGGCCTATCGATTCTCCATTTCCTGGCCGCGCGTGCTGCCGGACGGCGCCGGTGCCGTGAACGAAATGGGCCTCGATTATTATCGCCGGCTGATCGATGCGCTGCTCGCCAAGGGGATTGAGCCTTACGCCACGCTGTTCCACTGGGACCTGCCGCAGGCGCTGTTCGAAAAGGGCGGCTGGGCCTCGCGCGATACCGCCAAGTGGTTGGCGGATTACGGCGCCGTGGTGGCGGAGAAGCTGGGCGACAGGCTGAAGAATTTCATTATCCTCAACGAGGCTGCGGTACACACCATCGCCGGCCATGTCATGGGTATTCACGCGCCCGGCCTCAAAGACGGCAAGCTGCTGGGTCCGGTGACACATCACCAGAATCTCGGCCAAGGTCTGGCTATCAGGGCGCTACGGGCCGCGCGTTCCGGTCTGCGTATCGGCACGACCTTGGCTCTGATGCCCTCACGTCCGGTCGGTGGGCCGCTCCGTTTCTGGAATCTTCTGCCGGCGGAGGCGTTCGATGCGGTGTGGAACGGCGCCTATCTCGATCCGCTGCTCAGGGGAACCTATCCCTGGATCTTGCAGTCGTACGTCGAACCGCATGTCAAGGGCGGCGATATGACCGTCACCCGCCAAGCGGTCGATTTCCTGGGCGTCAATTACTATTCGCCGGCGTACATCAAATTGGACCGCTCTAATCCCAGCTATATCGGCCGCGGCGATCCGCCCAAAGGTGTGGAGATCGACGCGTTCGGCCGCGAGATCGACCCGTCCGGTCTTGGAGAAATGCTGGCGCGCCTGCGCAACCATTACGGAAATCCGAAGGTGTTGATCACCGAGAATGGCGCTTCCGATCCGTTGAGCGCGACCGCGCCCGCGATCTTGAGTGACCGCTTTCGCATTGATTATCTGCGCCGCCATCTCGAAACCGTGAAGGTGGCGATGGAGCACGGGTCCCGGGTGGGCGGCTATTTCGTCTGGACCTTGGTGGACAATTGGGAGTGGGATCAGGGCTTCACGGCGAAGTTCGGTCTGTGCGCCATGAACCGCGCCAGCGGCGCGCGAACGCCCAAGGCGTCTTATGAATGGCTGACGATGTTGGCGAAAACGATGCTTCTCCCGACGGCCGAGATCTAGCTGCAAGCGTCTCCTGCCGGCATCGCGATCATGCCGGTTAACGTTCCGTTAGCATCTGCGGCGGACAGTGGCTGGCCAACGTGATTTTTGCGAGAGGCACGCCGATGGTTCGCGCTGCGCCCTTTGCCTTTCCTCCTGACGGCAATCTTGAAGGTGCGATTCTTCCCGAACTTCGCGGCCCGGACGCGGAACGCCGCATGGACAAGGCGATGGCGGAACTGGCGATCGCCTTTGCTCACGACATCGACCTGGCCAACGCATCGGAAGAACCAGACGATGAGAAGTGGCCGGTCGGCCTCGGCATCGGCTTTGCAATTCTGGCGAGCGCGGCACTTTGGGCGGCCATCGCCGGACTGATCACTCTCATTTAACCGCGCAAACGGATTACGGCCTGCCGACGGACAAATCGGCGTTCGCGGTGGTCGGCTCTACAGTGACACATATGCTGGTGAACCTGTTCGCCGTGCCAGCGGATTAGCTAGCCTTCCAATAAGCTCGCGCCATTCTTCTGTTGAAGCGAACCCGTGTCATCTGGGTGGCCCGCATTCGCGGGCATGACACCGAGAGTTTGTGCCTCAGTTTGAAATCGCTCAGGATCAGCGCTCCACGCACATCGCGATCCCCATGCCGCCGCCGATGCACAGCGTGGCGAGGCCGCGCTTTGCGCTCCGCTTCTGCATTTCGTGCAGCAGCGTCACCAGAATGCGCGCGCCCGAGGCGCCGATAGGATGGCCGATGGCGATGGCGCCGCCGTTGACGTTCACCTTCGACGTATCCCAGCCCAACTCCTTGTTGACGGCGCAGGCTTGCGCGGCGAAGGCCTCGTTGGCCTCCACCAGATCGAGATCGGCCGTCTGCCAGCCCGCTTTCGTGAGCGCCGCGCGCGAGGCGGGGATGGGGCCGGAGCCCATCACTTTCGGATCGACGCCCGCTTGCGCCCAGGAGGCGATGCGCGCCATCGGCGTGAGCCCGCGCCGCGCCGCCTCCTTCGCGCTCATCAGCACGACGGCCGCCGCGCCGTCGTTGATGCCGCTGGCATTGGCGGCGGTGACGGTTCCGTCCTTCTGGAAGGCGGGCTTGAGACTGGACACCGCGTCGTAAGTGGCGCCATCGCGGATGTATTCGTCGGTATCGACGATCTTCTCGGCTTTGCGCTCCTTCACCGTGGCGGGTGCGATCTCGTCCTTGAAGCGGCCGGATTTGCGCGCGGCCTCCGCCTTGTTCTGCGAAGCGACGGCGAAGCGGTCCTGCTGCTCGCGGCTGATCTGCCATTCGCGCGCCACGTTCTCCGCGGTGACGCCCATGTGGTAGCCGTTGAAGGCGTCCCACAAGCCGTCCTTGATCATGGTGTCGACGAGTTCGAGGGCGCCCATCTTCTGCCCGGCGCGCAGATAGGCGGCGTGTACCGAACGGCTCATCGATTCCTGCCCGCCGGCGACGACGACGGCGGAGTCTCCATTGCCGATCGCCTGTGCGCCCAGCGCCACCGCGCGCAGCCCCGAACCGCACACCATGTTGACCAGCCAGGCCGGCGTCGAAATCGGAATGCCGGCGGCCAGCGCCGCTTGGCGGGCGGGATTCTGTCCCTGCGCGCCGGTCAGGACCTGTCCGAGGATCACTTCCGAGACCTCGTCGGGCGCCGTCTTGGCGCGTTCGAGCGCCGCCTTGATGGCAGTCGCACCCAACTCGTGGGCGGCCACACTAGCGAACGCGCCGTTGAAGGCTCCCACCGCCGTGCGGACGGCCGATACGATGACGATGTCTTCCACGCCTGCGAGGCCCCTGGTTTTGTTGCGATCGCTCGCAATTTGCCGCGAATGCGAGTGCCGGACAACGACGATAAATAATGCTATCGTGTCAATGGCTTATGTGATGTGCGGCGTGCAGCTTCATTTTGCACCTGCGCAAAATGGCTGGACAGGGTAGAATGGATCATGGTGTCCTAGGCGGTCGGACAGCCCGGCCGCGGCGGGGCGCTCAACGATTCAACAGGGTGGCGCGTGGCGGAAGAATCCTCGAAAGCCGAAACTCCGGTGATCATCAAGAAGTACGCGAACCGGCGACTCTACAACACCCAGACCTCGAGCTACGTGACGCTCGATCATCTCTGCGAGATGGTCAAGGAAGGCGTCGAGTTCCAGGTGCTCGACGCGCGCTCGGGCGAGGACATCACCCGCTCGGTGCTCACCCAGATCATCTTCGAGGAAGAGACCAAAGGGCACAACCTGCTGCCCATCAAGTTCCTGCGCCAGCTCATCCGCCTTTACGGCGACAGCATGCAGGCCTTCGTGCCGGGTTATCTCGACCTCTCGATGGAGAGCTTCACCAAGAACCAGGAGGCCATGCGCAGCCGCATCGCCGAGGCCTTCGGCGGCGGCAGCCAGGCGTTGGAAAATCTCACGCGGCAGAATCTGCAGATGTTCGAGCGCGCCATGCAGATGTTCTCGCCCTTTGGCCCGCGCCCGCCGCGCGCCGAGGAAGCCGAGCCCAGGACCAACGGCACCGCCGAGGCAAAACCGTCGGAGGAGATCAGCGAATTGAAAAGCGAGATCGAGGCGATGCGCAGGCAACTCGCCGAGTTGAGCCAGCAGCGGAAGTAAGTCCGGCGGCTCGCGGCCTTGTGTAGTGCCGCATTCTAAAATTTCGATCAGATTCAGGGCATGAATAACATGTCGAGGGGGCATTACATGCCCAGGGCTTCGCTTTTCTGCGCCGTCGCTGGCGCGGCCATCCTTGTGATTTCGGCGGGACAGGCGGGGCCTTCCGCGGTGGAGCAATTCCAGAGCTTCCAGCAGTCTCTTCTGCGCGACCGAAAGGAAAACGATTGGCGCTCTTACCTGACCGACGCGGAGCACCTGAGGACGTTTCTGAACGACTCGCCGACCTCCAACCTGGAAGTCGCCCGGGCGCAACTTCAGCTTGGAAATAACAATGAGGCCGCTGCGGATGTCCGACGTTTCCTGGCGATGGGACAGATCCATCCGATTTTGGCTTCGCCTCTGTTCCGGCCGCTCAGCACCCACTTCGAAGCCGAAATAAAGGCCAATCAAGACCCGATTTCGCGGACGCATCGCCTATTCACTTTTTCCGATGCGGGATTGCTGCCGGAAGACATCGATTACGATTCCACCTCCAAACGGTTTTTCGTCACGTCGATTCTGGAGAAGAAGGTTGTCGCCCTGGACGCCAGAGGCGCTCAGCGGAGCTTCGCGGAGGCGCCCGATCATTGGCCGATGGTGGCCGTCAAGGTCGACACCAAGCGGCACCGTCTGTGGGCCACCGAGGTGGCCTTCGCCGGGTTTGCGATGGTCGCCAAGTCCGACTGGGGCCGTTCCGCCCTGCTCGAATACGATCTTGACCGAGGCGCGCTTCTGTCCCGCTTCGAAGGACCGCCCCACAGCAATCTCGGAGACATGGTGCTGTCGGACAGCGGCGATCCCATCGTGTCCGACGGCGACGGCGGCGGGATTTACCGCATCCACGATCATAAAATGCGGCGTCTCGATCATGGGGACTTCGTCTCGCCTCAGACTCTGGCGATCTGCGGCGACCCAACGCACGCTTTCGTACCCGACTATGTGAGGGGTATGGCAATCTTGGATCTGAAAACGGGGGAAACCCGTTGGCTCTCCACCAAAGGCCGTTACGATCTTGACGGCATCGACGGCCTTAACTGCCGCGGCAATGTGTTGATGGCGGTTCAGAACGGTGCGTCGCCGGAACGTCTGGTCTCGTTCGCATTCGACATATCGACGTCATCCATCGCGGCGCAGCGTGTGCTCGAACGGGGAGAGGCGCTGGATCCGACGCATGGCGTGTTTGTGGGCAGCGCGTTCTACTACATCGCCAATTCGGGCTGGGGCTCTCTTGACGAGCATGGCGCGGTGAAGCGGTCAGCGACGCTCACGGCGGCCCGCCTCATGCGTTATGAATAAATCACGGCCGCGTGGGCAGAGGGTGCGTTATTTCATCCACGCCGGTTTGAGCACCGGCTCACCGAAATAATAGCCCTGGAAATTGTCGACAC
This sequence comes from Alphaproteobacteria bacterium, assembly GCA_028871795.1. Taxonomy (GTDB): domain Bacteria; phylum Pseudomonadota; class Alphaproteobacteria; order Micropepsales; family Micropepsaceae; genus Rhizomicrobium. The sequence continues at coordinate 269,574 of JAGWMG010000002.1, read as the reverse complement.
CGAAGCTTTCGAGCAGGAGGGCTTCTTTCTCCGAGCTGACCCATTCCGCCGTGGTCTTGAGATTGAAGCTCTTGGCGAGGTCGACCAGCGTGCGCACGAAGACCTGGTTCTCCGGCGAATTCACCAGGCCCATCACATAGGTGCCGTCGATCTTGACCATGTCGATGCGCAGCATCTGCAGATTGCGGAACGAAGTGTAGCCGGCGCCGAAATCGTCGATCGCCACGCGGCAGCCCATCTCGCGCAGCTGCGACACGAATTGCGCGTTCTCCTCGAAATGGTTGAGCGCCGCGGTTTCGGTCAGTTCGACCATCAACCGGTCGGCGATGGAGCCGTTGGCCCGCACGTATTCGACAAACGACTGCAGCCAGGCGATATCGCACGAGGTGGTGCCCGAGACGTTGACGCTCAAGGCGATGTTCTTGTGTTCGTGAAGCTGCTCCACCGCCATTTCCAGCGCGTGGCGGTCGACAAGGCGCACCAGTCCGAGCTGTTCGGCCGCGGGGATGAACTGGGCGGCGGAAACGACGCTGCCGTCCTCGCGCACCATGCGCAACAGACACTCGTATTCCGCGGCTTCGCGCGTCCGGGCGTTGACGATGGGTTGATAGGCGAAGACCAGGCGCTTTTGCTTCAGCGCCGCGGCCACTTCGTCCGCCACCGACATCAGCCGCAGGCGCGCGCCTTCGCGCTGCGGCGAGCGCTGATACATGGTGAAGCCGTCGCGGCCCGAGGTGCGGGCCCGCCCCAGCGCTTCTTCGGCCCGCAGCATGGCTTCCTGACTCGAGTTCGCACCCGTCGGCAGCCACACGGCGCCGACCGTCGTCGTCGCCGCCACCATGCCCGCCCTGGTTTCGATGACGCTGCCGCGCACCGCCGCGCGCAGCCTGTCGGCGACGATGGCGATTTCGAGATCCGAACAGTTCTTCAGGATGACGCCGAACTTATTGCCGGCTGTGCGGCCGATGACGTCGCTGGAGCGCAGCGAGTTCGACAGCCGCTCGCCGACCGCCACGATCAGTTCGTCGGCGGCGTCGAAGCCGTAGGAATCGTTGATCATCGCCAGGCGGTCGATCGAGGCGACCAGGAAGGCGCAGTGGCGCTCTTCGCGCTTGGCCCGGTCGATGGCCTCGGCCAGTTCGGCGCGCAGCGAATTGCGGTTGAGATGGCCCGTCAACTCGTCGCGCGTGGCGAGATAGGTCAGCCTTTGGATTTCGCGCCGCCGCTCGGTGACTTCGCGCATCAGGCCGGTGACACGTTCCGTGGCGCCGTCCATGTCGGGAATGCGCACGCCGTGCATGATGAACCACACCGAACCGAGCGCGGTGGCCAGCTCGACGTCGAGATCGAAGGGAACGCTCTGGCGCGCGCGGCTTTCGAGAACGGCGGCGAGCTTGCTGCGCCCTTCTGGACTCATCAGGTCGAGCAGCATCCGGCCGCGATTGATTTTGCCGGCGACGACCTGATGGGGAAGGATGTCGCGCGCGCCATCCCACACGATGACGTCGTCGGCGACGGTCCAGTTGAACGCGACGGCCCCGGCAGCCGTCACGGCCAGTTGCAGCCGTTTGGCGTCCTGCGCGGCGCGCAGCGGTGCAACTCTTTCAGCGGGCTTCTTCTGAAGCGTCGATTCCAGCACCTGCCACCATCCCAAGCCGTTCGACGGCTCTTTCGCGCCATGATGGCGATGCCGTGTTAAAAAACTCGTAACTGTTGAGGCAGACGGGGTAATTGTGCAGCGCGGCCCGCGCTTTGCCTTAAGAACAGGTTATGACGGCGATTGCGGCATACCCCGTTGTTATCGCTCCGGCGGCCAAGGGCCGCGGCGGACAAATCCGCGGCGTCGAAAAAGCCAAATTGCATCGGCAATTCGATGGTGAATATGCGCCGGGACAGGGCGCGCGCGCCTTCGTTCCCCGGCAACCGGCGGGGTGCGCGGCGTGCCAATTCGGGACGGACAACCATGCTTCGTTCTGGAACGGACCGCGCCTGAGAGCCGCCTTCGTGGCGCAGGTGCTCGGCCAGGCGATGAGCGGGTGCGGCGCGCGGGAACCTTCGGCGCAAACGGCGTATCGCGGTCCCGCCGTGCGCCTCGCGCGCATCCTCGACCAAAGTCTCTGAACGTTACTGCTGCGCGTAACGTTCGGCGTGGGTGAGATAAGCGGCGCCCAGCACGCGGCCGTAGCCGCCTTGTTGCAGAACCACGACGAGGCTGTCGTGCGCCGGGGTTTTTGCATCCGCCGGCGGCACATCGATGGCGACGGCGCGGCCGTTCCAGCGGCCGAGGTCCTTGATGTCGCTGACCACGTTGCGGTAGGTCCAGTTGCGTCCGCCGTTCTCGCCGGCGCCGATATGGACGGGGACGGCGGAGCGCAGGCGGAACATCCAGATGGTGGCGTCGAGATTGCGCTTCGCCGCAGCGTCCGGCAGCGCGGCGACGGCGATATGCAGTCTTTGCGGCAGCGGCGTGAAGCCGACCTCGACCGCGGCAGCGTCCCGCGCCTCCGTGTCGATCGCCGCTTCGACGTCTTCCTCGCGGCTGCCCACCACGTCCTTGGCGCCGTCCACGATGGTCTGGGGCGTATAAACCCCGCCGCGTCCCATCGCCGCCGCATAGGCCTTCTGCCGGCGCGTGTTGGCTTCGCTCGCCAGCGTGTCCTTCCAGCCCAGCATGTCCCAATAGGTGACCGGCAAGGTCATCGCGATCAACCCCTTGCGCTTGATCAGATGGGATTGGAGGGCGTCGGCCTGCGGACACGCATCGCAGCCTTGGCTGGTGTACAGTTCTACCACAACGGGCCGCCCCCCGCCTGCAAAGGCGGGCGCGCCGGCAAGCATGGCCAAGACAAGAAGAGCCGTCGAAGTAACCCGCTTCATGTCCCGACCATAGGCCGAGGACACTCGGCTCTCCAGTCACTTCGGCTTGAACGAAAGGCTCCGAGGGCCGGGTTTCCCTGCAAACGCCCCGCCGACGTGATCGGCAACGCCGTCCACGTCATGCGGATAGCGACAGGGGAGATTGAGGACACCAAGCGCGACGTGCCATCGCTCATCAAGGCCTGGCTGGCGGAGAAGGTGGAGAAGGCGTGATTACCCCGCCATCAGTTTCCGCAGCACATACGGCAGAATCCCGCCATTGGTGAAGTAGGCCACCTCGTCCGCCGTATCGATGCGCAGCAGCAGCGGCAAGGGTGCAGTGCGCCCGTCGGGATAACGGATCGTCGCCGCGATCTTCATGCGCGGCGTCAACTTTCCGGCGAGACCGGGAATGTCGACGATCTCCCGCCCCGTCAGCGCGTAATCCTTGCGCGTCTTGCCCGTTTCGAACACCAGCGGCGCCACGCCCATGCCGACCAGGTTGGAGCGGTGGATGCGTTCGAAGCTTTCCACGATCACCGCGCGGACACCCAGGAGCTTGGGACCTTTCGCCGCCCAGTCGCGCGACGACCCGGTGCCGTATTCCTTGCCACCGACGATCACGGCGGGAACGCCCTCTGACTTGTATTTCTCCGCCGCATCGAAGATCGGCATCTCCTCCCCCGACGGATAGTGGATGGTGAGGCCGCCTTCCTTGCCGCCCACCATCTCGTTCTTGATGCGGATATTGGCGAAGGTGCCGCGCTCCATGACTTCGTGGTTGCCGCGCCGCGAGCCGTAGGAGTTGAAATCCTGCGGGCCGATCCGGCGTTCCTGCAGATAGACGCCGGCGGGCGAGGTCTGCTTGATCGAACCGGCGGGCGAGATGTGGTCGGTGGTGATGGAATCGCCGAACAGCGCCAGGATGCGCGCGCCTTCGATGTCGGCAAGCGGCGCCGGGGCGATCTTCATGCTGTCGAAATAGGGCGGGTTCTTGACATAGGTGGAGGCCGCGTCCCAGCGGTAGGTCTGCCCTTTCTTGACCTTCACCTTCTTCCAGTTGGCGTCGCCGTCGAAGACGTCGCCGTAGCGCGCGCGGAACGACGCCGTCGTGACGGACTTGCGGATCGTTTCGGCGATCTCCCGGGGCGACGGCCACAGGTCCTTGAGAGTGACGGGCTCGTTGTCCTTGCCGTAGCCGATGGGCTCCCTGGTCAGGTCGAGATTGATCGAGCCGGCCAGCGCATAAGCCACCACCAGCATCGGCGAAGCCAGATAATTGGCGCGCACCTGCGGATGCACGCGGCCTTCGAAGTTGCGGTTGCCCGACAGCACCGCGGCGGCGACGAGATCGGCTGCGGTGATGGCGCCGGCCACGTTCTGCGGCAGCGGCCCGGAATTGCCGATGCAGGTGGTGCAGCCGTAGCCGACCAGCGCGAAGCCGAGCTTGTCGAGATATTTGTCGAGGCCCGACTTGGCGAGATAGTCCGTCACCACCTGGCTACCCGGCGCCAGCGAGGTCTTCACCCAGGGACGCACCTTCAAGCCCTTCTCGACCGCTTTCTTGGCGATCAGGCCGGCGCCGATCATCACGCTGGGGTTCGAGGTGTTGGTGCAGGAGGTGATGGCGGCGATCACCACGTCGCCGTGGCCGATGGAATAGTCCGTGCCTGCGACGGGCGCGCGACGGTTGGCGTCGCCGCTTTTCTTGTAGACATCGGCGAGTGCGTTCGCGAAAGCCCGGGAGGCATCGGACAGCGGGACGCGGTCCTGCGGGCGCGCCGGTCCCGCCAGACTCGGCTCCACCTGCGACAGATCGAGAGCAAGCATAGACGAGAACGCGGGATCGGGGCTCTTGGCGGTGCGGTAGAGTCCCTGCGCTTTGGCATATTTCTCCACCAGCGCGACACGCGCCGGCTTGCGTGCCGTGTCCTTCAGATAGCGCAGGGTCTCCGCGTCGACGGGAAAGAAGCCGCAGGTGGCGCCGTACTCGGGCGCCATGTTGGCGATTGTGGCGCGGTCCTCCAGCGCCATTTCGTCGAGGCCGGGTCCATAATATTCCACGAACTTGCCGACCACACCGTGCTTGCGCAGCATCTGCGTGACCGTCAGCACCAGATCGGTCGCGGTGACGCCTTGGCGCAGCTTGCCCGTCAACTTGAAGCCGATCACTTCGGGAACAAGCATGGAAATCGGCTGGCCGAGCATGGCCGCTTCGGCCTCGATCCCGCCCACGCCCCAACCCAACACGGCCAGCCCGTTGATCATCGTGGTGTGGCTGTCGGTGCCGACCAGCGTGTCGGGGAAGGCATAGGTGACGGACTTGCCGTTCTCTTTGCTTTTGCGCGTCCACACCGTTTGGCCGAGATATTCCAGGTTGACCTGATGGCAGATGCCTGTTCCGGGCGGCACCACGCGGAAATTGGCGAAGGCCTGCTGGCCCCAGCGCAGGAAGGCGTAGCGCTCCATGTTGCGCTGGTATTCGACGGCGACATTTTTCCTGAAGGCGTCGCGGCCCCCGAAATTGTCCACCATCACCGAATGGTCGATGACCAGATCGACCTCGACCAGCGGATTGATCCTGGCGGGGTCGCCGCCCAGCGTCTTCATGGCGTCGCGCATCGCCGCCAGATCGACGACCGCGGGCACGCCGGTCAGGTCCTGCATCAGCACCCGCGCTGGGCGGAAGGCGATCTCGCGATTCGACGCCTTCTTGGCGGCGGCGACCGCTTTGATGTCCGCGGCGGTCACCGTCTTGCCGTCCTCGTGGCGCAGCAGGTTCTCAAGCAGAACCTTGAGCGAATAGGGCAGCTTGGAGATGCCTTGAAGACCGTTCCTTTCGGCTGCCGGCAGGCTGAAATACACATATGTCTTGCCGTTGGCGGTCAGGGTACGGCGGCATTTGAAGGTGTCGAGGCTGGAGGTCACGAAAGAGCCTTTACGATGGAAATTGAGGGCCGCGCTGGTTTAGTAAGATTCCGGCCTGCTGCCAATGGTTGGCGATCCGCAATCGGGGCGCCGCCGCCGCGCCGTGACAATTTGCTTTTGTACATCAGGGATTTCAGCCGCTTCCCCGCCTGTCGGCGCCGGTCCGCGATGCCAAAGGGCACAAATTCGCCCAATTCTTCCGTCATATGCCGGGTCCAGGGGACGCGTCGGGGCGGTATGCCGGGTGCGCGGCGGCGAAACGAGATAACGACATCCGATGCCCAGACGCGGGATTCCACTTTGTCTTTGCGCGTTTCTGTCCTGCGTGCTTGCCGCGCCCGCGGGCGCGCAGGTGTACGACCGCATCGAGCAACAGCATTTCGGAACGATAGACACCGGCAGCTATCAAGCCGGCGACAATCTGCACTTTTCCATCGACCGCTATCGCGACCAGTATCTGATGCGCTTTGCGGGACAACCGGAAGTCTTCGTGCTCTACGCCAATTACGGTTCGCTTGGCGGACGCGTGCTGCAATACGACTCCGGCGCCATCGCCATCCAGGTCGCCGGCTGGGGTGCCATGACGGTTTACACCGACGATCAGCCCGGAGGCCTGCCCGCCGTGCGCACGGGCGACTCGACCCCGCCGAATCCGGTCGCGGTGACGCCGGCGCAGATCCAGAGCGCGGCCGACGACGAGAGCGCCCATCTGTCCTATGTGCGCGGACTGCACGTGGGCTTCTTTGCCGACTGGAACACGGTGGCCGCCGACACCGGCTTGCGGGCGCTGACTTTCGACGCCATGGAGAACGCCGCGCGCGGCATCGAGCGCTTCACCGCCAATCCGGCGGCGCGCGCCGCCTTCTCGCAGAAGGTGACCGCCGTGCGTCTGCAGACCAACGCCAAGCCCTTGATCCAGATGAACGGCAAGACCCTGATCGTGACCTTCAACCCGCAACAGGGCTTTATGGGGCGCGCCTCGTCGCGCGGCATTGCCTTTGCGCTGGGCAAATTGTTCTCCGTGCCGACGCCGAATTAGAGCCTGCTTATGCAGCCAGCGGCGAGCTTGCGCCCCGCGCGATGAGGGCCGCGATGCCCGTGGCCACCGACAGCGCATCGTCGAGACCGTTGTGGCGGTGTCCGCCGAATGCCACGCCGGCCGCAGACGCGACGTCGCAGGCGTGCAGCCCGCGCATGTCGAGCCCCTGATCCGCCAGCCAGATCGTCGCGTTGAGATAGGGCGGCAGCGGCGGCGCCTCGTTCATGCCATAGAGCCTGAGATTGTCGACCAGCACCAGATCGTCGCGGCCGAAGGCGACGATCGGCAAGCCATCCGCGAAAGCCAGGAACGCGCTGTAGGCCTCGGCGAAATCGACCCCCCTGGCGCGCAAAGCTTCGTTGCTGATGCCCGTCAGCCGTTCGAGATAAGGCGACAGCACCGGATTGAGCCGCGGGCGCACCAGCACGTCGAAGGTTTCGCCGGTATTGAAATTCCCGTCCACCTTCACCGCCCCGATCTGCACAACCTCCCTGAATTCGCCCGGACGCAACCAGCGACTCGCCATGGAACTTTCCCAGGCGGTGAATTCGAGATCGAAGACCACCGCGAAGGCTGTGCGATTCTGTGGAGAAGAAGTCATTGTCACATGATCCGCTCTAGATGCTAACGGTGCATTAAGACATTCTTAATGGTCCAGACCGACGCTGCCGCAAATAAACTGCCCCGGAGAGTCACATGGCTGCACGCGCTCATGCACCCCTCAAAATCGCCGAATCCGCCGCCAACGAAAGCGGGCCCATCAGCGCCATCGCCAAACTGGCGGATTTGCGGGCCGAATCGGAAGAGACGGCGCGGCTGGCCAACTTGCTCGGGCGCAGCCTCTACGCTGCTATCGCCTTGCCCATGCTGGGTGCCTCGACCATCGCCTTGAGCGCGGGCACGGGATGGGTAAGACCGCTCGTCTGGTGCGCCTTCGTGGCGGCCGCGGCGGTCACCATGCTGTGCAGCTATGTGCGGACGATCAGGCAGCCCTTCGAACGTTCCGCGCTGAAATCCTTTGCGCAGGACCTGAGCGCCATCCTTCTTTACGCGGGGTTCGCCTGGGGTGCGGGCGCTTTTCTGGTGCTTCCCGCCGGCACCGCAATCGCCCCGGCCATTCTGTTCGCTGCGGCGCCGGGCATCGCGGTTGCCGCTTTGTTGCGCGAGCGCGAAGCGGTATTTTTGTTTCTTGCGCCGGTCGCGACGCTGGTTTCGTTCGCGAGCGTGCTGCGTCCGTTTGCCAGCGGCGCACTCACGGCCGGCCTGATCCTCATCGTTTGCGCCGGGGTGCTCGGTGCGGCGGCGCTGCGGGACCGCCGCAGCGGCGATTTCGTCATCCCTGCGATGTTGCCGCTGACGTAACCGAAAAACGCCAAAGGGTTTTCTACTGCGTCGCAGAAGCATAAGCTGCCGCGGAGCGGCTTTCATCCTCCGGACAGCAAATGGTTCTCGCCGTCAGCAATCTCGACAACAACCAGCAGGACAAGGCGCGGGAACTGCTCGCGCTGAGCAGCGTCGGTTCGGACCGGACGCTGACGGCGTTCGTCGAAACGCTCTACCGCAACGCCGCGCCGGACGACGTCACCCGTTACGCACCGCAGGAGCTTGCCGCGCTGGCGCGGCTGGTATACGCACGCGCCGTTTCGCACCAACCCGGAACGACGCGCGTCGACGTCTTCGATCCGGCCACCGAAGCACCCGGCTACACGCACACGGAAACCGTCCTCGTCGCCGTCAACGACGACGCGCCGTTCCTCTTCGATTCCCTGCTGGGCGAAGCGACGGCACAGGGCGTGCGCCTGCGGGCCGTGTTCCATCCCGTCATCACGCTGGCGGGCCGGCCGGTCAGCGTCATCGTTCTGGTGCTCGACACGCTCGCCGGCGCGGAGCAGCGCGAGGCTCTCGTCCGCGGCGCACAGTCCGTGTTCGCCCAGGTGCGCGTGGCGGTGCGCGACTGGCTTGCCATGCGCGAGCGGCTGAAGGACGCCGCCGTCCGGCTCAAGGCGCAGCCTCCGCGCGTGCCCGCCGACGAACTGGCGGAAAGCCTCGCCTTCCTCGAATGGCTGGGCGATAATCATTTCACCTTCCTCGGCTGCCGCGATTACGCCTTCACCGACGACGACGGCGGCAGGCACGATCCGGTGCTCGACAGCGGGCTCGGCGTGCTCGCCGACCGCGACGCGCTGGTGCTGCATCAGCGGCCGGACCGGGCGCGGCTGACGCCGCAGGTGCGCGATTTCCTGATCCAGCCCGCTCCGCTGATTATCGCCAAATCGAACAGACAAAGCCTGGTCCACCGGCGCGTCGGCATGGACTACATCGGCGTAAAATTATTCGGCGCGGACGGCGCGCTCAAGGGCGAACGGCGCTTCGTCGGCCTGTTCACCTCGGGCGCCTACAGCCGCAGACCCGCCGACATACCGCTCTTGCGCATGAAAGTGAGCCGGGTGATGGCGCGCGCGGGACTGGCGCCCGCCAGCCACGATGGCAAAACGCTGGTCCATATCCTCGACACCTTTCCGCGCGACGAGCTGTTCCAGATTTCCGACGACGAACTCTACGCCATCGCGCTCGGCATCCTCCGGCTGAGCGACCGCCCCAAGGTGCGCCTGTTCGTGCGCTTCGACCGTTTCGACCGCTTCGTTTCCGCCCTCGTCTTCGTGCCGAACGAACGCTATGGCGGCCAGGCGGGAGAGAAGATTCACACGCTGCTGGCGCACGCCTTCAACGGCCGTCCGACGTCGGCGACGCCGGCTCTCGACGAAACCGCGCTGACCCGCATCCATTACATCGTGGCGCGCAACGAAGGCCCGCGCCCGGCGGTGGACGTCGCCGCTCTGGAAGAGAAAATCCGCGCCGCCATCCGCACCTGGGACGACGGCTTCTCGGAGGCCCTGCGCACGCGCTACGGCGAAAGCGAAGGCTGGAAGCTGTTCCACGATCAGGCGCAGGGCTTTCCCGCCCGCTATCGCGACGTCTTCACGCCGGCGGAAGCCGTGGAAGACCTCGCCGAGCTGCGGGCGCTGGCGCGCGCGGCGAAGGCTCCCGCCATCGAGGCGCGCGCCCAGCGCAAGCCGCACGACGCCCACAGCGTGCTGCGCCTCAAGCTCTACGGCTTGGGACCGGCGCTGCCGCTTTCGGCGTCGCTGCCGATCTTCGAGAATTTCGGGCTCAAGGTGATCGCCGAGGACGCCTACACCGTTACCCTCAAGACGGACGACGGCTGGATGCGCGAAGCCTTCGTGCTCGATTTCCTGATGGAGCGCGTCGATCAGGGCCCCGCCGACCTCGCCGGGATCAAACAGCCGCTCGAACTTGCCTTCCACGCGGTCGTCGCCGGGGAAGCGGAAAGCGACGGGTTCAACCGGCTGGTGATCGGCGCCGGCCTCGACTGGCGCGACGTCACGATCCTGCGCGCCGTCGCCAAATATCTGCGGCAGGCCGCCATCCAGTTCAGCCAGGACTACATGGAGCAGGCGCTGGCCCGCAATCCCGACGTCGCGCGTCTGCTGGTTGAGCTGTTCCACGCGCGCTGCGATCCCGAGGCCGCCGGGAACGCCGCCGAGGCGCCGCACAAGCGCATCGACGCCGCGCTCAACGACGTCAAGAGCCTCGACGACGACCGCATCATTCGCCGCCTGAAGAACGTCATCGCCAACGTGCTGCGCACGAATTTCTATCAGCCGGACGAAAACGGCCGGCCCAAATCCTATCTCTCCTTCAAGCTGGATTCCGCCAAGCTGGACGAATTGCCCGCGCCGCGTCCGCTGGTGGAGATCTTCGTCTACTCGCCCGCGGTCGAAGGCGTGCATCTGCGCTTCGGCAAGGTGGCGCGCGGCGGCATCCGCTGGTCGGACCGGCGCGAGGATTTCCGCACCGAAGTGCTCGGCCTGGTGAAGGCCCAGCAGGTGAAGAACGCCGTCATCGTGCCGGTCGGCGCCAAGGGCGGATTCTATCCCAAGCAATTGCCGGCCAACGCCACACGCGAGGAAACCCAGGTCGCCGCCGTCGCCGCCTACAAGACCTTCATCAACGCGCTGCTCGACGTCACCGACAACCTGCATCACGACGGCAGCGTGATGGTGCCGGAGCAGGTGGTGCGCCACGACGGGGACGATCCCTATCTGGTGGTCGCCGCCGACAAGGGCACCGCCACCTTCTCCGACATCGCCAACGCCATCGCCGAAGCGCGCGGCTTCTGGCTGGGCGACGCCTTCGCCTCCGGCGGCAGCCACGGCTACGACCACAAGAAAATGGGCATCACGGCGAAAGGCGCCTGGGAGGCGGTGAAGCGCCACTTCCGCGAACTCGGCCGCGACGTCCGAAACCAGCCCTTCACCTGCGTCGGCGTCGGCGACATGTCGGGCGACGTCTTCGGCAACGCCATGCTGCTGTCGAAATGCACGAAACTGGTGGCCGCTTTTGATCACCGCCACATCTTCGTCGATCCCGACCCCGATCCCGCCGCGGGCTGGAGCGAACGCAAGCGATTGTTCGATCTGCCCCGCTCGTCCTGGGCCGATTACGACCGGACGAAACTCTCCAGGGGCGGCGGCGTCTTTGCCCGCACGATGAAGGAAATCCCGATGTCGGCCGAGATCAAGGCGCTCACCGCGCTCGCCGGCGACAAAGCCGCGCCGGGCGAACTCATCAAGGCCCTGCTGAAAGCCGACGTGGATCTGCTGTTCTTCGGCGGCATCGGCACCTTCGTCAAAGCGGCTTCGCAGAACCATCCCGAGGTCGGCGACCGCGCTAACGACGCGGTGCGCATCGACGGTGTGCAGGTGCGCGCCAAGGTGATCGGCGAGGGCGCCAATCTGGGCCTCACGCAGTTGGGCCGCGTCGAATACGCGCTGGCCGGCGGACGGCTGAACAACGACGCCATCGACAACTCGGCCGGCGTGGACACCTCGGACCACGAAGTGAATCTCAAGATCCTGATGGGCGGACCGCTGCGCCGCGGAGAAATCTCTCCCGCCGAACGCGACGCCGTGCTGGCGGCAATGACCGACGACGTCGCCGCCTTGGTCCTGAAGGACAATTACGACCAGACACTGGCGCTGTCGGTGGCGCTGTCGCGCGCGCCCAAGGATCTCGATGCCCACGGCCGCACCATGCGCGACCTGGAAGCGCGCGGACGGCTCGACCGCGCCGTGGAGTTCCTGCCCGACGACGGCGAACTGCACCGGCGCGCGCAGAGCGGCAAGGGCCTGACGCGTCCCGAGCTGGCGGTGCTGCTGGCCTATGCCAAACTCGACCTCAAGGCCGAGCTGCTGGCGAGCGACCTGCCCGACGACCCGCATTTCCTGCCGGAAGTGGCCGGCTATTTCCCGCCCGCGGCGGTCGGGAAATTCCGCGACGAGCTGACAAGGCATCGCCTGAAGCGCGAGATCGTCGCCGACGCCCTTGCCAACCGTGTCATCAATCTCGCCGGTCCGGTGTTCATAGCCCGCATGAAGGAGATGTCGGGCGCGCCCGCCGCGCGCATCGTGCGCGCATTCGCCGTGGCCGACGGCGCCTTCGGCTTCCGCCGCCTGAAGACACGCATCGATGCGCTCGACGGGTGCATGGAACCGGCCGCGCAGATCGGCATGGTCGCGGACATTGCGGAAATCCTGCGGCGGCTCGGCTTGTGGTTCATCACCAACATTCCCGCCGACGCCGATCTGAGCCGGACCGTGACCCTCTACCGCGGCGCCATCGACAATCTGCGCGGCACCTTCTCGAGCCTGATCTCACCCTACGAAGCGCACGACACCGAAACGCGCATCGCCCAGCTCGTGGCCGCCGGCGCGCCGCTCGACGTGGCCGAGGATGTGGGCGTGCTGCCGTTGACGGCGGCCGCGCCCGAGATTGCGCTCTTGGCCCATAACCGCTCGCTCGATCTCGATCTTGTCGTCGGGGCCTATTTCGCGATAGGCGCGGAAGTGGGCATCGACCGTCTGCGCGGCCTTGCCCGGCGTATCGCCGGCGGCGAACATTGGGACCGCCTCGCGGTGCGGCGCATCAGCGACGATCTCTTTGCCGGTCAGCGCGCCCTGACCGCGCAGGCTCTGGCGATGCTGCGGCCGGAAAAAGCGAAGGGCGGCCGCGGCGGCCGCGGCGAGGGCGTCGAGGCGGTGAAGCTGTGGACGGCCAGTAAGGCCGAGGCGCTCAAGCGCGCCAAAGCGTTCCTCGATGCCTTGGAGCGCACGGGCGAATTGTCGGTGGCGAAATTGACGCTGGCCAACAGCCAAATCCACGAACTGGCGGGAGGATAGGCGCTATCGCGGCGCCATCCTGATCGCGCCGTCGAGGCGCACGCATTCGCCGTTGAGATAGCCGTTCTCGATCATGGCCAGCGCCAGTGCGGCGAATTCCGCCGGATTGCCGAGCCGCGGCGGGAACGGCACCTGCGCGCCCAGCGCCCGCTTGACGTGATCGGGTGCGGCCGCCAGCAGCGGCGTATCGAAGATGCCGGGCAGGATCGTGTTCACGCGGATGCCGTCCGCGGCAAGATCGCGCGCCACCGTCAGCGTCAGGCCGACGACGCCGGCCTTCGACGCCGCATAAGCCGCCTGGCCGATCTGGCCGTCCTGGGCGGCGACCGAGGCCGTGTTGACGATGGCGCCGCGCTCGCCGTCCAGCGGCTCCAGCGTCAGCATCCCCGCCGCGCTCATGGCGATGCAGCGGAAGCTGCCGACCAGGTTGATCTGGACGATACGGTCGAATTCCTTTGCCGAAAAGAAACTGATCTCGCCGGTCTTCTTGTCGCGGCGGGCGGTCTTCACGGCGTTGGCGGTGCCCGCGCAATTGACCAGGATGCGCTCCTGGCCGTGCGCGGCGCGGGCCTTGGTGAAACCCGCCGCGACGCTGTCATCGTTCGTGACGTTCACCTCGCAGAAGATGCCCTTGATGTCGGCGGCGACGTTCTCGCCTTTGTCCTTGTTCATGTCGAAGAGCGCGACTTTGACGCCCTGCGCCGCCAGCGCACGAGCGGTCGCCTCGCCCAGGCCCGACGCCCCGCCCGTGACTACGGCGGCGATTTCAGGATGAAGTTTCATGGGGGTTCCCCTTCCCGGTTTCCTCCCGATTCTTAAACCGGCGCGGGGGAGGGGCAAAGCCCATGTTTCGCCAACTGCGCCCTTGCTTTGCCCGGCTCGCGCGCGATGATGGTGCAATCATGCGCCACGCCGAGATCGAGAGGTTCTGCCTGTCGCTGCGCGCCGCGACGCTGTCGATCCAATGGGGCGAGGCTCGCGTCTTCAAGGTCGGCGGCAAGATGTTCGCGGTGCTGGGACCGAAAGAAGACAAGCCCCACCATCTGTTCTTCAAGGCCGGCGAAACCAGCTTCCATATCCTCACCCAGTTGCGCCACATCGTCCCGGCACCGTATCTGGCGCGGGCGCACTGGGTGTACCTGGAGCGCCTCGACGCACTCCCGGCGAAGGAACTGAAGGCCTATCTCGAACGCGCGCATAGGCTCGTGGCGATGGGATTGTCAAAGAAGAAACGCGGGGAACTGGGGATCGCAAACGTCGGCTAGCGAACCACCGCCAGCTGGGCACGGAGGCCTTCGGCGCTGCCGGAGCTTCCCCCGACGAATTCGATGCCGATGCCGTCCTCGTGATGCCGCGCGACGCGCCCCGCCATCTGGCCGATCAGGACGAATTCGCCAAGCGGCGGACGAATATCCGTCCTGACCGAAATTCCGCTCACCGAAAGATCGAGCACTTCGCAAGGCACGATTTCGCCGTCGACGCGGGTGAAGCGCGTCAGGCCCTTGGTCGGAGTGCGGTCGTGGCGGCGCAGGTCCGTTTCATCGATCAGGGAGCGGTTCATAAACAGGGTGAGCAACTCGGCGGTGCGTTCGCGCTTCAGCGCCGTGCAGACGAACTTGACGCCGAAGCCGTAGCCGTCGCGGCGGGCAATGGTTCCCTCGAAACGGCCGAAGCCGTCGATGTAGAGAACGATCCGGCTGTCCTGCTCGACCGGGAGTTCGCATTCGACGCGGGCCCCGCCGGGCGACAGATCGGTGATCTTGCAGGCGCTTTCCCGCCCGTCGACGGGAACGAAGAGCTTGCCGGGCAAATCGACGTGGACGCGCCGGAAGCGGCGGCGCTCGGCGCGCGCCTTGCTGATCACCAAATCCTCGTTCTTGGCGGTAAGCGCATGGGCCGTCACGCGCCCCTCCTGCATTCCTGCTCCACGGCCAAGTGTGCGATAAAGACCCTCAACGGATGGTTTACGGTTGTAGCGCCGAGCAGCAATTTGGTGTCCAAACGCTCACTTAACCTTGACCCCGCAAAGGGTTATAGGAAAGCCCAGATTTTGCCCCCCTTGCCAGTATCCGGCACCCTTCGGAGACCCCTTCATGGCTCACATTGGAACATCGCGGCGTTTCACGGCCGCCGCGGCTTGCAGCCTGCTCCTCGCGGGGTGTGTCAATTTCAGCGCCCTGGACAACCTGGCGGATGCGACGCCCCCCGCCGACTCGCGGTTCGCTCAGGCCCTTTTCCAGGACGACGTGTTTCTGGCGCACTCCTTCGGCGACGTCGGACAAGCAAGCTACACGGCGTTCGACCAGGAGGGTTCCTTGTCGCTAGCCCAGGTCGACAGCGACGTCGCCAACTTGGCCAATGCCTACGCGGCCAAGGCCCTGCAGTTGTCGCGCGGCGAAGACGTCGACCCGGAACCAAGCAAGGATGTCGCCTCTCACGCGCTGCGCGACAGGCTGGTACGGGCGCTCACCGCGGGACGCGACACGTTCCCGCGCGATGCCGCCCGCGCCCAGGCCGATTACGATTGCTGGATGCTGAACGGGACCGTGGCCTCGCAAGCGCCTGCGGCCGCACAGTGCCGCGCCTCCCTCGACGTCACGTTGTCGCGGCTCGAAAATGAAGTTCCCGCGGCAGCCGCGCCATCGGCGCAGCCGCCTGCGACGCCCGCGCCGGCGTCCGCACCCGAAACGCCGGCAGCGCCCGCGCCGGCAACACCCGCTGCGGCGACGCCCGGCCCGCAGTCTTCCTCCTCGCCCACAGCTCCAACCTACACGGTCAACTTCGCGCTCAATTCCACGGCGTTGACGCCGCGCGCCATGAGCGTCTTGCAGCAGGCGATCGCCGACGCGCGCGCCGGCGGCCAGCCGAAGATCGAGGTCGTCGGCCATACCGATACCTCCGGCGGCGAGGCCTATAATAAGGGCCTGTCGCTCAGGCGCGCCGCAGTCGTGCGCGACTCGCTCGTCCGTCTCGGCGCCAGGCGCGAAGCGATCGAGATCGAAGGCGTGGGCAAAACCGATCTCGCCGTGCAGACGGCCGACGGCGTGCGCGAGCCCAGGAACCGCCGTTCGGTCATCACGCTGGAGATCTGACCGCCGCCGCGACACGGCGGAATTCATTGTCTATCCTGGCGACCAAACGGGGGCTTACGACATGCAGGGCTACGATTTCATCATCATCGGTGCGGGCAGCGCCGGCTGCGTGCTGGCTAACCGGTTGAGCGCCGATCCCGCCTGCAAGGTCCTGCTGGTCGAAGCCGGCGGACGCGACCGCTCGCTGATGATCCATATGCCGGCGGGCCTTCCGGCGCTGATCGGCAAACCCAATCCGTTCAACTGGTATTACGAGACCGAAGGCCAGCTTCATCTCGACAACCGGCGCCTCTACTGGCCGCGCGGCAAGGGCTGGGGCGGCTCCTCTTCGATCAACGGTATGATCTACATCCGCGGCCATGCGCGCGACTACGACCGTTGGCGGCAGATGGGATGCGAAGGCTGGTCGTTCGCCGATGTGCTGCCCTACTTCAAGCGTGCGGAATGCAACGAGCGGGGTCCCGATGCCTTCCACGCCGGCGACGGACCGCTGCACGTCTCGAACGGCAAGTCGGCGAATCCCTTGTTCCGCGCCTTCGTGCGGGCCGGCGTTCAGGCGGGCCACCCAGAAACACGCGACTTCAACGGTTTCTCCCAGGAAGGTTTCGGGTCCTATCAGCTCAACATCCACAACGGCCGGCGCTGGAGCGCCGCCAGGGCCTACCTGACGCCCATTCTCGCCCGCCCGAACTTGACCGTCGAATCCTTCGCGCACGTCACGCGCATCGTGTTCGAGGACGGCCGCGCGGCCGGCATCGAATTCGTCCGCAGGAAGGAAGCGGTGACGGTCCGCGCCGAGCGCGAAGTCCTGCTGTGCGGCGGCGCCGTGAACACGCCCCAGGTGCTGCTGCTGTCGGGCATCGGCGATGCGTCGATCCTCAAGCGCTTCGACATCCCCGTGGCGGCGGATCTCAAGGGCGTGGGGCGCAACCTGCAGGACCACCTGGACTGCTCGATCCAGTACGAATGCACCCAGCCGATCACCTTCCACAGCCAGGACCTGCCGCTCACCAGGGCGAAGACGGGCCTGCAATACCTTCTCTTCGGGACCGGAGTGGCGACCGGGCAAGGGCTGGAATCCGGCGCCTTCCTGAAGAGCCGCCGCGAACTCGAAACGCCCGATCTGCAATACCACTTCATCGCCGCCTTGATGTTCGACCACACGCGGCGCAAAGCCGACCGCCACGGCTTCATGGCGCATGTCTGCCAACTCAGGCCGCAGAGCCGCGGTTTCATCTCGCTCAAGTCGCCCGATCCGCTGGCGCCGCCGCTGATCCAGCCCAATTACCTGGAGGCCGCCGAAGACGGCCGCGCGCTGCGCGAAGGCATCAAGATCGCGCGCGACGTATTCGCGCAGAGCAGCTTCGATCCCTATCGCGGTCCCGAACTGATGCCCGGCGCACATATCCGCAGCGACGACGACATCGACGCCTTCGTCAGAAAGACGGCCGAGACCATCTATCATCCCGTCGGCACGGCCAGGATGGGCAACGACGCCGACAGCGTGGTCGATCCGCAACTCAACGTCCGCGGCGCGAAGGGTTTGCGCGTGATCGACGCCTCGGTGATGCCAACCCTGGTGTCCGGCAATACCAACGCCCCCACCATTATGATCGCGGAAAAAGCCGCCGACATGATCCTGGGCCGCCCGCCGCTGCCGCCCGAGCGGGTCAAGGTGGCCGAAGACGGGATTCTCGCCGCGGAATAGAAAATCGCGAACGATTCAAAACGATTTGAATCGATCCGCACCAGTGCGCCATACGTTCGTTTTCGCCCCGGGAGTCACTTGTAAACAACTTCCGCCCTCCCTATTTGGAGCGTATGGTGACGCCATGACATGGGCGAATCGTGCGCTGCTGTTTGTAGGCGTGCTGGCCGCGGCGGGGATGTCTGCGCAGGCGCAGATCGCGAATTATCCCGTCAAGGCCATGGATTTCGATTTGTGGTGCACGGAGCAGCAGCATCTGCCCTATGACCGCTGCGACAAGCGCCTAGCGGACGACGTACAGAGGTTCGAAGCCTATCGCGCGGTGGTGGAGCGGTACGAGATTCCGTATCTGCAGGAAAAGGAACAGAAGCTGCGGTTCGACCGCGACATCCTGCACGACGATCCGATCGACAAGAATCCGGCGGACAAGACCCAGCCGCCTCAGGCGACCGACGGCAAGTCGCCCTGATTTCCGGCTCTCGAAGCTTCAGCTTGCGCTCAGGCCTTTTCCGAAGACGTCAAACATCTTCGCCATGAGTTCACCGGAGTCGAAATGCGCCGCGGCAGGTTCGTCCTGCGAAACCACCAGGCGCAGATGCGGTGCCTTGGGATGGCTGCGCAGTGCGGGCGGCGGAGGCGGCGGATTGTCGGCGGCGGAAGCCGGTTCGTCCTCGTGGATCAATTGCGAGGCAGCAAGCCGCTGGAAGGCGATGGGGCGGCCGTGAAGTTGCGACGCATCGCTCAATATCTGGATCATGCCGATGAAGCGCGTCGGCTCGCCCGGTCCGAACGTCACCGGCGCCAGAATCGTTTCGAGTTCCACCATGCCGCAGTCGGCGCTGGCGCCGATCGAAGTCAGGCAAACGGGTTGCTTCAGGCGGAGCGCCTGTCTCAGCAGAGACGTCAGCGCGACACTCGATTGCGCTTCCCAATGGGCGAGAAAGCCGGTGCCCTTGAGCTCGAAGCCGAAGCGCTCGCAAAGGGCGGTGCCGGCCAGCCGGTAGATCGGCCGCGACGGGTCTTCGGCGTCCAAAAGAAAGACATAGGGCAGCATGCGCTTGATGGCGCGCGGGTCGAGGTCGGTCTGGTCGGGGACGTCCCGTCCCTTGCGGATCCGGCTCCAGTACCCCACCAGCAGATGGCTGTTCTTGTGTTTCATAACCCGCCTATCCCCTTGCTCCGTCGGGCGATCGTCCGGTTCTGACCCAGATCGAAACGATGTCGCGTCCTTGCGGGATCGAAGAGCGAATCCCGTGCCAATCAGCCCCAGGGGCCGCGCAGGCTGCGCGGGCCGAAAAAGGGGACATGCGAGGACTTCAGGAACGGCGTGAGCACCATTCCGGCGAGAAACCCGCCGATATGTGCCCACCAGGCGACTCCCGGGCTGTCCGGAGTGCTGGCTGCAGCCGCCAGAAGCTGCATCGCGAACCACATGCCGACCACCCATACGGCACTGATGCGAAAGGGATAAAAGACGATCAGGATGGGGACGATGACCGTCACCTTCGCCCTCGGGTAGAGCAGCATATAAGCCCCGAGCACGCCGGAAATCGCGCCCGACGCACCCACCATCGGCATGGTGGAGGCCGGATCCATGAAGGCCATGGTCAAGGCCGCCGCTACCCCGGACAGCAGGTAGAACAGTACGAAACGCGCGTGCCCCATGGCCTCTTCGATATTGTTCCCGAAAATCCAGAGATAAAGCATGTTTCCGGCGAGATGCCAGATGCCTCCGTGCACGAACATGGAGGTAAAAACCGTTACCGGAGTTGGCCAGGCTGCTTGGTCCGTGGGGATGAGTTGAGGCGACAGCAGAGTCTTGGGCATGAAGCCGTATTGCAGGAAGACCGTCCCCATTTCAGGGCCCTGCTGCAGCTCCCAGACATAAACGGCCACACAGACGGCGATGATCGCCCAGGTGAAGAACGGCGTTTGGCGGACCGGGTTGTCGTCCGAGATCGGGATCATGCCGCTTCCCCTGCCTGCCCCATTGTCCCAATTCGAACCGCAGACGCGGGCTTTCTCAAGACGTTGGCTGGCATATTTCGTGAAACGGAGCGGACGGTCATTAACGCTTGTTCCATGTCCTGGGCGCTGTTCCGGACCTCGGGACGCATAAAAACGGCCGGAGCGATGGAGCTATAGCATGCCTCGCAGATCTTTCACCGTCGTCACCGCCGCATTGACCGGCGCCGCCATGGTGGTCGCCCCCTTTACGCCCGCGCTGGCAGGCGGCACCCCCCGTTACGGCTATCAAGGAGGCTATCACGGCGGCTCGACCCTCGGCTGCACCGGCGGCGGCTCGGTCGTCGTCAACAAGCCGCTCACCATCAACAAAAACATCAGCATCTACAAGCCGACCACGATCAACAAGGACATCGACATCTACAAACCTGTGACCATCAACAAGGACATCAACGTCTACAAACCGACGACGATCAACAAGAACATCAACATCTACAAGCCGGTGACCATCAATAAGGACATCAACATCACCAAGAATATCGACGCTTCGAAGAATATCACGATCAACAAATCGATCGTCATCAACAAGGGCGGCGGCGGTTCGGCGGCAGCCTCGGCATTCGCCGAAGCCAGCGCCAGCGCCACGGCGAGCGTGAGCAACAATGTCGTCGTCTACGGCGGCGGCTATAACGAATATGTGACCGTCAACAACCGCGGCGGCGACATTTCCGGGATCCAGACCACGCAGCAGTGCCGGATGCAGGAAGCCAACGTCGTCAAGGCGATCCATGCCGTCTGCATCTCGCCGGACGGACGCGAGTTCCCCGCTTCGCACATGACCGCGGACACCTGGCTCGATTCCTCCTACGAGGGCGAGGTGATGCGCTGCATCCCCGGCTCGCGGCTAAAGGTCGTCATCGGCGACGTGTTACAGAGCGACCAGGGCATGGCGGGAACCTACGCCGGCGGACAGCTGCTGGAATGCGAGGGCGACGAGGCGCTGCGCCATTACAAGGACGGCATGCTCAAATGCGTCCCCAAGACGCCAGTGCCCGACTGCACCGAGCGCAGCAATCTGCGCCGCTGGGGCACCGGCGACATGTTCTTCTCGTATCGGGCCACGGTCTGCGTCGGCGCTGCGCGAACGGCGGCGGGCGAGACCCACGATCTCGACGTCACGGGCATGAGGCTCGACGGCGGCGTCGGCGACGGCGGGAATTAGAGCAAGTATTCCTTAAACGCCTCCGCCCCATCATGCGCGTGCAGCCGCAGATGGGCCGGGCGTTGGACCACTTCCTCTCCTTGTTGCGCGATGGCGAATTCGCCACCCGCGAACGCGCGCGGCTGTGGGCGGGCGGTTTCCTCATAGCCTTCGCGGCGGCGATCCTGTTCATGGCCGTGACGGCGCAGGGGCTGAGCGACTTCAAGCACCGCCCGTTGGGCACCGATTTTTCCGATGTCTACGCAGCGGGGACACTGGTGCTGGACGGTGCGCCCTCGGCCGCTTACGACCCTGCGCGGCACTACGAACAGGAAAGAGCGATCTTCGGCCTCGATACGCCGTACTACGGCTGGCACTATCCGCCGTTCTTCCTCCTCGTCGCCGGCGTGTTGGCGTTCCTTCCCTATCTGTCCGCACTGATCCTGTGGCAGGCGGCAGGCCTGGCGCTCTATGCGGCCGCGCTCGGAGCGCTGTTGCGCCGGGCGCCCGAGATCGCGCGCGACCGTTTGTGGCTGTTGTGCGCCGTCGGCTTCCCGGCGGTCTTCGTGAACCTCACGCACGGCCAGAACGGATTCATCACGGCGGCGTTGTTCGCGGGCGCGCTCGCGTTTCTCGACAAGCGCCCCGTCGTCGCCGGCATTCTGTTCGGGCTTCTCGCCTACAAGCCGCAATTCGCCATCTTAATTCCGCTGGTTCTGGCCGTAACCGCGCGCTGGCGCAGCTTCGCCGCCGCCGCTGGCACCGTCGCCGCGCTGGCGCTGATCGCCACGCTGGCCTTCGGCGCCGACGTCTGGAACGCCTTTCTCGCCTCCACGGATTTCAGCCGCACCGAGGTTCTCGAACAGGGCGGCACGGGCTTCGAGAAAATCCAAAGCTTGTTCGCCGTGGTGCGCTTGTTGGGAGGATCCGTCGGCGCGGCCTATGCGGCACAGGCAGCAGCGACGCTGGGCACCGCCGTTTCGCTCGCCGTGCTGTGGCGCTCTCAAGCCAGCACGGAATGTAAAGGCGCAAGCCTGTGCCTGGGAGCGCTGCTCGCCACGCCGTACTGTCTCGACTACGACATGATGCTGCTCGCGCCCGCCATCGCGCTCTTGGCGATCGACGGACGGGGGCGCGGGTTCCTGCCTTACGAACGCACGGCGCTGGCGGCGCTTTGGCTCGTGCCCATCGCCGCGCGCGGCGTGGCGGGTGCGATCCACGTTCCGCTGGGCCTGACCGCGATGGCGTTCGGATTCGCGCTTGTGCTGCATCGCGGCCTCTCGGCCGACCGCGCCACTGCCGCCGTTATCTGATTTCCGCGCTTGCGTCGCGAAAGTCGGCTGCTATTGTGCGCCGGCTTTTCGCATTTCCGTAAGGAATCCCATGAACATTCACGAATATCAGGCCAAAGCGATTCTGCGTTCGTTCGGCGCGCCGGTGCCTCGCGGCAAACCCGCGTTCAGCGCCGAGGAAGCGGTCGCCGCCGCCAAGGAACTGGGCGGACCGGTGTGGGTGGTGAAGGCGCAAATCCATGCCGGCGGCCGCGGCAAGGGCGGCGGCGTGAAGGTCGTGAAATCCGTCGAAGAGGTGGAGAAGGAAGCCAGGCGAATGCTAGGCATGGCGCTCGTCACCCATCAGACCGGCCCCCAGGGACGCGAAGTCAAGCGGCTCTACATCGAGGACGGATCGGCGATCGCGCGCGAGCTTTATCTGTCCGCGCTGGTCGACCGCACGACCTCCCGCGTGGCGTTCATCGCCTCCACCGAAGGCGGCATGGACATCGAAGAAGTCGCGCGCAAGACGCCGGAGAAGATCGCCACGTTCCAGGTCGAGCCGGCGGCGGGCTATTCCGCCTATATCGGAAACCGGATCGCCGCGGCGCTGATGCTGAAGGGCGATGAGATCAAACAATGCGGCGCGCTGGTGAAAAGCCTCTACGACGCCTTCGTCGCCAAGGACATGAGCCTGCTCGAAATCAACCCGCTGGTGGTGACCAAGGAGGGCAGGATCGTCTGCCTCGACGCCAAGATGAATTTCGACGACAACGCGCTTTACCGCCACAAGAACGTCGCCGAGCTGCGCGATTTCGGCGAGGAAGACCCCACCGAAGTGGAGGCCTCGCGCTACGACCTCTCCTACATCAAGCTCGACGGCACCATCGGCTGCATGGTCAACGGCGCCGGCCTGGCGATGGCGACCATGGACATCATCAAGCTCTACGGCGGGGAGCCCGCGAACTTCCTCGACGTCGGCGGCGGGGCGACGAAGGAGAAGGTGACCGCGGCCTTCAAGCTGATCCTGTCGGACAAGCATGTGGAAGGCATCTTAGTCAACATCTTCGGCGGCATTATGAAATGCGACATCATCGCGGACGGCATCGTCGCCGCGGCGAAGGAAGTGCATCTGTCGAAGCCGCTGGTGGTGCGCCTCGAAGGCACCAATGTGGAACTTGGCAAGAAGATTTTGGCCGAATCCGGGTTGCCCATCGTCTCGGGCAGCGATCTCGCCGACGCGGCGCAGAAAATCGTCAAAGCGGTGAAGGAGGCAGCGTAAATGTCCATCCTCGTCGACAAGAATACGCGCGTCATCTGCCAGGGCTTCACCGGCAACCAGGGCACCTTCCATTCCGAGCAGGCCATCGCCTACGGCACGAAAATGGTGGGCGGCACCTCGCCGGGCAAAGGCGGCACCACGCATCTCGGCCTGCCGGTGTTCGACACGGTGCGCCAGGCGAAAGAGACGACGGGCTGCGACGCCACCGCGATCTACGTGCCCCCGCCCTTCGCCGCCGACGCCATCCTGGAAGCCATCGACGCCGAAATCGGGCTGATCGTCTGCATCACCGAAGGCATCCCGGTGCTGGACATGGTGAAGGTCAAGCGGGTGCTGGCGGATTCGAAATCGCGCCTCGTCGGGCCCAACTGCCCTGGCGTCATCACGCCGGGCGAATGCAAGATCGGCATCATGCCCGGCCACATCCATCGCCGCGGCAAGGTGGGCATCGTTTCGCGCTCGGGCACGCTGACCTACGAAGCGGTGGCGCAGACCACCGCCGTGGGGCTGGGCCAATCCACCTGCGTCGGCATCGGCGGCGATCCGGTGAAAGGCACCGAGCACATCGACGTGCTGGAGATGTTTCTCGCCGACCCGGAAACCGAGAGCATCGTGATGATCGGCGAGATCGGCGGCACCGCCGAAGAGGACGCGGCCGACTTCATCAAGCGCTCCAAGACGAAGAAACCGATGGTGGGCTTCATCGCGGGCGTCACCGCTCCGCCCGGCCGGCGCATGGGCCATGCGGGGGCGATCATCTCCGGCGGCAAGGGCGGCGCGGCCTCGAAGATCGAGGCGATGCGCTCCGCCGGCATCTGCGTTTCGCCCAATCCCGCGGCGCTGGGCACCACGCTGCTGGACCTGCTGAAGGGAAACTAACTTTTCGCCCCAAACCGCGCCGGCAAATCGCGGATGAGCCTCTGCATCGGCTTTTCATAGAAGCGATAGGACAGCGCGCCGAGCCCGATCAGCACGGCGTAGAACGCGATCATCGATACCCCGTGCATGAACACGGCCGGGGCCAGGCCGAACGCGAGCGCCGAGAGCGCGCAGACGATCTGCAGCGGAAAGTGCAGCATGTAGGTCGAATAGGAAATGTCGCCGAGATACGACAGGCGCTTGTACGACAGTCCCAGCATCTCCTCCTGCAGCGCCAGCGCCACGATGGTGACGGGAATGACGGTGTAGATGTAGACCAAGTGGAAGATGCTGTCGGCGTTCTCGCTGTAATAATCCCAATCGTCCGGTACGCGGTCGGACAACCACGAGCAGGCCGTGTGCAGCGGGCCGTATAGGATCTCGATCACCACCACCGCCCACAGCGCCAGGACCAGCACGCCGAGCAGCTTGGAGATCAGCCGCGCGTGACTGCTCTCCTTGAGCTTCGCGAACGCGAAATAAGTGACGCCGCCCAGGAAGAATCCCATCAGCCCGCGCGCGATGAACCAGTTCCAGTCGTAAAGAAAAATACCGGCCAGCGAGACCACCAGCGCGGTCTTCCAACCGTTCAGCCCCACACGGCACAGAAGGAAGAACAGGACATAGAGGATGGCTTCAATCGAAACCGTCCAGGCAGGACCGTTGAAATACTGGTCGGTGTTCGGCGGTAGCCATTGCTGCAGCACGAGGAGATTCGCGGCGAAGCGCCACCAGTCGTCGGCGGGAAATATGAAATATTTGCCGGTGACGCCGTGGAAGATCGTCTCCAGCACCAGCGCCAGCATCAGCGTCAGGAAAAACAACGGATAAAGCCGCGAGAAGCGCAGCAGCGCGAACTTGCCCGCCCGGGCCTTACCCTCGCGGATCGCCCCCGCGTAAAGCCAAAAGAACACGAACCCCGACAGCGCGAAGAACAGATCGACCGCCGCCCAACCCTCCAGATAGAGCGGCTTTAGCAGCCAGAAGAACGGCTGGTCCTCGCGATGCCAAACCGCCTGCCAGCTGCCGGTGATGGCGTAGAAATGTTGCCAGTGCCAGAATACGACTGACAACGCGGCCACGCCGCGCAAGGCGTCCAGCGAATAAAGCCGTTTCAATCCTGCCCCCGTTCGCAATTCAGTCTTATTCAACCCATATGTAACCTTGGGCATGCTTACATGACGCGTTTGAGCATGGAATTCGATGCCCGGATGCGCTAAACGCCAAGTTTTGAACTATTCTAATTCTCCGGACGGGCTCCTGGCCCAACAAGCCAAAGCCCTTAACACTCTGACATGACAAGCCAATCTCCCGTCGAACGGCTCAATCGCTCCTCCAACGACATTCTGGATGCGACATCGTTCCTGTTCGGATCGAACGCGGCCTATGTCGAAGGGCTGTACGCCCAATACCTGGAGAGCCCCGATTCGGTCGATTCCTCCTGGGCAACTTATTTCGCGGAGCTAGGCCAGGGCGCGCTGACGGCGGCGCAAGTCGGCCGCGGCCCGGCCTGGGCGCGCAAGCCCGAGCCGCCGCGCACGGCACCGGCCGCCGGCGAACAGGGCACGCGCATCGCCGCCCAGGCTTCGATCCGCGCCATCCAATTGGTGCGCGCCTATCGCGTCATCGGCCATCTCGAAGCCGATCTCGATCCGCTTGAACTTTCGCCTCGCACGCCCCATCCCCAGCTCGATCCCGGTTTCTACGGATTCCACGGCGCCGACTTCGACCGCCCGATCTTCATCGACGGCGTCCTCGGAATGGAAAGCGCCACGCCGCGGCGCATCGTCGACCTGCTCAAGCGCACCTATTGCGGGCGCATCGGCTACGAGTTCATCCACATCAACGACGCCGAGCAGAAGGACTGGCTGCAGCGGCGCATCGAAGGCCCCGACAAGGAGGTCCACTTCACGCCCGCCGGCAAGAAGGCGATCCTCAACAAGCTGATCGAAGGCGAAGGCTTCGAGAAGTTCGCGGCGCTGCGCTTCCTCGGCACCAAGCGCTTCGGGCTGGACGGCGGCGAAGCCATGATCCCGGCGCTCGAACAGATCATCAAGCGCGGCGGGCATCTGGGCGTGAAGGAGATCGTGATCGGCATGTCCCATCGCGGGCGCTTGAACGTGCTCGCCAACGTTCTCTCCAAACCCTATCGCCAGATCTTCCACGAATTCCAGGGCGGCAGCGTCAACCCGAGCGAGGTGCAGGGCTCCGGCGACGTCAAATACCATCTCGGCGCCTCGGCGGACCGCGAGTTCGACGGCAATCACGTGCATCTTTCGCTGACCCCGAACCCGTCGCATCTGGAGGCCGCCGATCCGGTGGTGCTGGGCAAGGCGCGCGCCAAGCAGGCCCAGCTCGGCGACAAGTTCACGCGCGACAGCGTGCTGCCGCTCTTGCTGCACGGCGACGCCGCTTTCGCGGGCCAGGGCGTGGTGGCGGAATGCTTCGCCATGTCGGGCACCAAGGGCTTCCGCACCGGCGGCACGATCCATTTCGTGATCAACAACCAGATCGGCTTCACCACCTCGCCGATGCATTCGCGTTCTTCGCCCTATTGCACCGACATCGCGTTGATGGTTCAGGCGCCGATCTTCCACGTCAACGGCGACGATCCCGAAGCGGTCGTGCATTGCGCGCGCATCGCCGCCGAATTTCGCCAGCTCTTCCACAAGGACGTCGTGATCGACATGTTCTGCTACCGCAGATTCGGTCACAACGAGACGGACGAGCCGTCGTTCACCCAGCCCTTGATGTATCGCGCCATCAAGGAGCATCCCACCGCGCTGGAACTCTATTCCGCCAAGCTCATCGGCGAAGGCACGCTGACCGAGGCCGACGTCAAGGCGATGATCGCCGATTTCAACCGGCGACTCGACGAGGAATACGACGCCTCGAAATCCCACCGGCCCAAGCGCGCCGACTGGCTGGACGGGCGCTGGGCGGGCATGTCGATCGCGCCCACCGGCGACCGCCGCGGCCAGACCCATGCCTCCCTCGAAACGCTCCGGGATGTCGGCCGTGCCTTGACCATGATCCCCAAAGGCTTCCATGCCCACAAGACCATCGTGAGGCAGAGGCAGCACAAGGCGGCGATGTTCGAAACCGGCGAAGGCATCGACTGGGCGACCGCCGAAGCGCTGGCCTTCGGCACGCTGCTCAAGGAGGGCGTCGCGGTGCGCCTGTCGGGACAGGACAGCGCGCGGGGCACCTTCTCCCAGCGCCATTCCGTGCTGGTCGATCAGCAGACCGAGGAGCGTTACGTGCCGCTCAATCACTTGGCCGAGGGGCAGCCGGAATTCGAGATCGTCGACTCCTTGCTTTCCGAAGCGGCGGTGCTCGGCTTCGAGTACGGCTATTCGACGGCGGAGCCCAAGACGCTGGTGCTGTGGGAAGCGCAGTTCGGCGACTTCGCCAACGGCGCGCAGGTCGTCATCGACCAGTTCATCGCTTCCGGCGAGATGAAATGGCTGCGCATGTGCGGATTGACGCTGCTGCTGCCGCACGGCTACGAAGGCCAGGGGCCGGAACACTCCTCCGCGCGGCTGGAGCGCTATCTTCAGCTCTGCGCCCAGGACAACCTGCAGGTCGCCGTCCCCACCACGCCGGCAAACTATTTTCACGTTCTGCGGCGGCAGATGCATCGTGGCTTCCGCAAGCCGCTAATCCTGATGCCGCCGAAATCGCTACTGCGCCATAAGCGCTGCGTCTCGTTGCTCTCGGACATGGGACCGGGAACGACGTTCCACCGCGTCTTCCGCGACCAGTCCGAATGCGTGCCCGGCGCCACCACGGTCAAGCTCGCGCCCGACGCCGAGATCAAGCGCGTCATCCTGTGCGCCGGCAAGGTCTATTTCGACCTGATGGAAGAGCGCGAAAAAAGAAACGAGAACCGCGTCCAGATGCTGCGCCTGGAGCAGCTTTATCCTTTCCCGGAAGCGACGCTGGCCGGAGAACTCAAGCGTTTTCCCAAGGCGGAGATCGCGTGGTGCCAGGAAGAGCCCAAGAACCAGGGCGCCTGGACCTTCGCGCGGGCCAAGCTCGAGGAAATCCTGACCCGCATGTCCGGCCATTGCCGCTGCCCGCGCTACATCGGACGGCCCGAATACGCCTCCACGGCCGCGGGACTGCTGAGCCAGCACAATGCCGAGCTTCATGCCTTCCTGGACGAGGCTTTGACGCTATGATGATGGTTGTTCCGCTTCCCCCTTGTGGGGGAGGCGAACCAAATTGCACCGAGGCTACCTTATGAGCATCGAGATCAAAGTTCCGGCCATGGGCGAATCCGTCACCGAGGCGACCGTCGCGCGCTGGTTCAAGAAGGAAGGCGACGCCGTCGCCCGCGACGAGCCTCTGCTCGAACTCGAAACCGACAAGGTCACGGTGGAAGTGCCGGCGCCCGCCGCCGGCGCGATCGAGTCCATTGCGGTGAAGACCGGAGACACCGTGCAGGTGGGCAGCGTCTTGGGCGCCATCGCCGAAGGCAAGGCCGGCAAGGCGACGCCGGTGATGTCGCGCAATCCCGACGCCGTCTCGCCGAAATCCGCGCCGGCCGCCGAAGCGCCCAAGGCGGCACCTGCGCCGACGGCCGCCAAGCTCGCCGCGGCAGTCCATGCCGCCATCGGCACCGCGCCGTCGGTTCAGCGCCTTGCGGAGGAAACGGGCCTCGATCCCGCGCGCGTCAGCGGCACCGGCAAGGACGGGCGCGTCACCAAAGCCGACATGCTGGCGGCGCTCGAAGCCAACGCCCGCGAACGCCGCCCCGCTCTCACGTCCGTTCCCTCCGGTCCCCGCTCCAACGCGGCGCGCGAGGAACGCGTCACCATGAGCCGGCTGCGCAAGACCATCGCGCTGCGGCTGAAGGAATCCCAGAACACCGCCGCCCAGCTCACGACCTTCAACGAAGTTGACATGAGCCACGTGATGGCGCTGCGCTCGACCTACAAGGAAAGCTTCGAGAAGAAGCACGGCGTGCGCCTCGGGTTCATGGGCTTCTTCGTCAAGGCAGCCGTCGCCGCGCTGAAGGAACTGCCCAACGTCAACGCCGAGATCGAAGGCGACGACATCGTCTACAAGAACTATTACGACATCGGCGTGGCGGTCTCCACCGAGCGCGGACTGGTGGTGCCGGTGGTGCGCGACGCCGATAAGCTGTCGCTGGCGCAGGTCGAAGCGGCGATCGCCGATTTTGGCCTGCGCGCCCGCGACAGCAAACTGAAGATCGAGGAACTCCAGGGCGGCACCTTCACGATCACCAACGGCGGGGTGTTCGGCTCGCTGATGTCCACGCCC
Organism: Alphaproteobacteria bacterium; assembly: GCA_028871795.1. Classification (GTDB taxonomy): domain Bacteria; phylum Pseudomonadota; class Alphaproteobacteria; order Micropepsales; family Micropepsaceae; genus Rhizomicrobium. Next base: position 239,765 of record JAGWMG010000002.1, on the reverse strand, counting down.
ATCCTCAACGCGCCGCAGTCCGGCATCCTCGGCATGCACAAGATCCAGAATCGGCCGATGGCCGAGGGTGACAAGGTGGTGATCCGGCCGATGATGTACTTGGCGCTCTCCTACGATCACCGCATCGTCGACGGGCGCGAGGCGGTCACCTTCCTGGTACGCGTGAAGGAAAACCTGGAAGACCCGCAGAGATTGTTGCTGGAGATTTAAGGGGCAAATGGCGAGTTCGGGCGCGCGAGTTTGGGCACGCGTCGGACACTTTCACACTCTGATATAGTTAATAAGGGCCGACAAATTGTGGTGTTTCGGTCACGGTCACGTGCAAAAAGCGTCGTGTCCATGCCGCCGGACTAATAATCAGCATATAGACGTATCATAGGTGGATGGCAAAAATTTCGTTTTGACTCAGCATCCTCCGTCGGTTCTGGCCGCTCATATTGCAGCACACACAACGCGTCAAATCGACGATCTCTGGTCGGTATGACAACTTGTCGGCGAGACGTTCGGAACTCTCAAGAGTAGCATAATGTGGGGGGACAACTCCGAGCTTTGGCCGGAGTCGAAAGGGGATGGCAAAGGCTTCAACTGGTAGCCGCCGGCGATTCTGGCGCGGAATTGGAATGATTTCGCTTGCGGTGACGATTGTGCTGTTATCTGCATTCGTTGCGGAACTGCAGCATTTTGCCCAGGCTCACATTTCAACGCGTTACGTGTTCGGCGGCGTATTCTTCGTGGCTTTTGTCTGGTTGTCTTTCGAACGTATCTATCTTGTGAAGCAAGAATGGAAGCAACTCCAGCAATGGAACATCGGCGGAGATCAGCCTCACGAATCCGCGCTTCAATTCTACGGAATATTCCGGCTGTATCTGAAGACGAAGCGCATCTTCATGTACGGAAGTCTCATCGGCGCAATGGGAGTCCTGTTTGGCGCCTTCGGCGTCCGCATCGTGCTCCAGACAATTCACATTGACGGAGATCTGCTCTCTGGTTCGGTCTCCGGAGTAAATCTGTATCTCTCCGTTGCGGAAATCGTACTTGGAGGACTCTGTCTCAGAATCTCCTATCTCATTGGCCGACAGGTTCATCCAGCGAAGCTTCTGATCGAAAAAATGTTATGGCTATTGCTTTTCGGGAACAAGGGCAACGACACATCGGAAGAACTTCAGCGTATACGAGATGCGCTGATCGTAAAGATTGAGAAAGAGAATCCTTTGTGGTTTGAGTAATATGAATGACCACGAGATGCTTGGCCGTCATGGCCGTCTCAGGAATCCGTCTTAGCAAGAATGAGGCGAACTGGGAGTGACGGCCAGGGCTTTCCCTGCTCGCTATCGGCTTTTCTACGCCACCCGCTTATCGATCATTTCGAGCTTGGCGAGTTCGACATGGGCGCGCAGCTCGATCTCGTCGAGCACGGTCTGCAATTTCGGATCGGCGAAGTTCTCGTGACGCCTGGTCACGGCGTTGGCGAGCCGGTTCAACGTGGCGCGCGGGATGCCGCCCGCCAGCAATCCGTCGCGCACCTGGTCAAGCATGTCGAGCAGCTGCTCGCCGTGCTTGACGCCCTTCGAACGGCCGTCGGTGGAATCGCTCATGCCCTGCAGCGTCAGGATGGAATCCAGCGCCGCGATCGGGCCCGGGCCCGCCACCACCTGCGCCCGCGCTTCGGCCGCACCGGATACCGAGAACGAGCCGTCGGTTGCGCCCGCGCTCTTGGCGGCGCGGCGCACGATGGCGGAGTCGATCTTGCCGGTGCTCTTGATCTCCATGGCCGCTCTGTCCCGCTGCGACGCGTTATCGTGACGCTTCTTGGTTAAGGAGTGGTTGAGAACGACAACCTGCAATCAACAAGCGCGCGCATCGTTTACGCCCGATGGTAGGGATGTCCGGCGAGAATCGTAACGGCGCGATAGACCTGCTCGGCCAGCATGGCGCGGACCAGAAGATGCGGCCAGGTCTGCGGTCCGAAGGCGAGGCTGCGGCCGGCGCGCTTGCCGGGCAGCGGCGACAATCCGTCCGGCCCGCCGATCACGAAACACAAATCCTTGGTGCCCGCGTCGCGCAGCGCCCCCAGCATCTCGGAGAAATCCTCGCTGGTCATGCCTTTGCCTTTGGCGTCGAGCAGGATGACATGCGCACCGGGCGGCACCCGCTGGGCGAGCCTTTCAGCCTCTTCGGCCATGCGCAGCTTGGCGTCGCGCGCCCTGGAGACGGAGACTTCTTCGACCACGACCGACGGGATTCCCATGTTGCGCCCCATCTGCCGGGCGCGATGGACGTAGTCGTCGATGAGCGCGCCTTCGGAGGTGCCGCGGGAGAAGCCGACGGCCAGAATGGTGAGACGCATCAGCGCGTCGCGCGGCGCGCGCGCGCAGGCTCCTCCACCGACCACATGCCTTCGAGATCGTAATAAAGGCGAACCTCGGGACGGAAGACATGGACGATCACGTCGCCGGCGTCGATGAGCGCCCAGTCGCCCTGCGAAGCGCCGTCCACCTGACACCTGCCGTAGCCAGCTTCCTTCAGCCGCCGGGCGAGATGCTCCGCGATGGAAGCGACCTGCCGCGACGACCGCCCGTTCGCGATCACGATGGTGTCGCAAAGCGAAGACCGTCCTTCGAGATCGATGGTCACGATCCCTTCGGCCTTGTCGTCGTCAAGCGAATCCAGGATGCGGGAAAGAAGCGTGGTCCGGGGCTCTGGCGCCTTCTTCTTCGGAGCGGCTTTTTTGACGGAAATTACTTTTTTCTTGGCGGCAGGCTTTTTGGCCGGCTTGCGCGCGGTCGTCGTCTTGCGGGTCAGGTTGGTCCTCCGTTCGCCATCAATGCGCAAAAGGCGGACGGAATCCTGCTTCGCTCAGCCGCGCGCTCCTTTGCTGTTGCCGAATTCATTCTAGCACGCCCGCCCGGCACGCTCCAAGGCCGGCGCGGATCGCGCTGGCGCTGGCTTCGTTGCGCCGTCCGTCCACCACGATGATCGCCGGCGGCCGGCGCAAGGCCTGGGCGCGGCGGCGGGCAAACCGCTCCATGGCCTTGGCGCGCAGCGGCGCCAGCAGACTGCCCGGCCGCTCCACCACGGCGACGGGAACGAGCGCCACGATCTCGATCCAGCGCCGCCAGCGGTGGAACTGCTCCAGGTTGTCGCTGCCCATCAGCCAAACGAAGCGCACCTCGGGGAAGCGGCGCGTGAGCGCCTTCAATGTGTCGATCGTGTAACGGGCGCCGATGGTGCATTCGAGGTCGCTGACGATCAGGCGCGGACGGCGTCCCACCAGCGCGCGCGCCGCCGCCAGACGGTCTTCCAGCGGTGCCGTGTCAGCTATCGGCTTCAGCGGATTCTGCGGCGCCACCAGCCACCAGACGTAATCGAGGCCGAGCCGCTTCATCGCGACCTCGCCGACATAGAGATGGCCGACGTGCGCCGGATTGAACGAGCCGCCGAGCAGGCCGATGCGCAAGCCCTTGGCGACGGGTCCGGGAGGACGCAACCAGGTCATGGGCGCGTCTGGCCGTTGCCGCAGACGATGTATTTGAACGTCGTCAGTTGCTCCACGCCGACGGGGCCGCGCGCGTGCAGCTTGCCGGTGCCGATGCCGATCTCCGTCCCCATGCCGAACTCGCCGCCGTCGGCGAACTGGGTGGAGGCGTTCCACATGACGATAGCGGAATCGAGCGCCCAGAGAAACCGCCGGGCCGCGGCCTGATCCTCGGTGACGATGGATTCGGTGTGATGCGAACCGTAGGTCTCGATGTGGCGTATCGCCTCTTCCAGGCCGTTCACCACTCTCGCGGAGATGATGGCGTCGAGATATTCGGTGCGCCAGTCTTCCTCGCTCGCCGCCTTGGCGCCGCGGAAGACGGCGCGGACGTCCCTGTCGCCGCGGATTTCGCAACCGGCCCCGTGCAGATCTTCCAGAATCGGCAGCCCGTGCGATTTCAGGACCGCGCGGTCGATCAGAAGCGTTTCCGCCGCCCCGCAGATTCCGGTGCGGCGCATCTTGGCGTTGAGCGCGATGGCGCGCGCCATGTCGAGGTTTGCCTTCTCGTGGATATAAACGTGGCAAATGCCTTCCAGATGCGCCAGCACCGGCACGCGCGCTTCCTCCTGCACCCGGCCGACCAGTCCCTTGCCGCCGCGCGGAATGATGAGATCGATGGCGCCGTCCAGGCCGCGCAGCATCATGCCTACGGCCGCGCGGTCGGTCGTGGGGACGAGCTGAACGGCGTCCGCCGGGAGGTTCGCCGCCGCCAATCCTTCGCGCATGGCTTCAAGGATGGCAGCCGAAGAGCGCACGGACTCCGATCCGCCGCGCAGGATCACCGCATTGCCGGACTTGAGGCACAGCGCGGCGGCATCGGCCGTCACGTTCGGCCGGCTCTCGTAAATAATGCCGATCACCCCGATAGGCGTGGCGACGCGCAATATTTCGAGCCCGTTCGGCCGCATCCAGCGCGCCAGTTCCCGGCCCACCGGATCGGGCAGCGCCGCGACGTCTTCGACGCCCTTGGCCATCGCTTCCACGCGCTTCCCGTCGAGCGCCAGACGGTCTAGGAGCGCCCGACTCAGTCCGCCGTCTTTCGCCTTTGCCATGTCCGCGGCATTCGCCGCGAGAATATCGGCTGCGTGTGCCCTGATCGCCGCGGCGGCAGCCAACAGTGCCGCGTCCTTGGTTTCCGCCGGTATCTCGCGCAAGGTCCGCGCGGCGTCGCGCGCCGCAATGCCGAGCACGCACATCTCAGCCGCCAGCGGCTCGTTCGCGGCTTCGTGCGGGCTCATCTTTCGGTCAGTCCCGTCAACGCCAGATCGTCGCGATGGATCATTTCGTCACGTCCACGATAGCCCAAAATCGCCTCGATTTCGAGGCTGCGCTTGCCGGCGATGCGTTCGGCGTCGCCTGCGCCGTAGGCTGCCAGGCCGCGCGCGATCTCGCGCCCATCGCCGTCGCGAACGACCACCGCGTCGCCGCGCTCGAAACGTCCGTCCACCTGGCGGATGCCCGCCGGCAGCAGGCTCTTGCCCGCAGCCAGCGCCTTCACCGCGCCTTCGTCGATGATCAGCGTGCCTTGCGGCTTGAGAACGCCGGCGATCCAGCGCTTGCGCGCGGCGGCGGGCGTCGTCGAGGCGCGAAAGCGGGTCACGCGCGAGCCCGCGCGCAGTGCCGCAATCGGACTCTGCGCCGTGCCTTTGGCGATGACGACTTCGCAGCCCGCAGCGGTGGCGATCTTCGCCGCCATCAGTTTCGACGTCATGCCGCCGCGTCCGACGCCCGACACCGAGCCGCCCGCCATGGCTTCGATCTCCGGCGTGATCGTTCGCACCTCGTCGATGTGGCGCGCCTCCGCGTCGTGCGTGGGATCGGCGCTGTAAAGCCCGTCCACGTCGGAGAGCAGGATGAGGCGGTCCGCCTCCATCATCGAGGCGACGCGCGCCGCCAAGCGGTCGTTGTCGCCGAAGCGGATTTCCGCCGTGGCCACCGTGTCGTTCTCGTTGATAACCGGCACGCCGCCCAGTTCGAGCAGAGTCTTCAGCGTGGCGCGAGCGTTGAGATAGCGGCGGCGCTCCTCGGTGTCGTCTAGCGTGAGCAGGATCTGCGCCGCGACGATGCCGTCTCGCGCCAAGACGTCGGCATAGGCTTCGGCCAGGCGCACCTGCCCCGCCGCTGCCGCCGCCTGGCTTTCCTCGAGCTTCAGCGCGCCGCTTTTCAGCTTCAGCGCATGGCGGCCGAGCGCGATGGCGCCTGAAGAAACCAGCAGCACGTCCTTGCCTTCGCTCTTCAGCTTGACGATGTCGGCGCTCAGCGATTTCAGCCAGTCGCGGCGCAGCCGGCCGGTCTTGGCGTCGACCAGCAGCGAAGAACCGACCTTGACGACGATGGTATGCGCAGCCGCCAGGAGGTCGGTCATGGCGCCCAGTTTCGCGCCGGACTGCGTGCCTTCTTTTCCTTGGCGCGGCGCTTGACGATTTCCTTCGCCAGCGCGCGCAGGACGCCCTCCACGCCTTCACCCGTGACTCCCGACATCACGAAAATATTGTGGCCGCAAGCCTTCCCGAGCGAAACGCGTTTCTTCGACAGCGCCCCTTTGGCAATCGCATCCGCCTTGTTGAGCACCACGATCTCGGGCTTGCCGGTCAGCCCTTGGCCATACGCCTCCAGCTCGGCGCGGATGGTCCTGTAGGTGCGGGCGATCTCGCTTTCTGTGCCGTCCACCAGATGCAGGATGGCGCCGCAGCGCTCCGCGTGGCCGAGGAACTTGTCGCCCAGCCCCACGCCTTCGTGGGCGCCTTCGATCAGACCGGGCAAATCCGCCAGCACGAAGTCGGTGGTGTCGATGCGCACCACGCCGAGTTGCGGATTCAGCGTCGTGAAGGGATAATCCGCGATCTTGGGCCTGGCTTGCGAGACGCGCGCGAGAAAGGTGGACTTGCCGGCATTCGGCAGGCCGATCAAGCCGACATCGGCGATCAGCTTCAGCTTGAGGACGATCGCCTTCTCTTCGCCGGGTTGGCCCGGATTGGCGAAGCGCGGCGCTTGGTTGGTCGAGCTCTTGAAATGCGCGTTGCCGAAGCCGCCGTTGCCGCCGCGCAGCAGCATCACGCGCTCGCCCGGTTGCGCCAGATCGGCGATCGGCGTCTCGCCGTCCTCCTCGAAGATTTGCGTGCCGACCGGTACGCGCAGGACCACATCGGCCCCGCCCGCGCCCGACATCTGTTTGCCCATGCCGCCTTCGCCGTTCCTGGCGCGGACATGCTGCCGAAAGCGGTAATCGATGAGCGTGTTGAGGTTTTCCACCGCCTCCGCCCAGACGTCGCCGCCCTTGCCGCCGTCGCCGCCCCAAGGCCCGCCGAACTCGATGAATTTCTCGCGCCGGAAGGCGACACAGCCGTTGCCGCCCTTGCCCGACGAGATATAGACCTTGGCCGTGTCGAGGAACTTCATGCCGCGGCCTTTCGCTTGCGGGCGAATTCGTAGCGCAGGATCGGGCGATCGTCCTTGCGGCGCGCGATTTCGCGGAATCCGGCGCGCAGGAACGTCGTCGCGATTCCGGTGTATTTTGCTCTGACAGGCCGCGGGCCATGCGCCGCCCAAGGATAGGCTTCCAGCGCGGGGGCTCCTGCGCGCTTTGCGGCGCGCACGGCGCCGACGATCAGGGCCCGCATCACACCTTTGCCGCGATGGCTGCGCTTCACGAAGAAGCAGGAAAGCGACCACACCGCCACGTCGTCCACGCGCGCAAGAATGCGCGAGCCTTCGAGATGCTCCAGCGCGCTTCGCGGCGTGAGCTGACACCAGCCGACCGGAACCTCGCCTTCGAACGCGAGCAATCCGGGCGGCGGACCTTGCCGCACGATCCGTTTGAAAGCGGATTTGTTCTTCGCCGCGCCCTTCGCCTGATAGGCGTGCCCGATCCGCCACCACATGCACCAGCAGCCGCTGCTCGCGCCGTTCGGCCCGAACAGCTCCTCGAGTTTCGGCCACAGATCCGGCGTCAGGGGGCGAATGGTCAGAGTCATGCCGCCTTTTTTCGCCCGAATTGCTCGCGCGTCAACGCCATCGGGTGGCAATAGACCTTGTGGCTGCGGGCCAGACGGCGGCGCGGGACCGCCCCGTCGTGGCGGCCTTTTGTCGAGCCGCTTATTCCGCCGCGCTCTTCGCCGCCGGCGCTTGCGCCGAAATCACGGATACGTAGGTGCGGCGCTTGAAGCCCTTGCGGAACGCGACTTGGCCGTCGGCAAGCGCGAACAGCGTGTGATCCTTGCCCATGCCGACGTTTTTGCCCGGATGGAACTGGGTGCCGCGCTGGCGCACGATGACGTTGCCCGCGACGATGGCTTGGCCGCCGAACAGCTTGACGCCGAGCCTCTGGCCCGCCGAGTCGCGGCCGTTGCGCGAAGAACCGCCTGCTTTCTTGTGAGCCATCTGTCGGTTCCTTACGCCGAAATTCCGGTGATCTTGATCTTGGTGAAGGGCTGGCGGTGGCCGCGTTTCCTATGGGTGTTCTTGCGGCGCTTCTTCTTGAAGGCCACGACCTTCTCGCCCTTGCCTTGGGCCACGATTTCCGCGGTCACGGAGGCGCCCTTGACCAGAGGCGTTCCGGTCTTGGCCGTTTCGCCGCCCAGCATCAGGACTTCGCCGAGTTTCAGCGCGCCGCCGACCTCGCCTGCGACCTTTTCGATGGTCAGGACGTCGTCCTTGGCCACCTTGTATTGCTTGCCGCCCGTGCGGACCACCGCGAACATGATCTATGTCCTTGAAAAGAAAGACTTTCCCCGGAAGGCCCTGCCCTTGGGGAGCCGCGCAATATACTGACGCGAAGGACAGGGTCAAGCCTGCAGGTTTGTAGGGGGATTATTTCCGAAACAGCGCTTCTGGCAGGCCGCTTTGACGAATCATGGATTTGAGGGTTCCAAGCTTGATCTCGTCATTAATGTTGTGCGGAGCAAACGTCACCAAACGTACCTGACCGTCGACGACACTACGAAAGCGCCGATGGCTGCCTTTGGCCACACGTTGCTCGACAAAGCCGCTCCTAAGCAGAATTTCAAGAAATTCCCGGAACGTGCATTTCAGGCGGGGCAAGATACTGGGAATCCGACAGTTGAGTCACTGTCGTGATTCCTACCGGAAATTGTCGCCATGAAAAAGCGAATACCCCAATGCAAGCGCACCATGAACGGTGCGCGCCGGTTCAAGAGTTGCGAACGTGCGGGTTCAGCCTCGTCCATGGCGGCATGCACATAATCGACGATCGCGTCCTCAAGCCGCGTGCGAACGTCTTCAAGCGATACGCCTTGGACGGCTAAGTCGAAGTCGAGACAGAACGCTTCCCAATCTTGTTCGTGACCGCGCGCGACGCAGATCAAAACGGGAGCGCCGTCGCCGAGTTCTCGTTCGTGGAGGCCCATTCGCATCACCCAACCGCAGCCAATCGGCGGCTGTACGCCGGATTTCGAGTGCGGCGCTTACCGAATCACCTGGCGAATCGTCCGTCAAGGCTCGATACAAAATGACCGTCAACACGACAGAAGCAGAATGTTGTTGAACAAAACAGGAACATTATGATAGATTCAGCCCGATAGCTGAAGGGATAGACTGGCGGGAATCGAATCCCGGCGGGGCGGATGGGCACTCTCTACTACGGCGACAATCTCACCATCCTGCGCGAGCAGGTGAAGGAGGAGAGCGTCGATCTCGTCTATCTCGACCCGCCGTTCAATTCGAACGCCTCCTACAACGTGCTGTTCAAGGCGCCGGACGGGCACGAAAGCCACGCCCAGATGGAGGCGTTCGAGGACACCTGGCACTGGAACGAGACGGCGGAGAAAGCCTTCGACGAGGTGATGCAGTCGGGCAATTCCGACGCCGCCGAGATGCTGCGCGCCATGCGCTCGTTCCTGCACGACAACGACATGATGGCCTATCTGGCGATGATGGCGGTGCGGCTGCTGGAATTGCATCGCGTGCTGAAACAGACGGGATCGCTTTATCTGCACTGCGATCCGACAGCGAGCCATTATCTGAAGATTTTGTTAGACGCGATTTTTGGAAAGCGAAACTATAAGAACGAGATTATCTGGTGCTACCGGAAATGGAGCGTTGCAGCGGGACAATTCGTCCGCAACCACGACGACATTCACTTCGTCACGAAGTCGGGGGGGGGGGGGGGGGCAGCATTTAACGTGCTTTATACCGACCCGTCAAAGGGCACGATGAAGCGATGGAAGGGACAGAAGCAACAAGCCTTTTTTGAAGACGGCGTTCGCAAGGCGACAAGTCTTGAAAACGAAACTGCCCAGTCTCCAATGCCAGATTGGTGGGAAATTTCGATTATCAACCCCAACGCGGTCGAGCGCCTAGGTTATCCAACTCAGAAGCCGCAAACCCTTCTCGAACGCATTATTCAAGCCTCCTCCAACGTAGGCGACGTGGTGCTCGATCCCTTCTGCGGTTGCGGCACGACGGTGCACGCGGCGCAGAAACTCAAGCGCGAATGGATCGGCATCGACATCACCCACCTCGCCATTTCGCTGATCCAGAAGCGTCTGCGCGACGCCTTCGGGCCGATCCCCATCGACATCCGCGGCACGCCCAAGGACTTGGAAGGTGCCGTGGCGCTGGCCGCGCAGGACAAATACCAGTTCCAATGGTGGGCGGTGTCCCTCGTCGATGCCATCCCCTACGGCGGCAAGAAGAAGGGCGCGGACAGCGGCATCGACGGCTTCATCTATTTCAAGCCGGACGGCAAGATTACCGAGAAGGCCATCGTCTCGGTCAAGGGCGGCGAGAACGTCGGCGTCGGCATGATCCGCGACCTCATCGCCGTGGTGGACCGCGAGAAGGCGAAGATGGGCGTGCTGATCTCGCTGGCCGAACCCACCGCCCCCATGAAGAAAGAAGCCATCGCCGCCGGCTTCTACAAGACGGAGTACGGCGAGTACGCGAAAATCCAGATTCTCACCGTCGAGCAGCTCTTCGCCGGCCACAAGCCCGACATGCCCTGGATCGACTCCACCGTCTTCAAGAAAGCCAAGCGCGAGATGAAGGGCACGCAGGAAAAGCTGCTTTAGGCGTCGTCCTCCGCCTTTTCTTTCTTCTTCACAAAGAATCCCCCCGCCGCCGCCAGGCTCAGCGCCAGGCCGACCAAGACACCGGCGAATTTCGCGCTCGTCGCTTCCACGGCCAGCACCGCCAGGACCGGGTTGGGGCCGCGGGTCAGCATGACCATCTGCAGCGCGTTCTCGCAGGCGTCGAACAAGGCGCCGGCGATCGGCGCCATGGCGAGGATCGCCATGATCCGCCGCGTCCGGCCCGGCTTGGGCGCGAAGCGTTCGCGCGCCGCGATGGCGCCGAAATAGAGCGCGGCGGCGTAGAGCGCCATGAACAGGTAATCGAAACCCAGTCCGAAGCCGGCGAGCGCGGCGTCGGCTGGGTCCACCCAATGATTGGCGATCAGGCGGATGCCCCAGGCCTCGGGCACGCCTTGCAGGTCGACCGCGCCATAGCCGGATTTCGCCCTCAGCGCGGCGTCGGCCATAACGAGCACCGCCAAGGCCGTAAGCGCCGCCGCGCTCGTCCACGCCCAACGGGCATTGAGCGCCTTCCTGCTAAGTTGCATCTTGGTCCCCCATTCGTCGGACGCCGCCCTCTCATGCGCCCTTTGCTCGATCTTTTGTACAACTTCCGCTGGGTGCTCGAAGGCGAGGCCGCGCGCTCCTCGCAGGCCTATTTCGGCGGACTCACGCGCTTGATGAATCGCCACGGCCTGCGCGCCATTATCAACCTGCGCGGCGAAAACCGCGATCTCGGCTGGTGGCGTTACGAAAGGCGCGTCTGCGCGGCGCTGGGCGCGCGCCATTTCGACACCATGCTCGATTCCCGCAAACTGCCAACGCGCCCGATGCTGATGTGCCTGATGCAAGCGCTCGAGGAAGCGCCAAGGCCGTTCCTCCTCAAATGCTCGGGCGGCAACGACCGCACCGGCCTGGCGGCGGCGCTGTATCTGATCCACCGCGACGGCTGGAGCGTGCGCGAAGCCGCCCAGGCCCAGTTCGCGGACCTCGCCAAGAAGCATCAGCGCTGGTTGAAGCTGTTCACAGCCTTCGCGTTGGAGGATTCGCGCGGACAGCCGCTCGGCGCCTGGATTGCGAACGATTACGAACCCGAACGGCTGGCCCAATGGTTAAAGGCGCAAGGCCACGCTGACAGCTTCGAACGCATCTTCGTGGCGCCGACGCGCAGCCGCTGGCAATTGTGAAGAAAAACGCCCGGTCGGGAGTGCCGACCGGGCGTCGTTTGCGCCGTTACGCGCTAAGTGCCGGGAGGGGATGACCGACACCGCTGCGAAGGGACCGGTCCGGCTTGCGAGCGGGGGGGCAGTGCCTGCCGGACGCTATTGCCCTTCACATTTGCACTATATGCATTTTGGTCACAGTTTTCAACTATTTTCTTTGGTCTGAGCATACTTAAGCTATTTTTAATGACAGTGCTAAAATTGACACGATTTGAAATCGGCCCCGAAATACCGTGATTTTCTTGTCGATGGAATGCCCACACATGCTCGGAGAGCGCGGACCTCCGGTGAATTCGCCGCAATAAATTCTTGTCGGGCGTGCCCGAGAAGCGAAATGCGCCAGGTCTCCATGCCCGACTCCTGGCGAGGGGCCGGGCGCCAATCACGCGGCCGCAGGCACTTTCGCCGCCAGGGTCTTCCGCCAACACGGCAGTGCCGTCAGACTTGCATACCAGCGGCTGATCTCGGCGTATGGCGCCAGCGGATATTGCGCCGTCTCTTGGACGTTCAGCGGCGCGGCGAGCGCGAAGTCCGCAATCGTCAGCTTGTCGCCACACACATATTTGCGGCCCTTGAGGTGATCGTCGAGCACCTTGGCGAATTGATGGAAGCGCTCTTCGCCCTTGGCGATCTCGGCCGGATCGGGCGTTTCCTTCGTGAAGAACGACTTTACCATGCGTTCGAAGATGAAGATCGCGCAGGTCGAATCCCAGTGCGCCATGTCCCAGAACAGCCAGCGGGCGACGTCGGCGCGTCCGCGTGCGTCTTCGGGCATCAGACCGGACTGCGGCTTCTTGGAGGCGAGGTATCCGAGGATGGCGTTGGCCTCCCAAAGCACGAAGCCGTCCTCTTCGAGGACCGGCATCTTGCCGTTCGGATTGAGAGCCAGGAATTTCGGATTCTTGTGCCCGCCCTTTCCCAGATCGACGAAACAAAGCTCGTGATCGACGCCCAGATGATTGGCGGCCGCCATCACCTTGAAAGCGCGCGGGCTGAGCGGAAAGACGTGAAGCTTCAAACTCATCATGGTTCTCCCGTTGGTGTTTCGCTGTGTTTGGCTCTGCCAGCTTATACTTGCAGATGTGACAGCTTGGTGGAACCCGAACGCGCGATTCACGTCCGGATTTCCGCGACCATTCCGTTGGGGAAGTGTTGTTGCCCGAGGCGAATCTGCCTAGCTATGAAGAGCAGCCCCGACAACAAAACGCGCCGAACGCGTGTCAATCACGCGACTTTACCCCGACTGGCGCCTTCATGTCCTTGAGCACGAACATCCGGCTGTCGACGAACACGCCAGTCTGCAGATCGCGCAGCGCCACCGTGGTCGGCAGTCCCTGGTCGTCGACGATCGTCCATTGCCGCAGTTCCAGCTCCGGATCGGCGAACACCAGTCTGAGATTTGGCGTGCTGCGGTTGGTGCTGGTGCGCGCTTCGACGATCAGCGCTCCCACTTCATGCCTGACGCCGAGGATCGAATTGTTGTGGCTGAGGTCGAGATTGTCGGACAGGATCAGATCAAGCGGCGTGGCGGACAGCGGATAGCGGTCGACGGTCTTGAGCTTGCGGTTCGCCACCGCAACGGTGCGCCCGTCGGCCACGATCAGGACGGGATTGGGCGCGCGGTATTCGAAACGAACGCGTCCCGGCTTCTCGATATAGAAGCGGCCCTGGTCGATCTGGCCGTCGGGGCCGATCTGCACGAAATCGCCTTGCAGCGCGCGCATGGAATTGAGATAGGCGCTGACGCGATCGAGATCGGCGCGATCGCTGTCGCTGAACGCGATCAGAGGCTTGGGCGCGGGCTGGCCGGCTCCGCCGAGTCCGGCGGCCACTAGCGCGATCAGGAAAAGGTGTGCCAGGCGGCGCATGGCGGGTTCTCTAGGACAGATTTGTGGCGGAAGGAAGGGAAATGGCTGCTATTCCACCCGGCCCGGATTGTTCATCAGAGCGATGACCATGAGAGTTAATCCGCGCGCAAATCCATCACCTGACCCGGCATTTGCCGCCCGAGCCGCAACTGGCCTCTGGCTGCACGACGCCACACCGTGGCGAGTGTCGCGGTCCGGTGGCAATCGCGTCTTCAAAACCTAAGCGAAAGCGGCGCGAAGGTAGCCGACCAACCGAGCGTTCCCGTGCGCTGCCGGTCGACCAGCGTGGTTGCGCCATTTCCGTTCGTGTACAGCTTGATGCCGACGAACACCGTATTGACGTTGAAGCTGCCGGGCGAAAAACCGCTGTAGGTGTAACCGCCGAAGATCGACAGCGGCGTCGTCTCCGAAATCAGCCATTCGCTCCGAATTGTAAAATCGGTTTCGCTGGAGCCGCCGAAGCTCGTGAACCGCGTATAGTCGATGGCGCCGTCGATGGCGAAGTCAGGGTTCACATAACCCTTTAGCGCGCCGCCGAGATAATAACCGTCCGATCCGGGATTGCTGGAAAAACCGCCGCCCTTGGCCGAGAACGTAAAGGATTGCGAGGCGAAGTAATCGGCATAAGCGCCGTAGTTATAGGTGTTCGACGAAAACGAGCCTTGGCTGTTCGATTGGAAGCCAAAGTTCGGTCCCAAACGCCAGTCGGCGCGTTGCCACACCAGCGCGCCGGACGCGGTCCAATTGCTGAGGTTCGGTCCGGTTCTGGAGACATTGTGGTAGCCGGCATCGAGGTTGAGGCCGAAATTGTCGCCCAGCGCGAACAACCCGCTGCCGGAAAGCCCATATTGGTTGCCGTCGCTGCCGCTGCTCGGGTTGAAATGGGCGTAGTCGACACCGAGGGTGCCGGACGACAGTCCGAACGGCGCGCCGAAATAGGATGACGGCGGCGGATTGATGCCGAGGCCTGAATTCACCGGCGGCGGTTTCATCGGTCCCGGATTGCCGGTGCTCGCCTGTGTCGGCGGCGGCGGACAGGGGACTCGTGCAAAACGTCCACCGCCAGCGGATTTGTGATCTGGCTCGTCTAAAGGGAAACCGTTGGGAGTGAGATTCTCCGGCGGTACGGCTGCTCCATCGCTGGTCCGAATCCACGAACCATCGGAAATTCTTGCAAAACGTCCACCGCCAGCGGATTTGTGATCTGGCTCGTCTAAAGGGAAACTGTTGGGAGTGAGATTCTCCGGCGGTACGGCTGCTCCATCGCTGGTCCGAATCCAACAATCGCCCGTTGAAGCGGCCGTTGTTTGGGCCTGAGCGGTTGACGACAAGCTGAAAACAGCTGCGGCAAGAACAGCCGCGGTAGCAATGGATCGCGTAGAATAGCCCCGGTTCATCGATACCCCCCGATATTCCAGCAAGTGCATCTTACTCCCATTCGTAACCTGCCTACAACCTGCCAGCCTGGGTTTGTGAGTGTCTGGATCGTGGCCAGGAAGGAAAAGAAAAACGGCCGGGGCCGACGTCCCGGCGGCCGGTCCGTGCATGTTTCGCACGCGGAATACGAGGATTATCCCAAGCGCCACCGGGCCATGGTGCCCGATCCCTTTGCCGCTCGAATATTCGCGGCTAGACCGGGCTCGTTCGCGCTCTCTGCGCGCAAAGGCCGTTGACCAGGAGTTTCAGCACGCCGTCGAGTTCGCGTTCGAGCTTGGGAAGTGGCAATTTGGACCACAGCTGCGGATAGCGGAATTTCATGGTCGCCGACTGGATCATCTCCGCGGTGAATTCCTTGTCGTCGATCCGGAACTCGCCGTTGCGCTCGGCCTCATCGAACAACTCCACGAGCAGCTTGCGTTCGTTGGCAAGCATCCAATTCGCATATTGCGGGCGCTCGTGGGCGATCACGCTGGCCATTTCGTAGACCCGCGGATTCTTTTCCAGCATGAGATAGGTGTACCGCATTTCCTCGAAGAAATATTCGCGCAGCCGCTCGATCACGCTTTTTCCGTCGGCGGCCGACAGTCCGCGCATGTTCCCCATGTGGCCCTCGTGCTCGGCGGTGGCGATGGCCTCGGCGATGTCGAGCTTGCCCGGGAAAAAGCGGTAAAGATTGCCCGGCGACATGCTGCAATCGGCGGCGACCTCGGCCATGGTGGTCTTGGCGTAGCCGAAATGCGAAAAGCGCTTCTTGGCGGCCTGGATGATCTGTTCGCGAACCGCGTCTTTTTCGGCCATAGGATAAGCCCCTTGTGCCGGCCTGCGCGGCCGCAGTGCTCTTATTCCCCAAACCAGGATAGTATTTATTTCTGAACGTTCAACAAATCGTTCAATCT
This sequence comes from Alphaproteobacteria bacterium, assembly GCA_028871795.1. GTDB lineage: Bacteria > Pseudomonadota > Alphaproteobacteria > Micropepsales > Micropepsaceae > Rhizomicrobium. The sequence goes on along the minus strand of JAGWMG010000002.1, from coordinate 223,772 downwards.
TCCGTACTGCGTTATGGGCCGGAGACGGAGGGCAGAAAATGCCAAAAAACACTGATATGTCTGTACCTTACGAACGAATCGGTGTGATTGGCGCAGGCGCCTGGGGGACTGCCTTGGCGTTGCTTGCAGCCAGGGCAGGGCGCGCCGTGACGCTGTGGGCGCGCGAATCCGAGGTGGTGGAGTCCATCGCCCTGAGCCGGGAAAATGCCTCGTTCCTGCCGGGCGTTGCCCTGCCATCGTCCATCGCCGCGACGGGCAATCTGGCAGAGGCGGCGCGCGCCGAGGCTCTGCTGGTCGCCGCCCCCGCCCAACACCTGCGCTCCAGCCTGATGGCCATTGCGGCCGTGGCGCCACCAGGAATCCCGCTGGTGCTCTGTGCCAAGGGTTTCGAACGCGGCAGCGGCAAGCTCTTGACCGAAGTCTTCGCCGAAACCGCGCCCGGCTTCGAACCGGCGATCCTGTCGGGACCATCCTTCGCGCGCGACGCCGCCCAAGGGCTGCCGACGGCGGTGACCATCGCCGCCCGCCTTCCCGTCGCACAGCGCCTGCAGACGAGCCTCGGCCACGCCGCCTTTCGCCCTTATGCCAGCGACGATGTTCTCGGCGTAGCGCTGGGCGGTGCGGCGAAGAACGTCTATGCCATCGCTTGCGGCATCGTCGATGGAATGGGGTTGGGCGAAAGCGCCCGCGCAGCCCTGTTGGCGCGCGGGTTCGCCGAACTCAGACGGCTGGGAGAAGCGCTGGGCGCGCGGCCGGAAACGCTGATGGGCCTGTCGGGATTAGGCGATCTGGTGCTGACCGCCACCAGCGTGCATTCGCGCAACTACCACTTCGGCACCGAGGTCGGCAAGGGCCGCGCCCTCGACGAGCTTCGCGCGCCTGGGCAGCCGCTGGCCGAAGGCGTTGCAACGGCGCCGGCACTTGTCATCCGCGCGGCCAAGGAGAAGATCGAACTGCCCGTGGCGGAGACCGTCGCCTGCGTGCTCGACGGTTCGTTGCCCCCTTCCGCGGCCATTGTCCGTCTGATGACGAGGCCCCTGAGGCCGGAATAGGAGAAACACCCATGCTGTTCGTCGCCGTCGACAAGGAAAACGCGCCGCCGCTGCACCTGGCCACGCGCGAGATCCATTTCGCCTATGTCCGCGGGGCGGCAGCAAAGGCTTGGCACGCCGGCTCCGATCCGATCGGAGCGAGACTCTGATGGCCTATTGGCTGTTCAAGACCGAACCGGAATCATGGTCCTGGCAACAGCAGAAAAAGAAAGGCGCCATGGGCGAGCCCTGGACGGGCGTACGCAATCATCAGGCTGCCAACAACATGAAGGCGATGCGCAAAGGCGATTACGGCTTCTTCTACCATTCTGGAGAAGAGCGGCGGATCGTGGGGATCGTCGAGGTCGTGGGCGAATACGCGCCCGACCCCACCGACGCGAGCGGCCGCTTCGGCATGGTCGTCGTCAGAGCGCTCCGGGATATGCCCAAGCCCGTGACGTTGGCCGAGGTGAAGGTTGCGCCAAAGCTCAAGGACATGACGCTGGTGCGCTTCTCGCGGCTTTCGGTTCAGCCGGTGAAGCCCGAGGAATGGCGCACCGTCTGTGCCATGGGCGGGATCAAGTAGAACGCCGCCGCGACGCCGTCACTGCGGGCCGGTTTGCTGATCCGCTCCGCCGGCATGGGTGCCGGTGGCCGGCTGAATGTCGCCGGCGTCGGGCGCGCTTTGCGTGTCGGCGGCATCGGGAGTCGCCGGCGCGCCGCCTGTGTCGTTCGCTGCGGCTTGGTCGGGGGGAGCATCGGTGTCGTCGTCGGGCACCTGCCGCAGCTGGTAGGTGGACAGACCGTCGGCGCGTTGGACGCTGTACAGCGCGACGCAGTCCTTGTTCTTCGTGATGTCCTTGACGTCCTTGCACTTGGCTTCGGAGGTGTCGTCGGTGGCGACGTCGGCGGCGATGTTGTAAGTGTTGCCGTCGGCCTCGGCCGTGCACAGCTTCCGGTTCCTGACGTCCGTGCTCTTCGCATCGTTGCTCGACAGCTTGGCGGACGAGGGAATGACGCCGTATTCGCGGGCGTGTTCTAGCGCCACCGTGCAGATGGCTTTGCCGCTCGGACCGAAGAAGCCGCCGAATATCACCACGGCGGCCACGATCGCCGCGACGGCCGCGCCGCCGCCGCCCGCCCACCACCATTTGTGCGTCTTCGTGGTTGCCAGGATCGTCGCGAACGAACTCGAAATGGCCGCCAGCAGCTTTGAAATCGTTTCGCCCACCGGGTCTTCCTCTCAGTCTGGTCCGCCGCCGCACCGGCGGGGCCCCTTCATATCGCGCCAGTCCCCGCGCTTCCAGCCCCCGGTCATGGAGTCAGCTAAATCGTGCTTAATCTTCGGCGCACAGGCCGCAGGCGGGTAGAGCCGTTCAAAACTTCTCTTCGCCTTCTTGGCGCACCGGGTCGGGAAAATCGCGATAAAGCGCGATGGTCAGGTTCTGCACCTGCGAATTGACGCCGAAATGCACGCTTTCGGTCGGTTCCGTCCGCGAGGCCACAAGCCGGAACGCCAAGTCGAGCTGCGCCAGATCGCGCGTCTCCATGACGACGTGGAACTCCCCCAGGTCCCTAGGCCCGAAACCGAGTTTGCGCCGCGTGAGCTTCCAGCCCTCGATCGCGCCTTGCCCCTTCAGGTGATCCATGTATTTGGCAAAGGCGCGCGCGAACTCCACATCCTTGGTGCCGGGCTTCAGGTCGAACCAGGTGTGATAGTAGTCCATGCAACTCCTCTGCCGGGGTTACATAACTCAACCCTTGAGCGCGGAGTACACCTCGTCGAGCATCTTCTTGGCGTCGCCGAACAGCATCCGGTTGTTCTCCTTGTAGAACAGCGGATTGTCGACGCCGGCGTAGCCCGACGCCATCGAGCGCTTCATCACGATGGAGGTCTTGGCCTTCCACACCTCGAGCACTGGCATGCCGGCGATCGGGCTGGTGGGGTCTTCCTGCGCCGACGGATTGACGATGTCGTTGGCGCCGATCACCATCGCCACATCGGTGTTAGGGAAGTCTTCGTTGAGCTCGTCCATTTCCAGCACGATGTCGTAAGGCACCTTGGCTTCTGCGAGCAGCACGTTCATGTGCCCTGGCATGCGCCCGGCCACCGGATGGATGCCGAAACGCACGTTGACGCCCTTTTCGCGCAGCAACTTTGTGATCTCGTACACCGAGTGCTGCGCCTGGGCGACTGCCATGCCGTAGCCCGGCACGATGATGACGTTCTTGGCTTCGCGCAACAGTTCGGCGGTTTCGACCGCGCTGATCGGCGTGACTTCGCCGGCGGGCGCCGTACCAGGCTTGGCCGCCGCCCCTCCACCGGTACCGAAGCCGCCGGCGATGACGCTGATGAAGTTGCGGTTCATTGCCCGGCACATGATGTAGGAAAGGATCGCGCCCGAGGAGCCGACCAGCGCGCCGACCACGATCAGAAGATCGTTCGACAGCATGAAGCCGGTGGCCGCCGCCGCCCAGCCCGAATAGCTGTTCAGCATCGAGATCACCACCGGCATGTCGGCGCCGCCGATGGCCATCACCATGTGAACGCCGAAGAGAAGCGCGATCACGGTCATCACGATCAAGGGCAGCATACCGGCCTGGATCGATCCCGCCTGCAGGAATTGATAACCGAACCAGATCACCACGATGAGGCCGGCGAGGTTCAGAAGATGGCGGCCCGGCAGCAGCATGGGCTTGCCGCCGATCTTGCCCGACAGCTTGCCGAAAGCGATCACGGAGCCGGTGAAGGTCACCGCGCCGATCAAGACGCCGATGTAGATCTCCATGATGTGAATGGAGTGCTCGGCCGCGGTGGGGAACACCGCCGAGGTGTCGATGAAACTGGCGAAACCGATGGTGCAGGCGGCAAAGCCGACCAGGCTGTGCATGATCGCCACCAGTTCCGGCATCTGGGTCATCTTGACGATGCGTGCGGCGAACAACCCGATAGTGGCACCTACCGCCATGGCGCCGACGATGTATGCGTAACCGTTGGCGGTGACGATCGGCACCTCGGCCGTTCCGAGGAGGCGTCGCCCAAAAATCGTGGCAAGCACGGCGATCGCCATGCCGACGATGCCGAACCAGTTGCCGCGCCGCGACGTCTCCGGGTTGGACAGCCCGCCGAGGCTGAGGATGAAGAGGATGGTGGCTCCGATGTAGGAGACCGTCGATAGAGTTGCAGGCATTTTCACGGTCTCCTTACTTGCGGAACATCATCAGCATGCGCCGCGTCACCGCGAAGCCGCCGAACATGTTGATCGAGGTCAGCGCGACGCCGACGACGGCGATCCAGCGGATCAGTTCCTCTGGACGACCTTCGGCCGCAGGTGGAGCAACCTGAAGCAACGCGCCGATGGTGATGATGCTGGAGATGGCGTTGGTGACGCTCATCAGCGGGGTATGCAGGGCCGGCGTGACGTTCCACACCACCATGTAGCCGACGAAAACGGCCAGTACGAAGACCGTGAAATGGCCGATGAACGCCGGCGGCGCATAAAGGCCGATCAACGCGAACAGCGCCACGGCGAGGCCGGCGAAGACGACCATGCCTCCGCCGGATTTCTTCTTTTTCTCCGGCACCGGAGCCGCGGCGGCGGGCTTGGCCGCGGCGGGAGGAGCCGCCGATAGCTTGGGTGCCGGCGGCGGCCAAGTGATCTCGCCGTTCTTGATGACGGTGGCGCCGCGGATGACCTCGTCTTCCATGTTGACGTTGATGACGCCGTCCTTGGTCTTGCACAATTCCTCGGTGAGGCGCAGCAGATTGGTGGCGTAGAGCGTCGAGGATTGCTTGGCGAGGCGCGAAGGCAGGTCGGTGTAACCGATGATCGTCACGCCGTGCTTGACCACGACCTTGCCCGGCTCGGTCAACTCGCAGTTGCCGCCCTGTTCGGCAGCCAGATCGACGATGACGCTGCCGGGATGCATCGACTGCACCATCTCGGCGGTGATCAGCTTGGGCGCGGGTTTGCCGGGGATCAGCGCCGTGGTGATGATGATGTCGACTTCTTTCGCCTGTTTGGCGAAGACCGCGCGCTGAGCCTTCTGGAAGCCCTCGCTCATCACCTTGGCGTAGCCGCCGGTGCCGGTGCCTTCTTCCTGATAATCGACACCGACGAATTCCGCGCCCATCGACTTCACCTGATCGCCGACTTCCGGACGGGTATCGTTGGCGCGCACGATGGCGCCGAGGCCGGAAGCCGCGCCGATCGCGGCAAGACCCGCCACGCCCGCGCCGATGATGAACACCTTGGCTGGTGGCATCTTGCCGGCGGCAGTGATCTGGCCGGTAAAGAAGCGTCCGAAATGATGAGCGGCCTCGATGACGGCGCGATAGCCGGCGATATTCCCCATCGAGGAGAGCGCGTCCATCTTCTGGGCGCGCGACATGCGCGGCACGGAATCCATCGCCAGCACCGTCACCTTGCGGGCGGCGAGACTTTTCATCAGCGCGGGGTTCTGCGCCGGCCAGATGAAGCTGATCAGCGTCGTGCCTTCCTTCATCAGGGCGACTTCCGCCGCATCGGGCGCGCGCACCTTGAAGACGATATTGGAAGACGACCAGACCTCGGCCGCGCTTTTGGCGATTTTCGCACCGGCGGCGGCATAGGCATCGTCGAAAAAGCTCGCACCGTCGCCGGCGCCGCTTTCCACCGTCACCGCAAAACCGAGCTTGATCAGCTTTTCGACAACTTCCGGCGCGGTCGCAACGCGCTTCTCGCCGGCATAGGTCTCTTTCGGTATTCCAATGGTCTGAGGCATGATTTCACGCATGTGGTTGGACTGGACGATAGACAAGCTCCCATCCGGTCGATGGAGAAGTGCCGACGGGGATCGGCCGCGCAAACCGAGAAGATTTCGGTGTCATTGGGCGAGACGTCAGGCCGCGACACAACACGAAGGGCATTGCCCCACCCGAAAGTACGGCGCGGGAATATAACAAAGAGACGGCATTGGCAACGCTTCAGTTATGCGGCATCGCGCACCATTCCCACATCCGAAACGGCGGCGTAAATCTGCGTGCCCGGGCCATATGCATTGCAGACGGCCGCGCGCACGGATTGTCACGGTTTCTTTCGGGCGCTGGTCACCCGTGGGTGCGGAAAATCGCCAGGAACGCCATGACGAGCCCGATCCCGACCAGGGACCATTTGATGATCCAGGTGAACAGCCTCCAGGTGCGCAGATGCTCGCTGAGGTCTGTCGTTCCGGCTCCGTCGCCGGTATCGCCGTGTGCGGCCATGTCGTTTCCCGGATGAAGTAGGCCGGACTATAGCAAAGCCGTCGGCCTTGAAAAGCCGCGCCGCGGCAGCGAATGCTCCCAATCCGCCAGCAAGGCGCGCACGGCCGCCACGAAGGCCAAAGGCTGGTCGAGCATAATGTGGTGCTGCGCCTGCGGGATTTCGACCACGGGCGCCGCGCGGCCCAGCAGGTTGAACATGTACTCCCCGATCTGGGGCGGAAGCAGAATCGAGAGCTCGCCCCGGAACACGGCGATTCGGCATTTGGTGGCTTTCAGGCGCGCCGCCGTATCGCCGATGGAGAAATCGCGCCAGATCGCCGGATCGAACTTCCAGGAGAAACCACCGTCCATTTCCTTGAGCGAATGGCGCGCCACCCAGTCCAACAGATACAGGTTGTCGCAGGTCTGTGGCGGCAACAGCCGGAAGCGTGCCAGCGCGGCGGCTAGCGTCGGATAGAGTTTGGGGGGTCTGCTCGAAAGGGGTGGCCTGCCGCCGGGCCGGCCGGGCGGGTTGACCGGCGAGTCGACAATCACGGTGCCTGCCAGCCGCTCGCCGTAGAGCGCCCCGGTCAACAAGGTCACGAAACCGCCGAAGCTGTGCGCCACGATGACGGGCGGCTCGGCAAGAGCGAACATGCCGGCGTCTTCGCAGACCGCCAGCTCCTCGCGGGCGAATTGTTCCATCGTGTAGCCGCCGCGCCAATCGCTGTCGCCCATGCCCGAAAGGTCCATGGCCGCGACGTTGTAATCGCGGGCCAGGAACGGCGCGATGAAGCTCCACCAATGGGCGTGGGCGGCGTTGCCGTGGACGAGCAGCAGCCCCGGTCTCGCTGCGCTGCCCCAGCGCAAATAATGGATGCGCGCGCCATCGGCTTCGACAAACCGGCTTTCCGGCCGCACCGCCACGGCGTCGGTGAACCAGGCCGGTGCCGGAGGCGGCGCCCCGGCGAGCCCCGCGAGCGGCGTTTCCAAGTCGGGAAAGTCGATTTTCCCCGCGCCGGGAGGAGTATTGGTGCCGTCGTTCATGTCCACAAATGCTGGCACGCTTACGCCAGCCACTCAAGCCAGGCGCCGTGCGGATGGCAGAGGCCCAGCGTGCGCTCTTCCTTGCTTCCGTCGCGGTAGGCGTAAAGCTTGAGCGGATTGTCGCCGCTCAGCGTGCCTTCCAGGCCGATGCGCCACACCGGCCGTCTCAGACTGGCGAGAATCAGGATCGCATCCAGCGCCTCGCGCATCTCGTCCGGAAACTGATAAACGACCATGGTGTGATAGACGCAGACCGGCTGGTCCGCGGGCGCCTCCGCCATCGCCTCGGGCAGCAGCGATAAGGCATCGCCGGCGCGTATTGCCGGTTTTTCGCCCGGGAAATTCGCCAAAGCCTTTTCCAGAACCGCAAAGCGCGCGACCTGATCTGGCCACACCAGCGCCCGCAGCCAATCGCGCGCATCGGCGTCGGCAAGATCGACCGGATTGCGCTCCAGCCCGACGCGGCTGGCGATCTTCGGCGAGGGTCCAAGCGGAGGAAGCTTCGCCCCGCGCAATTCGCATTCGAGAGTCAGCGCCGCCTCCGGCACGTCGATCGAGAAACCCTCGCTGCCGCGCGTGTAGCGCACGCCGTAGCGGTCCCACAGCAGGTTCAAACCCGCGCTCGGTCCCAGTTCGATCAGACGCAGCGGTTCGCCGGATTCTTTCGCCAGCGCCCGGAACGCGGGCGCCAGCAGCGCGGAGCGCGCTACTTCGTTGGTGTTGGTGACGCGCGACGCGATCAGCGGCGAAAGTTCGACGCGATGCGTGTCCACGAAATCCTTGAAGGCGGGAAACGGATCTTCGCCGCTTGTCCCGCCAAGATTGCGGTAATGACGCCGCAATGGATGCTGCGCGCCGCGCAGAAGGAGAAAATGCACGGCGGCGAACAGGATGTTGCCCGGCGGCTGACCCTGGCGCGTGCCGTTGGCGAATTCGCGCAACCCTTCGTCGCCGCCCACGCCCCGCGACAAACGCTCGTACAGCGGCGATCCGGCGCGTCGCGCTTCGTTCGCGAAGTACTCCCAATAGTCGAACGACTTGTCCATGCTCTTTACCGTTTGTTGACCATCGCGCCGCGGCGGCGAACTGTGCCACACAAGGACATCTCTTAAACAGGCCTTTACCAGTGGCGGACCACACTCGCGCCCGCTTTACCGAGGGGCCGATGGCACAGACCATTCTCATTGTCGACGACGATCCCGTACAGCGCCGATTGCTGGAGGCTGCGATCAGTCGCGCCGGAATGACGGTCGTCACCGCGCCCGGCGGCGGGCCGGCGCTCGATCTGGTGAGCGGACCGCGCGGCGAACAGATTGCGCTGGTGCTCCTCGACCTCGTCATGCCCGACATCGACGGCCTGGAAGTTCTCGCCAAGCTGCGCGTCAGCCATCCCGACCTGCCGGTGATCGTGCTCACCGCCAAGGGCGGCATCGATTCCGCAGTGGAGGCGATGCGGGCCGGCGCCAACGACTTCCTGGTCAAGCCCGCCAGCCCCGAGCGCATCACCGTCTCGATCCGCAACCAGCTCAAGATCGGCACCTTGTCGGGCGAAGTCACGCGCCTGAAGAAGAAGGCGGAATACCGTCTGGTCTTCGCGGACCTCGTCGCCAAGTCCGACGAAATGAGGCAGGTGTTCCGGCTCGGCGTACGCGCCGCGCAATCGACCATTCCCATCCTGATCGAAGGCGAATCCGGGGTCGGCAAGGAATTGATCGCGCGCGCCATCCAAGGCTCGTCGGACCGCGCGGGAAAACCGTTCGTCACCGTCAATTGCGGTGCCATTCCCGAGAACCTGATCGAGTCGATCCTGTTCGGCCACGAGAAAGGTTCGTTCACCGGCGCCAGCGAACGGCATCTGGGCAAGTTCCAGGAAGCCGACGGCGGCACCCTGTTCCTCGACGAGATCGGCGAATTGCGCCTCGACATGCAGGTCAAGCTGCTGCGCGCGCTGCAAGAAAACGAGGTCGACCCCGTCGGCTCCAAGCGGCCGGTGAAGGTGGACGTGCGCATCATCTCGGCGACCAACCGCGATTTGTCCGAGTTGACGCGCGAAGGCCGCTTCCGCGAAGACCTGTTCTATCGCCTCAACGTGTTTCCCATCATGGTGCCGCCCTTGCGCGATCGCCGCGAGGACGTGCCGGCGCTGGCGCGCCACTTCATCACCCGCTTTGCCGCGGAAGAGCACAAACCCGTCGCTGGAATGACGCCCGAGGCGGCTGACCTGCTGCAACGCTTTTCGTGGCCCGGCAATGTGCGCCAGCTCGAAAATACGATCTTCCGCGCGGTGGTGCTGTGCGACGGCTCGATGCTCGACGTCTGCGACTTTCCCCAGATCGCCGCCGCGATGGGTGTGGAAGCGAAAAACCGCCGCGCTTTCGTTGCCGCCGACAACCTCGACGCGGGCATGTTCGCGCCCACTCTGCCCGCATCCTCGCCTTACGCCCTGTCGGCGACCGACGCGTCGGGCCACATGCGAAAACTGGAAGAGATGGAATTCGAGCTCATCCGCTTGGCGATCTCGCGTTACGATGGACACATGTCGGAGGTGGCGCGCCGGCTTGGCATCGGCCGCTCGACGCTGTACCGCAAGCTGAAGGAATTCGGGCTGGAGCCGGGCGATGCGACCGAGCCAGTCGAGGAACCGCCGCGCCAGGCGACGGCTTAGTGCCGCTCTCTTTCTTTCTCGCCTAAGCGTCGGCGTGCCCGCTTGCGTCAAAACTTAATGCTGACGATGTTGCCCGCTCTGCCATAATGGCGCGGACGGGAGAATCGCCATGACACGCTTCGCAAAATTCCTTCAAGCCGGTTTGCTTCTGACGGGCGCACTGTGTGTTGGCGGTGCCGCGGACAACGGCAGTGCCGGCCAATGGATTCCCACTGGCCAGCGAATCTCGCCCGCCGCCGCGCTGGGGTCAACGTTCCAGGAACTCGACCCGAAGCTTGCGGACTTTCCGGATTTTCGCGTCCATCAGGCGGTGACGACCGTCGCCAGCCATGACGGCAAGACGCTGCTGGTTCTGACCAGCGGCTTCAACCTGCTGTCCGGCCCGACCGGAAAAAAGGCGCATTCGGACGAATACGTCTTCGTATTCGACATTTCCGCCGGCACACCCAGACAGGTCCAGGTGGTGTCTGTCCCGAACACCGATTCCGGCATCGCGTTTTCGCCCGACGATTCTCGTTTCTATGTTGCCGGCGGGGTTGACGACTCGCTGCATATCTATTCGCGGATGAACGGCGCGTGGGCCGAAGACGGCAAACCTGTCGCCCTCGGTCACCGGGCGGGGCTCGGGCTTGGCCTGAAGCCGAGCGCCGCGGGGCTCGATGTCACGGCGGACGGCCGCAAAGTCGTCATTGCGGACCGCTACAACGACGCGATCACCGTCGTCGATCCGGTCTCGCGGCTGATCGTCGGAGAACTCGACCTGCGACCGGGGATCATCGATCCGCGCAAGCGCGGCGTCCCCGGCGGAGAGTATCCCTATTGGGTGGCGATCAAGGGCAATCGCACGGCCTACGTGACCAGTCTGCGCGACCGCGAAGTCGACGTGGTGGACATCGCCGACCTGCCGAAGCTCGTGGCGCGCATCGCCGTCGGCGGAACGCCCAACCGCATGGTGCTCGACCGCGCCCAAGCGACGCTTTTCGTCGCCAGCGACAACACTGACACCGTGACCGTGATCGACACCGCGACAAACCGCGTGCGCGAAACGATCTCCGTTTCTGCTCCGCCGGGAGTGATAGGTCTGCATTTCAGGGGCGCGGCGCCGAACGCGCTCGCTCTCTCGCCGGACGGTCACAGGCTCTACGCCACGCTGGGCGGCGAGAATGCGCTGGCGGTCGTTGCGCTGGCGGGGCCGCATCGCGTTTCGGGTCTCGTCCCCACCGGCTGGTATCCGAACTCGGTCAGCGCCGTCGGCAACATGCTTTATGTCGTCAACGGACGCAGCGATCCGGGGCCCAATCCGCAAGGCTGCTCGCACAACAACTTCGATCTCGCGCGCATGGCCGCCTGCCACAGCGCGAACCACTACATCCTGCAACTGAGCCACGCCGGCTTCCTGGCGTTGCCCGCACCGCACGACCGCGATCTGCGCCGGCTGACCGACACGGTCGCGGCGAACAACGGCTTTCGCGCGCCGCGCGATCCGAACGGCGACGCCGTGATGGCGCAACTGAGGAAGCGCATCAAGCACATCATCTATATCGTCAAGGAAAACCGCACCTACGATCAGGTGCTCGGCGACCTGGACCGCGGCAACGGCGATCCCAAGCTGGCGCTGTTCGGCGCGGCGATCACGCCCAACCAGCACGCCATCGCGCGGCAGTTCGTGACGCTGGACAATTTCTACGACGCCGGCGAAGTGAGCGGCAACGGCTGGCCGTGGAGCACCGAGGCGCGGGAGAGCGACGTCGGCGTGAAGGCCATCCCGATGCAGTATGCGGGACGCGGGCAGTCCTATGACGTCGAAGGCTCGAACCGCAACATCAACGTTGCGATCCCCGGCTTGGCCGGACGGCGCGCCGCCGACCCGGCGACGCCGGACGATCCCGATTTGCTTCCCGGGACCGCGGACGTCGCCGCCGCCGATGCGCCGGCGGGCGAAAAAGGCCGCGGGCATCTTTGGGATGCGGCCCTGCGCGCACATCTGACGGTGCGCAACTACGGATTCTATTGCGACCTGTCGCGCTACGACTCGCGCAATGCTTTCGCGGCGCCGCTCGAGCGCGACGCGTTCGCGGCGAAGACGCCGGTCGCTTGGCCGGCCGATCCGGCGCTGTTGACGAGAACGGACCCCTATTTCCGCAGCTTCGATACGCGCTTTCCCGATTTCTGGCGCGAGAAGGAATGGCAACGCGAATTCGCGGGACAGATCGCGCGCAAGAACATGCCCAACCTCTCGCTGGTGCGGTTCATGCTCGACCATATGGGCAGCTTCGCCGAAGCGATCGACGGCGTGAACACGCCGGAGCGCCAGGTCGCGGACAACGATTATGCCCTCGGCCGGCTGATCGAGGCGGTCGCCCGCAGCCCCTACCGGGATTCGACGCTGATCTTCGTTCTGGAAGACGACGCCCAGGACGGTCCCGATCATGTCGACGCCCATCGCAGCACGGCGTTCATCGTCGGGCCATACGTAAAGCACGGCGCCGTCGTTTCCTCGCGCTACACCACCGTCAATCTGCTGCGCACGATGGAGGACATTCTCGGGATCGAACCTCTCAATCTCAACGATGCGCATCAGAAGCCCATGACGGACGTGTTCGATCTGAACCGGAAGAACTGGAGCTATTCCGCCACGCCTTCGGCGGCGCTGCGCAACACCCAATTGCCGCTGCCTCCCCAGCAGGCGCAAACGCCCGCGAAACGTTTTTCCGATGCGCACGGTGCGGCGTACTGGGCGGAGGTGACAAAAGGTTACGACTGGTCGAAAGAGGACAATGTCCCGAGCGGCGCCTTCAATCGCGCGCTATGGTCCGGACTGGCGCACGGCCCATATCCGGATGCGCGCGACGGCAAGCCCGAAGCGGGGACGACGAGGCCTTAGCTGCGCATCCCCAGGGCGCCCAGGTAAAGATCCAAGATGGCCTCGTGTTCCTGGAAGTCGGCTTTGTCGAGCTTTCTGAGACGCACGACCTGGCGCATGATCTTGGTGTCGAAACCTTGGCCTTTCGCTTCGGCATAGACTTCGCGGATGTCGGCGCCGAGCGCCGCGCGCTCTTCCTCCAGCCGCTCGATGCGTTCGACGAAGGAGCGCAGATGTTCCTTGGCAAAACCGGACTTGGCCATTTTGTCATAACTCCATCACAAAGCTGCCGCGACGTACCGTAGGCGCTGTTGCATCCGGGAATTATTGGATGCGCATTTTTCTCTTATTTGTTTCAAGACGACGCATCGAATTCGTCTCATATTCTTCCGTTAGAAACGCGTTAAGAAACCTCCCCTACCGTCGCCGCGTCCGGGCCGAAACCAGTGTCAATCGGTGGGTGCTGGACGTTTCTTGGGTGTCCAAATGTGGAGGTCTGTTATGAACAAACTTTATGCCCGCTTTTTGCGCGACAAATCGGGCGCGACGGCGATCGAATACGGTCTGATCGCGGCCCTCATCGCCGTGGTCATCATCGGCACGCTGACGGCGATCGGGACGAATCTCAGCACGACGTTCAACTCGGTCGCGACCAGCCTTCATTGAAGCTGTCGTATAGGCGAGCGGCGGCGGGCGCGCAACGCCGCTTCCTCCTCCAGCTGTGAGTCTTTTGCGCCGCCGCGAACGCCGCGGTTTGTCCGGCGTCGCTGCCGTTTCGCAGCGTCCCTTCCGTTCCGCTAAGCCAAAAATCGCTGCCCGCGCGTCATGCCGAGATTGAAATCAAATTCGTTTCGTATTCGCGCGTTAAAAGCGCGTTAACAACCCTCCCGTATCCTTGTCGCGTCCAGGCCGAGAACCGTTCGAACAGGCGCGCGCTGGACGTTTCTTGGGTGTCCAAATGTGGAGGTCTGTTATGAACAAACTTTATGCCCGCTTTTTGCGCGACGAGTCCGGCGCGACGGCGATTGAATACGGTCTGATCGCGGCCCTCATCGCCGTGGTCATCATCGGCACGCTGACGGCGATCGGGACGAATCTCAGCACGAAGTTCAACTCGGTCGCGACCAGCCTTCATTAAGCCGGTCGCATGACGAAGCGGCGTTGGAGGGACCGGCGCCGCCTGCTCCTCTACTTGTGAGTCTTTTGCGACGCCGCGAACACTTCGAGCTGTTCCGGCGTCGCTTCCTTCTGATAACGTCTCTTCCATTCCGTCTGCGCCATGCCTTTTTCGGCCACCGCCTCGCCATGCCATAGCTTGGCCGGCGAATCTCTCTAAACAACCGCGTTGACAGATTCGGCCCCTTGGGCGACACCGTCTGCAACCCGATGCGCCTGACCTTTACCCTGATCGCCGCCGCCCTGCTTGCGACCGTCCCCGCCCAGGCGGGTTTCACGGTCTGCAACAAGGCACATCTGCCGGCCAAGGTGGCGTTCGGCCGCTTCGACGGCAAAGCATGGCGCAGCGAAGGTTGGTGGACAATTCTTCCGCAAAAATGCGAGACCTTGCTCTCCGGTCCGCTCGACGGGCGCTATTATTACCTTTATGGCACCGACGGCGGTTCGGGGACGTGGGACGGCGGGAAGGGATTCTGCACGGCCGCGGTGGGGCCGTTTTCGATCCCGGGCCGCGGCAATTGCGCGGCGCGGGGTTACGACCGCAAGGGCTTCTTCGAGGTGGACACGGGCGGCGAGACAAACTGGACCCAATCGCTGTCGGATTGAACGCGGGAGCGGACAGAAATAGATGCGGCGCAGGCGTAAAACGAAAATCCTGGCGACTCTAGGCCCCGCCTCCGCGACGCCGCCGCAGATTCGCGCCCTGTTCGAGGCGGGGGCCGATGCCTTCCGCATCAACATGAGCCACACCTCGCACGCGGGCCTTGCCGAGCTGCACCGCACGGTGCGCGGGCTGGAAGAGACCGTCGGCCGGCCGATCGGCATCCTGGTCGACCTGCAAGGCCCGAAAATCCGGCTCGGGATTCTGCCCGGCGGCGTGCGCGAGATTCACAAGGGCGACCGGCTGCATCTGGTGCGCAAGGTGTCGGCCGACAACGGCACCGACATCCCCATCCCCCATGCCGAAGTGTTCGCGACCTTGCAGGCCGGCGAGAGCATCCTGGTCGATGACGGAAAGATACGGCTCAGGATCGAGGACGCGAACAAGGAGTGGGCCGATGCCGTGGTCGAAACGGGCGGCCTGCTGAAGGACAAGAAAGGCGTCAACCTGCCCGACACCGTGCTGCCCATCCCGGCCATGACCCCCAAGGACCGCAGCGACCTCGACGCGGCCCTGCATTTGGGCGTCGACTGGATCGCGCAGTCCTTCGTGCAGCGCGCGGACGACGTCGCCGAAATGAAGAAGGTGGTCGGCAGGCGCGCCGCCTGTCTCGCCAAGATCGAAAAACCGCGGGCGATCGAATGGCTGTCGGACATTCTCGACATCGCCGACGCTTTGATGGTGGCGCGCGGCGACCTGGGCGTCGAGCTGCCGGTCCAGGAAGTCCCGGGAAAGCAGAAATACATCACCAGGGCGGCGCGCAAGGCGGGCAAGCCGGTGGTCGTCGCCACGCAGATGCTGGAATCCATGATCGCCGCCCCGGTGCCCACCCGCGCCGAGGTCTCCGACGTCGCCACCGCCGTTTTCGAGGGCGCGGACGCCGTGATGCTGTCGGCGGAGTCCGCAGCCGGCCAGTATCCTTCGGAAGCCGTTTCGATGATGGACAAGATCGCAACCACGGTGGAGAGTGATCCGCTCTACGTTTCCATCATCGATTCCCAGCGTTTCGCGCCGGAATCGACCACGGCCGACGCCATCATGGCCGCGGTGCACGAGGTCACGCAGACAATCAACGCCCGCGCCATCGTCTGTTGGACGAAATCCGGCGCCACCGCGTTGCGCGCCGCGCGTGAGCGCTCCGACGCGCCGATCATCGCGCTGACGCCGAGCATCGAGACTTCGCGGCGGCTCAGCCTGGTTTGGGGCCTGCATTCCGTCTACACCGAAGACGCCCACGATCTCGACGACATGGTGGAGCGCGCCGCGCGGTTCGCCTTTCAGGAAGGCTTCGCCAAAACCGGCGAGCGCATCGTGGTGACCGCCGGCGTGCCGCTGCGCACCCCCGGCGCCACCAACATGCTGCGCGTCGCCTTCGTCGGTCCCCAACCGCGGTAGTGCGCAAGATTCAACGGATGATGTCTAGAATCTGAGTCGAAGAGCCGACGCCACTTGCGAGTGGCACGATGGCGCCAGGAACGGATATATGCGGCCAGTGCATCGAAACGTCCCGGCCGAGACCAAGCCGCCACACGGACCATTGACGATGACGATGACGAAAAACCGCTTGTGATTGAACGTGTTAGCGTGCGTTCGGCCGTCAGATCGCGTTCGTAAAACAGATGAGGCAAAGCCAACACCCCGGCCCTTGCGGAAAGCCGCCACAACGCGCGCGTACCGGACAAGCCAACAAAAGTCCGTGAGGCTGTGCTGGACGATGGCTTGTCGCATCCAATTCTCTGGTAATGGTACAGTCTCGCCTCAAGTCGGGCCGTGATCCTTCCAAGCTGGGGTACAATCCAATATGCATCGCTCATCTTTTCTCGTTGTGTCCGTCGTTTTGTGCGCCGCGACCGTGCTTGGCGCACAGGCCAGCGGACCCGTTACGCCAGACCAAGCCACGCTCGAAAAAGAGTTCGACGCGGCGATCCACCCGGACGAATTGGGCGGCTGGATGAAGTCTCTGGCGTCTCAGCCCAACCATGTCGGCTCGCCGCACGACAAGGCGAATGCCGAATGGATATTGGCCCACTTCAAGGCATGGGGTTGGGACGCGCATATCGAGACGTTCGATGTGCTCTACCCCACGCCGATCCACGAAACGCTCAAACTGCTCGGTCGCAAACCTTTCAAGGCGACGTTGCAGGAGAAACCCATCAAAGGCGATTCGAGCGCCGCGGCGAAAGACCCCGCGCTTCCCGCCTATCTCGCTTATCAAGGCGATGGCGACGTCAAGGCCGAGCTGGTTTATGTCAACTACGGAATGAAGGAGGATTACGACGCGCTCGAACGACTGGGCGTGAGCGTCAAGGGCAAGATCGTCATCGTCCGCTACGGTTCGGGCTGGCGCGGCTTGAAGCCGAAACTCGCGCAGGAACACGGCGCCGTCGGCTGCATCATTTATTCGGACCCGCGCGACGATGGCTATTCCGTCGAGGCGACTTATCCCAATGGGCCGATGCGTCCGCCGCAGGGCATACAACGCGGTTCAGTCCAGGACATGACGCTTTATCCCGGCGATCCGCTTACACCCGACATCGGCGCCACCAAAGACGCCAAGCGGCTGAGCGTCGCGCAAGCGCGGACCATCCTCAAGATTCCCGCTTTGCCGATTTCTTACGCGGATGCGCGCGTGTTCCTGGAAGCATTGGGCGGCCAGGTTGTACCGGCCGCCTGGCGCGGTTCGCTGCCGATCACCTATCGCGTCGGACCGAGCAAGGCGCTCGTCCATCTCGCCGTCAAGTCCGATTGGAGCCTCAAGACCATTTACGACGTCATCGCGGTGATGAAGGGCAGCGCCTATCCCGATCAATGGGTCCTTCGAGGCAACCATCACGACGGCTGGGTGTTCGGCGCAAGCGATCCGCTCTCGGGTCAGGCCGCGCTGCTGTCGGAGGCCAAAGCCATCGGCAGCTTGGCCGCGAGCGGCTGGCGGCCAAAGCGCACCATTGTCTACACGAGCTGGGATGGGGAGGAGCCGGGCCTGATCGGCTCGACCGAATGGGCGGAAACCCACGGCGACGAGCTGAAACAGAAAGCCATCCTCTATATCAACTCTGATACCAACAATCGCGGCATCCTCGAACTTGGCGGCAGCCAGGATTTCGAGCATCTGGCGACGGGCGTCGCGGCCGACGTCAGCGATCCCGAAACCGGCGTGAGCGTCGGCCAAAGGCTGCGCGCGAAGCTGCGTCTCGCGGCGCTCGATCCCGAGGCGAAGGAGAAGGATCACGCGAAAGCGATCGCCAAGATCGCCGCGGATCCCGATCGCGACGTCCCGATCGCGGCACTTGGCTCCGGTTCAGACTATTCGGCTTTTCTGCAGCATCTGGGCGTACCCGCACTTAGCGTTGAATATGGCGGCGAGGGCAATTCGGGCGGCGTCTATCATTCGCGCTACGACACGTTCGAACATCACAAGCGTTTCGACGATCCGGGATTCGTCTATGACGCGCTGCTGGCCAAGACTATCGGACGACTGGTGCTGCGCTTGTCCGATGCCGATCTTCCCCTTCAGCAGGCGGGCGATTTTGCCGACTCGATTTCGCTCTATCTGACGGAAGTGAAGAAACTCGCGGGCGAGAAGCGCGAAGCAGCCGAAACGCAGGCAAAGCTTCTGAACGATCGCGCCTTCGCGCTCGTGGCCGATCCCACGAAATCGAGCGGCACGCCGACTCCGCTTAAACAGGTTCCGCAATTCGACTTTGCGCCTCTGGAAAAGGCGAGCGAGCGGCTGAAGACGAGCGCCAAGGGCTATGACGATGCGCTGGCGAAAAGCGGTGCAGGCCTTTCCCCGGACCGTCTGGCCCGTGTCCAGGCTTTGATGCAAAGCATCGATCAGACGCTGGCGTCCGACACAGGCTTGCCCGGGCGTCCGTGGTTCAAGAATCTGATCTATGCGCCTGGAACGCTCACCGGGTACGGCGCCAAGACGTTGCCTGGCGTGCGCGAAGCGATCGAACAACAGCGCTGGGACGACGTGAATCGCTACATCAAGCTCACGGCCGACGCGCTCAATGCCTATAGCGACCGGCTCGATTCTGCGGCGGCGGTGCTCAACGGGGGATGAAGCGGCGTGAGCATCCCCGCGTTCGTTTCATCCACTCGAAGACGACTTTCTCAGGACTGCTGACCGAGCCCGAGAAAGACCTCCTTCTTAGGGCGCAAAGCGGGCTTGGGGCGGCAAGGCTGCCCCGGAGGGCGTCATTTGTTCCGGCTAAATCCCTTGCCCTTCGACGGCGCGGGAAAGCGCATCGATGTGGCGCTGCAGACCCTCGAATTGCGGATCGATCGCCTGGGCGCGGCGATACATCTTCAGCGCGCCCGCCTTGTCGCCGTAATCCTCCAGCATCTCGCCCAATTGCTCCATCGCCTGGAACTGCCGCGGATTGAGGGCGATGGTCTTTTGCAGCGACAGCATGGCTGATTCATCGTCGCCCGCGTCGGATTGCTGAAGGCCGCGGCTGTGCCAGCCTTCGGCGTAGCTAGGCGCGATGGCAGTCACCGCATCGACTAGCTGGCGCGCCGTGTCCTTGTCGCCGGACGCTTCGGCCGCCCCCGCACGCGCCATCAACAGGTCCACGCTGGGGCTTCCAGAAGGCCGGAACAACTCCTCGATCTGGGCTTCGATCGGTTTGGCTTCTTCCGCCGATTGCGCCCCTTTTAGCTGCGCGAAAAGCGTGTCGAGCGGCTTGGGCGCCGACGCCCATGCCGCCGCCGGCAGAAAGAGTGCAAAGACGAAGCCGGAAAGACGCATGGCGGCGAGACTACCGCCGCCGTGCCCGCATCGCCACAAAAGTTGGTGATTTAACCTTGCCGCGCCTTGAAACGGGGGTTCTTCTTGTTGATGACATAGGTCCGGCCGCGGCGACGGACAACGCGGCAGTCCTTGTCGCGTTTCTTGAGCGAACGCAGCGAGTTGCGGATCTTCATGGCACGCCTTTTGAACCTGGGCTTTTCGAAACAGGGCCGGACGAGATGGCCCCGCCAAAGAGGCGCGGAAGCTAGTGTGCGGGGATTTGTGTGTCAACAGCGGGAAAACGCGGGATTTCCGCCGCAATTCCGTCGGGAACCCTGTGCTAGAAAATGGCCCGAAACAGGCCGGGGGGAACAGACCACCGTGCGGCTGATCGTGCTATTCCTGGCCTATATCCTGTCCCTGGCCGTCATGGTCGCGGCTTACGGGGCGACAGCCCGAGACAGGCCCGCGCCGCGGCCCTCCGCCGCGATGGTTCCAGCCCCGCCTGAAGACCAGGCATTTGCCCAATTCGTGCGCGATTTCCGGACCACAGCCATGGCCGCCGGCATCACGCCGGAAACCTACGCTGCCGCGATGGGCAAACTGTTCCGCAACCAGCGCGTCGCGGACCTGAATCTCAACCAACCGGAATTCGCCAAACCCGTCTGGTCGTATCTCGATACCGCCGTGTCGCCGCAGCGCATCGCCGACGGCCGCGCGCTTCTGATCGGCGACGCCGACATCCTGGCGAAGATCGAGGCGAAATACGGCGTTCCGAGAGAAATCCTGATTTCGATCTGGGGCAACGAATCCAACTACGGCCGCAGCATGGGCGGCTACAACATGTTCGAGGCGCTGGCGACGCTGGCTTACGACGGCCCGCGCGCCGACTACGCCCGTCCGCAATTGCTCGCCGCGCTGAAGATGATGCAGCGGGAGAAATACGCCGCCGCCGACATGACGTCGTCCTGGGCCGGCGCCTTCGGGCAGACCCAGTTCGTGCCGACCACTTTTCTCAACGAGGCGGTTGACGGCGACGGCGACGGCAAGATCGACCTGTGGAGTTCGGTCGCCGACGCGCTGGCCTCCACCGCCAACGTGCTTTCCAACGCCGGCTGGAAGGCCGGCAAGCCGTGGGGCTACGAGGTCTTGTTGCCGAAGGACTTCGCCTACGAGGAGGCCGATCTCGATACGCCTCAGCCGGTCGCCAAATGGCGCAAGCGCGGCGTCAGAACGATGCTGGGCGACGCCTTGCCGCCGAGCGACGAGCCGGGATCGATCTATCTGCCGGCGGGCGCGCGCGGCCCGGCGTTCCTGGTGTTCCCCAACTTCAAGACGATCCTGAAGTACAACAACGCGGCGAGTTATGCGCTGGCCGTATGCGAGCTGGCCGACCAGTTGAAAGGCGCGCCGGCGATCGCTTCGGCGTGGCCGCGCGACGAGCAGCCGCTGACGCGCGACGAACGCCTGGCGTTGCAGAACTCGCTTGCCGTGCTCGGCTACGACATCGGAAAGGTCGACGGACTCATCGGCAGCAAGGCGCGCGCCGCCATGCGCGCTTGGCAGAAGAAGCACGATCTGCCGGCCGACGGTTTTGCGACCGAGAATCTCCTCACCCGCATCGCGATGGAGGCGAAGGCGAAGGGCCTCTAGATGCGTTCGCCGGTTACCTCGGAAAAGCTAAAGCGATGAACCTTCTTCACACGCATGCTGTGCGCCGCAAGGAAACGCTGGCAGCGGAACACTTTGCAAAAGTGCGTTGTTTACGTTTCGCGCGGCCCGTCATTTGTCCCGCTTGAAGCGTACTTCGGAGCTGTCGCTGCGGCCTTCGGAATCCACCACGGTGATGCGCGCCAGCCCTTCGCTCTTCGGCAAATAGAACGCCGGTTGGAAGCGGTCGAAGCTGCCCAGCAGCGCCCCGTTGACCAGCCAGGTAAGCGGGGCGCGCCCGCCGTCGGCTTTCAGCATGATCGTCTTGTCCTTGGCCGTGGGAAGCGGCAGCGGCACCACCGTGCCGTTGGGCGGAAACGAGATGGACGGCGGCGGCACGACGGTCTGTTGCACGACCTGCTGCTCGGCCTCACGCCGGAAAATGCGCAGCGAGGGCGGCAGTTCCTCGGTCGTTGCCGCCATGATCGCTCCGGCGGGCACCTGCGGTGCGGGCCGTTTGTCCGGCGGCAGAAGTCCGAACACCTTGAGCAGGATGGGCGCGGCCGTATCGACGCCGACCCGTCCGGAACGCGGCGTGCCGTCGGCGCGGCCGACCCACACGCCCACCGTATAATCGTTGGAGAAACCGACGCTCCACGCATCGCGGAAACCGTAGGAGGTGCCGGTCTTGAAACCGATCGTGCGGCTACGCATCAACCCCTCGCCCATCGCCCAGCCCTCGGGCAGATTCACGCCGTCGAGAATGTCCCTCAAGTAATAGGCGGCCACGGGACCGAACAAGCGGTGCGGCGGCGCGGCGGGCGTGTCTTCCACGGTGCGCAAGGCGCGCGCCGAACCGCCTTCCGCGATCCCCGCGTACAGCATGGTGACGTCGGCGAGCGATATTCCCCAACCGCCAAGCGCTATTGCGTCGTTTGGCGTCGCATCGTGGGCGGGAAACGCCAGCCGCGCGCCGGCATTCTGCAGATCGATCGTGAAAGCGAGCGGACCCACCCGGTCGAGCACCATAACAGCAGGCACGTTGAGCGACCGGCGCAGCGCGTCGCGCGCCGTCACCGCGCCCTGAAAGCCGCCGCTGAAATCGCGCGGCGCGTAATCGCCGAACGACGCCGCTTCGTCTTCCATCATGGTGGAGGGATGCAGGATGAGATCGTCGAACGCCATGCCGTAGATGAACGGCTTGAGCGCCGACCCCGGCGAGCGCAAGCTCCGCGCCAGATCGATCTGCCCCGCCTTGCCCCAGTAGTTGGTGCCGCCGAGATAGGCCAGCACGTTGCGGGTCCGGTTCTCGACCACGACGACGGCCATGCTGGCGCCATCGCCGACATAGCCGCTTTCCTGCGCCGCCAGACGTTCGACCGCGCTCTGCGTGTTGGCGTCGAGCGTGGTGACGATGCGTGTGGACTTGTTGGTGCGCACCAGATGGTCGGCGAGATGCGGCGCCGACAGGGGCATCGTCTGCCGCGCGAAGGGCACGCCCTCCTTCATCGCCAGCTTGGCGTCGGATGCGCTGATCACGCCTTCCTGGACCATGCGCATCAGCACCTTGTTGCGGCCCTTCAGCGCCGCGACGGCGTGACGGTCGGGGCGCTGTTTCACCGGCGATTGCGGCAGCGCCACCAGCAGCGCGGCCTCGGCCAGATCGATCTGGCTCGCCGGCTTGCCGAAATAGGAGAGCGACGCGGCGCGCACGCCTTCGAGATTTCCGCCGTAAGGCGCCAGCGTCAGATAGAAGGAAAGGATCTGCTCCTTGGAGTAGCGCTCCTCGAGCTGCACCGCGCGCAGCATCTGGAATAGCTTGGTCAAGATGCCGCGGCGCTTGGGCGGTTCGAGCAGGCGGGCCACCTGCATGGTGAGCGTCGAGCCGCCCGATACGATGTGCCGCGCCGAGGCGTATTGCAGCGCCGCGCGCGCCACGGCGAACGGATCGACGCCGAAATGGTCGTCGAAGCGCTTGTCCTCGTAGGCTTTCAGCATCGCGAGATAGCGCGGATTGACGTCGCCGATCGTCGTCTTCATCCGCCAATAGCCGCCGCGCGACAGATAGGCGCGCAGCAGCACGCCGCCCCGGTCCACCACCTCCGGCGACACGTTCCGCACGTTCGACATGTCGGGCGGATTGGCGATGTCCGCCGTCGCCAGCGCGGCGGCCACGCCCAGCAGCGCGAAGGCGGCGGTGACAAGGCGCGGGGAACGGAACATCGAACGCTCCCCCGCGCACCCTTACTGCTTGACCGTCACGCTTCCCAGCGTCGTGCGGGCGATGACGCCGGGCGCGTACATGTCCTCCGCCACGCCCGCCGGCATGACGAAGGTGCCTTCCGTCACCGCGCGCGCCACATAGGCGACGTGGAAGACCGGCTGCGGCTCGGCCTTCTTCTTGTCCTGGTCGCCGCGGTAGGCCGAGCCGATGGTGAAGGCGGCGACAAACCGGTCGTCGCGCTTGTCCGCCATGCTGGTATCGGTCAGCTGGTCGAGGAAGTTGTACGGCTTGCCATCGTCGCCGCTCATCGTCTGCTCGATCTCGAGTCCGGCGGGCAACAGATCGATCACGCCCATCTGCCGGGCATAGTTGTTCGACATCCGGCCCGAGAGCTCCACGATGATGCGGTCGTTCTGGTGCAGATTGCCGAGGTCGGCGGGCGAGCCGCTCATCGTCCATACCGATTTGGTCAGCGTCAGGCCGTTGGCCGCGGCCGGCAGCGGCATCGCCGGCGTGCCTTGCACCGAGACGGTCCGCCACACCGTGGCGTCGCCCTTGTTGGCGAGCACAATGCCCGCGTTCAACTGGCCGTAATCCGGCGACAGGCGGATGGCGCCGTCGCGCGGCTGCGTCGGCTTGCCGTTCACCAGGACGTTGAGATGCGTGCGCTGACGCGTCAACTCGTAGGCCGCGCGCAGCATCCAGGCCTTCTCCTGCGTCGTGGTGGCGTTCAGCCGCATGTCGATCTTGTCGCTCCTGGAGAGGAAGACCGGGACAAGCTGCGCTTCGCCGCTTTCGGCCGCCAGCGCGGTGGCGCCTGCCAGGTCGCGCAACAGCGTGCCGTAGTCGGTCTCGGGATAGCTGTAGGCGTTGGCCCTCAGCGCGATCTCGCGCGCCCGGTTGAAGCCGTAGGCGGCGCGGGAACGGTCGCCCACTTCCGCCGCCGCCGCGCCGGTGAGCGCGCCCGCGATGGCGGTGTTCCAGTCCGGTCCGCGCGTGTCGCTGAAATAGCGCAGATCGCTGACGTTCACCTGTCCGGCGCGGGCCAGCAGATAGAACGCATAGGCGCGGGTGGCGTCGTCGTAGTTGGTGGAAACCGACGCCCGCCTGAGCCACGCCGTGCCGCGCCGGATCGCGTCGTTGGGCACGACATAATTCTTGGCCTTGGCCTGCGTCAGGAAATCGAGCGCGAACGCCGAGATCCACGGTTCGGCGTCGGAGCCGGGGCCCCACATGCCGAAATTGCCCGCGAAGTTCTGCATGTCGAGCACGGAGTCAACAGCCTGCTGCTCGCGGTCGCGCAGCGCCTTGTCCCTCGGCAGACCCGCCAGATCGGCGAGGTCGTTGAAGAACAAGAGCGGCATGGCGCGGCTGGTGGTCTGTTCGATGCAGCCGTAGGGATATTTGTCGAGCCATTTGAGCAGGCCCGGCACATCGCTGTAGCCGTGCGCCGCCGAGACCGTGAGCCCCACCGTCTGTGTGCCCGCAACCAGATCGGCGACCAGCGCCTTGTTCGCCGTGTAACTTGCGCCTGCGACGAATGGAACAGTCTCGTCGCGCGCGATGTCGAGTTGCGGCGAACGCACCTGAATGGGCCAGGAACGCGTCACCGAGAACCCGCCGGGGCCAACGAGCTTGAGCGCGATGTTCGCGATCCCGAGCCCCTTGCCGTCCACCTCCACCGGCACCAGCACGCGCTGGCCGACGTTCAAATTTTGCGTAACCACCGTCTGCGCCGCGCCGCCGGCCAATCCAACCGGCCCGCCGGCCATGATGGTGGCGGTGTAAGTGCCCGGCCTGCCTTCGACGTTGTTCATGTTGAGGGCCGCCAGCGCGCGGTCGTTCGGCGCCAGAAAGCGCGGCAGCACGATGTCGGCGACCACCGGATCGCGCACGGTGAGCGGACGGTCGGCGTGGCCGAGCTTGTCGGCGCTGAACACCACCGCCATCAGGCGCAGCTCGCCGTTGAAATCCGGAACATCGACGGGAACGCTGACCATCCCGCCAGCGCCGACTTTCACGATCCCCGAGAACAGCGCCACGGTCTTGGTGGGTACGACGGCCAGAGAACGGCCGCCGAACATGTCGCCGCCTTCGCGCATGGCGCCGACCGCGCCCTTTTCCGCCTTGATCAAGCGGCCGTAATCGTCGCGCATTTCGACGCCCAGCCGGCGCTTGCCGAAATAGTAGGAGACCGGATCGGGAGACTTAAATTCGGTGAGCTGCAGGATGCCCTCGTCCACCGCGGCCAGCGTCAGATACGCATCCTCGCCGCCCGACAGGCCTTTCACCTGCACCGGAATGTTGAGGTGCTGGCGGGGGAGTATCTTTTTCGGCCCGCCGATCAGGACGGAGAGCGTGCGCGGCGAATTGTCGAGCGACAGCCAGACCAGACCGATGGAACGCACCGGCTCGTGACCCGTGGCCTTGTCGAGCGGACGGTAATCCGTCACCAGCACATAGGCGCCGGCACCCCAATCGGCGGACACGGAAACGTCCACGGTCGCGCCACCTGTCGGCGCATCGACCACCTGCGAGGAGAACACCTTGTCGCCGGCCACCACGACCAACGCTTTGCCGTCCGCCGCCGGCTTGATGCGCACATGCGCGGTTTCGCCGGCGCGATAAGCGGGTCTGTCCGCCGCAACCGGGATGCGGTCTGGCCTGTCGCCGGCGCTCGATGCCGCCCAGCCGGAATAATAGCGGTAGGAACTGGAGGCTCCCGATTTCGGATCGGTGATGGTGAGCCGGTAGGTGCCCCAGGCCATGGCTTGCCCGAGCTTGGCGGGCGCGCCCGTGCCCAGCGACATGGTGCTGGAGGTGATCAGCCGGTCGCGCGTGACCGATTTGTACTTCCAGCCCCCGTTGTCCTGGTACCATTGATACGAGGTGTCCTCGCGCACCCAGGAAACGGTGACGCCGGACAGTGCCGTGCGCTTGCCATCGGCGTCGAGCGCCACAGCCTCGAAACCGGCGCGCGCGCCTTCGCCGACCGACATGCCGTCGAATTCGGGCCGGATGCCGATCATCACGTCGTGGTTGCGCACCGGGATTTCGGCCGTCTTCGCGGTAACGCGCCCGCCCGGTTCGTGGATGGACACTTTCACCATCGCCTTGAGCGCCAAGGTGGTGTCGGTGAGTTCGCCGACGGTGCCCGTGGCTTCGGTGGAACCGGCTGCGTCCGTCGTCGGCACGGTCATCTGGACGTCGACGTCGGAGAAGCTGTCGTCGACCCGGCCGAACTGCCAGCCCGCATAATTGTCGAAGGGCGTCGGATCGGCGGAGATGCGCGCCTCGGCCTCGGCCGACAGACCGCTCGCCGGTGCCCCGTAAAGGAAGCGGCTGTCGGCGCGCACTTTGATTTCGCCTCCCGGTTTGACGGTCTTGGTTTCGACGGTCAGCGCCACTTTCAGCTTCTGCGGCACGAAATCCTGCACGTCGAACTGCACGCGGCCGATCGCCACGGCGTCCTTCGAGGTGTCGATGAAGGCGGCGATCTGCCAGCGGCCGTGCGGCGCACTGGAGGACAGCGGCAGCGTCCACGTTGTGCTGCCCGCCACGAGCGCGGCACCGGGAATCGTCGTGCGGCCGACTTCCTGTCCATCGGGCCGCGTGGCCACCAGTGTCAGAGGCGCGACTGCCGCCGCGCCGACGCGATCGCGCAACATCGCCGTGAGATGCACCGTCTCGCCGGGACGATAGACCCCGCGCTCGGTGTACAGGAACGCGTCGGTCGGTCCGGGCACTTCGCGCCCGCCCACGCCGCGGTCGGTCAGATCGAAGCTGGAGCGGCGCAGATCGGTGAAGCTGAAGTCCTGGTCGCCGCCGTACGCCATGACGACGACGGGCTCGTCGCCGCCCTTGGCGCGCATCAGGCCGGGATCGAAATCGACGCGGCCGTCCGAATCCGTCTTGGCGGTGGCGACTTCGTTGTTGTCGCGCGCCACCAGCGAAAGCCTGACGCCGGACAGCGGCTTGGCGCTGGCATAGGAGCGTGCGAACACGGTGAGCCCGCCTGCGCCGTTGAAGGTGGTCAGGGCGATGTCGGAATCGACGACCCACTGCACCGCCGTCTCGCCCGAACTGGAATCCTCGTCTTCGGAATCGCCGTTGCCTTTCTTGTTGGCGTCGGAAGCAATCAGCACGTAGGCGCCGGGCTTGCGGTTCTTCAGGATGTCGTGGATTGGGATTAGCGTGACGACGGAATCGTTCTTGATGTTGTTCACGTCCATCGTGCCGGACCAGATGAGCGATCCCTGATTGTTTTCGATCTGCTGCGAGTCCCAGGAATAGAGCGTGGTCTCGTCCACCGTGCCGCTTTCGATCTGCGACAGGAGGCGGTCGCCGACGCGGATCAGCTTCAACCTGAGCTTGGTGATGTTGACCGTCGTGATCGGCACGCCTTGCGCGTTCTCGCGCGGCAGGATGATGCCGCCGTTGAACTGCACGATCGAGGGCTTGTCGCGCAGTTCGACGGGAACCGTCTCGCTCTCGATCAGCTTGTCGCCGGAGGCAGAGGGGAATCCGGCCTTCAGCGTGACGTTATAGGTCTTGTCGAAGTCGAGGCCGGAAAGGCACAGCCGCGGGCCGACGATATGCACGGCCACGCGAACGGAGGGATCAATGGCGAAATAATCGTCGTAATGCGTGCGTCCGGAGGCGTCGAGATCGCGGGTGAAGACCAGACAGGCCGCAGCCTGTGGTTTGGAGGTATCGATATCGAGACGGTGGAACGCGAATTCGGCGGTGGCTTCGGCCGCGGTCGGCTGCAATCCCGAGGTGACGTTCGTGAAGCCGCCGGCCAGCCGGTCGAAGAACCCGCCGCCCGTTCCGCGTCCTCCGAGCACGTAAAGCGCGACGACAACGGCCACAACGACGACCAGACCAACGCCGCCGCCGATGAGAATCCAATGACGATATTTCCCCATCGCACGCCCCCCTTAAGCCTACCCCAGACTACTACCGCAAGCCGACTGCGGCAATTCGTGTAACATCGCCTGCAAACATGGCGGCGCCATGACCAAGGCGAGGAAGTCCGATGGCAAAAGCGCTATTGCGGCGCTGTTCTATTGCGGCGCAGTTTAATGAGTGCCGGCCGGGGTCCTGGTCAAATCACCTTCACCGGTCGTTCGCGGCCCTTTCGGACAGTTGAGCCGGCCGCCGCGCAACAGGCAGGTCAACTCGATCTTTCCTTGGGCGTCGTGGACGTCGATCGTCCAGACGTCCGCCTCCTTGGTCATCAGCACGAATCCGAAGCCCGCAAGCGAAAGCCCGTCTTTCACCACGACGCCGGATTTGCCCTGGAAGATGGTCCCTTTCAGGATTGACGGCGTGGGATCCAGTTTGTCGCCGCCGAAGCCGGCGATGAGCTGTGGCGGCACGTGATCCTTCTCGGCGAAATTCATCGCTTCGAAGGTATGGATGTGTCCGGCGAGCATGAGCTCCACCGGGGAAGGAATGCCTCCATTGCCGATGGCGGCGATCATGGTCCGGTTGCCGCCCACCGGAAGCCTCAGCGGCCCGGTTACGGCGCCCCAGATCGGACGATGGAGCAGTAGCCAGCTCGGCGCCTCGGCCGTCGCCAGCGACGCGATCTCGCTGCGATAGATCGCAACCATGTCCGGGGCGATGCTTGTGTCGGGCGCATCGGCGTCGTCCATCACCACGAGGTTGACCGTGCCCAGCGGCACGGAATAAGGCACCAGATGTGCCGCGCACGGTGCGGCGGCATCAAACGGCAGCGGGCCCAACAGCCTCAGCCAGCCCGGTCCCGCACGGTCGCAGTCCTCGTGGTTGCCACGTACGAAAACCCATGGCGCCGCCGCCAGCAAGGGTTTGGCCGGCGTGAAGAAATCCGCGTCCCAAGTCGTCCAGTTGTCGCCGAAAGGCGTGCCTGTGCAGCCGGCAAATCCGGGCGGACAGGGGCTCTCGCGGTAGAGATAATCGCCGACATGGATGACGAGATCGGGTTTGAGCTTGGCGGCCCTGGCCGCGATCCGCGGGAACGGCCAATCCGCCGGATTGCCGCAATCCTGCAGCGCCTTGTCTTTGATACGGCAGCCGGTGTCGCCGAAGACGAGGATGCGGTGGGGATCGGGCACGGGAAGAGCGAGCGGAACGATATGGTAATTCGCTTTTTCGCCGACCTTATCGCTCCACGCCATCCAATCCGCCTCGCTGGCGTCCGGTCCGGGCACGGACAACCCGTATTCTTCCCGCACCCAGGCTTTCCACGCGGCGACGCCGGCGCCCGTTCGCGGCGGCGGCACGTGGTAGACGCGGAACACGATCGCGGCCTGCTCGGCGCCTTTGGGAAGCAGTAACGCGCAAAGGGTCGCGAATTGATCGTCGGATGCGGCGCGCTGTTGCATGGACCTTTCATGCATGTCGACGAAGACCGTCGGACAAACCTTTCCATTGACCACGGCGCGCGCCTCGACGCCGCCGCCGGGACCGTACTGAACCCATGCGGATCGCAACGAACCTTGCGTCACCGGCGTGACCGCTTCGATGCTCCTGAGGATGATGGCGGCGGTGTCCGGCTCGCGCGGCGCGGCACGGTGCGTCTTTGCGGCAGCACCGGGTGGGACCGCGGCCGCGGCGATAAACAACAGGGCGAAAAATCGGCGCGTGAGTCTTGGCATGGCCGCGAGTATGGCGTCCAAAGGATGTTGTGGCGATGATACCGTCAACAATTATTTTACAGTGTAAATTTATAGTGTAAGATATACCTATCTGCAACAGGGAAAGATTCGAATCTTCAATGCCCCGTGTCCTTAGCGATAGCGATGTCACCGATTTTCGCGACCGCGCCTGTGCAGTCGCGGCTCGTCTTTTCGCCGCCAAAGGGGTGGAAGGCGTGACCATGCGCGAACTGGCTTCGGCGCTGGGCGTCAGCGCCATGACGCCGTACCGCTACTTCCGCGATAAGGACGACATCTTGGCGGCGGTGCGCGCGCGCGCCTTCGAGCGCTTCGCCGAAAAATTGGAAACAGCCTATGCCGGTCCCGGTACGGTGGTTGAGCGCGCCCACGCCAAGGGCGACGCTTATGTGCGTTTTGCGCTCGAAGAACCTGCAACCTACCGGCTGATGTTCGATTTGTCGCAACCCACCGAGGAGCAATACCCCGACCTCGTCCGCGCCATGACGCGCGCGCGCGCCACGATGACGTCGCATGTGCGGGACCTCGTCGCGGAAGGCATCATTTCGGGCGACCCGGAACTGATCGGCCATGTGTTCTGGGCGATGCTGCACGGGGCTGTGACTTTACAGCTCGCCGGTAAGCTATCGGCGCAATATAAGCAGTCGCCGCAGTATGGTATCGACCAGATCCTTGCGGAAGCGGGCCGTGCCCTGGGCGAAGGGTTTCGGGCAGGGGTTCCAAAGAGGCGGGAATGAAAGCAGAGAATATCGTCACCCTGACCATGAACCCGGCGATCGACGTCAGCGCGGCGGTCAAGCATATGATCACGGACCACAAGATCCGCTGCCTGAAGACGAAGCGCGATCCGGGCGGCGGCGGGATCAACGTGGCGCGCTGCCTGAAGCGCTTCGGCGCCGATCCGCTGGCCATATTCCCGATGGGCGGGGCCTCCGGCCACATGCTCGAACGCCTGGTGGCGGGCGAAGAGGTGCGCCATCAATCCTTCGTCATCGCCCGCGACTGCCGTGCGAATTTCACCGCCAACGAAATGGATACCGGGGCGCAATACCGCTTCGTTCTGCCCGGCCCGACGCTTGGCGAAGAGGAATGGAATGCGGGCCTGGGCCTGATGACCCAGGCTTCGTCGAACGGCTATGCCGTGGCGAGCGGCAGCCTGCCGCGCGGCGTGCCGCACGATTTCTATGCGCGTCTGGCGCGGAATCTGCGGGTCATGGGCGGCGCCAAGCTGGTGCTCGACACCTCCGGCCCGCCGCTGAAGCATGCCCTCGATCTGGGCGTTTATCTGGTCAAGCCGAGCCTGAGCGAATTCTCCGATCTGCTCGACACGGCCACACCCGATCACCAGGCATGCCTCGCTGCGGCGCGCAATCTGGTGGTCAACGGCAAGGCGGAGATCGTTGCCCTGACCATGGGTGCGGACGGCGCCATGCTGGTGTCGCGCGATGTGGCGCTTTACGCCAAACCGCCGCCGGTGACGGTGCGCGGCACAGTCGGTGCCGGCGACAGTTTCCTCGCCCTGCTCGTCATGTCGATCGCCAACCGGAAAAGCCTGGCCGAGTCCTTTCGCATGGCGGTTGCCGGCGGCAGCGCCGCGTTGCTGTCGCCCGGAACGGGACTGTGCATGCCCGACATCGTCGCGGAACTGACGCCCCAGGTGCAGATCACGTCGATGATCTGATCGGCGGCCTACGGGCGATAACCCGCACATCTGGCGCCGGATTGACGTTGCGGCGACAACCATGCTGAAGACGCTTCATCTTGTCATCCAGGCCGCCACGGGGTGGGAGAACGTCCACCTCTTTCAATACGATGTCGGCGGTTACAGGGCGAACGGAGGCGGCGCCAGGATTGCCGACCTTGCTGCGTGCGGTGTCCGGCGCTTCTCATATATCTACAGCGTCGGCCTGGGATTGGCCGGGACCAGCCAGTATCTGCTGCTCTACCCGGATTCCGCCTGAGAAACGGGGACCACTGGCCTGCCGTAGCTTCGCCCGGAAGGCGGGTCCGCTGGGCGCACGGCCAAGAAAAATCTGCTGGGCGCTCGCGCGGGACCCGCCTTCTGCTTTAGAGTTTCTCCAAACAGGAAACGTCCAGGGAGCGGAACATGTCACGGGTGGCCATCGTCACGGGCGGAACGCGCGGTATCGGGGAAGCGATTTCGGTCTCGCTCGGGAAGGCGGGCTATGCGGTGGCGGCGAACTATGCCGGCAACGACGAACGCGCCAAGGCCTTCACCGCGAGGAGCGGCATCGCCGCCTACAAATGGGACGTGGCCGATTACGCCCGGTGCGTGGCGGGCGTGGCCAAGGTCGCGACCGCTCTCGGCCCCGTCGATGTCGTCGTCAACAATGCCGGCATCACCCGCGACGGCACCATGCGCCGCATGGAGCGCTCCGGCTGGGACCACGTGCTCGACACCAATCTCGGCGGCTGTTTCAACATGTGCAAGGCGGTGTGGGAGAGCATGCTGGCGCGCGGCTTCGGCCGCATCGTCAATATCGGGTCGATCAACGGCCAGGCGGGGCAGTACGGGCAGGTGAACTACGCCGCCGCGAAATCCGGCATTCACGGATTCACCAAAGCCCTGGCGCTGGAAGGCGCGGCGAAAGGTATCACCGTCAACGCCATCGCGCCGGGCTACATCGACACGGACATGGTGGCGGCGGTGCCGGCGGCCGTCCTGGAGAAGATCGTGGCGCGCATCCCGGTCGGCCGGCTCGGCAAGGCGCAGGAAATCGCGCGCGGCGTCCTGTTCCTGGTCGCCGACGAGGCGGGCTTCGTCACCGGCTCGACCATGTCGATCAACGGCGGCCAGCATATGTACTAGGGGTGCGAATTTGTATATCAGGCGCTGGCCCGCCCGCCGAAGCTTTAGCGTAGGCGGATCGAAGGGTGAGAACGCCGCCGTCCATGACCTTCTCTCTTGACGTCGAGGATTTGTCCTGCATCCGCGGCCAGCGCGCGCTGTTCCGCGGGTTGCGCTTTTCCGTTGACGCGGGCAGGGCGGTTTCGCTGCAAGGCGCCAATGGCGCGGGAAAAACCTCGCTGCTGCGGCTGCTCGCGGGATTCCTCATGCCCGCCTCGGGAACCATTCGTCTGCGGACGGACGGCGGGGACATCGAGCACGCCGAGGACCGCGGCAAGTTCGTCGGCTGGTTCGGCCATCAGGATGCGGTCAAGCCGCAGCTGGCGGTGCGCGAACAACTCGCCTTCTTCGCGCGGCTGTACGGCAGCGGGCGCAATCCCGACGAAGCGATGCGGACCTTCGGCCTATTGCCGCTCGCCGAACTTCCCGGCCAATACCTGTCCGCGGGACAGAAACGCCGCCTGGCGCTCGCCCGGCTGCAGCTCTGCGCACGGCCTTTGTGGCTGCTCGACGAGCCGCTCGCGGCGCTGGACACCGCCGGCAAGAAACTGGTGGCGCAGACCATCGTCGCCCATTGCGCCTGCGGCGGCATCGTCGTGGCGGCGACGCACGAAGCGCTGGGCGTGGCCTGCGAGACTCTGTTGCTGGGGGACGGATGACCTCCTTCCTCGCTCTTCTCTTCCGCGACATTCGCTTGGCCGTGCGCGCGGGCGGGGGAGCCGCCCTCGCCTTGGCGTTCTTCGCGGCGGTCGTCACGCTGGTGCCGCTGGGCGTCGGCGCGGATCTGCGGCTGCTCTCGCGCATCGCCGGCGGGGTGCTGTGGGTGGCCGCGGTGCTGGCGGCGCTGCTCTCGCTCGACCGTCTGTTCCAGGCCGACTACGAAGACGGCAGCCTTGACCTCATCGTCTTGTCGCCGTTGCAACTCGAAGCCACGGCGGTCGC
Organism: Alphaproteobacteria bacterium; assembly: GCA_028871795.1. Taxonomy (GTDB): domain Bacteria; phylum Pseudomonadota; class Alphaproteobacteria; order Micropepsales; family Micropepsaceae; genus Rhizomicrobium. The sequence continues at coordinate 190,023 of JAGWMG010000002.1, read as the reverse complement.
CAAGATCGGCGCCCATTGGCTGGCCACGGGGCTGCCGCTGACCGCGTTGTCGGCGCTGCTGGCGGTTCTGTTCGACCTTTCCCAGGCGGGAACCGGCGCCTTGGTGCTGTCGCTGCTGATCGGTACGCCGGCCGTCAGCGCCATCGGCGCCATCGGCGCCGCGTTGACCCTTTCCATCCGCCGCGGCGGCTTGATTCTGCCCCTGATCGTGCTGCCGCTGCTGGCGCCGGCTGTGATCTTCGGCAGCGGAGCGGTTCTGGCGGCACAGGACGGACTGGCCAGCGGCGCGCTATATCTGCTGACGGCGTTTTCGCTGCTTTGCGTTCTGCTGTCGCCGTTCGCGGTGGCGGCATCCGTACGTCTCAATCTCGCTACGTGACGGCCGCAGGCGCGGCGTCGACTTCAGGGGAAAACAATGTCGATTTTCGAACTCGCCAATCCCAAGCGCTTCATGCAGGTGAGCGCGGTGTTCCTGCCGTGGATCGCGGCGGCGGCGGCGGTGACGCTGGCGGCGGGGCTGGTGCTCGGTTTTGCCGTACCGCCCGATTACCAGCAAGGCACCACCGTGCGCATCATGTTCCTGCATGTGCCCGCCGCGTGGACGGCGATGATGGCCTACGGGCTGATGGCGGTGGCGTCGGCGATCGGACTGATCAACCGCCATCCGCTGGCCGACGTGGCCGCCAAGGCCGCCGCGCCTTTGGGCGCGGTGTTCACCGCGCTCGGTCTGGTCACCGGCTCCTTGTGGGGAAAGCCGATGTGGGGGGCGTGGTGGGTGTGGGACGGGCGGCTGACGTCGTTTTTGCTGCTGCTTTTTCTTTATCTGGGTTATATCGCGCTCGGCGGCGCCATCGAGGACGAGAACCGTTCGGCGCGCGCTTGCGCCATATTGGCGATCGTGGGGGCGGTGAATCTTCCCATCATTGAGTTCTCCGTCGATTGGTGGACGACGCTGCACCAGGGCGAAAGCATCCTGCGCAAGGGCGGGCCGCTGATCGCGCCCGTTTTCTTGTGGCCGCTGTTCCTGATGGCGCTGGGCTATACGCTTCTGTTCTTTGCGCTGTGGCTGGTGCGCATCCGCACGGAGATCGTGAACCGGCGCGCGCGCACGCTGACGATGGCGAGGGCGACATGAGCGAGTTCCTGTCCCAGGGCGGCTACGGATTCTACGTGTGGTCATCCTTTGCGGTCAGCGCCGCCGCCGTCGGCTTCATGATCGCGTTCACGCTCTGCGCCTGGCGCAAGGCCAAGCGCGCGCTGGCCGCTCTTCAGGATTCGGAAACCAATTTTTGAAACTCTCGATGGCCATGCAGATCAGCCCGGCCAATCTTCTCATCGCCGCCCAGCAGGGCGCCAGAACCGCACCAGCCGCCAAGGCGGGCGAAAAACCGCGCTTCGAGCCGTTGGACTTCAAGCAAGCGGGCCGGGCGCCGCAGATCGCCTCTCCGGGGCCCGCAGCGGCGATCGCACCGCCGGGGTCGCAGATCGATATTCGCGTTTAGATTCCGATAGTTGCTCAACCGCGGCGGCGGCCCTTGGCCCTGGATTTGCCCGAGCCGTTGGCCGCGAATGTCTCTCCGGCGGAGACGATCATCGACAAGGACTTGATAAATTCGCCCCGCTTTGACGGCGGCAAGGCATCGAGGAACAGGCGCTCCGCACGGTCGGCCGCCGAACGCGCCGCGCGCAAGGCCTTGCGGCCGTTACCGGTGATGGCGACGGCGTTGGCGCGCGCATCCTGTTCGGTGCGTTCGCGCAACAACAAACCGCGCTCCAGCAGGCGGCGCACCATTTCGGCCAGAGTCGAGCGATCGATACCGGTCATCTCGACGAGCGCGGTCTGGCTCACGCCCTCATTGCTCTCCAAGGCAGCGAGCACAATGAACTGCTGTTTGGTCAACTCGCAAGAGCCCGCTTCGCGCGCGTAGAGGTCTCCAAAATACTGCTGGCACCTCCGGATGAGGTGCGACGGCGCTTCCGCGAGTTCGAAGCCGCCATTCGGCTTGCGCTGACCCTTCATAAGCCACCCCTGCCCAGTTGAAATTCTTGTCCGACGTTTCGTGTAAATTCCTACGCGGAAAACTATCCCCTGAACGCCGGGTGCTTCGTGCGTCCGTCAAATGGCGCGCATACGGAACAATAGACAACAGAACGACCGTCGACAACTATCCTCTATCGCTTTTGCGTGGATGAAGGCAATGCGCGGGATGCGTTTTGGGTCTTTTGTCCTGCGCGACTTTTTCGACGGGCGCGCGCTGCTACCTGTGACAGCGATGCGGACGAAATCAACAATCTCTAGTCGGGGATCTCGATCTGATGCTTGAGCAGGAACGGCAATTGGCTCAGCGAGAACAAAACGGTCAGCGCCGTGGCGCCGAAAACGTGGTAGTCGACCCATATGTCGTTGGAAAAATTGCGCCATATCAATTCGTTGAGAAACGACATCCCGAAAAAGAACAAACCGAACCGCCGCGTCAGGACGCGCCACGCCGCGTCGTCGAGCGTCACCGCCGCACCGAGGACATATTTGGCGAGCGGCCGGTCGAAATACAGTCCGCCGAGCAGAGCCGCGCCGAACAGCGCGTAAATCATGGTCGGCTTCATCTTGATGAAGGTGACGTCGTTCAGATAGAGGGTCAAACCGCCGAATACCAGGACGATGACCGCCGTGGCCAGCGGCACCGGATGGATTTTGCGGTCGAAGCGGTATCCGACAGCTACGGCAACAACGGCCGCGACCATGACGGTCGCAGTCGCAGCATAAAGGCCGGACATTTTATATGCCGCAAAGAACAGCAGCAAAGGCCCGAAATCGAGGATTGCGCGTCTCAACTGTGGATTCATGAACCCCCCGTCAGCGCCTTCGCAAAGGTCTCGGCCACGAAGGGCTGGAGATCGTCCTCTCGTTCGCCGACGCCGATGAAATAGACAGGCAATGCGAACCTGGCGGCAAGCGCCACCAGGATGCCGCCTTTCGCGGTGCCGTCCAGCTTGGTCATCACCAGTCCGGTCAAGGGAACGCTGGCCGCGAACGCCTCCACCTGCGCAACTGCGTTCTGTCCGGTAGTTGCATCCAGCACCAGCAGCACAGCGTGTGGAGCATCCGCGTCCTGCTTCTTCAGAACGCGCGCGATTTTCTCCAACTCCGCCATCAGCCCCGCTTTGTTCTGCAAGCGGCCGGCCGTGTCGATGAGAAGGACGTTTGCCTGCGTGTCGTGCGCGCGCAACAATGCGTCGAAGACGAGACCCGCAGCGTCGGAGCCGGGCGCGCGCGCGAATACCTCGGCGCCCGCGCGCTTGCCCCAGATTTGAAGTTGCTCGATGGCGGCGGCACGAAATGTGTCGCCTGCAGCGAGCACAACTTTCTGTCCATCCCGCACCAGCTTGGCCGCAATCTTGCCGATCGTCGTCGTCTTGCCGGTGCCGTTGACCCCGGCGACCAGGACCACAAACGGTTTCTTGGCACGGTTTACGACAAAAGGTTTCTCGATCGGCCGCAGGATGCGGGCGATTTCTCCGGCCAGAACCTTGCGCAGTTCCGCGGGGGAAACGTCCTCGTCATAGCGGCCTCTGGCGACCGCGGCGGCGATTTCGTGCGCCGGCCCGACGCCGAGATCGGCACGGATCAACGCTTTTTCAAGCGCCTCGACGGTTTCGGCGTCGAGTTTTTTCTTGAGGATGTCGCTGAGACCGAGCGTGCCGGCGCTTTTCGCCAAGCCTTCCTTCAACCGCTCGAACAAGGTCGGCGGCGGCGGTGCTGCGCCGAACTGCCTCATGGCGCGGCCATCAGGTGATCGTGTGTCGCACCGACGATACGAACCCGCCTGAATTCGCCCGGCGTCGCGTCGGTCGCCAAACGGACGGGGGCGAAACAAGGCGTGCGGCCGAGCCCCGGCTTTTCGACGAGCAGCAACTGTTCGCTGCCGATCAGTGCGGCCAGCCGCTTTGCCTGCGCCGCGGCGCCTTTGGCGCGCAGACGCCCGGCCCGCTCCTTGGCGAGGGCACGCGGCAGTTGCGGCATGCGCGCGGCGGGCGTGCCCTTGCGGGCGCTGAAGGGAAAAACGTGCAGCGTCGAAAGTCCGGCGTCATCCACAAGTTTCACCGTATTTTCGAACATCTCGTCGGTTTCCGTCGGGAACCCGGCAATGAGGTCGGCGCCGAACGCCGCTTCGGGGCGCAGGCGGCGGACCTCTTCGCAGAAGCCGACGGTGTGGGCGCGGGTATGGCGGCGCTTCATGCGCTTGAGGATCATGTCGTCGCCCGATTGCGCCGAGAGATGAAAGTGCGGCATCAGCCGTCCTTCTTCGGCGATTGCCGTCATCAATTCCGCATCGACTTCGATGGAATCGATGGAGGAAAGTCTCAGGCGCTTTAATTCCGGGACCAGCCTCAGGATCTTGCGCACCAATGCGCCGAGCGAGGGCGTGCCCGGCAGATCGGTGCCGTAGGACGTCAGATCGACGCCGGTGAGCACGATCTCGCAGAAGCCGTTTTCCGTCAGCCGGCGGGCCTCTTCCACCACCGCGCCCACGCCGACGCTTCGCGAATTGCCGCGGCCGTAAGGAATGATGCAGAAGGTGCAACGATGGTCGCAGCCGTTCTGGACCTGCAGGAAGGACCGGCTCTTGCCCTCGAAACTGTCCACGAACTGCGACGCGGTCTCTTTCACGCTCATAATATCATTGACGCGCACGCGCTCCGCCGCGCCGAAGCCGGCGTAATTTGCGGCTTCCAGTTTTTCGCGGTTGCCGAGCACCAGGTCGACCTCCCGCATCCCGGCATAGGTGCCGGGTTCGGTCTGCGCCGCGCAGCCGGTGACGATGATGCGCGCGCCGGGGCGCTCGCGCTTCAGCTTGCGGATCTCCTGGCGCGACTGGCGCACGGCTTCCGCCGTCACCGCGCAAGTGTTGACGATCACGGCGTCGTCGAGTCCCGCTTCGGCCGCGCGCGCGCGAATGGCCTCGGATTCATAGGCGTTGAGCCGGCAGCCGAAGGTGATGACGTCGGCGCTCACGGCAATGGTTCCGCGAAATCGATCTCGCCCCTGAAGGAAATGGCCGCGGGTCCCGTCATCAGAACGTGGCCGTCGCCTGCGCGCAGTTCGAGCGCCAATACGCCGCCATCGAGCTCGATCTCGACGGTGGCGTCGGTCAAGCCGCGGCGATGCGCTGCAACGGCCGCGGCGCAGGCGCCGGAGCCGCAAGCCAAGGTGACGCCCGCGCCGCGCTCCCACACCCGCAGGCGCAGGTGGGCGCGGTCGCGCACGCTGACGAACTCGACATTGGTGCGGTTGGGGAACATGGGATGGGTCTCGATGCGCGGCCCCAGCGTGGACACCGGTGCGTGCTCGGCGTCGTCCACGAACAGAACGCAATGCGGATTGCCCATCGACACGGCCGACGCCGCGTAGGACCTTCCGTCCACGTTCAACGTGAAACGGTTGGTATCCGCGGGGCGGGCGAGCGGCACTTTGTCCCAGACCAGCGTCGGCGCGCCCATATCCACCGTCACCATGCCGCCGCCCGCATCGCTGCAAACAAGGCGGCCGCCCGGCGTCTCGATGAGCACCGTGCCGCAGTCTTTTTCCTCCATCAGCAGACGCGCCACGCAGCGCGCGGCATTGCCGCAGGTTTCCACTTCGCCGCCATCCGCGTTCAGGATGCGCATGGCGGCATCCGCGCCATCCGTCCTTTCGATCACAATCACCTGATCGCAGCCGATGCCGCGTCTGCGGTCCGCGAGGCGACGGGCGGCGGCGGCATTGAGCGCAAGGCCTTGCTTTCGCGCGTCGAAAACTGCGAAATCGTTGCCGAGCCCGTGCATTTTGAGAAAAGGCGTCATCAGCGGTCTATATAAGCTGTGACTTCTTCGCCCACCAGTGCCGGGTTGACCTTTCTGACCCGGTTCCGTTCAAACTTGCGGTTTCCGGAGGGGACAAGATGCGCCGTTTCGTCGTGTTGCTGATCGGGCTTGTGGCCGCCACTGCCGCACTCGCGGCCGACAGAGGAAAGACCGTGGAAGACCCCTATATCTGGCTGGAAGACATTCATGGCGCCAAGCCGCTCGCCTGGGTGGCGGAACAGAACCGGAAATCGCTGGGCGTGCTCAAGGCCGATCCGCGCTACCGGACGAACTACGATTTCATCCTGAAAGTCCTGGATGCCGCCGACCGCATTCCTTACGGCAATCTCGATCACCAATATGTCTTCAACTTCTGGCAGGACGCCGAGCATCCCAAGGGCCTGTGGCGGCGCACGACCGTCGCCGACTACGCCAACGCGAACCCGCATTGGGAAATCCTGCTGGATCTCGACAAGCTCGCCGCCGACGAAAAGGAGAACTGGGTGTGGAAGGGGGCGCAGTGCTCGCCCACGTTGACGCGCTGCCTCGTTAATCTCTCGCGCGGCGGCGGCGATGCCGTCGTGGTGCGCGAATTCGATCTGACGAGCAAAGCCTTCATCAAGGACGGTTTCACTCTCGCCGAGGCGAAATCGGATGTCGCCATCCTCGACGACAACACGGTGTACTTCGGCACGGATTTCGGCCCCGGTTCGCTGACCACCTCCGGCTATCCGCGCATCGTCAAGCTCTGGCATCGCGGTGAGAAAATCGCCGACGCCAGGACGTTATTGGAAGCCAAAGAGTCCGACGTCGCTGCGGCCGCCACGATCTTCCGTGATGGCAACAGAAGCGTAGTGCTCATCGCGCGCGCACCAAGCTTCTTCGAGGAGGAATACTTTCTCGAAGGCGCGGGCGATGCGTTGTGGAAACTGCCTGTACCGTTGTCCGCGCAACTACAAGGTCTCAGCAGGGGCCAGCTTCTGCTCACCTTGCGCGAGGACTGGACAACAAATGGCACGAAGATAGCCAAGGGCTCGCTGATCGCTGTTTCGCTCAAGGATGCCGGGCCGGATAAGCCGCCGCAGGTCTCGATTCTCTACACGCCAGGTCCGCGTTCTTCCATCGACCAAGTCTCGGCAGGGCGTGATGCGGTCTACGCCTCGATCTACGACAATGTCGTAGGATCGGTTCACGCCTTCCGTTTCGCCGATGGCAAGTGGGCGGACAGCAAGCTCGATCTGCCGCCGGGCGGCTCCACGCATATCATCTCGACCAACGATTACGGCCCGGAAGCCTATTTCAGCTTCGAGAGCTTTCTCAAGCCGCCCACGCTGTACGCTGACAACGGCAACGACAAGCCGGCCGAGATCAAAGCGTTGCCGGCGCGCTTCGACGCGTCGGGTCTCGTCACCGAACAGTTCGAAGCCAAATCGAAGGACGGCACGAAGATTCCGTACTTCGTCGTGCGCGCGAAAGACACCAAGGGGCCGCGCCCCGCGATCCTTTACGGCTATGGCGGTTTCGAGATTTCGGAAATACCGTCCTATTCGGCGAACATGGGTATGTTGTGGCTCACACGCGGCGGCACCTACGTGCTCGCGAACATCCGCGGCGGCGGCGAGTTCGGGCCGGGCTGGCACGAGGCGGCGCTGAAATATCATCGCCAGCGCGCCTATGACGATTTCGCGGCGGTCGCCGCCGACATCGTCAAGCGCAAGATCGCCGCGCCTGCGCAGCTCGGCATCATGGGCGGCTCGAACGGCGGGCTGCTGGTTTCCACGGTGATGACGCAGCATCCCGAGTTGCTCGGCGCCGTGGTCTGCCAGGTGCCGCTGATCGACATGATCCGCTACACGAAGATCGGCGCGGGCGCCTCGTGGATCGCGGAGTACGGCGATCCCGCCGATCCCAAGATGGCGGCGTACATCCGCTCCTATAGCCCTTATCAGAACGTCCGCGCCAAGAAGAACTATCCGCCGGTGCTGTTCGTCACCGCCACCAGCGACGACCGTGTCACCCCGGTGCACGCGCGCAAGATGGCGGCGCGGATGGAGGCGCAAGGCCACAGCGTGCTGTTCTACGAGAACACCGACGGCGGCCACGCCGCCGCCGCCAACCACAAGCAGGCCGCCGAAATGTGGGCGCTGTCGTTCGTCTACCTGGCGCGGGAGTTGGGGCTGGGGGAGTAGGATACTTCACTTTTCGTCATGGCCGGCCCCCCGAGCCGGCCATCCAGTCGGCGCGCGCCTGCGCGGTGATAATTATTTCGCAGACGAAAGTTTGTGAAGTACAGCAAGTCTCACAGAGCGTTGCCCGTTTTTTTGAACTTTCCCGGCTCTCTTCCAAACAGGGTCACCATCACCGTCATATATTAGCTCCGCTTCTTCCGGTGAAACGATCCGCATGACGATTAAACGATCGCAATTTGCATACATTGAAATTGATTTTCCGTTTGTAAGTTTGATTTGAACCTCGCGACCTGCTTGATCTGTAGCATCATGCCCAATATGGGACATCGAATGAAGTTCGAGTCCAAACACTTCTGCCGCAATGACTTCGCCTATTGATCCTACAAGATGTCCGTCAGGAGTAAATTTTCGTGTTGGATAAGAAGCTTCGAGTTCCGCGACGGCGCGGTAAATGTCCGCGACGGGGCGGGGTAGTCTGATGCGATTCATTGCACCTAGCCCCACTTTCCACGACTACTACCTATAACGTTGACTTAGTTGTCTTTCACGCCTAAAACCCGGCCGCTTCCGGAAAGACCTTAGGCCTTTCCGGTCCCGGGCCCGGCGCCTGGGATCGCCCCCAGGCAGCGCAGGTGCGCCCCCTGGGGCCGTATTGCTTTGGGTTTTGAGGCTGCATGTTCGACTCTTTGCAATCCCGCCTCGGCGGTGTGTTCGACAAGCTGCGCGGACGCGGCGCGCTGTCGGAGTCCGACGTCGATGCCGCGCTCACCGAGGTCCGCACCGCGCTGGTGGAAGCCGACGTGGCGCTCGGCGTGGTCGACGATTTCATCGCCAAGGTCCGTCCGCGCGCCATCGGCGAGAACGTCATCCGTTCGGTCCAGCCCAGCCAACAAGTCGTCAAGATCGTCCACGACCAGCTGGTCGAAACGCTGGGCAGCGACAATGCCGCGCTCAACCTAGGCAGCGCGCCCGCGCCGATCCTGATGGTCGGCCTGCAAGGCTCGGGCAAGACCACCACCTCCGCCAAGCTGGCGCTCATGCTGCAGACGCGCGAGAAGAAGCGCGTGCTGATGGCCTCGCTCGACGTCAACCGTCCCGCCGCCATGGAGCAGCTGAAAATTCTCGGCGAGCAGGCGGGCGTGTCCACGCTGCCCATCGTCACCAATCAGATGCCGCTCGACATCGCCAAGCGCGCGATGGCCGCGGCGCGCGTCGGCGGCTATGACGTGCTGATCCTCGACACCGCCGGCCGCCAGCACGTCGACGAGCAATTGATGGCCGAGGTCGCCCATGTGCGCGATGCCGTCAAGCCGCACGAGACGCTGTTGGTCGCCGACAGCCTGACCGGCCAGGACGCGGTCAACATCGCCAAGTCGTTCAACGAACGCGTGCCGCTCAGCGGCATCATCCTGACGCGCGCCGACGGCGACGCGCGCGGTGGTGCGGCGCTCTCGATGCGCGCGGTGACCGGCGCGCCGATCAAGTTCTTGGGGACCGGCGAGAAGCTCGAGGCGCTCGAAGCGTTCCATCCGGCGCGGGTGGCCGCACGCATCCTCGACATGGGCGACGTGGTATCGCTGGTCGAGAAGGCGTCGGAGACCATCGACAAGGAAAAGGCTGAGAAGCTCGCGGCTAAGATGAAGAAGGGATCGTTCGACATGGACGATCTCGCCGAGCAACTGCGCCAGATGAAGAAGCTCGGCGGCATGCAGGGCGTACTGGCGATGCTGCCGGGCGTGGGCAAGGTGAAGAGCCAGCTCGACGCCGCCGGCATCGACGACAAGATCCTCACCCATCAGGAAGCCATCATTTCCTCGATGACCAGGAAGGAACGCGCCGATCCCGACCTCGTCAACGGCTCGCGGCGCAAGCGCATCGCGGCGGGGGCGGGCGTCGAGGTCAGCGACGTCAACAAGCTTCTCAAGATGCATCGCCAGATGTCCGACTTGATGAAGAAGGTCGGCAAGGGCGGGCGCGGCAACCCGCTGGCGGGTCTCATGGGCGCGGGCGGAATACCGCCGGGAATCTTCCCGGGGCGCAGATAATTCAACGGTTCAACCAAAGGAAACACGACATGGCTTTGAAAATCAGACTGGCGCGCGGCGGCACCAAGAAGCGCCCGCATTATGCGATCGTCATCGCGGATTCGCGCAGCCCGCGCGACGGCCGCTTCATCGAGAAGATCGGCTTCTACAATCCGCTGCTGCCGAAGGATCACGCCGACCGCGTCAAGCTCGACCTCGACAAGGCGAAGGAATGGCTGAAGAAGGGCGCCACCGCGTCGGACCGCGTGCACCGCTTTCTCGCCAATGGCGGCCTGGTGAAGCCGCTTCAGAAGAACAATCCGCAGAAGGCCAAGCCGAAGAAGAAGGCGCAGGAACGCGCGGCGGCGGCGGCCAAGGCGGCGGCCCCGCCCGCCGAAGCGGCGTCGTAAGAACGGACGATGGCGCGCGACGTTCTTCTTGCGGCGGTTCTCGGCGCCCACGGGTTGAAGGGCGAGGTGCGGGTCAAGACCTTCACCGCGACGCCCGAGACGCTGGGCGCCTACGGCCCGTTGCATACCGGCGACGGGCGCGTCCTCAGCGTCGCTTCCGCGCGCGCCGGCAAGGACGGCGAGGCCGTCGTGGCCTTCGAGGAAATCGCCGACCGTAACGCCGCCGAGACTCTGAAAGGCGTCGAGCTTTTCGTCGCACGCGGCGCGCTTCCCCCGGCCCAGAGCGGAGAGTTCTATCACGCCGATCTGGTGGGGCTGGCGGCGGAAGACGCGCTGGGCCGGCGCATCGGCAGAGTCGCCGCCGTCCACAATTACGGGGCGAGCGACGTGCTGGTCATCGCGCGCGACGGCGGCGACGAGGTGCTCATCGCTTTCACGCGCGAAAATGTGCCCGAAATCGATGTCGCCGCCGGCCGTCTGGTCGTCGCCGTGCCCAAAGAAACAGAGGATGGAGGCAACGTGGAATGACGTGGTCCGCCACCATTCTCACTCTGTTTCCGGAGATGTTCCCCGGAGCGCTCGCCGTGTCGCTGGTGGGTCGAGCGCTGGAGAAGAATCTGTGGTCGCTGGAGGTGCGCGACATCCGCGATCACGGCATCGGCAAGCATCGCACGGTGGACGATACGCCGGCGGGCGGCGGACCCGGCATGGTGATGCGCGCCGACGTGGCGGCGGCGGCCGTCGACGCGGTCGAACGCGCCGGGCGTCCGCTCATTTATCTCTCGCCGCGCGGCGCGCCGCTGACCCAGGTGCGGGTGAAGACACTGGCCTGCGGGCCCGGAGCGGTCCTGCTGTGCGGCCGCTTCGAAGGGCTCGACGAGCGCGTGATCGAAGCGCGCGGCGTGGAGGAAATCTCGCTCGGCGATTTCGTGCTGGCGGGGGGCGAGATTGCCGCGATGGCGCTGGTGGAAGCGTCCGTGCGCCTGATCCCGGGCGTGCTGGGCGACGAGGCTTCGCCGGCCGACGAAAGCTTCAGCGCCGGGCTTCTGGAATACCCTCAGTTCACGCGGCCTCAGAGCTTCGAAGGGAAGACCATTCCGGAAGTACTAACCAACGGAAATCACAAGGAAATTTCCAAGTGGCGGCGGTCCCAGGCGGAACGGCTGACGCAGGCGCGCCGCCCCGATCTGTGGACCCACTATGAAAAGGGAAAGGGCTAGGTTATACGGCCCCTCCTTTTGAATTTCGCGCGCGCCTACGGAGAACCCCATGAACCTGCTGCAACAGCTCGAAGCCGAGCAAATGAAGGCCTTGCGCGCCGCCGCTCATCCCGAATTCCGCCCCGGCGACACGCTGAAGGTCAACGTCAAGGTGGTGGACGTCACCTTCGACGAGAAGACCAAGCAGAACAAGACGCGCGAGCGGCTGCAGGCCTTCGAAGGCGTGTGCATCGCCCGCCAGGGCGAAGGCATCAACGAAAGCTTCACGGTAAGGAAGATTTCCTACGGTGAAGGCGTGGAGCGCGTGTTCCCGGTCTATTCGCCGCTGGTCGATTCCGTGACCGTGGTCCGCAAGGGCCGCGTGCGCCGCGCCAAGCTCTATTATCTGCGCGGCCGCCGGGGCAAATCCGCCCGCATCGCCGAGCGCCAGGACAACGAGAGCACGGAAGCCGCCGAGAAGGCGTAAGCGCCCGTCGTTCGTCATCCGGGTTTCGTCCCAGGTACTCCACCTTCATCCATAGATGCCTAGGCGCCGACACCCGGTCTGGCGCGGCGGCGCGCCGAACGCCCGCAAATGGGCCACTTTCCAAGTCCGCCGGGCGGTCTGCGCCTATTCGTCCCCAGAAACCCCTATTTATCGCGCTTTTTCAGCCACCCCCCATCTTGTCTTTGCAGGAAATGCTTTAGAATAAGGCTTCTTTTTGATTCGCAGAGGACACATCCAATGGCAAAAGCCGCAATCGCACCAATGGTCGGCGCACCCGTCGCCGCAAAGCCGAAAGTCGAGACGATCTCCACGCGCCAGTTGGCGGCGCAAATCGCTCCCAAGCACGATTTGTCGAACAAAGCGTCGCTGGCGATTTTGGACGAAGCCATCGGCGCCATCACCAAGCATCTGAAGAAGGGCGCCCGCGTGCGCCTCAACGGGCTTGGCATCTTGGTGGTCAGGAAGCGCGCCGCGCGCATGGGCCGCAACCCGGCGACGGGCGAAGCCATCAAGATCAAGGCGAGCAAGAAGGTCGCCTTCCGCGCCTCCAAGGAACTGAAGCAGTCGATCTGACCGGCCGCGCAGTTTCGAAGGATCGAGAGCCGAGTGGGCGCGCACGCGTCTGCTCGGCTTTTTTTTACCCGATCCCGGTAATTCTTGCCTCGCTGTCCCGTGCGCGCTACTTAGCTGGCTGTCCCGTCCTTTCGAAAGGAAATTAGAATGCCTCGCAAGAAAATCGCGCTGATCGGCGGCGGACAGATCGGCGGCACGCTCGCTCATTTGATCGCTCTGAAGGAGCTCGGCGACGTCATTCTCTTCGACATCGTCGGCGGGCTGCCCCAGGGCAAGTGCCTGGACATCGCCCAGGCGGGACCGATCGAGGGCTATGACGCCGAATTCGTCGGCACCAACGCCTATGCCGACATCGCCGGCTGCGATGTGGTGATCGTCACCGCCGGCGTGCCGCGCAAGCCCGGCATGAGCCGCGACGATCTTCTCGGCATCAACCTCAAGGTCATGGCCGCCGTCGGCGACGGCATCAAGGCGTATGCGCGCGACGCCTTCGTGATCTGCATCACCAATCCGCTGGATGCGATGGTATGGGCCCTGCGCCAGTTCTCCGGCCATGCGCCGGAGAAGATCGTCGGCATGGCCGGCGTGCTCGACAGCGCGCGCTTCCGCCATTTTCTCGCCCGCGAGTTGGGCGTCAGCATTGAGGACGTTTCGGCCTTCGTGCTGGGCGGACACGGCGACACGATGGTGCCGATGCCGCGCTTCTCCACGGTCGCGGGCATCGCGCTTCCCGAGCTGGTGAAGATGGGTTGGATCACGCAGGAGCGGATCGACGCCATCGTCAAGCGTACGCGCGACGGCGGAGCGGAGATCGTCGGATTGCTCAAGACCGGCTCGGCCTATTACGCGCCGGCCTCTTCGGCGGTCGCCATGGCGGAGAGCTATCTGCGCGACAAGAAGCGCGTGCTGCCGGTGGCCGCCCATGTCAACGGGCAATACGGGATCAAGGACCTCTACGTCGGCGTGCCGGCGGTGATCGGCGAAAAAGGCGTCGAGCGTATCGTCGAGCTGCAGCTGACCTCTGCCGAAAAGGACGCCTTGGCAAAGTCGGCGGATTCGGTGAAGTCCCTGATCGAAGCCTGCAGGGAACTCGATCCCAGACTGAGATAAATCCGCCCTCAGGAAAGAGCCGACATGCGTATTCTTCTGGCGGCGCTGATGGCCGTTCTGCCGCTCGCGGCCTCCGCCGCCACGCTGACGGTCAAGGTCGAGAACGTCGGCGGGAAGGGCGGGATCCTGCGCCTGTCGTTGTATGACGCGGCGTCGTGGTCGAAAGACGATGCCGAGCCGGTCGCCAGCGCCGACGTCCCCGCGGTTGCACCCGAGACCGTTGTCACGCTGAAGGACATCGCGCCGGGCGTCTACGGCGTGAAGACCTATCAGGACGCCAACCGCAACGGCAAGTTCGACCAGAGCTGGCTGGGTTTGCCGTTGGAGCGCTACGGCTTCTCCAACGACGCGCGCCCGGTGCTTTCCGCGCCGGGCTTCGACAGGACAAAGTTCACCGTGTCGGCCGGCGAAAACGCGATCGTGATCCATCTGCAATAAACCCGTGCGCGGCGCGAATTGTCGGGCGCGGGCGAATTCTGTAGAGAAGGCGCATGATACCCCGCCTCGAAACCGAACGCCTGATCCTGCGCGAGTGCCGGCCCGACGATTTTGAGGCTTTTGCCGCCTTCATGGCCGATCCCGAGGTCGTGCGCTATCTGCACGGCGAGCCGCTGGCCCGCAGCGACGCCTGGCGCAACTTCGCCGCCGTCATCGGCCATTGGACGTTGCGCGGCTACGGCACCTGGGCGGTTGAGCGCAAATCCGACGGCGCCTTCATCGGCCGCGTCGGCCTGCACAATCCCGAAGGCTGGCCGGGGCTGGAAGTCGGCTGGACGCTCGGAAGGCCATACTGGCGCCAGGGGTACGCGACCGAGGCCGCCAAGGCATCCATGCGCTATGGCTTCCTTACCCAGCCGGTGGATCGGCTCATCTCCGTCATCGATCCGAACAACAAGGCCTCCCAGGCGGTGGCGCGCAAACTGGGCGAGAGCAAAGGCCCGCCTCAGGACATCGTCTTCGGCGGCAAGATTTTTAGTCCCGATGTCTGGAGCATCGCGCGCGCGCAATGGGAGCGCCGGCAGGGCGCATGACCACGACGCCTTCGCCGACGCTCTATCGCCATCGCGATCTCGCCCTTTTCCTGGCGGGCCGGTTCCTCGGCACCGCTGCCATGCTTGTGCAGTCGGTGGCCATCGGCTGGCAGATCTACGAGATCGAGCGCACGCCGCTGGCGCTTGGGCTGGTGGGGCTGTGCCAGTTCCTGCCGATGTTCCTGCTGACCTTGCCCGCGGGGGAAATCACGGACCGCCTGAACCAGCGTACGGTGCTGGCGGCGGCGATGATGCTGCAAGGCGTGTGCGGAGCGTTGTTCCTGGGGCTCAGCCTCGCGCATGTCGGCAACGCCGTCGCCTTCTACGCGGTGCTCGTGCTGTTCGGCGCGGCGCGCGGATTTTCCGCGCCGGCGGGAAGCTCCTTGCTGGCGTTCCTGGTGCCGCCGGAGCGCTTGGCGCGGTCCATCGCCGTGAATTCATCGGTCTTCATGGTCGCCGTGATTGCCGGGCCGGCGCTCGGCGGCTTTCTGTACGCGTTCGGCCCGGGCGCAACCTACGGCGTTTGCGTCGCCGGATTCCTGGCGTCGGGCGCCTGCATGGCGACTCTTGGCGGCCGCAAGCGGACGGGCGCGGCGTCGGCAGACGGGATGCTGGCGCGCGTTGTCGAAGGCATCCGCTTCGTGCGCGAACGCCGTGTGGTCTTCGGCGCGCTCTCGCTCGATCTGTTCGCGGTGCTTCTGGGCGGGGCGACCGCGCTGCTGCCGGTGTTCGCGCGCGACATCCTGCACGCCGGGCCGATCGGGCTCGGCCTGTTGCGCAGCGCACCGGCTGTGGGTGCGGCGGTCGTGGCCTTCGCGCTGGCGCGCCACCCTCTCGAGCGCGGCACCGGCAGGAAGATGTTCGCCGCCGTCGCGGTGTTCGGCATCGCCACCATCGTCTTCGGGCTGTCGCGCAACTTTTTCCTGTCGCTGGCGGCGCTGTTCGTGCTGGGCGCCTCCGACATGATCAGCGTCTTCGTCCGCCACGCCCTGGTGAACTTCGCCACGCCCGACGAGATGCGCGGGCGCGTCGGCTCCGTGAACATGCTGTTCATCGGCGCCTCCAACGAACTGGGCGAGTTCGAATCGGGAGTGACGGCGGCGCTGTTCGGCACTGTGCCGGCCGTAGTGCTTGGCGGGTTGGGGACGCTCGCGGTGGTGGCGGCGTGGATGAAGCTGTTTCCGCCGCTGAGAACCGTCGACCGGTTATCCGACGTTGCGCCGGATCACCAGCGGTAGTTCAGCGACGCATAGACGCCGTCGGGGCTGGCCTGCAGGTCGCTGTAGAATCCGCTTCGCGGACGATAGCGCGTCGTTATCAGTTCGTTGTAGCCGAGCGAGATCGCCGCGCTGGTGGCCACGTCCCACCAGTGATGCTGCTTGGCGTCGACGCGCGACCAGCCCACGAACGCTGCCGCGGCATAGGCGGGCACGCCGTACTGCCAGCCGTAACGTTGCCAGAGAAACTGTGCCGGGGCGAATGCCAGCGCACTGGTGTCGGACGGAAACGAATTCCAGTTGGGGCTGTTGGGCGCGCACGGCGTGGCGAAGGGGCGACACTCGCGCACAAAATGTTTCAAGCCGTAGACCGTGCCGACCGTCAGGAACGTGCTCGTCAGGAGCTGCGCCGATCCCGTGAAATCATCCTTCCACAGCGTGATGCCGCCGGCCACCACCGGCAGAGCGATGGCCACCCCGGTCCCCAGTGTCTCGGTGTTGGTGGAGGCACGGGCCGGCAGCGCGAAGCACAGAGCGCCCGCCAGCGCGCAGGCGAGAATGCGAGCATTCACGGGGGCCATCCTCCTCTTTGGACCGTTGCGAACCTATAATGCATCTTGCGTCCGCGCAATTGCGGGCCGGGCGCCGCGGAACGATTGGCGGTTCACCAACGGTAATGCATCGATGCGTAGACGCCTTCCGGTCCCGCGTCCAAGCTGGTGTAGAACGACCGCCGCTCGTGATAACGGGTCGTGAAGATCTCGTTGTAGCCGAACGCCAGTACCGTGCTGGCCAATCCGTCCCAGATGCGGTTCTTCTTTGCCCTGTCCAGCGAATAGCTGGTGTATTTCGAAATGATGAACAACGGCAGTCCCCACTCCCAGCCGTAGCGCTGCCAGACGAACGACGACGGTGCCGACGCCAGGGCGGATGTCGTGGAAGGGAACGAATCCCAGCCGGGGCCGTTGGGGGTGCACGGTTTTTCGAAGGGTCGGCACTCGCGCACGATTTGTTTCAAGCCGTAGGCGGTGCCCACGGTCAGGCCGGTCACCACAGTGAGTTGTGCGATGCCGGTCCAATCGTGTTTCCAGGTGGCGATTCCGACGGCGATGGCCGGCATGGCATAGGCGACGGCTTTCCCGCTCGCGGCCCACGGCGCAGCCTGTGCCGGAAACGTGAGGCAAAGGGCGAGCACGCCCACACCCGCCGCAAGACCACGCTTGTCCATGCTGGAGATTCCCCAAATATCCAATGGTCTTCGGACTATAGCGATATTTCCATGGGGCGCAAACGCGGCCGTTTTCGGGCATGATGCGAAGAATCGCGCGACGAGGGGCCGATGGCATTCGAGGCTTTGAAAGGTTGGACTGCGGCGCAGAGGCACGTCGTCGTTGCGAGTTATCTCGGCTGGGCGCTGGACGCGTTCGACTATTTCCTGCTGGTTTTTGTGATGCAGGACGTCGCCAAGGAATTCATGGCGCCCTTTGCCTCCGTTGCGGTGGCGCTGACCCTGACCTTGGCGATGCGTCCCGTAGGCGCCTTCCTTTTTGGACGGCTGGCGGATCGTTTCGGGCGGAAACCGGTCCTGCAGGCCGACGTGGCGCTGTATTCGCTGTTCGGCTTCGCCACGGCCTTTGCACCGAACCTGGTTACGTTCCTGGCGATCCGCTCCCTCTTCGGTATTGCGATGGGCGGGGAGTGGGGCGTCGGCGCCTCGCTGACCATGGAGACGATCCCGCCGCGGGCGCGCGGTTTCATTTCCGGCGTACTACAGTCGGGCTATCCGAGCGGCTATCTTCTGGCTTCCGTCGTCTTCGGCTTGCTCTATTCCCATATCGGCTGGCGCGGGATGTTTATGATAACGGCCGTGCCGGCGCTGCTCATTCTCTACATTCGCGGCAAAGTGCCGGAATCGCCCGCCTTCGACCGCCGGCGCGCCGCGAAGACCGCGATCTTCGACGTGTTGTCCCGGCACTGGAAATTGGCGCTGTATGCGGTCATGCTGATGACGGCGTTCAATTTCTTCAGCCACGGCACACAGGATCTCTATCCCACCTTCCTGCAGAAGCAGCATCATTTCGGCCACGGGACGGTGAGCGCCATCGCCGTGATCTACAATATCGGCGCGATCCTGGGCGGGCTGACGTTCGGCTCCATCAGTCAGGCGCTCGGGCGCAGACGGGCGATCGTCGCCGCCGCGCTGCTGGTGATCCCCGCGGTCTGGCTGTGGGCCTATTCGGAAACCGCCGTCATGCTGGCGGCCGGCGCCTTCGTCGTGCAGTTTTTCGTGCAAGGCGCCTGGGGCGTCATCCCGGCGCATCTCAACGAATTGTCGCCGCCGGAAGCGCGCGGCGTGTTCCCCGGAACCGTGTATCAATTCGGCAATCTGCTCGCCTCGTTGTTCGCGATCCTGCAGGTGCGGATCGCGGAAAGCCACGGCAACGACTATGCCCTGGCTCTTGCGAGCGTCGCCATCGCCGCTTCGCTGGCGATCGTGCTGCTGGTTGCGCTCGGACGCGAAGCCAAAGGCGTCGACATGACGACCGGCATCAGGCTCTAACTCTTCAAGAAGACGTCCACCCGGTCCGGCGGACCGTCGTCATCCACGCCGCCCATGGCGCGAACGTCGATGCGTTCCGACGGCACGCCGCCGTCGATCAGGATCTGGCGGATGATGAGCGCGCGCTTGAGCGAAAGGCGCCGCGAGTCGGAAGACTTATCGCCCTTCTGGCCGCCATACGCCAGCAACTGAACGCGCGAGGTGGCGTCCGTCAACGCCGAACTCAAATCGCCGGCCAGCGATTTGGCGGTTTGCTGTGCGGAGACGGAAGGATCGGTGGCGCCCGGCGTGAACAGGATGACGCTGCGCTTGGAGCCGCTCTCCGCTTCCGGATTGCTGCGCATTGTCGCCGTCCGTGTCGGAGTACGCACCGGCGCCGGCTCGACGCGCGCCACGCGCCGTGGCGGCGGTGGCTCGGCAAGCTTCTTCTGCTGCGGCGCCGGCTCGGTGAGCTGTGACGGCGCCGGCTCGGTGTGCGCCACGCGTTGCCGCACCGGTGGCGCGGCTTGCGGTGTCGTCGGCCGTGCGACGGCGAAGTCGCCGAAGTCCGTGGTCGCCGGAGCGCGCCGCACGGGCGCCGCGATCGCAGTTTCGGGCGCCGCCGCGACTGCTTGCGGATGGCGCGCGAGGCGATGATGGCGCGCCGGCATGTGCAAATGGATGGGTGCGTCGGTCTCGCCCGGCTGGCGCAGCACGGGAACGACACGGACATACCGGCCGCCAGGATAGAGCAGCACCTGCGTACCGGCGGCGCCCGGGTTCACGGTGACGTCCTGGCCCGGATACATCTGTGCAGCGGCCGGCGACGACGCGGCCAGGGCGAGAACGGCCGTCAGAGCGAAAAGGGATCGCATCGGCGAGATCCGTTGATTCGGTCAACAATAGACGCGCCGCTGGCCGCGCTCAACTCTCGCCAGCCTTTCCGGCGTCTCTCAAAAGTTTGAGGATTTGCGGATGCAGGGCGTCGTTGGTGGCGACCAGTTCTCCCCGCTCCAACATGCACGCCCCCCCTTCGGGGTCGGTGACGATGCCGCCCGCTTCGCGGACCAGCACAATACCCCCCGCCACGTCCCATGGATTGAGGCCGCGTTCCCAGAACCCGTCATAGCGGCCGGCCGCCACGCCCGCGAGATCGAGCGAGGCTGCGCCGCAGCGGCGTATGCCGGGGCTTATCGCCAGCACGGCCTCGAGTTCCGCCAGGAATCGCTTATGCCCGGGGCGGCCCATGAACGGGGCGCCGGTGGCGAACAGGGCCTCCTTCATCGACTTGCGCGCGGCGACGCGAAGACGCTTGTCGTTGAGATAGGCGCCGTGGCCTTTCTCCGCCACGTACATCTCGTCGGCGACGGGATTGTAGACCACCGCGGAAACCAGTTGGCCTTCGCGCTCCAGCGCGATGGAGACGGCGAAAATGGGAATGCCGTGCAGGAAGTTCGTGGTGCCGTCGATCGGATCGACGATGAAGCGGTGGGATTTGTCCGGCCCTTCGCTGATGCCCGATTCCTCGCCGAGGAATCCGTAGCCCGGCCGGGCGCGCGACAATTCCTCGATCAGAATCCGTTCGGTGCGTTCGTCGGCCGTGGAGACGAAGTCCGCAGGCCCCTTCAGCGAGACTTGCAGGTTCTCCAGTTCGCCGAAGTCGCGGATCAATCCGCGCCCCGCCTTGCGCGCGGCGTTGACCATCACATTCAGGACCGGAGAGAGATAGGGCATTATTGCTCCGCCCGCCTGACATACGAGCCGTCTTCGGTCGAGACCACGATCCTGCTTCCCGCTTCGATGAACGGCGGCACCTGAATCTTGAGGCCGTTCTCCAGCACCGCGCCCTTGTAGGAGGGCGCCGCCGTGCCGCCGCGCAGCACCGCATCGGCTTCCACGACCTTGAGCGTCACCTGCTGCGGAAGCTGGATGCCGATGGGCCTTCCGTCGTAGCTCTGCACCAGCACTTTCATGCCGTCCTGCAGGAACTGTGCCCGCTCGCCGACGAATTCGCGCTGCAACTCGATCTGCTCGTAGGTTTCGATGTCCATGAAGGTGAGCATGTCGCCGGCGGCGAACAGGAACTGATAATCCTTCTTCTCCAGATAGACTTCGTCGACGGCTTCGTCGGAGCGGAAGCGTTCGTTCAGCTTGGTGCCGGTGATGACGTTCTTGAGTTCGACCTGGTTGTAGGCGCCGCCCTTGCCGGGCTTCACGGCCTGGGTCTTCACCGCGAGCCACAGCCCGCCATCGTGCTCGATCAGCGTTCCGGGGCGGATTTCGTTTCCGGCGATCTTCGACATGGCGGACGCGCTCCTCGGCGCGGGGTGACGGGTTCGGTCCTGAGAAAGAGCGGGCGGGTGATAGCAGGGGCGCTTTGGCAGGTCAAAACAGCGCGTTGAACGCCTTCACGGCTGCCTCGGGACCGTCGGGATTGTCCCAGACGCCGGAGGACACGGCCAGGAAATCGGCGCCGGCGGCAATCAGCGGCGCAGCATTGCCAACCGTGATTCCGCCGATGGCGACGCAGGGCACCACCATCACATCGGACCACCATTTGAGCAGGTCTGTGTCCGCGTGCGATGTCGTCTCTTTGGTAAGAGTCGGGAAGAACGCGCCGAAGGCGATGTAATCCGCGCCCGCCTCCGCCGCCTCGATCGCCAGATGGCGGGAAGCATGGCAGGTGACGCCGACGATGCCGTGCGGTCCCAGTGCGGCGCGCGCCTCGGCATAGGAGGCGTCTTCCTGGCCGACATGCACGCCGTCGCAGCCCAACCGTTTCGCGAGATCGGGCCGGTCGTTGAGGATGAAGGCGACACCCGCCTTCTGCGCGATGGGCATCAGGATTTCCACCGCGCGAGCGATTTCGTCTTCCGGCACATCCTTGAGCCGCAATTGCAGCGACGCCACGTCGCCCGCGCTGAGCGCGCGCTTCAGCGTTTCCGCGAAGGCGCCCGGCTCCAGCTTCGGCGGGGTGATGAGATACAGGCGGCAGCGATCGGTCATGGCGGGGTTTATAACACCATCTTACCTCCCCTTGAGGGAGGAGGTCGCGAGCGCACATAAACACTCGCGCCGTTCAGTTCTTGTAAATCTCGATCACCTTGTCGAGCAGCGCCATGGCGTCCTTCTTCGAACGCTGGAAGGAGTTGCGGCCCATGATGGACCCGTTGCCGCCCCCCGCCTTGATGGCGCGCGCTTCCTCGAGGATTTCTTCCTCACCCTTCTTGCCGCCGCCGGAGAAGATGACGATACGCCGCCCGCCGAGCGCGGCCTTCTTGATCAGCGCCACGCGGTCGGGGAGCGTGTCGATCTTGACGTTGCCCTTCTTGTACAGTTCGGCAATGTCTTTCGCTTCGACGAAGCTGGTCGGCAGCTTGACTTTGATGATGTGCGCGCCGAGCAGCGCCGCGATCTGCGTCGCATAGGCGTCCACGTCGATGGCGGTCTCGCCTTCCTTGCTGATGGCTTCGCCGCGGGGATAGGACCAGATCACCGCCGGCAGGCCGACGTCCTTCGCCTGGGCCACGAATTCGCGCGCCGTTTCGAACATGTCGTACGACTTGAGCGAGCCCGGATAGATGGTCATGCCCACCGCCGTGCAGCCGAGTCTGAGCGCATCGCGCACCGACCCGGTCACGGCTTGCGTCTTCGGTCCCTCCTTGGGATAGAGCAGGTTGGCGCTGTTGACCTTGAGGATCAGCGGAATCCGTCCGGCGAAGGTCGCAGCACCCGCTTCCAGCATCCCGAGCGGCGAGGCGAAGGCCGACAATCCGGCGTCGACCGCCAGTTGGAAGTGGTAATGCGGATCGTAGGCCGGCGGATTGGGTACGAAGCAGCGGTCGGGACCATGCTCGTAGCCCTGGTCCACCGGCAGGATGAGGAGCTTTCCGGTGCCGCCGAGACGGCCGTGATAAAGCATGCGCGCCAGATTCGTCTTTACGCCCGGATTGTCGCTTTCATAACAGTTCAGGATTTCTTGGACGGCTTCCGACATAGCTACCCTCCGTGGTGCCTCATTTTACCATAAGCGCGGCGACGCCGGGAAGCTCCAGGCCTTCCAGCCATTCCAGGAAGGCGCCGCCCGCCGTCGAGACGTACGAGAAGTCGTCGGCCACGCCCGCTTTGTTAAGCGCCGCCACCGTATCGCCGCCGCCGGCCACCGACAGAAGCTGGCCGGCCTTGGTGCGCCGGGCGACCAGCTTCGCGGCCGCGACGGTGCCTTTGTCGAAGGGGGGCGTTTCGAAGGCGCCGAGCGGCCCGTTCCACACGACGGTGCGCGTGTTGTGCAGGAATTTGCCGAACTCCTCCACGGTGGCGGGACCGACATCGAGGATCATCTCGTCCTTGCCGACCTTGTCCACCGGGATCGTACGCGTGGCGGCGCCGGCCTTGAATTCCTTGGCGACGACCGCGTCGGTCGGCAGCAGCAGCGCCGCGCCGCTTTCGACCGAGAGCGCGATCACGCGGCGCGCGGTCTCCAGATGATCGGGTTCGTACAGCGATTTGCCGACGGCTTTGCCTTCGGCGGCGAGAAACGTGTTGGCCATGGCGCCGCCGATCACCAGAGTCTCCACGCGCTTCACCAGGTTCTCCAGAAGTGCGATCTTGGTCGAGACCTTGGCGCCGCCGATCACCGCCATCAGCGGCCGTTCGGGATCGTTCAACGCTCTTTGCAGATGGGTCAATTCGGCTTCCATCGAGCGTCCCGCCGCGTTGGGCAGCAAGTGCGCCACCGCTTCCGTGGAGGCGTGGGCGCGATGGGCGCTGGAAAACGCGTCGTTGACATAGAGATCGGCGAGCGCGGCGAGCCGCTTGGCGAATCCGGGATCGTTGCTTTCTTCGCCGGCATGGAAACGCGTGTTTTCGAGCAGCAGCACGCCGCCGTCCTTCAGCTTGGCGACGGCGTCCTGGGCGGCCGGGCCTACGCAATCGGAGACG
Organism: Alphaproteobacteria bacterium; assembly: GCA_028871795.1. Taxonomy (GTDB): domain Bacteria; phylum Pseudomonadota; class Alphaproteobacteria; order Micropepsales; family Micropepsaceae; genus Rhizomicrobium. Next base: position 166,441 of record JAGWMG010000002.1, on the reverse strand, counting down.
AAGGCGACCGGCCGTCCCACGGCTTTCGCCAGAGGTGCGGCGACCGGCGCCAGCGACATGGAGGCAACGACTTTGCCTTTCGGGCGGTCGAAATGCGAGCAGACGATGACGCGCGCGCCTCGTTCGGCAAGCTCGCGGATGGTCACCGCCTGTCGGTCGATGCGGGAGGTGTCCGTGACGATCCCATCCTTCATCGGCACGTTGAGGTCGGCGCGCACCAGCACGCGCTTCGATTTCACATCGAGGTCGTCGAGTGTGCGGAAGGTGGCCATGGAGGTTGTCCTGTGTTCCCATCCTCCCGGGTGGGCGGGTCGGGATTCAAATGCGGTCCGGCGAGGGGCGCGGCCGGACGCGACGCCCCTTTCCGTATCGTTCAGATCAGCTTGCCCAGCCACACGGCGGTATCGACCATGCGGTTGGAGAAGCCCCATTCGTTGTCGTACCAGCTCATCACGCTGACGAGGTTGCCGTCGAGCACCCTGGTCTGGTCGAGCGCGAAGGACGAAGAGGCCGGGTTGTGATTGAAGTCGGTCGACACCAGCGGCGCATCGACGACGTCGAGGATGCCCTTGAGCGGGCCGGCGGCGGCGGCCTTGATGGCATCGTTGATCTCGTCCTTGGTCGTCGGCCTCTTGGAGACGAATTTGAGGTCGATCAGCGAGACGTTGGGCGTCGGCACGCGCACCGCCGAGCCGTCGAGCTTGCCTTTCAGCTCCGGGATCACCAGGCCGACGGCCTTGGCGGCGCCGGTCGTGGTCGGAATCATGGAAAGCGCGGCGGCGCGGCCGCGATAGAGGTCCTTGTGCAGCTGATCGAGAACGGGCTGGTCGTTGGTGTAGGAGTGGACCGTGGTCATAATCCCCTTTTCGATCCCCACCGCGTTGTTCAACACGAAGGCGACCGGCGCCAAGCAGTTGGTCGTGCACGAGGCGTTGGAGATGACGGTGTGCTCTTTCGTCAGCTTCGTATGGTTGACGCCGTAGACCACGGTCAAATCCGCGCCGTCCGAGGGCGCGGCGACGATCACGCGCTTGGCGCCGGCGGTGAGATGGGCCGCCGCCTTGGCGCGCGCCGTGAAGATGCCCGTGCTTTCCACCGCGACATCCACGTCCAGTTCCTTGTGAGGCAGGGCCGCGGGATCCTTGATCGCCGTCACCTTGATCTTATGGCCGGCGGCGATGATCGTGTCGCCTTCGACGGTGACGTTGGCGGGGAAACGTCCGTGTACGGAATCGTAGCGCAGGAGATGCGCGTTGGTGGCCACCGGGCCGAGATCGTTGATCGACACGACTTCGATGTCGCGGCGCCCGCTTTCCACGATGGCGCGCAGCACCAGCCGCCCGATGCGGCCGAAGCCGTTGATAGCAACCCGAATGGCCATTCCTACCTCCTGTGAAGCCCGCGATATGTTGTGGCTGACTTAGTCCCGGCGACTCAAGCTTTCAATATTCTTTTTGCCGCTTCGACGACCGCTTCGGGCGTGATCCCGAAATGTTTGTAAACATCCTTGCAGGGTCCGCTGGCGCCGAAGCCGTGCATACCCACAAAAGCGCCTGTAGAACCGACATAACGGTCCCAGCCGAACCGCATGGCCGCCTCGATTCCGATCCTCGCCGTGCCCGGGCCGAGTATGCTTTCACGGTATGTTTCGCTTTGTTGCTCGAACAGTTCCCAGCAGGGCATGGAGACGACGCGCGCGGCGATGTTCTCGGCGGCCAGCAGTTCCCGCGCCTTCAACGCCAGTTCCACTTCGGAGCCGGTGGCGAGCAGCGTCAGCTTGGCGCCGGACGCACCCGCCAGTTCGTAGGCTCCGCGGGCGCAGAGATTTTCGTCGTTGTGCGAGGTACGCATGGTGGCGAGAGCCTGGCGGGTGAGCGCCAGCAGACTCGGATGTTTTCTGTCGGCCAGCGCCAGCGCCCAGCATTCCACGGTCTCCACCGCGTCGGCCGGGCGGAAGACCTTGAGGCCCGGAACGGCACGTAGCGCCGCCAGATGCTCGACGGGCTGATGGGTGGGTCCGTCCTCGCCCAGCCCGATGGAATCGTGGGTCATCACATAGACGACGCGAATGCCCATCAGCGCGGCGAGCCGGATCGACGGGCGGCAATAGTCGGAGAACACCATGAAGGTGCCGCCATAGGGGACGATTCCGCCGTGCAGCGCCATGCCGTTCAGGGCGGCGGCCATGCCGTGTTCGCGGATGCCGAAGCGGACATAGCGGCCGGAAAAATCGCCGGTGACGATGTCCTTCATGTTTTCTTTCGTCTTGGTGTTGTTGGACGGCGTCAGGTCGGCGGAGCCTCCGATGGTGATCGGCCACTGCGCGTTGATGATGTCCAGCGCCATCTCCGACGCCTTGCGGGTGGCGACGGCGGGCTTTTCGGCGCTGATCTTCTTTTTCAACTCGTTCAGCGCGGCGTCGAGCGAAGCAGGGATTTCGCCCGCCATCGCGGCATCGAACGCCGCGGCGGCGGCCGCTTCGCGCTTGCGTTTCGTCCAGGCGTCATAGGCGGCTTTGCCGCGCGCGCCGATGGCGCGCCAGCCCGCGGCGACGTCGGCGGGAATGACGAACGGCTCGTAGGGCCAGTTCAGGATCTTGCGGGCGCCGGCGATCTCTTCCGGGCCGGGCGCATCGCTGTGCGCCTTCTGCGTGCCCGCCCGCGTCGGAAAGCCGTATCCGATGATCGTCTTGCAGGCGAGCAGCACCGGCTTGTCGCTAGTCTGCGCCCAGACCAGGGCGCGCGATACGTCCACGGCGTCGTGGCCGTCGACCCGGCAGGTGTTCCAGCCGGCCGCCTGGAAGCGCTCGATGGTGTCCGTCGAGTCGGCGATCGAGGTGTGTCCGTCGATCGAGATGCCGTTGTCGTCGTAGAGCACGATCAGCCGTGACAATTTTAGGTGACCGGCGAGTGAGATCGCTTCGTGGCTGACGCCTTCCATCAGATCACCGTCGCTGGCGAGCACATAGGTCCGGTGGTCGACCAGCCCGCCGCCGAAACGCGCGGCGAGGATGCGCTCGGCCAACGCCATGCCGACGGCGTGGGCGATGCCCTGGCCGAGGGGGCCGGTGGTGGTCTCGATGCCCGGGATATGGCCGTATTCGGGGTGCCCAGCGCAGGGGCTTCCAATTTTGCGAAACTGTTTGATGTCGTCCAGGGTGATGCCCGGATAGCCGGTCAAATAAAGCAGCGAATACAAGAGCATCGACCCATGTCCGGCGGACAGCACGAAGCGGTCGCGGTCGGGCCAGTCGGGCTGCCCAGGGTCGAATTTCAGGAACCGGGAGAACAGCACGGCGGCCACGTCCGCCATGCCGAGCGGCATGCCGGGATGGCCGGATTTGGCGGCTTCCACCGCGTCCATGGTCAGCGCCCTCAGTGCATTTGCGAGCCGCCGGATGTTGGCTTGATCGTTGCCGCCGGAATGGGAGGCCGTCGCCGCGTCGTGACTGGTCATCGTCCAATTCTACCTTTGGGAATGGCCCCGGCCTTAACGAGAGCAAGCCTTTGCCGTCAAGGTCCCTCCCCAAGAACTTGCACAGCATTGCGTTGACCGCATTTCATCCGAGCGCCTAAGGTCTTGCCCCGACACGAAGAAGGAGGCGCGCTTATGAGCAGGCTGGAACTCGCGGCAGAACGCCTCGGCAAAGCGCTCGAATTGCTCGACTCGGCGGCCGCGCCGCTGGAAAAGGCGCGGGATTCGGCGTCAGACGCGGAAAGGCGCACGGCGCTGCTGAACGGAGAGCGCGAAAAATTGTTGGCGCGCATTGCCGAACTCGAAGAAGAAGTGCGCTCCTTGTCGGGTCTGACCGAGGAGGTCGAAGACCGCCTCGACGGCGCCATCGCGGAAATCCGCACCGCACTAGGGAGATCGTGAATAGGGAGTAGTTTCTTGTTTGTTCCCTACTCGCTATTCGCCTTTTGATAACGGAGGTTGAAATGCCCCTCGTCAACGTCATGGTGAACCAGCGCGCTTACACGATTGCCTGCGACGAAGGCGAGGAGGAGCATCTCAAGGAGCTCGCCGTCCATGTGGATAGCAAAGTGCGCGAATTGCTCGGCTCGGTGGGGCAGGTCGGCGATCAGCGCCTGATGCTGATGTCGGCGCTTCTGCTCGCCGACGAACACCACACGGTGTCGACGCAACTCGAAGCGCTCAAGAGCGAGCTTGCCGGAGTCGGCTTCGCGCGCGACGAACTGGACAAGCGCCTGGCGAAGTCCGAGAGCTTCGCGGCCGATACGCTGGAGTCCGCCGCCAAGCGCGTCGAGAACGTCGCCGCCAAGCTGGTAAGGGCGTAGAACCCGGCGCGTTTCACAATCGTGTCACAATCGTGCGGCTACAAGTTCGCCGACGCTCACGACGCCGATTGAGTTCTTGTCGCGCTTCGACACCAGCATCGCGGTGTCCCAGTTATTTGTACGCGCGGCTTTGAGGGCCTTTTTATTGCCGATGCCCTTCGTGATGCAGTCTTTTTGAAATCCTTGTATCGCGTCCAGGATGACCGCGGATCGCTTTTTGCAGTCCTTCTCGACAATTTTTCCTTCGCCGCTCCAGTAGATTTCGTCCTCTATCGCGGCCATGAAGTCATTCTCGTTCATCGTATTCAAAATCGTGACGTATCGCGAATTGACGATGAATTTGATGTGAGACTGGAAAATTTCGTACCTTTGATACGCGTAAAATTCGCCGTTGCTCTTCTCTAAGCAGACCCATTTTACCTGCAACACATTGGAAAATGCGGTCGCATTAGTTTTAGTGATATGAGCATCAAGCTTTTGAACTTGGTCAAGCACCGTTTCAATCGAGTACCTTCGGTTGATAGGCGTATGGGGTTTGATTTGGCGCAGCACGAGCATCACTTCATGCTTATTCTTGAGGCCTTTGAGATCCTCGATGAAGACGCCGGCGCGGTTGCGCGGTTGAAGTCTAATACTGCGCGCATTGCGACCGCAGTCCGGTTCAACGGGCATACACTGGCGCTCCAGCGACAACACGAACAGGAATGCTCCGAAGGCGGCGGCAATGAACACGGCCTTCAGAAAGAAGGGTAGCGACGGGCAGTCCAATATGAATAAGGCGAACACAGAAAAGATCGTGGCCAGCCCCATCCTCCAGAGGAAGGCGGAAAGGGACGTTCCAAAGCCGTCCCAGAGTCTCTCCACGCACGCGCAGACTCTTTTTGCGATCGCGCAAAACTGCTCCCATATGTCCCCGGAATCGGGCATCCCCCACGTCCCCACTAGCGCCCAATGTTTTGGTGCGCCTGTTAACGAATAGCATCAATCCTAGGTTGGGTCATCACTGTGGCTGTTTCACGCGTTTTTGGCGGCTTTCCGCCGGATTTGTTCTTTTGTTTCGGCCCTGTCGGCAGGCGCGCCGCCGGGCACCAAAGCAATGACGCCCATCGCTTTTTTGCTCCTGGAATGGAAGAATTGGGAGCAATTTTGCCGGCAGGTTCCCCATGAGCGACACCCTTGACGGCCGTTGCGCCTGTGGCGCGGTGCGTTATCGGCTCACCGGCGCGCCCATGTTCGTGCATTGCTGCCATTGCCTCGATTGCCAGCGCCAGACGGGCAGCGCCTTCGTGCTCAATGCGATCATCGAAACCGATCGCATCGAGCTGATCTGCGGCGAGCCCAAACCCGTCCGCGTGCCCACCGACAGCGGCCGCCCGCACGACGTCTATCGCTGCCCGCGATGCCAGACGGCGATGTGGAGCGATTACGGCGGACGGCCCGCGCTTCGCTTCGTGCGCGTCGGCACGCTCGACCGTCCCGCTGCACTGAAGCCCGACGTGCACATCTTCACCCGCTCGAAACAGCCCTGGGTTGGTTTGCCCGCCGGCGTTCCCGCCTTCGAGGTCTATTACGACATGCAAAAGCTCTGGCCCGCCGACAGCCTCAAGCGCCGCGAAGCGGTTCTCGGTCCCGGGCGCTGATGTGGCGATGACATTCGCATCCCGAGCGTATAACTTGGCCGCCGGACGGGTACTGCCCCGCGCGTCAGGAGCGCGATACCCAGGGGCCTTAATGGTACTCACCGGGAGCTGTCCCTGACCGGAGCCGTGGCTTCGGACATATGGCGCCCACCTGCACTTGCAGGCCCGTGAGGATCCACATCCGACGGCGGTGGCGGTCCCGTCCACTTCGCTCGGTGGGCCATGAACGACAAGCAGCGTCTTCGCCTGGAAGCCCGCACCCGCCGCGTGACGCTGGCGCGTGCGCTCCCCGATTTCGCCCGCTATGTCGCCGCGCGGTTTTCCGAACATTTCGACGACCTCGGTTTTGCGCCGGACGCCGTCGTTGCCGGCTACTGGACCTGCCGCGAGGAAGCCGATCCGCGTGCGCTGATGGAAGTGCTGGCGAGGAAAGGCCATCCGCTGGTCCTGCCGCGCATCGTGAGGCGCATGGCGCCGCTCGAGTTCCGCCGCTGGATCGAAGGCGATCCGCTGCGGCCCAACACCTTCGGCATTCCCGAACCGCTGGCGAACGCCCAGATCGTGACGCCTTCCATCCTGCTGGTGCCGATGCTGGCTTTCGATCCGGCGGGGTATCGGCTGGGTTACGGCGGCGGCTACTACGACCGCACGCTGGCGGCGCTGCGCGCCGAGCACAAGGTCATTGCCGTCGGCATCGCCTACGCGGGACAGGAAATACCCGACGTGGCGCACCGCGACTACGATCAGCCGCTCGACGCCATCGTGACCGAAAAGGGCTACAGGCGCTTTCACCGGGTCTAGGGCGCGTCGGCGGCGCTTATATGCTAATAACGCCTTATGCACATACTCTTCATTGGCGACATCATGGGACGGCCGGGGCGAGACGTCGTCGCGGCCGAATTGCCGCGCCTCAAGGAGAGGCTCAAGATCGATTTCGTGATCGCCAACGGCGAGAACGCGGCGGGCGGCTTCGGAATCACGCGCGCCGTCGCCGACGAATTGTTCGCGCTCGGCATCGATTGCCTCACCACCGGCAACCACTGGGCGGACCAGAAGGAGATTCTCTCCTTTATCGAGCACGAGGACCGCATTTTGCGGCCCCGCAATTATCCTCCCGGCACGCCGGGCAAAGGCGCGGGGCTGTACGAAACTCGTTCGGGCGCCCATGTGCTGGTGACGAACGTGATGGGGCGTGTGTTCATGGACGCGCTCGACGATCCGTTTGCATCCGTCGCCGCCGAGCTTTCCGCGTGCCCGCTGGGCGAGGGCGCCGACGCCGTCGTCGTCGACATGCACGCCGAGGCGACCAGCGAGAAGATGGCGATGGGCCAGTTCTGCGACGGCCGCGCCAGCCTCGTCGTCGGCAGCCATTCGCACATTCCCACCGCGGACGCGCAAATTTTTCCCGGCGGCACGGCCTATCAGACCGACGCCGGCGCCTGCGCCGATTACGATTCGGTCATCGGCATGGAGAAATACGAGCCGCTGCAGCGCTTCACCAAGAAAATGCATTCGAGCCGTTTCACCCCGGCGACCGGGCCGGCCACGCTTTGCGCGGTATTCCTGGCGACGAATGCGAAAGGTTTTGCGGCGCGCATCGAACCGGTGCGCGTGGGCGGCAGGCTGAAGGAGGCGCTGCCGCTGTTGTGACTGCGCGCGGACTATGCCGCCGGCGAGGACAGGTTCGGCTTCAGGTCCTTGGCGAATTCCGGCAGGCGGCCTTTCGGCGTTTCGATCGGCCTTGGGTCCTCTGAAAAAAACCCCTCACGCTTGCGCGTGAGGGGCTGAGGGGGCCCCGCCGGCAGAGGGGGGGTATGTGCCGGCGAGGGGGGGCCGGCAGTCAGACGGCGGGTTTCAGAACCTCGTCGCCTTTCCGCCAATTGCACGGGCAGAGTTCGTCGGTCTGCAAAGCGTCGAGCACACGCAGCACTTCCTGCGGATTGCGGCCCACGCTCATGTCGGTCACATAGACGAAACGGATGATGCCGTCGGGATCGACGATGAAGCTGGCGCGCTTGGCCACGCCCGCGGCTGCGTCGAGCACGCCGAGCGCTGTGGAAAGCTCGCGCTTGATGTCCGATAGCATCGGGAAGGGGAGGTGCTTGAGGTCGGCATGGGATTGCCGCCAGGCCAGGTGCACGAACTCGCTGTCCGTGGAAACGCCGTAGACGGCCGTGCCGCGGTCCTTGAAGTCGCCGTAGAGCTGGCCGAAGCCTGCGATCTCGGTGGGACAGACAAAGGTGAAATCCTTGGGCCAGAAGAACACGATCTTCCACTTGCCGGCGTCGGACGCCTGGGTGAAGTCCGCGAACGCGGCGCGGGGATCGGCGGAAACCACGCCCGTCACCGAGAAATCCGGAAACTTGTCGCCAACGCTCAGCATGACCCCTTCCTCGTTCTTACGAGGATAAAATTAGAATAGTTCCAATGTAAATACAAGCGAAAGGCGACGCCCGTGCAGATCCACCCGGGAGATCGTCTAACGCTTTATAGCTGCTATATTTTTAGGCGCGACAGCCAAATAGTGCCGTCCCGCCTTCAGCCGCCCTCGTACTCCGCCCAGCAGTCCTTCGTTTCGCGGACGATGACGGCGCGGAGTTGCGGCAGCGCCGGCTTTACCCGCCGCCAGATCCACACCGCGATATTCTCCGCCGTGGGGTTGTCAAGCCCTTCCACGTCGTTCAGGCAATAATGATCCAGCCGCGCCAGCACCGGCGCGAACGCCTTTTCGATGTCGAAGAAATCGGCCACGAACCCTGTCGCCGGATCGACCGGCCCCTCCAGCGTCAGCTCCACGCGATAGGAATGGCCGTGCAGCCGGTGGCAGCGATGGCTCGGCTGGACGTTGGGCAGATGGTGCGCCGCTTCGAAGGAGAAAGCCTGGACGATCTTCATGGCCGGTCTGTGTGTCCGCTGCGACGGCATATACGCAAACCGTCCGCCGGAAAAGGCTCACCCCGCCTCGATGTCGTCCTCAGCCCGCGCCCAGCGCCACGGCGATGTGGTAGGTGGCGAACGCCGCGATATACGCCAGCGTCAGCATGTAGCCGAAGGTGACGGCCATCCATTTCCAGCTTCCGGTTTCGCGGCGGATCACGGCCAGCGTCGAGGCGCATTGCGGCGCGAAAATATACCAGGCGAGAAAGGCGAGCGCGGTGGCCATGCTCCATTGTCCGGCCAGCACGTGGCCGATCTGTTGCGCCGCTTCGCTGCCGCCGGAGATGGAGTAGACCGTCCCCAGCGCCGCCACCGCGACTTCGCGCGCCGCCATGCCGGGGATCAGCGCCACCGAGATTTGCCAGTTGAAGCCGATCGGCGCCAGGACGGGATGCAGCACGCGGCCGATCATCGCCGCCAGGCTGTAATCGATCGCCGGTCCCGCCGCGCCGGTCGGCGGGCGCGGGAACGAGGCGAGGAACCACACCACCACCATCATCGAGAAGATCGTGGTGCCCGCGCGCTTGAGGAACATCTGGGCGCGGGTGACGAGGCCGAGAGCCACGCTCTTCACGCGCGGCAGCTTGTAGTCGGGCATTTCCAGCATGAAAGGCGGGCTGGGGTCCTCGCGCCAGAAGAGGTATTTGGCGACGAAGGAAACGCCCAGCGCGCTGACGATGCCCGCGGCGTACAGCGCGAACATCACCAGCCCTTGCAGGCTGGCCCAGCCCCAGAGCTGCTTCGCCGGAACGAAGGCGGAGATGATGAGTGTGTAGACCGGGATGCGCGCCGAACACGTCATCAGCGGCGCCACTAGGATGGTGGTCAGCCGGTCGCGTTTGTTGTCGATCACCCGCGTCGCCATGATGCCGGGAATGGCGCAGGCGAAGCTCGACAACAGCGGGATGAAGGCGCGCCCGTGCAGCCCGGCGCCGCCCATGATGCGGTCCATCAGGAAGGCGGCGCGCGCCATGTAGCCGAGGTCTTCCAGTAGCAGGATGAACAGGAACAAGGTCAGGATCTGCGGCAGGAACACCACCACGCTGCCGACGCCGGAGATCACGCCGTTCTCGATGAAGCTTTGCAGCAATCCCGGCGGCAGAGCGTTGTGGACCAACGCGCCCAGGGCGGCGAAACCCGTCGAGATGAGATTCATCGCGGGCTGCGCCCAGGTGAACACGGCCTGGAACATCACGAACAGGATGACAAACAGGATCGCGAGTCCCGCTACGGGATGCAGCAGCACGGCGTCGAGCCTCGCCGTCAGCGTATCCGGCGCGGGGACGTGCACGGTGGCGCGCATGATGGCATCGGCCTGGCGCTGGGCGGCGCGCAGATCGGCGCTGCTCGGCGACGCCCAGCTGCTTCCCGCGCAACCGGTCGCGCTGCCGCCGGTGAGATCGTCGAAGCGCTTGAGGAGTTCCACGGTGCCGCCGCGGCGCACGGCGACGGACGGCACCACGGGAACGCCGAGTTCCGCCGACAGGCGCGCGACGTCGATCTCGACGCCGCGCCGGCGGGCGATGTCGAACATGTTGAGCACCAGCAGCAGCGGCTTGCCGACGCGCTTGAGTTCCAGCACCAGCCTCAGCGCCAGGCGCAGGTTGGTGGCGTCGGCGACGCACACCAGGAGGTTGGGCTCCGTCTCGCTCTTGAGACGGCCCAGCACCACGTCGCGGGTGATTTCCTCGTCCGGACTTCTGGCGCGCAGCGAATAGGTGCCCGGCAGGTCGATGATCTTGACACAGCGTCCCGACGGCGTGTGCACCACGCCCGCCTTGCGCTCGACGGTGACGCCCGGATAATTCGCGACTTTCTGACGATTGCCGGTGAGCGCGTTGAACAGGGCGGTCTTGCCGCTGTTCGGGGTTCCGACCAGAGCGAAGTGCCATGCCCCCAGGCCGGTCGTGATGCTCATGCCGAATCCGTTCAGGTGACGAGGATGGCCATGGCTTCGCGGCGGCGCAGCGCAACGGTGGCTTGGTCGATGCGCACCGCGATGGGGTCGCGCCCGAAGGCGCCCTCGTGAAGAATCTCCACGCTGGCGCCCTCGACGAAGCCGAGTTCGATCAAGCGCCGTTCCAGCTCGTCGGGCGGCAGCCCGGATTTGTCGTTGCCGACCAGGATGGCCTCGATGCGGCCGCGGAATCCCGCGAGCGCGCGGCCCAGCGGCAGGCAGGGTTTGGAAGCGGCAATCTGGCTGTCACGGCTCATTATGCACCGTTAATTGCGACGTATTCTCATTATCATTTCATAGGCTTTATTGCCAAAGAGTCAACTATCCGCGTTGTCGCAGCAATCCCTTGGAATCGTTATAAAGTGTAGAATTTCGTTCGCGGGCCTTTATATTCCGTGGCGAGCGCCGGTACGCGCCGCCCCCGAGCCGGCCGGTGGAGCGGCCATCGCCGTGCCGACGGCGGCCTGCACATGGCGAGAGAGTTGTGCCGCCGCCTTGAAAGCGGCGGCGCGGAGATTAGGGCACGGAATAGATCGGTGCCGGATTGACCAAGGTACTCGGTGCGGTGCTGACGGCCTTCACCGCGCCGAGGAGCACAAACAGCAACAGCACACCGATCAGAACGTATTCGATCGCCTTCGCGCCGGATCGGTCGTGAACGACGCGCGTCAGAAGATTGTTCATGGGAAGACCTCCACTTGCCGACACCCGAGCGCCGCTTGGCACGGTCTCCTGCTCTACCGCGACGAGATTATGGGCGTGCGGCTAACGCTGTCTTAACTGTGGCAACCGGAGGTAGGCCGCAGAACACGGATAATGCGATCTGAGTAAATTTATCGGAAAGAAATACCACGACGGAAGCAGAGTCCATTTTTCTACCCGATCCCCTTCGTGTTCAGATAGGCGCCGTATTTCTTGTCTTCGCCTTGGATGTGATGCGTCAGAGCCATCCCGAGGAATTGCAGCAACTCTTCTGCCAAGAGCGCGCTGTCCTTGCGGCCGACTTCGTTGCGGAATCCGAGAAGCCGCTTGGTCAGATGTTCGTGCATCGCCTTGTGCAGGGCGGCCCGCGGAAAGCCGACTTCGTCGAAGAAGCGTTCCTCGTGGGCGAAGTGCACCCCCGCATGCTCGATCAGCGCGTCGAAGATTCGGCCCAGCGACTCGCCGGTGGTGCCGGCGCGCGCGCTGTCGTGCAATTCGTTGATCAAAGCGATCAGCTGTTTGTGCTCTTCGTCGAATTGGGCGACGCCGACGCTGAACGCATCGCTCCATGCCAGGAAGGCCGCCATGGTCGCTCCCTCTTCGGCGCGAAAGCCCGCGTCGCCGCTCAGAATAATCCATGCCCGATCCGCCGGCCATGTGGCGCCGGCTGCGAGTGCGTCTCGTTCCCTATCCCACATCCCGCAAGCGGCCGTATAATGCCGTCCGGTGGCCCTGCTTCGTGAAACGCAGCAGAGCCGCGCGGCGCCGCGCCGCTTTTCGGAGGCAACTTTTTTGAATCTGAGTTCGAGATGCGAGGGGGTACCCCCCTCCCGAACTCGAAAACAACCGTCGAGGCAAAACCGTTGCCGTTCAAATACTTAGCTGCAACTGCGCCGTCGTGTGCGCCCCGCTCTTGAATCCGGCGGCGCGGCCCGGCTATCTCACCCGCCGCTAAGAAAGAAATCAGCCCGATGGCCGGTCATTCCCACGCCAAGAACGTCATGTTCCGCAAAGGCAAGGCGAACAAGGAGCGCTCCAAGCTCTTCTCCAAGCTTGCCCGCGAAATCATTGTTGCTTCCAAGATGGGCTTGCCCGATCCGGCGCACAACGCGCGGCTGCGCGCCGCCGTCGTCGCGGCCAGGAGCCAGTCCATGCCCAGGGATGTCATCGAGCGCGCCATCAAGAAGGGGCAAGGCGGCGACGCCGAGAATTACGACGAGATCCGCTACGAGGGCTATGGCCCGGGCGGGGTGGCGCTGATCGTGGAATGCTTGACCGACAACCGCACGCGTACCGTGGCCGACGTCCGCGCGGCGTTCTCGAAATTCGGCGGGGCGCTCGGCGAAACCGGCTCCGTCGCTTTCATGTTCGAGCGCGTCGGCGTCATCGCCTATCCCCTGGACAAGGGCAGCGAGGACGCGATGCTGGAAGTGGCACTGGAAGTCGGTGCGGAGGAATGCTTCTCCGACGAAGACGGGCACGAGTTCCTGACGAGCCCGGAAGATTTCGCAACGGTGCGCGACGCGCTGGAGCAGAAGCTCGGTGCCCCGCAATCGTCGGGCATCTTCTTCCGGCCGCAGAACACCGTGCCGGTGAAGGACGACATCGGCGAGACGCTGGTCAAGCTGATCGAAACGCTCGACGACCATGACGACGTGCAGCGCGTCACCGGCAATTACGAGCTGTCGGAGGCATTGCTGGCGAAACTGGCGGGCTAGCGCGCGGCGCCGCGATCCGCGAAACTTGCTTTCGCGATTCGTTCGGGCGACGCCATGCTGACCGTCCGCATTCTCGGCCTCGATCCGGGCCTCAGCCGCATGGGCTGGGGCGTCATCGACGTGACCGGCTCCAGGCTTTCGCATGTCGCGCACGGCGTGATCGTGACGCGGGCCGGCGACGGGCTGGGTCTGCGCCTGTTGAAGCTGCATGACGAAATCGCGCGCGTCATCGCCGAGTTGCGGCCCGGCGCCATCGCCGTGGAGCAGGCGTTCGTGCACAAGGATCCGTCTGCGGCGCTGAAGCTCGGCCACGCCCGCGCCATCGCCCTGCTGGCGGCGGCGCAAGCCGGTCTGGCGATCGCCGAATACGCGCCCAACCACATCAAGAAGTCGGTGGTGGGCGTCGGCCACGCCGACAAGGCGCAGGTCCACGCCATGGTGTGCCGTCTGCTTCCCGCCTGCGGCGTGGAAGCCGGCGATGCCGCCGACGCGCTCGCCGCCGCCATCGCCCACGCGCATCAGGCCGCCACGCGGGCGCGCATCATGGCGGCGCTGACATGATCGGCAAGCTGACCGGCATCGTGGACTTTATCGGCGAGGATCACGTGCTGCTCGATGTCGCCGGCGTCGGCTATTTGGTGCATTGTCCGTCGTCCACCTTGTCCAAGCTGGCGGCCGGCGCCCATGTCTCGCTGATGGTCGAGACCCGTCTGACGGACGAGACGATCAAGCTCTACGGCTTCTTCACCGCCGAGGAGCGCGAATGGTTCCGCCTGCTGCAGACGGTGCAGAACGTCGGCGCGCGGGTGGCGCTGAACGTGCTGTCGGCCCTGTCGCCGCGCGACCTGGAGCGCGCCTTGGCGCTGGGCGACAAGGCGGTCGTCGGCCGGGCGCAAGGCGTCGGCCCCAAGCTGGCGTTGCGCATCGTCACCGAACTGAAGGACAAGGCGCCGTCGATGATGCTGCGCGGCCATGCCGGCGAAACGCCTGCTGCGCCGCGCGGACCCGAGGCCGACGCGGTCGCGGCGCTCGTCAAGCTCGGCTATTCTCAAACCACGGCCGCCGAGGCTGTGGCCCGCGCGGGCCGCGATCTCGGCGATGGCGCCGCATTGGACGCGCTGATCCGCGAGGCCTTGCGGGCGATGGGACGATAGATGGTGAAGTCCTCCGCAAAATCCCATGACCGTTTCGTCGCGCCCGAGCGCGGCGAGGACGACACGCTGGAAGCGAGCCTGCGGCCTAAGGCCTTGTCCGACTTTGTCGGTCAGGAGCGCGTGCGCGGCAATTTGAAGATATTTGTTCAGGCGGCGAAGTCTCGCGGAGAGGCCCTCGACCACGTGCTGTTCTCCGGTCCGCCGGGCCTGGGCAAGACCACGCTGGCGCAGATCGTGGCGCACGAACTGGGGGTGAATTTCCGCTCGACCTCCGGGCCGGTGCTGGCCAAGGCTGGCGATCTGGCCGCCATTCTCACCAATCTTGAAAAAAACGACGTGCTGTTCATCGACGAGATCCATCGCCTCAATCCGGCGGTGGAGGAAATCCTCTATCCCGCGATGGAAGATTTCGAGCTCGATCTTGTCATCGGTGAGGGACCGTCGGCGCGCTCTGTAAAGATCACACTGGCGCCGTTCACTTTGGTTGGCGCCACCACCCGTTCTGGCCTCATCAGCACGCCGCTGCGCGATCGTTTCGGTATACCGATGCGGCTCAATTACTATTCGACCGGCGAGTTGCTTTCGATCGTGGAGCGTGGTGCGCGCGTACTCAGCTTCGATCTGACCAAAGACGGCGCGCGCGAGATCGCAAGCCGCGCGCGCGGCACGCCGCGCATCGCCGGACGTCTTCTGAAGCGCGTGCGTGATTTTGCGACTGTGGCGGGGCACGGAAGCGTTGATGCCAAGCTCGCCGATGTGGCGCTCACCCGCATTGAGGTCGATGCTTGCGGCTTGGACGCCTTCGACCGGCGTTACCTTCAATTGATCGCGGAGAGTTTCGGCGGCGGGCCGGTGGGCATCGAAACCATCGCGGCGGCGCTGGGCGAGGCGCGCGACGCCATCGAGGAGATCGTCGAGCCGTTCCTCCTGCAGCAGGGCTTCGTGCAGCGCAGCCCGCGCGGCCGCATCCTGACCGGCAACGCCTTCGCGCATCTGGGTCTGCCCGCGCCGCCGCGCGATCCGGCGCAAATGGAATTACTCCGAGGCGACGATGAATAATAATTATTTGGTGTGGTGATGCCGCTAAGAGTTAGAAATGTCGGCCATATAGTGGACAGTGAAGTTGTTCTAACTGACGAACGACTTGGTGACATTGCGGCCATTCTCACAAATCTTGAACCAGCACCAGGAAGCGATGGCCCAGAGTGGGAAATGTCGCTACTTATTGGAGAGGGAGTGTCCGGTAGACGCGTCAGAATCTCGTTGGCGCCATTCATCAGCAAAACAGAATACGAAAAATCATTTGATGAACCATTTTTGCTTGTGGGGAGTCCTACTTCAGGTTCTCGCCAGGCAAGTACCTTTGCACTCTTTCGAGACCGCTTCTTTGCGCCTGACCGTGATCCAAAAGGCGATAAGGAACGGGAAGAACTCGTATTGCGAGTCAAACGAGCCGTCTATAAGGAAGACGAAGAATTAAGTTCGCTCCGATCATACGTATCAAACATCGAGGCGGCACTGGAATTTAGAAAAGATGGACCGCAGCGAACTACAATTCCGGATGACGTGAAATTACTTGTCTGGACGCGGGACGGCGGCGCCTGTGTCCGCTGCGGCTCGAAAGAGAAGCTTCACTTCGATCACATCATTCCTGTAGCCAAAGGCGGCAGCAATGTTGCTGAAAATGTCCAAATTCTGTGCGAACCGTGTAATCTAAGAAAATCCGACAAGATTGGAATTTGAATGGACGGCACAGCCCAAAGTCCCGGCCGCTTCGAGGGCAAGATCCACGTCCTGCCCATCCGCATCTATTACGAGGACACCGATCTCTCGAGCGTCGTCTATCACGCCAATTACTTGCGGTTCATGGAGCGTGCCCGCTCGGAGTTTTTTCGCGCCGCCGGCATTTCCAAGCTCGCCCACCTGGACGAGCCGCAACCCACGGCCTGGACCCTGCGCAAGGTCGAAATCGAGTATTTTCGCCCCGCCCGGGTTGACGATTTGATCGAAGTGCACACCAAAGCCACCGTTCTCACGGGGGTGCGGCTGTCGGCGGAACAGACCATCTTTTGCGCGGGATCGCTGCTGACGCGCGGCTTGGTCGAAGCCTGCATGATGACGCTGGCGGGAAAGCCGCGGCGCATCCCCCAGGATATCCGCGACAAACTACTTCCTTTCCTTTATGAAACAGTGGCTTAACGATTGGTCGCCAAAATATGGCCAATTTTGCGTGAGCATTTTTCCTCCCACCCGGCATAATCCGGTCCGTGGGGCAGCAGACCGGGAACGAGGTTGCGTACATGAACATGAAATGGCGGATCGCCGCGCTTGCATCGGCGTTGTCGATCGTTATGGCGCTCGGCGCGCCGGCCGTGGCTCAGAGCGCGCCGCGGGCCGCTCCGACGGGACAAACAGCCGAAAGCGCGCCGCTGGCGGCGCCGGCCGCCAACGTCGACACGGTTCAGAACGACGGCGAATTCCATGCCGCGGTCGGCGGTTTCTCGATCATTGCGGTGTTCATGCATGCCGATCCGGTGGTGAAGACGGCCATGGTGCTGCTCTTGTTGGCCAGCATTTGGTCGTGGGCGATCATCTTCAACAAGGGATTGGCGCTGTCCGGCTTGAAGCGCCGCGCCGCCAAGTTCGAAAAGTTGTTCTGGTCCGGCCAATCGCTCGACGAGCTGTTCTCGCAGTTCGCCTCGAAAAACGACCACCCCTTCGCCGCCGTGTTTGTATCGGGAGTCCGCGAATGGCGCCGCGCCTTCGAGGGCGGCGCGCCGCGCGAAGGCGCCGTCGCCGGCATCAAGGACCGCGTCGAAAAAGCGATGAGCGTGACGATCGCGCGCGAGAGCGATGCCATCGAAGGCCAGCTGGGCTTTCTCGCCACGGTCGCCAACACGGCGCCTTTCGTCGGCCTGTTCGGAACGGTGTGGGGGATTATGAATTCCTTTTCGGCCATCGCCGCGCGCCACGACACCACGCTGGCCGTCGTCGCGCCGGGCATCGCAGAGGCCCTGTTCGCCACCGCGATGGGCCTTTTGGCCGCGATCCCGGCGGCGATCTTCTACAACCGCTACGTCAACGAGATCGGCCGCTACACCAACCGGCTCGACGCGTTTGCCGACGAATTGTCGGCGATCCTGTCGCGCCAGCTCGATGAGAAGGCGCGCTGATGGCGGTCAGCATCCAGATGGTCGAACGGGGCCGTCGCTCCAGGCGCCGCCGCCCGATTTCGGACATCAACGTCACGCCGTTCGTCGACGTGATGCTGGTGCTGCTCATCGTTTTCATGGTGACCGCCCCTTTGTTGACCGTAGGCGTGCCCGTCGATCTGCCCAAGACGCGTGCGCAGGTGCTTGGTCAGGACCGCGAGCCGCTGGCGGTCACGATCCGGCGCGACGGGCAGATTTATCTTCAGAACACGCCCATCGCCCAGGACGAACTGGTCCCGAAACTGACGGCCATCGCGCAGAACGGTTACGAGCAGCGCATTTTCGTGCGCGGCGACAAAGCGGTCGATTACGGGCGGGTGATGGAAGTGATGGGAATGTTGAGCGCGGCAGGGTTCACGCACATCGGGCTTGTCACCGGTCCGCCGAAGCCCAAAGCCGATGAGAAATAATGCGACAGCGGATCGGCAGGCGCCACGCCTGGGGCTGATAGGCTCGCTGGCGTTTCACGCCGGCATCATTTCCGTCATGTTCTTCACCTGGACGCACAAGCTCGACATCGCCGACCAGTCGGCGCCCGTCGTGCCCGTCGATCTCGTCACCTTCGCCGAAAAGACCAATATCGCGCCGATGGTGGCGGCGGAACCGAAGCTTCCGCCGCCGGCGGACCAGCTCACGGCGCCGCCGCTGCCGGCGCCCATGCTGCCGCCAAAATTCGAAGTCGCGCCGGCGGAAAAACCCGCGCCCGTTCCAAACCCCGCGCCGAAAAAAGAAACCTTCGACATCAACAACATCATGGCGATGTTGAACAAGCACCAGGTGGCGGCGCCGAGAAACGCCAGGATCGGCGCCCGGAACGTCCAGGGCATCGGGGCGCAGAACGCCATGACGGCCGATCTCAGAACCTTGCTGCAAAGTGAAATCTACCGATGCTGGAGTCCGCCCGTGGGGGCGCCGCACCCGGAAAAGCTGATTGTTGCGTATGAGTTGTTTCTGAATCGCGACGGTTCCGTCGCACAGCCGCCACAATTGACTGCAGACTCCTCCTCGGCCGCGGCGGGCGATCCGTACATGCGCGCGGCGGCGGAAGCGGCGCGGCGCGCCATCTATACGTGCGCGCCCTACAAATTGCCCGCCGAGCGGTATAACCAATGGCACGACGTCACCTTCGTCTTCGATCCGCGCGACATGGAACAATAGCTTTGGGAGACAGCGAATGAAGAAGTTCGAATTGGCCATCGTCATGGCGCTGTCGCTCGGCATGTCGCCGCCGGCCTTCGCGGCGCTGCAGGTCGACGTCAATCAGGGAAACATCCAGCCGCTGCCCATCGCCATTCCCGATTTCGTCGCCGCCTCGCCGAACGATGTGGCGGCCGGCCAGAACATCGCCAGCGTCGTGCGCGCCGATCTGGGCCGTTCGGGCCTTTTCAAACCGCTTGACCAGAAGTCCTTCATCGACAAGGTGACGAATATCAATTCGGTGCCCAATTTCGCCGACTGGCGCATCATCACCGCGCAGGGATTGGTGACGGGGTCGGCCGCAATACAGCCGGATGGCAGGCTGCGCGTCGATTTCCGTCTGTGGGATGTCTACGGCGAAAGCCAGATGCAGGGTTTGCAATACTTCACGCAACCCGCCAACTGGCGCCGGATCGCCCACATGATTTCTGATGCGATCTATCAGCGCATCACCGGCGAGAAGGGCTATTTCGACACCCGCATCGTGTTCATTTCGGAATCGGGACCGGCGCTCAACCGCAAGAAGCGCCTGGCGGTGATGGATGAGGACGGGGCGAACCCCATATTCCTCACCAACGGCGGCTATCTGGTGCTGACGCCGCGCTTCAATCCCACCGCGCAGATGATCGCCTACATGTCGTACATCGTCGGCAAGCCGCGCGTGTATCTGTTCGATTTGGAAAGCGGCCGTCAGGAGAAGCTCGGCGATTTCCCGAACATGACGTTCTCTCCGCGGTTTTCGCCCGACGGCAACAAGGTCGTGATGAGCCTCGAGCAGAACGGCAATTCCGACATCTACGTGATGGACTTGCGCAACCGCTCCGTCGCGCGCCTGACATACGATCCCGGAATTGACACCTCGCCGTCCTATTCGCCCGACGGAAAGCAGATCACCTTCGAATCCGATCGCGGCGGCTCGCAACAGGTCTACATAATGAACGCGGACGGTTCCAACCAGCATCGCATCAGCTTCGGCGAAGGACGCAACGGCACGCCGGTTTGGAGCCCGCGCGGCGATTTGATCGCCTTCACCAAGCAGACACCGGGCAGCTTCCGGATTTGGGTCATGCGCCCCGACGGCACGGGCGAGCGTATGCTGTCGACCGGCTGGGAGGACGAAGGTCCTACCTGGGCGCCGAACGGCCGCGTGTTGATGTTTACCAGAACTATCCAGGGTGGGCGCGGCTCTCAGGTCTGGTCGGTGGACGTCACGGGTCGCAACGAACGGCGCGTTGCCACGCCCGGAGACGCATCCGATCCGGCATGGTCGCCCTTGATCCAATAGGCAAATACTCCTTACAATGCCTGCTCGTCCGCTTTACTCGATTTGGGTATTCGGGTGATCGGGGGGTGCGAACAAGAGGATTACAACACGCGATTCCGCCGCACCCGGAATGGGGCGTGTGTCACAGGAGTTGGGATTGCCATGACAAAAATCTCTGTCGGCCTGAAACTGGCCGCGATCGCGTTCGCCGTCGTTCTCGCGGGTTGTGCGACGAAGCCGCCGGCTCAGACGGCACAGACTCCTGCGCCGACCGCGACACAGGCGCCGTCGATCGTTCCGGGCAGCGCCGAGGATCTCCGCGTGAATGTCGGCGACACCGTCCATTTCGACTATAACAAATATGCCATCCTCGACGCCGACAAAGCGACGTTGCAGCGCCAGTCGGCTTGGCTTGCGAAATATCCAGCCGTCCGCGTCACCATCGAAGGCAATTGCGACGAACGCGGGACGCGCGAGTACAATTTGGCGCTTGGCGCCCGCCGCGCCAATGCCGTCAAGGAATATCTGGTCAGCCTCGGCGTTTCCGCCGCGCGCGTCGAGACGATTTCGTACGGCAAGGAACGCCCGATGTGCACGGAATCGACGGAATCCTGCTGGGCGCAGAATCGCCGCGGCGTGACGACGATCACGGCCGGCGCGAATTCCTGAGCCTGGATTTCCGGGAAGTTACGGAAAGGGCGCCTGCGACGGCGCCCTTTTTCGTCTTGCGGGCCGCATTTTAGGCTAACTATATCCCTAGGGTGATCGACCCTTCTGACGGGTGAGGACCATGACAGGACGACTCACAAGCGCGGCAGCGGTTTTTGTTCTGGCTTTGGCGTTCGCGGGCAGCGCGGGCGCCACGCAAACGGCATCCGGCGCACCGGTGCTGGCGCAATCGCACGGCGTGCAGGTGGCCGGGTTGTTCGGCGAAAGCGACGAGGAAAAGGCCGCAAGGATCGCCGCACAGCAACGCGAGGACAATCAGGACGCCCTGATCGCGGAGCTGAAACAGCGCGTCCACGACCTCGAACAATCGCTGCAACAACTGACGGGGGAGAATGAACAGCTCGGCCACCGCCTGCAGGAATTGCATGCCAGCGTCGAAGACCAGCAGAAGGACTACGATTACAAGCTTTGCGCCCTGTCCGCCCAATTGCTGGGAGCCGGTACGGCGCCCGACCAGTCGGACGGGGCACTGCCCTGCAATCTGACGGGTGCCGGGGCGGCTGCCGCGACAGGAGGGCCGGTGGTTCTCGCTTCGGGCGGCACGCTCGGCACTTTGCCGCAAGGCGCGGCGGCGCCCGCCACGCATCCACAATTCGACGCCGCGATGAATCTTCTCGCCAAGGCGCAGTACGACGAGGCGCGCGCCGCCTTCCGCACCTTCGCCGACAGCAATCCCAAGGATCCGCTGGCCCCGCAGGCGGTCTATTGGGTCGGCGATGTCGCTTTCGTCCAGAAGGATTACGGCGGTGCCGCGCAGGCCTTCGCCGAAGAGATCAAGAAATACCCCAAGGACCCGCGCGGTGCCGATAGCATGCTGAAGCTCGGCCAGTCGCTTCTTGCGCTGGGCCAGAAGAGAGAAGGTTGCCTGACGCTTGGCGCGATCAAGACCAAATATCCGCAAGCCTCCGCTTCGATCCGCGCGCAAGCCGCAAGCGCGCGCGCGATGTCCTGCAAGTAGCGGGGAGATTGCGGCGTGCTTCGCCGAGGCGATGGCGCAGGCGCCGTGGCCGGGTGCCGTCGCCGTGTCCGGCGGCAGCGATTCTTTGGCCCTGATGCTTCTGTTGCGCGATTGGGCGAAAGAGGCCCGCTTGCCGCTGCCCGTGGTGCTTTGCGTCGATCACGCTTTGCGGCCGGAGTCGCCCGGCGAGGCGCGCAAGGTCGTGCGATGGGCGAACGCCGCGGGACTGCGGGCACATATTCTCGTGCGAAAAGGCAAAGCCCCGCGCGCCGGCATCGAGGCCGCTGCGCGCGAGGCACGCTACCGGCTGGTGGGCGAATGGGCGGAACAAAACGGCGTGAAGGCGGTCTATGTCGGCCATACGCACGACGACCAAGCCGAGACATTCCTGCTCAGGCTGGCGCGCGGCAGCGGCGTTGACGGTCTTGCGGCGATGCGCCCCGTCGCCGCGTATCCTGCGAGGGAATTCAAACGGCTGACGCTTGTAAGGCCGTTACTGACGTTTCGTCGGGAGTCTCTCCAGGACTATCTTAGGGCACGCAACCAGGCGTGGTTCGACGACCCGATGAACGCCGATCCGCGGTTCGCCCGGGTCAGGATCCGTAATGCTTGGCCGGCGCTGGAAGGCATGGGCCTCAGCAAGGATCGGGTCGCCGATGCCGCGTCCCATCTGGCGAGGGCCCGCGCGGCGCTGGACGCGGTCAGCGCGGCGGTGCTGGCGCGGGCCTGCCGCTTCGACGGTAGCGAAGCCTTGCTCGATCCCGCTGCGCTGACCGGCGCACCGCGCGAACTGGGTCTCAGGACGTTTGCAGCCGTGCTGATGCGGGTCTCGGAAAATCCGTACCGTCCGCGCTTCGAGCGGCTGCAGCGGCTGTTCGACGAGATCGGGCTGGGCACATTAGGCGCCGGCCGCACGCTGCACGGTTGTCGGATCGGACCCGCGCCGGTTGCGCGCGCCTTATTCGGCCAGGGCACTGTGCTGGTACGGCGGGAGGAAAAGCGCTACAAGGCCATGAAAAACAAAGAGGAACGGGCCCAAAGACGTTTTTAAGCTCATTCCCGCATTATGATTGCCGTTGCACCGCGAATTCCTTAACGTTTCTAAATCTGGCAATGCGGCGGAAAAGACCTATTTATAGGGAACCGTTGTGTAGCCGAATCCTTGCTTTCGGGAGCCTGTGGAAAGGACGCCTTTGAACAACCTTCGTAATCTGGCGCTGTGGATCGCGATAGCACTGTTGCTGGTGCTGCTCTTCAACCTGTTCCAGGGGACGGGTCAGAAGCAAAACCCGCCCATGAAATATTCGGAATTCATCCAGCAGGTCGACAACGGCGCCATCAAGCAGGTCACCATTCAGGGCAACCAGATTCACGGCGATTTGTCGAACGGGCAGCCGTTCACCACCTACAAGCCCGACGACCCGAGCTTGGTGCAGCGGCTAAACGATCATCACATCACCTACAACGCCGAACCGGCCGACGACGGCGCGTTCAATTTCATGAACATCCTGATCAGCTGGTTCCCGATGCTGCTGCTGATCGGGGTGTGGGTGTTCCTGTTTCGCCAGATGCAGTCCGGCGGTGGCAAGGCGATGGGTTTCGGCAAGAGCCGCGCCAAGCTTCTGACCGAACGCACCGGGCGGGTGACGTTCGAGGACGTGGCCGGCGTCGACGAGGCGAAGGACGACCTGAAAGAAATCGTCGACTTCCTCAAGGATCCGCAGAAGTTCCAGCGCCTCGGCGGGCGTATCCCCAAGGGCGTTTTGCTGGTCGGACCGCCGGGGACGGGCAAGACCTTGCTGGCGCGCGCCATCGCGGGCGAGGCGAACGTTCCCTTCTTCACGATTTCGGGCTCCGACTTCGTCGAGATGTTCGTCGGCGTGGGCGCCAGCCGCGTGCGCGACATGTTCGAACAGGCCAAGAAGAACGCGCCCTGCATCGTCTTCGTGGATGAGATCGACGCAGTCGGCCGCCATCGCGGCGCCGGGCTGGGCGGCGGCAACGACGAGCGCGAGCAGACCCTCAACCAGTTGCTGGTGGAGATGGACGGCTTCAAAGCCAATGAAGGCGTGATCCTGATCGCGGCCACCAACCGGCCGGACGTTCTCGATCCGGCGCTGCTGCGCCCGGGCCGGTTCGACCGCCAGATCGTGGTTCCCAATCCCGATTTGATGGGGCGCGATAAAATCCTGCGCGTGCATATGCGCAAGGTGCCGCTGGCGCCGGACATCGACCCGCGCGTCATCGCTCGCGGCACGCCCGGTTTCTCGGGCGCCGACCTCGCCAATCTGGTGAATGAAGCGGCCCTTCTGGCGGCCCGCCGCGGCAAGCGCGTCGTCACCATGAGCGAACTCGAAGACGCCAAGGACAAGGTGATGATGGGCGCCGAACGGCGGTCCATGGCGATGAGCGACGAGGAGAAAAAGCTCACCGCCTATCACGAGGGCGGCCATGCGATCGTGGCTCTGAACGTGAAGGGATCCGATCCCATCCATAAGGCGACGATCATTCCGCGCGGCCGGGCGCTGGGCATGGTGATGCGGCTGCCCGAACGCGATCAGCTTTCGGTCACCCGCGAGAAGCTGCTGGCCGATCTGTGCGTGGCGTTCGGCGGCCGTATCGCCGAGGAAATGACCTTCGGGCACGACAAGGTCACCACCGGCGCGATCAGCGACATCGAGCAGGCGACGCGCATGGCGCGCGCCATGGTGATGCGCTTCGGCATGTCCGACGAGCTTGGCCCGATCGCCTACGGCGAAAACCAGGAGGAAATCTTCCTCGGCCACAGCGTTTCGCGCCAGCAGAACATTTCCGAGGCGACCGCCCAGCGCATCGATGCCGAAATCCGGCGCATCATCGACGAGAGCTACAACCGCGCCCATCAGATTTTGAGCGAGCACAAAGACGATCTGGAGACGCTGGCGCAGGGTCTTCTGGAATATGAAACCCTGTCGGGCGATGAGATCACCGGCCTGCTCAAAGGCATCCAGCCGGTGCGCCAGCCCTACGAGGAGCCCGAACCGCAACGCGGACCCGGTCCCAGCGTGCCGCAAGTCGGCCGTCCGCGTGCGCAAGGCCCCGGTATCATCACACCTGAGCCTCAACCAGGGCATTGAGCCTTCGAGGTTCGCTTCGCTCGCACCTCAGGGCGACGTGAGCCTAGTCGTCATGCTGAGGTGTGCTGCACGGCAGCGCCTCGAAGCATGACCGCTATCATCCTCGGCATCGTCAACATCACGGAGGACTCCTTCTCCGACGGCGGACGCTATCTGGCAACCGAAGCGGCGCTGGCCCATGCGAGGAACCTCGCCAGGGACGGCGCCTCGGTGCTCGACCTTGGCGCCGCCGCCAGCAATCCGGATGCCAAACCGGTGGCGCCGGACGAGGAGGTTGCGCGGCTTGCTCCCGTCGTCGCGGCGCTGAAGAAGGACGGTCTTGCCGTCTCGATCGACAGCTTCGCCCCCGAAGTCCAGCGCTGGGCGCTGGCGCAGCGCGTGGATTATCTCAACGACATCCAGGGGTTTGCCGATCCCGGTATTTATCCCGCGCTCGCCGCCTCCGAAGCAAAGCTGATCGTCATGCATTCGGTGCAGGGCCGGGGCCGCGCCACGCGCGTCGATGTCGCCGAGGGCGAAATCCTCGATCGTGTGCTGGACTTCTTCGGCCGGCGCATCGCGGCTTTGGAACAGGCCGGTATCGCGCGCCACCGGCTGGTCCTCGATCCGGGCATGGGATTTTTCCTGGGCAGCCGGCCGGAAGCATCTTTTACCATGCTGCGCTGTCTTCCGGACCTGAAACAGGCTCTTGGATTGCCCGTCTTGGTTTCGGTGTCCCGCAAGTCGTTCTTAAGGAGGATCGCCGGCCGGGCCGCCGCCGACGCGGGGCCGGCGACGCTGGCGGCGGAACTCTTTGCGGTTTTCCGGGGAGCGGACTATATCCGCACCCACGATCCGGCGGCGCTGGCCGACGGCTTGGCGGTGTGGAACTGCGCAACATTGGGTCGTTCATCGTGATGAAGATTTCTCAATTGTTTGGTATAGTTAGAGGATAAGATCGTCCGTTGAGGGGACACCTGGGAAGCAATCCATGAATCGCAAGCTCTTCGGCACAGATGGCGTGCGCGGACTCGCCAACAGTTTTCCGATGACCCCGGAGATCGCCATGAAGGTCGGCATGGCGGCCGGGCGCATCTTCACGCGCGGCGAATATCGCCATCGCGTGGTGATCGGAAAGGACACGCGCCTTTCGGGTTACATGGTGGAATCCGCGCTGGTGGCGGGCTTCACCTCGGTCGGCATGGATGTGTTTCAGTTCGGACCCCTGCCGACGCCGGCCGTCGCCATGCTGACGCGTTCGCTGCGCGCCGATCTGGGGGTGATGATCTCGGCGTCGCACAATCCCTACACGGACAACGGCATCAAATTGTTCGGACCCGACGGGCAGAAGCTTTCCGACGCCCGCGAACATCAGATCGAAACGTTGATGGCGAACGGCATGGAGGAAGGGCTGGCGCCCGCTTCCAAGATCGGCCGCGCCAAGCGCGTCGACGATTCCCAGGCCCGTTATATTGAATTCGTCAAGGCCATCTTTCCGCGTAATCTCAGGCTGGACGGACTGCGTATCGTCATCGATTGCGCCAATGGAGCCGCCTACAAGGTGGCACCCGCGGTGCTGTGGGAGCTGGGCGCGGACATCGTCTCGATCGGCATCGAGCCCAACGGTGCGAACATCAACTTCGAGTGCGGCTCGACGGCCCCCGAAGCGATGTGCCGCAAGGTGCGCGAGGTGCGCGCCGATTTCGGCATCGCGCTCGACGGCGACGCGGATCGCGTGGTGATGGCCGACGAGCGCGGGCACGTGATCGACGGCGATCAGGTCTTGGCCTTGATCGCGCGTTCCTGGAGCAGAGCGGGTACGCTCAAGGGAGGTGGCGTCGTCGGTACCGTGATGTCGAATGCCGGGCTGGACCGTTATCTGGAGTCGCTGAACCTCAAGCTGGCGCGGGCGCAAGTCGGCGACCGCTACGTCATCGAGGAAATGAAGAAGGGCAATTTCAACGTGGGCGGCGAACAGTCCGGCCACATCGTGCTGTCGGACTTCTGCACCACCGGCGACGGTCTGGTTGCGGCCCTGCAGGTGCTGGCGGTGATCGCGCAGGAGGGAAAAACGGCAAGCCAGGCGGCGCATCTATTTGAAGCGTTGCCGCAAGTTCTGCAGAATGTGCGTTTCCGCAAAGGCGCGCCGCTCGACGACGTCCGGGTGAAGTCGTGCATCGAGGATTGCCGGGCCCGGCTCAACGGCGCGGGGCGCATCCTGGTGCGCAAATCCGGCACCGAACCGGTCATCCGGGTGATGGCGGAAGGCGACGACGAAAAACTGATCGAGACCATCGTCCACGACATCGCCGCCGCCATCGAGGAAGTGACGGCGTGACGGTGGCCTCGAAGGCCGCGCGAATCCTTATCATCGCCGGTTCGGACTCGAGCGGCGGCGCGGGCATCCAGGCCGGCATCAAGACGGCTTCGGCGTTCGGCGCCTACGCCATGACCGCGATCACGGCCGTGACGGTGCAGAACACCAAGGGCGTTCACGCCATCCACGCCGTCCCGCCTTCGATCATACGCGAACAGATACTGACCGCGTTGTCGGACATCGGCGCGGATGCGATCGTCATCGGAATGCTGTTCTCGGCGCCGATCGTGCGCATGGTGGCCGAGACGCTCGCCTCGCTGGTCCGCGCGGTGCCCATTGTCGTCGATCCGGTGATGGTCTCGACCAGCGGTACCATGCTCTTGGATTCCCACGCGGTGGAGACGCTCAAGAAGCGGTTGCTGCCGCTGGCGGCGCTGGTGACGCCGAATATTCCCGAAATGCACCGGCTGGCCCAGGTCAAGGGCTCGCGCCGCGAGGACATCCGCTTTGCCGCCGGAAAATTGCGCGCGATGGGTGCCGGCGCCGTGCTGGTCAAAGGCGGGCATTTGACGAAATCCACTATCGACGACGTGCTGATCTGGGAAAAGGGCGAGGAAATCTTCGCCTTTCCGCGGATCAAGACGCGCCACACCCACGGCACCGGCTGCACGCTTGCCACGGCGATCGCCTGCGGACTGGGACAGGGCTTGTCGTTGCCGCTGGCGGTGGGTCGGGCCCGCGAATATGTGCAGAGGGCCATCGCCGCCGCTCCCGGTTTCGGGCACGGCCGCGGTCCGCTCGGCCACGCGGTGAAGCCGTAGCGCCTACTTGTTCCAGGTGAGCGCGACCAGCTCGGGGTCTTCCTGCGTGCTGCGTTCGTTGGCCAGGAAATCGTAATAGCCGCAGCGGCCCGTCGGATAGGCGCGGCAGATCGCGGGCCTCGCCGCATAGACGGTGCAGCAGCGCTTTTCGGTGTCGAAGAAGCGGCAGATGCGGCCGAAATATTCGTCCGCCTTGCGGCGCATCTTGAACTCGCCGTCCTTCTTGTGTTCTGCGTCGTTCTTGACGGTGAATTTGGCCTTCGCCCTGCCGACGGTGATTGCGAAATGCGCCGCCAATCGTTTCAAATCGCGTCGCGTCACCGGGATGATGTGATAGGAGCAGCAATATCCCGGGCACTTGGAACAATCGAACATAATCACTGCATAGCAGGCGCCTCGCGACGGCGGCAACGATCAATTCGCGGCAACAGCCCCTATTGCGCACGGACAATTGCGCCCCGTGCAGGCGGATGTCACAGCTTCGTCACATGGCCCGTTACTGTTTCACGCAGACATAGGTGAGCTGTGCGCTGTCGAGCTGTCGCTGCGTGGCCGCCGCCTCGCCGTTGGCGTGGGCGAGCGGCTTTCCGCCCAGCATCAATCCGCCGGGCGCATAACCGGGCCGGCAATGCGTCTCGATGCGAGGGTCGACCGCTTCGCAGCGATAGGTTTGCCCGTCGCGCACCGCGCCCGGACGTGGCAGGAACCGCTCGGTACACAAGGCTGGCGTGGCGCCGGCCATGGCGTTCAGGCGCATGACATCCGGCTTACACTCGTAGGACCGGATGCGGTCGGAGGCCGTGTCGGCGCCGCCGACGAACCAGTCGAGGCGGCAGGTGAGCTTTGGCCCGGCGCAGAGATAAATGGATTCCGGCGCGCGCCCGTGCGCCAGGAAGCCGTCGCTACAGGGTTCATACGGCGAAGGCTCCGCGGCAAAAGCCGGCACAACCATCAGGATGACGACGGCCAATATGAGGTGTTTCACCGGCGGCCTCCTATCCCAGGAAAGGATCGTGGACCAGGATGGTGTCTTCGCGCTCGGGGCTGGTGGAGAGCAGCGCCACCGGGGCGCCGATCAACTCTTCCACGCGGCGGACGTATTTGATCGCGTTCGCCGGCAACTGGGCCCAGGAGCGTGCGCCGCGCGTGGATTCGCTCCAACCGGGCATGGTTTCGTAGACCGCCTGGAGGGCGGCCTGCTCCACGGCGTCGGCAGGCAGGTAGTCCAGTGTTTTCGGGCCCAGCTTGTAGCCGACGCAGACCTTGATTTCATCCTGGCCGTCGAGCACGTCGAGCTTGGTCAGCGCGATGCCGTCGATGCCGCCGGTGACGACGGTCTGGCGCACCAGCACCGCATCGAACCAGCCGCAGCGCCGCTTGCGCCCGGTCACGGTTCCGAATTCCGCTCCGCGCGTGCCCAGCCGCTCGCCGACCTCATTCTTCTGTTCGGTGGGGAACGGACCTTCGCCGACGCGCGTGGTGTAGGCCTTGGCGATGCCGAGCACATAGCCGATCTGCCGCGGGCCGATGCCCGAACCGGCCGCGGCCTGTCCGGCCACCGTGTTGGATGAGGTCACGAACGGATAAGTGCCGTGATCGACGTCGAGCAAAACCGCCTGTGCGCCCTCGAAGAGGATGCGCTTGCCCGCGTGGCGCGCTTCGTCGAGCTTTCGCCATACCGTTCCCACGTACGGCAGTATCTTCGGCGCGATCGCGGCGAGTTCCTTGAGCACCGCCTCGACGCTCAATTCGCTCAAGCCCGTGCCGCGCCTCAGCGCGTTGTGATGGGCCAGCAGACGGGCGATCTTGGCCGGCAGGGTATGCGGATCCCTCAGGTCGACGGCGCGGACGGCGCGCCGGCCCACCTTATCCTCGTATGCCGGACCGATGCCACGCTTGGTGGTGCCCAGCGCCTGGACGCTGCCGCCGGTTTCGCGCGTCACGTCCAGCTCGCGGTGCAGCGGCAGAATCAGCGCGGCGTTCTCGGCGACGATCAGGTTCTTTGGCGTCACCGTCACGCCCAAGCCTTGCAACTTCTCGATCTCGGCGGCCAGCGCCCAGGGATCGACGACGACGCCGTTGCCGATTACAGACAGCTTGCCCGGACGCACCACGCCCGACGGCAACAGGCTCAGCTTGTAGGTGACGCCGTCGATCACCAGCGTGTGGCCGGCATTGTGCCCGCCCTGGAAGCGCACCACCACGTCGGCGCGCGCCGACAGCCAGTCGACGATCTTGCCTTTGCCTTCGTCGCCCCATTGGGCGCCGATCACTGCCACATTCGCCATTGTCCGTACCCGGATGTTTCTCTTTTACCCGCAAGGGATTCGCGAGCACGGTGTCCAGTTATAACCTCGGCGGCGGGGCGCGTCGTGCTTTTTCCGGCGGGTGCGGCAGCATGGTCTGCCCCGATTGGGCCTTAGTCCGGCTTGAATATCAAGCCGCGTCCCGCCTTGCCGTTCATAACGACGACGAGCGGTGCCTCCAGACGCAAATGACGCACGCAGTCCCGTTCCTCCGACGCGGGCCGCGAACTCAGCCACTGCCAGTCCACGAAACCCTCTCCGGCGTCGGGATTGACGGTAAAATAGCCGACCTGGAACGCCGTGAGGTTCTGGAAAAAATGGCTGCCTTGCGACGGCGTCACGCGCAGATCGCGAAAGCCCGCCTCGACGATCACGCGCGCCCCCGACACCTGGTCCCAAGCCACCGGAATGCCGAGCCAGGGATCGTTCGATCCCCACCGGCCGACACCGATCAGGAGATACGGAGTACCGCTCTCGCCCAGCTTGGCGTTCAAATGCGCGACCTCTCCGGCGACCTCCTGGCTGCGGGCGCGTTCGAAACGGTGGAAATCCACCACCACCACGTCGCGCAAATTCTCGATGCGGCCGTTGCCCAGCACTTTCGAGCTTTGGCAAAGCAGGCGATTGGGATCGACGCCTTCCAGGCGGACCTCCTCGGACTCGCGCGACAGTGCCAACGGCCGGATCTGAAGAAATCCGAATTCGGCCGGTTCCTCTGGCGAGCGCGCCAGCTGCACGGCGAATTCGATTTCCACCGGGCGTCCCAAGGCGTCCGCGCCGACGTTCATAAGCTGGTCGAGAATTGCGGCCAGAGGGAAGGCGTCGTGCTTGAGGATCGGGGCAAAACTGACGATGCGGGCGCCGGACCGGCCGAGACCGTCGTAGACGGCATCATTGTCGGCGGAGTAGGTGGAGCCCAGCATGTGCAAAGTGCCGTCGGCCTCCGCTACGTCCAGTCCGAACGATGTTTCCCTAAACGCCGTGACGGATCGCGGCTGTTGCGGGTCGAGGTCGAGCGCCCAGAATGCGCTCTGCGAGTTCGCCAGCATGTCGTCCACCGACGAGAATTGCACGAGATGCCGGGGATAGCGGGGGCAGAACATCAGGCACTTTTCGCCGCCGATGACCGCCCGGCCCAGGCCCAATGCCACCGCCGCGATTCCGTCCGCGGCGCTCATCGGCGGCACGGGGTAGAAGTTGTGGGATCGAACCACCCCGGAAAGGTCCGGGTAGAATCGCGAACCGTGCTTCGCACCCACCACCTGCTGCACGATCACCGCCATTTTCTCCTCTTCCAGACGATAGGGAGTGGCCCGCACATAGCGTTTCGCATGCTGGCTGAAGGTCGAGGCGTACACGCGCTTGATCGCCTCCATGAGCTGTTCCGTCCGCAGGGAGATGTCGGAGTCCTGGTTGGTCAGCATGAAGGTTTGGTACACGCCGGTGAAAGGCTGGTACTGCGAGTCCTCCAGAAGGCTGGAAGAACGCACGGCAAGCGGATAGCGGACTTCCTCCAGCAGCTTGCGTAGATCATCCCGGAGACCGACCGGCAGCGACGCCGCCAGAAACCGCTCCTCGATCTCGGCGTCATCGGCGCTGTTCAGGGCGAAATCCAGAAGCTTGTTGTTCTGCAGGAACTGGTCGAACAGGTCGGTGGCCAGCACCAGTGACGGCGGCACGGAAATTCTGACCCCGGGATGCGCCATCTTGTGCTTGTGCAGCAGGTAGCGCACGAAGGCCAGCCCGCGCGCCTTGCCGCCCAGGGAGCCGCCGCCGAGCCTGAGGAAGAAGGCGTCCGTGGACTTGAACGTGGTTCGGTCGAAATCGCCGATGAGAACTTCACTTTGTTCGCGCCGATACTCGGCGATCGACTCAAGCATGTTCTGGCGCAGGTCTTCGAGGCTGGCGTAGTCGGAAATCTTCCGGGGTCGGAGTTTTTCGGCCAGCACCGCTTCGGTCCTTGCCATCAGCCAGTGGGAAAAATGGTTGCGCTCGGCGTGATAGGCGATGCTCTCCGCCGGAACCTCGTGCAGCAGCGCCACCAGCGTTTTCAGGTCTTTTGCGCGCGCGACCTCGGTGCCGTCCGGCAGACGGAACACGAAATCGCCCAGCGAGAACTGTTCCGTGAGGATTTTCCGCAAATCCTCCAGAAGCGTGGGCGAGCGCTTGCGCAGAAACGAAAACCCTTCCGCGCGGGCGTGCGCCTGGTGCCTCGTGTGACTTGACTGCAGCACGATCGGAACGTCCGGCACCAGCTCGCAAGCCATGCATGCCAGCTCGAATCCGGCATTCGGCCGCAGCTCGCCGTCGCGGTGGAATTCCACGTCCGATACGATGCCGAGCAGATAGTCGCGGTACTTCATCACCTGCCGCGATGCATCTTCATAATCGGAGCACAGCAGAAGCTTGGGCCGGGCGCGGAATCGCAGCAGCTTGTGCGCCATATTGATTCCCTCGCTGATCACGCGGCGCGACTGCGTGATCATCTCGGTATAAATCACCGGCAGGAACGAGGAGTAATAGCGGATGTTGTCTTCCACCACGAGAATGACGGGCACGCCCATGGCTTCGGTGTCGTGCTGGACGTTGCGCTTGTCCTCGATGTACTTGACCATCGCGATCAGAATGCGCGGAGTTCCCTGCCACAGGAAGATGCGGTCGATGTCGGTGACCGGGTGCCGGGCGACGAAGGTTTTGACTTCGCGGAAGTCATAGGCGAGGACGATCACGGGCACGTCGAGTCCGGCGTTCTTGACCTCGCTGGCCAGAGTCGCCGCGTCCATGTCCCCCACTTCGAGGTTCGTGACGATCAAGTTGAAGCGCGGCTGGGCGCGCACCAGGGCCAACGCTTCCGCGCCGGTCGAAACGTGCGTGACGCCCGGCACCTGCCGGAGATTGAGCTCTAGGGATTCGCCGATCAGCAGCTCGTTGAGCCTGCCGTCTTCGCGCAGGATGAAGGAATCGTAGAGACTGGACACCAGGAGAATGTTCTGGACCCGGAACGTCTCCAGCTCTTCAAAGCCCTCGAAAAGCCTCTCTGCATCGATCGCTGTCACCGCGGCCTGAGCGCACATGGGCGAGCCCGTCGGAAAAATGCGGGGTGGAAACGCTCCACCCCGCACCTCTGAAGACTTGAAGTCTAAATTGGATAACGGGTTTAGACCAGTCCCTGATCCAACATCGCATTGGCGACCTTGAGGAAGCCTCCGATATTCGCCCCGTTCACAAGGTTCCCGGGCGTGCCGTAGGTTTCCGCGGTCTCGAAGCAGGTCTTGTGGATGGAGGCCATGATGCCGTGTAGCCGCTTGTCCACTTCTTCGCGCGTCCAACTCAACCGCATGCTGTTCTGCGCCATTTCCAGACCGGACGTGGCGACGCCGCCGGCGTTCGCGGCCTTGGCCGGCCCGTAGAGGATTGCGGCGTCCAGGAACGTCTTTGTGGCGTCGGCCGAACTCGGCATGTTGGCGCCCTCGGCGACGACCTTGACGCCGTTGCTGACGAGGTTGCTCGCGTCTTTCGCGTTGATCTCGTTCTGCGTGGCGCTTGGGAAGGCGCAGTCGGCCTTGATGGTCCACAGCGGATTATGGTCCAGCGCGCCATCGGCCGGTTTGAATGTCGCCTTCTTGAAGCGGTCGGCATATTCGCGGATACGGCCGCGGCGCGCATTCTTGAGTTCCTTGACCCAGGCCAGTTTCTCGCGGTCGATGCCGTCGGGATCGAAAATCGCGCCGCTGGAGTCGGACAGGCTGATCGGCTTGGCGCCCAGATCGAGCAGCTTCTCTACCGTGTACTGGGAAACGTTGCCGCTGCCGGAAACGAGACAGAGTTTACCGTCAAGGGAGTCCTTCCGGGTCTTCAGCATCTCGGCGGCGAAATACACGCAGCCGTATCCCGTCGCCTCCGGACGGATCAGCGAGCCGCCCCAGTTCAAACCCTTGCCGGTCAGCACGCCGGTGAACTCGTTCCTCAGGCGCTTGTATTGGCCGAAGAGGAATCCGATCTCCCGTCCCCCGACCCCTATATCGCCGGCGGGGACGTCGGTGTCCGGCCCGATGTGGCGGGACAACTCGGTCATAAAGCTCTGGCAGAAGCGCATCACCTCGTTGTCGCTCTTGCCCTTGGGATCGAAGTCGGAACCGCCTTTGCCGCCGCCCATCATCAGGGTCGTCAGCGAGTTCTTGAAGACCTGCTCGAAGGCCAGGAACTTCAGGATGCCGAGATTGACGGAGGGATGGAAGCGCAGGCCGCCCTTGTAAGGCCCGATGGCGCTGTTCATCTCGATGCGGTAGCCGCGATTGATCCGCATGGCGCCGTGATCGTCGAACCACGGCACGCGGAACATGATGAGGCGTTCGGGCTCCACGATGCGCTCGAGAATCCGCCCCGACTGGTATTCGGGATGTCTCTTCAGGACGAGCCGCAGCGAGTCCAGTACTTCCTGCACCGCTTGGTGAAACTCGGGTTCGGCGGGGTTCTTGGCTTTCACTTGATTCATGACGTCGTCGATATAATCACCCGGATGAGTTCCGAGCGGCGTGGCAGTCGTACTGGCCATAATTTCCTCCCTCGGTTTTCCGATCGGAAAACGCGTATGACGGCAAGCTTACCCCTGTTTGCGGGAAGGAGAGAGTTCAAACGGCGAATCTGTCGCACAATCGTTCCGCCGAAATCGTCGCACGCAAATATGGGAAGCCGCATGCACGTCACGCTCCGCCTCCCGCGATGTCGTTGAAAAATGTCCGATCGTCCGGCGGAGAGGCAATCTTTGAATCGGTTTAAGTCTGTTTTTGGTTCTTCACTGCTTTATGACCGTCGCGGGGCGGCAATTGGCGCTTCGATCGGTCCCAGCGCCAGCACCGCATAGGTCGCGAGCCAGTGTTCGCCCATATAATCGCCGGTGATATGCGGCAACGCCGCCCGCAGGTGCCGCCCGGCCGCCTGCCGCAGAATCGCTTCGCGCGGATCGCCCGCGACCGCCTCCGCCAGCGAACGCATGCACCAGGCCCGGCTGAGATTGAGCCCGTCGAGATGGGCGAGCTTGCCGTCGCTGCGGTCGCTGACGGCGGCGGGCTCGAACAAGGCTTTCGGTTCCCGCCGCGCCAGGTCCGGCAGGAACGCGGCAAACCATCCGGCGAATTCGGCCGGCGGCAGCAGCCGATGCATGCACTCCGCCTCGGTGAGGGTGGGCGACAGGAAATCCTCTCCGCTGGGTTCCCACGCCGCAGCACCGCGGTCGCGTCCGAACCAGGCCAGCGCACGATCCGCAAGCAAGCGCAGAAGTTCCGCATTGCCGGCCACACGCGCATATTCGCAAGCCAGGATCAGCGCGAAGGCGGTGTTGTTGTGGGTGCCGGCGCGGACCGGATAGCCGAGCTTCGGCAGGAACGCGACGAAGCGCGCGGCGAATGCCTGCTCCAGCGGCCGGAACACGGCGGACCAGCGCCCATCGCGGCGCAGTTCGGCCGCCAGCATCAGCAGCCACGCCCAGCCGTAAGGGCGCTCGAATCCGGCGCTGAGCGGACGTGCGAGATAGGCAAGCTCGCCCGCGACCTTCTCGGGAACGAAGACGCCGTCGAACAGGCTGGCGATCTGCGCAGCCCGGGCCATTTCAGGAAACAGCCGGCGCAGACGCGCCAGCGTCCAGTAGCCGTGCACGCAGCTATGCCAGTCGAAGCTGCCGTAGAAGATCGGATGCAGGCTGCGCGGCGCGCGCGCGTCATGCGGCCCGTTCAGCACATGATCGAGCTTGTTGGGATATTCGCGTGCGACGTGGCCGAGCGCGATGGCGGCGGTGCGTTCGGCGAGTTCGGCGGTGAGTTCGGTCATGGCCGTCACCGGTGAAAGACGAACGCGGCCATCAAAGCCGTGTTGGCGAACAACAGAAAGAATGCCGTCGGCGCCTGGACCTTGATGACCGCGTTGCGATCCTTGAGTTCCAGCACCGCGGCGGGAACGATGTTGAAGTTCGCCGCCATCGGCGTCAGCAGGGTTCCGCAGAAGCCCGAAAGCATGCCCAGCGCCGACATGATGACCGGATCGCCGCCGAACTTGCCGACGATGAGCGGCAGGCCGATGCCCGCGGTCATCACCGGAAAGGCGGCGAAGGCGTTTCCCATGATGACGGTGAACAGCGCCATGCCCGTCGTGTACACCACGACCGCGACCAGCGGCAGGGTCATCGGGATGTATCCGGTCGCCAGCCCGGCGACGACCTTGCCGACTCCCGCGGCGGCGAATATCCCGCCCAAGGCCGCCAGCATTTGCGGCAGCACGGCCGCCCAGCCGATGGCGTCCACCAGGCGGCGGCCCTCGGCCGCGGCGGTCGCGAGGCCCGTCCGCAGCAGGCGCAGCGCAAGGCTCAAGCCGACAAGCGCTCCCACAGCCAGGGAAACGAGAGTCACCTGCTTGGGATCGACCAATGGCGCGCCGCCGCTTCGCACCACGGGCAGCAGCAGCGTTCCGGCCAATGTGATCGCAGGAATCGCCAGCGCGGGCAGGAATAGCCGGTTCCGCAGCGTGTTGGCCGACGCCTCGCGCGCCGCCTCCTCGGTCGTGACGTCCTTACCGGGGCTCAGGCCCATCGTCGCCAACACCACCATCACCAGCACGAGCACGCCGCTGGCGAGATGGGGCAGCCAGGAGCCCGCCAGCATGACCACGGCAAAGCAGCCCCAGAAAACGGCGCTGCGCCAGCGCTTCGGATTGGAGCGGTCCAGCGCATGACTGGCAGCGAAGGCGGCGAACATGCCTCCGACAAGGATATAGAGCGCTTCGAGCCCGATCATTCGGCGACCGTCTTCCGGCGGGCGAGGCGGCGATCGAGCAGCCGCAGTCGAATGGCGTGGACGACGAAGGCCAGGATCGCGGTGGGAATCGCCCAGAGCGCGATGTGGGCCGGCGTCACTGATATTCCGTATTGTTCGAGGAACCCCCGGATCAGCAGAATCGATCCGATGGCGATGAACACGTCCTCGCCGAAGAACACGGCGATATTGTCCACCGCGGCAGCGTTGGCGCGAATGAGGTCGCGGGTCTCGCCGTCGAGCGGCGCGGTTTTTTCGGCGGCGGCCTCCGCCATCGGCGCGATCAGCGGGCGCACCATCTGGACATGGCCGCCGAGCGAGGTCAGCCCCAGCGTCGCCGTCAGTTGCCGTATCACGAAATAGCTGGTCAACACGCGGCCGGCGGTGGCGCCGCGCAGTTTCACGATCAGCGTCCGCGCCCGTTCCCGGATGCCGCCGCGTTCGAGCAGTCCGATCACCGGCAGCACCAGCCAGGCGACGGCGATGAAACGATTCTCGGCGAACGCCTTGCCCAGCATCGCGACGACCGCGACGGGATCGAAGCCCGCCGCAAGGCCGGTGGCGATCCCGGCCAACGTCACCACGAGCAACGGGTTGAAGCGCAGCGCGAAGCCCAGGATGACGACGGCGATGCCCGAAAGAACCAGCATATTCCCCTCCGCCGCTACCTGTATCATCTTCACCCGTTCTATCTCTATTATCCGCGCAAGTCGCCTGAGACTTCACGAGGACCGCGACGGTGGCAAGGGGCTGGCAGTTCTGGATCGACCGCGGCGGCACCTTCACCGACGTCGTGGCGCGGCGCCCGGACGGCACCTTCGCCACCGTGAAGATGCTGAGCGAGAATCCGGAGCGCTATCGTGACGCCGCCGTGGCTGGTATCCTCAGCACCCTTGGCCTGCCGCTCGACGCCGCTGTGCCCGCCGAGCTTGTGGACCAGGTCAAGATGGGCACGACCGTCGCCACCAATGCGCTGCTGGAGCGCAAGGGCGCCGCGACGCTGCTGGTGGTCAATGCCGGCTTCGCCGACTTGCTCGAGATCGGTCACCAGGCGCGGCCGCGTCTGTTCGATCTGGCGATCCGCAAGCCGGTGCCTCTTTATCGCGCGGTCGAAGAGGTGCACGGCCGCGTGGACGTCCATGGCCGCGTGCTGGCGCCGCTCGACGAGGACGCCGCGCGCGCCATGCTGGCACGGCGGCGCGCGGAGGGCTTCGAAGCCTGCGCCATTGCCCTCATTCACGCCTGGCGGTTTCCCGAGATGGAAAAGCTCCTTGCCGAACTCGCCCGGGAAGCCGGATTTTACCAGGTCTGCGTCAGTCACGCGGTCAGTCCGCTGCTCGGGCTGGCGTCGCGGGCCGGCACGACGGTCGCGGACGCCTACCTGACGCCGGTTCTTCGCCGCTATGTCGACCGGCTGGCCAAGGAACTCGGCGGCACGAAACTCTATTTCATGCAGTCGAACGGCGGGCTGGCGGACGCGGCGTTGTTCCAGGGCAAGGATGCGATCCTCTCCGGCCCTGCCGGCGGCGTCGTCGGCGCGGCGCGGACGGCACAGGCCGCCGGGATCGGGAAGATCATCGGTTTCGATATGGGCGGCACATCCACCGATGTCTCGCTCTATGCGGGCGAATTCCGACGCGCCCTCGACACGGAAATCGCCGGCGTCGCCATGCGCGTGCCGATGATGGCGATCAATACCGTGGCGGCGGGCGGCGGCTCGATCCTCCACTTCGACGGTTCGCGCTTCCGCGTGGGACCTGACAGTGCGGCGGCCGACCCCGGTCCCGCCTGCTATCGGCGGGGCGGTCCGCTCACCGTCACCGACGCCAATGTTCTTGTCGGCAAGATCCAGCCTCGTCATTTCCCTGCGATCTTCGGGCCGCGCGGCGATCTCGCGCTCGACGCCGGGATCGTCGCCGTCAAGTTCGAAGCGCTGGCGCGGGAGATGGCCGCGGCGACGGGCCGCCGCCAGGAGCCGCGCGCGGTGGCCGAAGGCTTCCTGCGCATCGCGGTCGCCAACATGGCGCAGGCGATCAAGCAGATCTCGCTTGAGA
This sequence comes from Alphaproteobacteria bacterium, assembly GCA_028871795.1. Taxonomy (GTDB): domain Bacteria; phylum Pseudomonadota; class Alphaproteobacteria; order Micropepsales; family Micropepsaceae; genus Rhizomicrobium. The sequence goes on along the minus strand of JAGWMG010000002.1, from coordinate 127,279 downwards.
AAGGCCATGACCTAGCCGATTTCACGCTGCATTGCTTCGGCGGTGCCGCCGGCCAACACGCCTGCCTCGTTGCCGACGAGCTTGGCATGGACAGCGTGCTCATCCATCCCCTTGCCGGCGTGCTGTCCGCCTATGGCATGGGACTGGCCGATCAGAGCCTGATCCGCCAGCAGGCGATCGAGCGCCGGCTTGACGAGAATGCCCGTGCCGAGGCCGAAACCGTGTTGACGCGGCTCGCTGCGGAAGCAACGGCGATGCTGGCGGAGCAGGCCGCCCTCTCCCTCGTTTTGACGGCGGACCTTCGCTATGAGGGCACCGACACCGCGCTCGGCGTGCCGTTCGGGCCGCTCGACGCCATGCGCCAGGCCTTCGACGCGGCCCATCGGCGCTGTTTCGGATTCTCCACACCCGAACGCGCGATCGTCGTCGAGAGCGTGACGGCCGAGATCGTCCGTCACGGCGAGGCCGTTTCCGCTCCGGTGCGGCCGCCAAGCGACGGTACCCCGCCGGTCCCGATCGACCGTGTCTCGCTGTGGAGCGGCGGGCGGGCCCATGACGTGCCAGTCCACGACCGCGACGCCCTTCGCGCCGGCGACCGGATTGGCGGCCCCGCCATCGTCCGCGAAGCGATCGCCACCACCGTCGTCGAACCGGGCTGGATCGCCGAGATGGGCCCGGCCGGCGAATTGCTGCTGCGGCGCGCGGCCGCCCGCGAACGGCAGGCGATTGCCGACGCCGGCAAGGCGGACCCCGTGCTGCTGGAACTCTTCAACAATCTCTTCATGGCCGTCGCCGAGCGCATGGGCGTGGTGCTGCGCAACACCTCCACCAGCGTCAATATCAAGGAACGGCTCGACTTCTCCTGCGCGCTTTTCGACGCCGAGGGCAACCTCGTCGCCAACGCGCCGCACGTTCCCGTCCATCTGGGCGCGATGGGCGAAAGCGTGCGTACCGTGCTTGCCTGCCGCCGCCATACGCTGAAGCCCGGCGACATGGTTGTCCTCAACAATCCCTTCAACGGGGGAACGCACCTGCCGGACGTCACGGTGATCGCACCCGTGTTCGACGAGACCGGAGACAAAATCCGCTTCTTCGTCGGCAATCGCGGTCATCATGCCGACATCGGCGGAACGACACCTGGCTCCACGCCGCCCGGTTCGACGGCGCTCGAAGAGGAGGGCGTCGTCATCGACGATTTTCTGCTGCTCGACGGCGGCGTGTTTCGCGAGCGGGAATTCCGCGCGCTGCTCGCCGGCGCGCTGTATCCCGCGCGCAGCCCGGATACCAACGTCTCCGACATCCGCGCCCAGATCGCGGCGAACGAGACCGGCATCCGCGAGCTCGCCGAGGTGGTCGCGCGTTACGGCTGGCCCGTGGTGGAAGCCTATATGCGCCACGTCATGGCCAATGCCGAAGAGAGCGTGCGCCGCGTGATCGACCGCATCGGCGACGGTGCCTTCGACTACGAGATGGACGACGGTTCGCGGCTCAAGGTCGCGGTAAAGGTCGATCATGCCCGCCGCGAAGCGGTCATCGACTTCACCGGCACCGGCGCGCAGCGCCGGGGCAATTTCAACGCGCCGCCGGCCGTGACGCGCGCGGTCGTTCTCTTCGTCTTCCGCTGTCTGATCGGGGACGACATTCCGCTGAACGAGGGCTGCCTGAAGCCGCTCAGGATCGTCGTGCCGCAAGGCAGTTTTCTGGCGCCGCGGCCGGGCAGCGCGGTTGTTGCCGGAAATACCGAGGTCAGCCAGGCGATCTGCAACGCGCTCTTGGGGGCGTTGGGCGCCAGCGCCGCATCCCAAGGCACGATGAACAACTTTCTCTTCGGCAATGCGCGCTACCAGTATTATGAGACGATCTGCGGCGGCGCCGGCGCTGGCCCGGGCTTCGACGGCGCCTGTGCCGTGCACACCCAGATGACCAACACGCGCATCACCGATCCCGAAGTGCTGGAGCTGCGCTTCCCGGTCCGTCTCGAAACCTTCGCCGTCCGGCGCGGCTCCGGCGGCGCCGGTGTGCATCGCGGCGGCAACGGCGTCGTGCGGCGGATTCGCGCGCTGGAGGCGATGACCGCCTCGCTCGTCGCCTCGCGCCGCACCGTGGCGCCGTTCGGACTGGAAGGCGGCAGCGAGGCTCTGCCGGGACGCCAATGGATCGAGCGCGCGGACGGCCGGCGCGAAAGCCTGTTCGGCGTTGCCGAAGTCGGGCTGGAAGCGGGCGACGCCATCGTCATCGAAACGCCCGGCGGCGGCGGTTTCGGAAAACCCGGCGGCGGCGTCACTCCATAAACAGCATTGCCGGATGTTCGAGCAGCGCCTTGAGGCGCTGGATGAACGTTGCGGCGTCGTGGCCGTCGACCACGCGATGATCGTAGGAGGACGACAGGTTCATCATCTTGCGCACCGCGATCTGGCCGCCGCGCACGACCGCGCGTTCGACGATGGCGTTGGGCCCGATGATGGCGACCTCGGGATGATTGATCACCGGCGTGGTGGCTAGTCCGCCCATCGCGCCCAGGCTGGTGAGCGTGATGGTGGACCCTGAGAGTTCTTCTTTCGCGGCCTTGTTCTCGCGCGCGGCAGCGGCGACACGGGCGATTTCCCGCGCGCTGCTCCACAAATCCAGGCTTTCGGCGTGGCGCACCACCGGCACTATCAGGCCGTTCTCCGTCTGGGTGGCGATGCCAACATGGGTCGCCCGATGGCGATGAACCACGCCCGCCTCGTCGTCGAAGGTCGCGTTGATCTGCGGAAAATCGGGAAGCACGCGCACCAAGGCCCGCATCAGGAACGGCAGCACATTGAGCTTGGGCTGGTCCGCCCGCTTGGTCGCGTTCAAGTGCGCGCGCATTGCTTCCAGCTCGGTCATGTCGATTTCTTCGACATAGGTGTAATGGGGAATGCGGCGTTTGGATTCCTGCATCTTCTCGGCGATCTTGCGGCGCAGGCCGATGACCTTCACATCTTCGACCCCATCGCGCGCGGCGGCGCGAAGCGCGTTTCCGCCCATGATGAAGCTGTCGAGATCGGCATGGGTGATGCGCTCTTCGGGGCCGCGTCCGGGTACGGAACTGAGTTCGATGCCCAGCGCCCGCGCGCGCTGGCGCACGGCCGGCGAGGCCAGCGGCTTGCCCTTTGCGGCCGCTGCGATGCGAGGTTCGGGCGGCACCGGCTCTGCATTCTTCGCGGCGGGTTTCGTTTCCGCGACCGGCACGGCCTTGCCGTTGCCCGCGATATTGCCGGCGCCATCGACCTCCAGCTCGACCAGCGGCGCGCCGACAGCCGTCTTCTGGCCCAGCTCGCCGTGCAAGGCGACGATCTTGCCGGCGACGGGACACGTCATCTCCACGGTCGCCTTGTCGGTCATCACATCGACGAGGTCCTGCTCTTCCTTGACCGTATCGCCGACCTTGACGTGCCAGGCAACGATCTCCGCGTCGGTCGTGCCTTCGCCGACATCGGGGAGCTTGAAGACATAGCGGCCCATGTTCAGCCCTCCAGGACGCGGCGCATGGCGGTCGCCACGCGCGCCGGACCGATGAAGTATTCCCACTCGAAACCGTGCGGATAGGGCGTGTCGAAACCACAGACGCGCTCGACCGGTGCCTCGAGATGATAGAAGCAGTGCTTCTGCACCAGGGCGACGAGTTCGCCGCCGTAGCCGCCGGTCTCCGTGGCTTCATGCACGATCACGCAGCGGCCGGTTTTCCTCACCGAGGCGACGATGGCCTCCAGATCGAGCGGCACCAGGGTGCGCAGATCGAGAATCTCGGCGTCGATGCCGCTTTCCTCCGCGGCCGAACGCGCAACGTGCACCATCGTGCCGTAGCAAAGCAGCGTCACCGCTTCGCCTTTGCGCACGACGGCGGCCTTGCCCAGAGGCACGGTGTAGTGGCCTTCGGGCACTTCGCTGGCAGGATGTTGCGACCAGGGAACCGCCGGCCGCTCGTGATGGCCGTCGAAGGGGCCGTTGTAGAGGCGCTTGGGTTCGAAGAACATCACCGGATCGTTCGCTTCGATGGCGCTGATGAGAAGGCCTTTGGCGTCGTAAGGCGTCGAAGGAATGACCGTCTTCAACCCCGCGACGTGGGTGAACAGCGCTTCGGGGCTCTGACTGTGGGTCTCGCCGCCGAAGATGCCCCCGCCATAGGGGCTGCGCACGGTGATCGGCGCGGTATAGCCGCCGACCGAGCGGTATCGTATCCGGGCCGCTTCCGATACCAGCTGGTCATAGGCGGGATAGATGTAATCGGCGAACTGGATTTCGACCACCGGGCGCAGGCCATTGACCGCCATACCGATGCCGACGCCGACGATGCCGAGTTCGCTGATCGGGGCGTCGAAGCAGCGCGTTTTGCCGTATTTCTTCTGCAGGCCCTCGGTGACGCGGAAGACGCCGCCGAAATAACCCACGTCTTCGCCGAAGGTCAGGACGTTGGGGTCCTTCGCCATCATCACGTCGAGCGCCGAGTTGAGCGCCTGCACCATATTCATCGCGGGCACGGCTCAGACTCCCAGTTCTTGGCGCTGGAGCTTGTGGCGCCAGTCGGGTTGTTCGAAGACGTTTTCGAAAAGCACCTCGGGGTTGGGGTGTTTTCCAGCTTCCAGGGTGCCGATGTTTTCCGCTTGGGCCTGCAGGGCGCGGACTTCTTCGGCCGCTTTCGCTTCGTAGGCGGCATGCTGGTCTTCCGACCATTCGCCGAGCGCCGTCAGGTGCCGCTTCAAGCGGTCGATCGGATCTCCGAGCGGCCAGGCGGCATAGTCGTCGGCGGGACGATAACGCGTCGGATCGTCGCTGGTCGAATGGGAATGGCCGCGATAGGTGACGAACTCGATGACGGTGGCGCCGAGATTGGAGCGGGCGCGTTCGGCCGCCCATTGCACGGCCGCATAGCTGGCGAGGAAATCGTTGCCGTCGACGCGCAGCGCCGGCAGCCCGACGCCCAGCCCGCGCGAAGCGAACGTCGTCTGTTCGCCTCCGGCAATGGCTTGGCACATGGAGATCGCCCACTGATTGTTGGAGATGCTGATGATGACGGGAGCGCGATAGACGGAGGCGAACAGCATTCCGGCATGGAAATCACCTTCCGCAGTGGCGCCGTCGCCGACGAAGGCCACCGCGATCTTGTCGCCGCCGCGATAGGCCGAAGCCATCGCCCAGCCGACGGCCTGGGACACCTGCGTCGCCAGATTACCCGACATCGCGAAGTAGCCGTATTCGGGAAACGAATAGTGCAGCGGCATCTGCACGCCGTGCTGTTTGTCGCCGGCGTTCGAGTAGACCTGATTCATCATTTCGATGATCGGACAGCCGCGCGCGATCAGGAGTCCCTGCTGGCGATAGGATGTGAAGCACATGTCTTTGGCGGTGACCGCGAAGGCATGGGCCATGGCGATGGCTTCCTCGCCGAGTCCGCGCATGTAGAACGAGGTCTTGCCCTGGCGTTGGGCGCGGAACATGCGGTCTTCGAAAATCCGGTCGATGACCATGAGCTTCAGCACGCGGCGCAAGGTCTCCGGCGCCAGACGCGGGTTCCACGGTCCGACGGCCCGGTGGTCCCAATCCAGCACGCGGATCAGGTCGTAGGCGAGATCGCGCATCTCCGCGGGAGAGGTGGCGACGTCGGGACAGCGCACGCTGCCGGCCTCGGGAATTTGGAGATAGCTGAAATTCGGTTTTTCGCCCGGCCGCGCGGGCGCGTCGGGGATGTGCAAACTGAGCTTGACGGTGTTGCGCAAAGCGGCACCTCCACACCTGTCAGAACGGACCGCCCTCGAAGGGAAGGCTAGTAATTATAACCCGCAACTTTGGGATAGGTGTCCAAAATTGATGGTGGTGTTAGACAAGAATTAGGATAATCTCGTCTATTTCGAAGGGAAATTAGGATGAAATCTCCGATAGATGATTTCGACCGCAAGATCCTCCGCGTTCTACAAGCCGAACCGGCCCTTTCAATTCAGAACCTGAGCGAACGGGTGGGACTTTCTCACACACCTTGCTGGCGCCGGCTGAAAAAGCTCGAGGCGGACGGAGTCATCAAAGGCCGCGCCATCATCCTCGATCCCGAAGCGCTGAACCTCTCTATCACCGTGTTCGCGCATATCAAGCTCAAGCAGCACGACGAGGAGACGCTGGAGGTCTTCGAGCGCTCGGCGCGAGCGCGGCCGGAGATCGTCGAATGCTTTTCGATGTCCGGCGATTCCGATTTCCTGTTGCGGATCGTCACCGGCAGCGTCAGCGACTATGAGCAATTCCTCAAGCACAAGCTGTTGCATCTGCCGGGCGTCGCCTCGGTGAATTCGAGCTTCGCGCTGAAGTGCGTGAAGAACACCACAATGCTGCCGATCTGATCACAGCGGCATGAATTTCGCCGAGAAATGGCGCATGCGCCGAGGCTGCCAGACGATCTTCAGGCCGCGCAGCCGCTCCTTGTTCTTGGCGATGTTTTCGAAAACCTCGACGACGTAGTCCGCATGGCTCTGGGTATAGACGCGCCGCGGCATGGCGAGGCGCACGAGGTCCATCGCCGCCGGCACCTCCCTGCCGTCGCTTTGCAGGCCGAACATGACGGTCCCGATCTCGCAGGAACGAATGCCGCCTTCGAGGTAAAGCGCGACCGCCAGGGACTGCCCCGGATAGTTGAGCGGCGGGATATGGGGAAGGAAGGTTCTGGCGTCGACGAAAATGGCGTGTCCGCCCGACGGCTTGACGGTGGGGACGCCCAGCGCCTCTAGACGTTCGGCGACATAGGCAGAGGTGCGCAGGCGGTAGGCGAGATAATCCTCGTCGACGATTTCCTTGAGGCCTTGTGCGATGGCGTCGAGATCGCGCCCGGCTAGCCCGCCATAGGTGGGGAATCCTTCCGTCAGGATGAGCCGTTCGCGCGCCGACTGGGCGAGGGTGTCGTCGTTGAGCGCCAGCCAGCCGCCGATATTGGCGAACGCATCCTTTTTCGCCGACATCGTCATGCCGTCGGCGTCGGCAAACATGTCGCGCACGATGTCTTCGACGCGGCGGTTTGCCTGACTCTTCTCGCGCAGCTTGATGAAGAAAGCGTTTTCCGCGAAGCGGCAGCCGTCTATGAGGAACCGCTTGCCGTATTTGTGCGCCACCGCCGCGGTGGCGCGGATGTTCTCCAGGCTGACCGGCTGGCCGCCGCCGGCATTGTTGGTGACCGTCAGCATGACGCACGGCACGCCGGCGCCGTGTTCCGCGAGGAACGCCTCCAGCCGCGCCAGGTCCATGTTGCCCTTGAACGGGTGCTCGTTGTTGGGGTCCAGGCCTTCCGCGATGACCAGGTCGAAGGCTTCGGCGCCCGTGGCTTCGATATTCGCCCGCGTGGTGTCGAAATGCGTGTTGGACGGCACCTTCACGCCTTTGCCGCCGATCACCGAGAACAGGATCGCTTCCGCCGCGCGGCCCTGATGCGTCGGCAGCACGTGCTTGAACGGAAACAGGTTCTTCACCGCGGCTTCGAAGCGGAAGAACGACGCGCTTCCGGCGTAGGATTCGTCGCCGCCGATCAGGGCCGCCTGCTGCGCCGCGCTCATCGCCGAGGTGCCGGAATCGGTCAAGAGATCGATCAGCACGTCGTCGGCCCGCACGGCGAACAGATTGTATGCCGCCGCGGCGAGCAGGCGCTGGCGCTCGTCGCGCGTGGTCATGCGGATCGGTTCGACGGTCTTGATCCGGAACGGCTCGATGATGGTTCTCATGCTAATTCCTCGAATCCCAAAAGCGCCGCAACACTACATCGGAAGGGTCGACAGGAGCAGACTGGTTTCGGAGCCGGAGATGCCCTCGATCAGCCGCACGCGATGCAGCACGAGATCGAACGCCTCCAGGCTTTCGGTGTTGAGTTCCAGCACCATGTCCCAGCGGCCGTTGGTGGTGTGGATGGCGGCGATCTCGGGATTGCCGCGCAGGAGCTTGATGATTCGTTCCGAGCGCTCGCCCTCCACCGCGATCATCATAATGGCCCTGATGCGCGCGGGCTCCGCCCCGGAACGGACGCGGACGGTGAATCCCTGGATGGTGCCGCGCGCGGTCAACCGGTTGATGCGGTTCTGCACCGTGCCACGCGAGACGCCAAGCGCCTTGGCCAGCGCCGCGACGGGCAGGCGCGCATTCTTGCGCAGCAGCGCGATGAGGTGGCGGTCGGTGTCGTCCATTGCCGCTTTACCAATATGCGCTGGCATAATGCCACAAATTCTGACGTTTTCCAACAGTTTGCTGGCTTTTCGTTAGGCCGCCAATGGCCGACCATAGAAACTCGACCGGTCAAGGAGTCCACATGCTTCGCAAGCCCATACTGATGATGATCGACGCCAGTCACTTCGAGGTTTCCTACGTCATTAATCCGTGGATGAAGCCGTCGGCGTGGTCCGAGGATCGCGAAGGCTATTTCCGCGCGGCACAGGCGGCGTCGGCCGCGCTTGCCAAGGCGCTGGCGGCAGCCGGCGCGGAGGTGATCCGCAGCGCGGGCGCGCCCGGTCTGCCGGACATGGTGTTCCCGGCCAATGCCGCCATCGTGCTGGACCGCCGCGCCCTAGTGGCGCGCTTCCGCTTTGCCGAACGCCGCGGCGAAGAACCCTTGTTCCTCAAGGCCTTCGAGGGCTTCAAGGCGCGCGGCCTGCTCGACGTCGTCGAACAGTTCCCGCAAGGCTGTTTTCAGGAAGGCGCGGGCGACTGTATCTGGGACGCGACGCGCCAGCGCTTCTGGGCCGGTTTCGGCCAACGCTCGAATCGCGAGGCGATCGGCGTCACTGAGGAATTCTTCGGCGCGCCGATCACGCCGCTCGAACTGATCTCGCCGCGCTTCTACCACCTCGACACCTGCTTCCTGCCTCTGTCCGGCGGCGAAGTCGTCTATTACCCGAAGGCTTTTTCGCACGACGCCCTGGCGGCGATCCGTGCTGCCGTTCCGAAGGACATGCAGATCGAGGCGAGCGACGAAGACGCCGCCGGTTTCTGCGTCAATGCCGTCAATTTCGGCCGCCAGATCGTGATGGCCCAGCCGCAGGACGGCCTGCGCGCCAAGCTCGGCGAGCGCGGCTACACGGTGACCGGCGTCGATCTTTCGCCGTTCATCATGGCGGGCGGGGGAGCCTATTGCATGACGCTGCGGCTGGACCGCGTGCGCGAAACCGCCGCCATGCGCCGCGCCGCGTCGTGAGCGGCGAAGGAGGATGAGATGAGTCTTCCGCTTGTTTCCTCCGCTCCGCGGCCGGATTCGACGGACGCCTTCATTGCGCTGGAGGACCGTTACGGCGCCTCGAACTACAAGCCGCTGGACGTGGTGCTGGCGCGCGGGGAGGGCGTCTATGTGTGGGATGTGGAGGGCCGGCGCTATCTCGATTGCCTGTCGTCCTATTCCGCGGTCAATCAGGGCCATTGCCATCCGAAGATTCTGGCGGCGCTGGCGGAACAAGCGGCAAAACTGACCATCACCTCGCGCGCTTTCCGCAACGACCAACTTCCCCTGTTCTACGAGGAGCTCTGCGCGCTGACCCGTTCGCACAAGGTGCTGCCGATGAACTCGGGCGCCGAGGCGGTGGAGACGGCGCTGAAGGTCTCGCGCAAATGGGGCTACGAGGTGAAGGGCGTGCCCGACGGGCAGGCCGAGATCGTCGTCTGCAACAACAATTTCCACGGCCGCACCCTGGCCATCGTCGGCTTTTCGACCGATCAGGCGTCGCGCCACGGCTTCGGCCCCTTCGCGCCGGGCTTCAAGGTGGTGCCATTCGGCGACGCCGAGGCGCTGGAACACGCCATCGGGCCGAATACCGTCGCCTTCCTGGTTGAACCGATCCAGGGCGAAGGCGGCGTGATCGTTCCGCCACCGGGCTATATGCGCAAGGCGCGGGAGTTGTGCACGCACCATCGCGTGGTGCTGATCCTGGACGAGATCCAGACCGGGCTGGGACGCACCGGCACCTTGCTGGCCGAAGAACACGAAGGCATCGAAGCCGATCTCACGCTGATCGGCAAGGCGCTGTCGGGCGGTTTCTATCCGGTCTCCGCCGTGCTTTCGAACAAGGAAGTGATGGACGTGTTGAAGCCGGGCGAGCACGGCTCGACCTTCGGCGGCAATCCGCTGGCCTGCGCCGTGGCGCGCGCGGCCATGCGCGTGCTGGTCGAGGAGGGCATGATCGAGAATGCCGCGCGCATGGGCGCTTATCTGCAAGCGGGCCTGCGGTCGATCCGCTCGAACATCGTCAAGGAAATCCGCGGACGCGGTCTGATGGTGGCCGTCGAGCTTCACGCCCAGGCGGGCGGCGCGCGGCGCGCCTGCGAGGCGCTGATGCGGCGCGGCGTTCTGTGCAAGGAAACCCACGGCAATACGCTGCGTATCATGCCGCCGCTGATCGTCACCCAGGCGCAGATCGACGAAGCGCTGGAGCAGTTCCGCGCCGTGCTGGCCTGACGCCGCTGGCGTTAACCAATCGTAATTTTGACTTACCGCACGGACAAATCGGCCGTACAGTGACTATATAAGGCTAGACACCCCTCGCAGGAGGCGAAGATGTCGATTATCGGCGGCTTGGTTGACGCGCACCGCGAAACGGAACTGGAACCATCGGTTCGGCTCGTAACGAGCAACTGGTTCGCCCGGCACTTGATAGCGATCCTGATGCTCGCCGCAGCCGTGGCGTTTTATTTCGCGTTCTGACCGCGGCGCCGAGTTCGGAGCGCAGGAAGAATTCTTCGAGCCGCGTCTTTGTCCGGAACGCCGCTGCAAACATCGCGATCCCTGCCAGGGACATGGTCGGCGCGGCCGTCTTGCACCCCATTCTGCACCTGCCGCGCTAGCTTGGCCAACAGCCGGTCGAAGGTTCTGCGTTCCTTGGCGCTCAGCGCCGACAGCAGCGTCTCCTCCAGATGCAGCGCCAGGGGCACGATCTCGTCGTAGACGGCACGGCCGGCGCGGGTGAGGAAAAGATGCGCGACGCGGCCGTCCTCTTCGTCTTGCGCACGCTCCACCCGGCGCGCCGCCGTCAGCGAGGCAACGGCGCGGCTGACCTGCACTTTATCCATGGCGGTTCGCGCCGCGACGTCGCGGGCGGACGGGCCGGGCGTATCGCCCAGCACGGCCATGACGCGCCATTCGGGAATGGTCAGCCCGAAACGGTCTGCGTAATGACGGGCGATGGCGCCGCTGACCCGGTTGGTCAGGACCGAGAGGCGGTAGGGAACAAAGGCGTCGAGCGCGAGGTGCGGCGCGCGCGCGCGGTCACTCCGCATCGGGCTGGTTCTGCGGCAGCGCCTCGACGAAAGCCGGCAGCGCGAACGCCGCCGTCTCGATGCGCAGCAGCGTCGGGTAAGGCGACAGGTCGAGATCGACACGCCGTGCATTCGCCATTTGCGGGATCAGGCAGATGTCGGCGAGCGTGGGGCGGTCGCCATGGCAGAAGCGGCCTGAAGCGTTAGCGACAAGCGCTTCGATGGCGGCGAAGCCGAGCGCGATCCAATGCCGGTGCCAGGCGGTTACTTCCGCTTCGCTGCGACCGAGGACGTCACGCAGATAATTCTGCACCCGCAGATTTCCGAGCGGGTGAATTTCACACGCCACCGCATAGGCGATCTGGCGTACGCGCGCGCGGCCGGGCGGATCGGCCGGCAGCAAAGGAGGTTCGGGAACGATCTCGTCCAGATATTCGATGATCGCCAGCGACTGGGCGATGGCGTGGCCGTCGTGCACCAGCGTCGGGATCAGGGCCTGCGGATTGAGGTCGCGGTATTCGTCCGTAAATTGATTTTTTTTGCGCAGATGCACGAACACCTGTTCCGGCTTCAAGCCTTTGAGGTTCAGCGCGATGCGGGCGCGGAACGCCGCCGACGAGCGGAAATAGGTGTAGAGCTTCATGTCGGTGCTAGGAGGCCTGGACGACATGCTGATCGATCGCTCCGAAGATGGAGCGTCCTTCCGGGTTGAACATTTCGATGCGGACCCGGTCGCCGAAACGCAGGAACGGCGTTTTTGCGGCGCCGAATTCGATCTGTTCGAGCATGCGCCGCTCGGCGATGCAGCACGAGCCGGCGCTGCGGTCCGCGTTGGAGACGGTGCCGGAGCCGATGATGGTTCCCGCCGAAAGCGTCCGCGTTCTTGCGGCATGGGCGATCAGTTGCGCGAACGAGAATGTCATGTCGACGCCCGCGTTCGGCGCACCGAACGGCTCACCGTTCAACCGCACGTTCAGCGGCAGATGCACCTTCGCTTCGCGCCAGGCCTCGCCGAGTTCGTCGGGCGTCACGGCGACGGGCGAAAACGAGGTCGCCGGCTTTGATTGGAAGAAACCGAAGCCTTTTGCCAGTTCCCCCGGAATCAGATTGCGCAGGCTGACATCGTTGGCGAGCATGAGGAGCTTGATATGGGGGTCCGCTTCTTCCACCCGCGTATTCATCGGTACGTCGTCGGTAATCGCCGCGATCTCTCCTTCGAAGTCGATGCCGTACGCTTCAGTCGCCGCCATGATCTCATCCGTGGGGCCCGTAAACGCATCGGAGCCGCCCTGGTACATCAACGGCTCCGTCCAGAACGATTGCGGCATCTCGGCGCCGCGGGCCTTGCGCACCAGTTCGACGTGCGTGACGTAAGCCGAGCCGTCGGCCCACTGATAGGCGCGCGGCAGCGGCGAGGCGCAGGCGCGCGGGTCGAAGCGCATGACGTAATCGGCCTTGCCGCCGTTCAGCCGGTCGTACACCTGCAACAGGCGCGGTGCGGCCTCATGCCAATGGTCTATGGCCTGCTGCATCGTGCGCGCGATGTCCGTGACGGTGAGGCAATGCTCCAGGTCGCGCGAGACGATGGCCAGCGCGCCGTCACGCCCCGATTTGAGGGAAGCGAGCTTCATTCCGGTTTCCAGCTGTCGGCGTAGGAGCGGACTTCGGCGTCTTCGGCGGCTTTGCCCATGTCCAGCGGATCGCGCGCGTCGATCATCACGGCGACTTCATCGGTCGCCGTCTTGGCCGCCTTGGCTCCTGCGGCGAAGGCCTTGGGGTGCGGCCCGTGCGTAAAGCCGTTGGGATGCCATGTCGCCATGCCGGGCCTGATGTTGTCGCGGCTGAAGAACTCGCCCGCATGATAGAAGATCACCTCGTCATAGTCGTCGTTGGAGTGGAAGAAGGGGACCTTCAGTGCGCCGGGATCGCTTTCCATCGGGCGTGGCACAAAGGTGCAGACGACGAAGCGGTCGGCGGCGAAGGTCGCGTGCACCGACGGCGGGAGGTGATAGCGATGGCTCATCACCGGACGGATGTCGCGCCAGTTGAGGCGAACTGGGCTGAGATTGCCTTTCCAGCCCACCGCATCGAGCGGATTGAAGGGATAGGCGATCGTCGAGATGGCCCCGCGCCTTTTCACCTCGACCGTCCATTCGCGCTCGTCGGCCTGCACCCGAAATTGTTCGTCAAGCTTCGGCGTGTCGAGGATCGCGGGATCGAAAACCGCATGCGGCCCGAGCAGGCCGCGTTCCGGCAGTTTGTAGGCGCCGTTCGTCGCCTCGATCAGCAGCGTGATGGTCGGCGCCGTTGGTTCAATCCGCCACATCGTTCCACGCGGCAGCAGGAGGTAGTCGCCTTCGCGGTAGGAAAGGTGGCCGAAATCGCAGAACATTTCGCCGTTGCCAGAATGGACGAACAAGAGTTCGTCGCCGTCGGCATTGCGCGCCAGCGCCGGCATGGCGCGCTCGCACCTCCAGATGCGGACTTTCACGCCGGCATTGAAAAGTAGAAGCGCACACACGAACGGCGAGGGCGAGGACTGTGCCGCCTGCTTTGCGTCGAACGCCCGCGGACGCAGCGGCCCTTCGAAAGAGGTCCAGCCGGTCGGCGGATGGCGATGATAAAGATGAGTGGCGGGGCCGAAGAAGCCGTCGCGGCCGATCTCGCGCTCGAAGGTTCCCGCCGGCAGATCGGCGTGGGCCTGGCGCGAAACCTCGCCTTCGATGCGGGGCAGATCGATCCAGTTCCTGGCGGTCACGGGCCGAGCACTCCGCGCTTGATCTGGTCCGCTTCGATGGATTCGAACAGTGCCCGGAAATTGCCTTCGCCGAATCCCTGGTTGCCCTTGCGCTGGATGATTTCGAAGAAGATCGGGCCGATGGCGTTCTTGGTGAAGATTTGCAGCAACAAGCCTTGTTCGGCGCCGCCGTCGATCAGGATGCGGTCCCTCTTCATGCGGGGCACGTCTTCGCCGTGCCCCTTCAACCGATTGTCGATCCGCTCGTAATAGGTGTCGGGGGTTTCCTGAAAGCCGACGCCCATTGCCGTCAGCTTCTCGACGGAGCGGTAGATGTCGCCCGTGGCAAGCGCGATATGCTGGATGCCTTCGCCGCGATAGAGGTGCAGGTACTCCTCGATCTGCGATTTGTCGTCGGCGGATTCGTTGATCGGGATTCGGATCTTGCCGTCGGGGCTGGTCATCGCGCGCGACCTGAGGCCGGTCAGCTTGCCTTCGATGTCGAAGTAGCGCACCTCGCGAAAGTTGAACAGCCTTTCGTAAAAGCCCGCCCATTGATTCATGTTGCCGCGATAGACGTTGTGCGTCACGTGGTCGATTTCGGTAAGTCCGGCGCCCTCGTGGGCAAAGCCTTTGTCGGCGTCGGCTGGCACGAAATCCACGTCGTAGATGGAGCGCTCGCCATAGCGGTCGACCAGATAGATCGCGCTGCCGCCGATGCCTTCGATGGCGGGGATGTTCAATTCCATCGGACCGACCTGGTTGTGGAAAGGCTTGGCGCCGGCGCCGATCAGCTTTTCATAGGCCTTTGCCGCGTCCTTCACGCGAAACGCCATGGCACAGGCGCTGGGCCCGTGGGCCTTGGCGAAGCGGCTTCCGTGACTGTCCGGCTCGGCGTTGACGATGAAGTTCACGTTGCCTTGGCGGTACAGCGTAACGGCCTTGGAGCGGTGGCGCGCCACGGCGCGAAAACCCATGCCCTCGAAAAGGGCATGCAGTTGGGCGACATCGGGAGCGGCATATTCGACGAATTCGAATCCGTCGGTGCCGACGGTGTTTTCCCATGGATCGCGCGCCTGTTCCTGCATGTCCGCTCCTCGGGTTCGAATTTCGCCCATATAGTTTCATATGCAACTATATGCGGTCAAGCGTTCGATTCCGCTGCGGCATCCGTTCGCGCGTTCATCGCGCACCCCTGGCGTGCGGGAAGGGGCGCCCATGCTTGGGTGCGCGTTTGGGCCGTTTGACGCGCGGTTTGGGCGGATTCTGAACGCCGACCCCGAGCGCGTAAGTCAATTCCCTCAGATGCTGCATGAAAGCGTAACGATCGGTGATCGAAGCAAGCGCGTCGTACGGCACGACATCCCCGATGCGCACGCGAATCTCGCTGCCGATCTTGTCGTGGACTTCCTTGAACAGCAGCGACAGCCGCAGCGTCATGCTGATGTGGCTTGCCATCTGGAACAAGCGGCTGTTCTGGCCGGCGAAGAACACCGGCGCCACCGGCGCGCGCGCCTGGGTTATCATCCGCGCCGTGAAGGTCTTCCAGTCCGCGTCGACGGCCCGTTTCGACCACATCGTGGGCGTGGTCGAGACGCCGCCCGCCGGAAAGATCACCAGGCAGCCGCCGCCGATCAGATGCGCCTTGGCCACGGCGCGCGACTTGAGGTTCGTCTTCACCGCCTCCTCGGTTTCGGCGAAGTCGATGGGCAGCAGGAACCCCTTGATCTCGTCGGCGCGATACAACACCGAATTCGTCAATATGCGAAAGT
Organism: Alphaproteobacteria bacterium; assembly: GCA_028871795.1. Lineage (GTDB taxonomy): Bacteria > Pseudomonadota > Alphaproteobacteria > Micropepsales > Micropepsaceae > Rhizomicrobium. The sequence continues at coordinate 111,544 of JAGWMG010000002.1, read as the reverse complement.
CGGTCCTGACTCTGGCGATCAGATGGCAGATGACAAGGCCGTCGAGAACGCCGTAGGGATGATTGCAGACCACAACCAGCGGCCCCGTCTTCGGCCAGGTCGCCAGCTTCGCCTCGTTGCAGGTGACGTTGAGCTCGAGGCGGCGGATCGCGGAATCCCAAAAGGATTCGCCGACCGGCGGAAAGTTGCGATAGTCGTCGTAGAGCCAGCGCAGATACGGTTGCCCCGTCATGCGTTCGATCAGGCGGATGACGAAGCGCTTGAGCCGCGGGTCGTCGCGCGAGGCATAGGAGAAGGTGTCGATGTCCTGCGAGGCCGTCATGGCGGATGCTTATTTGATGAAGCGCCGCTTCAGCCAATCGACCATGATGGCGTTGGTGCGGTAGGGGTATTCCTGCTGGGTCCAATGTCCGCAGCCGCGGATCAGCGCTTTCTCGAGGTCAGGCACGTACGTCTCCATGCCGTCCGCCAGCGACGGACGAAGAATGAAGTCGTCCTCCGCCAGGATCATCAGTCCGGGCACTTTGACCGTCTCCGCGACATTCGCCGTGCGTTCCCAGTTGCGCTTCATGTTGCGATACCAGTTGAGGGCGCCGGTAAATCCCGTGCGCTCGAAGGTGTCGACGAAGACCTTGAGTTCCGCAGGCGTCAGCAGCGGCTCTCCGCGCCAGTCCGACTCCGGCTGCGCCAGCGCGCGGAACAGCGCCAGATTGCGCTGCTCCTTCGGCCCGCTGCGGTACTCTTCCTGCGTCATGGCGTTCTTGCGCATGAAGAAGCGGAAGGTCCGTCCCACGTCTTTTTCCAGGATGGCGTCCGGCTCGTCCGCCTTCTGGAACCGCACGATATACATGTCGTCGCCGTATTGGGCGCGCAAGTACGTGATCGGGTCGATCGGGCGGCGCGGCAGGAACGGCGTGTTCACGCCGATGACGCCGAGCACCCGCTTTTCGTGGAGCAGCGGCATGTGCCAGGCGACGACGCCGCCCCAATCGTGGCCGCAGAAGATCGCCTTGTCGATGCCGAAGCGGTCGAGCAATCCGGCCATGTCGCCGGTCAGCTGTTCGATGTCGTATTGGGCGACGTCCGCGGGCCGGCTCGACAAGCCGTAGCCGCGCTGATCGGGCGCCAGAACATGGTAGCCGGCCTCCGCCAACGCCGGGATTTGATGGCGCCAGGAATAGGCAAGCTCCGGAAAGCCGTGGCAGAGCACGACCGGAATGCCGTCCCTCGGACCGCCTTCATAGACCGCCATGTCGATGCCGTTGGTCTGGATCATTGTGGGCGACGGAAACGAGACCATCACTTCCTCCGATTTCTCACGGTTTGGCCCGCATGGCGGTCCGCGCAAGCCATCCGCCGATCAGTGCAATAGCGAGCCATATGTTCACGTGCAGCCGCAGCCCGAATGTGCGTGAGCGTGTTGGATCGGCGGCTTTTCGCCGGTCTTGGCGACCGCCAGCCTGGACAATTCGGCCGTCGCCTCGAAATCCGCGCGCACCGTGTTCAATAAGTCCTTGTCGCCCATCAGCTGGAGGGCCGTCAGCGCCATGGCCTTGGCGCCGTCGATGACCGCGGCGTCGCCGCGCTCCGAAGCCGCCCAGCGCGCGAACTCGGGATTGTGGATGATGACGCCGGCCGGGGCCACGGCGAGCATCGGATGGATCGACGCCACGCGATGGCTGACGTTGCCCATGTCGGTGGAACCCGCGAAGCCCGGCGGGATGTCCTTCATCGGGAAGAATTCGCGGCCGAGAGACCGCGCGTTGCGCTCGAAGGCGCCCGCCATCGGCCAGTTGGTCTTGAGATCGAGATAATCGACGCCGCCCCATATGAGTTCGAGCCGGCAGCCCGTGGCGATGGCGCCGGCCTCGAAGCAGGCCTGCACGCGCGCCTTGAGCGGCGCCAGTTCGTTGGCGTCGGCGGCCCGCACGAAGAAGCGGCAGGCCGCGCGCTCCGGCACGATGTTCGGCGCCATGCCGCCTTCGCTGATGATGCCGTGGATGCGCTCGCTGCCCCGGATGTGCTGACGAAGTTGCGCGATCGCCTGATAGGCGGTGACGACGGCGTCGAGCGCGTTCAGCCCGCGGTACGGCATGGCGGAAGCGTGCGCGGCGCGGCCGTGATAGATCGCTTCCACTTCGGCGATGGCGATGCACGGCATGGTGACCAGGTTCATGTTGGCGGGGTGGATCATCATCGCCGCGTCGGCCTTCTCGAAGGCGCCGAGCCGCGCCATAAGCTCCTTGCCGCCGTGCCGCTCCTCGGCGGGCGTGCCGAGATAGCGCACCGTGCCCGGCAGGCGTCCGCCGAGCTTCGACAGCGCGACGGCCGCGCCAAAGCCGGCGGCGGCGATGATGTTATGGCCGCAGGAATGACCGATGCCGGGCAGCGCGTCGTATTCGGAGAGGATGGCGACGGTCGGCCCCTCACCGAACTCGGCGGCATAGGCGGTGGGCAGACCGAAGGCTTCGCGCGTCACCGCGATGTCGTGGCCGGCGACCGCATCGGCCAGCCGCGCCGACGATTTGAACTCCTCGAGCGCCAGTTCGGGCTCGGCATGGATCGCATGACTGATTCCAAGCAGCTCGCCGCGCAGGGATTCGACGGCGGAAATGACGTCTTTCTTCAACTGTTCCAAGGGTATATCCGAACCTTGCGGATGTGACGGTGCCATCATAGACACTCGCGGACGGCTTTGCGAATGTCGATGTCGCAACACCGCGGAGCAAAAAGCTGGCCCAGTTCGTCACCTCCCCCGACGGTATGCGCATCGCCTACGACAGCGTCGGCGAGGGCAAGCCCGTCGTGCTGATCCACGGCTTCGCCTCCAGCCGCGAGCAGAACTGGCGCTCCACCGGCTGGATCGACCGGCTGGCCGCGGCCGGCTTCCGCGCGGTCAGCTTCGACTGCCGCGGCCACGGCCACAGCGACAAACCGCACGAGCCGTCTTCCTATGGCGGGCGCCTGATCGACGACATCTTCGCCGTCATGGATGCGGCCAAGGCGCCGGTCGCGGATGTCATGGGCTATTCCATGGGCAGTATGCTCGCCATCCATTTGCTGATGGCCCATCCCGAACGCTTGCGGCGCGTGGTGCTGGCGGGGCTGGGCGCCACGTATTTCCGCGAGAACGCCGCCTGGCGCAACATGGTGGCCAGCGCGCTGGAAACCGAGGACATCGACGACATCGAAGACCGCGTGGCGCGGCGCTTCCGCATCTTCGCCTCGCAAAGGGGCAAGGACCGTCTGGCGCTGGCCGCCTGTATGCGCTCGCCGCGGCATAAATACGCGCCCGAAGTCCTGAAGCACTCGACGCGGCCGGTGCTGGTGGTGTGCGGCGGGAACGACGACATCACGGGACCTCCCGGCCCACTGGCCGAGGCCTTCGCCAACGGCCGCGCGGCGGTCCTGCCCGGCAAGGATCACATGACCGCAGTCGGCGATCCCGCCTACAAGAAAGCGGTGATCGCGTTCTTGAGCGAATGAATAGCTCCGCTTTCAAACCTCCGTCGAAGGGAGGATGGTCCGCACTCGGCTGTCCGCGCCCCGGCGGTCTCAGCCGCTCGGCGGCTTGCGGAATCCGGCGATGAAGGCGGCGAGGGCGAGGCCCGACGTCAGCCAGCCGGTGACGCTGGCGACCGAGTCCGGCAGCAACCACGAGGACAGGCCGAAGCCGATCGCGGCGGCGATGGACACGGAACGCCAGGGTTCGCGGAACGACCGCTTGTGAAGCTTGCGCTTCGTTTTCCAATCCTCGACCTCGCGGTCGATCTTGGCGTCGAGTTCCAGCGCCGGCGCGATCAAATCCGCCGCTGCGGGTTGGGCCATGCTAACGGCTGCGGACCGGATTTCGTTGGACGGCACGGGCTTTGGTTTCGCGGCGGCCTTGGCTTGCGGTTCGCGTTGCGCGCGGCGTCCGAAAGACGATTGGCGTTGCATGGAACGCTCCATTCGGGACGCGCCAAGCATGCCATGGCGAAATTTAGCGAGCGATTAACGGAGTCCCGCCTTCGCGGCTGGTGCCGCACCGGCGCGCGCGGCGAAGGTGGACGAAAAGCTCCCCGGATGACGGGTCTGGCGCGAGCGCCCGCAAGCGCGGGCGCTCGCAGACGGTCGTTCCTAATGCGGCGTGCTTGTCGTCGCCGACGTCATGGTGTCGTCCGGGGTTGTTTCGGTGTCGGTGGTGGTCGACGTCGTCGTCGCGGCTTCGTCCGCGGCTTTGTCAGTGTCGGTGGTGGTTGGCGTCGTCGTCGACGGCAGGACTTCGTCCGCGTCCTTATCGGTGGTGGTGCTGGGCGTGACGGCGCTGTGTTCTAAGCCGTTCTCGTTCATGCGATCCTGCGCGTGGACGAGGCCGGTCTCGCGATCGGCCGCGTTCGGCCCGTTCGTGTTCGCCGAGCCTTGCGTGCTCATGCTCGTGGAGGAATTGCCGCCGGCGGCCGCGCTCGCCGCGTTACTCTGCATGCTGGCATTCGCGGCGGCGTTGCTGACGGCGTCCATTTCCGCGGAACTCGGCGCGGCGATGTGTGTGGCGATGTGCGTGGCGACGTCCTCGCCCGCCATGCCGCTTATGCCCACGCCGGCACGCATGCCAGCGGCCGTTTCCATGTCGGCGCCCATTCCAGCGCCGCCGCGGGCAAGGCTCGATGTTGCCGAGAAGCCGATGAGAAGACCGGCCAGGCCGAGAACGGCGATCGCCGGATAGACGCGCTTGTGGTTTCCTTGCATGTCGTGCTCCTTTTTTTCCGAGGGCGGGGCAGGCCCGCGCCGTGTCCGCGCATTTTCGCCGGGTTGGCGGTGCCTTGAAGGGACAAATCTGTGACCGCCGCGCGGGAATCCGGGGAAAGCGTTGCTTGGCTCGCATTCCCGGCTTCGCATTTAACCAATGCGTTGCTTACCGGCCGGGGGCGATGCGACGACGGCTCAACAGAGCGCGCGCAGACCAGCGCGCAGGGTGTCGGCGGAATGCGGCAGCAGGCGCTCGACCTCGGCGTGCGCCTTCTTCCACAGCGGCAAGGCGGCGGCCAGCAGCGACCGGCCCGCCGGCGTCAGCACCAGAAGGCGGGCGCGCCTGTCCGCCTTGCCGACCGCAACCTTCAACAGGCGACGGCGCGCCAGCGGCTTGAGAGCGGCGGTGAGCGTGGTGCGGTCCATCGCCAGCAACGCGGACACGCTGCCGATGCCGGGCGGTTGCGGGCGGTTGAGCGACATCAAGAGCGAGAACTGACCGTTCGTCAGTCCGGCGGGCCGCAGCGCCTCGTCGAAGCGGCGCGCCAGGGCGCGGGCGGCGCGCTGCGCGTGCAGGCAGACGCAGTCGTCGCGAACGCGATGCGTGATTGCGAACGGCAGCGGATTGCGATTTGACATGGGACGACTATGTTGATACCAACCTATTTTATCAAGGGCCGCGCCCTGCGGCAAAACGACGGGAGACCGACATGAAAGCCGATGCCCACCTGCTGTTCGACGGAAGCTGCGAAAAGGCCTTCAAGTTCTACGAGCGCGTCTTCGGCGGCAAGATCGAGGCCATGGCGCGCGCCGCGGGCACGCCCGCAGAGAAGATGGTGTCCGCCAACGCGATCATCCATGCGCGCCTGGGCGTAGGCAGCACCACGCTGATGGGCGCCGACGCGCCGCCCGACCGCTACAAGAAGCCCCAAGGCATGGCAGTGACGGTGCGTTGCGACGCGCCGGAGGAAGCCTTGCGCGTCTTCAAAGAGCTGACCGAGGGCGGCGAGGTGCAGATGGCGATGGCGCCGACCTTCTTCGCCCATCAGTTCGGCTCGGGCACCGACAGGTTCGGCATCCCGTGGATGGTGATCTGCGAAAAGAAAATGTGAAGGCGCCGCCATGCCGAAGATCACGACCTGCCTTTGGTTCGACAGCGAAGCCGAGGAAGCGGCGCGGTTCTATGTCTCGATTTTCAAGAACGCGTCCGTCGGACGCATCGGCCGCTACGGGACGGAGGGGCGCGAGTTCCACGGCAAGGAGCCCGGTTCGGTGATGACCGTGGAATTCGAGCTGGAGGGCCATAAGTATCTCGCGCTGAACGGCGGGCCGCAGTTCAAGTTCGACGAGGCGGTTTCCTTCATCGTCGACTGCCGCGACCAGGCGGAAGTGGATTACTACTGGGAAAAGCTGACGGCAGGCGGCAAGGAAGTTGCTTGCGGCTGGCTCAAGGATAAATACGGACTCTCCTGGCAAATCACGCCGGAAGTCCTGCCGAAGCTCTTGCGCGATCCGGACAAGGACAAGGCCAACCGCGCCATGCGCGCCATGCTGGGGATGAAGAAGATCGACGTCGCCGCATTGGAGAACGCCGCGCGGGGCTGACCGGCAATGGCGGGCCGGCAGGCGGGGCTGATATTGTCCCGTCATGGCCGCCGCAGAATCGAACACCTCGCTTCCCGATATTTTCGCGCGCTGGTTCGCCGCGCGCGGATGGCAGCCGCGGCAGCATCAGCTTGCGCTGGTGGAACACGCAGCGCGCGGGGAGTCCGTGCTGCTGGTGGCGCCGACCGGCGGCGGCAAGACGCTGGCGGGGTTCCTGCCGACGCTGATGGAGTTGGCGCAACGCCCGGTGCCGAGGCTACGGCGGACGGGCCGCACGCTTCATACGCTCTATATCTCGCCGCTGAAGGCGCTGGCGGTGGACGTGGCGCGCAATCTGGAGGCGCCGATCGCCGAGATGGGACTTAACGTGCGCGCCGAAACGCGCACCGGCGACACGCCGCCGTCACGCCGCCGGCGGCAGCGTTACTCGCCGCCGGACATCCTGTTGACCACGCCCGAACAGCTCGCGCTGCTGCTGTCGCATCGCGACGCGCCGCGGATGTTCGAACATCTGAAGCGCGTGGTGCTGGACGAACTGCACGCCCTGCACAACTCCAAGCGCGGCGACCTTCTGGCGCTGGGGCTGGCGCGTTTGCAGAAATTGGCACCGGCGCACCGCCGCGTCGGGCTGTCCGCGACGGTGGCCGATCCCGCGCCGCTGCAACGCTATCTGGTGCCCCAGCCGCCGGGCGGGGAGGCGCGCGCGGCGCTGCTGCGCGGAGCCGCCGGCGCGGTGCCGCAGGTCTCCATCCTGGCGTCGGAAGAATATGTGCCCTGGGCCGGCCATCTGGCGCGTCACGCCATGGCCGGCGTGATGGCGGCGATCAAGTCCGCGAAAACCGCGCTTGTTTTCGTCAACACGCGGCGACAGGCGGAACTGACGTTCCAGGATCTGTGGCGCCTCAACGAGGACAACCTGGCGATCGCGCTGCACCACGGTTCGCTGGCCCCCGGCCAGCGCCGCAAGGTGGAAGCCGCCATGGCGACGGGCAGGCTGCGCGCCGTGGTGTGCACCTCCACGCTCGATCTCGGCATCGACTGGGGCGCGGTGGACAAGGTGATCTGCATCGGCGCGCCCAAGGGCGCCGCGCGGCTGGTGCAGCGCATCGGCCGCGCCAATCACCGCCTCGACGAGCCCAGCCGCGCGCTGCTGGTGCCCGCCAACCGTTTCGAGGTGCTGGAGTGCGAAGCGGCGCGCGCGGCGGTGATGGCGGGCGAACTCGACGGCGAGCGGCTGCGCGACGGCGGGCTCGACGTGCTGGCGCAGCATGTGCTGGGCATGGCGTGCTCGGCGCCGTTCGACGCCGACGCGCTGTATGCGGAAGCGGTTTCGGCCTCGCCGTACCGCGCGCTGAGCCGCGAGGATTTCGATCGCGTCGTCGATTTCGCGGCGACGGGCGGCTATGCGCTGAAGCGCTACGACCGCTACGCCAAGCTGCGCCGGACGCCGGAAGGATCGTGGCGCATCGCCCATCCGCTCCTCGCCCGGCAATACCGGCTGAATGTCGGCGTCATCGTCGAGGAGCCGATGATCGACATCCGCCTGCAGGCGCGCGGCCGGCCGATGGGCGCGGGCGGGCGCGTGCTGGGCCGGCTCGAAGAATACTTCGTCGAACAGTTGGCGCCCGGCGACACCTTCGTCTTCGCCGGCGAGGTACTGGCCTTCGAGGGCATCCGCGACGATGCGGCGTTCGTCTCGCGCACCCACGACGGCGAGGCCCAGATCCCGTCTTACGTGGGCGGAAAGTTTCCGCTCTCCACCTTTCTCGCCCGGCGCGTGCGCGAGATGGTGTCCGATCCCAAATCGTGGCAGGCCCTGCCCGATCCCGTGCACGAATGGCTGCGCATCCAGGAATGGCGCTCGGTGCTGCCGCAGCCGGGGCAGTTGCTGGTGGAGACGTTTCCGCGCGGCGCCCGCTTCTTCCTCGTCTGCTATCCCTTCGAGGGGCGCCTGGCGCATCAGACGCTCGGCATGTTGCTGACGCGCCGGCTGGAGCGGCTCAAGCTGCGCCCGACGGGGTTCTGCGCCAACGAATACGCGTTGGCGGTGTGGGGCCTGCGCGACCTCGCCGGCCTCGATCTCGGCAGGCTGTTCGACGAGGACATGTTGGGCGACGATCTCGACGCCTGGCTCCTGGAATCCAATCTCTACAAGCGCACCTTCCGCAATTGCGCGATCGTCGCCGGACTGATCCAGCGCCGTTCGCCCGGCAAGGAGAAGACCGGCCGCCAGGTGACGTTCTCCACCGATCTGATCTACGACGTGCTGCGCGAGCACGAGCCCGACCACATCCTGCTGCGCGCGACCTATCAGGACGCCGCCGCCGGCCTGCTCGACATCGCGCGGCTGGGCGAGATGCTGAAGCGGGTGAAGGGACGCATCGTCAGCCGCGCGCTCGATCGCGTCTCGCCGCTGGCGGTGCCGGCGCTGCTGGAGATCAGCAAGGAGATGGTGGCGGGCGAGGCGGGCGAGGACGTCCTGCGCGAAGCCGAGGACGCGCTCATCGCGGACGCCATGCGGGTGGAGTAGCTCAAAACGTCAGCTGGTATCCGAGGTAATACGAGAACCGGTTGGTGTCGCGGGCGTTCTGCAGCCCGCGGCCGGCGGAAAACAGGATGTGGCGGTGTTCGGTGAAGTCGAAGACGCCGCCGAGGTTGAAGCCGGTCGAGTCGCGCGCGCCAACGCTATCGGCGGTCTGGTGGAAAATCTCGCCGCCGAGCGCGAGCTGCTTGGTCACCTGGCGCTGGAGATACCAGCCCGTGAACCAATAGTTCCTGTTCCCCGCGCCGGGATTGATCTCGTAGCCGCCGCCGCCGTAAGTCGTCCAGCCGCCGAAACTCTTCTGGATCCACAGCGGCAGGAATTCGCGCGTGACGCCGGCGCCCAGCCCGCGCCGGGCACTGCCGGTCGACAACTCGACCAACGGAAAAATCCCGATCATCGGGCGCCAGCCGTTCTCATCCTCCCGGACGAAGCGGTACTTGACGCCCAGTTCGGTGTCGCCGTAGCCGAAATGCAGGCCGCTGCCGCCCGGGCTGTTGTAGGCGAGCGGCATGACGACATGAAGCTGAACGTCCGGCACCACGCCGTAATTGACCTCGATTCCCGGCAGGATGCCCGAGGTGTCGCCGTGCGTCTCAGTGCCGAGCGAGAACGCATAGACCTCCCAATGCTGGTAATCGACCGGCTCGGGATCGTCGGTGCGGAACGGCGGTCCCGCCATAGCCGCGCCGGCGAGCATGAAGGCGGCCATGACGGCGGCGGACGCCCGCAGTTTGTTGCGCATCGGCATCGCTGTCCCATGAACGGCGGGAAAGGTACGCACGAGACCCAAGGCGAGCAAGGCGAAAGACTCTCTGCTAGTGTGCCGGCATGACTGGCGGCGAGATTTCCGTAAACGGCGAGAGGCTGACGCTCGACAAGTCCGGCGCCGCGTTCTGGCCGGCGGAAAAGACGCTCGTCTTCGCCGACCTGCATTTCGAGAAAGGCTCGTCGTTCGCGCGGCGCGGCAGCCTGCTGCCGCCCTACGACACCCGCAGCACGATCAAGCGCATGGCGGAAGCGGTTGAGCGCTTCGCGCCGCAGCGGATCGTCGCGCTGGGCGATTCCTTCCACGACGGCGGCGCACCCGGCCGCCTGGACGGCGAAGAACGCGCCATGCTGGCCGCGCTGGCGGCGCGCGCCGAATGGATCTGGGTGGAAGGCAATCACGATCCCCGGCCGCCCGTCTGGCTGGGCGGACGCGTCGCGGCGGAGATTGCGCTCGGCGGACTGCTGCTGCGTCACGTTCCCGGCGCCGGCCGGTAAAAAGGCGAGGTCGCGGGCCATCTGCACCCGGCGACGGTGGTGGGAGGGCGCGGCTTGAGCGTACGGCGGCGCTGTTTCGTTTCGGACGGCACGCGCCTGCTCTTGCCGGCGTTCGGCGCCTATAGCGGCGGGCTCGACGTGCGCGATCCGGCCATCGTCTCGCTGTTCGCCGGCGGCTTCGCCGTTTATGCGCTGGGGCGCGAGCGCGTCTACGCGGTCGTTCACATCCCGCGGCGGAAGAAGAACGAGGACAGCCAGCCCAGCAGCAGCGCCATCAGGACCGTCGAAACGCCGTAGGACCACGGCCGGATGTGCGCCAAATCGTAAAGCCGACGCTCGAATCCCGTCTGGTCGACGTACAACGGCGTGGACTGCGCGCTGATTACCGTGCCGCCGCGGAAAAGGTAGACCTGCACGATGTACGATCCCTGCGGCACCACGGCCGGAAGGGGAACGCGCACGCGGAACAGCGCCGGTGACAGCATCTCCACCGCTCCGGTGCTCTGCGTGTAGAGGCTCTTGCCGTTCTGTGTGCGCACCAGCGCCCGCACGAAGGGCGCGACGCTGCCGTCGCTGAGCGCTCGCTCGGGACGCAGATTGTCGAGACCCAGCTCGTAGCGGCGCAAAGTGTCCGCGGCAGAAATCTGCTCGAGGGGCCGCGTGCTGGCGACGAAATAGTACGACGGCACGCCCATGAGCCGCGCCCGCGCGGTGTTGATCCAGATGCCCGCGAAACGGTCCTTGCGCCGTACCGTCATGGCGATGTCGGGTCCGCGCACCACGACGACGATGTCGTCCTTGGCCACGTCGAGCGGCCGCTCGATGGCGCCGAAGACCGTGAGGTCGGTGCCGGTGTAATTGGAGGTGATCTCCACGACGTCCTGCGACAAGCCGGAGACGAGTTCTTCTTCCGCATGCGCAGAGCCGCAGAACAGAAGAACGGCACAGGCCGCGAGCGGGATCCGCCATCTCATGGCGCGCCCACCGTGACGCCGAAAATTCCCGACAGGACACTCACGCCGAAGCCCATGCCGGGAACGACAAGCCAATGAACCGACATCTCGGCGATGGGGAGATAGATGACCATCGATCGGAAATCGCGCGCGTGCAAAAGGACCGGCGAAGCGGCGGATGACGGCCAATCTGCGCGTCCGAAGCTGAGCGGTCAACCAGGAGTTACGCGTACTGCGTTACTTGTGCGTCAGTTCTTCGACGGTCGGCGCCACGTTGGCCTGCGCGTCGAGATTGCCCGGCTTGAACGTATCGGCGGCGTGCTGGGCCGCCGCGCGGTCGTCGGCGTTCAACTGCGTCGAGATCGTCTGCAGGCGCGCCTTGGACTCGCTGTCGCCCTGCGCCGCCGCGATGGCATACCACTTGTACGCGTTGAGCAGGCTCTGGGGCACCCCCAGTCCGCGCTCGTACAGCACCGCCAGATTGAACTGCGAATCGGACAATCCCAGCATGGCGGCCCGCGAGAACCAGCGCGCCGCCTCGGTGAAATCCTTTTTGGTCCCCGAGCCTTCGGCATAAGCCACCGCGAGATTGTGCATGGCCTTGCGGTTGCCCTGGTTCGCGGCGGCTTCGTACCAATGGTCCGCCTTTGCCGTGTCGGCCGGCACGCCGCGGCCGCGTTCGAACAGCGTCCCCATGCGGTACTGAGCAACCGGTTCGCCGGCTTCGGCCGAACGTGCCAGCCATTTGGCGGCTTCGGTATCGTTGGCGGGAACGCCGTCGCCGTCGAGATACTTCAGCCCGACGATCAGCTCGGCTTTGGCGTTGCCCGCATTGGCCAACGCCGTCAGACGGTCGAGCGGCGCCGACGGCGGCGGTGCGAGCTTCACAGGAGGGGTCTGCGGCGCGGCGACAATTCTCCGCGGCGCGGACGAAGCGGCGCCGGCAGTCTTTTGCTGCGCGATCCGCGGCGAGGACGGCGCAGCGGCCTGCGGGGGCAGCAGATGGACGGGCGCCGGCTTTGCCTCCGGCTTCTGCAGCGCCGGTGCGGTCTGCTGATTCGTCGCAGGAGGATTGGGTTCTTCCGCCGGCAACGTTTCGATGGGTAAGGTCTTGATCGGCGGCGGTGCGGATTTCTTTTGGAACAGGGCACCGATGGCGGCATTCGGCGGCGCCTCGCCCGCCATGCGATGGCTGAGAATCACGCCGGCGATGACGGCGATCGCCGCCAGCGCCAGAACCCCGATCCCGAGATAGAGCGAGTGCCCAGAGCGCCGCGGCTCGGGCTTGGCGGAGTTCCAGGCGAATCCGGTAAAGCCGCCCGCGCTGCGCTCGGCCTCGGCCTGGGCGGCGGCCCGCGCCGAGCGGCGCGCGGCGGAGAGGTAGGAATCCACCGTGGGCGACGGCGTCTCGGCGGCGAAGGCGGCGGGGAAGGGGTGCTCGGCGCCGAATCCCGTCGCCGTGTCGTAAGCGGGAGGCGGAACCGGCGGCGGAACGAAGGCCGGTTCGGCGAAAGGCGGCTTGCCCTCGGGAAACGGCGGCGTCTCGAACTGCGGCAGCGGGTTGAACGGCGGCACCGAATGATCCGCGGCGTGCACGGAATGATCGGAGGCGAATCGATCGCCGGACGGAACGGCGGGCTGCGGTTCCGTCTTGGCTGCGGCAGCCTTGCGCAGTTCCTCCAAGGCTTCGCGTTGCGTGGCTTCGGAGGCGTCGAGGCGCTGCGCCAGTTTCTTGAGGCCGGCTTCCACGTCTTCGCGCTCGTCTTCCTCGCGGTCGTGATCGATGCGTCCGACGATCTCGCTCAGCGCCCGTTCGATGCCGGAAAGGCGGCGGTCGATGGCGGGATCGGAACCGCGTGTTTCCAGCCGGCGGACGCTTTCCTCCAGACGGGCGATGGCGTCGATCGAGTTGTCCTTGGCCGCGGTTCGATGCGTTTCCAGCGCTTCCAGCGCCCGTTCGAGCGAGCCCGCATTGGACTGCGCGGCCTTCTCCACCGTGCGGACGCGGTCGTCGAGCCCGGCGATGTGACCTTCCAGCGCCTGAGTCGAAGCCTGGGCATCCTTGCGGACCTGGCCAAGCCGGCCGGCGAGCGTTTCGAGATTGCCGGAGAGGGCGGAGATTTGCGTCGCCGACTGGTTGGCCGTCTCGGTGATCTGATCGGCGAGCCGCGACAGTCCTTGATGCAGCGCTTTCACGGCGTCGCGCAAAGCGTCGCTGCCGACGGTGCGCTCCACCCGTTCGAGGCGATCGGAAAGTTCGACCACGTGCCCGCCGAGCTGATCGAAAGCCTGGGTCTGTTCGCGCGCCGCGATGTTCATCTCCACCGCGGCCTTGCTCATCACGCGGTTGCTTTCGGTCTGGCTGCGTTCGGCGGCGTCGAGGCGGCGGCCCACGCCGCGCAACTGGTCCTCGATGCGGCGGTAGACGCCGGCGACTTCCGTCTCGCTGCGCGAGACGTGCTCGAGCATCTCTTCGCTTTCGCGCCGCGAGGCGCCGCGCTCGTCGGAACGATAGCCGCTCCATTCCTCGCGACGGGTCTCGTGCGGTTCGCTCATATCGGACAGGCCCGCGAGAATGCGCCGGGTGAGCCATTCGCCCATCGACAAGCCTTCGCGCCGGGCTGCCGCGCGGGCGGCCTCGCGTGCCTCCGACGGAATCCCCGCCACGTTCCAAGGTAAATCAGGCCGCATTTCGAATCACTTAGACCAGTACCCCCCAGGGAAAGTACCGGCGCCAAGATGGAGTGTAAAGAAATGTCCGCCAACTCAAGCACCTTGGGGACCGCTCCGATACGATCCGCTAACAGAATTAACAGTTCGTTAGCGGCTGCGGGCCCGTACCGGGGCTTTCGATCGGCGACGCCGGCCGGTTCTTCTCGACGGAAAATGCGCGATTCCCGGAAGCTCAGCCGCCGGGCGCAATGTCGCCGCGCAGCGGGGGCTTCTGCTTGTCGTCCATCCCATCCTTGGGCGATGCAACCTTTTCGACCTGCGACGGAGGGGCGCTGTCGCCGGGTGGGCTGAGGCCGAGATCGGTGGCGAAAAGCTGTGTCACGTAAATCGTGTCGCCGTTCGCCGAAGCGCCGACGCCGGTGCGGTTGTATTCCGCGAAACCGAGGTTTTCCTTGTGCGGCGCGCTGGCCAGCCAGCTGTCCACGAAGCTCTTGGCGACGGCGTCCACGTCGATGCCGGCAGCGGGCGTGAAATGCTGGGCCGCGACATTCTCGCCGATCAGACCTTGGAATTTGGCGTCTTGCGCCATCAGCATGGTGGCGGAGGCGTGCGGATCGTCGTTGGCAAACGAATTGCGCAGCGCCATTTCGGAGCTGCGCTTGCGCGCGATCTCCACCAGTTCGGGATCGAGCGAGAGGAACTGCGCCTTGGCGTCCAGCGTGCGGCGTTCCGCCACGATCAACTCGTAGATCCGGGATTCGAGCGCCGGCATCTGCGCGGGCACGTCGGGCTGCGACGGTCCGAACAACGACGCGCAGCCCGCAGCGAAAAGAAGCAGGACGGCACAAAAAGCCGCGCGAACGACAAACCCCGGTTTCACATCAATGTACGAACTCGAACAAGCCCGCAGCCCCCATACCGCCACCGATGCACATGGTAACGACGCCATACTTCAACTTCCTGCGCCGTCCTTCCAGCAAAATATGGCCGCTCATGCGCGCACCGGACATACCATAGGGATGGCCGATGGAAATGGCGCCGCCGTCCACGTTCAGTTTGTCGTGCGGAATGCCGATCCGCTCCATGCAGTAGAGCGTCTGGCTGGCGAAGGCCTCGTTCAATTCCCACAGGTCGATGTCCTGGGCCTTGAGCCCGTGGCGCTGCAACAGGCGCGGGACGGCGAAGACCGGGCCGATGCCCATCTCCTCCGGTTCGCAGCCGCAGACCGCAAAACCGCGGAAAATTCCGAGCGGCGTCAGACCCTTGCGGACCGCGACGGCGGCTTCCATCAGCACGCAGGCGGCCGAGCCGTCGGAGAACTGCGAGGCGTTGCCCGCGGTGATGAATTTGCCTTCCTTCACCTTCATGCCGCCCATCAGGACGGGTTTGAGCGCCGCTAGACCTTCGTAGGTCGTGTCGGGGCGGTTGCATTCGTCGCGATCCACCGTGACGTCGACGACCGATTCCTGGCCCGTCGCCTTGTCGAGTTTCTTCATTTTGGTCGGCAGCGGGACGATCTCGTCCTTGAAACGGCCCGCCTGCTGGGCCGCAGCGGTGCGGCGCTGGCTCTCTAGCGCGTAACGGTCCTGGCTTTCGCGCGAGACACCATACCGTTCGGCGACGATCTCCGCCGTCTCGATCATCGACATCCAAAGCGCCGGCTTGGCCTGCATCAGGTATTCTTCGGTGATGTTGTTGGTGTTGAGGCCGCCCATCTGCACCAGCGAGATCGATTCGACTCCGGCGCCGACCGCCACGGGCGTGCCTTGGGTCATAATCTGCTGCGCCGCCATGGCGATGGCCTGAAGGCCGGAGGAGCAGAAGCGGTTGATGGTCACCCCGCCGGTCGTCACCGGACAGCCGGCGCGGATCGCCGACAGCCGTGCGATGTTCATGCCGGTGGCGCCTTCGGGGTGCGCGCAGCCCATGTAGACGTCTTCCACCTCCGCCGGATCGACGCCGGCCTTGGCCATGGCGTGCTTGACGGCGTGGCCGCCGAGCACCGCGCCGTGGGTCATGTTGAATCCGCCGCGCATGGACTTGGCCAGTCCGGTGCGGGCTGTCGAAACGATAACGGCTTCCCTCAAAGCACCCTCCGTGATGATGTTGGGGGACCCTAGCGGTTCGTTCGCCGGCGGGGAAGGTTGGTTCGAAGTTTCCTCGCCTTCCGCGGCGACAGGAAGCAGGCGCGCTTCACGCGGCCTGGGCTTCGGCGCGTTCGCGGATGCGCTCGATAACGTGTTTGCGGAACATGAAATACTGCACGGTGACGAGTGCGAGCTGCGTGGCGGCCGGCGTCACCACGGCGTAAACCGACCAGAACTTCGGTGTTATCATATGGGCGACGAATTGCAGGCTAGCGGGCGCGAGCACGGCGTACAGCGACAGGAATTTGTGCGTGGTCATAAAGGCGACGGCGAAATTCAGCACCGCCAGCGTGAACATCAGCGCGGCCCAGGCATATCCGGCGCGCACGATCAGCCGGTCGTCGAGATTGTCGGTCACGATGGGCGGCAGATAGGGCGCCATCCAGTCGCGCCGCAACATCACCGCGCCGACCGCCAGCCAGACCAGCGTCGGCTTCATCATAATGTAGAACGGATCATGTTTGATGATCGTCGTCATGCCGAACACGGTGACGAGCACCAGGCTGACCCACTGCAGCGGCCCGATGGAGCGGCCGCGCAGTCTCATCCACAAGGTCTGTGCGATTCCGAAGGCGATGCCGAAAGCCGTCGCCCAGTAGATGTTGTTGGTAAGCCAGAACAGCGAAACGAACAGGATCGTCGACAGCAAGTCGCGCAAGATGGGCTTTAAAGCCCTCAAAAAATGCATCCGCGCCTTCCCGTTCCCAATCCTAGTAAGGCGATTTTCCGAAGCGCCTGCCGATACGGACGCCCGACTGCCACGTATAGATAAGGGCTCCCGCCAGCATCGCAAGACCTATTCCGGCGGCCAGGTTCGGCGCCAGGGTGTGCAGGAACAGATTTTGGGCATCCGCCGCCGCCATGACCGCGAAGGTGGCCGCCCACACGCAGGTCAGCCGGTAATTGGCGCGTAGGAACGGCGGTGTCCGCCATTGCTCTGGCGGGACCCCGGCATATGCGAGTGTGAACGGCTTGCGCGCCGCCAGCGACCATGCGGCAAGGCCGAGCAAGCCTATTTCCAGAACCAATCCCACCCACGAAAGCTCCAACCCCGGCGCGACGAAGCCGGCATAAAGGGCCAACAGACCGAACAGGACCGTACCGCCGGCATCGAGCAGCCTGAGAATGCCGGTGTCGAGGAACGACCTGATACCGAACGAAAACGACGCGGCGAAGGCTACCCATAACGCCAAGTTCAGCGACACTCTCGCGAGCACGCAAAAGATGACAAGCGGCGTAAACCCGATCAGCAGGGGCACGGACACCTTCCGGTTCAGAAGGAACCAACCAAAGAGGCAAGAACGAACGGGTGCCCGCGCCTTATAACGCGAACACCCCGATTCGTCAGCCTTACTTTGCGGTCGGCGCCGCGGCAGCTGGCTTGCCGTATTTGCGCGTGGCGTAAAGCGTCCACAGATGCGCCGCCCTTTCCAGGGCGCCGTCGCCCTTGACCGAGGCGAGACTCTGTACTGCGGCTGCGTTGTCGCCTTGCTGCGCCTGCGCAACGCCGAGCAGCAATTGCGCTTCCGTCGTTTTCGCGCCGCCCTTGGCGATGGCTCGCTGCGCCACTCGCGCGGCGTCGGCGAACCTGCCGTAGCCGAAATAGTCCTCGGCCACCGAAATGTCGCCGTTTGACGAAGCAGACTTGGCCGCGGCCGCATCGGCAGACGCCAGCGTCCCTTCGTCGGCTCTAGCGGCGGCATTTGCCTTGGCCAAAGGCCCGGCCGCTTTGGCTTGGCTAAGCTTGCCGCTGTCGAGACCCTTTTGCAGCGCGTTCACCGCGTCGCCCGGGTAATGCAGCCCAAGGGCAATATCGCCCATCAGCACGTAATCGGCGGCGGCGGTGTCCGCGCCCACCGTCAGGCGCAGCCTGTACATAAAGAGGGCGGCGACTTCGCGCGCTTTGCTGCCGGCCGGCAACGAGCTGAGCGAGACGTCGATCAGGTTGCCCCAATCCTCGCTTTCGCCGTAGAGGTTGGACATGATTTCGAGCGTCTTGGTCTCGCCGGGAATATCCTTCTGCCGGTTCTGGACCATCAGCACGACCTGATAAGCGGCGCGTTCGGGCGTCTTGCCGGCGGCGGTCACTGCATCGATGGATTTCTGCGCGTAGCCCTTGGCGTTCGCGTAATCGTTGGTGTTGTAATAGGCGATCGCGACGATCGCGGCGACGTTGCTTTCCAGCGGGCCGGCTTTGGCCGCCTGCTGGCCAAGCTCGATCACCTTGGCATAATTCTTCGCATCGTTCTCGAGGTCGAGGGCGATGCGCAACGCCGTGGTTTGCTCATCCGGCGGCGCGCTCTTCGATTCCGCGGCGGCCAGGAAATATGGCGTCGACCCCGTTTTGTCGCCGCTGTTATAGAGCGCCAGTCCCATGAAGTAGTTGATGACGTATTGGTCGTAGTCGGTGAGGTTCGCAATGGCCTGCGCGTCCTTGAGTTTGGCCAGCATCGTCGGCCAATCCTTGGCAGTGAAAGCCTTTTGAGCCTCCGACAGTGGTCTCGACACGGCCTTGCTGACCTGTGGCTTCGAGGTGTTGGCGGCGGCGGCCGGTGCTGCGGTCAAGGCGGCGCCTGCAAAAAACACGGACAGACCCGCGACCAGGACGGCACGCACAAGATTCTTTTTCATGGGATCCTCTTCTGATGGTCACGCAAAATACGACGCGCAAAACGCCCCCCGTTTTGCGCATCTTGGAGAGTCGTACAACCTTAATGTGGCGAGGTAATGTTTCCAATGCGACCCATCGGCCCCCGCTGCGCCGCAATATTCCTTGCCGATGGCGCATTGCACCATGACGCTGTCCGGCCTTCAGTAGAATTTCCTTAACCATAAGCTGACACCTTTCGCAGGCAGGAAAAGGAATTTCTCCATGGGCGAACGTGCGGCCGAACTGGTCCTCGGCTCCGTGCAATTGGGACTCGCCTACGGCGCCGCCAACAAGACCGGCAAGCCTTCGCATCGCGCAGCCTTGCGGCTGGTCCGCCGGGCGGCGGACGCGGGCGTCACCCAGTTCGACACCGCGCGTGCCTATGGCGACAGCGAAGAACGGCTGGGCGAGGCGCTTGACGGGCTTCCGATTCGCGCGATCACCAAGCTCAGTCCGCTGACCGGTCTGCCGGCTTGTGCCGGCCCCGCGGAGGTGCGCGACGCCGTCGACGCCAGTATCGCGGAATCGCTCTATGCGCTGCGGCGCAAGCGCATCGATTGCCTGCTGCTGCATCGCGCCAGTCACATGACCGCGTTCGGCGGCGCCGTTTGGGAACGGCTGCTGGAGCGGCTCGAAGACGGCAGCGTCTCGGCGCTGGGGGTGTCGGTGCAGTCGCCGCAGGAAGCGCTCGACGCGCTCGCCTGTTCCGGCGTGCGCCACATCCAGATGCCGTTCAATTTGCTCGACTGGCGGTGGCGCGAAGCCGGCGTCGTCGCCGAGATAACCAAGCGCGCCGACGTCACCGTGCACGCGCGCAGCGTCTTCCTGCAAGGACTGCTGGCGACGGACGATCCCGCAATCTGGCCGCGCATCGAAGGCGTCACGCCGCAATCCGTGCTCGGGCTCATCGCCGGGCTGGCGGAGGAATTCGGCCGCGAAAGCCCTGCGGACCTCTGTCTGGCCTACGCCCGCGGACAAAGCTTCATCGACGGCGTTGTCGTCGGACTCGAGACCGAAGAGCAGCTCGACGCCAATCTGCGCCTGGCGTTGAAGCGTCCGCTCGGCGCAGCGGAGTGTGCGCTGGCGGAGGCGCGCCTGCCGCGCCTGCCGGAGCGTCTGCTCGATCCCGCGCAATGGCCCAAATGACGATCGCCGGTCTCTTCCGCCTGGACGGATGCACGGCATTCGTGTCGGGCGCCGCGGGCCATCTGGGAAGCGCCATGACGCGCGCGTTGTGCGAAGCCGGCGCGCACACCATCCTGAACGGGCGCGACGAGGCGAGACTCAAGGATTTCGAAGGCGAACTGAAACGCCAAGGCTTGTCGTGCGAATGCGCCGCTTTCGACATGAGCGACTGCGAGCGCGTACGTGCGTTCTTTGCCGGACGCGGCCGCCTCGACGTGCTGGTCAACAATGCGATCTCCATGACGCCCAAGCTCTTCGCGGCGCTGGCGCCCGGCGACTTCGCAAAAACCTATGCCAGCGCGGTGACCGCCGCCTTCGAAGCGACGCGCGCGGCATTGCCGGCGTTGCGCAAGGCCGTCCAGGCGGAAGGCGAGGCGCGCATCGTCAACATCGCCTCGATGTATGCCAGCGTGTCGCCGGACCGTCGCATCTACACCAAGTCGGAACAGGCAAGTCCGTTCCACTACGGCCCCGCCAAGGCGGCGCTGCTGCAACTGACCCGCCATCTCGCGGCGGAGCTCGGCCCGGAGAAAATCCGCGTCAACGCCCTGGTTCCGGGGCCGTTTCCCACGCGCCAGGCAGCGGACGCCGATCCCGCGTTCGCCGAGCGGCTGGCGGGGCGCACCATGCTCGCGCGCCTGGGCGACCCGCGGGAAATCGCCGGCCCCTTGCTGTTCCTGGCGAGCAAGAGCTCCAGCTATGTCACAGGCGCCGCGCTGACGGTCGATGGCGGCTGGACCCAATGGTAGGTCAAAAGGCCGGTAGTGGGCTAAAAGGGAAGAAAGACCGGCGATGAACATGGCCTTTCTTTCCTCATTCCGCAGCGGACAGGAGACGATCTATCCGGAGTCCCTGCGCCAACATCTGAGCGTCTTTCCGCTGCTGGCCGAGGTCGGCGACGCGGCGATGAAGCGCCTCCTCGCCGAAGCCAACTGGTTCGGGCTGCCCGGCGGCGCGGTGTTGAAGCGCGACGGCGACAACGATTCCGCGTTGTTCCTGGTGGTGACCGGAAGTCTGGGCGTGTTCGTGGACGGCCGGCAGGTCGCCCACGTTCCGCCCGGCGAGACGGTCGGCGAGATGTCGCTGCTGTCGCGCGAGCGGCATACCGCCCAGCTCGTGGCGCTGCGCGACAGCGAGCTTCTGCGCATCAGTCCCGAAGGCTTCGATGCCCTGATCGCGCGCCACCCCCGCGTGATGCTGAGCATGATGCGCGTCCTGGTGCGCCGCCTCCACGACACTACGCGCAGCCCCCATGACGCGTCGCGTCCGAAGACATTTGCCATCGTGCCGCTGCAAGACGGGCTGGGCCACGAACCCATCGCCCACCGCCTCGCGGGTACGCTGGTCGACATGGGCTCGAAAGCCGCCGTGCTCGACGCCGCCGCCGGCGAGCAATCGGCGGAATGGTTCAACACCTTCGAAGCCGCGCACGACGTCGTGTTCTACCGCGGCGACGCGCCGGACACGAGCTGGACCAAACACTGTCTGAGACAGGCCGACCGTATCTTCTTCCTGGCGCGCTCCGACATCCCGCTGCCGGCGGGGCCGCTGCCCGCCGTCAAGGAAAACGTCTGCGGGCTGCCTGTCCTGCTGCTGCTGCATCCGGGCGGCGGCGACCGCGAACTGCCGGAACACTTCGCCTTGCAGAGCGGAGAGTTCCAATCCCATCACCATGTCCGCGCCGGCCGCAGCGACGACATCCGCCGGCTGGCCCGCTTCATCGCCGGGCGCGCGGTGGGGCTGGTGCTGGGCGGCGGCGGCGCGCGCGGCTTCGCCCATATCGGCGTCGTCAAAGCGCTCACCGAGGCGGGTGTGCCGTTCGATTTTCTCGGCGGTGCCAGCATGGGCGCGATCATCGCCGCCGGCCTGGCGGCGGAATGGAGCGTCGAGGAAATCACCGAACGGATGCGCTCGGCATTCGTGACCAGCAACCCGATCTCGGACTACACGCTGCCGCTGATCGCGCTGGTGCGCGGGAAAAAAGTCTCGGCGCTGCTGCGCAAGGATTTCGGCGAAATGCGGATCGAGGAACTGGCCAAGCCGTTCTTCTGCGTTTCGTCCGACCTCACCAGCGGACGCATCCACGTGCATCGCAACGGGCCGGTGTGGCGCACGCTGCGCGCCAGCGTGGCGCTGCCGGGCATCCTGCCGCCGGTGACGCATCACGGCCACCTCCTGGTGGACGGGGGCGTGATGAACAATCTGCCGGTGGACGTGATGCGCGAACGCAATGTCGGCCCGCTGATCGCCTCCGACGTCACCGGCGAGGTCGACCTGTCGGTGCGCGACAGCCGCTACGGCGAACGCCCGGTGTGGTCGCTCTTGTGGCAGCGCATGCGCGGAACGCCGTCGATCGTCTCGATTCTGATGCGTTCGGGCACGGTGGGATCGGAGGCGCAGCGCCGCCTGGTGCGCGAACAGGCGGATTACCTCTTCGAGCCGCCGCTGCCGGACCTCGGCCTGCGCGACTGGAAAATGTTCGACCGCGCGGTAGCAGAGGGTTACGCCCACGCGCAGGTCGTCATCGAAAAGCACGGCGTGCCGCTGACCGACGTGTGGAGCGAAGGCCCGGCGGTGTCGATGCCGCATCCCGGCGAACTGGCGGCGGGGTAGCCTCTACTCTAATCCCTTCTTCACCGCCAACAGATCGCCGAACACCGGCGCGCGTTTTTCGTTCTTGGCGTTGAAGCTTTCCAGCATGTCGGTCTCGGGGTTGAACATGCCCGCCTGCCAGGTGGCGATGTAGTCGAGCCCGTCGGCGATGGAGTGGTCGCGCGCGTAGTTCATCATCACCTTGGAGCCGTAAACCGCCAGCGGCGATTTCGCGGCGATGTCCTTGGCCACGTCCATGACATGCGCCAGCATCTCCGCCTGCGTGGCGAATACCTCGCTGACCAGACCGAGTTCCTTGGCGCGCCGCGCCGGCAGGCGGCGTCCGGCGTAAGCCAGTTCGCGCAGCGCGCTTTGCGGCATCAGCCGGCACAGGCGCGGAAAGGTGCCCACGTCGGCGGTCATGCCGAGATTGATCTCCTGGATGATGAAGAACGCGTCCTCGGTGGCGTAGCGGCAGTCGCAGGCGGCGATCATGTCGACGCCCGCGCCGATGCAACCGCCCTGCACGGCCACGAGCACCGGCATGCGCGCGCGGTCGAGCACGCTGAAAGTTTCCTGCAGCCCCAGGACCGTGCGGCGAAGGCTGGCGCGCGCGCGGCCGCGTTCTGCCGCCGGGTCAGGCCGGCTGTTCGCGAACACCGACAAATCCATGCCGGCCGAGAAATGCTTTCCCGTGGAGGCGATGACGATGACCCGCGCCTTGGCGCCGTCGTCGACGTCGCGGACGATTTCGGGCAATTCGCGCCAGAAATCCGGCGTCATGGTGTTGAGTTCGGCGCCGCGCTTGAGCGTGATACGCGCGATCTTGTCGGCGATCTCGACGTCGAAACAGGTCATGGCCGCGTTCCCGCAAGGTTTGCGGCGCGAGGCTAGCACTTTTCAGATCGACTGCTGCATGGGGTTGTCGGGTTCCCTGCCGACAAGGGTATGGGGACGGCCGTCGGTCCCGGTGAGGACCATCAGCGTCACCTTCGTCTTGCCGCCGTTCAGATCGAGGTCGACCTTGAGGTCGCCTTCGCCGCCGGAGCCGACCAGGCGTAGCGTGTAGGATGCGGTCTTGCCCACGCCCGTGCCCATCTCAAAGGTGTGGCTCTCCACTTCCATGATCTTGATGTTGCGCCCGAGAATGGCCTCGGCGCGGGGGTCCTGGCGGACAATCGCCATGATCGTCTGCAGGCGCCCGTCCTGTTCGAAGCCGCGGTGCAGGAACCAGGCGCTGTAGCCGAAAAGGCCGCCAAACCCTACGACGAGGATCAACACCAGACCCAGGCATCCCCACAGGCACCCGTGTGAATTGCGGCGCGACGGCAGCGGGCCTTGTTCGAACGGCGGTTCCATGCTTTCCCCTAGGCAAGCCTGCCCGGCGAACAAAACAGCTTGCCAGCGATTGCCGCAACAGGCGCGTGGCCATAGTCTGCACAAAATAGACTGACGAATTGTCACTGGAGGAGCAACGGCGCACATGCCACTCAATTACGATGAAATCATGCGGCTCGAATCGGTGGGCGACGAGTTTCGCTACGCCGACCGCGAAACCATGCTTTACGCGCTGGGTGTCGGCTTCGGGCGCGATCCCCTGCACGCGGCGGAACTCAAATTCGTCTACGAGAACGATCTGCAGACGGTCCCCACCTTCGCCACCGTCATCGGCTGGAGCCAGGCGACGCTGGCGCGTTCGGGGATCAACTACCTGATGGTGGTCCACGGCGAGCAGAGGCTGACGCTTCACCGGCCGCTGCCGGCCCAGGCGGAGGTCGTCGCCGACGAACGGGTGACCGGCTGCATCGACAAGGGCGAAGGCAAGGGTGCGCTGATCCTGATGGAGAAGGTGATCCGGGAGAAGCATTCGGGCGCCAAGCTGTGCACGCTGGGCTCCACGATCTTCGCGCGCGGCGACGGCGGGTTCGGCGGACCGAAGGAAGGCGCGCCCGTGCCCCACGCCCTGCCGACGCGGGCCCCCGATCTCGAAGTCGCATGCGACACCCGCCCCGATCAGACGTTCCTCTACGCGCTCTCGGGCGACCGCAATCCGCTGCACCGCGATCCCAACGTCGCCAAACTGGCGGGCTATCCGCGGCCGATCCTGCACGGGCTGTGCACCTACGGCACGGCCTGCCGCGCGGTGGTCTCCAGCGTCTGCAAATACGATGCGAAAAAGATCACCGGCTTCGACGCGCGCTTCTCGGCCCCGGTTTTTCCGGGCGAGACCATCGTGACCGAAATCTGGGTGGACGGTTGTGTGGTATCCTTCCGCTGCAAGCTCAAGGAGCGCGAGGCGGTTGTCCTCAACAACGGCAGATGCACCCTGGCATGACGGCAACCCGCTCGACGAAACCGAACGGCTGATCGCCGACGGCCGCGCCGCCGAGGCCGCGGACCGGCTGCGCCGGCGGATCGCGGCAGGCCACGGCGGACTCCTGGCGCGGCTGGCTTACGCCGACGCGCTCGACGCCGCCGGCGATCAGGCGGGTGCGCTCGCCGCCGCGCGCGAGACGGCGATGCTGCATCCCGGCGTCGCGGCAGCGGCGCTCGGCTTGGGAAAGGTGTTGCTGAGGGCGGAACACCTTCCCACCGCCATCGCGGAATTCCAGCGCGCGCTGCGCCTCGATCCGGGACTGGACGAGGCGCGCTTCCAACTCGGCTGCGCCTGGCTGGCGGCGGGCGAGGCGGACAAGGCGCGCGAAGCGTTCGCGGCGCTGCCGCCCGACACTCCCGGCCTCGCGGAAAAGATCGCCCACGCCGCCGCCATGCGCGCGCGGCCGCGTTCGGATGCCGGCTATGTGCGCCATCTCTTCGACCAGTTCTCGACCGATTACGACGTGCGGATGCTGACGCAGCTTTCCTATCGCGCGCCGCAAATCCTGCGCAGACTCGCCGATCTGACGATGCCCCGGCGTGAAAGTCTTGCGGTCCTCGATCTGGGTTGCGGCACCGGCCTGTCGGGTGCGGCGTTCAAGGATTTGGCGGCGCGGCTGGACGGCATCGATCTCAGTCCGGCGATGATCGAAAAGGCCCGTGCGCGCGGGCTGTACGATTCCCTCGCCGTCGCCGACATCGAAGCCGCGCTGCCGGCGGAACGCTACGATCTGGCGCTGGCGGCCGACACGCTGGTCTATCTCGGCGATCTCGAACCGGCGATGCGGAGCGCCGCGAACGCCTTGAAGCCCGGCGGGTTCTTTCTCTTCACGGTCGAGAAGAAGGACGGCGACGGCTTCGAACTCGGCTCCAAGCGGCGCTGGCGGCATTCGCAGTCCTATCTGCGCGGGCTTGCGGATGCGAACGGGTTGGAGGTCGCGGGCCTCTTGGCCTGCACGCCGCGCATGGAGGCGCGCGCGCCGGTGGAAGGCTTGGCGGCGGCGTTGCGCCGGACGTCGCCGTAGCCAAGGACGCTACAAACGGCTCACGCCGCCGCCGGTTTCCGAGACGACGGCGCCAGCAGGTGCCCGAAGAAAAGACGGGCCGCGAACAGCACCACGGCGGAAACCGCCATCAATCCCACATGCAGCAGCCAGAAGTTTGTGTCCGGCATCGTACCGAGCAGTCCGCCCACATAACCCACCAGGATGTTGCCGATGAAGAGATGCAGGTAATAGACGGCGATCATGGTGCCGCCCAACCCCTTCGGCGCCGCGCGCGAGTAAAGCGCCAGCCCCACCGGCAGCACATTGGCAAAGCCGATGTCGTTCACGATGTGGAACCCCAGCGCCCAGTACAGCGGCACGGGGTGATGCGTGGCGGTCGCCACCGCGGCGCACCCCGCCAGCGCCAGCGGCCCCAGCGCGCTGATCGCGACGCCGATGACGATCTTGGTAATTTCGTTCGGTTCCTTCCAGCGCTTGCCGTACCAGCGCCAGAAGGAGATGACGCCGACCATCGTCACGGCGCTGACGAAGGCGTCCAGCGACACAATCCAGGTGATCGGCATGTTGAAGCCGAAGAACACCGTCTGGAAATTCTTCTCGCCCCAGACGAGATAGGCATCGAAAATCTCCTGGTTGCCGATGATCGAGAGCGCCAGGACCGGCAGCAGCGCGACGAGCAGGATCACCACCTTCCAGTCGCGGGCCGTGAGCGGTGGCGGCTTTTCCGCAGCGCCCTTCTTGATCACCGGCTCGGGCGGAAAAGTACGTCGGCCGGCGAGATAGATGGCAAGCCCCAACACCATGCCCACGCCCGCGGCAACGAAACCCAGATGCCAGTCGACCCTCTGGCCGAGATAACCGCAGATGACGGGCGATATGATTACCGCGAGCTGGATGCCCATGAAATAGATCTGGAAGCCGTCGGCGCGGCGCGGATCGTCGATGGTGTAGAGATCGCCCACCTGGCTGGCGATGTTCGCCTTGAAGCAGCCCACGCCCGCGAGCAGGAACATCAGCCCGACGAGGAAAGTCTGGTTCAGCGCCAGCAGGAACGTGCCGGCCACCATCAGGATCGCGCCGATCGTCACCGTGTTGGTGCGGCCGATCACGCGGTCTGCGAGGAAGCCGCCGGCCAGCGGCGTAACATAGACGAGGCCCGCATAGAGCTGCGCGGTGTTGGAGGCGAGTGCCATCTGCGATTGCGTGCCGTAGACCCACAGGATCAGCCGGCGGAAGGCGTCGAAGCCCCAGACCTGTTCGATGCAGCCGGGCTGCAGCAGATAGTGCACGAGATAGAGCACCAGGAGCGTTTGCATGCCGTAATAGGAGAAGCGCTCCCAGAACTCGGACGCCGAAAGCCAGCCCAGCCCCCTCGGGTGGCCCAGGAATACGGTGTCGGATTTGGATTTTGATTCGAAGACGTCCAGCGGCGCGGCTGCGTTTTCTCTGCTCAAGGTGTGTTCCGGTTCTGACGCGGAAGCACTGTCGCGAAAGCAAGGGGCGATGGCAAGCCGGGCCGGTCTGCGTCGGAGGCATGAGCGCCCGGAAGCCGGCAAGCTGGTTGGCGACGGATTCCATCCCTATGCTGATACCCGCCGGAACCGGGATGGAGCGACGCCATGGCCATCAGCATCGGAATACTCGTGTTCGACGGGGCGGAAGAACTCGACTTCGTGGGACCTTGGGAGGTTTTCACCATGGCCAACGAGGTGAGCAAACACCTCGGCCAGGAGCCGGTCCATGACGTCAGGCTGATCGCCGAGCACGACCGTCCCGCGGTCTGCGCCAAAGGGATGCGGGTGCTGCCGGACCTGACCACCGCGCATTGCCCCAAGCTCGACGTCCTGCTGATCCCGGGCGGCGTCGGCACAAGGCGCGAAGCGACGAATCGGGAACTGCTCGACTGGATCGCCGCCGTCGCGCGGACGGCGAAATGGGTGACCAGCGTTTGCACCGGCTCCCTGCTGCTGACCGCCGCGGGACCGGGGAAGGGCAAGCGGGTAACCACGCATTGGAGCTTCGTCGAGACCCTGCGTGCACGCGGCGAGGCCGGCGAAGTGCTCGACAAATACCGTTACGTGCGGGACGGAAACATGGTTACCGCCGCAGGCGTCTCCGCCGGAATCGACATGGCTTTGTGGCTGACGGGCCAGATGCACTCCCCGGATTTCGCGCGCGCCGTGCAGCGCGCCATGGAATACGACCCTTCGCCGCCCTATGCCGGCTTGGCCTGAGGCCGCCCCGGCCTTTGTTCCGCCCCGGCAGATGTGCTTATCTCGGGCGCATTGGGGCATAACTATCTTAGCGGAGTCGGACATGTTGAAAAGTTGCTGTTTTGCCGCGGCGATGATCGCGGCGGCGTCAGGGCCGGCGTTTGCCGCCAACGACTGCGGTTCGGCGCCGCTCGCGCCGGCCATTCCGGGCACGAGCGATCTTTCGGGGAAAACGGTCGAAGCGGGGCGCGCCGAAGTGGTGGACACCTATCATCAGGTCAAAATCTATCAGGCCGCTCTTAAGCCCTTCCGGGCCTGCCTGCTGGCGGCGGCCAGCGGCGACAAGGCCTCGATCGCGGATGCCCAGGCCAAACCCGACAAAGACAGCAAGAGCAAGATCGCCGCGCTCCAACAGGAAATGGACGATATGCAGAAGGCCTACGACAAAACGGTCGATACCGAGACGCAGGTCGCCACCGATTTCAACAACCTGCACACGGCGCAATGCGTCAAGGACACGGACCCCAAAATCTGTCCCAAGAAGCCTTAACGATCCGTCCGGCGAATCGCCTATCATGCCGGACCAATGAGTCGACAAGCGACGGCAGCGAAACGCAGTGAACGGCGTGCCCGCGAACACAGTGCGACGCGCGCCTCCATCCTCGAAGCGGCCCGCCGCGTCGCCGCTCGCGATGGCGCGCGCGAGATGTCGCTGCGCGGCGTCGCCGCCGAAGCGGGTTTCGCGCCGGCGGCGCTCTATGGCTATTTCGCCAGCAAGGACGAATTGCTCCTGGCGCTGGCGGCGGAAGATCTGTCGTCGCTCGCCCGTGTCATGCGCGGCGCCGCCGCCGGCTGCGAAGGCAAAGGCAAGCTCGCCGCCGTGTCGTCGGCGGCGCTGTCGCTGCTCAGGACCACCGAAACGATCGCCGCCGCCTCGCAGGCGCTGCCCGCCAATGCCGGAACCGGCGATGCGGAGCGTCTGTTCAACGGCCGGCTGATCGCCGCCCTCAACGTGCTGTCCGACGCGGCCGGCCACAAAACCGACAGCCGCCAAGCGCAGTGTGACGTTCTGCTGGCGGCGGCGGCGCTCAGCGGATTGGCGCTCTTGGCGCGCGCCGGCCGGTTGGAAGCGCTGGGCTTCACCGCGGAAGAGGTCGTCGAGCGGCTCGAAGCGCGGTTCACGGTCTAGGCATTCGTCCGCGATTGCGGGCAATTGGTCGGAGAGAGAGGATTCGAACCTCCGGCCCCCACGTCCCGAACGTGGTGCTCTACCAGGCTGAGCTACTCTCCGGTGCCGGTGGCATTTCGCGCGGCGTTTGCCGGAAAATGCTCCCTCGGGAGGCGCTCTTATAACGATGCCTCCTGCCCCCCGCAACCGGCCGGATGACCCGCGTTGAAAGCCTCAAGCCGAGGCCTTATGGTCCGCGGCCTTCACCCTGTTGGGGCGTCGCCAAGCGGTAAGGCACCGGATTTTGATTCCGGCATACGGAGGTTCGAATCCTCCCGCCCCAGCCAGCCTACGCAGCTTCGAACGGCAAGCGGTTTTGCGGGGGGATCGATGGCGAACGCCGAGACGCTAAGTTATTCGATCATCGGCCGGCGGCCCTGGCTGGTTCTCGGTCTTACGACCCTTGCGATCCACCTGCTGTTCAACGGCGGCTATGGCATCTTCCGCGACGAACTCTATTTCATCGTCTGCGGCGACCGGCCGGCCTGGGGCTACGTCGATCAGCCGCCGCTGGTTCCGCTGATCGCCTCGTGGTCGCACGCGCTGTTCGGAAACTTTCTCGTCGGATTCAGGCTGGTGCCCGCGCTGACGATGGCCGCGACCGTGGCGCTTTCGGCCGAATTCGCGCGCGTGCTGGGCGGCGGGCGCTTCGCGCAATGGCTGGCGGGGCTTTGCGTGCTGGGCGGCGGCATCTTCCTGGCCTTCGGAATGCTCGTGGTGACGGACATGTTCCAGCCGCTGAGCTGGCTTCTCTGCTGCTGGTTCATCGTGCGGCTCGCGCAGACGGGCGACGAGCGCTGGTGGATTCCGTTCGGGATCGTCGTCGGCGTCAGCCTGCTCAGCAAATACCTGATCGCGTTCTTTCTCGTCGGCTTGGCCGTGGGCGTGGTCGCCACGCCGCTGCGCCGTTCGCTGACGCGCCCGTGGCTCTATGCGGGCGCCGCCATCGCCTTGTTGATCGTGCTGCCCAATGTGCTGTGGCAGCAGCAGCATGGCTGGCCGTTCCTGGAACTGGGGGTAGCGGGCGTCAAAGGCAAGAACCTCGCCCTGTCGCCGGTGGCGTTTTTCCTGCAGCAGGTCTTGGTCGTCGGGCCGCTGGCCGCGCCGGTCTGGCTCGCCGGGCTCTGGGCCTTCGCCGTGCGGCCGCAACAGGGGGCCTATCGGGCGTTCGCGATCGCCTATGCGGTCATGTTCGTGCTGTTTACCGCCACGCACGGTAAGGCCAACTACATCGTCGCGATCTACCCGGCTTTGCTCGCGGGCGGCGCGGTCTTCATCGAGTCGAAACTCCATGCGACGGCCGTGCGTGGCACGGTACTCGCCGCCGTGGCGCTGGCGGGCGCATTCCTCGCGCCGCTGGCGCTGCCGGTTCTGTCCGAGGAGAACTATATCGCCTACGCGCATGCCATCGGCATAGGACCGTCCGCCACCGCGGGCGAGCGGCTGAAGCTGGGCCTTCTGCCGCAGCACTTCGCCGACATGCACGGCTGGCCGGAAATGGCGGCGAAGATCGCTGCGGTCTACCGCGCCTTGCCGCCCGCCGACCGCGCCAAGGCGGTGTTCTTCGGCCACAACTACGGCGAAGCGGCGGCGGTCGATGTGTTCGGTCCGCCCTTGGGTCTGCCGCCGGCGATCAGCGGACACAACAATTATTTCCTGTGGGGGCCGCGCGGCCGCGACGGCAGCGTCGTCATCGAAATCGGCGGCGACCGCGACGAATATCTCAGGGAGTTTCGTCAGGTCGATCAGGCCGGATACATCGATACGCCCTACGCCATGCCCTACGAGACCAATCAGCCGATCTGGGTCCTGCGCGGTCTGAAGACGCCGATTGAAACCGTGTGGCCGCGCATCAAGAATTTCAGCTAAAGCGTGCCGCTTCAGGTGCCGCGCGCTCTATTTGAGCACATCGGCGATGTTGTAGGTGAGGGTCGCGACGGCGCCGCCGTCCGTGGCGTGCGGCGTCGCCATCCAGAAGCCGGCGTCGGCCTTCTTGATGTCGTTGCCGACATAACGCAGATCGAGCGTCCAGCTCTTCCAGCTCGCCGTCGCGCCGAAGTCGTAATGCGTGTAGTCGCTCGGCGCGGCGTCCACCCATTGGTGGCCGAGGTTGCCGCTGATCGACAGCCAATCGTTGATCGTGTAGGCGGCCGTGCCTTCGACATACCATCCGGTGCCGCCGCCCAGGCTCCATTCCGGCGAGTTGGCGCCGGTCACGGTGAGCGTCAGCGGGCCGAAGACGTGCGAGAGCTGTACGATGGTCTCGTAGTAGCTGGCCTTGGGGCCGCCAAACGGGTTGTAGTCCGGATAGCTGTAGTAATAGGCCTCGACGTTGAGGTCGGTGCCGTCGAGATCCGTGTGCTTGCCGGCGTAGAAATCCGCTTCGAACGAAGGATTGTTCTTGGGGATGTCCCAATTCACCTTCGACAGCCAGGTCCCGGCATAGAAACCATCTGGACCGCTCCAGTTGAGCGAGCCCTGCGGCGTGAATTCCCGGCCATCTTGGCTGACGCCGCGATAGCGGTAGTCGTTGGTCACGGCCACGTAGGCCGAAACCGTCCCCCAACCCGCAGCATCGTCGGCGTAGGCCGCGCCGGTCGTGACGGACACCCCGGCCAGCAAAGCCGCCGTCAATCCGAGTTTCAAGCCGATCGATTTCATGGTCCCAGCCTCTCTTTGAATTCCCGCTGCAGCCGCCCTCACGACTGTCGCCCTCAGAATTCCGGTTGCCAGCGTTCGAATGCAATATGAGGGCCGGCCCTGGAATGTATGATTCCTATAGAAAATCGGCGGTTTTCGCCGGCCGTTGCTGCGGCGCAACACGGTGTTGCACAGCTCTTGTGCAGAGCGCTGCCCGATTAGGCGAAAGCAGACAGGCAGCCCACGGCCGGGGTTCGCACGCCTGTAACAAATCCAGACTTGCCTTTAGGGCCTGTGTGTTCCATGAGAAATCGCCTTTTCCGCTGGCCGCGACCCGAAGCTTTTGTGCGCGCAGCGGCATGGGAAGGAGCTTCTATTAGCACCGAGACCGAACCCTCCGCCCATTCGCGGTTGCGCCTTCGCCGCCGAGGGCATCCGCATGCGGGCGCCGATCCGGCGCTTCGCATTATTCTGGTGCGGCACGGCCGGCCGGCCATCTCGACCGATCATCGCACCAGCCATCGCGGTTTCAGCGATTACATCGACGCTTACGAGGCCGCGGGGCTCGATCCCGAGAGCGTTCCGCCGGAGGAACTGCAAGATCTGGTGAAGGAGCTGACGGCCATTTACACCAGCGGCAAGCCCCGTTCGCAGGACAGCGCCCGGGCGCTGGCGCCCAACGCGGAATTGATCGCCGACCCGCTGTTCGTGGAAGCGCCGCTGGCGAGCCCGCGCATTCCGCTGCTGCGCATGAAGGTGCCGAAATGGGCGGTGATGTCGCGCATCCTGTGGCATGCCGGCTATCATCCCGAGATCGAGAATTACCGCCGCGCCAAGCATCGCGCGGTCGAGGCCTCCGACATCCTGATGGCGCGCGCCCGGGAGGACGGCGTCACGGCTCTGGTGGCCCACGGCTATTTCAACGCCATCATCGGACGCGAATTACGCCGCAGGGGTTTCCGCAAAAGCGGCTCGCACCGCGTGCGGTTCTGGAACGCGGTGATCTACGAACTGCGTTGACTACAGCATCACCGTGATGTCGCGATCCGTCACCGCCTGCACGTCGATGTTGTCCACGCCGTTGCCGTAGTTCGCGATCAGCTTCAGCTGCGATCCGGCGCGGGCCAGCGCCTTGGCGTCGAGACGGTCGGTGACCGTGGGCACCAGCACGTCGCAGACCTGCATGGCGTCTGCAAGCTGCTCGGGCGTCATCGGCACGTCTTCGAGATTCAGACGGGCATCGAACAATTCGCGCATGCGCGTTTCGACGGCGTCGGGAAGTTTGCGCGTGACGATGACGAGCGGTCTTTTCGGAGGCATCGCGGCACGGCCTTTGATTTAAGGCCCGGAAACGGGCGCGCATCCGGTTTTACCAGATGGACGCTTGCGCTCAAGGTGTTTCCGCCTGCCTAATGGCGGAAATGCCGCATGCCGGTGAAGGCCATCGTCAGGTCGGCGTCGTCGGCGGCCGCGATCACATCTTTGTCGCGGATCGAGCCGCCGGGCTGGATGACGGCGGTGGCGCCGGCGTCCGCGATCTCCTCCAATCCGTCGGGGAAAGGAAAGAAGGCATCGGACGCAGCCGCCGCGCCTTTGGTCATCGGCTCCGCCCAGCCCGCGGCTTTCGCCGCTTGGCGCGCCTTGTCGGCCGCGATGCGCGCGGAATCCACGCGGCTCATCTGGCCGGCGCCGATCCCCGCGGTCTGAAGGTTCTTGGCATAGACGATAGTGTTCGATTTGACGTGCTTGCCGACGGTGAAGGCGAACATCATGTCGGCGAGTTCATTCTCGCTCGGCTGGCGTTTGGTGACGATTTTCAATTCGGCGCGCGTGACGCGGCCGTTGTCGCGCGTCTGCACCAGGAATCCGCCGGAGACGGATTTGAAGGTGAGACCGGCGGTCGTGGGGTCGGGCAGGCCGCCGGCGATCAACAGGCGCAGGTTCTTTTTCGCCGACAGGACGCGCCGCGCGTCGGCGTCGGCATCGGGGACGATGATCGCTTCGGTGAAGATCTTGGAAATCGCTTCGGCCGCGGCGCCGTCGAGCCTGCGGTTGAAGGCGACGATGCCGCCGAAGGCGCTGACCGGATCGCAGGCCAGCGCCCTGGCATAGGCCTCTGCCAGCGTGGCTGCGAGCGCCACGCCGCACGGATTGGCGTGCTTGACGATGGCGCAGGCCGCACCGGCCGCGGGGGCGAACTCGGCGACGAGTTCGTAGGCGGCGTCGGTGTCGTTGATGTTGTTGTAGGAAAGCTCCTTGCCCTGCAGCTGCTCCGCCGTGGCGATGCCGAAACGCTTCTCGCCGGTGACATAGAAAGCGGCGTCCTGATGCGGGTTCTCGCCGTAGCGCAGCGATTGGCGCAGCCGGCCCGCGAGGGCGCGGCGGCGCGGCGGGGATATTTCGCCGTCTTTCGCCAGCCGATCGGCGAACCAATTGGAAACGGCGGCGTCGTAAGCGGCGGTTTTCGCGTAAGCGATCTGCGCCAGCCTGCGGCGCAGCGCCAGCGTGGTGGCGCCGTCGTTGGCGTCGAGTTCCGCAAGCACGGCGGCGTAATCCTCGGGATCGACGACCGCCGTGACCCAGTCATGGTTCTTGGCGGCGGAGCGCGTCATCGCCGGGCCGCCGATGTCGATGTTCTCGATGGTCTCCTCGAAACCGGCGCCTTTGGCCACCGTGGCTTCGAACGGATAGAGATTGCAAACCAACAGGTCGATGCCCGCGATGCCGTGGGCCTTCATCGCCTCGGCGTGCTTGTCGCGCAAGGCCAGCAGCCCGCCATGGACCATCGGATGCAAGGTCTTGAGGCGGCCGTCCATCATTTCGGGAAAGGCGGTGATCTCGGAAACGTCGGTGACCTCGAGGCCCGCATCGCGCAGCGCCTTGGCGGTGCCGCCGGTGGAAATCAGCGCCACGCCGTGCCTCGCCAGTCCCTTGGCGAAATCGACCAGTCCGGTCTTGTCGGAAACGGAAAGCAGCGCGCGGCGGATGGGGCGGAGCGTCATGGCGACTCGCGAGGCTGGAGGCTACGAGAGGTCATACTTCGCGGGGCGCCAAAAGAGAAGGGCCAGGATGACGCCACGTTTTGTTACCTCCCCACAAAGGGGAGGCGAAAGTGCTCAGGCGCTCAGCACCCTCACAATCGAGCTTGTTAGTTTCTCCAAATCTTCCTCGCCGATGGTCAGCGCGGGGGTGAGATAGACAATGTTGCGGAAGGGGCGGACCCATACACCTTCCTCCACGAACCGGCGCTTCAGCGCGTTCAAATCGGGCGCCGGATCGAGTTCCACCACCCCGACGGCGCCGCGCGCACGCACGTCCGCCACGTTGGGCAGGCCGATGCATCGGCCGAGCGCCTTACCGAGAAATTCGCCGATGTCGGCGGCCTGGCGCAAGCGGTTCTCGCGCTCGAACAGATCGAGCGAGGCGTTGGCGGCGGCGCAGGCCAGCGCGTTGCCCATGTAAGTCGGTCCGTGCATCAGGGCGTGCGAAGGATCGTCGGACCAGAAGGCGTCGAAGACCTTCTGGGTGGCGACGGTGGCGGCCAGCGGCAGCGTGCCGCCGGTCAACCCTTTGCCGAGGGTGACGATGTCGGGCGCGACGCCCGCCGCCTCGCAGGCGAACATCGCGCCGGTGCGCCCGAAGCCGGTGAAGACCTCGTCGCAGATCAGCAGCAGTTCGTATTTGTCGGCGGCGGCGCGAAGGCGGCG
Organism: Alphaproteobacteria bacterium; assembly: GCA_028871795.1. Classification (GTDB taxonomy): domain Bacteria; phylum Pseudomonadota; class Alphaproteobacteria; order Micropepsales; family Micropepsaceae; genus Rhizomicrobium. Next base: position 76,032 of record JAGWMG010000002.1, on the reverse strand, counting down.
CAGCGTGTGTTCGTCGTGGAAGATCATGCCGCCGGCGCCCTGCACCAGCGGCTCGACCAGGATGCCCGCGAGTTCGTCCGCATGGCGTTCGAGGAAGGCGTCGAAGGCGGCCGCAGTTTCCGCCTCGCGCGGCAGGGCGATGACGTGATGCTCCGGCAGGATGCCGGCGAACAGAGTGTGCATACCCTCCTCGGGATCGCACACCGCCATCGTGGCAAACGTGTCGCCGTGATAGCCGCCCTTGAAGGCGAGGAATTTCGTCCGCTTACGGATATTTTTGTTCAGCCAGTATTGCGTCGCCATCTTCATGGCGACTTCCACCGCCACCGAGCCGGAATCGGAGAAGAACACCCGCGTCAGCCCGCCGGGCAGGATCGCCACCAGACGCGCCGCCAGCGTCGCCGCCTGTTCGTGCAAGAGGCCGCCCAGCATCACGTGCGGCATGACGCGCGCTTGCTTCTGGATGGCTTCGACGATGTGGGGGTGGTTGTAGCCGTGCACGGCGGTCCACCACGAAGCGATGCCGTCGATGAGTTCACGCCCATCGGCGAGCGTGATGCGGCTGCCCAAGGTGCGCGCGGCGGCGAGCGGCGCCGGCGCGGTCTTCATCTGCGTGTAAGGCAGCCAGATATGCGGGAAGCCGCGCTCGAACCAGTCGGTCACGGCGCCATCGCGGTCATGCCCAGCCGCGCCAGCAATCGGCGGTCGCGATGCGCGTCGGAATTCGGTGTCGTCAGCAGCTTCTCGCCGTAGAAGATCGAATTGGCGCCCGCCAGGAAACACAGCGCCTGCGCCTCGTCGCTCATGTATTCGCGCCCCGCCGACAGACGAACGAAGGATTTCGGCATGGAAATGCGGGCCACCGCGACGGTGCGCACGAAATCGAGCGCGTCGATGGACGCGGCGCCGGCCAGCTTGGTTCCTTCCACCCGCATCAGCATGTTGATCGGCACGCTTTCGGGATGGGAGGGCAGGGTGCACAGCGCGTGAATCATGCCGACGCGGTCGGCCTCGCTCTCGCCCATGCCCACGATGCCGCCGCAGCAGACGTTGATGCCCGCCTCGCGCACGGCGTCGAGCGTGTCGAGGCGATCCTGGAACGTGCGCGTGGTGATGATCTGCTCGTAATACTCCGGCGAGGTGTCGATGTTGTGGTTGTAATAATCGAGGCCGGCGCCCTTCAGCTTCGCCGCCTGCGGCAGCGTCAACATGCCGAGCGTGACACAGGTCTCCAGGCCGAGCGATTTGACCTCGCTCACCATCTCGCAGACGGCGTCGAGGTCCTTGTCCTTGGGCTCCCGCCAGGCCGCGCCCATGCAGAAGCGCGTGGCGCCGGCGTGCTTGGCGGCTTTGGCGTCGGCGACCACCGCGGAGACGTCCATCAGCTTGGTGGCCTTCAGCCCGGTCTCGTGCGCCGCGCTCTGCGAGCAATAGCCGCAATCCTCCGGGCAACCGCCGGTCTTGATCGACAAAAGCGTGGAAATCTGCACCTCGTTGGGCGTGAAATAACGGCGGTGGACGGTCTGCGCCCGGAAAATCAGGTCGGCGAAGGGCAGCGCGAACAAGGCGGCCAGCTCCTCGCGGGTCCAGTCGTGGCGGACGTCGGTCATGGGGCGGCCTTCTTATCCTGGGCGTTCATGCCATTATAGGGACCCGTCAGCACACGCAAGACAAAGGCGCTTCATGCCGTCTCTCGACGATTTCGCCAAAGCCAAACTTGCCGCGCTGGAGACCGCCCATCTGCGCCGCCGGCTTGCCGAGAGCGCGCGCGAGGACGGCCTCTGGGTGGTTCGCGGCGGGCGGCGGATGCTGTCCTTTTCGTGCAACGATTATCTCAACCTGACCCATCATCCGGCGGTGAAACGCGCGGCGGCCGCGGCTATCGAGAAATATGGTGCGGGTGCCGGGGCCTCGCGCCTGGTGACCGGCAACCATCCGTTGTTCGGCGAACTGGAACGGCGGCTGGCACGGCTGAAAGGAACGGACGCGGCCTGCGTGTTCGGTTCGGGGTATCTGGCGAATGCGGGGATCGTGCCGGCGATCGTGGGCGAGGGCGACCTGCTGCTGGCGGACGAGCTTTCGCATTCCTGCCTATGGGCGGGGGCGCGGCTGTCGCAGGCGCGGGTGGAGACGTTCCGTCACAACGATGTGGCGCACGCCGACGAGGTTCTACGTGCGAATCGCGCGGCGCACCGCCGCGCGCTGATCGTCACCGACGGCGTGTTCTCGATGGACGGCGATCTGGCGCCGCTGAAGGAATTGAGCGCGCTGGCGCAGGCGCACGACGCCTGGCTGATGAGCGACGATGCGCATGGGCTTGGCGTTCTGGGCGGTGGGCGCGGATCGGCGTATGCGGCCGGCGCGGCGGTCGATCTGCAGATGGGCACGCTGTCGAAGGCGCTGGGGTCGTACGGCGGTTACGTCTGCGCCTCTACCGCAGTGATCGACCTGTTGAAAACCCGCGCGCGCACGCTGATCTATTCCACGGCATTGCCGCCTGCGAGCGCCGCCGCCGCCTTGGCCGCGCTCGACATCGTGGAGAACGACGAGAAGCTGACCGCGCGCCCGCTGGCGAAGGCGCAAAGCTTCACCCGCGCCTGCGATCTGCCGCCGGCAGCGAGTCCGATCGTGCCGGTGGCGCTGGGCGATCCGCTGGCAGCGCTCGAAGCCTCGCAAATATTGGAACGCGAAGGATTTCTGGTGACGCCCATTCGTCCGCCGACGGTGCCCGAAGGAACCGCGCGGCTGAGGTTCGCCTTCACCGCCGGCCATCCTGACGCGGAGATCGCGCGGCTCGCGGGCATCGTGCGCGAACGGATCCTGGCATGAGCGCCTATTTCGTTACCGGAACGGGGACCGGTGTCGGCAAGACCTTTGTCGCCGCCGGACTGGTGCGCCATTTGCGCGCGGCGGGAAAGCCGGTGTGGGCGCTGAAGCCCGTGGTCAGCGGCTTCGATATGGCGAATTTGCGCGCCAGCGATCCGGGCGTGCTGCTGGAGGCGATGGGCCGCGCGGTGTCGCCGGAAGGCATCGCGCGGATTTCGCATTGGCGCTTCGCCGCCCCCCTGTCGCCCGACATGGCAGGCGCGCGCGAAGGAAGAGAGATCGATTTCGACGCGTTGGTCGCGTTGTGCCGCGAGGAGATGTCCTCGCGCCGCGGCACGCTTATCATCGAAGGCGTGGGCGGGGTGATGGCGCCGCTCGACGCGCGCCACACGGTGCTCGACTGGATGGCGGCGCTGCAAATCCCGGCGATCCTGGTGGCGGGCTCCTATCTCGGCACGATCAGCCACACGCTGACGGCGTTGGCTGCGATGGCCCATGCCGGTGTGACGGCCGCGGCGCTGGTGGTCAACGACAGCGGCGACGGCGTCGTGCCGATAGCCGATACGCTGGCGACGCTGGGCCGGTTTACCCCCGGCATTCCCATCGCCACGATTCCGCGCGTGGCCGTGCCGCGCGAGGCCGATGCCAGCTTTTCGGAGCTGGCCGCCTTGGTGTTTCAAGGTGTCTGCGGTTAGGCCGCGCGATTGTTGACCGCGCCCGCGCGCCGGTTATATTCCGCCCCCTCCATTCGCTTGGTTTTTCGCGAAACGTGCCCCTGTGGCGGAATGGTAGACGCGGCAGACTCAAAAGCCAAAATAACCCGATAAAAACATCAAAATAGTCAATAAATACAATAACATAAGCAATATCAAAAACTTACACAACCCTTACACAGTTATAGACTTTTTAACGCGTTTCGCGTATGCATACGCGTATGACTGCCGCTGTCACGCACGACATGATTGGTGGAAAGCTGCATCTCTACAAACGAGAGAACAGCGGTTATTGGCAGTGCTCGACTTACCTCGCGTCCCGCAATCACCGCACGACGACCAAAGAGCACGATCTCGAACACGCGAAGAAGAAGGCCGAAGACTGGTATCTCTCCCTCCAGCTCAAGCACCGATCGGGCGAGCTGCGCGGCGGCAAGAAGTTCAAGGACGCCGCCGACAAGTTCCTCCCCGAATACGAGGCGCTAACGGCGGGAGAGCGCAGTCCGAAATACGTCAAGGGTCACGGCGACCGGCTGCGGGTTCACCTGCTCCCCTTCTTCGGGGACAAGCCGGTCACCGACATCACTCCCCAAATGGTGCAGGACTACCGGGTGCACCGGATGACCTCGAAAACCAATCCGAAAACAGGTGAGCCGCTTCGCCCAGCGCGAAGCACCATCCACCATGAAATCGTTACCCTTCGCCATGTTCTCAAAACTGCGGAACGGCAAGGGTGGCTGAAATTCGTTCCGAACCTTTCAGCTCCATACAAAGCATCAGGCAAAATCAGTCATCGTGCCTGGTTCTCTCCCGAAGAATACAAACGGCTTTATACAGCCACGCGCGAACGCGCGGAGAACCCACCCAACGCACGTTGGAAATGGGAGTGCGAACAGTTGCACGACTTCGTCCTGTTCATGGTGAACACCGGACTTCGCCCGGACGAAGCCGCACGGCTTGAGTTCCGGGACGTTGAAATTGTCGAAGACACAGCAACCAACGAAACCATTCTTGAAATCAGCGTGCGCGGCAAAAGAGGGGTCGGTTACTGCAAGAGCATGCCCGGAGCCGTGATGCCCTTCGAACGGCTGCGCCAGCGCAAGCGTCTGGCCAAAGCCGAAAGCCGGGTATCGAAGGGCGGAACGGATGACTCGGAAGAACTGTCCCTTCCGAAACCAACCGACAGGCTGTTTCCAGGTCTACGCCATCACCACCTGAACGCCGTACTGGAAGAGCAGGGCTTAAAGAAGGACCGCGAGGGCTTGCGCCGGTCCGCTTATTCCCTCCGCCACACGTATATCTGTCTCCGGCTCATGGAAGGAGCCGACATCTATCAGATCGCGAAGAACTGCCGCACCAGTGTCGAAATGATCGAGAAATTCTATGCCGCTCACATCAAGAACATGATCGATGCGGCAGCAGTCAATGTCAGAAGGGTGAAACCGAACGGTGTCCCCCAAAAGCGAAAAGCGAACGCGAAACGCATCCCGGCGGGGAAAAACAGAGGGTACCCGAAGACCCGCCAATAATTCTTGGCGAACGCCATCTCCCTCGCTATAGGTATCCCGCTGCCCGAGTGGTGGAACTGGTAGACGCACTGGACTCAAAATCCAGCGCCCGCAAGGGCATGTCGGTTCAAGTCCGACCTCGGGCACCATTCCCCTAGTATCCAGAAACCATCGAAACTATTTTCGTGTGCCCGTCTCGGGGCCGAGAAAGAGCGGAAAGAAGCTACGTTGCTGCTTCATACGCAAGATATCTGTCGGCGAAATTGTTGTCGCCTTGCGCCGCTCGCCTCCGTTTTCTGTAATGACCTCCATATCCGGATTATCAATAATCGCGGAATGAACATCATCCATATGCGCGGGTGTCATTTTGTAGATCGTCTCGTAGAACTCACCCACACCTAGCGTATCGCCAAACTCAGTAACTAGCCGCGGAATATCCTCCATCAACTGTTCCTTTGCCTGACTGCGACCGGACACATCGAACAGATAAAGCGCGCCGCCCTGAACCGGATTAAATGAAAGCATATTCAATCCCGAACGCCCAAAATGTGCTTGCATGCTGCTGTTTTGGTGCAAGACATTATTATATTCCTGGCGTGCCCGGTATGAGTTGGCGAAATGTATAAACCAGTAGCGCCACCCCTCGGGATTGTGAATCGAAAACGGACTCACAAATGGTGCGCAGGCGCGGAACGCTTCAAACACCATCTTCTCTGCTGTTCCCAACCACGCCTGATTGTTCATCATTCCTTCGAGAGGGCGCAGATCATCAGGGCCTACTCCGAGGTGGTTTGGCTGTGATTTGAGTAGCTGCGGGTCCGACCTTGCTAGAAAGGCAAGCAGTGATTGAATCGCAAACGTGTAGAAGATTTCTGCGGATGGAAACGAACCCATGATGTCACGGATTGTAGCGGTATGCACGTGACTGTGGCCGCATTGATCAAGACTGAATATGACGCTGCGATACCGCCCGCGATCCAATAGCGATTTAATCTCTGGATACAACGTCTCGAATTCTGTGTTTCTGTACTCCACATGAAGGTGAAACCTCGGGACTTCTGACGTGATGAGCGCCCGCTGAGGCTCTATGTGGGATTTCAGTAAGCTAATTGCTGTTGCATCCAAATCATTTAAGACGAGCAGGCACTCAATATCGATTGGCGACATTCCTTCAGCTGAGCGCCGTATGTTGAATTGCTCGACCGCCGCGCGAAGCACTTCGATGAATATGAGGGGAGAACCGGCAGTACCGCACGCATAACGACCTGCGCCAGCAAATCCGTCAATGACAGCCAGGCGGAACCGGGATTGCTGCGGATACTGGCACCGGACGGCAAGGTAACGCGCGAAATATTCGCGCAAAATTTTGTGCTTCCGTTTGGTGTGTTCTTCGAGTCTCGCGCCGTCGGCCCACGCATATGATTTTTCTACCATACGGTGCTCGCAACCTATTCGGCTTCAACCATAGAACCTTGCAAGGACGCTGGCATTTCGTCCCAGACTCTGCCGCGATAGACGCGGCCATTCGCTTTCTTTGAACGGCGCTTATTGTCTTTACCCCAAGTTCCCCACTGCTTGAAGAAGAACGCCGTATCGAAGCGCGAGCATTGGTCGTAAATCTCATCAATCCATTCCTCGCGTATAGGTCGAGCTGATCTTCCGCTTTCGCCACCTACTATGGCCCAATCTATCTCTGAGAGATCAACGTTACCGACTGGGCCGATCAGAGGTTCGAACGAAACAAACCGGATCGCAGCAGGAACCGTTCGCAATTCATCGACACGCCCGGTCACGGCGCTGTTCTCGACGCTTGTCCCGAGCCAAACATTCGGCAGAACCTCACCGATTCTATCTCGGACCAGCTCGCTCATGCGTTCCGGCCGCTTTGTGAGAATTTGATAGTGATGATGCGGCGTAGCTCGCATTATTCCCCAGACCGCCTCGATGAAGGCGTTGCTTACTTCCTCGTGAAATAGGTCGCTCATAGAATTGACGAAGATTTTCTTTGGCTTTTTCCAGCTCAGAGGTATTTGCAACGCGCTGTGATCCTCGCGCACAATGCCATTCCAGATCGTGCGCTTTCCGCTACGACGTGTAAGCCCTTTATACTTTTTGACATTCATTGCTTGCAGACGCCGTGCCATTTCCATGGCGTAGCAGTTCGTGCAGCCCGCGCTCACGATTGAACATCCGGCGACCGGATTCCACGTCGCGTCAGTCCATTCGATTTGCGTCTCTGCCATCTCAACTCTTTCGCACGACAAAGCTTGAAGTTTGACAAGATAGTCCAACCGCTTCCTGATTTGAATCCCTTAAATGTTGCGGCCCATTTGCATAGAGATACGAACGCTAACCTACGGCATTCCCGCAACAAACCCGCTTGTATCCTCGTTCTTGATTAGCGTCAGGCGAACGCCAACGTAACGACAGTCCCGCTTGGGGCACGCCAGATTGCGGGCGACTTCATCGAGACGAACGTCTCGATGAGAGACTTTAAGGAGAAGCTGCACAGGACTTTGCAGCCAGACGTGCAGGCAGCTTATACACGTCGCTTCGATGATCACGCTATCGTCTAGATCGCGCAGTGAAGTATCTTCCTGCCACGTCACCAGAAGTCCTCCGCCGAAGGAATCCGGTTGTAGGCAATCTTGCCGCCTGCATAGCCGCCCGGCGGCGGCGTCCATGCGCCGAGTGTCACGACCCTCTTTCCGAATTTCCGGTTCAGCCCGTCGATAGTGTTGGTTATCAGCTCGCACTTCTGGCGCTCGCCGTCGTCGTTTTCCAGCAAATCGAGCTGGCGTGCATTTGCGGGCGACAGATCGAGAAGCGTGACGCCGACGCGCACGATTTCCGCGCGCTTCGGGATTGCGGCAAGGGCCTTGTCCCAGAGAGCGGCGAGCGCTGCGAGGCAAGCGTGGTCGTCCTGGACGCAAGGCATCTCACGTTGGCCAAACCAGCCGCCATTGCGAATATCGAGCCAGAGCCACAGTCTGTTCGCGTAAAATCCATCGCGCCGCATGCGTCGCGCGGCTTTGGTGAGCAAAAGGCGCGAGCATGACAGGCTGTGTTTGGGATCGCGCCATTGAGGCGGTAATACGCGGCCATGTCCAAACATCCCGCGCGATGTCGGCATGGCCTGAATATCGTAACCGTGAAGCGCATACCACATGCGTTCTCCGTTTACATTTTTCCAGAGTGCCCGCAGCTGCTTCGGCTGACTGTTCCAGAGATCAGCCATCGTGTGGATTCGAGCTTGGTTAAGTCGCTCTTCCATCCTCTTGCCGACGCCCGGAATGTCTTCGAGCGGCAACGCGAGCAGGGGCATCGGCATATCCGGGGGCGGCCAGATGGTCACGCCGTTCGGCTTGTCCACCTTGCACGCGATCTTGGCGAGCAAGCGATTGGCGGCGAATCCAATCGAGCAGGTAATTTGCTCGCCGATGTTGTGCCGGATGCGGCTCTTGATCCTTTGCGCAAGTGCGTTGGGTTCTGCGATGTTGTGCCTGTCGAGCTTGCAGGCGAGTTCGTCGATAGACTTCACCGTCTCAATCGGAATCTCGCACGAAATTTCATTGAGAAGCGCGTTGTGCGCTCGGCGGAACAGATCAGGCCGCTGCGTCACAAGAATGATGTCCGGGCAAATGACCCGCGCGTCCGGCACGCGCATGACATTCTTGCAGCCAGCGGCCTTGGCTTCCTTGGAGCAGGCGATCACAACCGTGGAATTCGCGGCGGAAGTCTCGAACGGGATGACGCCGACAGGCCGACCTCTCAAGTGAGGCATGGCCTGCTGCATCACAGAAGCGAAAAACCCATCGAAATCGAGATACAGTTTTTCGATGGTCTCCGGCTTCCGCATGTTCTATCCCCTTTGAGAAGGAAAGACTAGAACAAAACAGGAACAACAGAGTCAAGCAGCTTAAGTGTCGGGGGGCCAAGCATGTGCAATCGCTACGAAAATCACGGCTCGGTTACGCAGCTCCGCGCGATCGTGCGCGCGATTAATCGGACTCTCCGCACCACCCCGGCGACCGACAATCTCGCGCCGCTGGACAACGTCTATCCAGATCAGAACGCGCCTATCTTGCGGAACGCAGCGAATGGTTCGTTGGAATTGACAATGGCACGCTGGGGCTTTCCACCGATACCGGGACAGAAAGCTCCCATCACCAACATCCGTCATTTGAAGAGCAAATGGTGGTCGCAGGTGAACCGCGAATGGATTGTCGCGCGCGAATATCGGTGTCTCGTTCCCTTCACCGCGTTCGCCGAACCCGTCATCAATTCCAAATGGTTCCTTGTCCCAGGTCATGAGGTAGCGTGCTTCGCGGGGGTCTGGCGGTCCTGGCGCGGCGAACGCCTTGCCGAGCAGCCGGGACAAAAGCGACGCGTGCGCGAGGAACGCGACTGGTCGCTTTATTCGTTTCTCACGACCGAGGCGAACGATGTCGTCCGTCCGGTCCACGAAAAAGCGATGCCGGTCATTCTCATCGATCCCGCCGAGCAGACTGAATGGCTTGAAGGCGGGGAAGCGAGCTTGCACCTGCAACGCCCGCTTCCGAACGAGATGCTGGTCATCCGGTCGCGGCCTCCTTAACGCGGGACCGTTTGCGAATGTGTAAGCACGCGGCACAGCTTGCGAAGGTTATCCAGGGCGACTGCGCGGTCAGAACCGCCAAGCGTCGGTAATTCGGCAGTGATACCTCCATGAAGTGCGAACAGTTCAGCTCGGGTGAGGCAGAATAGTTCAGTCAAAGAATAGGCTCGCATTTGTATCTCCTTCGTTTTCGACCGCGTAATTGCAGCCGTCCGGCGGAGAAACCGCGTCGAAGGAGGCGGGCCGCATCGCTTGCGACCGAAACGGAGAGGAGGAGTGCTTGCATTTGCGGCCATGACGCCGACGGAAGGCGCCCGATGGCCGGTTGAAGGTAGCTACGAGGTTGAGAAGACAGGGAAGCGAGCTTGTATATTTTCGATGATCTATTTCGCCAGCACGACTAATGTCCGAACATGAGCAGAGATCACGTCTACATTATCGGGGCAGGGTTTTCGAAAAGCCTGGGCTATCCGTTAGCGCGAGAGCTTCTCCCGGAAGTATGGAGACGCCTGAACCGCGGTGACAGAGATCGCTTGGGACGAATTGTCCAGTTTCATCATCCTTCATTCCAGCCCGCCAATGTCGATTCGTTCCCCAACATCGAGAATCTTCTGACCGCTATTGCTGTGAACGAGGAGATGTTTGACTCATCTCGTCGTGCTGTCGGAAATTTCACACAGAAGGACTTGGCCAATGGTAGAAAGTCGATTCTGGTGACCATCGAAAAGTGGTTTCATGAAATTTATCAATCTGGTGCAGCTGGTCACGCGTGGCTTGACGAATTTCGAGAGCTGGTTCAGCGAGAGAATGCCGCCCTGATCTCGTTCAATTGGGACCTCGTTCTCGATCACCTCTTGTATGGTTCAAAGCTGTCGGCAACAAGCTATGGTTTTTCTTCGGCGACCAAGACAAAGCCAGTGCTTCTCAAGCCACACGGCTCGCTAAACTGGTTTAGTGCTCCGACCCTAACCGCATCGACGCGCAACGAGATATTTCAGGATAAGGCCGCGAATACGACCTACTTCGCATTCCTAGTGCCGCGATCACCAATTTCAAAGCATGGCAGAAAATATGAACCCTTGCTCATTCCGCCCACATACATGAAGCGGTTTGATAAACCTATATTCCGAACTCTCTGGAACGAATGCACTGATGTTCTCAGCTCAGCGAAGGAGATACATTTTCTGGGCTACTCCATGCCCGACGAAGATCGACACACTCAGTTCATCCTACACTGTGGGCTGCACAATCAAATCGAAGGCAAGCTCAAGCCGGATGGTACACGAACGCTTGGTACGGGGAAGGCGCAAGTCACAATCGTGAATCCGGACGGAGGGGCTTTCAAACGTACAAAAGAGGTAGTTGGTCCCGCTTACAAATGTAGCTGGATTGAGAATACCGTCGAGAATTGGGTGCTTCGCACAACACAAAAACCTCGTTCCCGCGTTTAATGGGTCCCGAAGGTGTTGTGGGGCGTATGCAGCGCGAGATGAACATAAACCTCGAACAAGTGTTGCGTTATGTCATCTTCGATAACGACAAAGCGCACGTTCATTTTCCGAATTCTTTCGACGTTTTCAAGAAAAGCAGTTTTGAAGTTAGGATTGGACGCTAGGGCCTTTCTGCTCTCGCCCTTTTTGTACGTCGCCTTGCGACCGAGTTTTTCACAGGCGAGCCGGAAAGCGAACGTCGAACTTTCTGGTGAATTGCCGCCGTGATTCCTCATGCGCTGACGAATGCTCTTGCATCGTCCGGTATAGAGATGTCCGGACGAATCAGTGATTAGGTAGACGCCGGGAAGGGTAGGGAACGAAGAAGCCTCGCCCAGCGAGATAGGCTCTTGCTTCATCAGCGACCGCAGCAGCGGGCGCATTTGATCGACCGCTTTGTGGAAATCGGATGCCGCGTCATCGAGCGAACCCTTCGAACCCTTGATATTCATCGTTCCCCGCAATGACAGCGATTTTGACTTGGCGTACTAGACCGTTTGTTGCTCTGTTCCTTTCGCGATTCAAGAGCCACGCATGCGGCCTCCCAGTTGATGCTTTCTTCTGCACGCGCGCGCGTCTCCGTCAAAACCGAACGGGGAACCCAACCCCATTACGGCGAGGCCTCCGGCTTTTGACCACGCCGCTTTTCCGCGCATGCGGACGAACCGCATCGAGGCCGCCAAAGGCGTGGCCCACAATCGAAAGGAAACGACTATGAGCAACAAGAAATCCGCCAATACCAATCTTCCCTCGCACCGCATCTATGCCGTGTCGAGCAACGGCGATAAGAAGTCCGCTTGGCAAGAAATCGGCGCTGTGTGGCCGCACAAGGACGGCAAGGGGTTCAATCTTCAGTTCGCTGCCCGTCCGCTCGAAGGCGCGGCCATCGTTCTGCGCGCCGTGTCGCCGAAGAAAGCTGCGTAATCACTCGCTCTCGCTTGCATCTCGGCCCGCCTCGACCGGCGGGCCGAGTTTTTCATGTTCAGCCAGTGGTTCGAGTCTTGGTGAAGTTTGACGGGACTTATTAAACTGGTCGCGTATGACGCGGGCGCACTGCAATGCGAACGCTTGCAGTCTGCGCATCAGCGGCGGCAACTCGCGCGCGGCGGTCTCCGCCGCCCAACGCGCAACCTTCACTGTGTTCGTCGCCGCCCAGGCCGCGCCGCGCTTTATGTGCGGGGCCGACTTGATTGCGATGGCTTGCGCGCCAGTCACGAGTTTGTTTGTGCGGCCTGATGCGGGGGCTGGCACCTGCGCGCGCGCAGGCGGTGTGGTTGCGGATTGGTAGTAGGGATTATTTTGTGCGCGCGATTGCAGTTCGGGCACTTGCCAGTAGGACGGTGCAAGGAACGGCACGCTCTTCGACGTGCCGGCGGGCCACAGAAGTCCCGAACCTTCGCGGAAATCCATCAGTTCTTGCGGGAGGAAGAGGGGACGGCGGGCCTGGCTGTAGCTAAGGCCCGAACTCTGGCTCATCGAGCCGTGACCCGCGCTCGATTGAGCGTCGCCCCTGTTGTACGCAGCGGCGGCAACCGTCGTTTCGCCCGCACGGCGGCTCATCCATTCCGCTGTCGTAAGATCGTTCGGCGCGAAGCCCTGAACGACGCCCGCGTTGCCGACGAAGGTTTCCCAGCGGTCTTTGTAGAGCGCCTTGAGCTGGTTGAGGTCTTGCAGAACCGGCCATAGCTGGACGCCGTAGCCACGCACGAGGCCGAAGGCGTCTTCGATGGGGGCGAGATGGCCGAGCTGCGCGAATTCATCAAGCATAAAGAGCGCGCGAACCCCGCCGGGCTTGTAGAGCGCGCGAAGGGCCGAAACGATCACGAGACGGAGCCAGACGCTATGCGTCCGCATGCGTTCGGCAGGCAGGATCAGATAGACCGTAATCGGGCGCTTCTTGAGATCGGCGAAGTCGATATCATTCTTCGCCATGTTGGCGCGCATAAGTGGCGACAGCATCCAGTTCGTCTGGCGGTCCGCCGTCGATTGAATGCTCGCAATCTCATCGCTGTCGCGCAGAAAGCGCCCGACGAGACTTTCGATCTCGAATCCGCCCATTGCAGCCATCTTCGCCGCCGTGAAGCGAAGGCCCTTCACGAGTTTGTTCTTACCGTCTTCGTCGCGCTCGTATTCGTTCGGCTCCGTCAGCATGCGCCGGACGTTTTCGAGCAGGGGCGTGCGGCCTTCACGCTTCGCTTCCTGCACTTCCCACATGATGAGAGCGACAAGGAGACTTTGCGCACTCTCCGACCAGTGCGGGTCTTTGTCTTCGATCTTGATGAGCGCTTCGCCGATGCCGGCCGCGTCATCGACAAAGGTCGGTACATCAGGATCAAGGGAGGCCAGGGGATTAAAGCCCGAGCCGCCGAGATCGAGCACATCGAAAGGATTGAGAACAACGACATCGCCAATGCTGCGGCGATAGTCGGCGGTGATGGCCGTCAGCTCGCCCTTGGGATCGATCACGACGACCGATCGGTCCCTGAGGCGAAGGAGGTTCGAGACGAGAAGGCGCGTGCCTTTGCCCGAACCGTTCGGGCCGAACAGCAGCAAATGACGTTCGCCGTCATAGCTGAGTTCGGTGCCGGATGTTTTGTTCGTTAGGTCGAGATAGCGCCCGAGATAGATCGAAGAACCCGGATCAGAAATCTGTTGTTGAGTGCCTTGTGGCTTTTTTCCAAACAGCCGCATGGCGGTTCACTTCCTGGAATTCAGCAGGGCGACGGCTTCCGCTTCGCTTGCAAGCTGCGCGTCGCCGTGGGCTTTCTGCGTCTCAACCAGTTCGCGCCCCGGCTGCGCCTTGGGCGCGCGGTCGAGAACCTTGGCTCCCTCCATTCCCTGATAGCCCGATTGGTAAAGCAGCTCCTTCAGGACGTTAGGGAGAAAGAAGAGCAAACCGAATGGCAAGGCCCCGTAAAGCAGGAGCGGGGCCGCTGCCACCCCCAGCCACGGATTGCCTCCCGTCGTATAGGCCTCGTAGGCAAGCCATATTGGTCCCAGCACAAACGGCGCGCTGCCGAGGATCGCCCAGCGGCGCTTCGAGGCAAGAATGGTTTCTTCGTGTACGCGCTGCTGCCAGGTCTTGGGGTTGTAGACCGGTATTCCGTGGCTCCACTTAATGACCCGCTGCCGTTCGCCCCGCTCGTCGGTGACGTAAGGAGGCCGGTACTTCGCGCGCCACCAGGCGGCGTACCAGAGCAGCCCGATAACCGCGATCATGAAGATCGCTGTAAACACCTCACCGGCGGCATCATTGTCCATAACGGCCCAGCCCTCCGGTCTGCCCTGACCCGGAATCACGTTCGAGTCATTGGTACCGGCATTTGATAATTTGCACCCACACAATTACCAGCAGTTGCAAGTATTTCCCGGATGTACACTCCCTCAGTTCGCGCTTTAAGCCGGACGGGGAGGTAGCTGCCCTGCCTCCCATTTTTGAATTTCCAGCGTGCATCGAATTTTGAACAGAGCGTCATTTTCGAGAGTGCGATAGGATGTTTGAGGCAATAAGTTTGAGGGCGAGCCATGCGCGGTAGTGCGCTTCGGGCTTCCGGCAGGGCCTTAACCCCTCGCGCTCCGCGCGGCTTGGCAGGGGATCGCCATCCCCGTGCACCCCGGCCAGGAGGAGTCTTCCCCCTCGCTGGACCACCCGCCTCAAGGGTCCGCCCCTTGAGAATCCGCGCTCAAGGAGCCTTGCTCCCCGAGACCCCAGCGCACAAGGGGGACACCCCCATATCGCCCCATCCCCGGCGGACCAGGCCATGAGTCACGGCACCGAAAAGCGGGTCCGCAACCGCCACCTGACCATCCGGCTCAGCGACGAAGAACGGGCCGCCATCGATGCGGCGGCGGAGCGGGCCGGACTGATGCCCGGAAGCTTCGCCCGTCAGGTACTCCTCGGCGCGCCTGCGCCCCGGCAGGTAAGGCGTCCGCCGGTCGAGAAACGCGAACTCGCCCGGTTGCTGGGCGAGCTGGGCCGCATCGGCGGCAACATCAACCAGATCGCCCGCTCCCTGAATACCGGCGTAACCGTCTTTACCGGCGAGATCGATACCGCCCTCGGCGGCCTGCGCGACATACGCGCAGCCGTCCTGAAGGCGTTGGGGCGGGTTGCGTGATTATCAAGGGCAAGTCGCGGGCGGGACCTTCCGCTCTCGCTGCCCACCTCGGCAATGCCGAAAAGAACGAGCGCATTGCGTTGCTGGAAACCAAGGGCACCGTCGCGCAGGATTTGCGCGGCGCGTTGATCGAAATGGACGCCTACGCCAGCGGCACCCGTTGCGAAAAGTCGCTCTATCACGCCGCCATCAGTCCGGAGCCGCCGCACCGCCTATCGCAGGAACAGCGCGCCGAAGCCGTCAACGCTCTTGAAGAGAAGCTCGGCCTCAACGGCCACGCGCGGGTCGTGGTGATGCATGAAAAGCTCGGGCGGCAACACCTGCATGTGGTCTGGTCGCGCATCGACCTCGACCAGATGAAATCCGTTTCCGATAGCCACAATTACCGCAAGCACGAAGAAGTCTCCCGCGACCTTGAGCGCCGGTTCGGGCACGAGAAAATTCGTGGCGCGCTCGCGGAGCGCGACGGAGCAGGACGTCCGCGCCGCACACCGTCGCGCGCCGAACTGAGACAGGAGGAACGCACCGGCATCAAGGGCGATGAAGTCCGGGCGACACTGACCGCGGCCTTCAAGAAGAGCCGCGATGCAGAACACTTCAAACGGCAGATCGAAGAACAAAACCTCGTCCTTGCTAAAGGCGACCGAAGGGATTTCGTCGTCGTGGATCGCGCAGGCGGGATCCACTCATTGGCGCGACGCATCGACGGCATAAGAGCCGCCGACTTGCGCGAGTTTATGGACATCATTGATCGCGAAACCCTTCCTACCGCTGAAGAGGCCCGGCAAACCGCACTGGAGCGCGAACGGGAAAGACGCGGCAGCCGGGAAGAAGCTCTAACTCAGGCGAACTACTCGAAAGGCGACGATTACGTCAGCCAGACGCAGGCGGCATTGAAGGACCACGAACGGCGACAGGAGCGCCTGAATAACGACGACCCGCGCCCGCAACAGCCGGAAGTCCGTGCGACGGATGATGACGACCGCCGGCAACAGCAATACGTCGAGCAGAAACAGGACGACGATCATCACCGACGGGAGGCCGAGGAAGCAGCCCGCCGGAATCAGAATGAGACAACCGTCGGCGAAGGCGACCGCACAGTCGAACGGCGCGGCGCCACGGAAATGACCGACGCGCAGCGTGAGCGCATGCACCGGATGCTTGCCAGCGAGAAGAAAGACCGCAAGCACGACGACACTCTCGACGACACGGAGCGAGACCGGCAGCACGAGGCTCCGGGTGGAGGCCACACCCGGAGCCGGTAAGGGCAGCGTGGGGCCAATGCTGTCGGATCGTGAAACGAAAATCGCTGCGACGGTTTTTCAGCAGCGTCGCCTCTGCGATTCTGAGGCGTGGCCGCCAATTGCTCGCGCACGTTCGCAAAGTCCCGTGCAAATCCGGGGCAGGATTATTTGTAGAGATGTCCAGGCGTGGTGCAGGACCGATGTGGCGTCAGCAGGCGCGTGCTATTGAGAACAGAGCAGAGCGCCTTGTCCCACGGCACCCGGACGCTGCGCTCGCGGAACTGATCGCGTGGCACAAGGCGTGTGGGACCCTCGGGCAGTTGTTCACGGAGTACCCGGACTTGCATTCGTGACGCCCAGTTTCGTCTCGTGCCCGCGAGGTCTTAAACCGCGCCGCTCGCGCATCAGGACTTGACCAACTTTTGAGCGGCGGCGTCATAACGATAGCCTAGTATGCTGCCATCAAGCAGCATACTGATAGCCTTATCGACGACCGGCAATGGCAGAATAAACCATTCGCGCGGCCGGAACGGTTTTCCAAATCGGTCTTTTATTTCTACGTCAAGACGTGCATCTGCAAAAAAGCGGTGCAGCAGGTTTTCAAGCTTCGTCGTGTTCATGTTGATAGCGTCGTAACTCCTTACCAAATGAACTGGTGCCAATAAGAACGTCGGATCATCTTTAGCGCCACGCAAACGGTCCTCTACTTTTCCAGCGGTGAACCCGACTTTGAAAAGATGCCCGTCCAAGCGAGCAATTTCAGGATGAGTGGAAAGACTACGAACCACATAGATCGAGCCAGTAATGCGTTCGGCCGAAGCTTCAACGGTGGCAACACTTGACTCAGGATCAAACAGAGGCCCCACTTCGGGACTAGAAATGCGCCGCCCGCTGGCATCCTTGTAGAGTTCGGTAGCGAGAGAACGCAAAAGGTTCTCGCCCTCAGTTCCATTTTCAAAAATGAGGCGAAGTCTCGCGTTCCGCTTTCCATTTCGGATATGCGGGTCGTTTACCTCAGCAACGTACACCATGACGCCATTGAGAATAAAAAACTCACCCGCGTTGACTTCCTGCTCGTTGGCAAATTTGAGGCTCTTACGTTTCCCCGAAACGAGGTCCGCCACGCAGGCATCAAAAAGCGGCTTGAACTTCTCAAAGTCCTTACAAGGCTTCCGTTCTGAAACACGATCTGGACGCGCTGAGCTAGGCCGAGAATGCCGAAACGAAAATATCTCCTCGCTCGGGGCATTCAGTAGGTCGTCATCCAGGTCCAATATCTCATCGAGACTTTCCGGTGGCGGTACGTCCCCAATTCCCTCCAAAAGGTTATGGCGATCGACAAACTTCAGACGCTGAGCAATGTCTGGACGTTCGCGGTAGCTTTTCAAGCGCATCGACAGCGTCCGTTCCTTAATGGACGGTTTATTGCCGCCAGTTCCGGAACCCGGCACGAAGCCATGCTCGTCGATAAAGAGATTCAGCTCCTCAAAGTCATTCTCTATCCGAGAAGACTCCGACGCAGCAGCGGGCGCAAGAGGCTTAACGTCGAGAAGACCATCATGGTCTTCCAAAGACAGAATGTCCGTCAGCGTCAGGCGTGGCATAGCTATTGCCCCCCGCCGGAAGTTCTACCCCGTTCACGTTTCTTGGCCTGAAGCCAAGCCAACGCCTCGGCTAGTCGCCGCTCCAAAGGATTCGGGCTCACTAGACTCGGAGCTACGCCGCGCTCTTTTCTGAACGCCTGGATGCGTGGCCAACTGGAAACGGCTTCTTGCTCCGTCATTGAGACAGAAACCGAAGTGATGGCAGCATGAATGGTTTGAAGAACTTCGGAGGTAACGGACTTTGATAAAATTTCGTACGCCTTCTGGAAGGGATTTATCGAATCAATCAAGTCCATATCGAGTTCATCGATATTTATCAGGCGCTCAGCCATTCGAACAAATTTCGTGTCACCCTGTTGCTCGACGACTACCGAAGGACTCTTGAACACACCGTTTGCGACAACCGCCTGCCGTATCTCCTCTACCTCTTGTGGCGTAAGGTCGGGATACCGATGCTCAATAACTTTGGGTATGAAGACCTGGTTCACAACTTCGGGCGCGTAGTCAGACGGGTTCATCGCTGCTCGCAAAACAGACTCGTCTTGAAATATCGCCGCAGTTAAATCGCTAAGATCGCTTTCAAGAATTTGCTTGGTACGCTCCGTTGACGGCTCTGCAAAGCCACGAATTGCTATGACGCTATCACCGTGCGTATAGGTGATGTCCGTTTCTTTTGCGGACCCGTCCAGTTCATCAGCGTCGTCGCGCGTTTTGAATTTGAAGTTCGGAGCCAACACCTGCTCCATGAGCAGCGAACAAGCGATTGCTTTAAGCATATTGTTAACCGCATCCGTCACGCGCTCTTCGCTTGCGTCCGGCTCCGCGATCAGATTTGTAAATTGAGCATGGCTTTTGCCTGGGGCGTCTCGCGTTGCCCGACCGATGATTTGAATAACTTCGGTTAAGGAGCCGCGATAGCCGACTGTTAGTGCGTGTTCGCACCAAATCCAATCAAACCCTTCTTTGGCCATACCAAGTGCAATAATGATGTCTACGTCGTCGCGGCTCTCGATTCTGCGAAGCGTTTGCATCACTCGTTCGCGGTCGGGGCCGTCATCAACGAGATCAGCGACCTTCAGTACCTTGCCGTCTGCGCGTCGGACCCGATACAGACCTGTAGCTTCGTCCTTACCCAGCATTTCCCCAAGATGATCGTGAATTTTATCCACTTCAGCATACTTGTCGGACGTCGATTCGGCAGACCGCACATGCGGGATATGTACGATAGTCTTAAGATCGGAATTCAAAATCTGATTGATGGCGTCGATGTATCGGCCGCGATAGAAATGGTAGCCGATGCCTAATGTCTTCAGATATTTGTACCCATCTAGCTGCTCGTAGTAGGTATAGGTGACGCGATTGAATCGCGCTTCATCCTCTGGCCGCAATACCGGCGCAGCGTCTCCCCGGAAGTACGATCCAGTCATTGCAACGATATGAGCCTTGTCCACTTCCATGAGCGCCCGGACGACATCACCCAAGCGGCTATTCTCGTCGGACGAAACATGGTGAAACTCATCGATCGCGATGAGACATGACGAAAACGCGCTAGCGCCGAGCTGTTCAAATGCGAAACGCAGCGTCGCGTGCGTGCAAACGAGAATCTCATCCTGGGAAGTCATGAACTGCTTGAGCGCTGCAACTTTTCCCGAGGCTCCAGCAGTCTCAGTCAGATTCCACTTTGGATCGACAAGCCAATCCCGAAAGAATCCGCCGTCGGTCAGCTTTGTGGATTTGAACGAAGAGCCAATTGATCGCTCTGGGACAGCCACTATTACCTTAGCAATTCCCTGATTTTCCAACTTATCGAGTCCGATAAACATCAGCGCGCGCGATTTGCCAGAAGCCGGTGGCGCTTTCACCAACAGGTATTGCGAATTGCGAGCATCAAATACGCGTGCTTGCATCGAACGCATGCCATATTCGTTCGTCGATTGGCTTGCGCCAGTTTGGCCGTAGGTAACTGTAACGAAATCCGCCATCACGCGCTCTCCTTTCGCCCGGCCACTCTAGCAACTCTTGCACTGCCGTCCTTTTTTCTTTTTGCGGCATATAACTTGAAGAGATGTTCTAGGCGCTCTGTGTCATTTTTGAATGGGCGACCGATGTAAATACGCTCCAAAGTGTCGTCGAGGTCGTGGTGCGCTTTTAGAAGATCATCAGGCATTGTATCTGGGTCATATAACCAGCCAAGGGTCTTTCCGGGAAACGACTCGCGTACTCTCAAAATTTCAAATGCATGTTCTTCGAGCACGTTCCTTTGCTCGTCGGAAAGAGTCGGTAGCGGAAACGTATTGTAGACAAGCGTGTTGGAATATCTGGGATCTGTTTTGAACTTACCTGCCACAGCCTTGACCCACACGATGTGAACCTTCGAGGACAGTATGCCAAACAAGTACATCTGCGGATCGTAGATGACCTGCACTGCATCGGTAACTATTGCATTCTTGTCCAGCACACCGCACGCGATATACTCTCTTCGTTCGGTCGTGGTCCGCGGCACAACCAACAAGCATTCCTTCGCTTCGTGTACGTATCTAAATCTGTAGGGGATATTGATGAGGCTTCGCGCGACCTCTCCGCTCACTTCACGATATTCTCTGACTTTATCGAACCTCGCTGCGAATTCCGGAATCCGCTTTGCGGTCGCGTAATCTTGCTCGTGCACCCAAATGCAAAAGCGAGACTCACCACGAACAAAATCATTTGCCCCATAAACTGGCCGAATAAATCGCGACGCAGATGGATGGTTCGATACGATTTTTTCCATTTCGGGCTTGGACAATATCAGGTGACCGCCGTCGATTGCTTGATTGCCCATCACCAATGCGGGCAAGCCGACCGGAGGCTGAAAGCGTTTCTCGACGACAACGTCATCATTGTCAGTGAGATAAGGAGATATATTGGCGACCACTTTCGACGAAGCTTCGTCGAAAATGATCTTCTTGGCAGCCGACCGTCTTCTGATACCAACGATAACGCAATTTACAGCCGCATTGTGCGTCGCGTTATTGCGCCACTTGAATGGACTATGGGCAAAGCCGATTTCGACGGACTGTGAAACCATCTTCGACCAAAACAACGATACAGATTGCCCCTGGCAGATAGAACTCGTGGCGACGAATGCTGCTTGTGCGGGGAATTGTTTTATGTACTTGCCCGCGAGATGGAACCAGATACAGACGTAGTCGAGGCTATTTACCCCGTCGTAAGCGGAGCCGAGAGCGAAGTTTATGTCGGCCTTTTGCGATTCCGATTGCCCCCGCGCGCCTTCAAAAGGCGGATTGCCGACAATATATATTTCGGCTCCTTCACTCGGCGGGCAAACGCTGTCCCAAGGCAGGCGCGCCGCATTTTCTTGAAGGATATTGCCGCTATCGCGTAGCGGTAGAGAAGGAGGGGAGGAGCCGAATATCGCCTTGAACTGCTCGTTCATTTGATACTCGGCAATCCAGAGCGATAGCTTGGCCGTCTCAGCGGCAAAGTCTGTAAGCTCGATACCGAAGAACTGATTCAAATGGAGACCCGTCATAGCCAGCGACCATTGCTTTGCGATCTGCTTTTGGCGCTCGAAAATACGCATCTCCAACTTGCGCAGCTCCTTGTAGGCGATGATTAGGAAATTGCCGGAGCCACACGCCGGGTCGAACACGCGGATATTGTAGATTCGTTGCAGAAGCTTTTTCAGCTTTAATTCGCTATTCCGTGCGGCTTCAAAATCCTCTTCGAGCGATAGCAGGAAGAGAGGCTGCAACGCCTTCATAATGTTCGGAATGGACGTGTAATGCAGACCCATATCTTCGCGCAGACCTGGTTGCGCAACGGCCTGAATCATGGAGCCAAAAATGTCGGGATTGATGGCCTTCCAATCGAGTTCGCCACATTCTTTCAACAGACGGAGCGCTCGCTTGTTAAATAGAGGGACTGACGTGTCATCCCTGAACAACCCACCGTTCACATATTCGAAATTGCGAGCGAATGCCGGCAATTCGGACCGCTCCGTCTTTGGCGTGTTCATCGCGCGAAATATCACCGAAAGCACGGCGTGCGCGTTTGACCCATCCTCATCGGTGCGATTTATGACGGTATTCGTGAAAATGTGCTTTTCGAAAATTGATGTGCTTTCAGCGAAGAAACAGAAGAGCATGCGTGTCATGAAAAGATTCAGCTCGTGAGTATGATCACGATCAATCCAATCCGGATTGGCTTGCAAGATTGCGTCGTATAACTTTGCGACGCGCGCGGTAGCTTTGATGTCCGCTTCATTTTCGGTAACCGCGTCATAGCGTTCGATACCCGCGAGCGGTAGAAAAAATAGGAAGGCATCATTCAGTTTCTTAAAACTGGTATCGACCGTTTGATCGACTTTGAGATCGCGGACGTAAACCTCATTCCCATCAACAGCCATTATGAATCGAGGCTTGTGCCGCTTAACAAGCGGATCGATCAGCATCGCATCGACGGTTTCAGCAGTTTTGCCGGACGGCGCCACCCGGAAGAACAGGTTGTTTTTCCAAAGCAAGTCTCCAGGTTCACTGGCGTGGTTCGCGGTGCCCTGCTTTAGCTTCGTGAGGGTTGACTTTGGTGCGTCGTAAATTTCGAGAAACCGAAAGACAAACGTAGCCGGATCGAACGGTGCGTCAGCAAGCGCCTGTAGTTCAGATTCTATCTCGGCGATGTTCATGCCGTGGCCTATTAAGCAGAACGAGAATACTTATTGACTACACGGGTCCCTTCGCGAGGGAAATCACATTCTCACAGACATCGTGCAGGAACCTCTACCGCCATTTAAGCGAATAAAACGAGGGGCTTTGGCCCCTTTGCCGTCAAGACCAATGCAAGCGCAGAACGCGACCGGGTTGTCGCTGCGCTCCGGCCCGCACCACTCGCGTCCTGCGGTCTTGACGGCTTAACCCGCTCATTGCCACAGGGCTAGCCGGTTTGCAGGCGCAAACCGCTTCGGAAGAGGAAAAATCAGGTGGGGGTCTTTTTGGGGGTATCCCGCAAGTTTGGGCTTCACAGCGCGGGTGAGTCGCGCGCAGATTGGAAGGCGTGGCGGAGATGGGCTTCACCGTGAAGTTTTCCGGCTTTATCAAACGGATGTTGGACGATTTGAAACGCGCTCCCTGACGAAAGCCGGTATGCCACGGGATTCATTTGCACATTACTTACACATACACCCTTTTTATGATACAAACATAAGTAATATCAAATAGTTAGCGTTTAACGCGGCAGACTCAAAATCTGTTGCCTTCACGGGCGTGCTGGTTCAAGTCCGGCCAGGGGCACCAATAAAACCAAACAGTTAGACGGTTTCTTGCACTCGACCTTCTGCTATCGGCGTCTCACATATTCCGCCGGTACTGTCCGCCGACTTCGAACAGCGTATTGCTGATCTGGCCCAGCGAACAGACGCGCACGGCGTCCATCAGAACCGCAAAAACATTCTCGTTGCGGATCACCGCCTGACGCAACCGCTCCCGCGCCGCCGGGGCTTCGCCGCCGTGACGGCGCTGGAAATCGCACAGCCGGGCGATCTGATTGTGCTTCTCGCCGGCGGTCGAGCGCTGCAGTGCGGGTCCCGGCATCGCCCCCTGATGGGGATTGACGAAGGTGTTCACGCCGATGATCGGCAGGCTGCCGTCATGCTTCCTGTGTTCGTAATAGAGGCTTTCCTCCTGGATCTTGCCGCGCTGATAACCGGTCTCCATCGCCCCCAGCACGCCGCCGCGCTCGGCGATGCGCTCGAACTCCTTGAGCACCGCCTCTTCCACCAGATCGGTGAGCTCCTCGATGATGAAGGAGCCCTGGTTGGGGTTCTCGTTCCTGGCCAGTCCCCATTCGCGGTTGATGATCATCTGGATCGCCATCGCGCGGCGGACCGAGTTCTCGGTCGGGGTGGTATAGGCTTCGTCGAAGGCGTTGGTGTGCAGGCTGTTGCAATTGTCGTAGATCGCGATCAGCGCCTGCAAGGTGGTGCGGATGTCGTTGAAATCCATCTCTTGCGCATGGAGCGAGCGGCCTGACGTCTGGATGTGATATTTCAACTTCTGCGAGCGTTCGTTGGCCCCGTATTTGAAGCGCATGGCGACCGCCCAGATGCGCCGCGCCACGCGGCCGATCACCGAGTATTCCGGGTCCATCCCGTTGGAGAAGAAGAAGGACAGATTGGGCGCGAAGTCGTCGACATTCATGCCGCGCGCCAGATAGGACTCGACGAAGGTGAAGCCGTTGGCAAGCGTGAAGGCAAGCTGCGAGATCGGGTTCGCCCCGGCCTCGGCAATGTGATAGCCGGAGATCGACACCGAATAGAAATTCTTGACCTTATGCTGCACGAAATATTCCTGGGTATCGCCCATCATCTTCAGGGCGAATTCGGTGGAGAAGATGCAGGTATTCTGACCCTGGTCCTCCTTCAGAATATCGGCTTGCACCGTGCCGCGCACGGTTTCGAGCGTCCGGGCGCGAATCTTCGCCGCCTCGCCGTCGGTAGGCGGGCGGGCGTTCTCGGCCGCGAACCTGTCCAGTTGCTGGTCGATTGCGGTGTTGAAGAACATCGCCAGCAGCATCGGCGCCGGCCCGTTGATCGTCATCGATACCGAGGTCGTCGGCGCGCACAGATCGAAGCCCGAATAGAGCGCCTTCATGTCGTCGAGGGTGGCGATGGAGACGCCGGAATTGCCGACCTTGCCGTAGATGTCGGGCCGCTCGTCCGGGTCCCAGCCGTAAAGCGTCACCGAATCGAAGGCGGTCGACAGTCTTTTGGCGTCCGAATCCTTGGACAGGAACTTGAAGCGGGCATTGGTGCGGAAGGGATCGCCCTCGCCGGCGAACATGCGGGTCGGGTCCTCGCCCTCGCGCTTGAACGGAAACACGCCCGCCGTATAGGGGAACGCACCGGGGACGTTTTCGCTCAGCAGCCAACGCAAAAGCTCGCCGTGATCCTCGTAGCGCGGCAGCGCCACCTTGCGGACGGGCGTCCCCGACAGACTGACGCTGACCTGCTGCGTGCGGATTTCCTTGTCGCGAACCTTCACCACATAGTCGTCGCCGCAATAGCTTTCCCTGATCTTCGGCCAGTTCTCGATCAGTTTTCGGGCGCGGACATCCTGGCGCTCCTCGCGTTCGGCGATCAAGGGGGCGAGCGCCGCGCCGTCGCCGCCGCGCGCTTCCAGCATGTGCCGCGCGCCTCTCAACTGCTGGATTTCGCGAGCGACGGTCACTTGGGCGGCGACGCTCTTGTGATAGTCCCGCACCGCGGCGGCGATTTCGGCCAAATAGCGCTGGCGCGACGGCGGCACGATCGCCGGCCGCGACGACGGGACATGACCCTCTTTCCGGTTGAACCGGCTGGGCGGCGGCTTGAAACCCTTTTCCACCAGAAGATCGCGCAGACCGAGATAAAGCCCGGTCACGCCGTCGTCCTGGAAACGCGCCGCGATGGCGCCATAGACCGGCATGGCGTCCGGCGATCGGTCGAAGGCATTGCGATTGCGCTGAACCTGCTTGCGGACGTCGCGCAGCGCGTCTTCGGCGCCTTTGCGATCGAATTTGTTGATCGCCACCAGATCGGCAAAATCGAGCATGTCGATTTTTTCGAGTTGAGAGGCGGCGCCGAATTCCGGCGTCATAACGTAAAGCGAGATGTCGGCCAGATCCGCGATGGCGGCATTGCCCTGGCCGATGCCCGGCGTTTCGACGATCACCAGATCGAAGCCGGCGGCGCGGCAGGCTTCGACGGCGCCGGGCACGAATTTCGGCACTTCGCTGTCGGATTGGCGGGTTGCGATCGAGCGCATGTAGATTTGCGGGGCGTTGATCGCGTTCATGCGGATGCGGTCGCCCAGAAGCGCACCGCCGCTCTTGCGCTTCGACGGGTCGATGGCCAGGACCGCGATCCTGAACCGGTCGCTGTCGAGGCGGAAGCGGCAGATCAGCTCATCGCTCAACGAGGATTTTCCCGACCCGCCGGTGCCGGTGACGCCCAGGACCGGCATCGACCGGCGTTTCCCGGCGCCGCCGGACAGCGCCGCCATGGTTGCGGCGTCGATCTGACCCCGCTCCAACCGGGTGATGAAACGCGCCAACGGACGCCAATCGGGATTCGCCAGCGTTTTGATGTCGATCGCGCCATCGTCGGTTGGATCGAAGTCGGCGCGTTCGATCATGTCGTCGATCATGCCCTGGAGGCCCATTTGCTGTCCGTCCTCGGGGGAGTAGATGCGCTCGACCCCATAGGCGCACAACTCGGCGATCTCATCCTTCACGATCACGCCGCCGCCGCCGCCGAACAGCTTGATCCGTCCGGCGCCGCGTTCGTGCAGCAGATCGATGGCGTACTTGAAATATTCGACATGGCCGCCCTGATAGGAGCTGATGGCGATGCCCTGCACATCCTCCTGGATCGCGGCGGTGACGACCTCGTCCACCGAGCGGTTATGGCCGAGATGAATGACCTCCACTCCGGAAGACTGGAGGATCCGCCGCATGATATTGATTGCGGCGTCATGGCCGTCGAACAGGCTGGTCGCGGTGACGAAGCGCAGCTTGTTGCGCCCGTCGCGGCTGCGCGGTTTTGCGTGCTCCGCCGCGGTCCTTTTCGAGATGACGCTGTCCGACATATTTTCTCCTAAGACGACGGAGGCGGACTCCATCGGCTTTGCCCGCCGCCCGCCGTCAGAATGCCTCGTTTGCCATCGCCATCAACGTCCCCGCGCCGGCGGTTACCGCCGCCTCGTGGGCCGAGGCGCGGGGCAGTATGTGCTCGCCGTAAAAGCGCGCGGTGATGATTTTGGCGCGCAGGAAAGCCGGATCGCCTTCTCCCGCCGCCAGTTCGGCTTGGGCGGCGAGCGCCGCCTTGGCCATCAGCCAGCCGCCTGCAACCGTTCCCCACAGGCGCAAATACGCCATCGCCCCCGCCGCCGCATCGCGCGGATTGCGGGCCCGATGAGCCAGAATCCAATCGGTCGTCGCCTCCAGCGCAGCCAGTCCCTTGGCCAGAGCGGCGCGGAGCGGCGACAACTCGGCATCGGCCGCGCCCAATCCGCCATCGAGCGATCGCATGGCGGCAATGAAGGACTTGGCGGTTGCCCCGCCGTCGCGGGTCAGCTTGCGGCCGATCAGGTCGTTGGCCTGGATGCCGTTCGTGCCCTCGTAGATTTCGGCGATCTTGGCGTCGCGCATGAACTGGGCGGCGCCGGTTTCTTCGATATAGCCCATGCCGCCATGAATCTGGACACCCATTGCAGCGGCTTCGGAGCCGATTTCCGAGCTCCAGCCTTTCACCACCGGGATCAGCAAATCGACGATCGCCTGGGCCGCCCGGCGCTTGGCCGGATCGGGATGGCGATTGGCTGTGTCGAGCTTGGCGGCGACGAAATAGGCCAGCGCGCGGCTCGCCTCGGTCAGGGCCCGCATCGTCAGCAACATGCGGCGAATGTCGGGATGGTGGATGATGGTGACCGGTTTCGCGTCGCCGTTGGCAATGTCGCGGCTCTGTACCCGCTCGCGGGCGAATGACGCGGCCTTCTGCAGCGCACGCTGCGCGATCGCCACGCCCTGCAGGCCGACCGACAGCCGGGCGTTGTTCATCGTCGTGAACATATATTGGAGGCCTTTATTCTCCTCGCCGACAAGCAGGCCGAAGGCTCCGCCATTGTCGCCGTAGGACATCACCGCGGTCGGGCTGGCATGGATACCCATCTTGTGTTCGAGCGAGACGCAGCGCAGATCGTTGCGGCCCTCGAGCCCGCCATCCGTGCCGACCAGATGCTTCGGCACGACGAACAGAGAAATGCCCTTGACGCCCGCAGGCGCCTCGGGCGTGCGGGCCAGGACCAGATGGACGATGTTTTCGGCCAGTTCATGGTCTCCATAGGTAATAAAAATTTTCTGGCCGCTGATCCGGTAATGATCGCCTTCCCTGACCGCGCGGGTGCGGATGGCGGCGAGATCGGAACCGGCCTGCGACTCGGTCAAGTTCATGGTGCCGCTCCACTGCCCTGAAACCAGTTTGGGCAGGAACAGAGCCTTGAGTTGCGGCGAGCCGTGGCGGCCGATCGCCTCCACCACCGCCTGGGTCAGCATCGGGCAAAGCGCAAACGCCATATTGGCGGAATGCCACATCTCCTGAAGCGCCGTCGCAATCAGCCACGGCAGGCCCTGGCCGCCATGGCCGGACTCGAAGGGAACCGCGTTCCAGCCTCCGTCGATAAAGGCGCGATAGGCGGCGGCCCAGCCGTCGGGCGTGCGCACGACGCCGTTTTCCAGCCGGGATCCCTGTAGATCGCCGAGACGGTTGAGGGGCGCCAGGACGCCGCCGGCGAATTTGGCGCCTTCCTCCAGGATCGAGGCGAGCAGCTCGTCGCTCAAATCCTCCCCGCCGGGCAAGGCAGCGATCTCGGCGAAGCCAGCCAGTCTTGTGGCGGCGAAACGCATGTCGGCGATAGGAGCGGCGTAGCCGGTCATTTGTCCTCCGTTGAGCGCGGCGTCTTGACAAACCGGGTGGGTCGATGCCCGCCGCCGGCGATCGAGAGTGACGCCATTAGCCTTCCGATCAATGTGTTGAACAAACGTTTGTCAGGTTGTAAACAGGAAGCAGGCACCATGCAAGTGGCGGCGACAGCCGTGGGAGGGGGCCTCCCCGTCCCGCCGATGGAGTTCTGTCAGTTGAAAGCGACCGAGACGATACGTCCGGCGGACGATCCGCACACCAGGAATAAGCGTCAGCAGATTTTGGAAGCGGCGGCACGGCAATTCAGCGCCTGCGGATTTCACGGCGCCAACATGCGAGACGTCGCGGCGGCTGCCGGCGTCCTCGCCGGATCGATCTATTACCATTTCGAATCGAAGGACGCGCTCTTCGTCGCCGTCCACGGCGCCGCCATCGATATGATGACCAATGCCGTTCGCGCCGCCGTCGCCGGCATCGCCGATCCGTGGGACCGTCTGGAAGAGGCGGCCGCCGCCCATTGCGAAGCGTTGAACGGCGACAGCGCCTTCGTCGGCGTCATCGCGCCGATATTCCCGGTCACGATCGGGGCTCTGCGCAGCCAACTGACGGCGCAGCGCGATGCCTATGAAAGCATGTTCAGCGACTTGATCGGGAAACTCGAACTGGAAGCCGACATCGATCCGAAGATTTTCCGCCTTCACGTTCTGACGGCGTTGAACGGAACGAAATTCTGGTACGGCCCGGGCGGAATGGCGCCGTCGGAAATAGGGCGGCAGCTGATCCGCATGTTAAGGCGCCGGGCGACACGCGACCCCGGAATCGTTTGATCTTTTCAAAGGAAATCGACCGAGGTCACTGGTTTGCCGCGCCGGCGCAGGTCAGGGAAGCGATACGGCCGCAGAACGGCTCGTTGCATATCTGACCCGAACCGATCACGCGCGTCGGAGGCGGGCTTGCCGCATTCATTCTCGAAGATGCGGCAGACATCGAGCGGCAAATCTCTCATCATGGGCGAGTCGATCACCGTGCCCTCTGAAGTTTGCCTGTGGCTTCGCAGGTCAGTTCGACCGTGCTGCCGTAGCCGGCCTCGGCCGCTGCTTCCGCGCGGCGAACTCGCCCGCTGTCGCCGCAGGTCCATTCGGCGACATAGGTCTTGGCGCAACCGACGGAAGGATCTCCAAGAACCCGATAATCGACGACGTAGCCGCAGGTGGTTTTTCCGTCGCAGGCTTCGGATAGCTTTGACGTGACGTTGCCACGGCCGGTCGAGAATTCCTGCGCCGGACAATTGCCGCCATAGGTGCCCGCCAATACCTGAATGGCGTTGGCGCCACCTCGCGGCACAGCCGCCGCCGGAAGCGGCGCGCTGAGCTTCACCCGGACGTTTAGCGGCTCGCCGGCGCGGACCACGCCCAATGCCACGACTTGACCCGGCTGGAATGCTTGCACGGACTGATGGAGTGCACGGGCATGCGCGACTGGCTTGTGCTCCAAGCTGACGATGATATCGCCGGCTCGGAGGCCAACGGCGGCGCCCGCAGAGCCGGGATGAACCTCGACGATCAAGACGGCCGGCTTGCCGGCGACGGTGCCATCCTTGATCCGAATCCCGATCGAGCCGCCGGTCGGGTGCCCGAGAGGTGCAATCGCCGTGGCCTTCGGCATCGCTGTGGGAAGCGTCGCAACCGGCGCCGGGGGCTGGTTCGATTGAGCGCCGGGAGGCGGCGGGGCCGGACCGGCTTGGATACCGCCCTCGCGGCTGTCGAAAGGCGTCGCGGAGATAACCGCATTGGCGTCGCCCGAGGCCAGGCGCAGCACCCAGTAGGCCATGGCGAGCGAAAAGTCCGGATCGCGGTTCTGGGCGATCGCCTGCCGGTAGCTTTGCCTTGCGCGCGCCATCAGCCTGTTCGCCTCCGCCAGGTACGCCGCCACCGGATCGCCGGACGGCCAATGCGCATTTCTGGAAACCGTGCGCTCGATGTATCGGAAGTAGAGTGCCGCCTCTTTCTGCTGCTCGGCGCGGAGCGCCTGTTGGTCCTGGATGCTCATGCCGCGCTGCGCCATCTCCCGAGCGCGTTGGCGCAGCGCGCTGTCCGCGGCGGCCTGGCCGAGAGCGCCGCGCACGACGCGCATACGCACCGTCTCGGCGTAGAGTGCGAGTTCGCGCGCCAGGGCGGCTCTGGTCGAAGCTTCCTGCGCCAGGCTATTGTTCAACTGGCCGAGGATGTCGTTCGTTGACGTTGCGCCAGGCGGCGGATTCTGAGCGCACAGCGCCGCCCGCGTCTGCAACGCGCCGCACAGGATTGCAAGCAGCAAGACGGCGAGGCTTCGTAGATGCTTCGATCCTTGCAACATCGCCATGGCAGCCCCTTCAGCTTTGGCCGCGTGCGCCGCCCTCGCGCATTACTGCGGCCGGCATATCCACGAAATCCCCACCCCTCGCCCTTCGCCTGAGGCCTCCAAGACGAGACCCACGACACCCGGCGGATGCTTTAGCGGCGGGATCTTGATCTGAAACCCCTGCGAGCCGACGACATCCACGCCTTGCTGCGCCTTGGGCTGGAACGCAAAGGAGACCTTTGTCTGTCTCGTGTCCCCGCAGGATTCATGTTCCGAGTCTCCGCAGGTGGCGCCCCGGTCATAGGCGTCGACACCGCCCATCATATTGCTGCCGCCGATCTCCTTGGCGAACCAAAACGCGCCTCCCTGCGAAGTATTGTTGTGCCCAGGCGAGCGGTTTGTATCCTTTCCTCCCTCGACGTTCAGCTCAAGCACGACCGTCTCGCCTACCGCATAGCGCGGCTTGGGCGGCGTGAAGGCGATCCGCGCCGCCGGGTAATGCGAACCCGAGCGGTCTGTGTATGCGGGCACGGCAACGGTTGTTTCGCCCACCACGAGGTCGTTGCTGGAGGTGCTGGGCAGCACCTTTCCGCCCTCCGTGTACTCCACCCGATCTTTCGCGCACGTCCAGGCATTGCCGGTCCGGATCGGCGCCGTGGGTGCCGCGTGGGCAAGCGCGGGAGGGGCGGACGGGTGGGCCGGCGCCTTGTTCAGCGCGTCCAGGCGCGCCTTGATGCAATCGGCGATTTTATTCCGGGCAGAGGACGCATCTTCGGACGCACCCGCCTGCGCGTCGGCAAGCTCTTCTGCCGCAGTTTCACGATTCGTCTTTGCGTCCTCTAGCTCCGTTGCATCCGTGTCGATCTGACTGTCGAGCGATCGCAATTGCTGCGTCACGTTGTCGTCGGACCGCAAACTATTCATTATTTCCGTTAATTGCGTGGCCAATTTGCGTCTCTCGGCAAGATGTTTGTCCAAGATTTTTGTTAAGTCACCGACCTTTGCCCAAGCGTGCTTGTAATTGGCTTGCGCATTGCTCAAGCGTTGAGGCGCCGCCGCTTGATCTTGCTGAAATTTTGTCAAAATGATTTTTAGCTCATCCTTTTCAACCTTGCCGGCGTCACCGACCTTGTCGACGTTATAGCAGACACGGTTTGCAACTTGCTCGTCGACATACTCCGCTTGCTGGGCGACGGCAGCGCTCGACGCCGCCACCGCCGACATCGCGATGGACGCCAGGAGCGAGACGCACGGTTTACGCTTTGATCGTTGCGGCATCACCATGGGCAGCTACCCCGCAATCTCGGCCGGCGTTCGCTTAATCCGACATTCCCCCGACGGCCCTGGATCGAAGCGGATAGTAGCGCCTTTCCGAGGCACTCAGAAGCCAAGGCGGCCGCCTTCGACGTGAAAATGCAGCCAACGCCGGCCCCGGCCGAATTTTGTCCATGCCATTGATTAATCACGCGAACCTGCGCGCCGGCCGGGGCCGCAATCGCCCGCGTTCTTGCGCTCCGCAGCTCTATGTCTTTCGTTCTTCGCAACGCTTATGCGGAAACCCGCACACGCTTCTCGCGCGTTGCTCTAACGCGCCACCGCGCGCGGCGCACGCGCCTTCGCCATCTTGTCCAGCGCGCCGAAGACGGACGGGAACGCCGGCCGCTTGAGGTAGCGTCCGGCGCCTTTGACCGCCCGCAGTTCGCCCTTGGCGTAAACCAGCTTGCCGTTGGCGATGGTGTGGCTCGGCACGCCCGTCACCTTCATGCCCTCGAAGATGTTGAAGTCGACGTTCTGGTGATGCGTCTTCGCCGAGATCGTGCGGCTGGCCGCAGGATCCCAGACCACGATGTCCGCATCGGCGCCGACGCTCAGCGAGCCTTTGCGCGGATGGATGTTGAAGATCTTTGCCGCGTTGGCGGAAGTGACAGCCACGAATTCTTCGGGCGTCAGCCGTCCGGTGTTGACGCCGTGCGTCCACAGCACCGCCATGCGGTCTTCGATGCCGCCGGTGCCGTTCGGGATTTTCGTGAAATCGTTTTTGCCGGCGGCCTTTTGCGGCGCGCAGAAACAGCAATGGTCGGTCGCCGTCGTTTGCAGATTACCCGATGCCAGGCCGCGCCACAGCGCCGCCTGATGCTCCTTCGGGCGGAAGGGCGGGGACATCACATGCCCGGCCGCGAACGCCCAGTCCGCGCTGCGGTAGACGCTGTCGTCGATCAGCAAATGGCCCGCCAGCACTTCGCCGAACACCCGCTGGCCGTTGTTGCGCGCCAGCGTGATGACGTCCAGCGCATCCTTGGTGGAGGTATGCACGACGTAAACCGGCACGCCGGCGACGTCCGCGAACTTGATCGCGCGATGGACCGCTTCGCCTTCCGCCGCGGGCGGGCGCGAGAGCGGATGGCCTTCCGGCCCGTTGATGCCCTTCGCCAGCAGTTCCTGCTGCAGCTGATAGACGATCTCGCCGTTCTCGGCATGGACGGTAACGATGGCGCCCAGCTCGCGCGCGCGATGGAACGAGTGATACATGGTCTCGTCCGTCGCCATGATGGCGTTCTTGTAGGCCATGAAATGCTTGAAGCTGTTGACGCCTTCTTCGCGCACCAGCGTGCCCATGTCGTCGTGCACGCTTTCGTCCCACCAGGTGATGGCGACGTGGAAGCCATAGTCGCCCGCCGCTTTCTCGGCCCAGCCGCGCCAGTCGCGATAGGCTTCCATCAGGTTCTGCTTGGGATTGGGGATGACGAAATCGATGATCGTGGTGTTGCCGCCGGCGAATCCTGCCGCCGTGCCGGTGAAGAAATCCTCCGACGCCACCGTGCCCATGAACGGAAGCTGCATGTGGGTGTGCGGATCGATGCCGCCCGGCATGACGAATTGGCCGCCCGCATCGACGATCTCGGCGCCTGCGGGCGCGTCCGGCTTCTCGCCGATAGCCTTGATCTTGCCGTTCTCGCAATAGACGTCCGCGCGATAGCTTGCTTCGGCGGTGACGACCGTACCGCCCCGGATCAACAGCGACATCAGGCTTCTCCTTTGCTGCCGGCGTTCAGCAGAATGTACACCGCCCCCGACACGAAGAACCCGGCGAACCAGGCGCCGGTGAAGATCGTGTCGAAGATCGGCGCGACGTGGCTCACCAGATTCACCGAATGCAGAAAGCCGGGCAAGTTGGGTGCCACGCCCACGATCAAAGCGGCGATGCCTCTTAGATTCCAGCCCGCCGCGCCGCGATAGCGGCCGTCGTAGCGGAACATATCGCCGACGGCGAGCTTCTGGCGGCGCACGACGTAATAGTCCGCGATCATAATGCCCGCGATGGGACCGAGCAGCGCGGAATAGCCGACCAGCCAGGCAAAGATGTAGGTCCCGGCGCTTTGCAGCAATTTCCACGGGAAAATGAGCAATCCGATGGCGGCGGTGATGTAGCCGCCGCCGGTGAAGGAAATTTTCGACGGCGCCAGGTTGGAAAAGTCGTAGGAGGGCGAAACCACATTCGCCGCCATATTCACCGTCAGCGTACACAGGCAGATGACGACGAGCGCCACCACCGCACCCGCGCCGCCCAGATGTCCGGCCAGATCCACCGGCGCCCAGATCGCCTTGCCGAAGATCACCACGGTCGCCGACGTCACCGCGACGCCGATGAAGGAGAAGAGGGCCATCGGAACGGGAAGACCGATGCTTTGGCCCACGATCTGGTCGCGCTGGCTCTTCGAGAAGCGCGTGAAGTCGCAAATGTTCAGCGCCAGCGTCGCCCAGAATCCGACCATAGCGGTCGTGCTGGCTGCGACGGTCGGCCAGAACATGCTCTCCTTGCCGCTGCCCGGTGCGAATGCCGAAGGCGCGGACAGCATCTCGCCGAAGCCATGCGCCCTGGTATAGGCCCAGAACAGAAGCGCCAGGCCCATGAGCAACAGGAACGGCGCGGACAGCGTCTCAAGCCAGCGGATCGAATCCGTGCCGTGCCGGATGAAATAGATATGCACCGCCCAGAAAGCGAGGAAGCACAGCAACTGCCCCGCGTCGATGCCCAGGAACGGCAGCGCCGTGCCCGCGAGCAAATTGTTCGTCAGGATGTTGACGACGGCATAGATCGCCGAGCCGCCAATCCAGGTGTTGATGCCGAACCAGCCGCAGGCGACGAAGGCGCGCGCCAGGGCGGCCACCTGCGCCCCGCGCGGACCGAAGGACGCGCGCAACAGCACCGGGAACGGGATGCCATACTTTGTGCCCATCGCGCCGGTCAGCAGCATCGGGACCAGCACGATCGAATTGCCCAGGAACACCAGCAGGATCGCCTGCCCGGGCGACAAGCCGGACGAAATCAATCCACTCGCCAGCATGTAGGTCGGGATGCACGCGACCATGCCCACCCAAAGCGCGGAGTACGACTTCCACGTCCAGGTGCGCTGCTCGGGAACGGTCGGCGTGAGATCGCGATTCCATAATCCCGGATCGTGCGAGGCGGGCATCTCGCGATCTGGTGCGTCCCCCTTCATGCTATTCCTGCGCCACGAGCGGTTGATAGGTGTCGGGTCGGCGGTCGCGGAAGAATTGCCAGGTGTCGCGAACCTGCTTGATCATCCCCATGTCCATGTCGTGGACGATGAGTTCGTCCTTGTCGCGGCTGGCGATTTTCTCGATCTGGCCGCGTGGATTGACGAAGTAGCTCTGGCCGTAGAACTCGCCGATGTTCCACGGCGCTTCCTTGCCGACGCGATTGATGGCGCCGATCCAGCAGCCGTTGGCGGCGGCGGCGGCGGGCTGCTCCAGCTTCCACAGATATTCCGACAGCCCGGCCACCGTCGCGGACGGATTGACGATGTAGTCCGCGCCCGCCAGCGCCAGAGCGCGCCAGCCTTCGGGGAAGTGGCGGTCATAACAGATGTAGACGCCGAGCTTGACGTATTTCGTCTTGAACACCGGCCAGTTCGACGAACCGGGTTTGAAAAAGAACTTCTCCCAGAAGCCCGCGACCTGCGGGATGTGCGTCTTGCGGTACTTTCCCAGATAGGTTCCGTCGGCGTCGATGACGGCAGCCGCGTTGTAATAGACGCCCGAGACGTTGGTGGCCTCGTAGATCGGCGCGACGATCACCATTTTGTGCTTCGCGGCGAGCCGCTGCATCAGCTTGACCGTCGGCCCGTCGGGAACGGGCTCCGCGGCGGCGTACCATTTGGCATCCTGGCTGGGGCAGAAATAGGGCTGGGTGAAGACTTCCTGGAACGAAAGAACCTGCACGCCTTGCTTGCCCGCCTCTTCGATCAGCGGCAGATGGGCGTCGATCATCGTCTTGCGGATGGTTTCCGGATCGGACTCCGCCGAACCCTTCAGGCTCATCTGGATCAGTCCGCCGCGCAGTGTCGTCATGCTTGTGCCCTCAGTCGATGGATTTGATGACACGCCTGAGCGTGTCGACCATGAAATCGATGTGTTTCTTCTCCGCGATCAGCGGCGGGGCGAGCGCGAAGGTGTCGCCCGTCGTGCGTCCCAGAAGTCCCGCCTCGAAGGTTTTGACATAGGCCAAAAAGCCGCGCTTGGCCGGCTCGTTGGGCGCCGCGTGCATTTCAATGCCGGCGACGAGCCCGAGGTTTCGCACGTCCATCACCAGCGGCAGGTCGCGCAGGCTGTGCACCGCGTCTTCGAAATATTGCGCCATCGTGGCGGCGCGCGTCAGCAGACCTTCTTCCTCATACGTGTCGAGGGTGCCGAGTGCCGCGGCGCAGGCGATAGGATTTCCGGAATAGGTATAGCCGTGGAAGAACTCGATGGCGTTCGGCGGGCCCTGCATGAACGCTTCGTAGATCTTCGATTGCGCGAACACCGCGCCCATCGGGATTACGCCGTTGGTCAGGCCCTTCGCGGTGGTGGCCAGATCGGGCTCGACACCGAAGAACTCCGCCGCGAACGGCTTGCCCAAGCGCCCGAAGCCGGTGATGACCTCGTCGAAGATCAGCAGGATGCCGTGCCTGTCGCAGATTTCGCGCAAGCGCTTCAAATACCCCTTCGGCGGGAGGATGACGCCGCCGGAGCCTTGCACGGGCTCGACGATCACGGCCGCGATGGTGGAGGGGTCGTGCAATTGGCACAGCCGTTCCAGATCGTCCGCGAATTCGATTCCATGTTCCGGCTCACCGCGCGAGAAGAAATTCGCCGGATTGCCATGCGTGTGGCGCAGATGATCGACGCCCGCGACCAGCGTGCCGAACATCTTGCGGTTGGCGACCATGCCGCCCACCGACATGCCGCCGAAGTTCACGCCGTGATAGGCTTTCTCGCGCCCGATCAGGCGCACGCGCGCGCCTTCGCCGCGGACGCGGTGATAGGCGATGGCCATTTTCAGCGCGGTCTCGACCGATTCCGATCCGGAATTGGTGAAGAACACATGGTCGAGTTTTCCCGGCATCAGCTTGACCAGCCGGTTCGCCAGTTCGAATGCCTTGTGATGGCCGATCTGGAAGGCGGGCGAGTAGTCCATCTCCGCCGCTTGTTTCTGGATCGCTTGCACGATGCGCGGGCGGTTGTGGCCGGCGTTGCAGCACCACATGCCCGAAATGCCGTCGATCACCTCGCGGCCGTCGGGCGTCTTGTAGTACATGCCGTTGGCGCTCGCGAACATGCGCGGGTGCTGCTTGAACTGGCGATTGCCGGTGAACGGCATCCAATAGGCGTCGAGATCGTTTTTGCTCATGTCAATCCACGCGTAATGTGTTTTTCGGGTGGTGAGGCCAGCTCACCGGCGGCAACCCGTTGGCGACCGGGTTCATTTCGATGCAGCCGTCGACCGGACAGACGTGCATGCAGAGGTTGCAGCCGACGCATTGGCGATTGTCGACGGTGAAGGTGCGCCCGCCGCCCGCCTTGGCGCCGATGCGGATGGCCTGATGCGCCGTATCCTCGCAGGCGATGTGACAGCGGCCGCACTCGATGCACATATCCTGGTGGATGAACGCCTTGAGATCGAAATTCAGGTTCAGATCGTTCCAATCCACGGTGTTCTTCAGCGCGCGGCCGCGAAAATCCTCGATCGTGCGGTAGCGGCTCCGCTCCATGAAATTCGCCAACCCGTCGATCATGTCGTCGACGATGCGGAAACCGTAGAGCATGGCGGCGGTGCACACCTGCACCGTGCCGGCGCCGAGCGCGATGAACTCCGCCGCGTCGCGCCAGGTGGCGATGCCGCCGATGGCGGAGATCGCCAGCCCGGCCGTTTCCGGATCGCGCGCGACGGCCGCGACCATGTTGAGCGCGATGGGCTTCACCGCCGTGCCGCAATAGCCGCCATGCGTGCCCTTGCCGTCGACGATGGGGCGCGGCGACATGGAGTCCAGATCCACCGAGACGATGGAATTGACGGTGTTGATGAGCGCCACGCCGTCCGCGCCGCCGCGGCACGCGGCCTCCGCCGGGACCACGATGTCGGTGATGTTGGGGGTGAGCTTGGTGAAGACGGGGAGGTTGACCGCCTCTTTCACCCAGCGCGTCGTCTTTTCGACCATTTCGGGCACCTGTCCGACGGCCGAGCCCATGCCGCGCTCGCACATGCCGTGCGGGCAGCCGTGGTTCAGCTCCAATCCCTGAACGCCCGCGTTGGCGATCTTCACGGCCAGTTCTTTCCACGCTTGTTCGTCGATGGGCGCCATCAGCGAGCCGATGATGACGCGGTCGGGCCATTCGCGGCGCAGCCGTTCGATCTCGCGCAGATTGACGTCGAGCGGGCGGTCGGAGATGAGTTCGATGTTGTTGATGCCGACGATGGCGCGCGTCTGATCGCGATGCACGCCGTAGCGGCTGGTGGCGTTGACCACCGGCGGATCGTTGCCCAGCGTCTTCCACACCGCGCCGCCCCAGCCCGCCTGGAACGCGCGCAGGACGTTGACGTACTTGTCCGTCGGCGGCGCGGAGGCGAGCCAGAACGGGTTGACGCTGTCGATTCCCGCGATGCGACAGGAAAGCTCGGCCATCAGGCGCTCCTCACATAGGCGTCGGCAGCGTGTGCGGCGCGTTTGCCGTCTTCGACCGCTTGAACGGTCAGATCCTCGCCCGACGAGATGCAGTCCCCGCCCGCGTACACGCCTGCAACGGATGTGCGGTAATCCGCATCCACCCAGACTTTGTTTTTCTCCAGCCTGAGATTTTCCAACGCCCCGGGATCGAGTTTTTGCCCGATCGCTTTCAACACCATGTCCGCCGCCAGGCTGAACGTCCCGGCCGCGGCCTCCAATTTGCCGCCCTTCATCCGCGCGCGCGCGAAGGTGGCGATCTCCACCGCGCCATTGCCCTCGAATTTCACGGGGACGGACCACTGCCTGAGCACCACGTCGTTGGTGCGCGCCAAATCGCGTTCCCAGCCGGTCGCGCTCATGTCGTTTTCGCCGCGGCGGTAGACCAGGGTGACGCTTTCCGCGCCCAGCCGCTTGGACTGTACGGCTGCGTCGATGGCGGTGTTGCCGCCGCCGATGACGATCACGTTCTTGCCTACACGGACGGCGGACTTGTCTCTTGCCTGGCGGATTTCCTCGATGAAATCGAGCGCGTCGCGCACGCCGGAAAGCTCCTCGCCCGGCACCCCCAGCGCGTTCGTGGCGGCCAAGCCCGCGCCGACGAACACCGCATCGAACCGTTTTTTCAGATCGTCGAGCGCAAGCCCGTGTCCAAGTTCCTTGCCGTATTCGATGGCGATGCCGCCGATGCCGAGCAGGAACTTCACTTCGGCTTGCGCGAAATCGTTTGCCATTTTGTAGGCGGCCAGTCCGTATTCGTTCAGCCCGCCGGCTTTGGGCTTCTTGTCGAACACCGTCACCGCGTGGCCCAGCATCGCCGCGCGATGCGCGAAGGAAAGTCCCGCCGGCCCAGCGCCGATCACGGCCAGTTTTTTTCCCGACGGCGCGGCGCGCTTGAAGGGATGGTCGCCGCCCTTGGCGATCAAGTGCTCCACGGCGTAGCGCTGCAAGGCGCCGATCCGCACGGGCTCTTCGCCGCGCGCGTTCAGCACGCAGGCTTCTTCGCACAGCACCTCGGTGGGGCAGGCCCGGCCGCAAGTGCCGCCCATGATGTTGGCGGAGAGGATGGTCCTCGCCGATCCCTCCAGATTCCCGGTCCGGATGCGGTGGATGAAGCCGGGAATGTCGATGGATGTCGGACATGCCTTCACGCAGGGCGCATCGTAGCAATAGAGGCAGCGGCTCGCTTCGACGCCGGCTTGGGCGGGTGTCAACGGCGGATGCAAGTCCGCGAAATTCTCTTCGATTTGGTCACGCGTCAGTTGCGTGCCATTCGACGTGTGCGGGCGCATGCCCATCGTTGGCCCCCGCCTCGATCACCAAGGCTCTTATCCGCAGTTAAGCGCATGCGGCTGCAAGGCGCTACAGGAAAGTATGGCTTTCCCGTCGGGCGGCCCCGTTCGTCTGTGCCCGGATTGTTTAGGCGTGGAATTTCCGGTTTAATCCGACAATTCGGTTACAGAAACGGCTCGGCGCGCTTGAGCAGTTCCTCCAGGCCGGGCTCGTTGGGGTTGCGCGGCTTGCCCGGATGGATGACGGCCACCTGGCAATTCTCCGCGGCCTCCACCAGTTGCGCGTAAGTGCCGGCGTTGATGTCGGCGATGTATGCCTGCTTGTTCTTGTCGTATGCGAACATCTTCTTGTTGACCTGGGTGCACTCGTCGCAAGTCGAGCACCGCGGCGTCTCGATATAGGCTTCGTCCGCGGATCGTTCCGGTTCCTGCTCGACCGGCGGGCTCGCCGCCTCTGGCGCCGCCGGCGCGGCCGATGCGGCCGATACGACGGCGGCCTGCGCCGCATGCGCCTCGACCTCTTGCCGCATGCGCTCTTCCCATGCGCTCCGCTCCCGCGCCAGCAGCTTCTCGGCGTGCGAGTTGTGTATCCCGCCCAGCTCTTGCAGACTGTGCCACATCTCCCGGCAACGGCGGGCTTCGCCGATCAGTTTTTCATCGACGATCACTTTATGCAGCACGTTGCCTTCGTCGACCATCAGCAGACTGGGAACTTTGTCCGGCAAGCTCTTCCTTTCGCGTGTCAGCGACTCGTCCACCGGGATCAGGCTGCCGTTCCATTTCGCGCGCGGAACGCTCGCGAAATGCGCGGCGTAACGGCGGTCGCCGGCGATGAAATCGACGAGAGTGAAAGCAATGTCCTCCGACACCCTCTGGTGCTCTTCGTTCTCGTAGGCAAAACTCTGGACCGGCCAATCCAGATCCGGCTGCGAATTGGCTTCGAGAAAAAAACGCGACGCCCAATCCGCGCCGGCGGAAGGATCGTAGGAAAATGCCGGAAAGGCGCGCGACTCCATCGCCGCGGCCGCCATCAGATAGGGAGGGAGGCCGGAGGCCTTCGCACTCGCGCCGGAGAACACGCTGAACAGCGCCGGCCCGCGATAAGCCAGCCCGCGCAGCACGCGTTCGCGGAACCGGAACAGGTTCGAGCTGCTCGACTGCAGCACATAGACCGTGTTGAGGCCGATCGCCATGTTGGCGATCTGCCTGGTGCGCACGCCGGTATCGAGATTGCTTCCGCCGGTCGGCGCCGCCTCGAGGATGTCGTCGATCTGGAACAACACCTTGATCGGAAAGCTCGAGGAAAGTATTTCCATCAGCCGGGCCTGCTCGACCGCCTGCAATTGCCCGGCGTTGACGCAGACCAGGTAGTCGGGAAACCGAGCCAGATCCTGCTGGCCGAGCCCGTTGGCGCCGAACTGCTCGAACAATGCATCGTGTTTGGATTCGACGTATTGTCCGTCGATCTCCAGCTCGGCGACCGTGATGGCCTTTACGAGTTCGATCAGCATGGGCATGCGGTCGCGAAAAGCCTGAAGCGCCTCGGCGCAGCTCTCGAAGAGGAAGGAATAGGGCTTGGCGGCGGTCGGTTTGGTCCCTGCGTCAAGGGCGGGAAAGAACTGCTGCCGGCCGAAAACATCGAGAAGATCGCAAATGCGCTTGCGCCGGCTCGGCGGAAACGCGTCCTGCGGCAGGGCCTTGCCGAGCATGCGCGACATCGCATCGAAGTCGAACGTATCGCCGAAAGAGGCACCTACGGCCGCTTTCAGGCGCTTGGCGCTCCGCCCTGCGTCGGAGCGTTCGTAATCGGCCTTGAGAATGTCCGATAATTTCAGTGCCAGCCGGCCAATATCTTTGTGGAACGCCTCGGCTTTCTGTTTTTGTACCGCGGCCCACCCATGCCGCAGCAGGCGGGAGGGCAGCGCCGTGTCGCAGTCCGCCACCTCGCCGTCGAACTTGATCGCGGCGCGGGCACGCCGCAAATCTTCCGCGAACGATTTGTCCGCGGTCTTCGTCAACCTGCTTGCTGCCTCGTCCCAAAGCGCGGAAAACGGCTTGACGACGCCCGCGGCGGCAAGCGCACGGATTTCCAGCTCCAGACGCAGCACGTGTTTCCTGATGCGTTCGCCTTCGCCGCCTTGCGCGACGGTTTCCAGGGCGCCGTCGACGAGGCCCGACAGCGACTGCGCGAACAAGCCGTCGGCGCGCCCGCCGACCAGCACAAGGGGAAAATCGTACCGAAGCCGGGTAAGCTCCCGGTATCCGGCGAAAAGGGCCGGGCGCAGGTCCAGCCCATCGACCGCAGCCAAACATTCGCTCGGCCGCCGGCCGGTCAAGAAGAAAGCAACCTGTGCTTGAGTATCCGCGTCCATGTTTCATCAACCTGTTTTTTTGATCGACCCGCTTTGTCGCCGGGGTCTGTTGCATTCGGTGGCGGTGGGCGCCGCGCAATTCCGTGGTTCATCCGGGGTGCGGGTTTACGCTTGCATTTTCTCGGAGCCCTGCGGACGGATCGTGTACTTGTCGAACTCGGCATCGAGTACCGCCCGCGTCAGCTCCGGCGTGCGCAATTTGTCGGAACGCAGCAGGTCCTCGTAGCAGGGAACGTCCGGGTTGCGATAGAGGATGCCGACGGGGATGGGCTCGAGAGAGGAGGCGATTTCGCGCGCCCGGTTGAGGTCCGACGGATCGTGCCGCAACTGGTTTTTGTACAGCCGCGACAGGCTGGCGCTGAACTGCAGGCCGTCGTCGTGATGGAGCAGCTGCACTTTGTCGGGGTCGCGCATCCACGGTTCGAACATGTCCGGCAGCCACTCCGGACAGCGCTGCACGATGCGAATGAACGAAAGTCCTTTGTGGCGGTAGGCCGCCTTGACAATGTCGAACAGGACCTCCGGGATCCAGTCGACGGCTTGGGCGACGAAAGAGACGTTCTGAACGCCGAGGGTGACCGTCAGGGGATTCAGAGCCTCCAGGTAGCTGCCGCGCGGAGTGGTGTTGCTCTTGGTGCCGATAGGCGTCGTCGGCGAAGCCTGTTTCTTGGTCAGACCGTAAATCTTGTTGTCGTGCAGGAACACCGTAAGGTTCATGTTGTAGCGGACGGCGTGGATCCAGTGCGCGGCGCCTATGCTGCAGCAGTCGCCGTCGCCCGTATTGACGAATACGGTCAGCTCGGGGCGCGCCATCTTCACGCCTTCGGCGACCGGCAGGGCGCGGCCGTGGATGCCGTGGAACCCGTATGTCTTCATGTAATGCGGAAAACGGCTCGAGCAGCCGATCCCGGACACGAACACGGTCTTCTCCGGGCGCAACCCTTCATCGCGGCACAACCGCTGCGCCGCCGCCAGGATGGCGTTGTCGCCGCAGCCCGTGCACCAGCGCGGCACGCCGCCCTGATAATCTTCCAGTTCGAAGCGCTCGTCGCACATCTCGAGCAGGCACCCGGTCGTGGACATGATGTTCATCGCCATTTCACCTTTCCGAAGCCGGAGGCCGGCTCAATCTGTCCGCAACAACATCCTACTGCTTCAGCTTCTCGCTCATCACGCGGCGGATGGTTCCGGGCTTGATGGGCTGACCCTTGACCTCGCTCCAGCAGTCGATGTCGACGAGGTAGCGCGAGCGCAGCAGAATGGCCAGGGACGAATAGCGGCGGTTGGTCTCGTCGATTATCCCGTCCTGGGGACGGTCGCTCCAGTTGCTCTCGACGGTCATCACCTTCTTGAACCCCTGCATGATTTCCTTGATCCCCGAAGGCAGCGGCTGCAGGAACTGCAGGTGCAGGGAGGAAACCTTGTGTCCATCGGCGCGCATCGTCCCGACCGCTTCCTCTATCGCGCCTTTCGTGCTGCCCCAGCCGATCACCAGCAGATCGCCCTTGCGATCGCCGTACACCGGCGGCGCCTTGAGTGTTTTCTGCAGCGCGGCCAGTTTCAGACTGCGGGCGCGCAAGGACTGTTCGTTGATTTCGGCGTCATAGGCGACGTGGCTGTCGCGGTCATGCGCAAGCCCGGTGAGCGTGTGCATGCCGCCGGGCCGGCCCGGAACGAAACGCCGCGCCAGACCGGTGGCGTCGTCCCAGTCGTAGGGTTTTGCCCCGTCGGGAACCGGGCTTTGATCAACCGGCGGCGCCATCCAGGTTTCGCTGAATTGCGGGCGCGGAAACGATTGTTGCGACGTGGCAAGACCCGCGTCGGACAGGACGACCACCACCATGTTGAAGGTTTCGGCGATCTTGCGCGCGGTGATGATCGAGTAAAAGCACTCTTCGATGGTGCCCGGCGCCATCACCACCTTCGGCGCGTCGCCATGGCTTCCGAAAATCGCGGCCATGAGATCGCCTTGTTCCATTTTGGTCGGCAGGCCGGTGCTGGGACCGCCGCGCTGGACGTTCACCACCACCAGGGGAATTTCCCCCATGACCGCGAGCCCGATTGCCTCCTGCTTCAGGGAAAACCCGGGGCCGGATGTGATGGTGACCGCGCATTTCCCGGCGTAAGAAGCCCCGACCGCAAATGCGCAAGCACTGATCTCGTCCTCGGCCTGGTGCAGCACGCCCCCGACCTTCGAAAAAATCTCGGACAGATAGTGCGAGGCCGAGGTCGCCGGGGTGATCGGGTACATGGCGCATATTTCCATCCCAGACGCCACCACCCCTAACGCCAGCGCGGTATTTCCGTTGACGACGAT
Source organism: Alphaproteobacteria bacterium (assembly GCA_028871795.1). Classification (GTDB taxonomy): domain Bacteria; phylum Pseudomonadota; class Alphaproteobacteria; order Micropepsales; family Micropepsaceae; genus Rhizomicrobium. The sequence goes on along the minus strand of JAGWMG010000002.1, from coordinate 31,152 downwards.
CTGCGGTTCGGTCGGGCGCGCCGCCGGGATGCTGTAGCAAAAATCGAGATTGGTCTGCGCCCACTTGTACCCGGCTTGCAACAGCTTGACGTTGGCGTCGACCACGCTCTGATCCTTCTTGCCGAAGGCAAGCGCGATCTGATCGGCCGCCAGCCTCATCTCGAGGCTGTAGATGTGGCACAACATGCCCAGCGCAAACATGTTCTTGCCGCGCCGCGCATCCGCGACGACGGCCCGGCACTCCTGCTCCATCGGCACTTCGTGCACGTTGTATCCCGCGGCCACGAGCCGGTCGTGGACCTCGATATAGGACGCCGCGATTTTCGGATCCACGTGAGTGCGCCAAATGCTTTCCAGCAGGATGGTGCAGTTCGGTTTGAGTTCTTTTGCCCGCAACCTTCCGAGCAGAACCTGCTCGTTGAACGCCACGACGAGGTCGGTCTCTTCGCCGCCGTTGGTGATGCGTCCCGATCCGATGCGGATGCGATTGCCGCTGGCCCCGGCGACGCTGCGCGCCGGCGGGCGGATTTCGGCGGGAATGATCTCCGTGGTCCAGATGCCGTTTCCCGTGTGCGCGGCGATCGCCCCCAGAAGCTGGCCGCATTTTTGCGCGCCTTCGCCGGAATCGCTGATGATTTCGACAATATGTTCCTTCAGCTTGACCGCTGCCTTGCGCGCGGGCGGGCGGGCTTTGCTGCGTGGTATGTCAAGCGAGTTCGGTATGCTCATTTTGTCAAAGTCTTTCTGTTGCTGCCGGTGAACGTCTGCGCCACAAGGCCGGGAAGGGAAAGCTGCAACGCCTAGGCGACGCGTACGCGCGCGAAATTCCGCTCCCTCGTGTCTATCCCGAAAAGCGTGCCGGCGCCGGTTCCGCTGCGGTTGAGATAAGGAAGCCCGGCATCGCGGATGCCGAGATAGGCTTTCATGCTGCGCGCGGCTTTGCGGCCCGCACCCATGGCTTCGATCACGGTCGCCGCGCCGGTGACGATGTCGCCGCCGGCGAAGACGCCCGCCACCGACGCCGCAAGGTTCTCGTCGACGTCGATATAGCCCCGTTTGTTCAGTTTGAGACTCGAGGTCTGTCCCATGATCGGATTGGCGTTGGTGCCGATGGCGTATACGACCAGATCCGCCGCGAAGTCGAATTCGCTGCCGGCGATCGGGACCGGGCGGCGGCGGCCCGAACTGTCGGGTTCGCCAAGCTCCATGCGCACGCAGCGCATACCGAGCACGCCGCCCTTGCCGTCGTCCAGAATCGACGCCGGGTTGGTAAGCCAGTGGAATTCCACCCCTTCCTGCTCGGCGTGATGCACTTCCTCCGCCCGCGCCGGAGCTTCGGTGCGCGAACGGCGATAGATGCAGTACACCTTCTCCGCGCCGAGACGCAGGGATACCCGCGTGGCGTCCATCGCCGTGTTGCCTGCGCCGACGACGGCGACCCGCTTTCCCATGGGCAGGGGCGTGTCGTAGTCCGGGAATTCCTTGGCGCGCATCAGATTGCAGCGCGTCAGAAGCTCGTTGGCCGAAAGCACTCCGTTCAGGGAATCGCCCGGGATCCCCAGCATCGTCGGATAACCGGCGCCAACACCGACGAATACCGCGTGAAAGCCCATCTCGCCGATCATTTGATCGATGGTGAACAGACGGCCGACCAGCGTGTTGCATTCGAATTTGACGCCCAGTTTCTTCAGATTGTCGATCTCGGCGTCGATCACCTCGTTGGGGAGGCGGAAATCGGGAATGCCGTATTTCAATACCCCTCCCGCCTGGTGGAAGGCTTCGTAGACGGTGACGTCGCAGCCCGCCTTGGCCATGTCGGCGGCGCAGGCCATGCCGGCCGGCCCGGAGCCGACGATCCCCACCTTGAATCGGTTCGGCTCGATATAGGGAATGTTGGTCCAGCCCTCTCTGATGGCGGCATCGCCGACAAACCGTTCCAAGCGGCCGATGGCAACCGCCTCAAGCGATTCGCCGACCGTACACACGCCTTCGCATTGGTTCTCCTGCGGACACACCCGGCCGCAAACGGACGGCAGCAGATTGGTGTCGGTGAGAATGTCGTAGGCGCCGCGGAAATTCTTTTCGGTGATCTTCAGGATGAAAGCGGGGATATTGATTCCCACCGGGCAGCCGGAGATGCAGGGTTCGTCGGGACACATCAGGCAACGCTCGGATTCGCGTAGCGCCTCCTCGAGGCCGTAACCGCAGGCGACCTCCTCAAAATTCTTCGCCCGCGCCTGCGGAGCCTGTTCGCGCATCGGCGTGCGTTCTTGCGGTATGCTTCGTATCGTCTTCTTTTTTGCCATATCCTTGACCCTTGGCGACTGCCCGGCGGCTCGCGGAACACCGCTCGGGCGCCGGGCTGCCGCAATATCGACTATCGAACCGGTCTAGCCACCTTTTGCGTCGTTCAGCAGATCAAGCAGTTCACTTCTGCTCTCGATCTCCGGCGAACCCCGTGGCGACACGCCGGGGCCGATTTGCTTCGTCATGCGGCAGCTTTCCGACCAGCGGTCCTTGGCCTCGCGCTCGGCCGCGGTGAAGCGCTGCAGGCGCGACATCAAATCGTCGAAGTCCACTTGATGGCCGTCGAAGTCCGGTCCGTCCACGCAGGCGAATTTCACTTGCCCGCCGACCTTCACCCGGCAGCCGCCGCACATCCCCGTGCCGTCGACCATGATCGGGTTGACGCTCACCATGGTTTTTATCTTGGCCGCGCGCGTCGCCTCGGCGCAGGCCTTCATCATCACGGGTGGGCCGATCGAAACCACTTCTTCTATATCGGAATGCCTCGCCAGGGCGAGCTTGATGCCGTCGGTAATCATCCCTTTGATGCCCGCCGAGCCGTCGTTCGTGCACAAGATGAGCTCGTCGCAGCAGGCGCGGAACTTGTCTTCCCAGAACACCAAATCGCGGTTGCGAAAACCGAGGATGGCGATCACATAGGCGCCGCTCTCTTTGAAGCCGCGCGCCTGGGGGAAGATCGGCGCCACGCCCAAGCCGCCTCCCACGCAAGCGACCTTCTTGGCGCGGCTCGTCTGGCTTGGATGACCCATCGGGCCGACCATCCCGAAGAGGGCCGTCCCCACCAGGCATTCCTGCTGCATCTGCATGGTCGTCTTGCCGACCGCCTGAACGACCATCGTGACGGTTCCCTTGCGGCGGTCGAAGTCTGCGATGGTGAGGGGGATACGCTCGCTGTGCTCGTTCAACATGACGATGACGAATTGCCCGGGTTTGGCGGCCTTGGCCATCAGCGGGTGGCGCACCTCGAGCAGATAAGTGACGTCCGAGAAATCCTCGCGTGCCACGATTTCAAAATTGGACATTTTCATCGCTTTTCCACTCATACCCACGCAGATATTTCCGGTATCCCGTGACCCTAGATCGGAGGCGATGATAACGATTCTCCAGGGTTCTTTGAAGCTAAGGAGTCTGTTTTAGGCGCGATATTATGGCGCCGCTGCGATCGCGTCCCGTGGTGTGCTGCCTGTGGCGTGCTGAAAGCGCGCGCGGCGCTCGCGATCTGCGGCGGGGATGGCCGGGTTGTCAGGCGGCCACGGCGAGCGGCTGTCGCGGATTGCAAGAGGGCAGCGCGCCGACATTGCGATTGTGTCGCATCTCGCAGGCAGCTCCTTCGCGCTATCGTCGCGGCATGCTCTCGGACAAAGAATACATGTGGGGCAAGCGCGCCACAGCGCCGCACGCCGCAGTGACGCAAGGTCCCGAAAATACCGCAAATTGGGAAGCGGCGGATTTGACGTCGTCGGCGACAAGCCCGAGACTCCGCGCGTGACCGACATGCCGGCGAGTCCAATGCGCGGATACATTCCGACAATCCTGGCGAAAGCCGCGAGCATATTGCCGCTGCTCCCGTTGGAGTTGGCGGCGCGCCGGCTGTTTGCCAACGCCTTGAAGGCGCGTCCGGCCTTCGCCTTGCGGCTGGGGGAACATGCGGGGCGCACCTTCGCGATCGACCCGGTCGATTGCCCGTTCGTTTTCCTGATCGCGCCGGAAGGCGGCCGCGCCAAACTTCGCGTGGTGCGCGATCTGTCGGCGTCCGCCTACGATGCGCGCATCGCGGCGCCCTTGGTGGTGCTGCTGGGCATGATCGACGGCACCTATGACGGAGACGCGTTGTTCTTCTCGCGCGATCTGGTCATCGAAGGCGATACCGCGGCGGTGTTGGCGCTGCGCAATGCCATCGAGAACGCCGAGTTTGACCCTTCGCTGGTGCTGGGCTTGCCTCAGAACGTGAGCGGGCCGTTCAACCGGGCAACCGACATGGCGCTCGGACGCCTGCGCCGCAGCCTCGATGCGCCGGAACCGAGCGGCCGCAAGGCCTATTCGCCATGATCGCGCGCCCGTTTTCGAACCTTCCCGAGCTGGTGTGCCCGGCGGGAACGCCGGCCGGCCTGCGAACGGCCGTCGATGCCGGCGCCCATGCCGTCTATTGCGGCTTCCGCGACGAGACCAATGCCCGCAATTTTCCCGGCCTCAACTTCGACCGCGCCGAGATGCGCGAAGGCGTCGCCTACGCCCATGAGCGCGGCGTCAAGGTGCTGATAGCCCTCAATACCTTCATGCGGGCCGGCGCCACCGACACCTGGAAACGCGGCGTGGACGACGCCGTGGCCTCTCGCGCCGACGCGCTGATCCTTGCGGACGCCGCCCTGGTGGCCTATGCGCGCGAAGCTTATCCGAAGCAAAGGCTGCACCTCTCCGTGCAGGCCGCCGCCGCCACGCCCGAAGCCATCGCCTTCTACCGCGACCGTTTCGGCGTCGCCCGCGTCGTTCTGCCGCGCGTGCTGACCGTGGAGGAGATCGCGCGCCTCACCGCCACGGCGGCGCCGTGCGAAACCGAGGTCTTCGTCTTCGGCGGTTTGTGCGTGATGGCCGAAGGGCGCTGCATGCTGTCGTCCTATGCCACCGGCAAGTCTCCCAACATGACGGGCGTCTGTTCCCCGCCGAGCCACGTGACGTACCGCGAGGAGAACGGCGCCATGATCGCTTCCGTCGGCGGCTTCACCGTCGAGCGCTTCGAGCGCGGCGAACCGGCCGGCTATCCGACCTTGTGCAAGGGACGCTTCCAGGCCGGCGGCGGCGCCCTTCATCTGTTCGAGGATCCCGTCAGCCTCAACGCCATCGATCTGCTGCCGCGGCTGGCGGACATCGGCGTCGCCGCCTTCAAGATCGAAGGGCGCCAGCGCGGCCGGGCCTACGTCGCCGCGGTGGTGCGGGCGTTCCGCCGCGCCATCGATTCCATGGCGGCCGGCGGCAGGGTCGATGTCGATGAATTGCGCGCCCTGACCGAGGGCCAGCGCGAAACCGTCGGCGCCTACAAGAAGGCATGGCGATGACCGAACGGCGCCCGGGAATGAACCTCACGCTGGGGCCGGTGCTGTTCAACTGGCCGGTCAAGCAATGGGTCGATTTCTACGCCCGCGTCGCCGACGAGGCGCCGGTCGACCGCGTCTGCCTCGGCGAGGTCGTCTGCTCGAAGCGCCAGCCGTTCCGCGACGAGGTCATTCTCGAAACCGCGGACCGGCTGCAGCGCGGCGGCAAGGAAGTGGTCTATTCGACCTTGGCGCTGCCGACCACCAAGCGCGAAGTGCGCGCCATCGGCGAGATGATCGACGCGGGCTTTCTGATCGAGGCCAACGACATCGCGACGGTTCACCTGTTGAACGGACGCCACCACGTCGTCGGCCCGTTCCTGAACATCTACAACGAGGCGACGCTGGCGCTGCATCTGAAGCTGGGCGCGACGCGGGTCTGCCTGCCGCCGGAGCTTCCGCTGGCGTCGATCCGCCTGATCGCGGCGGGAAACGAGGCCGTGGAAGTGTTCGCCTTCGGCCGCGCGCCGCTGGCGCTTTCGGCGCGCTGTTACCACGCGCGCGCGCACGGCGTGCCGAAGGACGCCTGCCAGTTCGTCTGCGAGCGCGATGTGGACGGCATGGATGTGTTCACCATCGACGGCAAGCCGTTCCTGTCGGTCAACGGCGTCCAGGCCTTGGGCTATGTGGTGACGGCGGCGACGCGCGAGCTTTCCGCTCTGCGCGCCGCGGGCGTGGTCTCGCTGCGCCTGTCGCCGCAAAGCTGCGACATGGTCAAGGTGGCGACGATCTTCCGCGACCTGGCCGACGGACACACAACGCAGGAAGAAGCCACCGAGGCCCTGTCCGTCATCGCGCTTCCCGGACCGCTGTCCGACGGCTATCTGCGCGGACTGCCGGGCGCCCGGCTGCTGGACGAGGTGGACTGAACGCCTTATTCCCCCGCCGCGTTGCGGACGGCGAATTCGCCCGTCAATTTTGTGCCGTCGGAGAAGACCAGTGTCACGGCCGTGCGCCCGCCGGGTTTTAGCGCCGGGTTCGGATTCATGCACATCAGGTGATAGCCGCCCGGCGCGAACTTCAGCGTGGCGCCCGGCGCCACCTCGACGCTGGAGACGTCCTCCATGCGCATGGCTCCGCCGGCGGTTTCGCTTTTGTGCAGCATCACCATGCCGCAGGCCGGCGAACTCGCCCCGGTCAGCGAGACGGTCTTTTCGCCGCCGTTGTGCAGATCGAAGTAGCCTGCCGCGGGCAGGCCGGCCGGCAGCCATCGTATCCAGCCGTTGCTGAGGGTCGGGGCGGCCTTGGCGGGCGTTGCCAGAATCAGAAGGATCAGCGCCGCGATCCCGGCGAAGTGAAGGGTGTTCGAATTCACGAAACGGAAGAAGATGCTTCTCTCGCGCGCAAGAACGGAGGCGTCAGGCTCGCGCTGCGTCTCCCGGCGGGTGGATTTGTCGTGGGACATCCAGCGCGCAGGCACCACTGCCCGCAACAACATTGCGGGGAGCGGTTCGGCGGTTTGGCGAAAGCTCATCTTGCCGACGAGCGTCGGCGCGGGGTGGAGGCTACGTCAAGTTCTTCTGTGTCGCAGTGGCAAGCCGGTGATTCTCAAAGTTATTCCAAATCCGGTCAGGCGTCCGTGGCAGAGTTAACGATTTGATAGATGTGTTCGGCGAAGTCGGGATGCCCGCCCAGATCGGCTTTGAACTGGCGCATGTGCTCCAAGATCGTTGCGCCGATCGCTTCCAGACCGCCGTCGCTGTAGCCGGGCCCGAGGCTCGTGGCGGCCATCGCCAGCGCGTTCGGCGCCAAAAGGCCGGCGTGAAAGGGGATCATGTCGCGGACTCCTCTGCCGCCAGCGTATCGAGCCTGTCCGCGAGGTCGAGCAGTTCCCGGTCCGGCAGGGCGCGGTTGAGCGCCGTCTGGCGGAGCTCGGCGGCGACGGCCGTCAGCCGCTCGCGGATGGCGGCGAGTTCGGGCGCCATCGTCAGGCCGGAAAAAGGACGAGTGGCGGCGGCCGAAAGATTCACCCGAGGGTTATCGTCAGAGGAATCTTCCGCCGTGCTCATAAAGAGGCTCCCGTATGCCATGAGTTCGCCGCCACTCTTTTATTGTTGTTATTGGAACCACGGTGGTCGAAGACCGGCGCGTTTGGTAGTCGTGGCTTTCCCCTAAGGGCTATTCCCTATGCGGGCGGCCGGAAACGCGCGCGATTCAGTTCGGTTGCGTCTTCTTGCGGCAGGCTTGCTCGATCCAGCCGAACAGCTGCTCGTCCTCGACCGGCTTATGCAGCAGTTTGACGACGCCCGCCCGCGCGATGCGGGGGTCCAGCGAAGCGTCGTGGCGGGCCGTCACGATCAGCGCCGGAACGTGGTCGCCGTGCGAACGCAGATGCTCCAGAAGTTCGAGCCCCGACATTTCCGGCATGTGCAGGTCGACGATGAGGCAATTGCTCGACGCGGGCGGCCGCCTCAGGTAATGCGCCGCCGAAGCGTATCCGTGAGCCGTATAGCCGTACGCCTCCAGCAGCGCGCAAATCGAGTCGCGCACCGCGTCGTCATCTTCGACGATGTCGACGATCAGGGGCAAGGCGCCATTCTCCACGTTTCGCGTAATTTAAGACGGCATTCAGGCTAGCCACGGCCGGGCCGAAGCGGAATACGTAATAACCACTAGGATGATAGGGAAAACCCCTAGGCGGTCAGGGAAAGCACCTTGCGGACCAGTTCCGCGAGGTTGGCGGCGCCCATCTTGTCCATGACGCGGGCGCGGTGGATCTCCACCGTGCGCGGCGAGATCGACAGTTCGTAGGCGATGACCTTGTTCGCCTTGCCGGTCACGATCAGGTCGAGCACCTGCCGTTCGCGCTCCGTCAACTGGGTGAGGCGCCGGCGGGCGTCCTTGGCGGCATCGTCCTGGCGGCCGGCCGAAGTGGCGCGCTCCAGCGCGCGCCGCACGCTGTCCAGCAGCACGGTTTCTTCAAACGGCTTTTCCAGGAAATCGACGGCGCCCGCCTTCATCGCCTGTACCGCCACCGGAATATCGCCGTGACCCGTCACGACGATGACGCTGAGCGGAGAACGGCGCGCCGCGAGTTCGTTCTGCAGCTGCAAGCCGTTCATGTCGGGCATCTGGACGTCGGCGATCAGGCAGCCTCTCGCATCCGGTGCCCGGCTCGCCAGGAACGCCACTGCGGACTCGTAGCATTGCGCGGCGTAGCCGGAGGATTCCAGCAGCATCGCCAGGGAATCCCGAGCGCCGGCATCGTCGTCGACGACGAAGACTGGTCCGCTTTGTGCCATTGCCCGTTACTCCGTTGGCGGTGCCGCCGGCAGCTGGAAATGGAAGACCGTGCCGCCGCCGTCGTTCGGCTTCATGCGCAAGCGCCCGCCATGGGCTTCGACGATGGAATGGCTGATGGCCAGTCCGATGCCCATGCCGCCGGACTTGGTGGTGACGAAAGGTTTGAACAGGCGGTCCATGACCTCCTTGGGGATGCCCGGCCCGGTATCGGCGACGGTGACTTCCACGCCGCTGCCGTCGAGGCCGGCGGTGGTGATCGTCAACTCGCGTTTGGGCGAGCTCGTCATCGCTTCGGTGGCGTTGCGCAGCAGATTGACCATAACTTGCTGGATTTGCACCCTGTCCACCAGCACCGCAGGCGAATCGGGCGCGAAGCGGGTGCGCACCTTGATGTTCGAGCTCTTGGCGCCGACCAGTCCCAAGGCGATGGCGTCCTCGGCGATGGCGTTGATGTCCTCGACGGTGCGGGTGCTGTCGCGCTTTTCGACGAAGTCGCGCAGTCGGCGGATGATCTGTCCGGCGCGCTGCGCCTGCTCGCCGGCCTTGGCGAGGGCATCCTGCACCTTGGCCTGTGCGCCTTCCTTGGCGGGGGCGAGCAGCCGCTTGGCGACGTTCATGTAATTCATAATGGCGGCGAGCGGCTGATTGAGTTCGTGCGCCAGCGCGGTGGAGAACTGGCTTATCTCGGTCAGGCGCGCGACGTGGTTCAACTCGTCCTGGAGCTGTTGCAGGCGGGCTTGGGCGGATTTGCGCTCGGTGATGTCGCGGGCGGTCTTCGAGGCGCCGGCGAGTCTCCCGGCGGCGTCGTACAGCGGCGAGATGGTCAGCGAGACTTCGAAGTCGCTGCCGTCCTTGCGGCGGCGCACTGTCTCGTAATGCTGGATGCTTTCGCCCTTTTCCAGTTTCGCGACGATGTCGATTTCTTCCCTGAAACGCTCGGGTGGAAACAGCATCGCGATCGGCTTGCCCAACGCTTCCTCGGCGGTGAAACCGAACATCTTGTGCGCCCCCGCATTCCAGCTCGTGATCTTGCCGTCGAGCGTCTTGCTGATGATCGCGTCGTTCGACGATTCCACGATGGAGGCCATGATGGCGCGCTGCTCTTCGCGGGCCGCCGATTCCGCCTTGAGCTGGCTCAGATCGTGGACGATGCCGACGAAGATGCGCTCGCCGTTCAGCGTGCCGGCGCCTACCGACAGATAGACCGGGAACGCGGAGCCGTCCTTGCGCGCGGCGCGGACCTCCCGCCCGATGCCGATGATGCGGGCATCGCCGGTCCGCCGATAGCGGTCGAGATAAGAATCGTGCTCGTCGCGGTAAGGCGCCGGCATCAGCATCTTGACGTTCTGCCCGACGACCTCCTTGGCGCGGTACTGGAACAGACGTTCGCAGGCGTTGTTGTAGACCAGCACGATTCCGCGCTCGTCGATCACCATGATGCCGTCCACGGCCGTGGCGATCAGAGTCCGGAAGAGCGAATCGTCGCTGGGGGTGTCTGGCGGCGACTTGGCGGCTGGTCCAGCCATGTCCTCTTGCAATCGAAACTCATTATAATTCTAGCAGAATGGAATGGTTCCACCAACACCTGGGATAGAAATTCCCGGCGCTACAGCCTGTTATCGTGGGGGAAACGTCGGCTGGCGCCGCGCCGGATCGCCGCGACCTCGAACGGCCGCCGGCTTCCGTCGCGTGCGTGCGCCAGCGTCATTTCGTCCTCCCGGCCTTCCGTTTCGTTTTTCGTTGGAATAATTCAATTTCGAATTTGGAAAATTAATTTCCGTTAAACACGGCAGACGACGCGCCATGGCGGAAACCGAACCCGTTAAAAGCTCATGGCGGAACCGGAAGCGGGGCTGGCGGCGATGGTAAAGCCCGCATTAACCGCTTTTGCCGCCGTCTCGGCCGCCGTAAGTTGGCTGGCGGGAAGCCGAGCCGGGAAGAACGGCAGATGAGCATTCGCAAGCCGCTTCTGTGGCGCGAGATCGCGCTTCTGCTCGCCGCCAAAGTGCTGGCGCTGGCCTGTCTCTATCTTCTGTTCTTCGGTCCGGCGCACCGCCCGCTCGCCGACACGGCGGTGGTCTCTGCCCATCTGCTCGGCCGCGCCCATCCCTAGGAAGCGAACATGGACATCGTCGATCTTTCCCGGCTGCAATTCGCCGTCACCGCGCTCTACCACTTTCTGTTCGTGCCGCTGACGCTGGGCCTGTCGATTCTGCTCGGTATCATGGAGACCGTCTTCGTGATGACGGGCCGCGCCATCTGGCGCGACATGACGAAATTCTGGGGCGCTCTCTTCGGCATCAATTTCGCGATGGGGGTGGCGACCGGCATCACCATGGAGTTCCAGTTCGGCACCAACTGGGCCTACTACTCCCATTACGTCGGCGACGTGTTCGGCGCGCCGCTCGCCATCGAGGGGCTGATGGCCTTTTTCCTCGAGGCGACGTTCGTCGGCCTGTTCTTCTTCGCCTGGAACAGGATGTCGAGGATCAGCCACCTGGTCGTCACCTGGTGCCTCGCCATCGCCACGAACCTGTCGGCGCTGTGGATCCTCATCGCCAACGGCTGGATGCAGTTTCCCGCCGGCGCGCGCTTCAACGCCGACACCATGCGCATGGAAGTCGCGGACTTCATGGCGGTGCTGTTCAACCCGGTGGCGCAGGCGAAATTCGTCCACACGGTCAGCGCCGGGTATGTCGTGGGCTCCGTCTTCGTGCTGGCGGTCAGCGCCTATTATCTGCTCGGCCGCCGCCATGTGGAGCTGGCCAAGCGCTCGATGACGGTGGCGGCGAGCTTCGGGCTGGCCTCCGCGCTCAGCGTGGTGGTGCTGGGCGACGAGAGCGGCTACACCGCCGGTTTAAACCAGAAGATGAAGATCGCCGCCGTGGAAGCGATGTGGAACACCGAGCCCGCGCCCGCCGCCTTCACCGTCGTCGGAATTCCCGACCTCATGAGCCACACCACCAGATACGCCGTGAAGGTGCCCTGGGTGCTCGGCCTGATCGCCACGCGCTCGGCGGATAAGCCGGTGCCGGGCATCAACGATCTGGTCGAGTTGGCCAAGCTGCGCATCAAGAGCGGCATCGTCGCCTACGACACGCTGCTGAAGGTGAAGGCCGACCGCGGCAACCAAGCGCTGCGGCAGGAACTCGACGCCCATGTCGACGATCTGGGCTATGCGCTGCTGTTGAAACGCTTCCGTCCCGACGTGCAGAACGCCACGCCGGGGGAGATCGCCGCCGCCGCGGCCTCGACGATTCCCAACGTGCCGGTGCTGTTCTGGTCGTTCCGCTTCATGGTGGGGCTGGGCTTCTATTTCATCGCGCTGTTCGCCGTCGCCTTCTGGCTGTCCGCCAAGCGCCGGCTCGACAGGAGTCGCCTATTCCTGAGAGTGGCGCTGTGGACCCTGCCGCTGCCGTGGATCGCCGCCGAACTGGGCTGGATCGTCGCCGAATACGGCCGCCAGCCCTGGGTGATCGAAGGCGTCCTGCCCACCGCGCTCGGTGTCTCGTCCACCGCCGCCGCCAATGTCCTGTTCAGCCTGCTCGGCTTCGTCATTTTCTACAGCAGCCTGCTGGTCGCCGACGTTTTCCTGATGGTGAAATACATCCGGCTCGGTCCGGACGGCACGCTCGGCCACCCCGTGGCAACGCCGTCCGCCCGCGTCCCGGCGGAGTGAAGGCCATGAATTACGAAACGCTGCGGCTGGTGTGGTGGGCGCTGCTCGGCATTCTGCTGATCGGGCTGGCGATCATGGACGGTTTTGATCTTGGCACGGCGATCCTGCTGCCCTTCGTGGGGCGCAGCGACATCGAGCGCCGGATGGTGATCAACACGGTCGGTCCGGTGTGGGAAGGCAACCAGGTCTGGCTGATCCTCGGCGGAGGGGCGATCTTCGCCGCCTGGCCGCCGCTCTACGCCACCGCGTTCTCCGGTTTCTATCTGGCGATGTTCCTGGTGCTGGCGGCGCTGATCCTGAGGCCGGTGGGCTTCAAGTTCCGCAGCAAGCTGACCAGCCCGGCCTGGCGCAGTATGTGGGATTGGGCCTTGTTCGTCGGCGGCTTGGTGCCGGCGCTGATCTTCGGCGTCGCCTTCGGCAATCTGTTCGTCGGCGTGCCGTTCGGCTTCGACGGCGATTTGCGGATGCACGAAACCATCACCCTGTTCTCGCTGCTCAATCCGTTTGCCTTGCTGGCCGGCCTGATCTCGGTGGCGATGGTGACGTTGCACGGCGCCACTTGGCTCAGCCTGAAGGCCGACGGCGCGCCCGGCACCCGCGCCCGCGCGGTCGTGCCTTACGCCGCCGTGGTCTTCATGCTTCTCTTCACCGTCGCCGGCGTGTGGGTCTTGCAGCTCGACGGCTTTCGCATCACCAGCGCAGTTGTCGAAGGCGGGCCTTCCAACCCGCTGCTGAAGACGGTGACGCGCGTCACCGGCGGCTGGTGGGGAAATTACGCGCTGCATCCCAGCTTCTGGCTGGCGCCGGCCGTGGCCTACCTTGGAGCGGCCATCGCCGTGCTGGCGTGCGGCAGGCGCAGTCCGCTGATCGCGTGGATCGGCTCGGCGCTGGTGCCGCTGGGGACGATCGCCACGGCGGGGCTGTCGCTGTTCCCGTTCTTGCTGCCGTCTTCGAGCGATCCCGACATGAGCCTGACGGTGTGGGACGCCTCCTCCAGCAAGCTGACGCTGGAGATCATGCTGGGATGCACCGTCGTCTTCCTGCCGATCGTGCTGGCGTACACCGCTTGGGCCTACCGCATTCTTCGCGGCCCGGTGAAGGCCGAGTCGATCTCTTCCGACAGCCAAAGCAATTATTGAGGGACAAGCGCCATGTGGTATTTTTCCTGGGTTCTCGGACTGGGCTTCGCCGTCACGCTGGCGGTGCTGAACGCGATGTGGCTCGAACTCGACGCCGGCGACGGGAAGTAGCGCGCCCCGCATTGCGCGAAACGGCCGCGATCGCCTATGACTGGGGTTTCCAAGAGGCCGGCCGATGGCGTCCACCGATCCAGAACTGCTGCGCCTGCGCGACTCGATCGACAACATCGACGCGGCGCTGGTCCACCTTTTGGCCGAGCGCTTCAAGTGCACGCAGGTTGTCGGCCGTTACAAAGCGGAACACGGCCTGCCGCCCGCCGACCCCGAGCGCGAAGCCAAGCAGATCGCGCATCTGCGCCAACTGGCGAAAGAGGCGAAGCTCGATCCCGATTTCGCCGAGAAGTTCCTCAACTTCATCATCAAGGAAGTGATCCGCCACCATGAAGCGATCCGCAAGGAGCGCGGGTAAACCGATTCCGCTGCGGCAAGATTTTCCGCGCCGCCGCTTGGCCGGCGTCCGCGCCTGTGTTCTGTTCCGCCTGCGGGCGGGCGCCCGGCCGGAGTGACGCCATGGATCTTTCCTTTTCGCCGGAGGAAGAAGCGTTTCGCGCCGAGGTGCGCGCCTTCATTGCCGAATCCAAGCGGCTTCTGCCGAGTGCGCTGTGGGCGCCGGAAGCCGTCATGCGTTCGCGCGACGACTACATGGCGTGGCACAAGCTGCTTTACCGTAAGGGCTGGGTGGCTCCGCACTGGCCCGAGCAATATGGCGGTCCCGGCTGGAGCGTGACCAAGCGCTACATCTTCAACGAGGAATGCGCCGCCGCCGACATGCCGCCGCTCGTGATCTTCGGCCTCACCATGGTCGGGCCGGTGATCTACACCTTCGGCAACGACGAGCAGAAGAAAAGATTTCTCCCGCGCATCCTGTCGGGCGAGGACTGGTGGTGCCAGGGCTATTCCGAGCCGGGCGCGGGTTCCGATCTCGCCAGCCTGCGTCTGCGCGCCGCGCCGGATAAGGATTCCGGGGGCGGCTACATCGTCAACGGCCAGAAGACCTGGACCACGCTGGCCCAGTACGCGGACTGGATTTTCTGCCTGGTGCGCACCGATCCCGACGTCAAGCCGCAGGAGGGCATCAGCTTCCTCTTGATCGACATGAAGTCGCCGGGCATCGCGGTGAGGCCGATCGTCGTGCTCGACGGCGCCCCGGAGGTGAACGAGGTCTTCTTCGACAACGTGCGCGTGCCGCTCGCCAACCGCGTCGGCGAGGAGAACAAGGGCTGGACCTACGCGAAGTTCCTGCTGGTGAACGAACGCTCCGGCATCGCCGGGGTGGCGCGCTCCAAGCGGGCGCTGGAGCGGCTCAAGGAATTCGCGCGCACCGAGCTCGACGACGGCGACTTCCGGCGCAAGCTGGCCGAGACGGAAATCGAACTGGCCGCGCTCGAGTTCACCGAGCTGCGCACGCTGGCCGCCGAAGCCAAGGGCGGGACGGCCGGTCCGGAAAGCTCGATCCTGAAAATCCGCGGCACCGAATTGCAGCAGCGCATCAGCGAACTCGCCGAGGAGGCCGTCGGCTACTACGCCTTCCCCGACGAGCGCGCGCTCGGCGCCAACGAGCGCTTCGGTCCCGAGTTCGCGCTGGGGGCGGCGGGGCGCTATTTCAACCTGCGCAAGACGTCGATCTACGGCGGCTCGAACGAAATCCAGCGCAACATCATCGCCAAGGCGATCTTGGGGCTCTGATGGATTTCTCCTTCTCCGAAGAACAGACGCTTCTGCGCAATTCGCTCGCCAGGTACCTGGCGGACGAATACGGCTTCGAGGCGCGGCGCGAATTTGTCCGCGCGGGCGACGGCCGCGATCCCCGCCATTGGCGGCAATTCGCCGACCTCGGCCTGATGGCGGCGCCGCTGCCGGAGGCTTGCGGCGGGCTGGGCGGCGGGCCGGTCGAGTCCATGGTGATCGCGGAGGAGTTCGGCAAGGCGCTGGTGATCGAGCCTTATGTTTCCACCGCGATCCTGGCCGGCGGCCTGATCGCGCGCGCCGGCAGCGAGGCGCAGAAGCGGCAATGGCTCTCGAAGATCGCCGCCGGCGAGACGATCGTCGCCGCCGCGCTGGCCGAACCCGCGGGCCGCTACAATCTCGCCGACGTGCGGACCACGGCAAGGAAACAGGGCGCCTCCACCGTGCTGAACGGCCACAAGACGGTGGTGCTCGGCGCACCTTGGGCCGACGCGCTGCTGGTCACCGCGCGCACGTCGGGCGGCCCGCGCGAGGAGAACGGCATCGGCGTCTTTCTGGTGGACAAGCGGGCGAAAGGCGTTGCGGCCCGCGATTATCCCACCGTCGACGGTTCGCGCGCCTCGGAAATCGCCTTGGAGAACGTCGAAGTGCCGGCCGAGCGGCTGATCGGCGCGGCGGACGGCGGCCATGCCCTGATCGAGCAGGCTTGCGACGAGGCCATCGCCGCGCACTGTGCGGAAGCGGTGGGCTGCATGCGGGTGCTGCTCGACGCCACGGTGCGGTATTCCAAGACGCGCAAGCAGTTCGGCCAGCCGATCGGCAAGTTCCAGGTGCTGCAGCACCGCATGGCCGACATGTTCGTCGCGCTGGAACAGTCGGTGTCCGCCACGCTGATGGCGACGCTGAAGCTCGCCGGGCCGGAGCGGCACAAGGCGGTCTCCGCGGCGAAAGTACAGATCGGCAAGGCCGGCCGCTTCGTCGGTCAGCAGGCGATCCAGATCCACGGCGGCATGGGCATGACCGACGAGCTGAACGTCGGCCACTACTTCAAGCGCCTGACGATGATCGACACGCTCTACGGCAACGTGGACTATCATCTGAAGCGGTTCGCGGAGCCGTAAGCCTCGCCCTTCGCATGTCCGCCTCGCGCCAAAGGCGGAGAAAGACCGGCGTCGGACCGACGACGGCAGCCCCCAACTCCTTAGCTTCTCATCATCGCTTCGAGGCGCGCGCTTCCGTCGCCGGTCGCGCTCGCCAGAAGGGCGTCGGCATGCTCCAGCAGTTTGTCGCAGGCGGGACGCATCTCGGCCACGTAAGCGGCATCGGTGATGCCTTTGAAATTGATAAAGACGTTCCAGATGCCGCCGCGCACTCCTGCAAATGCGATGGTGAAACCCACCATGGCGTCGGTGATGGAGTTTGGATTGCCGTGCCGCATGGCCGCCGCCGCGATTTCCATGGCTTCATAGGACAGCCGCGCGGTGCGCAACGGCACTTCGATCGCGAGCTTGAGGCCCTCCTGCATTTTCGCGGCCCGCAGAGCTTTCTCTTCGGCGCTGCCTGCGGGGAGCCGGCGCGCCTCCATGTAGGCATTGAAGGCGGACGTATCTTCGTCCACCGCCAGCAGCAGTGCGTCCTTGATGCGCTGCGCCTTTTCCGCCACCGCAAGAAGCTCCTGCTCGGCCGCTTCGCCGGCGGCTTTGCCTTGCGTCAGATTGGCGACCATCGAGGCGAGCGCCGCGCCCAAACTTCCGGCCAGGGCCGCGATGGACCCGCCGCCCGGGGCGGGCGTTGCGCGACTGACCTCGTCCACAAAATCGCGGCAGGCCATGTCCGCCAGGCCGCCGGGATAGGTCTTGGGCATGCCGATGACTTTCTTGGCTATCTCGAACGGGGCCACGTCGGTCAGGCCCAAGCTGAACACCGCCGCCTGCAGCACGTCACCGACCGGCACGAAGGCGCATTTGCCCTGGGCCTCCAGATAGGCGCGTCCCGCCTCGAACAGCGCCTCGAACGGAACCACGCCCACGATTTCGCTGCCGGTCACGACCAGGCCGCGCGCCGCCGCCAGTTTGCGCGCGGCCTCCAGCACGTCGCGCGGCGAGGTCTGGCGCCAGTCGGTCAGGTTGATCGAAATCTGGGCGCGCTTGTACGCCTCCACATACCAGCCGATGGACTTGCAGGCCTTGAACATCCCCGCGCGGTAGACTTTCCGGCCGGCCACGCCTTTGGCGGCGTCGATGTCATTCGCGGCGAGCAGGTCGCGCAACGGATAGCCGTGGGCTTCCCGGCAGTGCCGCTCCGTGTCCTCGAAGGTTTTGCCGTCGAAATCGCAGTTGCCGCAGGGAAAACAGCCCTCGGCATAACGCAGTTTCCGCCCGCTGGAGTAATAGGCGTTCTTCTGCCCGCGCCGCGCCACGCGGCCGCTCTGCCTTAACTCGAGGGCGATGTCGGACGCATGGGACTTATCCGTGCTGTTGAGGTTGATGTTGTAGGCGATCAGAAATTCGCGCGCGCCGGCGATCAACGCCCCGAAACCCGGATTGAAGCGGGCCGGGCCGAAGTCGGGCTTCCACGCGGGATCCTGCAATTTTTTTTCGAGGCCTTCGTACTCGCCCTGGCGCACGACCGCCAGGTTTTCGCGCTCCGGACGGCTGGCGGCGTGTTCGTAGAGGTAAACCGGGACCTCCAGTTCCCTGCCGACGCGCTCGCCCAGGCGACGCGCGAGCTTCGCGCAATCGTCCATGGTCACACCTTCGACCGGGATGAAAGGACACACGTCGCAAGCGCCCATGCGCGGGTGCGCGCCCTTGTGCGTGCGCATGTCGATCAGTCTCGCCGCGACGGCGATCCCGCGGAAGGCGGCCTCGACCACGCCGTCCGGATCGCCGACGAAGGTCACCACAGTGCGGTTGGTATCCGCGCCGGGGTCGACATCCATCAGCCTCACGCCCGGCACCGACTCTACGGCCTCGGTGATCTGGCGTATCTTGGCCGGGTCGCGGCCTTCGGAAAAATTGGGCACGCACTCGACCACGCGTTGGTTCATGTCGTCCTCGCACTCGATGAGATCAAGTAATATCGCACGTGTCGGGTTTGGATGCGGCGCCTTGGCGGCCGCGCGGCCTGACGCGTACCGGAGCGCTGGAGACTACCGGATAGGCGCCGCCCCATCCAGATGGGGCGGGGCTCAACTCGGCGGACGGCGCCTCGCCCAAAGAGTTTTTCAACAAAATCGGCGCAAAGCGGACCCCCGCAAATCAATCCGTGTACAGATGATATTATAGACGATACCGCCTCGCATTCGCGAACATTAAATCTCGCGCCCCCGCCTTGAACGTTCGTTTTCCGTTCCCATCTCTCCCGCGTGGCATCCCGGCGCGGATGCCCGTCGAGTTGTTGCAGGGAGACGCCATGGCAGGCGCGGGCCGGTCCCGAGCCGAAGCTGACGCGAGCATACAGGGCCTGGGTGCGAACTCGTGCGCATCCCAACGGAGCAAGCCGGCGAGGGTGCCGCCCAAGTGGCGGCGGATCGCAATAACGCCTGCTTCGCGCGGTCCGCGGAGAAGCGAAGGTGCTTGGGGATTCCGCCTGAAAAACGGGGACCACTGGCCTGCCGTAGCTTCGCGCCGAAGGCGGGTTCGCCGGGTTGCCTGAAACGGCGCTCCGGGGAAGCCCGCCTTCGGCTTGTCGCGCCGAAGGAGCGTGGTTCTGTTCGGGGACATCGTGCTCTAGAGTGCGCCGCCACGGCTCACCCAGCAGGAACCCATGTCAGCGCTGCTTTTCGAGAAACACGGTTTCGTCGCCACGCTCACCATCAACCGGCCCGAGAGCCGCAACATTTTGGGCGAGGAGGGCGACGGCGCGCTGTTCGAAGCCGCCGCGGCGCGGATCAACGCCGACCGCGAGGTGCGCTGCGCCATCCTCACCGGCGCGGGCAGCGCCTTCTCGGCGGGCGGCAACCTCAAGGCGATGCGGGAGAAGAGCGGCGTCTTCGCCGGCACGCCGCAGCAGATCGAGGAAGGCTACAAGACCAACATCCACAAGATCGTGCGCAGCCTGTGGAACCTGGAAGTGCCGCTGATCGCCGCGATCAACGGCGCGGCCATCGGACTCGGCAACGACGTCGCCTGCCTGGCGGACATCCGCATCGCTTCCAAGTTTGCGGTCTTCGGCGCCACCTTCCTTAAGATCGGGCTGGTGCCCGGCGACGGCGGCGCCTGGATTTTGCCGCGCATCATCGGACAGGCGCGCGCGTCCGAGTTGTTCTTCACCGGCGAGACGATCGACGCGGCCACCGCGCTGCAATGGGGTCTGGTCTCCAGGCTGGTGCCGCCCGAGCTGCTGATGGAGGAAGCGCACGGCCTCGCCCGGGAGATCTGCCGGCAGCCGCCGGGCGTCCTGCGCATGACCAAGAAGCTGATGCGCGAGGCCGTGGGGGCCAACCTCGAAACCATCATGGACAGATCGGCGGCGTTCCAGGCGCGCGCGCATGTCAGCGAGGATCACGCCGAGGCGCTGGCGGCCTTCTTCGAGAAGCGCGAGCCGCAGTACAAGGGGCGGTAAAGTCCGCGCGGGTCAGGAACGCCAGTGCAGGAACGGCACCAGCATCGGCACGCGCCGGGCATAGGAATCGTAGGCTTCCGGTCCGAGTTCTTCGCGCAGGAAGCGTTCCTCCAGCCGGGCCTTGACGTACCAGCCTCCCATCATCAGCGCGGCGCCGAAGAAGGAGCCCGGCGTGCCGTGGACGGCGGCGGTCGCCAGCGCGGCAAGCGTTATGCCCGTATAGATCGGGTGGCGAACCAGCGCGTAGGGACCGGTGTCGATCACGCGATGGCTGCTCTTGCGGGTGACGCTGCTCGACCACAATTTGCCGATATGAAGCCGCGCCCACCAGCAGAAGGCGAAGCCGATCGCAACGGCGGCGACCATCGCCCAGCCGAACGTGTTTTTCGGCACGTCCCAGAAGCGATGTCTCATGTCATAACCGTTCGAATCGAATCCGAACAGGAATACGTAGCCGGCGAGGACCGCGACACGGTAGAGGATTTTGCGCCCCAGCCCGGCTCGTTTGATGGTCGGGTTGGCCCACAGCGATGCGGCGATCCACGTCACAACCCAGACGAACCACAGCAGATAGATCGCGACCAACGGCGACATCTCACCCCTCCACCCGCAGAGCGGCCGGCGGCGATGCCGAATCGGCGGCCGCTCTTGTCCTCATTATTAGCGCATTTTCGGCCGCCGAGGGGCCGCTTCGGCGGGAAGTGCCCGATAAGCCTGTGAAGTGTTTTCAGAAAACTAGGGCTTTGGCCTGCCTGACGAGCGGCAGCTTGCGGATGTCGGCCAGGACTTTCTCGCCGACTTCTCCGTCGACTTCCACCAGGGCGATGGCGTCGGCGCCGGGCGCGGTGCGGCCCAGGGTGAAGTTCGCGATGTTGACCTTGGCGTCGCCGAGGATTGTGCCCAGCCGGCCGATGAAGCCCGGCTTGTCCTCGTTCGTCACATACAGCATGTGCGGGGCGAACCCGGCGTCCAGGTCGATGTCCTTGATCTGGATCAGCCGCGGGCGGCCGTCGGAGAACACCGTGCCGGCGACGGCGTGGGTCAGATGGCCGGACTGCACGGTGATCTTGATGTAGCCCTCGTAGATGCCCTGCCGGTCGCGCCGGGTTTCGCTGACCTTGGTGCCGCGTTCCTTGGCGACGAAAGGCGCGTTGACCATGTTGACTTCCGGCAGATGCGGCTTGAGCAGTCCCGCCAGCGCCGCCTGGGTCAGCGCATGCTGGTTCATCTCAGCGGCGGTGCCTTCATAGAGGATCTCCACCGTTTCGATGCTTGTTTCGGTCAGTTGCCCCGCGAAGGCGCCAAGTTTCTCCGCCAGCGCGATCCAAGGCCGTACCTGCGCCGCCTCCCGGGCGTTGATCGAGGGCATGTTGAGCGCGTTGACGATGGCGCCCGTCAGCAGGTAGTCCGCGATCTGTTCGGCGACCTGCAGCGCCACGTTCTCCTGCGCCTCTTCGGTGGAAGCGCCCAGATGCGGCGTCGCCACGACCTTGTCGTTGCCGAACAGGATATTCGTCTTGGCGGGTTCTTCCGCGAACACGTCCAGCGCCGCGCCGGCCAGGTGTCCGGCGTCCAACGCTACCTTCAGCGCCGCCTCGTCCACCAAGCCGCCGCGCGCGCAGTTGATGAGGCGGGCGCCCTTCTTCATCTTGTTGATGGCATCGGCGGAGATGATATTGCGCGTCTCGTGGGTGAGCGGCGTGTGCAGGGTGATGAAATCGGCGCGCCCCAGAAGATCATCCAGCGCGACTTTCTCCACGTCGATTTCGGCGGCGCGTTCCGCCGACAGATAGGGATCGTAGGCGACGACGTGCATCTTCAGGCCCTTGGCGCGGTCGGCGACGATGCCCCCGATGTTGCCCGCGCCGATCAGGCCCAGCGTCTTGCCGTAGAGTTCGGTTCCCATGAAGCGGTTTTTCTCCCACTTGCCGGCGTGCGTGGAGGCCGTGGCGGCGGGAATGTCGCGCGCCAGCGCCATCATCAGCGCGATGGCGTGCTCGGCGGTGGTGATCGAATTGCCGAACGGCGTGTTCATCACGATGACGCCGGCGGCGGTGGCGGCGGGGATGTCGACGTTGTCGACACCGATGCCGGCGCGGCCGACGACTCTCAGCTTCTTGGCGGCCTTGATGATTTCGGCGGTGATTTTGGTCGCCGAGCGGATGGCGATTCCATCGTATTGATGGACGATCTTGAGCAATTCCTCCTTGCTCAATCCGGTCTTCACGTCGGCCTCGACGCCGCGCGTCTTGAAGACGGAAACGGCGGCGTGCGACAGCTTGTCGGCGATGAGAACTTTCGGCATGGCTAGCTCGCTTTCACCTTCGCCCAGGCCCAATCGAGCCAGGGCGTCAGCGCTTCGAGATCGGCGCGCTCCACGGTGGCGCCGCACCAGATGCGCAGGCCGGGAGGCGCCGCGCGGTAGGCCGCAATGTCGAACGCGACACCTTCCTTATCCAGCGTCGAGGCGATTTTCTTCGCCGCGCCGGCCTGCGCGTCGAGCGGCAGGGCCGCGAACCAGGGATCGACGATCTTGAGGCACGCGCTGGTGTTGGAGCGGTTGGCCGCGTCCTTGGCGAGGAAATCGGCCCAGCCGCATTCCTTCACCCAGCGCGCCAGCACGTTGAGGTTGGCGTCGGAGCGCGCCATCAACGCCGGCAGGCCGCCGATCTCTTCCGCCCATTTCAGCGCGTCGAGATAATCCTCCAGCGCCAGCATCGACGGCGTGTTGATGGTCTCGCCTTCGAAGATGCCTTGCGCCAGCTTGCCGGCCTTGGTCAGGCGGAAGATCTTCGGCATCGGCCAAGGGGGCGTGTGGGCTTCGAGCCGCGCGACGGCACGCGGGGAGAGGATCAACATGCCGTGCGCGGCTTCGCCGCCCAGCACTTTCTGCCAGGAGAAGGTCGCGACATCGAGTTTCTTCCACGGGATGTCCATGGCGAAGACCGCCGAGGTGGCGTCGCAGATCGTGATGCCTTCGCGCGCGTCGCTGATCCAGTCGCCGTTCGGCACCCGCACGCCCGAGGTCGTGCCGTTCCACAGGAACACGACGTCGTGTCCGGGATTGGCGTCCTTGAGGTTCGGCAATTCGCCGTAGGGCGCCTTGAAGATGCGGCTGTCGCGCAGATCGAGCTGCTTGATGGTGTCGGTGACCCAGTCTTCGCCGAAGCTTTCCCAGGCGAAGCAATCGACGGTCTTCGGCCCCAGCATCGACCACATCGCCATTTCCATGGCGCCGGTGTCGGAGGCCGGCACGATGCCGACGCGGTAATCGGACGGAATGCCGAGCAGCGCTTTGGTGCGGTCGATGGCTTCCTTCAGCCGCGCCTTGCCGGGTTTGGAGCGGTGCGAACGGCCGAGGAGCGCGGCGTTGAGGACTTCGGGAGTCCAGCCCGGCCGCTTGGCGCAAGGTCCGGACGAAAAAAAAGGCCGTGCGGGGCGCACGGCCGGCGGATTACCGGTCATCTCACATTCCTCTCAGAATGTTGCGCCTCGTTGGGGAGGCGTGGCCCGCGACCGATATACCTATTCGTGCGGGAGTCGTCAAACGGGAAGACAGTAGCGTCTTAATGTGAATCGAAGCACGGCATCGGATGGGTTCATCCGGTTGACCACAGCGATGCGGCGTTGAAGAGAGCGTGAACCAGGATCGCGGGCACCAGGCTGGCGCTCAACCGCCGCAACTCGCCAGCGATCAGGCCCAGCAGAATGGCGCCCGCCGCGACAACGATGCCGGAGCCCAAATGAATGACCCCGAAAAGCGCGGCTACGAAAACGACGGGGAAATGGACGGCCCAAAAGCTTCCCTGCACGGATACGGCGCGCGCCATCGTGGTCTGCAACAGGCCGCGAAAGATGAATTCTTCCTGGACGGGAGCCGCGAGAATGAAAAAGACGAAAATCGACCAGGACGGTAGCTTCGAAAGATCGAGTGGAGACGGCGCGGGATAACGGGCGGCGAGATAGGCAAGCGCGCCGCCCACGACAATGCCTGCCAACACTGCTGCAATGACGTACGACGTCGGAGACTTCGCAACGCCGAATTCGGCGATTCCTTTTGTGCCGCGCGCAAGAATGGCCGTGAACAGCAAGGCCATTCCTGCCGACACGATAATGATGAGCGGTATCGTGACTTGGACGCTTGGGCATAACCGCCCCAATTTGTCGCCACACCAAAGGTGTTTATGATGCAGCCACGCCACTGCTGCAAAGGCGGGCGCATAAACCGCCACAAACAAAAGCAGGACGACCCCCACGCCTTTCAACTTCGAAATCATGTTCAAACGTGACTTCCGGATATTCTCTATTGAGAGGTCTGCTCCACCAATTCCTCAAGCGTCCAGAGCCTATCAGAGACACTCGCCGCCGGACATGGCATTTCGGCCTCCAAGCGCGTAACATCGGCGGCGAAAGTGGGGGGTGTCATGCGCATCGGAGTTGTGGCGCTTGCCGTTCTCGTCGCCGCCGGGATTGGAGCGGCCGTTGCCGTTGCGCAGGCAAATCGAACGCCCGCGCCGGTCCGGGCGGCGCAGACGAGCGCGCCCGCTGCCGCGCCGATGCTCGCCCGCGGCGTCAAGCAGTTCGACGCCTCCTACCACAGCCACCGGGATCAATTCGTGAAGGTCTCGGAATATTCCGAACGGATGCGGGAAAACTGGCTGCTGGGCGCGTTCGGCTTTGCCGTCTTCGTTCTGCTCACGGTTCCGAAGAACGCGCGGGGCGTGCGCGCCTTCTACCGGCAGATGATGGAGCGTTCGCCCTTGTCCGCCGAAACCGACGCCACCGACGACGACAATCGGCAGGCGCGCAAGGTGCTGTTCTTCTATCTGCTGTTCCTGCTCTACCAGCTGGTGGAATTCCCGTTGACGATCGGCCACGACAAAGGCATTCCGTTTTACGCCGATCTGATCTTCCAGACGTCCCTGCTGCTGGCCGTGGTGTGGGCGTTTCACGGCCTCCAGCGCGGCCTGCGCCAGCGCTGGCGGAGCGACCCCGGCGGCCGGGAAAAGATGGACCGCTGGCTCGACGAGAAACTCGAAGGCATCAACATCCGCTGGCGCAACATCCGCAAGCTGGCGGTAGGCGTCTTCGTTGCCGGCTTCGCGCCCGCCGCGCTCTCGCACTTGACGGGCTGGCTCGACGTGGCGACGGATTTCGGCGAACGCGTCGTAGGAAGCTAGCGGTGAAATCGGTCGGCCGATACCGGCGTCTCGTTCCGTGGATTGGAATGTGCCGCGGCCGGCGTGGCGACAAGGGACGCCGTCAGAATGCCTGCGGCAAGATGCAATGCCATTGCCAGAAGGCGTAACGTCTTGTGACTCTCCGATTGTCCGGCGTCATTCCGCCTCCAGCCAATAGCGGATGTCGACTGTGCCGTAGCCTTTCACGACGTCGGGCGGTTTGTGGTCGCCATTGCCGTAATATTGAATCCAGAGATCGGTATAGAACGCCTGATACGGCGCAACCTTGACCGGCGGCGGTGGCTCGGGTGCCATCATCGGGCCCAAGGAAAAGGTTACCGACGAAATGGTGAGCGTCTTTGCGGTATCGTTAAGCACAAGTTCGGTGGGTTCCGGTCGACGTTGCAGCGTAACAGTCCGGCCGTTGGCGAAGCGATAGGGGTGGGTGCCGACCAGCATCGCGCGGCCAAATTCGATGTTCGCCGGCCCACCCTTGGCCAGGAATACGGGCATGGTGAAGGAATCGGGTCCGGGAATTGCGACGACGGCAAGCACAAACGCCACCGCTGCACCGGCGGCGAAGACAAAGCGTTTCTTCCAGAACGCGGCGACGAGCAGCAACAGCGCGAGGCCGGCAAAGCCGTATATGATGCCGCTTTGCACCATGTCGAAGAGGTCGTAGTCGATGAGCATGCGTGCCTCCGATTCGTTTATTTTGCGCTGTGGGCCGGGCAAGGCCAAATCTGACGATTAGGGCGGTTCGGTCAGGACGGCGAAACTCCGCATGAACGACCACACACCACCCTTACGCAGGCGGTCGAGCACGGCACGATAAGCGGGATTGAGGGATTCCTCGCGCGCCTTGTCGCGGTCGACCTTGACATCCTTGCTCACTTGCTCGCCGTCAGTGAGGTCGTAATCGCGCAGATATTCCGACGGCTTGCCGCAAGACGGCAAAGGATGTGCGGCAATGCGCTTTGCCAACGTCGCGGTCTGCGCCTTGGCATCGACGGTCAGCGTCATGTCCATGCAGGGGCCCATTGTGGTGTTGGCGACGACCCGTTGTGGCGTCCAATCGGCGATCGTCCAGGTCCGCGTGACTGGTGTCACGTAATAATACGACCCGTCGATGGAGACGTTGGCCGCGAAACCGTTCTCGCTGCAACCGCTCCGCGGACGGCATTCAATATGGGTGTAATTGAGCGCGTCAGGCAGAGGCTTGCCGCGGTCGAGCCACGTCCCCCAGGCGGATATCCCGTTCTTGTCGGCATAGATGTCGCGGCCTCGCAGACCCAAGCCCGCCGAAGGTTCGAATCGCTCGGCGCGGCGGTCGAGTTCGCCGGCCTCTTTGAATGTGACGATACCGGTCGCGGATTCTCCGGTCGCGGTTTGAAAGTCCTTCACCGCCTGATGGTAGGCAGGGCTATCGGCGCCGTCGGGCCAACCCTGATAATAGCCGAGTGTGCGCAGCCACAGTTCGAGAACGGTGCGGATGTCGGCGGGCGCCGCGTTCGGATCCACGTAGGCCATAAGATCGAGCACCGGCGTCGCACCCGCTTGCTCGGGCGTCATGGTGTCGATTTGCTTCTGCGTCAGCGATGCCCCTGTGGCCAGATGCGGCATTATCACCAACACGGCCGTCACGCCGACCCACCGCATTAACGGCGAAGTTCTCATGCTCCCAAGCGCGCCGCATTCGCTTTGCGGCTGGCGCCCCCATAATTCTCACAAAGATTACGTCGAATTTCCGATAATGACTAGCATGTTCAACAATCGTTTCGAGCCATTGACGTTTTCAAATCGCTGGATGTCGAGTATGGCTATACACCGCAGTTTTTCGCGCAGCGCCTCGTCATGCTTCTCTGCAGTCGGTCGAATACACGCACCTTGATCGAGCGCACGCGCTCGCGCGAGGTGCCGAACTTGCGCGACAGCCGTTTCAGCGTCGCCGGCTTCGCGCCCGCCGCGTTCTCGCACTTGACGGGCTGGCTCGACGTGGCGACGGATTTCGGCGAACGCTTGGTCGGCGGTTGATCGTGGCACGGGTTCGCGGAGCGTTGCGCCTCAAGCGCGTCTATGAGGCGCCGGACGAAAGCGACGGGCTGCGCATCCTGGTCGATCGCTTGTGGCCGCGTGGCATCGCCAAGGAGAAAGCGCACATCGACCTGTGGCTGAAGGACGTCGCGCCGAGCAACGATCTGCGGCGGCGGTTCCACGGCAAGCCCGGCGCGTGGAAAGAATTTACTGCCGCCTATGCCAAGGAACTGGCGCGCGAACCGGCGTTGTCTCTCGCCGCTGCGATCGAAGGGAACCTCGCCGATACGGCCGTGACGCTTCTCTATGCCGCCCGCGATACGGAGCACAACAACGCCGTGGCCCTGAGGGATTGGCTATTATCACGGAGACACAACACTTAATTCTGTCCGCTTCGCGGTCTCCGGCGCGTTACTTCGTCGCCTCTTCGAGGTAGGCGATCAGGGCGTGCCGCTGCCCGTCGTCCTTGATTCCGGCGAATGGCATCCGGTTGCCCGGCACGACCCCGGCCGGCTGGGCGAGGTATTGGTCGAGCGTCTTTTCGCCCCACACGATGCCGGCATCGCGCATGGCCTGCGAGTATGGGAACCCTTTGAGGCTTCCGGAGCGCCGGCCGAACAATCCGTGAAGGTTCGGTCCGAGGCCGTTGCCTTCGTTCGCGCCAATCGTGTGGCACAAGCGGCAATTGCCGCGGAAGATTTGCTCGCCCGTGGCGTCCGGCGGCGCGCTTTGCGGCTGCGCCATCATGCCTTGGCTCATCATGCCGCCCATCATGCCGCCGCTCATCATTGCGGAACCCTGTTGGCGGTCGGCCGATCGAACGGCGGTGAAAACGCCGTAGCCCGCGACACCGACCACCGCGACGGCCGCAAGCGCGGCCCCTATCAGCAGCATCCTGTGCA
The DNA here is from genome assembly GCA_028871795.1 of Alphaproteobacteria bacterium. Lineage (GTDB taxonomy): Bacteria > Pseudomonadota > Alphaproteobacteria > Micropepsales > Micropepsaceae > Rhizomicrobium. The sequence goes on along the minus strand of JAGWMG010000002.1, from coordinate 3,267 downwards.
TTTCGCATCTCTCCCGGAAGACAAAACCTGCGCCAAGGCTCCGCGTTTATTGCGGATAGGTAAGTAAACACGACAATCCGCGGGGCCGCAAACCCAACCGCCTGCAAGTACGGAATCCCTTACATTTGCCCCGCCGTGCTGGCGTCCACGATGGCGCTGCGCTTCTCGCGCAAGGCGTGCCTCATGCTGCGTTGCAGACGGTCGAAGGCGCGCACCTCGATCTGGCGCACGCGCTCGCGCGAAATCCCGAACTTGTGCGACAGCTCTTCCAGCGTCTGCGGGTCGTCCTGCAATCTGCGGGCGCGGATGATCTCGCGCTCGCGCTCGGGCAGTTCGCCCAAGGCGGCGTTCAGCAGTTCGCGCCGCTCGTCGACCTCCTGGGTCTCCGCCAGGCGGGTTTCCTGATCGATGGCGTCGTCGGGGAGCCAGTCCTGCCATTCCGATTCTCCGTCCCCGCGCAGCGGCGCGTTGAGCGAGGAATCCGGCGCCGATAGCCGCCGGTTCATGTTGACGACTTCGTTCTGCGAGACGCCGAGCTGATCGGCGAGCGTGGCCAGATGCTCTGGCGTCAGATCGCCCTCCTCGATGGCGCTGATCTTGTTCTTGGCCTTGCGCAGGTTGAAAAACAGCTTCTTCTGGTCCGAGGTGGTGCCGATCTTCACCAGGCTCCAGGAACGCAGGATGAATTCCTGGATAGAGGCGCGGATCCACCACATGGCGTAAGTCGCCAGGCGGAACCCGCGTTCGGGATCGAAACGCTTGACCGCCTGCATCAGCCCGACATTGCCTTCGGCGACGATCTCGGACACCGGCAGGCCGTAGCCGCGATAGCCCATGGCGATCTTGGCCACCAGGCGCAGATGCGAGGTGACGAGCTTGCGCGCGGCTTCGGGGTCTTCGTGCTCCTTCCAGCGCTTGGCGAGCATGTATTCCTCTTCCGGCGCCAGAAGCGGAAACTTCCGGATTTCGGAAAGGTAGCGCGACAAGCCGCCTTCGCCGTGGAGAGCCGGGAGTCCGCGGCTGCTCATCTTCAACCCCTTTTTGGACGCAATCCCCCAAAGGACCGCGCGATCGTCCGGCGCCCAAGCGCGCCGGACACACATACTCTACTACGCCCCATGCGAGGCCGGATAAGGTAAACGCGATACCACGGCAAACGTGCCTCAAGATGTAGGCGCGATTAAGGATTGTTCAAGCCGCGCAAAGCGGCGATCAGGCGGGATATGTCCTCGGGCCATTTCGACTCGAAACGCAGGGTCTTGTGCAGGCTGGGGTGCTGGAAGCCCAACAAAACGGCATGCAGCGCCTGGCGCGGAAAGTTGGCGACGGCGTCATAGGCTTCCGCTTCGGCAGGGGACTTCGCCCGCGGGGTCTGCCGGGTCCGTCCATAGGAGGCGTCGCCGATCAGCGGATGGCCGATATGCGTGAGATGCACGCGGATCTGGTGCGTGCGTCCGGTCTCCAGACGGCATTCCACCAGCGAGGCGAGGGGACGCTCGCCGAAACGTTCGACGACCCGATAGCGGGTACGGGCTTGCTTGCCGCCGGCGCGCAGGACGCCCATGCGTTTGCGGTCGTAGGGATTGCGCCCGATCTGCGTGTCGATGACGCCGTCGCCGAGCCGCGGACTTCCCCACACCACCGCATGATAGGCGCGCTCGATGGTGTGATTGGCGAACTGTTTGCCGAGGCTGGTCATGGCGCGCTCGTTCTTGGCCGCGACCAGGAGCCCGCTGGTGTCCTTGTCGAGGCGGTGGACGATGCCCGGCCGCGCCACGCCGCCGACGCCCGACAGCGAATCGCCGCAATGGGCGATCAGGGCGTTGACCAGCGTGCCGTCGGGATTGCCCGCCGCCGGATGCACCACCAGCCCCGCCGGTTTGTCGATGACGATCAAGTCTTTGTCCTCGTAGACCACCGCCAGTGGAATGGCCTGGCCGAGGGGGACGGCGGGGACGGCCTGCGGCACTTCGAGCACATAGGTTTCGCCGCGTTTGACCCTGTGATTGGCGTCTCTTATCGTCTCGCCGCCGCGCCTCACGGCGCCGGCATCGATCAACTGGCGCAGGCGCGAGCGGCTCAGGTCGGCGTGCGCGTCCGCCAGGAACCGGTCCAGCCTTTGGCCCGACTGATCCTCGGCCGCAACGGTTTTCCGCTTTTTTCCGCCTACGGAGGATTTTGTGTCTGACACCGCCGGATCCAATCCCAAAGCCGCGCTAGGCTACCGCCTGGCGCTGGCTGCCGTCATATTCTTCGGCGTGCTGATTGTCATCGGCGTCGGCGTGCTGATCGTCGGGCTGACCAAGGGCTGGGGCGGTTCGCCGCCGTCCGCGGCCGCTACGCCGAAGATTCCGGTCCACATGACGCTGGCGCCGGGCTATACGATCCTGAGTGCCGACACCCAGCCGGGCCGGCTCATCCTGCACCTGCGCTCGCCGGAGAAGGACGAAATCGACATCATCGACATCAACGACGGACGCATCGTCAGCATCATCTCTGCGCAGTCGCCGAAGTAGGCGTGCTTCCGCAATGTTCGCAAGACTCCTCCTTCCGCCCGACCTTCGCGCCCAATTGGCGGCCGAGGCGCGTAGCGTGTTTCCGCGCGAATGCTGCGGCCTGATCGAAGGCGTGCGCGAAGTCGACGGCGTGCGCGCGCTGGCGCTGCGTCCCACGGCAAATTTCAGCGACGACCCCTCCGGCTTCGAGATCGACCCCGCCGCCCATCTGCGCCTGATGCGCGAGGCTCGCGCCGCCGGGCACGAGATCGTCGGCTGCTATCATTCCCATCCGCGCGGCCGGCCGGTGCTCTCCGATCACGACCGCGCCCGCGACGGCTCGGAAGGTTTCGTCTGGCTGATCGCGGCGCTGGCCAGCAGGGACGCTGCGCCGGAATTCTCGGCCTTCATCGACGCCGACTTCCGCCCGCTGGTTCTGGAGCAGCTTGATGTGAGCGGTCCGCGCCCGCTATAAGCCCATCCCGCCGCCGGCTCCCATCGTCTAGCGGTCAGGACGCGGCCCTCTCAAGGCTGAAACACCGGTTCGATTCCGGTTGGGAGCGCCATTTTCTAACCAATTGATTATGCACGCAGCGGTGCCGACCAAGCTGGATAAAAATAAGGGGGCTGACGTAGATAAGGAGATTATCTACGGTGGTTGAATGGGGATTAAGCGCTGCAAATTGGGCACGAAACAGCAGTTGCGGCTGCTGGAATGTTTTGTGCTGGAGGTGACGGCCCGTTCGGCGGCAGACGTGTTGGGAATCCAGGC